>JBCBKL010000005.1:0-181124 GCA_038521825.1 Pseudomonadota bacterium | reverse complement strand
GCGCGGGTGTCTGACAAGGCGTGTCGCCCATATGGACACGCTCTTCACACCTGTTTTCCTTGGTTTGCGCCTTGAGGAGGCGCGGTGGTTAACCGGGGATGGGTTCTAGGGCCCCGAGGTTAAGGAAGGCGAAAGGGGGCGGGCGGTGGTCGTCATCGTGTCGTTACAGAGGCTCGTACACTGATGGCACCGTTTTCATCAGGAGCATTTCATGACCGACTCATCCAAAGCCCCGATCGTCAACATCGACACTATTCTCGAAGACCCCGACTTCACCGACACCAATCCCCGCCGTGGCGATGCTTTTGAGGCCCAGCTTGGCTTCATCGGCGCAAAACTCGGCACCCGCCAGATCGGCATCAATCTCACCGTTGTCCCACCAAGATCAAAAGCGTGGCCACGTCACTACCACTACATCAACGATGAGATGTTCATCGTGCTGTCAGGCGCCGGAACGCTGCATTACGGCAACCAAGATTACCCGGTCAAAGCCATGGATGTCATCCATATCGAGGCCGGTACCGGCATCCCGTTCCAGATCGAAAACGACAGTGACGACAACCTGCGCTATCTCGCGCTATCGGGGATGCAGACGGCAGATCTCTTTCACTATACCGACAGCGACAAATACGGGATCATGGCCAATGGCACTCCGCTGCGGACCTTCCCCAGCAAAGGGCTGGACAAATTCATGCGGGTCATTCGCGCGGATATGGCGGCCGAATACTGGGAGGGCGAGTTGAAGGATTAGAGCGCCCAGGCAATCTGCTCGCGCATCGCGGCTCGCGCGGCGGTTTCGGAGCGGAATACTTCCTGCTCGTAATGGCCCAGAAACCGCCAACCGCTGCCATCCTCGGGATCCCGTCGGCAAAGGGCATAGCCAAAGGTCCCGTCAGCGCGCTCAAACAGATCAACGCAATGCAACCCGTCCGGTCCGTTGATTGAGACGATCACCCGGTTCCGCCGCATCACGCAGGTGCTGCGGCATCGGCCAACACGGCCCGCACCGCGGCCGGGGGTACATCGGCACTGATAAAGGCATCCCCGATGCCCCGCACAAGAATGAAGCGGAGCTTGCCGTCGATCACCTTCTTGTCCTGCCCCATCAGATCCAGCAGCGCGTCCGGCCCGGGCAGGTCACCCGGGATGTCGGTGAGGTTCCGCTTCACCCCCATCTCGGCCAGATGGGCACGCACCCTGCTGGGTTCCTCCTGACTGCAGAGCCCCAAACGCGCGGAAAGCTCGAACGCCAGGGCGCAGCCGATGGCGACCCCTTCGCCGTGCAACAGCCTGTCGGAATAACCTGTCGCCGCCTCCAGAGCGTGGCAGAACGTGTGCCCGAGATTCAACAGCGCGCGATCTCCCTGCTCGGTCTCGTCCCGCATCACGATATCGGCCTTCATCTCAACCGAGCGACGCACAGCATGAACGCGCGCCGCCATGTCACCTGCGGCGAGCGCCAGCCCGCTTTCCTCAAGCCAGGCAAAGAACGCGGCATCGCCCAGCAGCCCATATTTTACGACCTCACCATAGCCCGCCAGAAAATCGCGCTGCGTCAGGGTGCCAAGCACGCTCGTATCGGCCAGAACGAGGCTCGGCTGATGAAAGGCTCCGACGAGGTTCTTGCCGTGCCGCGTATTGATCCCGGTCTTGCCACCGACCGAACTGTCGACCTGTGCCAGAAGTGACGTGGGCACCTGCACGAACCGCACGCCCCGCCGCAGGATCGCGGCGGCAAACCCGACAACATCGCCGATCACGCCACCGCCAAGGGCAATCACCACATCGCGCCGTTCGATCTTTTGATCGAGCAGCCATTCCACCGTCTGCGTCAGACGCGCCCAATCCTTGGTCGCCTCACCGGCGGGTAGGGTCAGAAGCGTGCTTTCGATCCCGGCCGCGCCGAGGCTGCTTTGCAGCGCAGAGCCGTGCAGCGCCGCAACCGTTTCGTCGGACACAATGGCCAGGCGCGGGCGCTGCAGCACCGGACCGACCAAATCGCCCGCTTCCGCCAGCAAATCGGGGCCGATCACGACGTCATAGGCCCGCCCTGGCAGATCGACCCGCACGGTTTCACGCATAGTTTTTCTCCAGAACGTCAGGCCGTACCAGCAGGGCGTCGATGACCCGGTCCACCATATCGCCGATCGAATAGGACGGATCGGCCTTCACCGCCAGATCCGCCTTGGCATAGACCGGCACTCGCGCGGCGAAGATGTCAGCCAGCGTTGCCTTGGGATCGGGCGTCCGGAGCAGCGGGCGCGTATCCTTGTGCCGTACCCGGTTCCAGAGCAGGTCGAGATCGGCATCAAGCCAGACCGAAACCCCCTTGTCCGTGATCGCCTCTCGATTCCCCTCGGCCAGAAAGGCACCGCCGCCGGTCGACAGGATCCCGCGCTCTTCCTCAAGCAGCCGCGCGATCACCTTCGCTTCCCGGTCGCGAAAGAACGGCTCGCCATCACGGGCAAAAATCTCCTGCACCGTCATGTTCGCGGCCGCCTCGATCTCGGCGTCGCTGTCGAGAAACGGAACACCCAGCCGCGCGGCCAGCGCCCGCCCCACGGCGGTCTTGCCAGCGCCCATCATCCCCACCATTACCACAGTTTTTTTCAAGTGGTACGATGGGCTTAACTGCTGAATCTCGCTCATTCTTCTGTCAATGACGTGATTTTGGTAAAAAGGCCATATATGCTGAACGCAAAACGAGAAAAGGCTTTGGCAGGGCAAGAAAATGGGGCGTGCGTTCAAGATATTCATCTACCTGATCATCATTGGGTTTATCGGCCTGATGGGCTATGCCTATCTCGGGCCATTTTTCGGAGTTGATTTTTCGGCTCCTCAGACCGAGACGCGGGAGCCGGTCATTCTGAATGCGGATTAGCGCAGTTACCATCGCAGGAATGATCTGGGCCAGCTGCGCTTGGGCGCAGGACCGTCCGTTATCGGCAATCGACTGGCTGAGCGAAGAAGCGTTGTCTGCCATCGCGCCGGAGACAATCGAGCCGTCCGTGACCGCCAGCGGTGCGGTGCCGGGCGTCAGCGTGGCCCCTTTGGATGACGAGGCGGGCCGACGCATCGGCCTTGTTCCCTCTGACATCACGGGCTTGCCGGATCAGCTCTGGGCCGGTGCGCGCGCAGAGGTGGTCGCCCGCCGCATCGACGGCATGTCCGAGCCGACAGTGCCCGCCCTGCAGACCCTCTACTATACCCTTCTTCTGGCCGAGGCCGATCCGCCATCCGGCGCCACCACCGGCTTTGATCTGGCCCGCATCGATGCCTTGACCCGCCTTGGCGCGCTCGACCCCGCGCTTGACCTGGTCATCCAGGCAGGCCCCGACCGTTCACCGGACCATTTCCGGCGCTTCATGGATCTGAGCCTTATTGCGGGTCGCGAGGCTCAGGCCTGCGCGGTTCTGGCCGCCAACCCGCATCTTGCAAATGACGAGGCGTTTCGCGTCTTTTGCGGCGCCCGCAGCGGCGATTGGGATACTGCGGTTCTGCTCTTGGGCACGTCAGAGGCCTTGGAATTGGTGACCCGTCCACGCGCAGATGTTCTGGCGCGCTTTCTCGATCCCGAGCTTTATGAAGGCGAGCCTGACCTGGCGATCCCGGAACGCCCCGATCCACTGGATTTCCGGCTGTTCGAAGCGATCGGCACCCCAATCCCGACCCGCGTGTTGCCCCGCGTCTTTGCCAATGCCGATCTGGGTGATCGGGTCGGCTGGAAGGCGCAACTGGAAGCGGCAGAACGGCTATCGGAAACCGGGGCGCTGCCCGAAAACCGGCTGCTGGGTATCTATACCGGCCGCCGACCCGCTGCATCCGGCGGGATCTGGGACAGGGTCGAGGCCGTGCAGCGGCTGGATGTGGCGCTGAGCGCCCAAAGCACCGATGCGGTGGCCAAGACGCTGCCCGAGGCATGGGCATCGATCCGGGCCTCGCGTCTTGCGGTTCCGTTCGCGAACCTCTTTGCGCCGCGCCTGAAAGATCACGCGCTCACCGGACTGGCCGCCAATACGGCCTTCGAGATGATGTTGCTGGGGGGTGCAACCGACGATGCGGTGCGGCTCTATCCGGCTCTTGCAAAGCGCGCACCGCTACTTGTCGATCTGGCACAGGGCCAGCAAACCAACCCACCCCTGACCACACCGGTTGAGGAAACGATCTATGCCGCGTTTTCCGGGCCGGGTGATGCGCCGGGCGCGTCCAGTCTGGGCGTGTCCCTGCTTGATGCGCTCGACGCGGTCGAGGCGGGGGTCATGGGTGACGTCGCCCAGTTAAGAACGGGCCTTTCCCGGTTGCGCGGTCTGGGTTTCGAAGACCGGGCGCGCAAAGCCGCCTTGCAGATCCTGATCCTCGGGGCCGCGACATGACTGGCCAGCAATGGATCTCGGTCTTTCTGGAGGCCCAGGCCGCTGAGCTGGGGGCCGCGACCAATACCCTGTTGGCCTATGGGCGAGACCTGAAAGACGTCGTCGCATGGATGCAGCCCCGCAACCAATCGTTCGAAACCCTGCAACGCTCAGACATCGAAGACTATCTGATCCATTGCGAGGCACAGGGTCTTGCTGCGTCCACCCGCGCCAGGCGGCTGAGTGCGATCAAACAGATCTACCGTTTCGCGTTCGAAGAGGGGTGGCGCAAAGACAACCCGGCAATTCAGATCACCGGGCCCAGCCCTTCGAAACGTCTTCCAAAGACCTTGGATCAGGCCGAGGTCGAACAGCTTTTGGAGGCGGCGCGCGGCTTTGGCCGGACCAAGGCCGACAAGCTGCGCAACACCTGCATGCTTGAGCTTCTTTACGCGACAGGCATGCGGGTCAGCGAACTTGTCAGCCTGCCCGTCGCCTCGGCACGGGGCAATCCGCAGATGCTGCTGGTTCTGGGCAAGGGCGGCAAGGAACGGATGGTGCCGCTGTCACCCCCTGCCCGGCTGGCGCTCAACGTCTGGCTGAGCGTGCGGGACGAACTTGATGATGAGGCCCATGCCAAGGGCGCGCCGCCATCCCGGTTTCTGTTTCCGTCGCGGGGCGCGGCCGGGCACCTGACCCGGATCTGGTTTCACGGTCTCGTCAAGGATCTGGCCGCTGCCGCCGGTATCGACCCGGCAAAGGTCACTCCACACACACTGCGCCACGCCTTTGCCACCCATCTGCTGGAGGGCGGCGCCGATCTGCGGGCGATTCAGACAATGCTGGGCCATGCCGACGTTGCCACGACCGAGATCTACACCCATGTTGTCGACAGTCGGCTCAACGAGCTTGTGCTCGAAAAGCATCCCCTTGCCCAAAAGTCATCCGACCCCGCGGGCGAGCCGGAATGATCCCACGCCTTGATTGCAGCGCGGCGCGGCCCCATAACCACATCATCATATCAAAGCGACCCTGATGGACGACCCCACCCCTGTTCTTGACGCGGCATTCTGGACGACATGCGGCGTAATCCTGTTTCTGCTGGTACTCTCGGGGTTCTTCTCGGGGTCCGAGACGGCGTTGACGGCGGCCTCGCGCGGAAAGCTGCGGGCCCAGGCCGACAAAGGATCGCGCGGAGCCGAGCGTGCACTTGAGATCACCGAAGACAACGAGCGGCTGATTGGCAGCGTCCTGCTGGGCAATAATCTGGTCAACATTCTGGCCGCCTCGCTTGCGACAGCCATCTTTACCCGCGCCTTCGGCGAAAGCGGCGTGGCCCTGGCGACGCTGGTCATGACGCTGCTTGTGCTGATCTTCGCCGAGGTGCTGCCCAAGACATACGCCATCACCAACTCCGAAAAGGCCGCATCCTTCGTATCGGCCCCGATCGGTATCGTCGTTCGTGTCTTTGCCCCGATCGTGGCTGCCGTGCGCCTGCTTGTGCGCGGGGTGTTGCGGATCTTCGGGGTCCGGATTGACCCTGACAGCCACATCATGGCCGTACGCGAAGAGATCGCCGGAGCCCTGCAACTGGGCCACTCCGAAGGCGTCGTAGAGAAGGAAGACCGCGACCGCATCCTTGGCGCTCTTGATCTGAGCGAACGCTTTGTCGAAGAGATCATGTTGCACCGTTCGGGCATCGAGATGATCGATTTGGATGCGGATCCCCAGGCGATCCTCGAACAATGCCTGCAGTCGAACCACACCCGCCTGCCGGTCTTCAAGGAAGAGCCGGAAAACATCATTGGCGTCGTCCACGCAAAGGACCTGCTGCGCGCGATGTACCAGGCAATCGGTGGCCCCGAAGGTGATGCAAGCAATCTCAAAGGGTTCCAGATCGCGTCGGTCGCGATGAAACCCTATTTCGTGCCCGAAACGACGACGCTCGACAGCCAGATGCGGGAATTCCTGCGCCTACGCTCGCATTTTGCCTTGGTCGTCGACGAGTATGGCAGCCTTCAGGGTCTGATCACGCTGGAGGATATCCTCGAAGAGATCGTGGGCGAGATCACTGACGAATTCGACCCCGAGGCCGAACATCAGGTGAAACGCGGCGAGGATGGTCATTTCCATATCGACGGGGCGATGACCATCCGCGATCTCAACCGGGCCACCGACTGGAACCTGCCCGACGACGAGGCCAACACCGTCGCGGGCCTTGTGATCCACGAGGCGCAGATGATCCCCACGGTCGGTCAGGTATTTTCGTTCCACGGCTTTCGGTTCGAGGTAACCTCACGCAACGGAAACCGTGTTACAGGGTTGAAAATCAAGGAACTCGTCTAGGTCCTCCGCATTTCTTAATGGGTCATTCATACCCTTGCCCTAGCGTCGATTTAGAGAGGCGATCGCAGGATGGTGGTAATGTGCGGCCCGGCACGATCAAATCAGTTTTGGCAATTTGGTGTATGGATCGTGGCGCTGCTGCTGGCTTTCGTTATGCCAGTGACCAGCCGCGCCAACAACTGCCCCGAATTGCCGCATCTGGGTGTCATCGTTCAGGTCGAACCGGTCGCATTCCGACCCGGGCGCGAACCGCAAAACCACGTCCTGCGCGCGCTCGACCGGATGCTGCGGCAGCTCAAACACGCTGAAATCAAAGAGAACCTGCAAAAGGCCGGGCATCCTGGCGCTTACAGCGATGCCTCGATCTTTGTTTCCGATGTCGTGATGTACACGGTCGCCGGCCTGCAGAAAGGGCCAGCGGCCGCCCACGATTACGCCCAAAGGGGTTCGTTCCGGGACCGGCTGGCGCGGATGCGGGAGATTGTCCTGCATGTCTGTCCGGAGCTTGCCGACGCGCCGCCCAATGCGTTTGGCGACGGCCAACCATACGCTGAGCATTCGCACGACGAGGACAGCCATCAGCTGGATCAGAGTTCGGGTAAGGCGACGGTCGGAAACACGGCGACCATGGTCGTTGGCCTTTTGGGCGCGGTCATGATCCTTGGTCTGGGCTATGTGCTTTATATCTTTACCGTCCTTCTTCTGAGCGCACGGCGGCGCTGCGCCATACCGGCTTGGCTGCAGGTCGGCGTGGCAGAGATCGAGGGCGAGCTTGTCGTGCTCGGGCGGACAGGCGCCACGTTCCAGCCCCTTACATCGCCTTCCCGACGCGAGGCGCGCATGGTCAAGAAGGGGCTCTGCTGCACCGTCATTTGCGACGGTATGGAGATCGAGGGCCGCACAAGCCGACCGCTAACGCAATCTGTTGGGGTGAGCTTTCTGCCTGCCATCGATCGCAAGACCTTTCATACGTGCCTGTCGCAATCGACGATCGCGCCGCGGCGTTGCCTGATCGGCTACGAACGGACAGCCGGGTCCGATGCGTCGGTGATGCCGGCCGATCCGGCACCGAGCGGCTGATCGGTCAAACATGCCCTTAAGGGCATTTTCAGAGTTCTGTCCTATGGCATCGCCGACCCGATAGCTTGGTAAAGCGCGATGACATCTGCCCGTTGCCTCAGCCTCGTCGCTTTGGCGATACTCATGATGGGATTTTCCCAGCCCTCACGCGCCGCCGGATGCGCAGCCCTTCCCGATCTCTGGCGTCTCACGCATCTCGGGCCCGATCCCTTCGATACCAGCCGCAGCCCGCTTGAAGAAGAATACCAAGCGCTCGTCCGGCTGACCACATCGATCAATCACAGCACTCTCGAAAAACGCCTCACCGATGCGGGACGCGCCCAGGACTTTTTCGATGCCAGCTTTTTCGTCGCTGACGCGTTGTCATACGGATTGGCGGGTGTCACAGGCGGGACATCGGCGGCGCGCAGTTTTGCCAGCGAAAACGCCATCGAAGACCGCTTGCAAGAACTCAGGCGAACCGTTCAGCGCATTTGCCCGGAGATCGAAGGCATCACGCCCGAAGACGAAGTCGCCACCGCGCTGGATGCGCCATCGCCCCTTGCCGGGCAGACGGCAAGCGAAGCGGGCTGGGCCGCACACCGGGCCGACCGGATCAGCGCGGCCCTGCGCATCGCATCCGTTTATGCCACGCTCGCGGGCGCGTGCTTTGCCGTTATCGTGGTGCAGATTACCATCATGATCCTGCGGGCATGGCGGCGCGAACGCTACACGACCCAGATCCCCTGTATCCTTTATGCGGGCATGCTGCGGCTTGAAGGGGCGCTTGTGATGACCGGTCTTTATGAGGCGAATTTCCGACCAAGTCATTCCGTGGGCGTAGCGATGGCAGAGCTGATCCAAAAGGGGCTATCCTGTGAGCTGGCGGCGGGCGAGATCCGGATCGAGACCCGGACGACATCGCGGCTGAGCGGTGCGGTGAGCCTCGCCTATATGGACGATATGGACACGAAGGGTCTGCGCGCATTGCTTGCGCTGTCGAAGCTGCCGCCACGGCGGCGCCTTGCACGCAGCGAACTGGGCCGGGGGGAACGGGCCTCGATACGGTCGTTCTATGCCAGCCTGAAATCGGGATAGACAAAGCCGCCGTCCGGCCAAAACCGCTGCCCTCAAACGACAAGCCATGTCGCATTCGGGCTGGTATTCACCCCAGCCCCCGCGCAACCTGTCGAAAAAACCCCGAGGGAGGGCCTCATGCAAACCACCACACGTGTTGCGGTCATCGGCGGCGGTGTCGTCGGATGCTCCGTTCTGTATCACCTGACGAAACTCGGCTGGTCCGACGTCATGCTGCTGGAGCGGTCGGAACTGACCAGCGGCAGCACGTGGCACGCGGCGGGCGGGTTTCACACACTGAACGGCGACACCAACATGGCCGCCCTGCAGGGTTACACGATCCATCTTTATAAGGAGCTTGAGGAACTGACGGGCATGTCATGCGGCCTGCACCACGTGGGTGGCCTGACGCTGGCCGACAATCAGGACCGGTTCGACATGCTGGTCGCCGAGCGCGCCAAACACCGTTTCATGGGGCTGGAAACGGAAATCTTCGGCCCCGAACAGATCAAGGAATTCGCACCGATCACCAACACCGACGGTATCATCGGTGCGCTTTATGACCCGCTCGACGGGCACCTTGACCCATCGGGCACCACCCACGCCTATGCCAAGGCCGCGCGGATGGGCGGGGCCACCATCGAAACCCATTGCATGGTCAAGGAAACGAACCAGCGACCCGATGGCAGTTGGGACGTGGTGACCGACAAGGGCACCATCCATGCTGAGCATGTCGTGAATGCCGGCGGCCTCTGGGCCCGCGAAGTGGGCGCGATGGCGGGCATCTATTTCCCCCTCCACCCGATGGAGCACCAGTACATCGTCACCGACGATATCCCCGAGATCCATGAGCGCGACACCGAGCACCCCCACGTCATCGACCCCGGCGGCGAAAGCTATCTGCGGCAAGAGGGGCGCGGGCTGTGCATCGGGTTCTACGAACAAAAGGCGCGACCCTGGGCGGTCGACGGGACCAAGTGGGATTTCGGCCACGAATTGCTGCCCGATGACTTCGACAAGATCGAAGACAGCATCGCCTTTGCCTACAAACGCTTCCCCGTGCTTGAAACCGCCGGGATCAAATCGGTCATTCACGGACCCTTTACCTTTGCGCCCGACGGCAACCCGCTGGTCGGCCCGGTTCCGGGTATGCGCAATTACTGGAGCGCCTGCGGGGTCATGGCCGGCTTCAGCCAGGGCGGCGGTGTCGGCCTGATGCTGGCGCAATGGATGATCGAGGGCGAGTGCGAACGCGATACCTTTGCCCTTGATGTCGCCCGGTTCGGCAACTGGATCACGCCCGACTACACCCGGCCCAAAGTGGTCGAAAACTACCAGAAACGGTTTTCAGTCAGCTATCCGAACGAAGAGCTACCCGCCTGCCGCGGGTACCGCCGCACACCAATGTACGACATCTTTGAAAAGATGGGCGCGGTCTGGGGCGCGCAATACGGTCTTGAGGTGGTCAACTATTTCGCCGCCGACGGCGAGGCGCGATATGAAACACCCAGCTTCCGCCGTTCGAATGCATTCAATGCGGCGGGCCGCGAAGTCCGTGCGGTGCGTGAGGGCGTCGGCATCAACGAGATCCACAATTTCGGCAAATACGAGGTGACGGGCCCCAATGCCCGCGCATGGCTTGACCGGATCATGGCAGGCCGCATCCCGCAGGTGGGCCGCGTTAGCCTGACACCAATGCTGGCCCCAAGCGGGCGTCTGATTGGCGATTTCACCGTGTCCTGCCTGAAACAGGACCGGTTCCAGCTGACGGCCAGCTATGGCAGCCAAGATTACCATATGCGTTGGTTCCTCAAACATCAGGAAGACGGCGTAACCATCGATAATATTAGCGATAAACGAAATGGCTTTCAGATTGCAGGCCCCAAAGCGCGCGAGGTTCTGGCTGCCTGCACCCGGGTGCCCATCGACCAGATGAAATTCCTCGACGTTGCGATGATGGAAATCGGCATGGCCCCCTGCATCGTCCAGCGGGTCAGCTATACCGGCGATCTGGGTTTTGAGATCTATACCGACCCGATGAACCAGCGCCATTTGTGGGATGTGTTGTGGGAAGCGGGACAGGCCCACGGGATGAAACCCTTTGGCATGCGGGCAATGATGTCGCTGCGACTGGACAAGTTCTTTGGCTCGTGGCTGCGCGAATTCTCACCCGACTACACGGCGGCGGAAACAGGGCTCGACCGTTTCATCAGCTTCAAGAAAAACGCCGATTTCATCGGCCGGGACGCGGCCGAGAAAGAGCGGGCCCAGGGGCCAGCCCGCAAGCTGATGCCGTTCGAGGTCGAGGCCGATGACGCGGATGTGCAGGCCTACGAGCCCATATGGCTTGACGGTTCGGTTGTTGGGTTCTGCACCTCTGGCGGCTATTCGCATCATACGGGCAAGTCCATCGCCATCGGCTTCTTGCCGACCGACCGGGCCGAGCCGGGCACCGAGGCCGAGATCGAGATCCTGGGCCAAAGATGTAAGGCCCGCGTTCTGGCCGAGCCGATCTTCGATGCGGATGGTGCCCGGATGCGCGGGTGATTCCGATCATCATCCTGGCCGCGGGCGCGTCAAAACGCATGCGCGGGCGGGACAAGCTGCTTGAAGATGTCGAGGGCGTACCGCTGTTGCGCCGACAGGCGCAGATGGCGCTGGCGACGGGCTGCGATGTGATCATTGCCCTGCCGTCCCGCCCGCACCCGCGATACGACGTGGTGGACGATCTCGCGGTTCAGTGCCTACCGGTCGCCGACGCGGCGGAAGGCATGAACGCGAGCTTGCGAACAGCACTCGGGGCGGTCCCAGAGGCGGCGGAGGGTGCAATGATCCTGCTGGGAGATCTGCCCGAGCTGACCGTTGATGACTTGAGAACCGTCTTTCAATCTGTTGATTTTTATGACGATACGCTTATTTGGCGTGGTGCTACATCAGATGGAAGAGCCGGTCACCCGGTCGTCATTGCCCGCCCGGCTTTCGCCGAACTGATGGAACTCACGGGCGACGCAGGTGCACAGCCGGTCCTTGCCCGTTACCAAGACCGGATCCAGCTTGTGCCCCTGCCCGGCCAACACGCCCGTCGCGATCTCGACACGCCCGAGGAATGGGCGGCGTGGCGCGACGAAAACCCCTAGGTCATCACCAATGCGGCCTCGAACCGCTTCAGGCTTGGACGGGCCGCCGCAAAAGCATCAACCCCGCTGCGCGTGGCCAGATCGGGAAACAGTTCAAGGATTTCGGCCCGCTGTTCTGATCCGACGCCCGCGAGCGAGTGATCGCCGGGCTGAAAACTTTCGGTCCACGCACCGTCGGACAGGACAAGTTCGTGTCGGTCGAAGAGGATGTGCAGATAACTGACAGACCGTGGCCGGACAATGTCGATACCTGGCCGTCCGACCAGATGTTTTGCCGCGACCAGCACCTCGGCGTTGTCGAAATGCAGCGCGGTCTCTGGCGTCGCGATCAGGACACGGTGGTTGGGTGACACCATCATGTCCCGTTCAGGCCTGCCGCGACCAAGCGCGCCCTGCCGGACCATCACGGGGCAAAGTTGCGGATTCTCGGCAAGTTCCAATGCGCTGAGGGTTCGCTCGCCGACCCAACGGACCGGTTGCAGGCCGTTGTCCCGGGTCAAAACCCTGTCGCCCGGTAAGAGCGCCTCGACCGGGCGCGCGCCCTCCACGGTCGCGATCAGCGTTCCGGGGGTGAAACAAGGGATGATCTTTTCGATGCCTTCGAAATGAAGAACACCGATCTCATCCCCGCTTTCGTCGAAGAACGTGATGCAGCCCGAGCGGCCATCGTCATCGTCGTCATCGTCGTCATCATCTTCGTCGTCATCGTCGTCATCATCTTCGTCATCATCGTCGCGGTCGTCCTTATACGTGATAACGAGACGTCCACCCGGCGCGGAGCCACGCAGATCGAGCGTATCGAAATCGTCCCCGCCCCGAACAACATCGCCGGGGCTGACCTCGAGAAAGAGATCATCATCATCGCCACCGACCAGCAGGTCTGCGCCTTCTCCACCGCGCAGGACGTCGTCACCATCGCCGCCAATCAGGCAGTCATTGCCCCCACCTCCGATCAGCGTGTCATCGCCATCGCCACCGCGCAGGATGTCACAACCCGCTCCGCCGTCGAGTTCGTCGTCCCCGTCACCGCCGCGAAGTGTGTCATTGCCGCCGAGGCCGAAAATGGTGTCGTCGCCGTCGCCACCCTTGAGACGATCACGGCCCCCGGTTCCAACAATCAGATCGTCGCCGTCGCGATCGTTACCATCGTCATCGTCAACACGCATGGACCATCATCACCCCTGCACCGCACAGCCATTTGATGATCGGAGACAGCCGCCAGCGGTCGGCAAAGCGGCATCGCTTCGCCCTGTGATGACCCCTGGCCACCCACTTAAGCCGTCGGTTTTCCTGATGCCCCCGCATCGCGCCCCAATCGGAGCACAAGCAAAATACATGGGTCAGGATCGGCGGCGAAATGAATTTTGTCAGAACCATGACAGGATTGAGGCGCCCACCTGCCAGCATGGCGGGAACCCTTAATGCTATTGGTTCGATTTTAGAAAAAACGATCCGATTAAACATGGCGCACGCATGCGCCGAGACGGCAAATAAAGCGTTAATTCGCGCCCTGATGGAGTAAGAAAATAGCCTTCGTTCAAAAATAGTGATTGGCCAGAAACAATCGCCAGCACGGGCGCTATGCCAAAATTCACCCCAGACACGAAGCATGAGGTTTCCGAACAGAGATCAATCGCGATCAAGGTGCCTGGATTGTCGCCCGGGGCGAAGCAATCCTAACCCACCTCTTGATTCGAGCATGGGCGCTTTTGCGATCTCGGAGGCTTGGTACCCAAGGCCGGACTCGAACCGGCACGCCCGCGAAGGCGGGGGATTTTGAATCCCCTGCGTCTACCATTCCGCCACTTGGGCCTCGCGCCGTCGTACACCCTGCCGCGATCAGGGGCAATATAAGCCAAGCAACAATTTTTGCGCCTCAGTCGTCGAGCGCTGGCGCACCTTGCGACGATTTGATACCCGATGCCGGTAATCCAGGAGACTTCAACATCATGGGCCCTGCGGCGCAGAACATGGCGATCTCGGACCGGTTGGCGCGATTGGTCACTGACAGCGACGGTGACACCGTAACACTGGCTTGGATCCTTGAGCAGTTGCACGAACGGGCATTCGGTCTTTTCCTGCTTGTTCTTGCATTGCCTTGCTGCATCCCCTTCCTCTACGGCATCCCCCAGATCGTGGCGGTGCCTCTGATGTTTGTGTCAGCCCAGATCCTTTTGGGCCGTCGGGTGCCATGGCTGCCGCAAAAACTGGGCGCGCGAACCGTTTCCGCTGAAGGTCTGGACACCCTTGCCCAAAGGTCGGGGCCGTGGCTTGAACGCATTGAAGCCGTCAGTCGACCGCGGCTGGTTGCGCTGACCCAGCCTCCTGCAGACCGCGTGGTTGGCCTTGCTCTGGTGCTCTTCAGCGCGTCGATCCTCGTCCCTTTGCCCGGTACCAACACTGTCCCGGGTTTCGCTGTGGTGATTGTCGCCATGGGCCTGTTGCAGCGCGACGGGGTTCTGGTCATCCTCGGTGCAGCACTCGGAACCGCGTGGATTGGAACGCTCGTGTTTGCCGGAGCGACGCTGGCCAGCTTGATCAAGTCGTGGCTCGGCCTATGACTTCAATACGCGGCAAATTGCGTGACATGGTCGGCCTACGCCCCCCGTATGCCGGTATGTCATCTTACAAGTGGGGACTTGTATGACACGTCAGCGTTTCATCCTCTTGGCTGCGGGCGGGTCGGCGGCCCTTTTGCTGGGCGCTTTTGCCTTTCAGCACCTTGGCGGGCTGGCCCCTTGCAAGATGTGCATCTGGCAGCGTTATCCCCATTTGGCGGCCATCGCGCTCGGGGCCCTTGCCGTGTTCTTGCCCTTGCCCGTGCCGATCACCCTTGGCGCGCTCGCCGCGCTGACCACGGGGGGCATCGGCGTGTTTCACGTCGGCGTCGAGCAAGGTTGGTGGGAAGGCCCAAGCACCTGTTCTTCGGGCCCGATCGGCGGTCTCTCCACCGATGACCTGATGAACCAGATCATGGCGGCACCGCTGGTTCAGTGCGATCAGATCGCATGGAGCCTTGCTGGTATCAGCATGGCGGGCTGGAACGCCCTATTCTCTTTCGGGTTGGCACTCATCTGGCTGGCCGCACTCAGGATCAAGGTATGACCGACACGAATATCGTACTGGTGGGCGTTCCGATGGATTGCGGGAAGCGCCGGCAGGGCTGTCTGATGGGCCCTGACGCGTACCGGACGGCGGGCTTGGCGACGGCCCTTTCCGATCTGGGCCACGACGTGCGCGACATCGGGAATGTCGCGCCGGATCCCTTCGAAGAGACAGATCACGAGCGGCTCTTTGCACCGAACGAAGTCATCGCGTGGACAAGCGCACTGGCCCGCGCAAGCGAAGAGGCCTGCGCCAATGGGATCCCGGTGTTCATGGGTGGCGATCATGCGCTTTCGGCGGGCACCGTCGCCGGAGCGGCGAACCACGCAGCGAAGCTGGGCAAGCCGCTCTTTGTGCTCTGGCTTGATGCCCACACTGACTACCACACCGCCGATACGACCGCCTCTGGAAATCTGCACGGCACCCCGGTCGCGTATTTCGCAGGCGTTAAGGGCTTTCCCGGATTTCCGCCAGTGCAGAACCCCATCCCTCATGGCCAGATCGCGATGCTGGGCTTGCGATCCGTCGATCCGGCGGAACGGGCCGCCCTGCAAGAGACCGACGTGCACTATATCGACATGCGCCAGATCGACGAGGGCGGCATCGCCGGCCCGCTCGCGAAGTTTCTGGACCGCGTCGTCGATGCGGGCGGCCTGCTGCATGTCTCTCTCGACGTCGATTTCCTCGACCCCTCCGTCGCGCCCGCCGTGGTGACGACGGTACCAGGTGGCGCCACGATCCGCGAAGCCCATCTGGTGATGGAGATGATCAGCGACAGCGGATTGCTCTCATCGCTCGATCTGGTCGAGCTCAACCCCTTCCTTGATGAACGCGGCCGCACGGCGCAACTGATGGTGGATCTTGCCGCCTCGGCCCTCGGCCGCCGCATCTTTGACAGACCAACACGGGCGTACACCTGATGGAACCCAGCGATAAGGCCCTTGTCCCCTTCGTTTCCGTCGATCACATGATGCAGCTGATCCACCACATCGGGATCGATGCGATGCTGGGGGGCCTGACCGAGTACATTGAAGCCGACTTTCGCCGGTGGGAACTGTTCGACAAGACACCCCGGGTGGCGTCGCATTCGACGGAAGGCGTAATCGAACTGATGCCGACGTCGGATGGCGAGGTTTATGGCTTTAAATATGTCAACGGCCACCCCAAGAACACCAAGGAAGGGCTGCAGACCGTCACCGCCTTTGGGCTCTTGGCCGATGTCGCAACGGGGTATCCGGTTCTCCTGAGCGAAATGACAATGCTGACGGCAATGCGCACGGCGGCGATGTCGGCGCTGGCGGCAAAAGTTCTGGCGCCAAAACGGGCAAAGACGATGGCGATGATCGGCAACGGGGCTCAGTCGGAATTCCAGAGCCGGGCGATGCAGGCGGTGGTCGGTATCGACACCGTGCGGCTGTGGGATATCGACCCGGCGGCGACCCGGAAATGTGCGGAAAACCTCGCCGGGACCAGCCTGAATGTGGTTTCATGCGGCAGCGCGGAAGAGGCCATCGAGGGTGCGGATATCCTGACCACCTGCACTGCCGACAAGCAATATGCAACGATCCTGACCGACAACATGGTGGGCGCTGGCGTGCACATCAACGCCATCGGTGGCGACTGCCCCGGCAAGACCGAACTGGCGCCCGCGATCCTGCACCGGTCCGATATCTTCGTCGAATACCCCCCGCAGACCCGGATCGAGGGCGAAATCCAGCAGCTTGAACCCGATCATCCAGTGACCGAACTGTGGCAGGTCATCACCGGGGCGACGGCGGGCAGAACAAGCGATGCGCAGGTGACGCTGTTTGATTCCGTGGGTTTCGCAATCGAGGATTTTTCTGCGTTGCGCTATGTCCTCCACCACATCGAGGGGACCGATTTCTTTCATCCGCTCGACCTGCTGGCCGATCCGGACGACCCCAGGGACCTTTACGGAATGCTGATGCGGGCCAAAAAATAACCCGGTTGAGATCGGCGCTCAGCGTACCTGCAACACGATCTTGCCGATGTGGTTCTTTCTCTCGAACGCTTCCTGGGCGGCGGCGATATCTTGCAGCGGATAAGTTTCGGCCACCAAGGGCACGATGTCCCTTCGCTCGATCCGTTTGACGAGGTTGGGAAAGACTTCCGGTTCCAGAACGGTGCAGCCGAAGAAACTCAGGTCCTTGAGGTAGAGCGTCCGGACATCCAGTTCGACAATCGGCCCGGCAATCGCGCCCGAGACGGCATAGCGGCCCTGCGGGCGCAACACTTTCAGGAGCGACGGCCATTGCGGCCCCGCCACAAGATCGATGACCACGTCGACGCTGTTCTCGCCAAGTGCTGCGACCAGATCCGCATCACGTGGCACCGTCTCTGACGATCCGAGGTCCAAAAGGGTTTGCGCCTTGGCGGGGCTGGTTACGGCGATAACCTTGGCACCGCGCGCCCGGGCCAACTGGATCGCCGCAGACCCCACGCCGCCGGATGCGCCGGTGACCAGTACGGTATCATCCTGCCCCACCTTGGCCCGGGTCAGCATGTTTTCCGCGGTCGAGTACGAGCAGGGAAATGAGGCCAGGTCGGCATCCGTCAGATCGCAATCGACCGTGATGGCGTGCCGCGCCGCGATCCGCGTGTACTGCGCAAAGCCGCCGTCGCATTCTGATCCGAAATACCATGGTATGTTGAGCGGTTTACCGTCGAATTCACGGATGCACGGCTCGATGATGACCCGCTCGCCGATGCGTTTCGGGTCGATATCCGTGCCGACCGCGACGATCCCGCCACAGACATCGGCACCCTGAATCAGCGGCAGTTTGAGTGCGGCGCCCGTCCACGAGGCATCGGCCGCATCACTGTCACCCTTCGAATACCAAGCCTTGCGTGTATTGATATCGGTGTTGTTGACGCCCGCCGCATGAACCGCGATCAGCACATCGGTCGCCGCAAGTTCAGGGACCGATAGATCATCGCGCCATTGCAGCACTTCAGGGCCGCCGTGACCGGTCAGAACGATCCCGGACATCGTGTTGTGTTGGGTCATTCGGGCTCCGCTACAAACGCCCCGCGACATTCTGTTTATAGGCCGATCATGTCAATGCCGGGCAAAGGCGACGGGCGATCAAACCTCCAGCCACTCCTTGCGGACATCATCCCGCGCTTTCAATTCGGTCGGGGTACCTTCGAAAACGACATGCCCGTGTCCCATCACATAGACCCGGTGCGCGATATCGAGCGCGATCGAAAGCTTCTGTTCGACTAGCAGCGTCGCGATCCCGCGCCTGGCGATCTCCTGCAGCAGTTCCGCCACCCGCTGCACCATTTGCGGCGACAGCCCCTCGGTCGGCTCATCGATCATCACAAGGTCCGGGTCGCCCATCAGCGTCCGGCACATGGTCAGCATCTGCTGTTCACCGCCGGACAACACCGAAGCCTCCACATCCGCCCGCCGTTCGAGATTGTCGAAAAGCTCGAACATGTCCTGCATGGACCAGCGCCCCTGCCCGTCTTTCTGGCCAGGTTTCAGCCCCAGGATCAGGTTCTGCCGCGTGGTGAGGCCGGGAAAGATGTCTCGGTTTTCGGGGACGTAGCCGATGCCGAGATTGGCGACCTCAAAGGCTTTCTTGCCCGCGATCTCCTGTCCTTTGAAGCGGACTGAACCCTGCGGTTCGACCTCGCCCATGATGGCCTTGCAGGTGGTTGAGCGCCCCACGCCGTTGCGGCCCAGCAGGGCCACGATCTCGCCCTCGCCGATGGTGATGTTGACGCCCTGCAGGATGTGCGACTTTCCATAGAAGGCGTGAAGATCGGAAACGTCGAGCATCAGTGATCAGCCTCCAGCGCGGCGCCCAGATAAGCCTCTTGCACCTTGGGATTGGCCCGTACCGCCTCGGGCGATCCGGTCGCGATGATCTCGCCATAGACCAGCACGCTGATCCGGTCGGCAAGCCCAAAGACCACCCCCATGTCGTGTTCGACCATCACCAGCGTCTTATCCTCGGTCACCTTGCGGACTAGATCGACGATATAGTCGGTTTCCGAATGGCTCATTCCCGCGGTCGGTTCGTCCAGCATGATGACATTGGCACCGCCCGCAATGGTGATCCCGATTTCCAGCGCGCGTTGCTCGGCATAGCTGAGGACACCCGCAGGCAGGGCGCGCCGTTCGGTCAGGTTGATCTGTTCGAGGATCGCGTCGGCCCCTTCGTTCAACGCCGGGGACTTCGATACGAGCGACCAGAAATTGTATTTATAGCCCAGCGACCAGAGCAGCGAACACCTTACGTTTTCGAACACCGTCATCTTGGGAAAGATGTTGGTGATCTGGAACGACCGCGACAGCCCCATCCGGTTGATCTGGTAGGGCGCCATGCCGGCAAGGTCCTGTCCGTGCAGCCGGATCGTGCCGGAGGTTTGGGAAAACCGCCCAGTGATCAGGTTGAAGAGCGTCGATTTTCCGGCACCGTTCGGGCCAATGATCGCGTGCCGTTCGCCCGGTGCGACATCGAGGTCGACACCACGGATGATCTCGGCCTTGCCGAAACTCTTGTGTACATCACTCAGTTCAAGCGCGGCGGTCATGCGGTGCCTTTCTGCGGGGTGTTGGCGTCATCCCATGCATCGCGCAGGTCGGGCAAACTGAGGCGAACCAGCACAAACCCGGCAATGGTCAGGATCGCCGCGATAAACCATGGCAAGAGGTTGTGACTGTCGAAGGTGATCCAGAACAGGGTCATCTCGTGATCACCAAGCGAGGCATGGCGGGCATGAAACGTCATCTCGATCAGCGATACCGCCCCCACCATCATGATCCCTCCGGGTATGAAGGTTCGTAGATAGGGAACAATCAATTTGCCCAAATTACCCATCTTGAGGGCGGGTGCGTGCATCATGATCAGCCCGGCGAGCCCGCCCGGAAAGAACATCACGGTCGCGACAAAGAGGATACCGGCGTAAAACGCCCAGAGCTCGGTTTCGAGTGACAGAACAGTCTGCACCAGAGTAAAGACGACGGCCCCGATGATCGGCCCGAAAAAGAAACCGACCCCGCCCAGGAAGGTAACCAAAAGGATAATACCAGACTGGGTGGTGTTGAGGTTCTCTTCGGTCAGGATTTCGTAATTAATGGCAAAGAGCCCGCCCGCGATGCCCGCAAAGAACCCGCTGGCCACGAAGCTGTAGAACCGGACCCACCGGGCCGAGTAGCCGAGAAATTCGGCCCGTTCGGGATTGTCGCGCACCGCATTTGCCATCCGCCCCAGTGGCGTTCTGGAATAAAGATACATCAGCGCCGACGAGATCAGCAGCCAGAAGGCGATGAGGTAGTAGACCTCGATCTGGGTCAGGAACTCGACCCCGAAGGTGGGCAGGCCATACGTACGGTCACCGCTGATCCCCTCTTCGCCCCCGAAGAACGCGACGATGATAACGGAACAGGCCGCGATGAGCTCGCCAACGCCCAGAGAGATCATAGCGAACACCGTCCCGGCCTTCCGCGTCGAGAAACTGCCGACGATGGTCGCCAATCCCATTCCGAATAACCCGCCAAAGAGCGGCAGAAGCGGCAGCGGGATCGAGGCAAAGAAATCGTCCCAGTTCATGATGTGAACGCAGGCAAACCCGCCCACGCCCATATAGACCGCATGACCGAAACTGAGCATACCGCCCTGCCCCAAAAGCATGTTGTAGGCCAGCGCAAAGATGATCGTGATCGCCATCTGGTTCATGATCGTGATGGCCGAATTCGCGGTGAAGATCAGCGGCAGCACTGCCAGCACGATCGCTGCGATGATCCATGGCGTGAGACTGAGCGTCATCGACCCCGCGCGCATCCGCTGGGCGGGCTTGGACGGGTCCGTTGTGGCGTATTGTTCGCTCATGCTTCACGCTTTCCAAGAAGGCCATAGGGGCGGAAGATCAGAATCAGCACCATCAGGATATAGGGCAGGATATCGGCGATCTGCGGCGAGGTGATCGTCCAGAGATCGCGCCAGGCACTGTCCCAGATCGGTTCGGGCTTGGAAAAGCCGATCCATGTCAGGAAATCCTCCATCCGGAGGTTGTACGACTTGGAAAAGGTCGTGAGCCACCCAATCAGAAGCGACGCGACAAGAGCACCCCAGAGCGACCCGAGCCCCCCGATCACGATGGTCACGAAAACGATGGAGCCCAGAACGAAGGCCATGCCCGGAAAGGTCCCCAGAACCGGCCCGGCAATGACCCCGGCCACACCGGCAAGGGCTGTTCCGACGCCGAACACCCCCATGAAGATCAGAGGCACGTTATGGCCCAAAGCCTCGACCGTCTTAGGATAGCTGAGTGCCGCCTGGATGATCATCCCCACCCGCGTCTTGGTCAGCACGTAAAGAAGGCCGATGAAGATCGCGATGGAGATAAAGATCATAAAGATCTTGTACGCTGGGATGGAGTTGCCCGCGATGGAGAACGCGGTGAATTGCAAGACGTCCGGAACCGAATAGGGCATCTGGTTCTTGCCCCAGATGAACTGCACCAGTTCCTCGATCAGCAGGGCGAGCCCGAAGGTAAAGATCAGCTCGGGCACATGGCCGTATTGGTGAACCCGCCTGAGCCCGTATCGTTCGACCCCGGCCCCCATAACGCCGACAACCAGCGGCGCAATCAGCAATCCCATCCAGAAGCCGACATAGAGGCTGATCTGATAGGCGAAATAGGCCCCCAGCATGTAAAAGCTGGCATGGGCGAAATTGAGCACGCCCATCATCGAGAAGATGAGTGTGAGGCCTGCCGAAAGCATAAAGAGCAGCAGACCCGTTACCAGGCCGTCGATCAGGTTGACGAGGATAAGTTCCATCGGTTGTCCCGCTATGGATCCGACGGGGGCGTCGTCAGCCGACAAGTTGGAGGCCCTGCCCCCGTCGCTGCCGCGACTCCCCCGGGATTGTGATCGCCAGAAGAAACGAGGGCGCGGCCGCGACAATCGTCGGCCGCGCCGATCCGGTTAGGGCCGACGCATCTTGCAGGTGGTCGGGCTGTCCATCGCCGCCATCGCGACCGTCTTTGCGACCTTCACGCCATAACCTGAATTGTCATAGTCAAAGGTCACGTCGTTGGTGTGCTCCATGATGTGCACGTCCTGGATCAGCTGATGATCCTGTGGCCGCATAAAGAGCTTGGTGCCCCAGATGCTCTCGTGCTCCATCCCTTCAAGCGCGTTGGCAACCGCTACGACATCGGTTGCGCCGCCAGCCTCATCAATAGCTTTGGCCAGCATTTCGATCACGTTGGCGATGCGGGCCTGGCTGATATTGCCATCAGGATACTTGGCTTTGAATGCCTTCACATACTCGGCCGCACGGTCGGATGCAGGCGGGTTCTGCTGGCCCTCGGCCACGAGGCGCAGATTGCCTACACCGGCATCGCCAAAGGCTGCCGTGATACCATCAGCGGCGGCATAGTAGGTGTAAATCGGCCCTTCGAACCCGTTTTCGAGGATCGACTTGCCAAGGCCCACCATGTCGGCGCCCCAGTTGCCCGTAATCACCGCATCCGCGCCAGATGCCACGATCTTGCGGCTGTAGGGCGTGAAATCCTTGACCTTGCCGATCGGGTGCAACTCGTTCCCGACGATTTCGATATTGGGGCCCTTTTCGCCCAGATATTTGACCGCTGCCGCGGCAACCGCTTTACCAAACGAATAATCCTGGCCGATGATGTAGACCTTGGTGATGTCGTCGTTCGACACGATGCTGTCGGTCAGCGCATCCATCTTGATGTCGGCATTGGCGTCGAACCGGAAGTGCCAGAAGTTGCACTTATCGTTCGTCAGCGCGGGATCAACGGCGGAGTAGTTCAGGAACAGGACCCTATCATCGGGGTTGCGCCGGTTATGTTTGTTGATCGCATCTGTCAGCGCGTTCGCCACGCCCGAGGAATTGCCCTGCGCGATGTACCGGATGCCCTGGTCGATCGCGACCTGAAGCTGGATCAGCGATTCCTTTGGGCTGATCTTGTTGTCGAATGCCACGATTTCGAAATTGTCGCCGTCCAGCACACCACCCTGGCTGTTGACCAACGTTTCGGCTGCGAACTCGAACTGGTGCAGGCCGTTCGTCCCGGTCCCGGCAAATGGTCCGCTCAGCGGGTCAATAAAGGCAATCTTGATATTCTCGGCAAGCAGGGCGCCGGCGCTGACGGAAAATGCCAGCACGGCCCCAAGGCCGAGCTTGATGGATTTGCGCATTGTGTTCCTCCCTAGAACATCTCCGACCGGGCGATCTTGGCTTTATTGAGGGTCGGATTGGGGATCAGGTTTGCACAACCACCAGATATGTCAAGCGACAGGCCCGCCGATGCGGGGACAGAACCCTACGTCACGCCACATGAGCAATGGACCTTAAGCCAATGAAATAAATATCTTTTTGCGAATAGAGGCGCGCTTTCTTATGCTGCAACGCGGCACCCGACTCAGACCTGCTTAAGCCTTAAGCGCCCTGAGCCCCATCTGCGCAAATACTGGCACGTATTGCCCAAGCATCTTGGCCCGCTGCGGGTTCGATGCGTTGCCGTCGAGCGCCCGCTTGAGCACGCCCTGAATAATCGCGGCCATCCGGAAAAAGCTGAAGCCAAGATAGATGTCGAAATGCTCCACCCCCGGCAATCCCCGCCGCTCGCAATAGGCCGCAATGAACGCGTCGTCGCTTGGCAGACCCATAGCGGCCCGATCGATGCCCATCAGCCCCCGCCCCTCGGCGCCCGCGGGCAATTGCCATTGCATGATGACCGAAGCGAGATCGGCATAGGGATGGCCAAGGGTCGACAATTCCCAATCCAGAACGGCGCGGCAAACCGGGCTGTCGGCATCAAAGATCATGTTATCGATCCGGTAATCACCATGCACCAACGTCCGCTGCCCGTCATCGGGCGGTATATTGGCGACCAGCGCATCCATCAGCCGGTTCATATCGCCAATCTCGACTGTCTCTGACGCCTTGTATTGCTTGGACCACCGTCCGACCTGCCGTTCGAGGTAATGCCCCTCTGGCCCATAATCAGAAAGCCCCACGGCATGGATATCCACATCGTGTAGCGCAGCCAGAACCCGGTTCATGTCGTCGATGACGGCGGCGCGGGTTGTGTTATCTTCGCTCTCCATCGTCGGTTCGCGGAAATTGCGGCCCGGCACGTGATCCATAACATAGAACATCGAGCCAATGACGCTGTCATCCTCGCACAAAAGATACATCCGGGCGACGGGCACATCCGTGTCTGCCAGCGCGCTTTGCACCCTATATTCACGGTCAACCGCATGCGCCGATTTCAAAAGCTGGCCGGGTGGCTTGCGGCGCAGGACATAGTTCCTGGCGGGTGTCCTGAGCAGAAATGTCGGGTTCGACTGGCCGACCGTGAATTTCGTGGCCTCTAACGGCCTCTCGAACCCATCCAGATGTTGGGTCAGGTAGGCGGCGACGGCGTCGAGGTCGAGCGTTTGGGTGTCTTCGGTCATCAGGAGTAACTTAGCAGGTCGGGGTTGCGGTCGAAATGGGGTGTCGCGTTAAAGCTGTGCAGCATCACGCGCCCCCTGGAAAAGACGAAACGGGTGATCGAGGTGTTTTTGACCTGCAGGTTCAGCTCCATCATCATCGCGGGCGGGGCCTGCAGGCTGCTGGCCACAAGCTGGCCGATAACGCCGCCGGACGACACGACCAGAACACGTCGCGCGTCGGTCTCGATGGCAAAGCGCAGGGCGTCCGAGACACGGGTATGGAAAGCGTTCCACGTTTCCCCTGCATCGGAAAGACCGCCCTGCTGCCATTCGAGGATCGTGTCACGCAAAGTCCGGAAGTGCGTTTTGCGATCCTGCATCACCAGATCAGGCGCCTGCCCGCCAAAGCGGGTGTTGAGCAGATCGTGGAAGTCGTATTCGTTGAATCCCGCATGCACTTCAGGTGCATCGTCGATCCCCATATACGCAATCGTCTGTGACTGCCGGTCCAGCGTGCCGCAGAGCACCCGGTCAGGGACCCACCCCATCCCGTCGAGCGCCGCGCCAACGGCCTGCGACTGGCGCAGCCCCAGATCCGAGAGCGCATCGTAATTCGCACTGCCGAAAGAGGCCTGCGCGTGCCGGATGACGATCAGTTCAGCCAAGATCTATCGCCCGGCCATCACGCGCCGAACTCAGCCGCCAGCTTTCGGCCTGCAGATCGGTACTCCGCCTCCATCCTGTCGACGATCGCCGACGCCGGGCCGACAGATTTCACCGCACCGATCCCCTGACCGGATCCCCAGATTGTCTTCCAAGCTTTGGGCTTTGACGATCCGGACGCGAAGTTCATGCTCGATGAATCGGCGGTCGGCAGGTTGTCCGGGTCCATCCCGGCATTGCGCACGGACCCTTTGAGGTAATTGCCCCAAACGCCGGTGAAGAGCGAGGAGTAAACGATATCCTCGGCCCCCGACTCGACGATCATCTGCTTGTAATCCGTTTGTGCGTTCGCCTCATCCGTCGCGATGAACGGGGTACCGCAGTAACCCAGATCGGCACCAAGCGCGCGTGCGGCCAGCAGAGCCTCGCCCGTGGCGATGGCCCCCGACAGCAAGACCGGCCCGTCGAACCATTCGCGGATCTCACGGATCAGGGCAAAGGGCGATTGCTGCCCGGCATGACCCCCAGCGCCGGCTGCAACCGCCACCAGCCCGTCGGCCCCCTTTTCGATCGCCTTGCGGGCAAAGGTGTTGTTGATGATATCGTGCAGCACGATCCCGCCGCAAGAATGCGCGGCCTCGTTCACCTCGACCCGCGCGCCAAGGGACGTGATCCAGATCGGCACCTCATGCTTGACGCAGATTTCAAGATCACGTTCCAGGCGGCCGTTCGACCGATGCACAATCTGGTTGACGGCATAGGGGGCCGCGGGCCGGTCGGGATTGGCCTGGTTATGACGGTCCAGTTCTTCCTTGATCTGCGTGAGCCAGGTGTCGAGCAGCGGCGGCTCACCCTCGGCTTCGCGGGCGTTGAGCGCTGGAAACGAGCCCACGATCCCCGCTTTGCACTGCGCGATGACCAGTTCCGGCACCGAAATGATGAAAAGCGGGGCGGCAACCATGGGAATGCGCAGCCCCTGCAAGGCCGGCGGCAAATGCGTGTCGAACGGCATGGATCAGAGTACCTCGAAGAGGCCGGCCGCCCCCATACCGCCACCCACGCACATCGTGCAGACGACGTATTTTGCGCTGCGGCGTTTCCCCTCGATCAGCGCGTGCCCGACCATACGTGCACCCGACATACCGTAGGGGTGGCCGATTGAAATCGCGCCACCGTTCACGTTGAGCAACTCATCCGGAATGCCCAGCGTGTCGCGACAGTAAAGGACCTGCACAGCAAAGGCCTCGTTCAACTCCCAGAGCCCGATATCATCCATCTTGAGATTGTGTGCCTCAAGCAGTTTCGGCACGGCAAAGACCGGCCCGATCCCCATCTCGTCCGGTTCGCACCCTGCGGCCATGACGCCAACGTAACGGCCCAAGGGCTGCAACCCCTTCTTCTCAGCCAGCGACGCCTCCATAACGACCGAAGCAGAGGCTCCGTCCGAAAGCTGCGAGGCGTTGCCCGCGGTGATGTACTTGCCTTCCTTGATATGGATCCCGTTGCCAAAGACCGGCTTCAGCCCCGCCACCGCGTCGTAGGTCGTGCCGGGCCGGTTGCCTTCGTCCTTTTCCAGCGTCACTTCGTGTTCGCTGATCGCTTTGGTTTCCTTGTCCTGAAACTTCATGATCGTCGTGATCGGCACGATCTCGTCATCGAACTTGCCGCTTTCCTGGCCGGCTGCGGTGCGCGCCTGAGATTGGACGGCATATTCGTCCTGCACCTCGCGGCTGATGCCGTAGCGGTCGCCGACCGTTTCCGCTGTTTCCAGCATCGTCATGTAGATTTCGGGTTTATGTTCCTTAAGCCAGGTATCGGCGTTCACCCGCATTTCCGGCGTCTGCACGGTCGAGATGCTTTCGACGCCACCCCCGATAACGACATCCATCCCGTCATGGATCACCTGTTTGGCAGCCGTGGCTATGGCCATCATGCCTGATGCACATTGCCGGTCGACCGACATGCCCGCGACGGTCACCGGCAGTTCGGCCCGGATCGCGGCCTGCCGCGCGATGTTGGACCCCTGATAGCCTTGCTGCAGGGCGGAGCCCCAAACCACGTCTGCGATCTCGGCCCCGTCGAGTCCTGCCCGTTCGACGGCGTGAGACATTGCGTGGGCCGAAAGCGCCTGTGGTGTCGTGGCGTTGAACGCACCGCGATAGGCTTTGCCGATGGGTGTGCGTGCGGTGGAGACAATGACGGCGTCGCGCATGATTTGGTCCTTTCACGTGTTTCTAGGGCCTGTCCACTCGGACGACCCCGGTATGGTCATAGCCCGAAAAAGCGGATGCTGGTTACCATGTCAGTTTCAATCCCTTGGCGTCGGCTGCCCGTTTTGCGAATTTGCGGGTCTGGCTAAAAGCATCCTGCAGCTCCTGTTGGTCGGCGGGGTCGATGATGTTGTCCCAGTGCGCGGCAACGGCTTCGGGCGTTATGTCGCCTTCGATCAGGTGGCCCTGGGTTTCATAGATCCGAGTTTGGGCGAATACCCCGGCACCCGCGCCGAGGATCGTCCGGCTGGGTCCATCCTCATCGACGAGATACAGAACACCTGGCGTGATGGTTTCCGGCCTGAGCAGGGCCAAAGCCTCGTCAGGCATCAGGTCCTCGGTCATGCGGGTCGCGGCTGTGGGTGCCAATGTGTTGACCCGGATGTCGTCCCGCTGTCCTTCGAGGTGCAGCACGTTCATCAGCCCGACCATCGCGGCCTTCGCAGCCCCGTAGTTGGATTGCCCGAAATTGCCGTAAAGGCCCGAGGCCGAGGCGGTCAGTACGATCCGCCCATAGCCCTGCTGCCGCATGATCGGCCAGACCGCGTGGCAGCAATTGGCACTGCCCATCAGGTGCACGTCGATCACCTTGCGGAAATCGGCGAGATCCATCTTGGCGAAGGTCTTGTCGCGCAGGATGCCCGCATTGTTGATCAGGATGTCGATGCGGCCCCAGCGCCCCATCGCGGCAGTCACCATGTCAGCCACCTGCGCGGGGTCCGATACGTCGGCCCCATGTGCCATCGCGCTGCCGCCCATGGCCGCGATCTCCGCTACGACGGAATCTGCGGCGCCTTCATTCTGGCCGCTGCCATCGGTGCTGGCCCCAAGATCGTTCACAACGATCTTCGCCCCCCGTTCGGCCAGTCCCAGCGCATGACTGCGCCCGAGGCCCGCCCCGGCCCCTGTCACGATGGCGACGCGGTCATCAAAGCGGATCATTCAGCCCTCCAGCGCGGCGCGGAAAAGATTCGGGCCCGACATCACCTGGATCCCGCCCGAAACAGGCAGCACCGCTCCGGTCAGATAGCTGCCGCCCCGACCGCAGAGAAACTGCATACAACCAGCGATATCTTCATCTCGTCCAACGCGGCCAAGCGGAACATCCTGCCCGACTTTCTCGCGCATCCCTTCATCGGCGGTCGCGAAGGCGGTCATGCGGCTCACAAAGGGCCCCGGCGCCAGCGCGTTGACGGTGATGTTGTGGCCCGCCAGTTCCTTGGCGAGGATCTTAGTCAGGTGCAGTACGGCGGCCTTGGAGGCGGAGTAGCTGTAGACACCGTCGCCAAGGGGCGCGTCCCCCATCACCGATCCCACGTTCACCACGCGGGCGGGATCGTCGGCAGAGCCGGTCTGGATTAGAACCGGCAACAGCTTTTGCGTGAGGTCAAACAGCCCCGCCACGTTCACGTTCATCACCTTTTCCCAAGCGTGATGGGGGAACTGCCCCAGCGGGGCGCCCCAGGTGATACCGGCATTGTTCATAAGGATGTGCAGCGCGTCCGCTCGCTCCCTGACCGCAGCGACAAGCGCGTCGACCCCCTCCTCGCTGCCGACATCGCCGCCAAACCCCTCGCATCGCCCGGCGAGGCCAAGCGCATTCAGCTCCTTGGCCACGGCCTGGCAGGCATCTTCCTTGCGCGATGCGATCAGAACATCTGCCCCAGCCGCCATTAGTCCGTGCGCAGCCATGCGCCCGATACCGGTTGCACCCCCGGTGACGAGAGCGGTTTTGCCGGTGAGCAAAAAGAGTGTGTCTGGTGTCATGTTGGTGTCCTGTTTTGGGGATGGACTGGGGCGCTGCCCCAGACCCCGGAGTATTTCTGGAACAATGAATGGCCCATCAGAAGCCGCGCAGTCCGGCTACCCGTTCGGCGTGGTAGCTATAGTCGCCCAGCCATTCCGCAGCGACCCGCGCCCGTTTCATGAAAAAGCCCATGTCGTGCGCGTCTGTCATTCCGATCCCGCCATGCATCTGGACCCCTTCCTGCACAGCAAGCGTTGCCGTTTGTGTCGCCCGCGCCTTGGCGAGCGAGACCGCAAGAGATGCGTTGTTCGGGTCCGCGTCGAGCATCCGTCCTGCATGAATGATGGCCGATGCGGTGACCTCGGCCTCACACCACAAATGTGCCGCGCGGTGCTGCAGGGCCTGGAACGCGCCGATGGGTACGCCGAATTGCTTGCGCTCCTGCAGATAGCTTACCGTCATCCCGAAGGCGCCCGCCGCGAGGCCGGCCATCTCGGCCGCAATTGCGGCCTGCCCCGCATGGAGCGCGGGGCGCAGCACAGTCATGGCATCATCCACGTGCCCCAGCACATCGTCGCCCGTCGCCGCGACATTGTCGAACGTCAGATGGGCGGCGTCGCGGCTGTCGATCATTGGCATACCTGCCTTGTCGATCCCATCCCGATCGGCAGGCAGATCAAAAAGCGTCAGACCGCCATCTGTTCTTGCCAGAAGAAGAACCCGGTCGGCCTGCGCGCCATCGATCACGAAGGTCTTTCTGCCGTTCAGTCGAAAGCCGTTGCCTTCGGCCCCTGCCTCGAGCGCTGTGGTGTCCGGCCCGTGCTTGGGCCCTTCGTCGATGGCAAGCGCATAGGTCAGCGTTCCACCCGCGATCTGACGCAGGGCGTCAGTTGCCCGGTCATCCGCCACCTGCCGCAAGGCCGTCGCCGCGATTACGGCAGTCGAGATGAAGGGCGTTGTGGCCAGCGTCTTGCCCATCTCCTGTGACAGCACGTTGGCTGCGGCAAAGCCCATATCAGCCCCGCCCGCCGCGTCGGGCACCAGAACACCGGCCCAGCCCATTTCGGCCATCTGCGCCCACAGGGCGGGATCCCGGCTTTGACCGGCGTCGCGCAATCCCCTCAGATGGTCGACCGGTGCGGCATCATCGAGGAAACCGCGCGCTGCATCGGTCAGCATCACTTCGTCTTCGGTGGGCAAAAGGCTCATCCCGGCAGTCCCAGCACGCGCTTGGACACGATCGAGAGCATCACCTCGGACGTGCCTCCTTCGATCGAGTTGGCCTTGGTCCGCAGCCAATCGGGCGCAAGGCCGCCCTTGCCGTCCCATGTCAGCGCATCAGAACCGCCCGCCTTCATCATCAGCTCGTGCCGCCGCTTGTTCAGCTCGGTGCCGTAGTATTTCAGCATGGCCGAGGCATCGCCGATCTCGGATTGTTCCGCCTGATCCTTGTAGCGGTCAAGGGTGAGCGCCATTGCAAGCGTATCGACCTCGCAGGCCAGCGCCTCGGCCCGGATCGTGGCGTCTGACAGCGCGGCATCGTCCAACACCGCCCCGAGCGGACGCCCCGAAATCAGCCCGTCGCCACCACCGGAAATCATTTCGCGTTCATGGGTCAGCAGGTATTTGGCCACGTCCCAACCCCGGTTTTCTGCACCAACGATCTGGCTTCGCGGGATGCGCGCATCGTCAAAGAACGTCTCGCAGAACGGCGACTTGCCCGAGATCAGCTTGATCGGGCGGGTCGTGACCCCTGGTGTTTCCATATCGATCAAGACGAAGGAGATGCCCTTGTGCTTGGGTGCATCCCTGTCAGTGCGGACCAACGCAAAGATCATGTCGGCCTTGTCTGCGTATGAGGTCCAGACTTTCTGGCCGTTGATCACATAATCATCGCCGTCTATCTCCGCCCGGGTCTGCACGCTTGCCAGGTCGCTGCCAGCACCGGGTTCGGAATAGCCCTGGCACCAGCGCACCTCGCCCCGCGCAATGGCAGGCAGATATTCGAGTTTTTGTTCATGTGTCCCGAAATGCAGCAGCGCTGGCCCCAGCATCCAGATCCCGAAGGATTGCAGCGGCAGGCGGGTGTTGAGGCGCTGAAGCTCTTCGGTCAGGATTTTGTCCTCGGCCCGGCTCAGCCCCGCGCCGCCGTATTCGGTGGGCCATGTCGGCACGGTCCAGCCCCTGGCGGCCATCCGCTCCAGCCATAGCCGCTGGGCATCCGACTGGAATTGCCAGTTGCGGCCGCCCCAGCAAATGTTTTCTTCGCCCGCTGCGCCATCGCGCATTACTTCGGGACAGTTCGATTCTAGCCATGCGCGAACTTCCGCGCGGAATCCGTCGAGATCGTGATCGCTCATCGCATGCCTCCCTCACGCGAGAAACCTGCCGCTACGTCCCGTTCTGATCCGGGTTTACGTGGGGCAGTGTCAGGGGCAGGATTGCCCAAAGACCGTGGGCTTGCACCTATGCCGTTGCGTCACGGGATCAAAGGGAGGATCCGATGAAAGCCATGCTGAGCACCGCCCCAGGCGGCCCCGAAACGCTGGAGTGGACCGAACTGCCGACACCTGAACCGAAAAAGGGCGAGGTTCGCATTGCGGTCCGGGCGGCGGGCGTGAATTTCCCCGATACGCTGATCATTCGTGACCTCTATCAGCTCAAGCCACCACGCCCCTTCGCTCCGGGTGGTGAGGTTGCGGGTGTCGTCGATGCCGCGGGCGAAGGGGTCTCTGGTTTAGCCGTTGGAGATCGGGTCATCGCGATGCCAGGCTTTGGCGGCTTCGTCACGCACCTCTGCGTGCCCGAGCGGGTTTGCCTCAAGATACCGGACGCGATGCCATTCGACGAAGCCTCGGCTTTCATCTTTACCTACGGCACATCATATTACGCGCTCAAGGATCGGGGATTGCTGAAAGAGGGCCAGACGCTGCTGATCCTCGGCGCTGCCGGTGGTGTTGGCGCGGCCGCCATTGAGTTGGGCAAAGCTATGGGCGCGCGGGTCATCGCAGCGGTCTCGTCTGAGGAAAAGGCCGCGTTCTGCACCGATCTGGGAGCCGACGCGACGATTGTCTATCCGCGTTCACTGGACCGCGACGCGCAAAAGGCGCTGTCGGCCGAGATCAAGAAAGCCGCCGGTCCGAACGGTGTGGACGTGGCCTATGACGCGGTTGGTGGGGACTATGCCGAACCGGTGATCCGCGCCATGGCCTGGGGTGGCCGGTTCCTTGTGGTCGGTTTTCCGGCCGGGATTCCGTCGATCCCGCTGAACCTGACGCTGCTCAAATCCTGCGAGATTGTTGGCGTTTTCTGGGGAGCGGCGACCATGCGCGACCCCGAGGGTCACGCGGCGAACATGGCCGATCTGTTCCGGATGTATAGCGAGGGCAAGATCAGGCCGCGCGTCTCGGCCCAGTTCCCGATGCAGGACGCTGCCAAGGCCCTCACCCATATCGCCGATCGGAAAGTGCTGGGCAAGGTGGTGCTGACGGTCGAGTGATGGCTAGCTTGCCCTCAACAGCGCGAGGGCCGCAGCGCTCAGATCCCGGCAAGATGCGCCGTATCGTTGAACCCCCTTACAGACATCCGGGTGCCCTCGATGACGATGCGGCTGATCGAGCCATTTGCCGCGCCCTGAAAAGCAAACGGGGTGGCACCGCTGGCCATCGACAGGGCCGCCGCGATGACGCCTCCATGCACAAAGACGCCTACCTGCTGATCCGCATGCGCCGCAGCAATCCGCATCAGACCCCGCTCGATCCGGTCAAAGAACGCCTGGCGCGTTTCTGCGCCGGGGATGTGGCCCCAATCCTGCGTTTCCTGAACTTTGCGAAAGACCGGGTCGCCCTCGGCCGCTTTGATCCGATAAAGTCCGCCATCCCAGTCACCCAGATGAACCTCGTGCAAATCCGGGTCTTCGACCGGCGCGGTCCCGAGATGCCCGGCCAACGGTGCCGCCGTCTGGTGCGTCCGACGCAGCTTGGTCACGTAGAGTGCCGCCAGCGGCGCTGTTCGCAGCCGTTCCCCAACCGCAAGGGCTTGCTGTTCGCCCTGCGGATGCAGCGCCGGATCGCCGTGCCCGTCCTTCAGCCTAAAGCTTTGCCCCGGGCGGGCCGGTTCGCTTTCCCCATGCCGAATAAGCAGCAGGTCAGCCGCCCCCTTTGGCGGTGCATAGACCGGTTGCCGGAATTCCTGAGACATCGCATTCTCCCTTTCCATCGCCCATAGCAAGGAGCTGTCTCATGTCCAACCGCCAGATTGTCGTCGATCAACTGCCCAAGGGTGCGCTGACGCCCGAGCATTTCCGGCTGGAGACGGTCGCAATGCCAGAAGCCGGCGATGGTGAGGTTCTGCTGCGCACCATTTTGATGTCGATCGATGCTGCAAACCGCAGCTGGCTACAGGGCGCGACCTATCGCGAGGCCGTTGAAGCGGGCGATGCCATGCCGACCTATTCGGTATGCGAGGTCATGCAATCAAACTCACCGCGTCTGGCAGAGGGCGATCTGGTCGCGGCGGAAAGTGTTTGGGCCGATTATGTGACCCGGCCCGCCCACAAGATTCAAAAGCTGCCGCGCGTGCCCCGGTTGGAAAACCTGCTGTCGGTCTTTGGCATCGCGGGTAAGACCGCCTTTCACGGCCTGATCGGTGTCGGCCAACCGATCGCGGGTGAAACGATCGTTGCATCGGCCGCAGCGGGATCGGTCGGCGGCTATGTCGGACAGATCGGCAAGGCGCTTGGTTGCCGCGTCGTGGGCATTGCGGGCGGCGCCGAAAAATGCGCATGGGTGACCGATCACCTCGGCTTTGATGCCTGTGTGGACTATCGCGAACCCGGGCTCTTCAAAGCGCTGCGTGCGGCCTGCCCCGACGGGATCGACGTCTATTTCGACAATGTGGGCGGGCAGGTTCTGGAAACGACGCTTGCGCTCATGAACGAAAGGGGGCGGATTGTCTGCTGCGGTGCCATCAGCCAATACGACACCGAGACCCCCACGGGCCCCCGCAATCTGCCCGGCCTCGTGGTCGTCAAGCGGCTGCGAATGGAGGGGTTCATCGTGATGGACTTTGCCCGCGATGACGCCAAGGCGGTGCGAGCCCTTCAGACATGGGTTGCAAACGGTCAGATCAAGGTCGAGGAAGACGTGGTTGAGGGGCTGGAAAACGCGCCACGCGCGCTGATCGGCCTTCTGCATGGCGACAACCGGGGCAAACGGATGGTGCGCGTTGGCGCGGACCCGCTGGTCGGTGCCGCATGAGCGCCATCGACCATGCTCTCGCCATGGCCGAGCAGCAGATCGGCGAAGAAGTCGGCATATCGAACTGGATCAACGTCGATCAGGCGATGATCGATCAGTTCGCGACTGTCACCCACGACGATCAGTGGATCCATGTCGACCCCGAGCGTGCTGCACGCGAAACGCCCTTTGGCGGGGCCATCGCCCACGGCTTTTTGACGCTCAGCCTAGCCAGCCGGTTTGCCTATGACTGTTTCGACGAAGTGCCGGGGCAGGTCATGGGCATCAATTACGGCTTTAACAGGCTGCGGTTCCTTAGCCCTGTCCCGGCTGGTTCGCGATTGCGGGGGCGCTTTACCCTGCTGGGCGTGACCAAGCGCAAAGACATCGAATTGCTGCGCGAAACGCGCCTGACGATCGAGATTGAGGGGCAGGAAACCCCTGCCCTGGTCGCCGAATGGCTCGGGCTCGTGATTTTTGCATCATAAAAGCGTTAACCGCTTGATTCGCTGGACAGTCTTGCAGCCCGGTCGATAAAGAGTAGTCGAGGGGGACATCATGACGTCACTGCTGATCCTGAACGGCCCGAACCTGAATTTGCTGGGCCAGCGCGAACCCGACATCTATGGCGCGACGACGCTTGCCGAGATCGCAGAGACGTGCGCGGCCCATGCCAAAGAGATCGGCGTCACCCTTGCCTTCGAACAATCCAACCACGAAGGCGCGCTGATCGACATGATCCAGGCCGCCCGGGGCACGCATGACGGTATCATTCTGAACGCGGGCGCCTTGACCCATACGTCCATCGGTTTGCGCGACGCGATCAGCGGCACGGGTGTGCCGGTGATCGAACTGCATCTGAGCAACATACACGCCCGCGAAAAATTCAGGCACACCAGCCACATCGCGCCCGTCGCTATCGGGCAAATATGCGGGTTCGGCCCGCATGGCTATATCCTGGCGCTTGACGCCATGATTGCATTTCTGAAGAGGTGAGAAGCATGAAAAGCTACCTTCACTTCCTGGCCAATTGTAAGTCCCTCGAAGAATTGTGGGAGAAACACTGCGCCAAAATGGAAGAGTACGGGTTTGATCGCCTGATCTACGGCTTCACGCGGTATCGCAGCGGCAATTCGCTCGGCGATCCCGAGGATTTCGTGATCCTGACCAATCATCCCAAGGAATATACCGAGGTGTTCATTGGCGAGGCCCAGTACTTTCACGCCCCGATGGTGAATTGGGCGCTTGAGAATGAAGGGGCATGCAGCTGGCGGATCATCGGCGACATGATGCGAAACGGGGCTCTGTCCGAACACGAACAACAGGTTGTCGGGTTCAATCAAAGGATGGGTGTCACGGCGGGCTATACGGTCAGCTTCAAATCCATTTCTGCCCGATCAAAGGGTGCCATCGCCCTGACCGCTCGCGAGGGGCTGAGCCAGGACGATGTCGATGCGATCTGGGAAGAGCACGGACGCGATCTGCATCTCGTCAATAATATCGCCCATCTGAAAATTCTGACCCTACCCTATCAGACGCCCGGCCGGGCCCTGACAAAACGCCAACGAGAGGCATTGGAATGGGTCGGCGATGGCAAGACTATGCAAGATATTGCAGTCATAATGGGCCTGACCTCTGCCACCGTTGAAAAGCACCTTCGCCTTGCCCGCGAGGCGCTCGCGGTCGAAACGACAGCACAAGCTGTACTGAAGGCAGCGTTTTCCAACCAGATGTTCATCCTCGAGGCGTGACGCTTACGTTAGCGGAAACAGTGACGCTGCGGATTTCTTAACGATTATTCAACGTTACGTTGCGGCAGACGCAACAGATGGAAAGCGGGTAAGGAATCCCGGACTTTCTTAATCTTTAGTTAAGATGCATCCTGAGATCGTTCCGTGAGTGGTGGCTTTGGCCAAGGAACACTCGGATCGGATCCCCGCGATATCGGGGCTCTCCCTTCCGACCCGGTCTTCGGGATCCCGGCCTGCACGTGTATTTGTCCACGCTGTGGGCCGGACTTAGCAGGGGTGTTGCAGTATGTCTCATCCCCGTGGCGAAGCGTCCCTGCTTAGGGGGCGAGGCTGCTCTGGGGGCAGTCTCGCCTACCTCCTCCAACCTCAGTTTATGTCTGACAGTGCTTTGCGCATCGCATCCCCCATTTGTTTATGGGTGGTTGAGTGCGCGGATCCGTCCAGAATTCGGAGCTCGGATCTGGGCCAGACCTGCGCCAGTTCCCATGGCGCGCGCACCGGGGCCGACGGGTCAAAACGGCTGTGCACCATGATGCCGGGTATCGCCGCAATCCGATGCATGTCGCGCAGAATCTGCCCGGGCTCGATCCACGCTGCGTGACTGAAGTAATGGGTCACGATCCGCGCTGATCGAAAAGAACGGCCAAGAACCGGTCGTCAAAGAGATCACGGTGTTTTGGACTGCATCCGGAACCCAGCCCGCCGTGCAGATAAAGGGCGGGAATGCCGGCTTCGGGGCCAATAGCCTCCCAATAAAGCTGATGACCGCCCGACACGGCCAGGTAGCCCTGCTTCATTCCCGACCCTCACAAAGCAAAACGGCGCGCCTGATTGGCACGCCGCTTCATCGCATGATCTGCTTTGTTCGGTAAGGGCTTCAGCCTTGGGCCGCTTTCGCAACTTCGGCGGCAAAGTCCTCTTTTTCAACCTCGATGCCCTCGCCCACTTCGAGGCGAACAAAACCGGTGATCGTGGCACCGGCCTCTTCAGCAGCTTTCCCAACAGTGAGGTCCGGGTTCACCACGAATTGCTGGTTCAGCAGCGTGATTTCGGCCATGAACTTTTTCATCCGGCCCATGATCATCTTTTCAATGACCTGTTCGGGCTTGCCGCTTTCGCGGGCGATGTCCATTTGAACCTGTTTTTCTTTCTCGACCACGGCCGGATCCAGATCCGCTTCGGACAGGGACGCCGGGTTCGCCGCCGCGATGTGCATCGCGACCTGCTTGCCGAGTGTTTCGTCCCCGCCTGTCATGGCAACGAGAACCCCGATCTTGCCCATGCCGGCGGTCGCCGCATTATGAACGTAAGACACGACGGTATCGCCTTCGACGGATGCCATCCGGCGCAGGGTCATGTTCTCGCCGATGGTCGCGATCTTGTCGGTGATCGTATCTTCGACCGATTTGCCGCCCATATCGGCAGCTTTGAGCGCGTCGACATCCGCTGCGGTCAGGGCTGCCTTGGCGATGCCTGAAACCATCTCTTGGAAGTCGGCGTTTTTGGCGACGAAGTCGGTTTCCGAGTTGATCTCGACGGCCACGCCCTTGCCACCGTCGACGACGACGGCAACCAGGCCCTCGGCGGCCGTGCGGCCAGACTTCTTGGCGGCCTTGGCCAGACCCTTGGTGCGCAGCCAGTCAACCGCGGCTTCCATGTCGCCATCGGTTTCGGTCAGGGCTTTCTTGGCGTCCATCATGCCTGCGCCGGTGCTTTCGCGCAGTTCTTTGACCATTGCTGCGGTGATTGCCATTGTGGCTCTCCTCAATGTCTTAGGGTTTTGGGGCGGTCCTTACACCGCCCCGTGTGACAGCTCTGTGACAGCTCAGCTTTCGGCCGTTTCCTCGGCCGGGGCTTCCTCGGTCGCGGTCGCTTCGGCTTCTTCGGCAACCGCTTCCTCGACGAGGCCCTCTTCCATTTCGCCCAGATCGACGCCGGCGGCACCCAGTTGCGCGCTCATGCCATCAAGGGCGGCGCGGGCCGCAAGGTCACAGTAAAGCGCGATGGCGCGTGCGGCATCGTCGTTGCCGGGGATGACGTAATCGACGCCATCGGGTGAGCAGTTCGTATCGACGACAGCGACGACCGGAATGCCCAGCTTGTTGGCCTCGGCAATGGCCAGCGCTTCCTTCTTGACGTCGATGACGAACAGCAGGTCGGGACGCCCGCCCATCTCGCGGATCCCGCCCAGCGAGGCTTGCAGCTTGGACTGGTCACGCTCCATGCCAAGACGCTCTTTCTTGGTCAGACCTTCAAAGCCGCCCGCAGCCTGCTCGTCAATCTCGCGCAAGCGGTTGATCGACTGCGACACGGTCTGCCAGTTGGTCAGCGTGCCACCCAGCCAGCGGTGGTTCATGAAGTACTGCGCGCTTTTCTCGGCCGCTTCGGCGATCGGCACAGAGGCCTGACGCTTGGTGCCGACAAAGAGGATGCGACCACCCTTGGCAACGGTCTCGCGGATAGCCTGCAGCGCTTGGTCCAGCATCGGAACAGTCTGCGTAAGGTCCATAATGTGGATCCCGTTGCGCGAGCCGTAGATGAACGGCGCCATGCGGGGGTTCCATCTTTGTGTCTGGTGACCAAAGTGTACGCCAGCTTCAAGCAGCTGACGCATGGTGAATTCAGGCAAAGCCATGCGTTTCGTTTCCTTTCCGGTTTCATACCTTGTCGGGGTCATCGACGCTGTGGCGCCAACCGGTGGACCTTTGGGGATGTCTCTCCCATTGGCCCGACCCCGACTGTGAAGTGCGCGCCGTATAGGCCCCTTTTCCACAGATGGCAAGGCCCCGTCAGGATACCGCGGTCGCCGGTTTGTTCGCGTATCCGTGATCGCCCCGCACCGCCACTTCGCCTGCCTGCGCCAGCGCCTTGCGATCGGCATATTCCGACACGCGCAAAGGCGCGTGATACGTGACCTCAACCCGTCCACGGCGCACAGAGCCGAGAACCGTTAACAAATGCTCTCCGAACCCGGTGTCTCCCCACCAGCCATAAAAGCGGGCATCCTGGCCCAAAGGCGCGTGATAGGTGACCGATACCGGCTGAACCCGGATTTCGTCGCGCAGCGACGGTGCAAAGAACGCGGCAAAAAGCGTCGACTTGAAGGGCAGAACCCGCAGGCCGTCGGTGCTGGTGCCTTCGGGAAAGAACAGCAGGCGATGCCCGGCCAGCAGCCGCGTTTCAAAAAGGTCTGCCTGCGATTTGGCATCTTTCCGGTCGCGGGTGATAAATACCGTGCCCGTCGCCTTGGCCAGCGCCCCGATCCCGGCCCAGCTTGCGACCTCGACCTTGGAGACGAAGTAGACGCAATCGGTCGCGTTCAGCACGAAGATATCAAGCCAGCTGGAATGGTTGGCCACAATGGCCCCTCGCCCCTCCATCGGCTGGCCGCGCAACACCAGTTTCAGTCCGATGATCAGCAGCGCCCCGCGACAGACGAAGTAGGTGATCCAGGGGGACACAGGGCGGCGGAGACCCGAGAGCGGCTTTTCGATGCTCCGCACTGTAAGCAGCAGCAGAAAACACGGTGCGATCAGCGCGACCAACAGTACGATCCGCAACACCACCAACGGCCACGCCCAGCCCGGAACATCATGGGCGGGCGGCGGTTCGTCGCTATACCATGTGACGCTCATGTCCGGTTGGAACGGCGATAGATCCGGGCCTGGCGGGCGTTCAGGCGGTCGGTATCCATCACGAGACAGACATCGGTGGTGTTGAAGGGTTCGTCCAGATAGGCCCCCTGCCCGACGACACCGCCAAGCCTGAGATAAGCCTTGATCAGCGCCGGGATCTGGACCATCGCAGCCCGCCGGTCGATCTGGTCCAGATCCATCAGGTCCATGTCGCGCGCCTGCGGACCAATGGCGCGAACCCGCAGCTCTGGCGGTGCCAGATGGCAATGATGCAAAAGAGACAACGGCGCGGCCAGAGCCTGCAGATCTGTGCCATGGAAGCTCGCGACGCCGAACAGTATCTCGATCTGGTGGTCCGCGACATAATCCGCGAGCCCGGTCCACAGGTGATACATGGCTGTACCCCCGCGGTAATCCGGGGCGAGGCACGACCGGCCCAGTTCCAGCAGGCGCCGACCTGAGTTCTTTAGGGGTGAAAGATCATACTCGTCTTCGGAATAGAACCGCCCCAGCTCTGTCGCCTTTTCGCCGCGCAGAAGCCGGTAAACCCCGACGGCCTTGCCGGTCGCGTCGTCGAAAAGCAGCATATGATCAAAGAACGGATCAAATTCGTCGCGTTCCAGCCCCGCCTCATGATCCACCAGCGGGCCACCGCCGCCCAGCTCGCGCACAAAAACGTCGTAGCGGAGCGACTGGGCCGCCCGCAGCTCTTCATCAGTCTGGGCAATGACGACGCGAAATTTTGGGTCCGAGATCACATTCATTGCAGGCTGACCTAGGCATTTCCCGCTGGAAGTGCAAAGAAAAACCGGGCGTTATCCGCGCGGCTGACAGGCGTTAACGATTGGTAAACCATCATGAACCATCAAAGACCGGAATCAGAGTGATCCGGGCGCCGTCGATCACCACCTTACCTTCTTCGCGGAAGTTTACGGTGATCTTGCCCGCAATATTGCTCTGAACCTGACCAACACCCCATTCCGCATGATCGGGATGGCGGACCAGCATACCGGGGGCCAGAATGGCGTTAAGATCATCCAAATCGCACCTATGGGCAGGAACCACATGATGGGCCAGACCGAAATGACCCTTGCCGCCCTGATCGGCAGCCGCATTTGTCACGACCTCATATCGCCGATTGGCGCGATCAACAATGGTTTGGAGCTGCTCAGCCTGACGGCGCCTTCCGAGGGCCCCGAACTTGATCTGATCGCGGACAGCGTCACCAATGCCAGCGCCCGCATCCGGTTCTTTCGCGTGGCCTTTGGTGCTGCAAGCGACCAGGAGATCGGCAGCAGCGAATTGCAGACCATCCTGGGCGACTATGCCGCCGGCAGCAAGCTGGCGATCAACTACAACATCGACGCGGCCCATACACGGCGCGAAATCCGCCTTGTCCTGCTTGCGATCCTCTGTCTGGAAAACGCGCTGGCCTATGGTGGGGCGATCGATGTGAGCAAGGATGGCGACAACTGGAGCATCGTGGGCAAAGCCGCGAAACTGAACGTGGATGCTGCGCTTTGGTCCCGGCTCCGCGCCACGGGCGGGGCGGATGAGATCGCCCCGGCACAGGTCCAGTTCGCGCTGTTGCCGTTGGCAGCTGCCGAGATAGGGCGCGCTGTCGGCTATGATACGGACGCCGAAACCGTGACCGTGACGCTTTAAGCGCGCACGGCCCCGTTTCCGGTCACGAGGTATTTAAAGCTGGTCAGCTGCGCGGCCCCCACAGGGCCCCGCGCATGCATCTTGCCGGTGGCGATGCCTATTTCGGCCCCCATGCCAAACTCGCCCCCGTCGGCGAATTGTGTAGACGCGTTGTGCATCAGGATCGCACTGTCCAGGCTGTCAAAGAACGTCTGAACAGCGACCGGATCCTCGCTGATGATGCAATCCGTGTGGTTGGATCCGTATTTGCGGATGTGCGCGATCGCTTCGTCCAGACCGTCGACAAGCTTGACCGCAACGATCATGTCCAGGAATTCACGGCCAAAGTCGTCTGACTGCGCTTCGACCGTCCCGTCGACCTTCAACAGCTCGCCAGTCGCGCGCACTTCGACGCCAGCCTTTATAAGAGCCTCGACAAGTCCCGCTCCGTACTGCGTGTAAAACTGCCAATCGATCAGGAGGCATTCCATCGCGCCGCAGATACCTGTGCGGCGGGTCTTGGCATTCAATACGATTTCGCGGGCCATGGCGGGATCCGCCGTCTTGCCAACGTAGACGTGACAGATCCCCTCAAGATGCGCGAAAACCGGGACACGTGCCTCACGCTGCACAAGGCCGACAAGGCCCTTCCCGCCCCGGGGAACGATCACGTCGATATAGTCGGTCATCGTGAGCATCTCTCCCACAGCCGCCCGGTCGCGGGTGGGGACCAGCTGGATTGCATCCTCGGGCAGACGGGCGTCGCGCAATCCCCGAACGAGGCACTGATGGATAGCCTGCGATGAATGCAAACTCTCTGATCCGCCCCGCAGGATCACCGCATTTCCTGCCTTGAGACACAAAGCGCCCGCATCAGCCGTCACATTGGGACGGCTTTCATAGATCACACCGATGACACCAAGCGGTGTGCGGACCCGCCTGATGTGCAATCCGGTCGGCTGATCCCATTCGACGATCACCTCGCCCACCGGATCGGTTTGTTCTGCGACACTGCGCAATCCATCAACAACGCCGCGGATCCGATCTTCGTCAAGCGCGAGGCGATCCATCATCGCGTCCGACAGGCCTTTTTCACGCCCAAACTCGAGGTCCTTGTGGTTTGCCTCGATAATCTCGTTCCGCGAGGTCCAGACATGCTCTGCCGCGCTAATCAGCGCTGCATATTTGCGTTCGGAAGAGGCAGAGGCCAGCGTGGCCGCCGCGGCCTTGGCCCGCTCGCCCATGTCACGCATCAGGCTGGCGATATCTGTCAGGTCTTTCATATCAATCTCCCGCCGGTTTGACTGGTTTACCAGAGGCCCGCCTACAGTGCCATATCGTCCCGATGAATGAGCGCCGCGCGACCTGGATAGCCCAGAATCCCCTCGATCTCGGCGCTCTTGTGGCCTTTGATCGCGTCCGCCTCATCCGAAGTGTACCGGCTGAGGCCCAACCCCAGCTGATGTCCATCAGGCCCCTTGATCGCGACCGGGTCGCCACGACCAAATGCGCCTGCGATTGCCTTAACACCTGCTGGTAAGAGGCTGTTTCCATTTATCAATGCGTTAACGGCACCCGCATCGAGCGTCAGCGTCCCAAGCGGTTTCATAGCACCAATCCAGCGTTTGCGGGCGGCCTGCGGATCAAGGGTTGGGGTAAACCATGTCGAGGCCGCCCCCTGTTCCAGCGCGGTCAAAGGCCGGGCGACGGCGCCATGGCAGATCGCCATGCGGCAGCCCGCAGACGTGGCCGTCTTGGCGGCCATCAACTTGGTCTTCATCCCCCCCTTCGACAAGCCAGACCCGGCATCGCCCGCCATCGCCTCGATCTCGGGCGTGATCCGTTCAATGATGTCGAACCGCTTTGCTGTCTCATCCCGGCTGGGATCGCCGGAATAAAAGCCGTCTACATCCGACAAGAGTACCAGCGTATCAGCCCCGATGGCCGCCGCGATCTGGGCCGCCAGCCGGTCATTGTCGCCATACCGGATCTCGTCCGTCGCAATCGTGTCGTTTTCGTTAACGATCGGCACAACGCCGAGGCCAAGCAGTTGTTCGAGGGTCGCGCGTGAATTGAGATATCGGCGCCTATTGCGGCTGTCCTCCAGCGTCATCAAAACGAGGGCCGTGGTGATGCCGTGCGGTGTCAGCGCGTCTTCGTAGGCCCGGGCCAGGCGGATTTGCCCCACGGCAGCGGCGGCCTGCGACTGCTCGAGCGCGAGTTCCGCCTGCGGCAGGGCCAACACCCTGCGGCCAAGCGCAATTGACCCGGACGACACAATTGCCACCTGCACGCCCGCGCCACGCAGCCACGCGACATCCCGTGCAAGACCCGCAAGCCATTCTGCGCGCAACTCACCGCTGTCCCGATCGACCAGCAGGGCCGAGCCGATCTTGATCACCAGCCGTTTCGATGCCGTCAGGGACGCCACGGCGCCGCCCCTTCTTCCTTTGGGGCCCGGTCGGCGTCGATCTCGCGGCGCAGCGTCCGCAAGACCTCGATCACGCCCTCGCGCGACACACCGGACATGCGCAAAACGGGACCGCCACACGCCTCAGTCAACAGTTCTGCCTGCATGTCGATCAGCTCTTCATCGAGCGCGTCGACCTTGTTCAGCACGGTGACCCGCGGCTTTTGCGCAAGATCACCGCCGTAAGCTTCAAGCTCGCTGATGATGGTATGATAATCTGCGGCAACGTCGTCGGAGGTGCAATCAACCAGATGCAGCAGGACAGAACAGCGTTCGACATGCCCCAGAAACAGATCGCCCAGCCCCCGCCCCTCTGAGGCGCCTTCGATCAGACCGGGGATGTCGGCAATCACGAATTCGGTGTTGTCGACGCCCACTACACCAAGGTTGGGGTGCAACGTCGTAAACGGATAGTCGGCGATCTTGGGCCGGGCGTTCGATGTCGCGGCCAGGAAGGTCGACTTGCCCGCATTGGGCAGCCCCAGAAGCCCGACATCCGCAATCAGCTTGAGCCGCAGCCAGATCGTGCGCTCGATCCCCTCTTGCCCCGGGTTTGACCGGCGGGGGGCCTGGTTGGTCGCCGTCTTGAAATGTAGATTACCCCAGCCGCCATTGCCGCCGCGCGCAAGTTCGAACCGCTGTCCAACCTCGGTGAGATCGGCGATTACGGTTTCCTGGTCTTCATCCAGAATTTCGGTTCCCGCGGGGACGCGCAGAACAATATGGTCGCCATCCTTGCCCGTCCGCTGCCGCCCCATTCCCGGCTGGCCATTCTTGGCGAAGAAATGCTGCTGATAGCGGAAATCGATGAGCGTATTCAGTCCATCGACAGCTTCTGCCCAGACGGATCCGCCCTTGCCACCATCCCCACCATCGGGGCCGCCATACTCGATGTACTTCTCCCGCCGGAAGGAAATGCACCCGCCGCCACCGCTGCCCGAGCGGATATAGACCTTTGCCAGATCGAGGAACTTCATGAAGGGCGTCCTATAGCGGGGAACCAGCCCCCGCAATCAGAGTTTGCGCGAGTAGGTCCAAGTCGGCACGTTGGCATCTCGCGCGACCGAAAAGCTTTCGGCGTCGCCCAGATACTCAAAGCCGCAATGGGTCAGAACCCGTGCCGATGCCGGGTTGTCCTGAAAGACGCTCGCGAACATGGCATCGTTTTGCATCGGATTGGCATTGATCAAAGCCTGAACAGCGGCCGAGGCCAGCCCGGTGTTCCAGTAAGGCGGCGCGACCCAATAGCCAACTTCGGACTGGTTGCGGTCCATCCTTTCCAACGAGATCAGCCCCATGACCTCGGCCCCGTCCGACCGGGTGCCATCCATGGCCCAGACATCTTCGTCCCGTTCTTCCTTCATGGCGCGGGCCACGAAGGCTTCGGTCATGCCCGGCGGAAGCGGATGGGGAATGGATGTGGTCATACGCGCCACGCGTGGATCGCTCGCGTAGTGTTCGATTAGGCCCTGATCAGACTTCCGCAAGGGGCGAAGAACGAAGCGTTCCGTTTCGATCACTGGTTGCGACACGATCTTTACCATCTCCATCGTCATGTTCCTCCTCCGAACAGAACAAACAGAACCGAGGCGACCGTTAAGGCCGCCAGGGTATACATCAGATAAGGTTCCATAGGCGTCCCTGCGAGGGTCCGCGCAATTCTGTCACCTGCAAACGTCCAAATTGGGTGCAGAATGAGCTGACATCCGAGCAATATGGCGGCGATGGTTGCTGTTGCGTGAACAGGATCCGTTCCAGCGGGCACAAAATTGGTGAATCCGGCAACGATCATGGCCCATGCCTTGGGGTTGAGCGGGTGTACGATGAGGCCCGCAGCGAAACCTGGCGCGGATTCGCCATCCTGATCCGTACGTAAGCGTAGGTTTGCCACTTTCCATGCCAACCAGCAGATATAGGCCGCAGAAAGCCATTTGAGCGTCTCAAAGATCCACGGCGCTTTGTCGGCAAGCTCCATCAGCCCAAAACCAACGGGCCAGATCACGAACTGCTTACCCAAAGCGACGCCCAGCACGAACGGAAGTGCCGCCCGAAACCCGAACCGCGCGCCCGTCGCCAGCATCGCCATATTGGCGGGCCCTGGCGTGCCGATCTGCGAGGCGGCAAAGACCACAAAAGTTGTAGCCGCAACGCTCATGCCGCGGCCTCCCATACTTCGCGGATCAGCACCATTTTGTGCTGAACCACCTTTTTGCCCTGGGCCGGGACAAATGAATGTTCGAGGTGTGTCTCCGCGAACCCCAGTTTGCTCAGCACGCGGCAAGACGCGTCATTGCCTTCCAGATAGCCCGAATGCAGTTGATCCGCCTGACCTTGAAAAAAGCGATTGATGACTGCACTGCCCGCTTCAGTCGCAAAGCCGTATCCCCAGAAAGGCTGGCCCAGCCAATAACCGAGATGATCCTGCGATGATATGACACCGATCAGGCGGGCCTCGCTGGTAATCGCAAAGTGTTCGCTGCGTTGGTCTTCGACCCGGGTTATGAATTCCTCGGCATCGGATGGACCATAAGGCCATGGGACGCGTGTCAGCCATTTTGCTACCGCGATATTACCCAGCAAAGCTGCGATGTCGTCGGCATCAGCGCGCCTAACGCGCCGCAGCACCAAACGTTCGGTTTTCAATTCATCGGTCATGGGACCGCTCCAAGGAATGAGAAAGGGGACCGGCTGTTCGCCGATCCCCTGGTAATTCTTTTACCTGTCTAGGTTCGGCTTACTCAGCGGCCTCCGCTTGAGGGAGGACCGAGATAAACGTGCGGCCTTTGAGCCCTTTGTGGAACGTCACCGCACCTTCGACTGTCGCGAAGATCGTGTGATCCTTGCCGATGCCGACACCCTGGCCCGGCCAGAACTTGGTGCCGCGCTGGCGCACGATGATATTGCCCGGAATCGCGGCCTGACCGCCATAAAGCTTGACGCCAAGACGACGGCCCGCTGAGTCGCGTCCGTTACGGGAGGAACCGCCTGCTTTCTTGTGTGCCATTCTCTCTCTCCTTAGCCTTTAGCCAGTTCTTTGGCCTGTTCGATCCAGCCTTCACGCTCGATCCGGCCCTTGAACGACAGCTTCTCGTCCATAGCAGCAACGTCGTCTTCCGTCCATGCCGCGATCTGGGCAAAGGTGGTGACGCCGTTTTCGTGCAGCTTTTTCTCAAGCGCCGGGCCAACGCCCGAAAGCTTTTTCAGATCATCAACTGCGGCGTCGGCCTTGGGGGCCTCTGCCTTGGGCGCTTCGGCGTTAGCCGCTTTCTTCGGGGCGGCTTTCTTGGCTGGAGCCGCCGCAGTCGGTGCCTCTACTGCAGAGCCAGCGCCTACGGCCGCCATCACACCGGACTTGTCCGCGCCGGACGCAAGGATGTCTGTTACGCGAACCAGTGTCAGGTACTGGCGATGACCCTTTGTGCGCTTCGAGCTGTGCTTACGACGCCGCTTGACGAAGTTGATGAGCTTTTCGCCACGGATCTGGTCGATCACCTCGGCCTGAACGGCTGCGTCGGCCACGACGGGGGCGCCGACGACGGTTTTGTCACCGCCCAGCATCAGCACATCGTTGAATTGAACCTTGTCACCTGCTGCGGCTGCCAGTTTTTCAACGCGGAGCGTGTCGCCCGCCTGAACCCTGTACTGCTTGCCGCCGGTTTTCATAACCGCGAACATCTGTCTTTCCTTCATTTACCGCGTCGTTTGGTCCCCGGACATTCGGGCGTTTCGGCACTGGGCCACCGCGGACAGCGCGCCTTGATCGGGCGGAGTTGAATCAATTCAGGCCAGCACTGGCTGGCCCGAGATGCGGGCTTATCCTCGGATCGCCCTTTGAAGTCAAGCCGGAAAGGTCAGATTTCGTTGTCGGTGATGAAGAGCGCCGCACTCTGTCCCAGCCCAAATGCGACGTCCTCAAAGACATGATTAAAGGCCTCGAACAACGCCCCGTTATAGGCCCGTCCGCTCTCGGTTTCCGAGAACGCGATATAGGTCTCGATCTCGATATCCGAAAGGGCCGAGAAGACCAGCGTGTAATAGGCTGTCAACCAGCCCGAAACCTCGATCCGCATCGCAGGCTCTTCGGACCAGACCGACTCCAGCATCTCGGTCTCGTCCATGTCCAGCGCACCGCCTTGGCTTAGCCCCTGCAGGAACTGCAAATCGGAATTGAGACCCGCGTCGACATTCAGATCGAGAAGGTTGTTAACCTCGAGAAACTGCGTGACCAGCCCGGACTTCTCATGACCGGCAGCGAGGCCGCGCGCAGCCTCTTCAAGTTCGGGGTCAAGAAACGCCTGCCGCCCGGACAGCTCGACCTCGATAATCCTTTGCCCCTCTGCGCTCTCGAAAAAGGATGCGACAGCAAGGGCCGGATCATCATCCAACACCTCGGTCATCTGTTCCCGGATCATAGGCCTGAGACGCGCAGGCGCATAAAGCTGTTGAACCTGCTCGGTCCAAACGCCGCCCCCGGCCCCTTCGAGCAATGTTTCGTCAATGTGTTGTGCACCCGCCAGACCCTCGGCCGAGATGACCGCGAGCTGTTCATCGATCCGGACGGCTTCGAGGAGGCGGTCATGCGCCGGACCGGCCCAGGTCATCAGCGGCAGGCAGATCAGGAAAAAGGCTGCCCGCAGGAATGCCATCAGAGCTCCTCACTGGGACGCAGGCGGGTCATGGCGCCCGCCAGCGCCTCGAACCGGTTGGCCATCACCTCGTATTGGACGGCGTTCATCAATTCGTAGACTTCGCGCATTTTGGGATGTTCCAGCGCCTCTGCGTAGAGCAGCGTCTCTTCGTCCGAGAACGACTGATAGGTATATGCTGCACCTTCCAGCGCCGACGCCTTGATCGATTCAAGCATAGCCTCTTCATCGGCCCGCAACGCTTCGCGCAGATCAGGTTCGTCCATGCGCAAGTCGATCACACCAGCGCCCGATGCGGCCATGATAAACCGGACCTGAATTTCCTGAATGGCCTTGACCGACGACTCGGCGCTGCCGCTGGCCGCATTCATCCGGTTGAGGTAGTCGAGCCGCGGGCTTTCGATGCGTTCAAGGGCGGCAAGAATGGCCGACCCGCTTTCGGATTTCAGCGCATCGTCTTCAAAGAGATGCGCGGCGTTCTCGGCCTCGACGATCCGCTGACCAAAATCGCTGGCATAGAACGCCGCCGCGTGGTCCAGAAGATCGTCTGCCAGCGTCTCTTCGAGGATGTCGAGCGCGAGATCGTGCATCACCTCGGTATCAAAGACGTCATTGGCGAGCCGTCGCCACTCCGACCCGAAAGCCTCGGGCGCGACGCCGATCATCTGGGGAGCTGATTCCGCGGATAGTCGGATGCTTTCCAGCGCGACGTCAAAGCCTGTGATTTCGAGGAAATCCTCCAGCTTGACCCGATCGGCGGCAAGCGCAGAGACAGCTGAACCCGCGAGGAGGGCAAGCGAGATGGCAAACATACGAACGAAAGACATGGGTCACCTTGTTGTTGCTCCGTTAAGATTATGCCATCCGCGCCCGAGGTCCATTAAATTTCCCGTAAGGCGACATCCGGCGTTATTGCAGCCTTGCAAGGTTTTGCCGTTCCCACTAAAGGGGCAGGCCAGACCCCCGCGGAGAGGTGCCGGAGTGGTCGAACGGGGCGGTCTCGAAAACCGTTGTACCTTCACGGGTACCCAGGGTTCGAATCCCTGTCTCTCCGCCATTTTTGGGCTCTAGGCGACCCTTCCCAACATACTGATAGTAGACCGGAATTCGGCGCCTTCGCGCTGATGGCGGTGTTTGGTCCGCTTGATTTGCGGCACAACTTGGGATTTGTCCGCAATGAGCATCGCGAAGTGAGGCCGTCTCTACCGCCTTCGCCGCTGGATACCGCGCCGGTATCCAGGGAGTCGAGGCGGGCGCCCTGCTCCTGGGGATGATCAGCACCGGCTACCGACCGTCCGAGGACGCAGCGTTGACACCGGAGACGATCCTGTTCAACTGCGATGTGCCGCATGTCTCGATTGAACCCGAGGGTCGGCAGCTAAAGAACCCCTATGCCCGGGATGCCCCCTGAAGTGGTCGCCTGACGCAGATCGAGCATGATCTGCCGGAGCATTGCCTTGAACAAGGATAGCATGGAGCTTTGCGAGGCACATGGTCTCCAAGAAGGCACCAACTTCGAACCAAAACACCTCGTGGTCAAGAAGACCTTTATCGATTGAACCAAAGCTCCGTCATCAGTTGACGCAAAGGCTACGCGGTGTCTCGTTACTACAGCAGGAATTCCCAAAACATCAGGCGCTATTGCTAGTTCGCGGTTGAAGTTGATGCGCGTAGCTATGGCATCATCGTTCATCCCCGTTTCAATCGGCTCGAAGTCGAGCTCAAGTTCCTCCGCAATTTTTTGAGATCTGACGCCGCTCCGCGGCCCGAGCATCTCCTAAAGCCTATCGTGAACAGCCTGGAATTGCTGTGGTCCGCAGACGATCGCTGCGGCCAGCGCGGACCGAGCGGCGCGCCACGGAGCACGCCTTTGATCCGCATGAAGATGCACTTTGCCGATCGACAAATGATCAAGACGACCGATGCGGGTTTTTTGTCGGTGCGTCTTCTCATGTTACCACGGCGAGGGTCCGTTTGGCGGTTCAATTACGCTGTGCCGTAGAATTCCGCCGCTGTTCCGCCCCACAGCGCCACGCGTTCCGTATCGGACAAATCCGAAACAAGCGTTTCGGCCGTGTTGACCCACGTCTGATAATCTGACGCCAAGTTCAGAACGGGCCAATCGCTGCCGAACATGGTCCGTTCGGCGCCAAAAGCCTCGAGGATCGTATCACGTGCTGGCGCGAGCTGCGCCAGGCCCCAGTTCGGGCCGATTTCAGTCACCAGGCCTGAAAGCTTGCAATAGGCGGTCGTTTGATTGGCAAGGCGCGTCATATCCCTCGACCAGTCGTCTAGGTCTCCAGTTGCCAGCGCTGGTTTTGCGCCATGATCGATGACGCATTTCAGCTCGGGATGCCGTTCAAGACGACGCAGCAAGCGCGGGAGGTGGCGCGGCAGCACCAATCCGTCAAATCGCAGATCCATTGCGGCGAGCGCCTCGAAAGTCCGGTCCAACGCCGGTCGCAGTATCCAGTCGTCATCGGTGATGTCCTGAATCATGGGGCGGATGCCCTTGAAATGTGGGTTCTTCGCAAGTCGCTCCAGTGTGGCGATGGCATGAGGCGCTTCCATGTCCACCCACCCGACAACACCCGCGACAAATGGCGTTTCGCCTGCCAGTGACAGCATGAATTCAGTTTCCGCAACCGTATCGGCAGCCTGAACCAGAATGGTCTGGTCGATCCCAGCCTCGGCCAGCAAGGGCGCAAGATCCTCTGCTGTGAAGTCGCGATAGATTGGCCCGAGATCGGGGCTCATCCAGCCGTAATCGCCGCGGGCAATTGTCCAGAGATGGTGGTGGGCATCGATCCGCATTTGCGCCTCCGTCAGGTAGGTGTAGGGGCGTCGGCATCGACCAGCCCCTCGCTTCTCAAATCGTCCCACATTGCAGGCGGGATATAGTGATCCCACCAAGCGCATATCTGGGCAAGTTCCTTTGGCGTGCGGGGGCCGGGAATGACGCTTTTCACAACGGGATATGCGAGCGGAAACTGAAGCGCTGCGGCTGGCAGCGGCACGTGATGGGCAGTGCAAACACGGCTGATATCCCGCACTTTTCCGGCGATACAGGGCGGGATGGTGCCGTAGTCAAAACTGTCGCCTCCGACGAGGACACCGGAATTGAATGGCCCGCCGACTACGATGTCAGTGCCTCTGGCCCAACAATCGGCAAGCAGACCGTTCAGCGGTGTTTGTTCCAAGAGCGTATAGCGCCCGGCCAGCAGGAACACATCCCAATCTCCCCGCTCCAGCGCTGCTTCGCATACTGCAACCTCGTTCACGCCAAGGCCGATGCCGGAGATTGCGCCACTGTCTCTGAGAGTCTCCAGCGCCTTGTAACCGCCGCTCATCGCTGTTTCGAACAGTGTCGGGCCTGTGTCGTCGCCATGGGTTAGGTTGCCGATATCGTGGATGTAGAGAATGTCGATCTGATCAAGGCCCGTCCGTTGCAGCGAATCCTCGAAACTACGCATTACACCGTCATAGGAATAATCATATTCCGGCGTGAACGGCAGTGCCGTGACCCAAGCACCGGGGTCGTCGTTCAGTCCGGGGCGCAAAAGCCGTCCGACCTTTGATGATAGAACCACATCTGGTTGCCCGCGCACTCCGTCGCCGGTCAGACGTTCCGAGAGGCCATGACCATAAAATGGGGCGGTGTCGAAATAAGTGATACCGGCCAAGAGCGCTTGGGCGATGGTGTCACGGGCGTCGGCCTCTGCCACCGGTCGGAAAATCCCCGCCAGACTTGCGCAGCCTAGCCCCAGTTGCGAAATCGATAGTCCGGACCGCGATAACGTGCTTTTCGACAGGCTCATCGGTCAGGCGCCGGCAATCTGGCGACCCAATTCGCGCGCAGCAGCCCCGACGATATTTGTGACCTCGTCGATATCCGGTGCCGGATAGCCGTCAATCCGTTCGATATAAGGACACGTCAAGGCGGCGATGGCGGTCCCGTTCGGTCCGAGTATGGGAAATGAGATATTTGTAGTACCGCGTACAGTGCCGGACGGTTCGACCAGGAAGCCCATCGATTTGATTGTGTCCATCTCCGCCAGGAAATCGCGCTGATCGATTTCAATCTCGCCGGGCACAAGGCGGTGATCCCGGATCATCTCCAACCGGCGATCAGACTTTTGGAATGCAACGAGGACCCGACCCGAGCCGGTGTTGTAGAGCCCGACGACAGACCCGGTCCGAAGAGACTGGCGCCAGTTTCCCGGCGCGGAAAACGACGCAACGATCACAACATCCCCGTCTTCCCACTGGACGAGATGCGCTGACTGCCCACTCTCGATGCACAGGGCACTTATCAGCGGCTCAGCGATGTCAAGGACGCGGCGGTGGGGTGGGTTCCGGTGCGCCAGTTCCAGAAGCTTGAGCGACAACATGTACCGATCGCCCTCAGGGGAGCGGGTCACATAGTGACGGCTTATCAAGGTATCGAGCATACGATAGAGTTCGTTCGGCGTCCGCCCGAGTTCTTTCGCTATCTCAGCTTGACCCATGCTGGAGGGTGAAACGGCTAGAAGCTCCAGGATGTCGAGCCCCTTATCAAGTGCCGGAGCGCGGTACTTCCCGCTGCCATCCATTCCGAGCCACCTTAAATCCTCTTACCGTTGATTAGTCTAGTCGAACTAAAAATTGTCACAAGGATGCAACTTACAGACAAATGGCACACTCGAATATGAAGCTTGCTATCAATCCGGGAGGATCTGACGGCCAAATCTTGAAGAGCAGGGCAATGAGCGTGGCCGCTTTGGCAATCGCCGGGACCGCAATTTGCCAAGAATACGGAAATTTTGACGGCTACACGTTGCGCGTGAAACTGATCGGAGGTGCAAAGCACCAGCCGCTCTACACGCTGATCCCTCAGAGGGACGAGGCAACAGGAGCCACCGTCGAGATCCCGTGACACAAAAGCTGGCGTGCCCTCATCGGGTGGTCCGGTTTGATTGTTAGCGCAACGTGGCGTGGACCTCACCCCGTTTCTGGTCGAAGGATGGCTCGCCTTTTTCACGATCGCCTTCGCCGAGAACTGGGTGGGTACGTCCATCTTCGCGATCGTGATACTTGCCGGCCATTTCGCCAGGTCAAACGACCCGATCGAGGTCGCCAAGGAGGAAAGCTGTTCCAACTGGCAGGTCTTTCGCCACATCACGTTGCCCTTGATCTACATCGCGATGCCTTCGCGCCTGCACAGCTCTGCAATGCTTTCCTCACCCTTCAGGACATCTAGCACGATCCTGATCTTTTCTTCGGCAGAATACTGTTTGCGTGTCGCGCGGCGGATGTCCTTAACAACTCTCTCGCCATGGCTTTTACGTGTTCCGGGTTTCTGTCTTGTCTCCACTCCTTGGTGGTTACGATGTGCCAGAAACCCTCTCTTTTCAAATCGACCTGAACTGTCCCATAGGCGCTGACGTCGGACAGACGTGCCAGCCGCAGATCCATGGCCTTGATCAGATGGGCGAGTTATCGGCCGAAACGCCGAAAAAGAAGGGAGTTCTTGGCTGCGTGCTGGATGGGCATGTGCGCGATACGAATTTCCTGCTGAATGTCAGGTTCCGGACTTGGCGTATCGCCCCATACACCCATAGATATCGTCGGATGCCAGCTGCCAGTGGCGACAGATATGCTGATACAGATCGGCGATGTGCGGATCGAACCAGGTGATTATCTGCTCGGGGATGGCGGCGGAAGGGCCTCGTCCAATCGCCGCCAATTTAGACACGGCCTCGACCTCGATGATCATTTTTTGCGTGATCGCCAAGCTGCAGATTTCATGAGTAACCGATCATAGGGACCTTCTTTCGAAACCGAGGAGGTCTTCACTCCTGGAGAGACTGATCCTAACCCCGTGTCTCTTGTGCACGTCCATGGAAGGTCTGTTCGAGATAGGGCTTGCTAAGGCGGTGGTGTTTCCTATACGAAACCTGTATCGACCGACGTTGGGAGAACCAGACCGCTGGTGCCGAAGGAGCAACTGCCTCGGAAACTCTCAGGCCACAGGACCAATGCTCAGTCATAAGACTCTGGAGAGTGATGCCGTGTGCATCCGCCGAAGGGATAATGATCTCAGGCACCCGGGACAGAGGAGGCACCGACGCGCAGGAAAATTTCTGCGTTAAATCTGGTGCCGCGCGATTTGCTGGAGTTATCGTCGGCTTAAAAGAGGCAAATGCGGCATGACCACCCTCAGGCAGACAGCGCTTCATACTCTTCACGTTTCGCTTGGTGCCAAAATGGTGCCCTTCGCCGGCTATGAGATGCCCGTTCAGTACCGCCTTGGCGTAATGAAGGAGCATCTCCATACGCGGGCCAAGGCAGGCCTCTTTGATGTGGGTCATATGGGCCAAGTGATCATCCGCGGTGATAGCTACGAAGCAGCTGCCCGAGGTCTGGAGGCCTTGATACCCATCGATATCATCGGCCTTGCGCTCAACCGTCAACGCTACGGGTTTTTCACCAATGCAGAAGGCGGTATCGAAGATGACCTGATGCTGGCCAATCGTGGTGACCATGTGTTTGTGGTGGTAAATGCTGCCTGTAAAGCGGCGGACATTGCCGCAATAAAGGCCGCAGTGGAACCCGACGTGAAGGTCACTGAACTTACGGACCGCACCCTGCTCGCCTTGCAAGGTCCATCGGCCGAGCGGGTGCTGTCCGCGCTAGATCCCCGCGCCCGGGACATGGCATTCATGGATGTGGTAAACTTGGGCTTAAACGGGATCGAGGCCTGGGTGTCACGGTCGGGCTATACCGGCGAGGACGGGTACGAGATTTCCGTGCCAGCCGACGGTGCCGAAGTCATCGCCCGAGCCCTGTTGGATCATCCCGATGTCGAACCAATCGGGCTGGGTGCGCGTGACTCTCTGCGACTGGAAGCGGGTCTTTGTCTTTATGGTCACGATATAGACAACGCGACCACGCCGGTGGAGGCGGGGCTGACTTGGGCCATTCAAAGGGTGCGCCGCGTGGGTGATGACCGCGCCGGGGGCTTTCCCGGTGCTGACCGTATTCTTCACGAGATCGAAAATGGCGTAAGCCGACACCGTGTCGGCCTGTTGCCAGAAGGGCGCGCACCGATGCGTGAAGGGGTCCCCCTTTTTGCAATGGAAGATGACGAAGAGGCAATTGGCGCGGTCACATCCGGTGGATTTGGCCCCACTGTCGGAGGACCGGTCGCAATGGGTTATGTGGCCGCCAATTACGCGACACCGGACACGACGATCTTCGGCGAGCTGCGCGGCAAGCGCCTGCCGGTGACAGTGGCCAAGTTGCCCTTCGTTCCAGCCAATTTCAAAAGATAACCAAAGAGGGAACCTCATGAAATACACCGAAGAACACGAATGGCTGCGTGCCGACGGGGAAATTTATGTCGTGGGCATCACGGAACACGCAACGACGCAGCTGGGCGACCTGGTCTTTGTTGAACTTCCCGAGATAGGCACGACCGTCAGCAAAGACGATGAAATCGTCGTCATCGAAAGCGTCAAGGCCGCCTCTGACATTATGGCGCCTGTCGATGGAGAGATTACTGACGTCAACTCCGCACTTGCCGACGATCCGAGCCTCGCAAACAGCGACCCGTTAGGCGAAGGCTGGTTTTTCAAAATCAAACCGTCCGACCCATCACAAATTGACGGTTTGCTGGACGAAGCCGCCTACACTGCGCTCATCGGCTGAGGAACGCACCATGCCTTTCACGCCCACCGACTATCTGCCCTATGACTTTGCGAACCGCCGTCACATCGGACCGTCGCCTGCCGAGATGGAGGAGATGCTGAAAGTGGTGGGCGCGAAGAACCTTGACGGGTTGATCGACGACACCATCCCGAAAGGTATCCGGCAGAAAGAGCCGCTGGATTTCGGAAAGGCCAAGTCCGAGCGAGAGCTGCTGCACCACATGCGGGTGACGGCAGCGAAGAACAAGGTGCTGACTTCACTGATCGGGCAAGGCTATCACGGCACTGTCACGCCGCCTGCGATCCAGCGGAACATCCTCGAGAACCCGGCCTGGTACACCGCATATACGCCATACCAGCCCGAGATTTCGCAAGGCCGGCTCGAGGCACTTTTGAACTTCCAGACCATGGTGTCCGACCTGACGGGATTGGAGATCGCCAACGCCTCGCTTCTGGATGAAGCGACGGCGTGCGCCGAGGCGATGACCATGGCGCAGCGTATCAGCAAGACAAAGGCGGCCGGGTTCTTTGTCGACGAAAACTGCCACCCGCAGAACATCGCCGTGATAAGAACCCGCGCCGCGCCGCTGGCGATCGAAGTGATTGTGGGCGATCCGGACGACCTTGATGCCGAAGCAGTCTTCGGCGCGATCTTCCAGTATCCCGGCACATACGGTCAGGTCCGCGACTTCACCGATGCTATCACCAAGCTGCACGAGGCCAAGGCCATCGGCATCGTTTCCGCCGACCCGCTGGCGCTGACCCTGTTGAAAGAACCGGGCGCCATGGGAGCCGATATCGCCGTCGGCACCACGCAGCGCTTCGGTGTGCCCATGGGCTACGGTGGCCCTCATGCCGCTTACATGGCGACCAAGGCGGCTTATGCCCGTAGCATGCCGGGCCGTATCGTGGGCGTCTCGGTCGATAGTCACGGCAATCGCGCCTACCGGCTGTCCCTCCAAACGCGCGAACAGCATATTCGCAGGGAAAAGGCCACGTCGAATGTCTGCACAGCGCAGGCACTGCTCGCCGTCATGGCCGGGTTCTATGGCGTGTTCCACGGCCCGGAGGGTCTGAAGGCGATTGCTCAACGCATCCACCGCAAGACAGCCCGGCTGGCCGAAGGGCTGAAGCAGGCCGGGTTCGTCGTACGCCCAGCCACCTTCTTTGACACCATCACGGTCGAGGTGGGCCCGCTGCAGGCGGCTGTCATCAAGTCGGCCGTCGACGAAGGGGTGAACCTGCGCCGCGTTGGCACCACCTCGGTCGGCATCACCCTCGACGAAGCGACGCGCCCGGAGATCGTCGAAAAGGTCTGGCGCGCCTTTGGCATCGACCGAGAGGACAAGGACTATACCCCTCATTACAATATGCCGGAAAAGCTGATCCGCACCTCGGACTTTATGACCCACCCGATCTTCCACATGAACCGGGCCGAAACGGAAATGATGCGCTACATGCGTCGGCTGGCCGATCGCGACCTGGCATTGGACCGGGCCATGATCCCGCTGGGTTCCTGCACGATGAAGCTGAACTCGGCCGCCGAGATGATGCCGGTCAGCTGGCGAGAGTTCTCGCTTTTGCATCCCTACTGCCCAGCGGATCAGGCCACTGGCTATCACGAGCTGATTGACGATCTGTCGACCAAGCTCTGCGACATTACGGGGTACGACGCGATCTCGATGCAGCCGAACTCGGGCGCGCAAGGTGAATATGCGGGCCTTCTGACGATCGCCCGCTGGCACAGCAAGAAGGGCGAAGGCCACCGAAACATTTGCCTTATCCCGATGAGTGCGCACGGCACGAACCCGGCCTCGGCCCAGATGGTGGGCTGGAAGGTCGTGCCCGTGAAATCTGCCGAAAACGGCGACATCGACCTCGAGGATTTCCGCGCCAAGGTTACCGAGCACCGGGACAACCTGGCCGGCTGCATGATAACCTACCCGTCCACTCACGGCGTTTTCGAGGAAACGGTGATCGAGGTGTGCCAGATTACCCACGACGCAGGCGGGCAGGTCTATATCGACGGGGCTAACATGAACGCGATGGTGGGGCTGAGCCGCCCGGGGGATCTGGGTGGCGATGTCAGCCACCTGAACCTACATAAGACGTTTTGCATCCCGCATGGTGGCGGCGGACCCGGCATGGGCCCGATCGGCGTCAAGGCGCACCTGACCCCTCACCTACCCGGCGACCCGAACGGCGGCGAAGGTGCCGTAAGTGCAGCCGCCTTCGGTTCTCCGTCCTTGTTGCCGATTTCTTGGGCCTATTGCCTGATGATGGGCGGTGAAGGCCTGACCCAGGCGACGCGGGTCGCGATCCTCAACGCCAACTACATCGCCAAGCGGCTCGAAGGGGCGTTTGACGTGCTATACAAGGGGCCGACCGGTCGTGTCGCTCATGAATGCATCATCGACACGCGGCCCTTTGCCGACAGCGCGCATATCACGGTCGACGACATCGCCAAACGGCTGGCCGATTGTGGGTTCCATGCACCCACCATGTCTTGGCCCGTCGCCGGCACGCTCATGATCGAGCCCACAGAGTCCGAAACGAAGGCCGAGCTTGATCGGTTCTGCGACGCAATGCTGGGCATACGGGAGGAAATCCGGGCTATTGAAGAAGGGCGCATGGACCCTGACAATAACCCTTTGAGGAACGCGCCCCACACCATGGAAGACCTCGTGGTTGACTGGGACCGCCCTTATAGCCGCGAGTGCGGGTGTTTTCCGACCGGGTCCTTCAGGGTTGACAAGTATTGGCCACCGGTCAACCGCGTGGACAATGTGTGGGGTGACCGAAACCTCTCGTGCACATGTCCACCGATGGAAGACTACGCAAAGGCTTAGACGCCGAGCCGCAGCGATACGCAAAAAACTGTTGTACCCCGGTCGGCGCAATCGCCGCTTCGGGCCAGGTCAGCCCGCCCGTCACACCGCACATTCGCTGCAACTGCGGAACCCTGAATTGAGCAAGCTCAAGTTTTTTCAGGCCATGTCCTTTGATCGTGTCATAGTTCGTCATGTCAGTGAAAGCGCCGATGCTTTTGACAACTGGAGAACCATAATGCGTTATACTTTTTTAACTTATTCGAGACCTGAAGACTTTGCGAATGTGCCGCCCGAAGAGCTTGGCCAACTGAAAGGTCTGTTCGGCGCCTATATCGGCGCCTTGAAGGAAGCTGGCATTCTCGTCGGTGTAGATTGGCTGCAGCCGGTCAGCGCGGCCACCACGGTGTCGGACGGGGGCAACCGTATCCAGGACGGGCCATTCGCAGAGTCCAAGGAGACTTTGGGAGGCTACATGACGGTCGAAGTGCCAGACCTCGATACAGCAATTTCCTGGGCCAAGAAGTGCCCGATGGCCAAGTATGGAGGCGTCGAGATACGCCCAACTGCGATGGAGGCATAGTGACCACCGACGCGCGCATGGCAGATGTCATGCGCGCCTCTTACGGGCGTCTGCTCGCCATCTTATCCAGCCGCACCCGAGACATTCTTCTTGCCGAAGATGCGTTGTCTGACGCCTTTGCCAAAGCGCTGATCCATTGGCCGAAAGAGATGCCCAGAAATCCCGAGGCCTGGTTGTTGACCGTTGCACGAAACCGCCTGACGGATATGGCGCGTCGGGACGCCCGAATTGAATTCTACGACGACATTCCCGGGACCAGCGCGCCATTGAGCGAGGTTGACAACTTCCCTGATGAACGCCTCAAGCTGATGTTTGTTTGCGCCCACCCGGCTATCGATGTCCGGATACATACCCCTCTCATGCTTCAAACCGTTCTGGGCCTGGAGGCCGAAGTCATTGCCCGGGCGTTTCTCTTGCCACACTCCACAATGGCGAAACGGCTGGTCCGCGCCAAGCGCAAGATCCGCGACGCGGCGGTCGCATTCCAGATCCCAGAGCAGGATGAACTGCGACCGCGCCTGGCGGCCGTCCTGGAGGCCATCTATGGCGCGTTCTCTCGGGATTGGTTGGGCGCAGGTGAGCTTGCCGAAGAGGCCTTCTATTTGGCGTCGTTATTGGCCGAACTCATGCCCGATGATCCCGAAGTTTTGGGGCTCGCCGCCTTGATTGCATTCACTCTGTCGCGTGAAGATGCACGTGTGCAAGATGGCAAATTTGTTCCGCTTGAAGAGCAGGATACGTCGAGATGGGACGGTGAACTGCTGCGCATCGCGCGTCAGTACCTGGCGCGGGCTCAGGCGCAGAACACTCTTGGGCGATTTCAACTGGAAGCCGCCATCCAGGCGGTTCACGCAGATCGCATCAGTACCGGTGTGACAAATTGGGATGCGCTGGTTCAGCTTCATCTTGGCCTGTCGCGCATCGCACCGACGATCGGGGCCACTGTTGGTTACGCCGCGGCTCTTGGCAAAGCGGTCGGACCCCAGGAAGGACTGGATGCGCTTTGCCAGATTGACGCCAAAGTTCGTGCTGTTTTTGCTCCGGCGGAAGCGACAAGAGCTTACCTTCTGAGCAAATTGGGAAGAACACGGGAAGCCTTTGCGGCATACGAGCAGGCCATATCTCTGACCGTCGAACCTCCTTTGCGTCAGTATCTGCAAACCGAGCGCGCCGAGCTTGGAGGCAAGCTCGTCTAGCCTGAACACCCAGCCTTAAGCGCTCGACAAACTCGTCGCTTTCCTCCGCGATGGCCTTGGCTCGAGGTTTTTGGGGGCAGACGCAAGCCCGCTCCCCACAGCTTTTGATGCTTTGCAAGCAAGCTAATTCGTCAGGTTCATTTCACCCAATGCGGTCTGGCCATGACAAAACCCGGCTCACCTGCCAGAAGCGGGCCAACTTCTGCCATGTAGGCAGAGAACCACGGCGCTTGGGAATTGGCCTCAAAGGCGGCCTGGGTGGAATAGACTTCAGTGATATGAACCGCGTCAGGATCGGTCATATCAAGGGCAAAGACATAGCTGACGTGGTCTGCGTTGCTTGCAGCGCGAGCTTTGAGATGCTCGTCCCATAGGGCGACCAGAGCAGCCCGCTCACCGGGTTGCGTCTTGATGGTCAGGAACAGCGCAACTTCGTTCGTAGATATTTCCTCTGCCTTTGCGTTTGTCAGGCCGAGGGCGATGGCCGCTGCCAGAGCAGCGACTTTGAATGCTGGTTTTGTCATTGGATTCTCTCCTGTCTTGGATGAAGGGCACCAAGCCGCTTCACCCACATGACGGCTGAGATCCGGGCAAAAGGACAAAAGATGGAATTTAGACAGCAGGTTTCAGCAAAGCAGAGGCTGCCTTTGTGACAAAGCCCAAGAACAGGCTCTGCGACCGTTGATGGCAAGAGCACGCAGATGGGTCAGCGGATGACACTCAGCCTTCGGAGGACTCTAGCCCTGCAGGCATGAAAGAACTCAGCGGGGTGATGGCCGAAGTGGCGGTCAGTCCCTTCAGAGAAACCTTCGCGGTTGAGATGCCGATCTGGATTGCTTCGTGCGCGGGAAAGCCTTGATGAATTCCATAGATCAAGCCTGCACAGAACGCATCTCCGGCGCCGAGATTGCTCGCGATCTCGTCAGGATCTAGCGGCGGGATTTCGACAACAAACTCTGATCCGTCGGCACCAATCCAGACGACCCTCTCGACGCTATGAACGACGACGGCCTCTTTCACGTTCAAGTCGCGCAGCGCTCGCGCCATCTCGGTGACTTCGCGGACACCTGCAGCGGGTTCGTGCCCGGAGGCGAACGCGGCTTCGATTTCATTCGCGATCAAGTAGTCGATTTGCGGTGCTGCACTCGTGACGATTTCGCGAAATCTGGGATGGTTAATCGAGACCAGATCCACACATGTGGCCAGTCCCGCCTGCCTCGCACGCTGAAGAACCTTCGCGGCATTTGTCGAACCGCCCTCTGTCTTTTCGTCCAACTCACCCAACAGAGTGAGGTACCCAAGATAAAAGACCCGCGCCGGTGTGTTGCTGAATGTACCGGAAGGAAAGTCGCCCGCGCACAGCGCGTCGTTGGCACCGCCCTGATAAAAGAATGTTCGGCTTTGCCCAGCAACCGACATAACATGGGTGTGCGCTGTCGCGACACCGGGCTTGATGAAAAGCCCGGAGGTCGGAAGCCCGAGGCTGCGACACTCGTCGAGAATAAAGGTACCTTGCGGATCGTCACCAATCGCGCCCATAGGATAAAGCGGCAAACCGGTTTTGAGTTTCGCAAGTGCTGAGATAACATTGGCCGCACCCCCGCCTATGCCGCGCATTTGCCGGCCGATGCGCACCAGTTCGCTCTCGTTGGGCCAACGGTCTATCTCGTGAATCTGGTCCACGATCCAGTTGCCTGCGCAGATTATCCCTGAACGCTGGGTCATTGGGAGGCCGCGATCTTTGCATTTGGTGATATCATGTCGAATAGACCACCTTCTCGACCGTCCGGGCCGTTCCGGCCTGCAGCGCAGCGGTGAGAATTGCGTGGTGGTCAGCCGCTTCGGCGGGCGTGACACAGTGAAACCCGTTGGCGTCACCGCCAGCCAATTCGTCAACAAAGGCGGCCCACATCTGTTGGAGCGCGTCCGGAAAACCAAATTCGAAAATGCCGCCGGTTATCGCAGGGAATAGAGACTGGAAGCCCAGATCTTCGACGTTCCATGACTGTGCCCCACCATCATAGTTCATGAACCGCCACTGGCGCGGGTTCTTGGTGGAGAAACAGACACTTTTGCGCGTACCAAGAACCCGGATGCTCCAAGTGTTCGAATGGCCCGGCGCAATGCGCCATGTTTTCAGGACCAACGGAAACCCGCCGCTCGGATCATCTACATGCGCTGTGATTGTTGCGTTATCCCATGTCTCGCACGGAGCTGTGCCCCCCTTCCCGTCTGGCCTCGTGGGGAAACGGTTGACGAGCGCGGCTGAGACGGATGTCGGTTTCCAGCCAAGCCGCAGAGGTACGTGCAGCACATGCATGCCTAGGTCGCCCATACACCCGTACGCCCCGTTCACGTCGACCATACGTTTCCAGTTGATCGGCTTGTCCGGATTCAAGTCGGACGAATGCAGAAACGCAGCTTCGACCTCGATGATCTCGCCCAGATCACCCGAACGAACAAACTCGATCAGCTTTTGTGCTCCGGGAAAAAACGGCATCTCGGAAGAGCACCGAACAAAACGCTCCGGATGTGCGTCAATTGCGGACTGGATTTGGGCACTTGCCTCTGCATCAATGCCAAAGGGCTTTTCGCCAAGAAGGTGCTTTCCCGCCGCCAGGATCTCCGGATAAATCTCGTGGTGCAAGTTGTGCGGAATAGCGCAGTAGACCGCGTCGACCTCGCTGTTGGCCAGGAGTTCGCGATAGTCTTGGGTTATCTGTCTGACCGTCGGTACATTCGAGGCAAACCAGTCGGTGAGCGTCGTATTCAGGTCGCACACGGCCACGATCTCGGGGCGGGCCCGGGTCTCGGCCAAGTGCAACCAACGGGCTGCGGACGAGGCAAATTCGCGCCCCATCAGCCCACACCCGATCACGCCAAATCTGATTGTGCGCGTCACGAGATCATGCCCAAAGCCTTAGGTACTGATGCGCCATCGTGGACAACAGCCATGAGCGCCTTGGTCATGCCGGCCGGGTCCGAATGGTGGATCACGTTGCGGCCATAAACGATCCCTTTGGCCCCCTGCGCCATTAGCGCCGTGGTTCTGTTCAGGATTTCTTCGTCGGGAACCTTTCCGCCACCTCGGACAAGAACCGGAACGCCTTGAGCGATCTCAACGACCCGGTGGTATTCTTCGACGTTATCGCACGGATCAGCCTTGATGATGTCGGCGCCCAATTCAACGGCCTGACGCACAAGCGCCAGGATCTTGCCGATATCGCCATCGACCATGTATCCGCCCGCCTTCGTGTTATCCTGCATGACAAGAGGCTCAACCATAAGAGGCATGCCCATCATGTCGCAGGCGCGCTTCAGCCTGTTAATGTTGTTTATGCAGGCTTCATGTACGACCGGCTGATCTGGCAGCATCAGCAAATTTACCACCACACAAGCTGCATCCAGCATCACGCCTTGTTCGACGGCGTCCTCGACCACAACGGAAAAAAGGTTTCGAGGCAGTGGGTTGCCATAGACATTGGCGATATCTGTCCGCAACACCAATGCAGGTCGGGATTTGCCGGGGATCGATTGCAGGATGGGCGCGGTTCCTGGCGTCAGCTGAATGGCATCCGGGGCTGCTTCGGCGACAATAGTGATCGCATTGTGCATGTCCTCGATACCACCAAGAAAGCCAGGTTCGTTGAACATTCCGTGGTCGATCGCCACGTCAAAACAATGCCCGGATGTGCCGAACAGCCGGTTCATACGCGCTGATTTCATGTGACCTGATCCCCCTGTCCACACAAAAGTAAACCATAGGAGCGCTGCCCAAAAAAGGGATTTCAGGCATGCAAGATGATGCGAGGAGAACTGAAGCCACCCGCAGGGCGGCAAGCCGCTCGGATCGTATTTCTAGCGTGCGACGCCACCGAAGACCGGAGGGATGATCGTTTGTTGCCTGCTGCCCGAGGGGATCAACGTAGATCGGGCAGGCGGCTGCGCGTCATCGTTGCTGAGATCCGTCGGGCAGCGATTACGGGCGGATCATGCCACCGGCCTTCCCCCGGATAACGCGGCGCACTTGCTGATTGGATCGCGCCGCCGCATGCAGACCCACAGGCGACGCGGAGAACCCTGACAATGCTGGTTGCCATCGAAGGATGAGGTTGGAAGCCGCATTGCCAATTAGCAGTACCAGCACGTCTCAAGGCGCAGGTACGACGATGGCCCGCACCTCACCGCGTGGCGGGGAGGATGCGATTGCGTCAGCCGCGTCATCAATCGAGATTTGGCGACTGATCAATGGAGCGACCGAGATTGTTCCGTCCGCTACCATCTGCGCGGCGCGTCCGTGCGTGAACGGGTTCAGGAAGCTGTAATGCATCTGGATTTCGCGAAACAGTAGATCGAACGGCTCTATCGGAACATGCTCGCCCTGTGGCAATACGCCAAGAACGACAATGCGGCCCCCGGTGCGCGCCAGTCTCGGCGACATTGCGACCGTTGCAGCGACACCCGCACATTCGACCACCAAGTCGGCCCCATTCGGCCAAATCCCTCGCAACGCGTCTTCCGAGCCGACCACATGATCTGCGCCCGTGCGTGCGCCAAGGGCTTGTTTCTCGGGGCTTCGGGTCAGCAACGTCACCTCGGCCCCGGCGAGTTTGGCAATCTGAAGCGCCAAAAGGCCGATAACACCACCACCGATGACAAGAACCATTTCGCCAGCCCTCGCGGCGCCAATATCCATGCCGTGCAAGGCGCAGGCCAGCGGCTCGCAAAAGGCACCGTGCAGGGGATCCAGATCTGCTGGCAGCGCAACCGCCTTTGAGGCCGGAAATGCGCAATACTCCGCAAAGCCACCGTCGCGATGAATGCCTGTCGCGATGTTGTTGATGCAAAGATTGACCCGCCCGCGCTGGCACTGGTCGCAAGCGCCGCACCAGGTATTGGGATCGCAGGTGACACGGGTGCCTTCAGCAATCGCTGTATCGCCACTGTCGACGACGATACCCGAGAATTCATGCCCGAGCGTTTTGCCCGGAACGGATGGGAATTCGCCCTTGTAGAGATGCCGGTCGGTGCCACAGATACCGGCGGCTTCCACTTTGATGAGCAACTCTCCCGAAGCGGGGCAAGGGAGCGGAACATCCACGGTCCGGACATCACCCGTCTTATACAGCCGTGTTGCGCGCACTACGCCTCCCTTAATCCATCAATCTTTGTGATGGTTTCCTGCGTTTCAACAGCTGTGAGCAAACCCATCCGCATATCAATCCGCCAAGCCTTGCCACCATCCACCGTCTGCACCCTGCCCTTGGCTTTCTCAGCACTGTGACCTTCGACGCCAGAGGTTGCGGGGAACGCAATGCCAAGACCATCCTGGTCCGGGGTACGACAGACCCAGCGGGTACAAAGCGGAGCCTGATCAGGTCTGCAGCGAAGATAATCACCCGTGCCGTCTGGATGTGCCTGCAAAGCATGGGCGAAGCCGTCTGCGTCACAGTTCATGTCGATTTCGAAAACGACCTCGGGATCAAACGCCAAATCAGGATCAAGCACGTGATGCCTGGTTGGGTCTTCGGCCAATTCGGCAAGAAACTCCATGTATCCCGGTTTGGGTGTCACGTGGGATGGAACCGAGCGCCGGACCCTGACCGAATTCTCGTTGTAGTCCGCCGTGTAGTGCAACTCGCCATGGTCGACCGGGCGAAAGTTGGCATGACCGAGATACATCAGGTCCATTGGCGTACGCTTAAGGTTCTCTACAATCACTGACACATCGATCAGGGCCGAACCTGCTGTCAGTGTCGTCTCAACGGTCGCCAGATAGTTCACCGAAAACGCCACCGTATGCTGGTAGGTCCCGGCGACGGCTACGCTTCGGACGGCGGGATCGATCTTGAGCCAAGCGGTCTGGAATGGCGCATTTGGCAATTCCCCATGCAGCGGATGGCTGTCCTCGGGGCCAGGAGCGCCAAGCCCCGTGATCCCGCAGTGGATCAGGAAGCCGCCATAGTTTTCCAGATAGTTTTGCGTCTCTTTCGGTTGGTCGAACATCGACAGCATTGTCAGGTCGCGCCCATCGAAGCTGGCCCGCCAAATCTGTTGGCCCTGAAACGGCAGCATGACGATCTCGCCACGTGTGTTGCTCATCCGCAAGGCCGCGACGCCACTTTCAAAGAGAAATGTCGAGACCGAGATTTCACCAAACTCGCAAAGCAGCCGCTCCTTTTCGTTGAACATCGAACGATAGAGCTCAATCCGCATTTGGTCCTACCGGATCCGCTTCCCGTTGCTTTCGTCAAAGACGAACAGATGATCGCGCGAAATAATCACGCCAACGTCGTCACCTTGATCGCCGGTGAAATCCTTGGGTGCTTTGACCGCAATCTGATCATCCCCTAAATCGACCGTAACCAGCGCATGATCCCCGATTAATTCGTTGGTAAAAATCTTCCCAACTAAGGTACCTTCGGATGGTGGTGCGATGGCGCAATCCTCCGGTCGGACACCCATAACGGCCTGTTCCGCCTTTCCTGTTACAGCGGTTTCGACCGAAACACCGTTGGTCAAGAATTGGCTGCCATCGAGGCTGCCATGCACCGTGTTCATCGGGGGCGAGCCAATGAACTGTGCGACAAAGAGGTTTGCCGGGTCGTTATAGATCTCGGCTGGTGTGGCCAGCTGCTGCAGCACACCTTTCTCTAGGATGGCAACCCGATGTGCGAGGGTCATCGCCTCGATCTGGTCATGGGTCACGTAGATCGTCGTGATCCCCATGGATTTCTGCATGTGCTTGAGTTGCGCGCGCATGTGCCCGCGCAGCTTGGCATCAAGGTTAGACAAAGGTTCGTCCATCAAGAACACCGAAGGCCGTCGGATGATCGCACGGGCGAGGGCGACACGCTGGCGCTGGCCACCTGACAGTTCCCGGGGGAAGCGTTCCAGCAAATCTTCAATCTGAACTTGCCGGGCCGCATCCCGGGTGGCTGCCTCCATCTCGTTTTTGTCCATCCCACGGACCTTCAGCGGAAAGCTGATATTCTCAGCCACGGTTTTGTGCGGGTAGAGCGCATAGGACTGAAAGACCATCGAGATATCGCGGTATTTGGGCAGAACATCGGTGACATTCTCATTGTCAATATAGACCTGCCCGCCGGACGGCGTCTCAAGGCCGGATAAGATGCGCAATGCGGTTGTCTTGCCGGATCCCGACGCACCAAGAAGGACGACGAATTCGCCTGGCTCAACCTCAAGATCGAAGTCACGCAGTACCTTTACGTCGCCAAAACTCTTTTCGATGTTCTCGAATTTGACCGACGCCTGATTACCAAGACCTTTCATTGGTCAGCCTTTCACTGCGCCCAATAAGACGCCTTTCGATATGAACCGCGTCAACAGGATCGCCATAATGATCACGGGAATAATCATGACAACGATGATCGCGCACATCTCCCACCAAAAGATGCCCTTTTCGCCCGTATTCTTGGCGGCGACCATGATCGGCATGGTCTGCACTTTCACGGTGGCGAGGAAGACCGCGAACAAATATTCGTTCCAGCTAAGGACGAGGATCAACAAGGTCGTCGCTGCGAGACCTGGGCGAGTCAGCGGCAGCACGATTTCCCAAAAGATCCGCGGCCGCGTTGCGCCATCCAGCTGTGCGGATTCCTCCAGCTCAATCGGAAGGTTGGCAAAAAAGTCATGCATCAACCAAACCACGATCGGCATGTTCGCCACAGCATAGAGCAGGATTAGGGCGATATGCGTGTCCAGCAATCCCACTGCCTGGAACATCACATAGATCGGGATCACAACGACAATCGGCGGCAGGATCCTTTGCGAGATAATCCAAAAGAGGATATCGCCGTTCTTGAGCGACATCTTGAAGTACCCCCGCAGCGCACGCAGCAGCAGGAAGAACAGGGCCAAAGCGACCGCGGACGCCGCCCACCACGGAGCCCCCGCATAGGTCGTGGCAAAGATGACGCCCACCAGCAACAGGACAAACATCATGATGTTGCCAAAACGCGGGGCATATTGGATGCGGGCCAGCGCATAGGCCGCCATCGAACCGACGAGCACGCAAAGACCTGTCGAGAAGACACTGATGACAACTGAATTGGTAAAGGCGAGGTAGATTTTGCATATCTGCGGCTCCATCGGATCCAGCGCCACTAGCGGTGAGACGACAAAGACGAACGAGTTGTAGACCAGCAACCAAAGCTGCCGCCCGATGGCGCCTACGGTGCAATATGGATCCTCGGTGAACTGGATCCTCCAGGCACTCAGTGTGGGCTGAAAATCGACAAACGGGATGTAAAAAGGCCCCTGATTGACCGAGGCTGCATCTTTGAAAGACGTGATGATGACCCAATAGATCGGGAACAGAACAAAGAAGGACCAGACTATCAGCAACGAATAGGCGACCATTTTGGCCACCGGCGACATTTTCCCCACGGCGGGGGCTTCGAACAATCGCTGCATCAACGTACGTTCAGATTTGCGGAACTTGTAGGAAGACATTTCGCTCATGCCCGCGCCTTTCTGATTTGCCCCAGAACCACATAGTTGAAGAAGGAGGCGCAGATGACGACGGTCAGGATCAGCAAAAGATAGGCGATTGCTGCCGAAGTCCCAAGATCGTTGGCGCGCCAGACATACATCGAATGCAACGTCATCGACTCTGTTGCCGACCCCGGACCACCGCCTGTCATGATGTTTGGCAAATCGACGATCTTGAATGCCTCGATCATCCGGATCAAAAGTACCGTCACCGCGACAGGCAGAACCTGTGGCCAAGTGATTTCGCGGAAAATCTGGAGACTGGACGCGCCATCGACCTGCGCAGCTTCGACATGGTCACGCGGAATGTTTTCCAGCGCCGCCAGCATGCAAATGAAAATGAAAGGGATCCATTGCCAACTGTCGCTGACCATCATCATGAAGCGCGCCGACCAAGCGTCAGCGGACCAAACCCAATCAGACAGGCCCACGAATTTCAAAAAAGGCTCAAAAGGCCCCTTGGTGACATCAGCCACCATCCGCATTGCATAGCCCACACCCAAAGGCGTGATCATGAGCGGAATGAAGAAGATGACCCGGAAGAAATTCTTGCCCGATATTGGCTGCGAACAGAGAAACGCAAGCCCGGTTCCGATTGCGAATTGAATCGCACAACCGACGATCACGTAGAACAAGGTCGTATAAAGCGTGCCAATCGAGTTGCCAGACAAAAGCGAAGCACAGAGGATCCAGGATAGGAATATCGCCATCGCAGCCGAGATGGTGCGGCCGATCATGCCAACCCAGGTCGTGATCTTGCGCGACCGCCACAGCCAAACCAGAACAGCGATGGAGATGACCACAAAAACGGCATAACCAAACAGACTGACCGGGTCAGTCCGGCCTAGGAAATGTACTTCGGAACTGCCGAAAAACTGCTTTTCGAAGTTTCGGAAACCAACGTACCGAAATCTCAAACCATCGCCAGTGAAACGCACCCGACTGACGGCAAAGAAGATCGAGTAGATCGTCGGAAAAATTGCGAAGATCAGGATCAGCGTCACGCAAGGGGCAATAAAAAAGGTGCCGGAATGTCGGTCTACCCATTCCCCAAAGCGCTCGCGCCGGGTTGCACCAGCCGCGAGTTTTCCCGGCTGGCGCATGGTTTCATAGGACGCCATCGTCGCTCGGATCAGTTACCGAGTGCCAATGCTTGCGCCGCGACTTGCTCATCGCGACCAAAGTCCTCGGTGATTTCTTCCCAGCCCTCTTCGATGTTTTCCAGGGCCTCCTCCACCGTGATCTCACCAGCGAGGTAACGGGCAAGCTGTGTATCTAGAACAACGGCCGTATATTGTTGTGCGCCCGGGATCTTCATGTCTGACGACATATTCGGGTTGTCGAGGGCCGCGTTGATGGCACCCAGATAGTTTGTGGCCAACTCTTGGGGCATACCTGCTGCAACCCATTTCTCGGTGCTAGCCAGCTGCGAAACGCGGTAGGGATTGTATCCGGTTGCGCCGATTGTCACGTCGATGCCCGACTGTTCCGCCTGGTTCATGTAAGACAGGAACGCATAGGCCGCATCCTTCGTCTTTTGATCGGCCTTGGCGTTGATCGCACCAGCCCAGCCACCAAATGCCGCGAAGGGCGAATAGTTAATGCCATCGACCGCAAAAGGCGCGCTCTCCGCAGACACCGGAACCAGCTCGCCGGTTTCACGATCCAGAACTTCAGTTGATCCCACAGCAGAGATCGCAAACATCTTGCCCTTGATCGCCGACGCGTCGTCTTCAAGTTGGAGGGTCCCCGGATCTCCCCATTCGACGATCAAGCCGCAGCGGCCTGCCTTGAACAAGGCGCGTGTGTCGCCGATATCCATGTTCAGCTCTTCCGGTGGGCCGTACTTGCCGGTTTCCTTATAAAGCTCAAACGCTTTTCTCCAGCCCGCGTTGTTGACGATGGGCTCCATCGTTGCGTTGTCGAAATGAAACCCTTGCGCCGTGCCCTGTGTTTGGACGATGGGTGCGGCAAAGGTTTGAATGGCGAAGTAGGACTGCGCGTTCCGCTTCTTGAAGATGCACGAACCATAGTCGGCTTCACCGTCGCCGTTCATGTCCTGACCGTGGATCTTGGATGCCACGTCCAAATATTCTTCCCACGTTTTCGGCGGCGCTAGTCCCGCATCTGCCAAAACGTCTGTTCTATAGTAAACCATTTGGAAGTCGCCATCGACCATTAGCAGCTTGGTCTTTCCGCCGACCTTCTGGCCGAACTCGCGGAAATAGGGCGCGATGTCGTCGAGGTCGATCTTGTCATCGGCGGCTACATAGGGATCCAGGTCTTCCAGCAGACCTGCGGCGTCGAGTTCAACGCCCCAACCAGCGGCAAACACCCCCACGTCGATCGAGTTGGTGCCCGTCGCCCAGTCGTTCTGGATCTTCGGAAAGATCTCCGCGAACGGCACTTCGGTTACCACGATCTTTGCGCCGGTCTGCGCTTCGAAGTCTTCGCCACGCTCGGCCAGCGGGCCCGCGATCACATACCCGGGCCGCGTCAAGATGTTTACGGTCACCCCCTCAAACTCCTGAGCAAAAGCGGGTGCCGCAGCGGCTACCAAAGCAGCGGCGCTTACGGACAGCGCCGTCAGATGTTTCAAAAACATCAATAATCCTCCCAAATCAATTTGTCCGTCGAAAGCATTCTGTGGCCCGACCCCTTCAAGCCTAGGGTGTGAATTTCCTTCTGGCTAGAAAAAATCAAGGCCGCACCGGGACGCGCGGCGCTGGCGTTCAGGACAGTTCCGATCGGGATTCGCCGTCCTGCAGGGTGCAGTCGGTCTTTCAGCGATGGACCGATTTGAAACTCGCGAAACCGCACCATCAATCCCGCACGTTTCGGACGGCACCCCAGTGGCCCGACCATGCCACGGGCCTCTGCCGGGAAGTCAGCCAAGCGCATCAATTACCAGCAGCCATCCTATCGCAGCTATTGAGTGATCACAGACCAGTCTGACCGTCGATCGCGCGTTACAAAGGTCAAAAAGTTGGTAGCGTCGCCTGAATATTCGACGCCATATTCGACACCCGCCTCCAACCACATCTGCTCATCTGCACGCATCATCAGCCCGACCTGATGGTAAGGCACTTCGTACTGCGCCTCGGACCCAATCACAGCGGTGAAATCCGCCTGAACCTTCAGCCAAAGGAAATGTCCATCTTTCCGCCGAAAACCGTAGAGGGTGTTCTGGCAGAAATCCGTTTCGGATCCAGTGGTGAACGACGGTTCAGTTTCGTTCAGATCCCAGCTCGTAGGCTCTGCGTGCTATCGGCGTCGCTCGGGGCTTGCTTCAGGTTTCCCATATCGTTCCTCCGCCGATCGGTCGACAAGACGCGCGCGTCCGGTACACATTAACAAATCCGTAACTGGGAGGAATGCCGTGGAAACTGGTTTGAATGGCCGCCCGATCTTAGTGACAGGTGCATCCGGTGGTATCGGTGCGGCCACCGTCAGACTGTTGGTCAAAGAGGGCGCCTTGGTCGTCGCGTCTGGTCGGGATGAAGAGAAACTCACATCACTTGCTGAAGAAACGGGTTGCGATGTGCTGCCTTTCGATCTGACATCCGAAGACGCGGTCAAGTCAGCACTCTCCGACAAGGAGTTTTTTGGCGTGGTCAATTGCGGCGGCTGGGGTGGTGAGATCGCCACGCCCATGGAAACGGATACCGCCGTTTTCGACAAGGTTATCGACATCAACGCGCGCGGAACACTTTTGGTTACCAAGTATGCGTCTCGGGGCATGATCAAAGCCGGCAACGGCGGAGCCTTCGTAAATGTCTCAAGCCAGGCCTCGCTCGTTGGGCTTGCCGGCCACATCTCTTATGCATCCTCGAAAGGTGCGGTTGACGCCATGACGCGTGTTTCTGCGCTTGAACTGGGCAAGCACAACATCCGCGTCAATGCCGTCAACCCCACGGTCGTCATGACGCCCATGTCTGAATGGTATTGGGGCCGCGATGATATCGGCGGACCACTCATTAACGCGATGCCCCTTCACCGGTGGGCAACTGAAGAGGATTGTGCAGGCCCGATCGTTTTCCTGCTGTCGGACGCTGCGGCGATGGTTTCAGGTGTGTGCCTTCCGATCGACGGAGGCTTTACGGCAGTCTAGCTGCCTCGTTCATCAATCCTTTGGTTTTCAAAGCCGCCCAGAATTCGCTGGGTATTGATGTCTCGAACCAATCGACGATCTGCTCAAGTTCGCGTTTGTCGCGCGGACCAGGGATGACCGAACAAACCAGCTCATCCCCTAACGGAAACTTCAGGGCAGCGGCAGCAAGCGGAACGTCGAATGCATCGGCAACCTCGCCGAGCGCACGCGCCTTTTTGACGACCTCTTCGGGGGCCTTGGCATAGTTCCACATCTCACGTCCGACCAGAATACCAGAGTTGAACGGCCCGCCACAGATGATCGACGTACCCGCCTTTCGGCAAGCCGGGAACAACGCGTCCAAAGCGGTCTGTTCAAGCAGCGTGTAACGGCCAGCCAGCAGGAATACATCCCAGTTGCCAATGCCAAGGGCGTCCAGGCAGACCTGGTTTTCATTGACGCCCAGTCCGATTGCCTTGACCTGGCCGGATTGCCGCAATTGGTCCATCGCGCGGTAGCCGCCGTGCGCCAGGTCTCGGAAGTGGCGGGCGTTCTCGTCACCATGTTGGAAAGTGCCGATATCATGCGCCAACAAGATGTCTATTCTGTCCAGACCGAGCCGTTGAAGGTTGTCCTCAAAGGCGCGCATGATCCCGTCGTAGCCATAGTCGTAGACAACGTGGAACGGCAAAGGATCGACCATGCCGAAATCGGCAGGGCTGTCGACAGCGCCCGGAATGAGCAATCGACCGACTTTGTCGGAGAGGATGTAGTCGGTGCAGCGCAGCATATCGCCCACCACACGTTCGGAACGTCCGAACCCATACCAGGGCGCTGTATCAAAATAGCCGATGCCTGCAGCTTGCGCCGCTTTGATCAATTCCTCTGCTTGGGACCTCCCAATATCGACAAAATTGCCGCCAAGCGGCGCTCCACCCAAGCCTAGAACATCGATCGCAAGCCCCGTTTCGCCAACCCGCCTTTTTCTTTCCAAATTCAGCTCGCTTTCCCGAAATGACTTTCAGGTCAATGGTGTTAATTCTCAATTCCGAAGGGCTACGCCCGGAAAAATGTAGCATCAAGTTAGCGACAGACCAAATCCGTGATCGGCTTATCATGAGATATCGGAGTCCCGCCCCCCGCCAGCGAACCGGACCGTCACCAGAACAGGGTGTGTCGCGCCCTTCGCACCGGCGCGTCCGCGTCAGCTAGATCACGCGGCGCAGCATGTAGGCCAGTTCGGAGCGCCGCCGTACGCCCAGCTTGAGGAACGTGGCTTTTAGGTGGGCGGCCACAGTCCAATGACTGATTTCGAGAAGCAGCGCGACTTCCTTGTTGGAAAACCCCTTGGCGACCAACCGGGCGACCTCGAGCTCCCGTGCGGAAAGCAAGTCAAATGCGGATATGTCCCTGGCCGCCGCCGACAAGCCCGCCTTGAGCGCGGGCAGGTCTTCAATTGTCTTGCTGTAGGCCGTGACAACCATGTCCACTCCCTTCGAAAATACCATTCGTACAATGGCTTCAGGTCTTTTGCCGACGTCTGACCGGCTTGAAATCTATAATATGGGCGGTTCCTTCCGCCTGCGCGCGCTTACGCAGCCCCAGAGAATTGGTGCTGGTCAACCAGTCGTCGGCCGCATCGACAGTCGCTTCGAGCAAGGCTTCGAAATCCGTACGTACATCGGTGAGGATGTAATCCTCTGCAAGCCAGCGCAGGATATCCCGCCCTGTGACAGCCATGCGATGCCGTTGTGAGGTGATCGGCCGCTCGCCCAGATGGCGCTGCAACGTATCCTCCAGCACTTCCCAAGGCGTGTCGGCGCCAAAGAGCCGCTTGATATCTTCGGAATTGAGGATCTCGAAAGCATCGCGCAAAAGCACCATGACCTCGGATCGCAGCACTGCAACATGGCCGTAAGACACCTGTTTGAGATTATGCCGCAAATCCAGCCCGGCACGCCGCACGATCGACATGGATCCAAAGCTCTCGCGGGTATTATCCGGACGCACAACTTCGGAAACGCGCTTATCCTGAAAGAAGTTCGAGACATTGCGCGCGAAATTGGTCATCAGCGGGTGGAAGGCCGCATTAGGCAGCGAACCCGCGGGTGGTTTGCCATCGGTGTAACCGAAGACCTTGCGGTAGGCCGCCTTGCGATCCGATAGCGTATAGCGCAGCACGCGCTTGCGGTCATATTGGAAGAGCGCCATCGCGCCGCGCCCCTCGGACAGACGCACCTCGCCCGATTTGAAGAGCTGCTGAAGCTTGAGCACCGCACGGAACGTGCCAAGGCTTTCCATCTGATAGAGATAGTAGAGATCGGCAATCGCGGTGATACGGTCGCGGTTGATCTGATCGTCGTAGTCCGGCACCAGCGGCGCCGAGGCGGACTGGCCCAGGGTAGTCGCAACCGTGTCGCCCAGCCCGATCATGGGCATCATGCCCCCGTCGTCGCGTGGCGCGCCAGGTGGGGCCTTTAGGGCAGCCATAATGGCGTCTTCGGCCTCGGCAACATACTGGTTGATCAATTCCGCCTGCCCGGGCTTTTCGGTCAGTTCATCGCGAGCCTCTTCGACCAGTTGGCGGCGTAGACCTTGGAGCCGCCCGAGGACACCGTTCAGCTCGCCGAGTGTGTCAATCCTTTCGTCGGTCATCTCTCACTCCTCCGTATCGTTTGGCACTTGGTCCGCCTGGGCAAGCGTATGCGCCAACTGGGCCGCGGTCTTTATGTGGAACGCCAGTTCCTCGAGCTGTCTGGACGGGCCCGGCAGACGATAAGCGAACCCGAGCCTGGCGCTTTGCCGGGTCACTGCATCAAGCGCCTGTTTCTGGCGATCCAACTCGTCCGCGAGGATGTCCAGATCAGCCGCTTCGAGCGTCGAAGAAAGGTTCGTTGCGGCGACATAGGGATCGGCCACCTCGACAATCCAGTCCAGTATTTGACCCAACGAAAGGGCCATGCGTGGCAAAGACTTAATGTCCTGCTGCGAGCCTTGAACCTGCGGGTAGACCTCTGCGATCTCGATCTTGATCCCAGACATAAAGAAATGAACATCCTGTTCCGGCAAAGACGAACCGCTGCGCACAAGAACATCGCTAAGCCCGCGGGCCGCATCGCGGGCGACGGTCAGGGTTTGTTCCAACCGCGCCGCCGTCGTACCCAGAGAATGGGCGATCGGTGTTGTGACACGGATTACCAGTCTCGCGAAACCAGCAGCGACCTCGGCGATCTCGCGCCGTATTTCCTCGGACTGAACGACAGAACGGCGCAGGCCAACCTCGTCATCATCAGGCACGGGCCGGGGCAGATCGAGATGAAGGGGACCTAGTCCGTCAAATCTGCCGAACTGTTGCACGAGTTCCCGCTCGAGATTGGCATAATCGAAGAAGTCCAGCAGCGCCTTGACTGCACGGCGCAAGGTGAACCAGGCGCGCGGCAGGTTCACACCGATCGGATCGGCCATGACCACGTCGAGATCCTCGAACCTGTCGGCGACGGCGTTGCGCGCCTCGTCGGCAGATGGAACACCGGGGCGAATACGGAACCTTACCATCTTGGGCAACCGGTCGAGAATGTCGAGTATATTGTCCGCCTCGGCCCGGACCAGACGGGCGGCGACGCGGGCCGCGCCGGACAATAGCCGGCTTGATGCGGTGTCGGTATCGCGCCACCTGCCCTCTTCAGTGCGACCAGGCACATAGATCACGTTGCCGTCGCGCTCGGCAGCGCGATACGTGTCCAGAAGGCCCTCGATCAGATCGTTGCGGGCGTCGCTGGTCCTCTCGCCAGTTGCAAACTGCACGCCGCTATGCGGCAATCCTCTTGCGTCAAGGCTGGACATCAGTTGCTGTGCAACCGACCTGTGCGCGCCGCTGCCTTCGGCACCGGTCCGTGCAATCGCGCTGCTTCCGGTCGCCAGGAACGAAAGCTGACGTCCGATCCCCTGCAATTCGGCAACGATTCCGGATTCGTCGTCATGCTGTGCCATATCGGCCTCCTTTCGATCTGTCTGTGCCACCCATTGGGCCGCTGCCTGGAAAATGTCTTCGGCCAGCGCTGCCGCCGCGCGGACAGCCTCCAAAAGTCCCTCTCCGTCCTCGATGAAAGACTTGTAGGGATTCCTGTGCATGCCCACCCGACCGGACAGGTCTTCGGTGACTTCTGCGACCATCGCGTTCAGATCGTCCGTGATCGCCTGTCGGGCCACAGCTTGGCGTATATGAGCCTGCAGTGCCTCGGCCTGGGTCATGGTCTCTGACGCCCGCCCGGCATTGATGGCTCGGCGCAATGCGCCGATGTTGTCGCGTGCCTCGCGGGCACCGTCTCCCGCGTCGGAAATGGATTGAGCCTCACCCGCGTCCAGACGCGATTCCTGCAGCGCCTGTGCGCGAGCTTGAATGCTATCCAAATGTCCGACCAGCTTTGACAGATCGGACGCAATACGCTTTGTCGAAGGCACTTTGGCCACGTCACCCCCTCCCCAAAGCCTGATAAAAATGGCGAGAAATACTCGCGGCTTTGTTTTGGTGAGCCCGGAAGGCGTCGCGCGCTGCTGAAATTAGCAGCCGTTCGGGCAGGACTCCGGTCGTTTCACCCTTAACCAGTCTTCGCGCCGCTTCACTGACCAGCTTAGCATCTTTGGGGCTGAATCTGACTACTTCAGCGAGAGCCTTCCCACCATAGGCAGTTTCTGGCTGAAAACAGGATACCTGAACCAGAATGTCACACGCCGCGTCGAAACTCTCGGCAAAGGGTTCGGGCAACGAACGCCTTAGACTAGGCGGATAAATCCGGCTCCAGGTCGCCTCGAACCGGTCAGCCTGTTGCGAAAATCCCATCCGGCGCAGAAGGCGACAATTGATCGGCACCCGAACCAACGGTGTCGGATGGACGCCGTCGGGATTGAACCGTGCGGTGGTCTTGGGTTGCTTTGCGACCACATCGATAAGTGATTCCACGTAGGCGGGACCGATCAGGAGACAACCGGCCTGATCCGCGTAGGCCTCCTTGTGCCAGCGCGCCCAGGTATCGATCACCTCGTCCGGGATCTTGCCGTTCATCGCAGCGCGGATCCGCTTGGGCAGGACCTCCCACATTCCCAGATCGTTTTGCAGATTGTGCGCCACCTCGTGCGGCACAGCGCCAAGGGTCCACGGGTTCTGCACCCGATGCTGCGGAACCTTGATCAACGGAAAGGGATTGGGACGTTTGCCGAGCGTCGACAACCGCACGCCGCGCCGGTACGTGGCCGGGCCGCTCCCGTCCTCGATATACGCGAACGGTGCGGGTGCGGGAATGCTGCGGGCTTTGCCCAACCCGCTCCAAACCGCCTGGTAGCAGTCGCGCCCGATCCGATCGAGCGGGTGCAGGAACGGCCCGTATCGTCCGTGGCGCTGGTCGAAAATTCCCCGGTAGAACGCCATCAGACGCTCGGCTTCCTTCGTTTGCGCGTAAATCTTGTCCTTCAGTCGAAGCAGTGTACCGAACTGTCCCGGCTCAGACCGCTGCGCCAAACCCTCACCGATCTGGCGCATCTGGCCGATATCGTGCTGAAGCCGGGCGCGCACCTCGCCCACGAGACGGTTTGCGGCCCGGATGTGCGCCGGGCTGGGCGCATGGGCGGACGATCCGAACTCGTCCTCGCGAAAGGGTGCAAGCCCAGCCAGGTAGCGCTCTGCATTGGCGATCTGCCGACGAACGAACCAAGCCGGTGAATAGGCCACCGTTGAGGTGCGCACATTGATCGGCGTCGCGCGCGCCATCGGTTTGGCCATCGCGTTCATGACCCGGCGCTCAGACGGCGTTCAACGCGCAGCAGATACCGTGCCGCTTGACGCAATGCCTTGGCACATTCACGGCGCGACGACGATCGCCCACGTCGGCGACGGCGTCCTGAAGACTGCATGAAGTCCAATTCGTACTCGCCGTCTTCGTCAAAGTCGTCATCGTTGTACCCGTCTTCGAGGAATGCGGCGTCATCGTCCTCGTAAAACGCCTCATCGTCATCGAAGAAGTCGAGATATTCATCGTCATCTTCGCTGGAACCGCTGGATTTGATAATCAAATCTATGAACTTCTCTGCGACCGACAGTTTCTGATAGATTTGCTTGCCCAACTCCGCAGCCTGGGCATGCGTGTACCCTCGCTTGCGTCCAATCGGAGCTGCCAGCGCGGCAGCAAGCGCAGACTTGGCCGGTATCTTGACCAGATCGCCGGAGGACGTGGCGCCGGCGATATTCTCGGTGACAAGCTGGTTGAAACGGTCAAAGTAGGCCGACGTCATTGCGGCCAAAAGCGCTGTGGAAATGGCAGTGCCGAACTTAGACTCCCAGTGCCCGATGATCAGCGGCTGGATCCGTCGGTCCCACAGCCGCTTTGCGTCTCGCCGTGCGGTTGTCTTCGCAGCGCGGCGCATATCGCGCTCCATTGCCCGCCGAGCGCCGGCAACGATGGTACGGTTGTTCTTTCGCAGCGCCGCCCGGCGGGTTTTCTCGCGTCGACCGGAAGCGCTGCTGAAATCGGCCTCGTCTTCAAAGGCAGGATCGCTCATCCCGTCGTCATACGAGTCGTCTTGGTCGTCGGCGCCGTCCTGATAGCGGTCTTCGTAAAATTCGTCGGGCATTGTCCTCGGGCTCCTGAACTAGGCGTCTGGCCACACCAGAAATGCGGTGGTCAGAGAAATGGCTGCCAGAGGCCAGCAGCCTCCCGGCAGCATCATGCTCAATAGAACTTTTCGGCGCGGGCAATTGCCGCCTTATCCAGCCGCCGTTTCTTGGCAGCATTGCTGGCAAGCGCGCGGGCCAGTCTTGTTTGCGACCGCAGGGTCCGCTTGGCCTGCTTGGTCATCACGCGCGCTGCAGTTGCCTTGGTCACCGGCTTTCCCTTGCGGGCTTTCTGGTTCAGCGTCGCCGCCGTCTTCTTGATGATTGTTGGCAAGGTGCGGATCAGTTGTTTGCTTCGTGGGTCAGAGGCCATCGTCCGCGCCACTCGTCCGCTGGCACTGGCAAGCGCGGGCGCCATAGTCTTCACGGCCAGCGGCGTCTTCGACATGATTGTGATCGTAATCGCCCCACCCAAGGCTTGCGCATCCGATGGCTTTGCCTTGGTCGCCGCCGCAGCCATGGCCTCGGCCAGGTCTTCGTCCAGCGCCGGGATGGGCATGACGGCTTCCATTTCGTCTTCGGTGTCGTATTCGTCCTCGTCTTCAAGGTTCTTGACGAATCCGCCGATCTTGCCGCCGATCGAAGCGCCCAAAGGCCCGCCCACTGCACCCCCGATAACCGAACCGATTTTACCTGCGTGACGCTTTGCAATAGGGGCGAGTTTCTTAGCTGCACGCTTGGCCGCACTTCCGACCTTACGCGCGATTTTTTTCAGACTGCCCCAGAATTCATCACCTTCGAAATCGAAATCTTCGAAGTCTTCCTCGTCGTAATACGAGTCGTATTCGTCTTCGTACTCGTCTTCGAAGTCTTCCTCGTAGTCGTACTCGTCCTCGAATTCGTCGTCGAATTCCAGTTCCTCGCCGTAGTACATATCAAGTTCTTCATCTAACATGCTGACCTCCGCTGCTGGACGTTGAAACCGGACGCGCGGCAGGCGCGAACGTCAGCTTTCAGGGTCTACCTGTGAGGGACAGTCAGCAATTCCATGTCTGGGGTACCCAAAACAGGTTACCAAGGGTCGGCTGTCGGGATGGCTAGCTCGTTGAAGCTATAGCCGCCGCCGGGGCGGTCGGGCTAGCATCGCTGCGGTTCCGCACGAAATGGCCGAGGTGTCCCATGCTTGAATATCGTTATGACGCGTTGGATGAGATGGACGAACTTGACGAGTTCGGGGATCCGGACCCTTGGGCCGGCGACTATCAGGCTGCTCCGCCCGGCCCCGCAGCAAGTCCCAATCTGGTGCCGGTTGCAAACACGCGCAGCGTTCCATATCGCTGGGTGTGCAAAATCCTCGTGAAGTATCCTCGCAGCGACCTGAATTTTCCGGTGGTCGGAACGCCGATTGGCGGTGCGTGGCTGGCCGGCACCGGCGTGCTGATTTCTGCTCGCTACATCCTGACTGCCGGACACAACGTCCGCGCGATAAAGGGAACCAAACGGTACAAGCCAACCGAAATTCACATCGTCCCGGCACAGGTTCCCGCGGGCGCTCTCCCGGCAAGTGCGCCTTTCGGGGTCTGGCGCTCATCGACGAAGCAGACCTACACCCCTGAAGGGCTTTTTGACTCCAACCGAGATAAAGCCCGGCTGTTCGACTACGCGCTCGTGCGGGTCAATCGCAAGAATTTCAAGAGCCTCGGAAAGATACGTGTTCCCGGCACAAAGCAGAAATTCGGCTGGTTTGGGTCGAACAGCGGCGATTCAGTCAAGAGATTCACCAACCTCTTTGGTGACACGATTGCTCATCGAAAGGTCAATGTTGCCGGATTTCCGATGATAGCCGGAGGGAACCGCCAGATGCGGCGTGGCTTCAACCTCATCGATGCGGTGCGGCCCCCTTTGAGCGCCGGTGGAGCGCGGGCACCGCTTCTGCGCTATCGCATCAACGCACGACCCGGACTAAGCGGCGCGCCAATCTGGCTCAAGGAATCCAACGGCAACCGAAGACTGATCGCAATCCATAGTGGACGGGCCGGCGGAAACTCCTTCGGCCTTCTGCTGCGCTCGACGGTTCTTGGTTTTCTGGCTCAACACGGCGTTCCATCCGATGAATTGCGCGTGACGTGACGCCAGCCGTGACGCTAAACCTTCCGCTAATCTGGTCACAAGTTTCGTCACCACACTTCCTCTGCTACTTCAGTTTTCAGTCATAGATCGCTGATCTCTCTGCAATCTGCCGCGACGCGCCATCCGCCGCCACGCCGTCACTAAAGCGACGGCCACCGGGGCGAGCCAGACCACCAGGCCCGGCAGAATGGATATGGCGACCGCTTCGTGATGAGCGTGGGCTGGCTGCGCCAACACGACCAGCAGCGAGGCATATCTCATGATCCGTCTTCTCCGTTCGTATGACGCGCGTGCAGGAATGCCCGCAAGTCCACCACCTCCTTGGCGTCGAGCGATACGTAGACAAATCCGAGATTGGTCCGTTCGGTTACCATCTCGCCCGGATATGGCAGATAACTGAGTTCCCTCGATCCGAAGGAGGGTGAGGCCGTGCCGACTTGCCATTCCGTTGTCAGCTGCACATCGACCAGCTTCATCTGCGCCCGCGCCCCTTTTTCGGAAAGTTCGAGCGGAACGCCGGCCAAGCGCAGATACGACATCTTGTCCCGCGCGGCGACAAAGCCATCGATGAACTGCTCGGCCAGCACCTGCAATTCGGCCGCCTCGTCTTCGGGTCTGAGATGGCTGTGCAGGTGATCGTGGTCATGGTTATGGCCGATATGGCCGTTCACGATGTCATGTGGCATTGGACCACCTCCGCCCCTCGAATTCGCCGTGGGGGATGGTGACAGGCTTGTCGATATGGGCCTTATGCTTGCCCAGCTTGCCTGACGCGACGAGACTACCCAGCACATCCACGATCACGCGCGTGCCCATAAGGGCGGTGATGTCAGAGGTGTCATAAGGCGGCGAGACCTCGACCAGTTCCATCCCGCAGATCCCCTCAGCTGCAACCTTGGAAGCCAATGCCAGCGCCTCGCGCGGGAGGAACCCGCCGGGTTCGGGCCATCCCGTTCCGGGGACAAAGCCGCAATCGATGCTGTCGATATCAAAGGACATATAGACCATATCGACCCCGTCCCACGCCATCTCCAGCGCCATCTCAGCGGTCTTGTCGATACCCATCTGCTCCATGTCGCTCATCGTGATGATATTGGTCTCGCGCTCGCGCGCGACCTTGACCGCCTCACGCGGGACCTGCCAGCCGCCGATACCCACCTGAACAAGGTTCTTGGCGGGCACGTTTGGCAGGTTTGTCGAGTGAAACCATGGTGTTGTGTGCATACGCTCATCCAAATCCTTTTCCTGGATGTCGGCGTGCCGGTCAAAATGGACGATCCCAATCTTCTTTGACGTACATTCCGCGATGCCCCGCACGCAAGGAAAGCCGATGGAGTGATCACCACCGATCATGATCGGCAGTGAGCCGGAGCTAAACACGTGGCTCACGGCGCGGCTGATCTGGTCAAAGCTCTTTTCGATGTTGGCCGGGATGGTAAAGACGTCACCCGCATCGCACAGCGTCATCTGCTCGCGCAGGTCGACACCCATTTCGTAATTGTAAGGCGTATAGAGCGCAGAGATCTTGCGCACGCCCTGAGGTCCAAAGCGGGTACCGGGACGGTAGGTTGTCCCCCCGTCAAACGGGATGCCAAGAATAGTGGCGTCATAGTCTTTCACCTCGGTGACATCTTCGGCGTAGGGGGCTTTGAGAAAGGTGTTGATGCCCGCGTAATGGGGCAGTTCGCCCCGGGCGAAGGTCGGGATCGACTTGTCCTCGATACTGTCTGCCCCCGTCAGGCCCATGCGCAGCGCCCAGCGACGTTCCTCATCCCAGCGGCCCTCCGGAAGGTCGGCCTCGGCCTTCATCGACTTCCACCCCCGCAGCTTGGTCAGGTCGGGGTGGTGGTCCCTCCGGTCAGGCGCGCCGCGATCCCGAGGATGATGCGACCGGCTGCGGTCAGGTGGGGGCAAGAACATGGGTTTCCTCCTTAATCGTCTGAAAAGGGATGCCGCCATCGCGCGCATCGAAATCGTACGTGATGGTCGCGCCGATCACGTCGGGGTAGTCGGGATCCCAGCGGGGTTTGTCGAAGACCAGAACGCGATCACCCAGCTTGAACCCTTCTTCAAGGTCGTGGGTGACCATGAAGACGGTCATGCCGGTCTCGGCCCGAAGATCCATGAGGAAGTCATGCATGGAAAGCCGGGTGCCCGGATCAAGCGCGCCAAACGGTTCATCCAGCAAAAGGATGCGCGGCTTGGCCGCCAGCGCCTGCCCGATGGCCAGCCGTTGTTGCATTCCACCGGAAAGGGCGGCGGGAAAGGCATCGGCCATGTGGTCGAGGCCGCATCGCACCAATGTCTCCATCGCCCGGTCACGCGCCACACGCTTTTCCGGCCCAGGAAAGCGGCCCCAAGGACGGCGAAAGCTTTCACCGGCGACGACGTTCTCGACCACCGTCATGTGCGGAAAAACGGAGTACCTCTGGAAAACAACCCCGCGATCCAACCCGGGCTCTCGTGCCGGGTCCGCGCCGTCGATCCGTATCTCGCCCCGGGTCGGGGTTTCCTGTGCCAGCAAGAGCCGCAGAAAGGTGGATTTGCCACAACCTGACGCGCCCACGATCGAAATGAACTCACCCTCCTCGACGCTGACATTCACGCGTTCAAGGATCGGGCGCTGACCATAGGACTGAAAGATGCCCTCTGCGGTGACAAAGCTCATAGGCCCGCCTCCGCCCATGGAAAGAAACGCCGCGACAGCCAGCGCAGCGCTACATCCATCAGAAAGGCCAGCAGGGTGATCCAGATGACATACGTGAGGATCACATCCATCGCGAGGAAGCGGCGCACAAGGAATATCCGGTAGCCAAGGCCCTGTTCGGAGGCGATTGCTTCGGCCGCGATCAGGAACAGCCATGCGGGCCCAAGCGAAAGGCGCACTGCCTGAATGAGGCGCGGCATAATCTGTGGCAGGGCCACGCGCAGGGCAATCACCCAGCTCGAGGCGCCCAGCGTCTGCGCCTTGACGATCATCTCGCGCGGAATCTCAAGGACTCGGGCCGAAAGATCGCGGATCAGGAAGGGCAGAATACCCACCACGATAAGCACAACCTTCGAAAGCTCGCCCAACCCGAAGACAATGAAAAGGATGGGCAACACAGCAAGCGGCGGGATCATCGAGATCACGGCGACAAACCCCGCCAATGTCGCCCGCACATGCGGCAAAAGCCCGATCAACAGCCCGAACGCGACTGCCAATGCCGCCGAAATCCCGACGCCGAGGCTCAACCGCACGAGGCTCGCCCACGTGTCATACCAGAACAGTATCTTTTCCGACCGCCGATCCGGCTCGGTCAGCAGGCGCGCGGCCGTCTCGACGATCTTGGCCGGCGACGGCATCAGCTTGTCCGAGGGATTCTCGGCCAGCCGCGCCTGCGACCCCAATGAGTAGGCGACAAACAACAGCGCAAAGGGCAGAGCAATCAGCGCAGCGCGCAGCGGGATACCCGGATGACGGTTGATCAGGCGCATCGCCCTGCCCCGACTTCAGATCACAGCGCGCCGTCCGCGGCCATTTGCATATATGTAGTATCAAATCGGAACTGGACGTTGTTGGGGTCGCCGGTGATTGTCCCGCCGGGGTATTCGACGCCCACGAAATCCGCCGATGGTGCGCCCTCGCCCAGGATACCCTTGTCAAAAAGGAACTCCGCGACGTTGACCATGGTGGCCGGCAGTTCGGCGCTTTGCGTGAAGGCCACCGCATCTGCCGCGTCATAAAACATCTCGGTCGAGGAAAGCTGCGCCTTGTAGCCAGCCAGATCCGTGCCGGAGGCTTCGGCCATCGCGGTCAAGACGGCCTCGTCTCCTGCGGCCATCAGACCCATCACCTCGTACCAGGCCCCTGCCATCGCCTTGCCGAAATCCGGGTTGGCCTTAAGCGTTTCGGTATTGACCACCATCAGGTCAATGATCTCGCCGGGGATGTCAGAGCTGTCGAAGAGTTTGCTGGCCTTTGGGTCTTCCAAAATGGACGAGACCAAGGGGTTCCATGTTACCAACGCTTCGACATCGGGCGTCGCAAATGCTGCAATCATATCCGCATCGGACGTGTTGATGACGCTCGCGAGGTCGGCTTCCTTCATGCCGACACTGTCGAGCGCCCGCGCAAGCAGGTAGTGCGAGACCGACAACTCCACCAAGTTTACCGGCTTGCCCGCCAGTGAGGCCAGATCGCCGTCACCTTTGACGATCACCGCGTCATTGCCGTTCGAAAAGTCGCCCACGATCAGTGCCGTTGTATCCACGCCACCGCCCGCGGGGATCGATAGCGTGTCCATGTTCGTCGCTGACACGCCATCAAACGCGCCTGCCGTGTATTGGTTGATCGATTCCACGTAATCGTTGATCTGCACGATCTCGACATCGATGCCGTACTTGTCGGCCCATTTGTCCATGATCCCGCTGTCTTCGAGATAGCCCCATGGCATCCATCCCACATAGATGGACCACGCGACGCGGAATTCGGTTTTCTCTTGGGCGGTTGCAACACTGGCGGTGCTGATCAGCAGCGCGGCTGCACCGGCTGCGACATGGCGAAGAACTTGCATAGGAAACTCCCTTGCGATGTTCCGCCGGGATCGAAGATGAACGGAGCCGTGGCGGAACTGGAGAAAACGGCCTGACCTCGGTTGCAGTGTTCTCCCGGGATTTTGTCCCGCCGTGTACCGGTTGGAATTTGCCAGACCGGCGACCTCTCTCGGACCAGACCCTCGCAACGTGAGGCGGAACCCTAGATGCCCTGCGAGTTAGAACGTGACGCGCGTCGGGCGCTTCGCCAAATGTGAAAGGCCGCGTCGCGCGGTCGACGGGGACTGTCGCCTTGAAAACAAGCAAAGTATGCATCGCGTGCGCAAGATTTGAGCGGGGCATGCCTCAGCTCCAACAAAAGGCTTCGACCACAGGTAGCTGGAACACCCTTCTCGCCGTCATCCAAACGGCGACCGTTTGAAACACATGAACTCAGATCCCCGTTCCCCGTCAGCACAACCACTTCATGCAGGATGCCGCCACAACGACCGGATCCAAGACAACTCGGTTGAGCGATTGACCGACCGTTTTCGAGATGTTGGCCATGCCCGCACAACCCAGTATGACCGCGTCGATACCGTCTTCCTCCTCCGCGCGCCTTGCCTCGCTCAGGATCAATTGCTCTGACGTGTCGGGATCATTCTCGATTTCGAGAACCGGCACGTTCGAAGCCCTGACTTTGCCGAGAAACCCACCAAGGCCCAAAGCGCCTATGTTCGCCTCGATGATCGGGACAGATACCGGCATCGTCGTCACGACACTGAAGCGCCAATTGCGAAGCGCGGCGAGGTGATATGCCGTTTGGCCAATCCCCACGACCGGACAGGTCGCGATTGCCGCGGCCTCGTTCAGCGCGGTGTCGTCAAAGCAGCCGATGATAATGCCGTCTGCCCCCTGCCGATCCGCCTTGCGAACCAGTTCCAGCAGCGGTGGTGTCGCATCCGCCCCGTCCCCCACTCCCTGGATCGCTGCAGGCCCTCTATGAGAGGTCCAGCCTTCAAAACGCAAATCGGGAACGGCCTGTCGGGCGATCTCCGTCATCGCTCCGGTCATCGTTTCAGTGCTGTTTGGATTGATGATGACGATTGCCATGTCCGCTCAGACCAGACCCTTGCCTGCATCCGATCCATGTCGGGTGCGGCGACGGTCGGTGATCCAGACCACAAGTAGGAAAAGCGCGATCACCAGGAAGGAAAAGACCGTCGTGAGCGTGCCGAGCGCAAAGATGACCGGCGTCGTGACGTTCGTGGTCATGCCGAAGATTTCCAGCGGAAGCGTGTTGCGACTGCCCGAGGTCAGCAACGTGCGCGCAAACTCGTCATAGCTGAGCGTGAAGCCGAACAGTGCGACACCGATCAACGAGGGCGCGATAATCGGCAGCACCACATGCCGGATGGTTTGCCATGGGGATGCACCCAGATCTCGGGCAGCTTCCTCATAGCTTTGGTCGAACCGGTTGAAGACGGCGAACATGATCAGAAGGCCAAAAGGCAGTGTCCAGGTAAGTTGTGCCCCGAAGCCGCTCGTCGACCAGTGCACCGTCATCCCCGATTGGGACCAGATCAGGCCCACGCCAAGCGAAACAAGGATCGAGGGGATCACCAGCGAGGTAATGATGAGGTAGAAGACTATGCCCGCTCCCCCGAACCGTTTTCGGAACGCCAGCCCACCCATGACAGAGACCACGACGGTGGTGACCATGACCATCAGGCCCAGCACCAGAGAGCGTGAGAACGAGCCCCAGATGTCGCCCACGGCCTGTTGTTCGAAAAGGTCGCGAAACCAATGCAGCGACACGCCCCGCATCGGAAAGGTCAGCCCGCCACCCGGCCCCTGAAACGACAGTATCGCGATGGTCAGCGTGGGCCCGTAGAGAAAGATCAGGAACAGCACGAAGAAGGCTGCAAGGAAATAGAACGACTTGGGCCGCGGCTCCATCACAGCTCCTTCCGAATATCGACAAGACGCAAGAGCAGGCCGATGACCATCAGGACGGTGATCAGCAGGATGACAGCGGTGGCCGAAGCCGAGGGGTACTGAAGCAGCCCGATATCGTTCTGGATCATCCGGCCCACATTGGCGGATTGCGAACCGCTCATGAACCGTACGGTGATGAAATCGCCCATCACCAGCGTCACGACAAAGATCGTCCCGATCATTATGCCAGGCTTGGTCAGCGGGATGACCACATGCCACAGCGTCTGCCAACCGGTCGCGCCTGCATCTGCGGCGGCTTCGATCAGCGATTTGTCGATCCGCATCATCGTGTTGAAGATCGGCACGACCATGAAAAGGGTATAGAGATGAACGAAGGCGAGAATGACGCTGAAATCGCTGAAAAGCAGCCATTCCAGCGGCTCGTCGATCACGCCCCACGAAATCAGGGTTGAGTTGGCTAGACCGTTTCGCCCAAGAAACGGGATCCACGAGATCATGCGGATGATGTTCGAGGTCCAGAATGGGATCGTGCACAACAGAAATAGCGCGATCTGCCATTTCAGCGACCGGACATGGAACGCGAGGAAGTAGGCCACCGTAAAGCCAATCAAAAGGGTGAAGGCCCAAGTGATGACAGCGTATTTGAAGGTGTTGGCGAAGACGCGATAGGTCACGTCCGATCCGAAAAGAAAGGCATAGTTGTCGAACTGAAACGCCGGGTAGATCGAAAACTCGGTCGCGCCCCAGAAGCTCACAATCACGATCATCACGACTGGTGCCACAAGGAACACCGCCAAGACCAGCACCAGAGGGGACGCCAGCAGCCAGCCCGACAGGTGGCGCGACATGGCCCGTGCTGGGGGTGTCGGGGCTTCTGCGCTCGCAGCGATGGAAGGGATCGTGTTGTCGGTCATGTCTGGGCTGAATGCGCCCCGGCTTTGCTCAGAGGCCGGGGCGCATTGTTCACGCGCGCATCAAGCGGCGATGAACTCGTTCCATTTGCGGACCATGTACTGGTTTTCGTCCATGACGGCATTCCAGCACGCGACTGCGCCCATGCGGTCATAAAACGATCCGCCATCGCGCACAGCCCCGGCTTTCTCCATCACGTCGCCAAACGGGTTGGTGATGTCGCCCTGGGCTTCCTTACCTTCGAACCAGAAGGCCCATTCGTCCTCGCTCATGAAGCTCTTGGAGGTTTCCGGTACGGCCGAGTAATAGCCCTGGCGCATCAGGAAGCCGCCGACCCAGCCGGAGAGATACCAGTTGATGTATTCATAGGCCGCATCCAGCTCGATGCCGCTGAGCGATTTTGACAGGCCAATGCCACCGCCCCATGAACGATAGCCCTCTTCAAGCGGCTGATAGACACATGGAATACCCTGCGAACGAACCGCCGTGATTGCCGGTGACCACATGGACTGGATCACGACCTCGCCCGACGCCATCAGGTTGACGCTTTCGTCGAAGGTTTTCCAGAAGGCGCGGAATTGTCCGGCTTTCTTGGCTTCGGTGAAGATGCCGAGCGTCAGGTCGATCTCTTCCTTCGTCATGTTGCCTTTGTCGGGATAGGTGTATTCACCCATCGACTCCACGACCATGGCCATATCCATGATGCCGATGGACGAGATATCGAGGATCGACGCCTTGCCCTTGAATTCGGGGTTAAGCAGCTCCTTCCAGTTGCTGATCGGACGGCCAATCAGGTCAGGCCGGATGCCCAGCGTATCGGCGTTGTAGATCGTCGGGATCAGCGTCATCCAGCCGCTTTCGTTATCGACGAACTCCTTGCCGTCGACACCCTCGACAAAACCCACGGTGTGCGGCGCGGTGCCCTGCGCAATGGTGCTTTCCGGGGTCAGTTTGCCATCCCGGAAGATCCCCACGATCTTGTCGTAGTTCTGAATCTTCGAGGTATCCATCGCCTGCAGGTTGCCGGTCGGCCAGACCTTTTTGCAGATCCAGTATTCGATGTCTGCGATATCAAAACTGTCGGGCTGGGTTGCGGCACGCTGGGTCACGCTGTCAGAATCAAGCGCCGTCATTTCCAACGTAAAGCCGAGGTCTTCCTTGACCTTGGCGGCCACCTCGTTGAGGTTGGACACCCCGGTGCCGAACTGGCGCAGTGTCACGTCCTTGATGGCCTGTCCCCATACCATCGGAGCCGGAAGCGCGGCGGCTGCCACCGCCGCGCCACCCGCCTTAAGCATCGACCGTCGCGAATAGCGTATCTTTGGAATTGTTGTCATCTCTGTCTCCCTGTCTTGGAGGTTGATGTCAGGCGGAAAGGGCTTGGGCCGCCTTGTTTTCCCAATCGAGGCCTATCGCCTCGCCCAAATCCTTCGGGTCGCCGAAGAAATCCTTGTCGGACAAAAGCGCGGTGACTTCCTGATCGCCTGCAATGACAGCCGTCAGGGCCACGTGTGTTCCCTGGTATTCGATGTTGGTGATCCTCCCCTGAAGCTTTGCCCCCTCGGGCCTGTTGAGTTTCAGGGCATCTGAGCGGACCGCGACCTTGCCCTCGGGCAGCGCAATCACGTTGTGGGATCCAAGAAACCGCGCGACGAAGGCCGTTTTCGGGGCCTCAAAGACCTCGCGGGTCTGGCCGGCCTGTTCGATCTTGGCATTGTTCATGACCACGATCTGATCTGCCAGCGCCAGCGCTTCGTCCTGCCCATGTGTGACATGAATGAACGTGATACCCAGCTCACGCTGAAGCCGCTTGAGCTCGGCCCGCATCCGGATACGCAGGAATGGATCCAGCGCTGACAGCGGTTCATCAAGCAGCAGCACCTGTGGTTCGGTGATCAGCGCACGGGCCAGCGCAACACGCTGCTGCTGACCACCAGAAAGCTGGGCAGGGATACGGTCGGCGTAGCTACTCATGTCTACAAGCTCCAGCATCTCGCCGGCGCGTTTGCTGCGCGTTGCCGCGTCCAGACCTCTCATCTTCAGACTGAAGCCCACGTTGTCCGCGACGTTCAAATGTGGAAACAGCGCATAATTCTGGAACATCATCGCGGTCCCGCGTTTGGCGGGTGGCAGGTGCGAGATGTCGCGCCCTCCAAGCAAAACAGATCCATCCGATACGCTCTCATGACCCGCCACCATCCTCAGCGTCGAGGACTTGCCGCATCCCGACGGCCCCAGCAGGCATGCATAGGTGCCAGCATCGAAGTGATAGTTGATGGCATCCACGGCAACGATGCCGCCGTAGCGCTTGGTCAGATTGACAAATTCAAGGTCGAGCTTGGTTGGCATGCAGATCCCATGGGTATGGGACCAGACTGACCAAGGGGTTCGCTCAAGCCGAAATCAATTCGGTCTCGCGGGACGTTCAGCACAAGGCAATGCCCGACCGCAAAGCAGAGGACCGATCGTTTGTTTAAAAAATGAGCTTATATTGTATACGATTTCAGACCTATTTGGCGTCAGTCTTGCTGTTGGCGACCGGCTCTGCCACTCAAGAAACCGTAGCAGGTGAGGCGAAAGACATCATGTCGGTCACAGAAATCTCTTCCGAAAGCATCGCGTCGCAATTGACCGAAGCCGTCCATGAGCACCGCGTGCTGCCCGGAATGAAACTGAGCGAAGACGAGGTCGGCGAAGTCTTCGGGGTCAGTCGTACGATTGTCCGCCAGGCCCTTCGTGCCATGGCACACGAGGGCCTCGTTTCCATCGAACGAAACCGCGGCGCCTTTGTTGCAAAACCCTCGATCAAGGAGGCCCGGGAGGTCTTTGAAGCCCGCGCACTACTTGAACCCCAAACCGCCCGCGCTGCAGCAGAGCGCGCGACAGCGGACAGTGTCGCGTTGCTTGAGAAACATATCGAGCTCGAACATGCCGCCCTGGACACCGGTGAAGCCGGACGCGCCCTCAAGCTATCCGGCTTATTCCATGTGGAAATCGCGCGCATGGCGGATCAGAAAACCATCGAGTCCTTTATCCAACAGCTTGTTTCCCGCTCCTCGCTCGTGATCGCACTCTATTGGCAGCGCAAAAATGCGCTTTGTGAAAGCCATGCGCACCACGCTTTGCTTGAGGCGTTTCGCGAACGGAATCCGGACAAAGCCGAAGAGCTGATGAAAGGGCACCTTGTGGATTTGGTTTCGCAATTGAACCTGCGCGAGATGCCAAGTGAATCGAAATCGCTCAAAGAAGCCTTGCTGGGATGATCCGGTTTCGAAATGCGACACGGCAAGAGGTTGGGCTCATGCTCGATTGGGCCGCGGCGGAGGGGTGGAACCCGGGTCTGGATGATGCGGCTGCGTTCTATGCGGCGGATCCAAACGGATTTGTCGTGGCATGTGAAAACGACGAACCTGTGGCAGCCATTTCCGTCGTCAATCATAACGAAAGCTATGCCTTTCTCGGGCTCTACATCGCGCGCCCGTCTCATCGCGGCAAGGGCATTGGCTACGCCCTTTGGCAGCATGCCGTCGAACACGCTGGTAACCGTACCATCGGCCTTGACGGGGTGCCTGAGCAGCAGGGCAATTATGCGGCGTCCGGTTTTCGGCATGCAGGGTCAACCATGCGGTTTTCGGGAAGGGTCGAGCGCGAAGTATCGAAAGACATTCGCGTTGCTGATCAAGATAGCATCGCAGCGCTGATCGACCGCGAGGCCGAAGCGTCCGGCGCTCAGAAGCCGGATTACTTAAACGCGTGGTTCGGCGAGACCGTGAACCGCAAGACGTTGATTGACCGGGGCGGATTTCTGACGATCCGCAAATGTCGGGAGGGCGCAAAGATCGGCCCGCTGGTAGCTGCGGATGCCAGATCTGCGCTACGCCTCATCCGGCACGCCGCAACCGTTTTTGGCGACACGGTCATCATCGATATCCCGGACAGATGCCGGGCCCTCACCCAGCTTTGCCAAGAGCTGCAGCTCATGCCCGTCTTCGAAACCGCAAGGATGTACAGATCCGGGCGAAGGGCGGGCACGGGAGAATTCTATGCTGTTGCGACGCTTGAATTGGGGTAGCGATCATGGCGGCCAGGTTCTCTTATGATCATCGCGCATTGAACAACTGACAGCATGTCTTGCTTACTGGCGACAATGGAACAGCGTCGGTATCTTCGTCAAAGAAGCAATTGCAGAAAAAAGCAACCAAGGGGAAGCTCATGCGCTGTCTGGTCGTCGGTGGCACCGGTTTTCTTGGAGGAGCCATTGCGGATGCATTGGTGGCGGCCGGGCATGAGTTGACGATCATGTCGCGCGGACAGACGAAGCGTTCCGCCGAGAAAGGCGCACATGTCGTCAAGGCCGACCGGTACGGTGATCTGACACCTCTTTCGGGCGGCAAATTCGACTGGGTATTCGATTCCTGTGCATTCGAACCAGACGCGGTCCGAAGACTTCTGGATGCCGTTGGCGCAGACATTTCGCGCTACGTCATGATTTCATCGATTTCTGCCTATGGCAGTTTTGCCAAGCTGGGCCTGAACGAAGATGACCGTGTGCCGAACCCGACTGCGCAAGATCTGGCCGTAGCCCGATCCGTACCCGTCGAAAAACGCGCGTCAGCGTTCGCATATGGCAAGTCCTACGGCCCTTTGAAACGGGCGTGTGAGCTTGCCGCAGCTGAAAGGCTCGGCGACCGCGCGACACTGCTCAGAGTTGGTCTTTTGGTTGGTGCGGGTGATTACACTGACCGGCTGACGTGGTGGGTCCGCTGCATCGACGAAGCGCGAGACGAAAGACGACGCATCCCCGTACCCGCTCCACGGCGCCGCAAAGTTCAGCTAATCGATGTGCGCGACGCAGCTGAGTTTGGTGTATTATGTGCTGAAAACGACCTATCCGGGATTTGGAATGTGACCGGCCAGCCAATAGATTTTGGTGATCTCCTGGGCGCCATCCAACAGAGCACCGGATCGCAACCAGAGTTCTGCTGGTTCGATGACGCGCGCATGTCGGAGGTCGGCGTCGCACCATGGACCGAACTGCCGTTGATCGCACCTGCTACACCCGATTTTCGATACTTCCTCGAGGTCGGCACCCGGCGCGCGGTATCTGCCGGTTTGCGATGCCGCCCGCTGGTCGAAACACTCGATCCCTTGCTCGCATGGGATCGTGGGCGGCGCGATCAAGACCTGCAAGGCGGGCTTTCCGGTGACCAAGAGATAGCCCTGCTGTCCTGACCAAATGAACAAGCCCTCTGAGCAAGACGGACGCCCACTTTTTAATCAAAGGCGCCCACCGGATAGGCATAACCCGCGGCATAAAGCGCAGCCGGTCAATCAACCCTAACGGCAACGGGAATGGCCGCTTTACACGCCAGCGCTTCCTTGCCGACTTCCGGTTATGGCCAATACGCTGTCTGTCATAGTGGTTGAGCCCAATCGGGACAGGGCCTTGCAGATCGTTGACAGTCTGCGGGAGGCAGGGGAGTTCGACATCCACGTCATTGCCGAGCCAACCAGCCTTGCCCGCCAGATCCGCGACCGGATGCCAGATCTCGTTCTGATAGATATGGCCAACCCGTCCCGCGACATGCTGGAAGAAATGGCGCTGGCATCTGGCCCCCTCGAACGCCCTGTCGCCATGTTCGTCGATCGCTCCGACCCCGCGCTTTCGGCCGCCGCGATCGAGGCTGGCGTTTCCGCATACGTCGTGGACGGGATGCAGCCCGCACGCGTCAAGCCGGTGCTCGATGCCGCCATTGCCCGCTTTCGCCTCTTTCAACGCATGCGCACCGAACTGGAGGAAACCAAGCGGGCCCTTGAGGAACGCAAGGTGATCGACCGCGCCAAGGGTTTGATCATGAAAGCGCGAGGCGTTGACGAAGAAGCGGCATATGCGATCCTGCGCAAGGCCGCGATGGATCAGGGCAAACGGCTTGCCGATGTGGCCGATGCGTTGGTGACGGCGGCAGGCCTCCTTTCATGAAGGTCGCAACTATCAAGGTCGGATTTGTCCCGCTGGTCGATGCAGCCCCTTTGATTGTCGCCCAGGAAATGGGATTTGCCAACGAAGAGGGGATATCGCTTGATTTGAAACGCGTCCAATCTTGGTCTGAGATGCGGGACCGGCTCTGGTTCGGTCAGATAGACGCGGCGCACATGCTCTCGCCCATCCCGGTCGCAGCTGCCCTGGGGTTGGGTGGCGGTGGATCATTGATCTCGGCGGTTTCGGTTCTGTCGGTGAACGGCAATGTTATCGGGGTCAGCCGGGCCCTCGCCAACCAGCTCAGGGAGGTCGGGCACGACTTTGTCTTTAATGACGCCCGAGCCGCCGGTCAGGCCCTCATCGCGGCCAAGGGCAAACAGTTAAGGATCGGCGTCCCCTTTCCGTTCTCCATGCATGCCGAGTTGATCTTCTATTGGCTGACCGCGCTTGGGTTTCATGCGCCGCAGAACGTCGATATCCGGACCGTGCCGCCACCGCTTATGGCGAACGCCCTGAAGGCCGGCGAGATCGACGCCTTCTGCGTGGGCGAACCATGGGGATCGAAGGTCGTGGAAATGGGTCTGGGTGAGCTTTTGCTGCCCGGGAACGCGATCTGGTCCTTTGCCCCAGAAAAGGTGCTGGCGGTCAGCAACGATTGGGTCGCGACACAATCCGATCTTTGCGGGCGGCTGATTCGCGCGGTATGGCGGGCGGGGCGATGGTTGGCCAAACCGACGTCCCGCACTTTGACAGCGGAACTGCTCAGTCGACCCGACTATCTCGATCTTGCACCAGACATCATCGATAGGGCTCTCTTCGGCAATCTCGTGATTTCACCTGCCGGCGACAGCAGGACAGTGCCCGGTTTCGTGGAGTTTCATAGGGGTGCGGCCACGTTCCCATGGCGCAGCCAGGCGGAATGGATCGGACTGCGGTTGGCCGCCCGCACCGGACTTGACCGGGTTGATGCCGCCCGTCTGGCGCGGACGGTCTTCCTATCCGACATTCATCGGTCGGCACTAGCCGAAACAGTCGCCGATTTACCCAGTGCCTCGGCCAAAATCGAGGGCGCGGTCGAACAAGATACAGAGGTGGCATCGGCAGCCGGAACCTTGATGTTAAGGCCAGATGCGTTTTTTGACGGACGCGTTTTTGAGCCGATCGACCAATGATGCCGATTTTTTGTGCAGTTGCAGCAACCGAGTTTGCTTTATCGCGAAAATACACATGTCTTTCGGCCGGATGACCTTGGCGAATCCAAACCGCGCCTCCTTACTGACGCACACCGGTCAGCAACGACGCTGTCCGCAACAACACCCCCTCCGACAGGGATGATCTGAGCACCGCCGCTCGACCCTTTGCCTGACAGGCAAGGCTGGTCAGCGGCGTTTTTTGCATTGCCCGGCGCACAGGGCACCAGAACCAAGGGACACGTATATGAAGAAATTCATGCTCACGCTTGCCACGTCCGCATTACTTGCGGGACCGGCTTTGGCCGAACTACTCGAACTCGAAAAGGACGAACTGACCTTCGGCTTTATCAAACTGACCGACATGGCGCCATTGGCGGTGGCGTATGAACAGGGCTACTTCCTCGACGAAGGTCTGTTCGTGACACTCGAAGCTCAGGCCAATTGGAAAGTTCTGTTGGACGGCGTTATCGACGGTCAGCTCGATGGCGCACATATGCTGGCCGGTCAGCCCTTGGCAGCAACAATCGGTTTCGGGACCGAGGCCCACATCATCACTCCCTTTTCGATGGACCTGAACGGCAACGGCATCACCGTGTCGAACGAGATCTGGGACATGATGAAGCCGAACATCCCAAAAATGGATGACGGACGCCCGCAGCACCCGATCTCGGCAGAGGCGCTGGCCCCTGTCGTTGAACAGTTCAAGTCCGAAGGCAAACCCTTCAATATGGGCATGGTCTTCCCCGTATCGACCCACAACTACGAACTGCGCTACTGGCTGGCGGCCGGTGGTTTGCACCCGGGCTATTACTCGCCCGAAAACATCAGCGGTCAGATCAACGCCGACGTTCTGCTGAGCGTAACGCCCCCACCGCAGATGCCCGCGACACTCGAAGCCGGGACTATCTACGGCTACTGCGTGGGCGAACCCTGGAACCAGCAGGCCGTGTTCAAAGGTATCGGCGTACCAGTGATCACCGACTACGAGTTGTGGAAGAACAACCCCGAAAAGGTGTTCGGGATCACCGCAGAATTCGCCGAAGAATACCCCAATACCACCCTCGCCATCACCAAGGCCCTGATCCGCGCAGCGATCTGGCTTGACGAAAACGACAACACCAACCGCCCCGAGGCAGTCGAGATCCTGTCGCGACCTGAATATGTGGGAGCGGACTATGAGGTCATTGCGAACTCGATGACCGGAACCTTCGAGTACGAAAAAGGCGATGTGCGCGAAGTGCCCGATTTCAACGTGTTCTTCCGCTACAACGCCACCTACCCGTTCTATTCGGATGCAATCTGGTACCTGACCCAGATGCGCCGCTGGGGTCAGATTGCGGATGCGCAGCCCGACAGCTGGTACCACGACACGGCCAAAAAGGTTTACCGTCCGGACATCTACCTTGAAGCGGCCCGGTTGCTTGTGGACGAAGGCATGGCGAACGAGGCCGACTTCCCCTGGGACAGCGATGGCTACAAGGCAGCGACCCCTGCCGAGGATATCATCGACGGCATCCCCTACGACGGCCGTGAGCCAAACGCCTATCTCGAAACGCTCAATATTGGCCTGAAGGGCGAAGAGCGGGTCATCGGTAACGAGATCCAAGGCTGAACCACGCGCGCGGCCCCTTCTCCCCGGGCCGCGCCATTCCCCCCATCTTGCAAAGGACCTGGCGATGACCGCTATAGATCCCGAAACCATGGCGAACGAAGATCGCGAAGCGCGGCGCGCGCGGGTCTTCACCCGCATCAACAAGGCTGACAAGTGGTTCCAGGTTCTGGGCCTCGCCTGGGCAACACCGCTGCTGCGCGCGGCCGCGGGCGACAATCCGCGGGCGCAAATGGCCGAAATCTGGCGCCTGCTTGCGATTCCGCTGCTGTCCATCGCGGCCTTCCTGGCGCTTTGGGGTACATTGGCGCCGCAGGTGCAGACTTCGCTCGGCGCGGTTCCGGGCCCGCAGCAGGTTTGGACTGAAGCGGTCAACCTGCACGAAGACGCGCAGGCCAAGGCGGAATCCAAGGCCAAGTTCGAAGCCCAGGTGGCCAAGCTCAACGAGCGCCGCGTGCAACAGGGTAAAGAGCCCGTGCAACGCGCCTATACCGGCGCGCCGACCTACTACCAGCAGATCTGGACATCGATCCAAACGGTTTTCTTCGGTTTTCTGATCGCGACGGTCGTGGCTGTCCCGCTGGGGATCATGGCGGGCCTCTCGCCCATAGCCAACGCGGCGCTGAACCCGCTCATCCAGATTTTCAAACCCGTCTCACCTCTGGCCTGGCTCCCCATCGTGACGATGGTGGTCTCGGCACTTGCGGCGTCCAATGACGGCCTCTTTCCCAAGTCGTTCACAATCTCTGCAGTAACGGTGACGCTCTGTTCGCTCTGGCCAACGCTGATCAACACCGCGCTTGGTGTGGCTTCGATCGATAAGGATCTGGTGAACGTCTCCAAGGTTCTGAAGATGAACACCTATACCAAGATCACAAAGCTGGTGCTGCCCTCTGCGCTGCCGCTGATCTTCACTGGTCTGCGTCTGTCGCTCGGTGTCGGCTGGATGGTTCTGATCGCAGCCGAAATGCTCGCTCAGAACCCAGGGCTTGGCAAATTCGTCTGGGATGAATTCCAGAATGGGTCGTCGTCTTCTCTGGCCAAGATCATGGTGGCGGTTCTCACCATTGGCATCATCGGCTTCCTGCTCGACCGCGTGATGTATGCGCTCCAATCGCTCTTTACCTTCACGAACAACCGGTGATCTGACATGGGTATCCTCAAGTTGGAAAACGTCTCAAAGAGCTTTGGCACCGGCACCCATGCCAGTCATGTGCTCAAGGGCATCAACCTGGAGGTCGAGGAGGGCGAATTCCTCGTACTTCTCGGCTTCTCCGGCACCGGCAAGACGACGCTGATCAACCTCATGGCCGGGCTTGAACGGCCCACCAAAGGCAGCGCTACCTTCAAGGGCAAGGCGATAACCGAGCCGGGCCCCGAACGCGGCGTAATTTTCCAGAGCTATTCGCTCATGCCGTGGTTGACGGTGAACGGCAATGTCCGGCTTGCGGTCGATACGGTCTTTCCTGACCTACCCGCATCTGAAAGGGCGGCAAAGGTCGATCACTATGTGAAGATGGTCGGGCTCAGCCATGCGACCACACGTCGGCCAGCGGAGCTTTCGGGCGGCATGCGCCAGCGTGTCAACGTCGCTCGTGCGCTTGCCATGAGCCCCGAGATGCTACTCCTCGACGAGCCACTTTCGGCGCTTGATGCGCTCACTCGGGCAAATCTCGCTGACGAGATCGAGCGGATCTGGGAAGCCGAGAAGAAGACCTGTGTACTCATCACCAATGATGTGGACGAGGCGATCATCCTCGCCGACCGGATCATTGCCCTCAATCCCGATGGAACGCTCGGTGATGAGTTCAAGGTGACCATTCCCCGTCCGCGCGACCGTATAGCCATGAACAACGACGACACGTTCAAGGCACTCCGCCGCGACGTCACCAAATACCTGATGGACGTCGGCATTGAGGCCAAGGTCGAAGGGACCAGGGAGTTGCCCGACGTAATGCCAATCCATGGCTTGCCGACCGCAATTGCCCAGGCGTCCAAGGGCATGATCGAAAATCGCTTTCTCGATTTCTCGCAACTGCACAAAGTCTATCCGACGCCCAAAGGGCCGCTGACGGTGGTCGAAGACTTCGACCTGAAGATCAACAAAGGTGAGTTCATTTCGCTGATCGGCCATTCGGGCTGCGGCAAATCCACGGTCCTGACCATGGCTGCGGGTCTGAACGAGATTTCCAAGGGCGCCATCAAACTGGATGGCCGACACGTCGAAGGGGCCGACCCTGAACGGGCTGTGGTCTTCCAGTCGCCGAACCTGTTTCCCTGGCTAACGGCTAAGGAAAACGTCGCGATTGGAGTCGACAAGGTCTATCCGCGCGCCGGCCAGTCTGAGCGGCAGGATGTGGTGGAATACTACCTCGAGCGGGTCGGGCTGGCGGACGCGATGGATAAATCCGCCGCCGATCTGTCGAACGGCATGAAGCAGCGGGTCGGTATCGCGCGGGCCTTTGCGCTCAGCCCCAAACTCCTGCTTCTCGATGAGCCCTTCGGAATGCTCGACAGTCTCACGAGGTGGGAACTGCAGGAGGTTCTGATGGAGGTCTGGAGCCGGACGAAGGTGACCGCGATCTGCGTGACCCACGATGTGGACGAAGCGATCTTGCTGGCCGACCGCGTGGTCATGATGACCAACGGGCCACAAGCAACAATCGGCAAGATCACCGACGTGAAACTGCCCCGTCCCCGCACCCGCAAAGCACTGCTCGAACACTCGGACTACTACGCCTACCGACAGGAGGTTCTGGATTTCCTTGAAGAATACGAACACGGCGCAAAACCCAAACCAAAACCCGAGCCGGTCGCCACGGCCGTTGCCGCAGAGTAAACGCATGACAGAAAAACTCGTCATAATCGGCGCAGGCATGGCATCGGGCCGGGTGATCGAACACCTGGTCGAAGCCGACCCCGCAGCCTTCGACATCACGCTGTTCAATGCCGAACCGCGTGGGAACTACAATCGCATCATGCTTTCACCGGTGCTGTCCGGGGAAAAGACCTATGACGACATCGTCACCCACGACGATGACTGGTACGCAGCACAAGGCGTAACCTGCCGCTTTGGTGAACATGTTGTGCGGATCGATCCCGAGGCAAAGGTGATCGAGGGTCAGAACGGCCCTGTTCATTACGACAAACTGGTGGTCGCCACAGGCTCGGCCCCGTTCATCATTCCGGTTCCGGGCAAAGATCTTGCCGGTGTCATCACCTACCGCGATCTTGATGACACGAACGCCATGATCGATGCGGCATCACACGGCGGCAGGGCCGTGGTGATCGGTGGAGGTCTGCTGGGCCTCGAAGCTGCCGCGGGGCTGGCCGAGCGTGGAATGGACGTGACAGTCGTGCATCTGATGGGGCACCTGATGGAGCGGCAGCTTGATGAAGCCGCCGGATACCTCTTGCGCAAAGACCTCGAGAAGCGCGGGATCACCATCAAGACCCAGGCCTCGACCAAAGCCATCATCGGCGACACCAAGGCTGAAGGCGTTCTGCTGGAATCGGGTGAGACACTGCCGGCCGATCTGGTCGTCATGGCCGTTGGCATTCGACCGGAAACCCGCCTTGCGACGGATGCCGGGCTGGAAACCGGGCGGGGCATCACGGTCAACGCCCAGATGCAGTCGTCTAACCCCGACATCTTCGCCGTGGGCGAATGCGTGGAATTCGACGGGCATCTCTTTGGCCTCGTGGCACCGCTCTATGATCAGGCCAAGGTGCTGGCGCAATCGCTGTTGAACGCGCCGGACGCGTTCGTGGTCAAGGACGTGGCGACCAAGCTGAAGGTGACAGGTTGCGATCTTTTCAGCGCGGGTGACTTTGCCGACGGGCCCGACCGCGAAGATATCGTTTTTCGCGATCCCGGGCGCGGCATCTACAAGCGGCTGGTCATTAAAGATGATTGCCTGATCGGTGCCGTCATGTACGGCGACACGGCCGACGGCAACTGGTTCTTTGGCCTGATCAAGGACGGAGCCGATATCGACGAGATGCGCGAGACGCTGATCTTTGGCCCCGCCTATCAGGGAGGATCCCCCGCGGACCCCCTCTCAGCCGTTGCAGCATTGCCGCCTGAGGCAGAGATCTGTGGCTGCAACGGCATATGCAAGGGACAGATCGTCGATGCAATCTCGGCCGGGGCGGCAGACCTCGGTGCGGTTCGCACCACGACAAAGGCAAGCGGGTCCTGCGGCACTTGCACTGGGTTAGTCGAACAGCTTTTGGAAGTGACTTTGGGGGACGCATACGCGGCACCTGCGGCACAGCCAGTCTGCGGCTGCACCGACCTTACCCATGAAGACGTCCGTCGCCTGATCAAGGCGAAAGAACTCAAGAGCCAACCGGCCGTCTGGCAGGAACTCGGGTGGAAAACGCCCAATGGCTGCCATGTGTGCCGACCTGCGATCAACTTCTATCTGCTGGCAGATTGGCCGCTAGAATACCGGGACGATCCGCAAAGCCGCTTTGTTAACGAGCGTAAGCACGCCAATATCCAGAAGGACGGCACCTTCAGCGTCGTGCCACGTATGTGGGGCGGAATCACGAATCCGCGCGAATTGCGCGCCATCGCCGACGCCGCCGAGAAATACGATGTCCCTACCGTCAAGGTGACTGGTGGCCAGCGTATCGATCTCTTGGGCGTCAAGGGTGAGGATCTGCCGCATATCTGGGCCGACCTCAACAAGGCTGGTCTGGTGTCGGGTCATGCCTATTCCAAGGGTCTTCGAACCGTCAAAACCTGCGTCGGCACCGATCACTGTAGATTCGGCACACAGGACTCCACGGGCCTGGGCATCAAGCTCGAACAGGTGCTCTGGGGGTCGTGGACGCCGCACAAGGTCAAGCTGGCTGTCTCGGGTTGCCCGCGCAACTGCGCCGAGGCAACGTGCAAGGATGTCGGCGTGGTCTGCGTCGACAGCGGCTATCAAGTTGGTGTCGCCGGGGCGGCAGGCATGGATGTGAAGGAAACCGAACGGCTCGCCGACGTGGCGACCGAGCAGGAAGCCATCGACCTGACCGTGGCCTTCATCCAGCTTTATCGCGAGCATGCAAAATACCTCGACCGGCCCTATAAATGGGTTGCCAAGGTGGGTCTCGATTGGGTCCAAGCCCGCGTTGTTGACGACCTCGAAGAGCGGGCGGCGCTGATTGAACGGTTCGAGCTGTCGCAATCGATCTACCGCAAGGATCCTTGGGCCGAGCGGGCGAAAGAGCCCCGATCCTTTGGGCCACTGGCGGATCTAACGCTGGAGGCTGCGGAATGAGCTGGATCGACATTGGCAGCGTTGACGACATCCCCCTGCGCGGCGCGCGGGTCATCAAGACACCGCTCGGATGCGTCGCATTGTTCCGAACCGGAAGTGCGGAGGTCTTTGCAACCTCAGACCGCTGCCCGCACAAGGACGGTCCGCTGAGCGAGGGGATCGTGCACGGTCAGAACGTCACTTGCCCATTACACAACTGGGTCTTTGATCTGAACACCGGCGAAGCAAAGGGCGAGGATGGCCGGATCGACACCTACCCCGTTCGGGTCGAGGCACAACGGATCCTGATCGACGGTGCCGCGCTCGGCAAAAGAAGTGCGGCCTGATGGACGGCAGCGAGCAGCCCGAGATCAGATCGACCTGCCCCTATTGCGGGGTCGGATGCGGCGTTCTGCTGCGGGCTGATGGCAGGGGCGGTCTCGATGTGCGGGGCGATCCCAATCACCCGGCAAATCATGGCCGGCTTTGTTCCAAGGGTTCGGCCCTGGGCGAGACCGTCGGGCTGGATGGACGGTTGCTTGCGCCCAGGGTCGAGGGGCGTGAAACCGACTGGGACAGCGCGCTGCAACTGGTTGCCGACCGATTTTCAAACACCATCGCGGAACACGGGCCGGACAGCGTCGCATTCTATGTCTCTGGCCAGCTGCTGACCGAGGATTACTACGTCGCCAACAAGCTGATGAAAGGATTCATCGGCTCGGCCAACATCGACACGAACTCGCGCCTTTGCATGGCTTCGACGGTTGCTGGGCATAAGCGTGCCTTCGGAACAGACACCGTCCCCGGGACCTACGAAGACCTCGACGAGGCCGATCTGGTGGTTCTGGTCGGTTCAAACCTGGCATGGTGTCATCCGGTGCTCTACCAGCGGGTGCTGGCGGCGCGGCAAAAGCGCGGGACGAAGATCGTGGTGATTGACCCGCGCCGCACCGCCAGTTGCGACACGGCCGATCTGCATCTTGCGCTGACACCGGGCAGCGACGTCGCGCTATTCAACCGGTTGCTCGTGGATATTGCCACGAACGGATTGATCGATCATGCATTTCTCAGCCGAACCGATGGGATCGAAGCCGCGCTTGCGTCGGCGCGCCGCGACGATATCGACGTCACGGGCTTGGGCGAAGCTGACGTGCAAGCCTTTTGCCGGATGTGGATGGAGACCGAGAGGGTCGTCACGATCTTCAGCCAAGGCGTTAACCAATCCACCTCCGGGAGCGATAAGGTTAACGCGATCCTGAATTGCCATATGGCAACCGGTCGATTGGGTAAGCCCGGCTGCGGCCCTCTCTCGGTTACTGGCCAGCCCAATGCCATGGGCGGGCGCGAAGTTGGCGGGCTTGCCAATATGCTGGCCTGCCATCTGGATATCGAGAATTCCGAACACAGATCGGCCGTCCAAAGCTTTTGGACCGCACCCAAGATGCCAGAGGCTCAGGGCCTCAAGGCGGTCGATATGTTCGAGGCGGTCAAAACCGGACGGATCAAGGCGCTGTGGATCATCCACACCAATCCCGCGGTCAGCATGCCAGACGCGGACGCGGTCAGCCGATCCATCGCGGCCTGCCCCTTCACAGTGGTCAGCGACATCACCGCCAACACCGATACCGCGCGCCTTGCCAACGTCCTGTTGCCCGCGACGGCCTGGGCCGAAAAGGACGGGACCGTCACCAACTCAGACCGGACAATCAGCCGTCAGCGCGCCGTGTTGCCCGCGCCTGGGGATACCCTGCCAGATTGGGCAATCCTTGCCGAAGTCGGGCGTCGCATGGGATGGAAGGCGGCCTTTGACTACGAGACACCCGCCGAGATCTTTCGCGAATACGCAGCACTTTCGGGCATCGCAGGCTGGTTCGGTCGGGATTTCGATATCTCGGATCTCAGCGGGCTGACCGACACTCAGTACGAAGGCTTTGAACCGCAGCGCTGGCCGGTGACACATGGCCATCTTGGGGGCCGCTTTTTTGGTGACGGCCAGTTCTTTCATCCCAACGGTCGGGGGCGCCTTGTCGCTGTGAGAAGCAAGCCACCAGCGGCAAAGACCGCGCCGCGTTACCCCTATCGCCTCAATACGGGCCGGGTCCGCGACCAATGGCACACGATGACCCGGACAGCAATGTCACCCAGATTATCTGCACATCTGGCCGAACCGTTTATCGAGATCCATCCAATTGATGCGGGGCGTATGAACCTGAGACCCGCGGATCTCGTGCGTCTTTCAAACCCGCATGGCAACGCAATTCTGCGAGCAAGGATCACGGATGCAGTCCAGCCGGGGCAGCTCTTTGCGCCTATTCACTGGACAGGCGAGACCGCGCCAACCGGTCGGATCGACGCGCTGGTGCCCGGCGCGACGGATCCGGTGTCGGGCCAACCGGAAAGCAAGGCCGCAGTTGTGGCAGCGGAGCGGTTCCATGCGGAATGGTACGGATTTGCAGTCTCGGCCGAGCCGATGCGAATGGGGTCTGATTACTGGGCAATCGCACGGACGCAGGCCGGCTATCGGGCCGAATTGGCCGGCAAAGCCGCGCCCGAAGACTGGGCCAGCTATGCCTCCGCCCTTTTTAGTTTGGACGGGGCCGAAACCGTTTCGATAGCGGATCCAAAACGGGGAACCGCGCGGCTTGCTTTCTATCGCAATGATACGCTGCGCGCGGCACTTTTTGTATCACCCCAACCTGTCGCAGTAATGCGGGATTACATCGCCACCCTGCCCGATTTATCACCAAGCGCCGCGCTCACCGGAAGAACGCCGGCGGATGTTCCGGACCCCGGCCCGATTCTATGCTCGTGTTTCGGCGTTGGTGTGAACACCATCCTGACGGCAATCGAAACGCAGGGCTTAATGAGCGTCGAGGCGATTGGCTCCGCCCTGCAGGCCGGTACCAATTGCGGGTCATGCCGCCCCGAACTCGCCAGCCTGCTGACACGGACACAACAACGGGAGGCCGCAGAATGACGCTGGCCCCGTTCGTGCGCATCCTGGGGCGCGGTCCAGGCCGGTCTCGCTCACTGACCCAACACGAAGCATCGGACGCAATGACGGTGATGCTGCAAGAAGATGCCGAACCCGAGGCGATCGGCGCGCTTCTCATGCTCTTGCGGATGAAGGGTGAGACGGCGGACGAAATCGCGGGCTTTGCACAATCGGCAACGCGAAACCTTCCTGACATCCCGCATGCGGATCTCAACTGGCCGAGTTACGCCGCCGGACGCACACGCGGCATGCCATGGTTCCTTTTGTCCGCGCGGTTGATCGCGGACGCAGGCCACCGAGTGATGATCCATGGCTGGAACGGCCCCGATCGCACCGTTCGCACAGCGCTTTCGACCGTTGGAATTCCATTGAGAACAAGACCGCAAGACATCGCGGACGCGCTTGATCAAAAAAGGATCGTTTATGTTCCGCTGGAGGATCTCTCACCGCAGCTGTGGCATCTGCTAAGGTTGCGCGAAACATTGGGCTTGCGGTCGTGTATCAACACGGTGTGCCGGATGCTGAACCCAGGCCTGGCATCGGCAACGGTTCAGGGCGTTTTCCATCCCTCTTACCGTTCATTACAAACCTTGGCCGCGACATTGCTTGGATGGGACGCCCTGAGCGTGATCAAAGGCGGCGGCGGCGAGTTCGAACGCAACCCAACAAAGGATATCCGCGTGGGCGGGTTGCGGGGTGGCGTCCCGTTCGATCTGACCGTCACCGCACTTCAGGGACAGGCGCAAAGACTGGACCGGATCGGCGACGCGGCTGATGACTTTGTCGCGGTCGCCAAGGGCAGCCCCGCGTCCGCCCTATCAAGAGACATTGTCGTGGGCACCACGGCGCTGGCCCTCGACACGCTCGGCTATCGCGATCCGATGGCAGAGGCCCGCGCACTTTGGCGCAACCGCTCCGGCAGAATTGCTGCATAGGGAGAAAAACCATGAAAAGCTTCCCGATGTTCATCCGCACGACGGGCCGAAAAGTCATCATCGTTGGTGGTGGCGAGCAGGCCGCGCAAAAGGCTCGTCTGATACTCAAAACGGACGCAAGGATTGTCCTCGCGGCGCCCGAGCTGGATCCAGAATTGCAGGCCCTTGTCGATGAAGGAAAGGCCGAGTGGCATCCTGCCACGCCCTCGTCGTCAGTGTTCGAAGGGGCTGCCATGGGTTTTATCGCTACCGGCTGTCCGGGGCTTGACGCATGTCTGCACGGTGTTGCGGGCCTCGCGCGATGCCCAGTCAACGTGGTTGACCGCCCGGATCTGTGCGATCTGACCACACCGTCGCTGGTTGACCGTGACCCCGTCGTCGTGGCCATCGGAACAGAAGGCACGGCACCTGTACTGGCGCGCCACATCAAGACCCGCGTCGAAGAGATGCTCGCCCCGAACCTCGGTGGGCTTGCTGCATTGGCCGGCCGTCTGCGCACAAGCGTGGCCGCCCAGATCCCACGCAACAAGCGGCGCGCGTTCTGGAGATGGGTGTTTGCAGACGCACCAAGACAATCATGGGTCAGAGGCGCCGAACGCGAGGCCGCATCGCAGATCAAGAACGCCATCGCGCAACGACAGGCCCCCGACACGTCCACAAATGGTTCGATCTCGCTGGTCGGCGCCGGCCCCGGCGCGCGCGATCTGCTGACGCTGCGCGCCGTCGAAAGGCTGCAAGAGGCGGATGTGATCTTTTACGACCGCCTGATGGGTGAGGATGTGCTGGAACTGGCACGTCGGGACGCCGAACGCATCTATGTCGGCAAATCCGTCGGCGCCAGCGCGTGGCCGCAGGAGCGGATCAATGCTCTGATCGTGGGCGAGGCCAAGAAGGGCCGGCGCGTTGTGCGCCTCAAAGCTGGCGATCCGGGAATCTTTGGCCGCGCGACCGAAGAGCTGGAAGCGGCGAAAGCGGCGGGCATACCGGTCGAAATCGTGCCGGGAATCACCGCGGCCTGTGCCGCATCGGCCAATGCCAGCCGCAGTCTGACCGAACGCGGTGCGACCGATACCCTCGTCATGGCAACGGGCCGATGTCGAGACGGCGCGCCCCTGCCCGATTGCGTCCGCTTCGCGACGCCGGGAACAGCGCTCGCCTTCTACATGTCCGTGGGACAGGCAGAGCTTATCCAGACGGCGCTTCTTGCCCGCGGCATGGCGGCCAATACGCCAGTGACGGTCGGGGTCGATGTCTCAAAAACCGAAGAGCGGATGCTCGAAACGCCCCTTGGCGGTCTCGCAGAGATGATAAGGGCCGAGGGCGTGACGGGCTGCGCTGTCATCCTGATTTCTTGGTCGGCTGGGGCCGGCGCAGGCGTTCAACCCCAACCGGCTGCAGCCCTTGTCGCCTGATCCGGACTGCGCCCGCAGGAACCGCCCAATTTTTCGTCAGGCCCTGCCCCGCACCCCCAAATTGGATTTAGGTTAACACTTGGGCTTTTTCCCAAGCCAAAGAAGTGTTTAGCTTCGGCGTATGGAAGGGTTCCAGCAATTTGACGAGATGTGGGGGGCGGGTGACGATCTGCGGCGGCCCTATCACACCTTCCAGACATGGTTTGACGGCGAAGACCCCGCGCGGCTGAGGGCCAAACAGCGCGAGGCCGAAGAGGTCTTTCGCCTCACGGGCATCACCTTCAATGTGTATGGGCGGGCAGAGGCCGAAGAGCGCCTTATCCCATTCGACATTATCCCGCGCATTATCTCTGGCCGGGAATGGCAAAAACTATGCCGGGGTATTGAACAGCGGGTCCGCGCAATCAACGCGTTCCTCTATGACATCTATCACCGGCAGGAAATCATTCGGGCGGGCCGTATACCGGCCGAGATGATCGCCAAAAACGACGCGTTCTTGCCTCAGATGCTTGGCGTCGAACCGCCCGGTGGCATCTATACCCATATTGTCGGCATCGATCTGGTCCGCACCGGACCCGATCAGTTCTATGTGCTTGAGGACAATGCCCGCACACCATCGGGCGTGTCGTATATGCTCGAAAACCGCGAAACCATGCTGCAGATGTTCCCCGAACTCTTCAGCCAGAACCGCGTGCAGCCGGTGCAGAACTACCCCCGCGACCTGCGGCATTCCCTTGTCGATTGCGCCCCTGCGGCGACGGATGGCCCCCCAACCATCGCGGTGATGACTCCGGGCGTCTTCAACTCGGCTTACTTCGAACATGCCTTTCTGGCCAATCAAATGGGCGTCGAGCTGGTCGAAGGCAGCGATTTGAGGATCGTCAAAGGCCGCATCGCGATGCGCACGACCCAAGGCTATCAACCGATCGACGTGCTCTACCGCCGGGTGGACGACGAATTCCTCGACCCGCTCAATTTCAACTCCGACAGCGTTCTGGGCGTGCCGGGGATGATGGATGTCTACCGCGCGGGGGGGATCACGTTGGCCAACGCGCCGGGGACCGGCATTGCCGATGATAAGGCGATATACAGCTATATGCCTGAAATCGTTGAATTCTACATGGGCGAAAAGGCGATCCTTGAAAACGTTCCGACATGGCGCTGCAGCGAACCGGACGCGCTGGCATACGTGCTCGACAACCTGCGCGACCTTGTTGTGAAAGAGGTACATGGCTCGGGCGGTTACGGCATGCTGATCGGGCCGACAGCCACGAAAAAAGACATCGCGGCCTTCCGGAAAAAGCTGCAGGCGCGGCCCGGTAACTATATCGCACAGCCGACACTGGCGCTGTCCACGGTGCCGATCTTTACGCGTCAAGGGCTGGCACCGCGTCATGTCGATCTGCGGCCCTTCGTGCTTGTCCGACCCGGGAGTATCCAGATTACGCCCGGCGGCCTGACCCGCGTGGCGCTCAAGAAAGGGTCGCTGGTGGTGAATTCAAGCCAAGGCGGCGGCACCAAGGACACCTGGGTGCTGGAGGACTGATGCTCGGCAAGACGGCGAACGGGCTTTATTGGATGTACCGCCATCTGGAGCGGGCCGAAAACACGTCACGCCTTGTCGAAACCGGGCAACGGATCGCCTTGACGCGGTCAGGCGCGCAGGAAGACGAATGGGGATCGGTCCTGCAAACCGCTGCGGTCAGTGGCGGATACCATCAGAACCACGACACCGTCACCAAAGAGGCTGCGATCAACTGGATGTTGCGGTCACCCGATAACCCCTCATCCGTCCTGTCGGCCATATCGGCGGCGCGCCAGAATGCCAGGTTGGTTCGCACCGGCATCACACATGAGGTCTGGGAAGCGGTCAACGGATCGTACATGGCCGCGAAAGAGGCCCTGAGCCGCCGCGTCAACGAACGCGATTTGCCCAAGGTTACGGGGCTCATACGACAGCGCACGGCGCTGGTCAGGGGCGCCACCCACGGCACCATGCTGCGCAATGACCTTTACGACTTTGCTCGGATCGGGACCTTTCTGGAACGGGCCGACAACACCGCCCGGATCCTCGATGTCAAATATTACGTCCTGCTGCCATCCATCTATTCGGTCGGTTCCAACATCGACAACGTCCAGTGGGAGACGATCCTGCTTTCTGTCTCGGCCAATGGCGGTTACCGGATCGTACATGGCAATAGCGTGCGTCCACGCGAGATCGCCAAGTTCCTCATCCTCGACAAACGGATGCCGCGCAGCCTTTACTTCTGCGCCTCCAAACTCCGCGACAATCTCGGCTATCTGGCCTCTGATTACGGAACTCGCATGCCCTCTCACACGTTGATTGATACGCTGCTGCGCAAGTTCATGTCGCACGACATCGATGCAATCTTTGACTACGGGCTGCACGAATACATTCAGAACGTTCTTGGGTCCCTGCAGGAGTTGGGCATGCAGATCGAAATCGACTACCAGTTCTACGAATAGCCATGCGTCTCAAGATCCGACACACAACACGATACGACTTTGAAAACCCGGTCAGCTACGGACTGCAGCAATTGCGCAAGACGCCCAAGTCGATCCGGGCGCAGGATGTCGTGTCATGGATCACGCAGGTTGAAGGTGGGCGAAAAGAGTTGTCGTTCGAGGATTACCACCACAACGTCGTCGAACTGATCAGTTTTGAGAGCGACACACAAACGCTGATCGTTCGGTGCGAAGGCGAGGTCGAGATGACCGAGACGCACGGCGTCGTGGGCCCGCATCGTGGGCCTACCCCGCTATGGCTCTTCAACCGGCCGACACCGCGCACCAAGGTGGGCCCGGGGTGCAGGTCGCTGCTGCGCAAGGTAGAAGGTGACACGGATCTCGAACGCTGCCATGCTCTTTCGGCCGCCATACGGGAGGAGGTCGATTACGAAATCGGAGCCTCTAATCCGGACTGGACCGCAGAGGACGCGCTGACCAACAAGCGCGGGGTCTGCCAGGACCACACCCACGTGTTTCTAGCCTGCGCACGCGAATTGGGGATCCCGGCCCGCTATGTGTCCGGCTACCTCAAGATGGACCACGGGGACGAACAGGACGCGTCCCACGCGTGGGCTGAGGCGCATGTCAAGGATCTGGGTTGGGTCGGATTTGATATCTCGAACGCGATCAGCCCAGATATGCGGTATGTTCGCGTCGCGACAGGTCTGGACTATTCCGAAGCCGCTCCGGTATCAGGAACACGCTATGGCGGCGCTGGCGAAAAACTGTCGGTCGAAATCGAAGTCGCGCAACAATAGAGGCAGGCAATGACATATTGCGTGGGGATGGTCCTGAACCGGGGTATCGTTTTTATGTCGGACACTCGGACCAACGCCGGGATCGACAATATCTCCACCTTTCAGAAGATGTTTACCTGGGAAAAACCGGGTGAGCGCGTGCTAACCCTTATGACAGCAGGCAATCTTGCCACGACCCAGGCGGTCGTGAGCATCCTCGACGAACGCAACAAGGTCGCTGCCAAGCGCAACCCCTCCCTCTTTGCGGCACCGTCCATGTTTCAGGCGGCGCGTCTCGTGGCCGACACATTACGGGACGTGATTGCCCACCACGCGGATACGGGCCAGCGCGCCGACGCCTCGTTCAATGCAACCATGATCCTGGGGGGGCAGATCGGGACGGAGCCGCCGCGGCTTTTTCTGATCTACCCTGAAGGCAATTTCATCGAAGCCGGTGCCGACACGCCTTTCTTCCAGATTGGAGAGACCAAGTATGGCCGTCCGATCCTCGTCAGGGCATATGAGCCGAACCTGTCCTTCGAAGAGGCAGCTAAACTGCTGATGGTCAGCTTTGACAGTACGGTCAAAGCAAACCTGTCGGTCGGCGCGCCTTTCGATTTGAGCTTTTACGAGGCTGACAGCCTCAAAGCCGGATACCGCACCCGGATCGAGGCCGATCAGGAGTATTACCAAACCATTTCCAGTGCCTGGGGCGAGGCGTTGAAGGGCGCGCTCGACAGTCTACCGAAGTTCAGCAGGTAGAAGCCGGCGGGTTTCGCGACTGGCGATTGATGTCACATTGCGCAATGTGCCGGTCAAGACCTGGAAGTTGAGCAAAGCCTATCGGATAACAAAGACCGATTGGGGTGCATGGCGGGCCACTCGGGCGGCGTTGGGTCCCATCAGATAGTCCTTGAGCTCCGGACGGTGCGCCCCGACAAAGATGGCGTCGACCTTCAACGATTCCGCGGCCTTGATGATCTGATCATAAACCGTGCCACGCGACACATGCAGCTGCACATTGATGTCGCCGGGCATCGCCGCTTCCGCCCAAGCCTGCAGATCGGCTTTCGCTTGTTCCATGACCTTTGTCGACAGATCCGCGCTCAGCGACGCACCCACGATCGCCATCCCGCTATCGGGTACGACATTCAAAACATGCAGTGTCGCGCCCTCAGATTGCGCCATCGAAGATGCGGCTTGCGCGCACTTTGTGGCACCCCCTTTATCATTGACGTCAACTGCCAGCAGCAAGTTCTTGAACATGGATATTGACCTTAGAATGCAGGTTGGGTGGCACGGCGGCGCTGGATCAGCACAATGCCCGCCAAGAGTAACAGCGCGGGAATGAAGAACATTTCTTTCGGCAAGCGCTCGTTTTCGACCTCGACCTTGGCGATCACCACAGGATCGTCGAGGTAGTAGTCGAACTCCTGCCCGCTGATGGGCTGGATCGTCTCGCTGCCCCCAAAGGGTTCGTCAACCTTTAGCACGCCGTCTTCTTCGATCACCAGCAGACCTTCGGCATCAAGCGTACCCGCACCCGCAGAGGGTAGCACAATCGTGACGGGCCTGACCTTGGCCGTGTCATAATCCGGCCCTTCAATGGTAAAGCGGATGTCCTTGCCTTCCGGCGTTGTCTCCATCAGCGCGAGTGCGGCAGGACCCGATGCGGACTGGTATTTCTCGCTGACCTGATCCAGCAGGAAGTCTGGCCGGAAGAGCATGAAAGCGATAACCAGCAACGCGACCGTCTCCCACACACGGCTCTTGGCGATGAAGTAGCCTTGGGTCGCGGCCGCGAACAGGAGCATCGCGATCAGCGATATAAAGAATACCAGCACCGCCTTGGCAAAACCGACATCAATCAGCAGCAGATCAGTGTTGAAGATAAACAGGAACGGCAAGAGCGCGGTTCGGATGTCGTAGGCAAAGCCCTGCACCCCCGTTTTGATTGGATCGCCGCGTGAGATGGCGGCCGCCGCATAGGCCGCAAGTCCGACCGGTGGCGTGTCGTCGGCAAGAATCCCGAAATAGAACACGAATAGATGCACCGCGATCAGCGGAAAGATATAGCCGGCTTGCGCGCCAACGCCGATGATCACAGGCGCCATCAGCGACGACACCACGATATAGTTTGCCGTCGTGGGCAGCCCCATACCGAGGATCAGCGACATGACGGCAACAAGGATCAACAGGATCCAGATGTTGCCCCCCGCGATGACTTCGACGACTTGGCCGATGACCTGGTGCGCGCCCGTTAGGCTGATGGTCCCGACAATCACGCCTGCCGCACCCGTGGCAACGCCGATACCGATCATGTTGCGCGCCCCGAGGATCAGCCCGTCGATGAAGTCGCTCCAGCCCTGCGTAGTTGCAGCGGCAAAGGCTTGACCCCGGAAAAAGGCCTTGAGCGGTCGATGCGTCAGCGCAACGATGATCATAAAGATCGTGGCCCAGAACGCCGAGAGCGACGGCGACAGTCGCTCAAGGCTGTCGGTGCGGACCATGAGGTTCCAGACGAGGATGAAGATCGGAAGCGAGAAGTATGCGCCACCCAACAATGTCGGCGTCAGGCGCGGCGCTTCAAGCGGACCGTCGGCATCATCCATCGCGACATCGGGGTATCGAGAGGCAAAATAGACCAGCACCAGATATAGCAATCCGACGATGGCGAGCCCGCCATAAACGCTCTCGGTCATCACTCCGTCGAGCAGGCTGCGCAACCCTATCATCGCATAGGTGCACAGGCCCAGAAACAGGAAACCCGACAGGAAGAGGATCAGGATCAGAATTGGCCCGATGTGACGCCCGGCCTTTTTCAGCCCCGACATCTGCATCTTCAGTGCCTCGAGATGGACGATGTAAAGCAGAGCGATGTAGCTGATGACAGCCGGCAGAAAGGCATGTTTAACCACGTCAATATAGGGAATGTTGACATACTCAACCATGAGGAACGCCGCGGCCCCCATGACGGGTGGCGTTAGCTGGCCGTTGGTCGAGGACGCGACCTCGACCGCGCCGGCCTTTTCGGCCGGGAAACCGATGCGTTTCATCAAGGGGATGGTGAACGTGCCGGTGGTCACAGTGTTTGAAATCGAGCTGCCCGAGATCATGCCCGTCAGCATCGACGACAGGACCGAGGCTTTGGCCGGGCCGCCCCGCAGTGCGCCCAGCAACGCAATTGCGACTTTGATGAACCAGCTGCCCCCACCGGCACGGTCGAGGAGCGCGCCGAAGAGGACGAAGAGGAAGATCATTGTCGTCGACACGCCAAGTGCCACGCCAAACACCCCTTCGGTCTGCATCCAGTAATGCCCAAGGGCCTTGGATAACGACGCGCCACCATAATTCGTGATCTCGCGCGCCCATTCCGAGTAGCCCCCAAAAAATGCAAAGGCGACGAAGCACCCCGCTATGATAACAAGCGGCAGGCCAAGTGACCGGTAGACGGCAATCAGCAGGACGATCATGCCGATCGATGACATTACGATGTCGGAGGTGCTCCAAAGCCCCGGCCGGTCGGCGATCTCAAACCGGAACACGACGAGGTAAAGGCACGACGCCACGCCAAGAAGAACGAGCGCCCAATCATACAAGGGGACGCGATCCCTTGGTGACGACTTGAACAGCGGAAACGCGAGGGTCGCCAGCATAATGGCGAACGCCAGATGCACGAAACGGGCTTGCGCGACGATGTTCGCGAACATGTTCATGCCCGTTGCCTGGGCAAGTACACCCGGCACTTTCGAAGCGATGTAGAGCTGGAACAGGGACCAGACGATGCAGGTGCCGACGATTAGATTGGCTTGCCAGCTTGCCGACGGGTTCCGGGCGCCGGTATCGGCCTCGGCCACCATGTCGTCCGCAGACGGTGCCTCAATGTTTTGCGCCATGTCGCCCCCACGCCCCCTGTCTGAGTTCGTATTGTTTTGGGAATAGGCGAAGACCGCCCCTATCTGCGCGGGGCGATCTTCCGTTCAATGCGTGGACTACTCCAGCAGCCCAAGCTCTTTGTAGGCTTTCATCGCACCGTCATGCAGTGGTGCGGAGAGGCCGTCTTTTACCATCTGCGCAGGCTCAAGATTGGCAAAGGCCGGGTGCAGGCCGCGGAAATCATCGATGTTCTCCATGACAGCCTTTGCGACGATATAAACGACGTCTTCGGATACGTCGGCAGACGTGACGAAGGTTGCGCCGACCCCGAACGTCGTCGTATCGCCGTCAGTACCATTGTACATACCCCCTGGGATAGTGGCGACGCGGTAGAACGGGTTGTCTGCCACCAGTTTGTCGATCGGAGCGCCGGTCACGCTGACCAGTTTCGCATCGCAGGTGGTTGTCGCTTCCTTGATAGCGGCAGCCGGGTGGCCGATCGTATAGATCATTGCGTCGATGTTGCCGTCGCAAAGCTGCTTGGCCATTTCCGAGCCCTTGTACTCAGTCGCCAGCGCCAGATCATCCATGGCGATGCCGAAGGCGTCCATGACGACCTCCATCGTGGCGCGCTGGCCCGATCCCGGGTTGCCGACATTCACTCGCTTACCCTTGAGGCCCTCGAAGCTGTCAATGCCGCTGTCGCCGCGCACGATGAGGGTGAAGGGTTCCGGATGCACCGACATTACGGCGCGAATGTTCGGGAAAGCAGCATCGCCTTCGAACTTTGATGTGCCGTTATAGGCGTGGTGCTGCCAGTCGGATTGGGCAACGCCGAATTCCAGCTCACCGGCCTTGATGGTGTTGATGTTGTATACGGAACCGCCCGTCGACTCGACCGCGCAGCGAATGCCGTGTTCCTTGCGCGACTTGTTGACCAGCCGGCAAATGGCACCGCCGGTCGGATAATAGACACCCGTGACACCGCCGGTCCCGATCGAGATAAATTCCTGCGCAACGCTCATCGACGCTGCGGTCAACGCACCAGCCAGCACGGCTGCGCCAAGTTTTAGTTTCGAAAGCATGAAGTGTTTCTCCCTATTTGAGCGGGTTACTCGGCCCAGTATTCGCCGAGCGCCCTGTTGTTATCTTCGATCTCTCGGATCGAAGCGGTTGCGGCATCCTCTGAAGAGGCGACGATCATAGCAATGAGAGTTTCAATCAGCACAAGCGTGGCAGCATATGAAGAAAAAAACTGCGGACTCTCTGAAGGTACAATAAAAGCATAGCTGGCATGCGCAAGCGCCGGGCACTGGTGCATGTCGGTGAGCAAAATAACATCGGCGCCGGATTGTTTGGCCAATCTTGCCACCGTTACCGCGCGTTTTACATACGGGGTTTTCGTCACGATCAGCACGGCATCGCCAGCCCCAAGCCCTGCCATAGCTGACCCTAAAGACGCACCCATCCGCCCGGCAAGCGACCAGTTCGGTGCAAAGTACTGGGCCAGATACGCCATGTATTCAACGATTCCGGTCGACCCGAGGGCACCGAAAAGCAGCACTTGATTGGAGCAACGAAGCGTCTTTGCAGCGTCCTCGAGCCGTCGGGCATCGGTCTTGCGGACCAATGTCTCGATATTGTGGATGCACGCGGCGCTTTGGCGATCAAGCATCGTCCGAGCGGTCGCACCTTCCGCGCGGAGCCGCTCGGCCTTTTCAGCAAAACTCGGCACCTGCTCTTCTATCGAAGAACGGGATTCATCCTTCATTTCTTCGAAGCTGACATAGCCAAGAGCGCGAGACAGGCGCGAGAATGTCGCCGGCGAGACATCGCTTGCGGTCGAGATACTGCGCAGGCTGCGACTTGCTATCTCGAGCGGGTTTGCGATCACGAAATCGGCCGCTTTTTGCAGTTGCCTGGATAAGGCACCGTAATGCTCGGCAATTCGCTCTTCGAGTGTTTGATTGTGATGCAACCGCGCCCCCCAATTCAAAGTCGCAACTGTTTCAGTTGTTGTCAATCAATGAAATCTCTGTTTCACTAGAAACAGGCGCATGGGGAGGCCATCAATGCATCGCCATTTGAAGACCGCCACATGAGTCACGTCTTTCCACGAAACTCCGCCGCGCCGCCGCCGATGGTATCGCACGGAGAAGGGTCCTACCTTTTTGATCGAAACGGCAAAGCTTACCTGAATTGCGGCGATGCTGCGGTGTCATGTCTTGGTCACGGCGACCCGCATGTTAACGCGGCTATTCGCGATCAGATCGACCGCGTTGCCTTTGCGCATACGGGCTTTTTCACATCCGAACCCGCAGAGCAGCTGGCCGAAAGGCTTGTGGCCCTCGCACCGGATCGACTTGACCGCGTCTACTTCGTTTCCGGCGGTTCAGAGGCCATGGAGGCCGCCCTCAAGCTGGCGCGGCAGTATTACATCGAGATCGGCCAACCCGGACGAAGCCGCGTCATCGCGCGCCGACAAAGCTATCACGGCAACACACTGGGCGCGCTGGCAACCGGCGGAAACGCATGGCGCCAAGCGCCGTTTTCACCGCTGCTGATCGATGTCAGCCATGTTTCACCCTGCTATGCCTATCGCGGCCAGCACGACGGCGAAACGACCGCCGACTATGTGACCCGGCTGGTGACCGAGTTAGAGACACAGATGCATGATCTGGGTCCGCAGACCGTGATGGCCTTTGTGGCCGAGCCGGTCGTGGGTGCGACGCTGGGTGCTGTCCCGGCCGTCGGGGACTACTTCGCCCGCGTGCGAAGGCTATGTGATGAACATGGCATCTTGCTCATCTTTGACGAAGTGATGTGCGGGATGGGGCGGACAGGCACGTTGTTTGCCAGTGAGCATTACGGCGTCTCGCCTGACATCTGTGCGGTCGCCAAGGGTCTGGGCGCGGGGTATCAGCCAATTGGCGCCATGATTTGCACCGGCGAGATCCACGACGCGATCGAGAGCGGATCCGGCTTTTTTCAGCATGGTCACACCTATCTCGGACATCCTGTTGCCTGCGCTGCGGCGCTGGCGGTAATCGAGCGGTTGATCGACGATGATGTATTGGGGCGGGTCACGCCAATGGGTGACCGGCTCGAATCCGCGCTCAAAACCCGACTGGCTCAGCACCCGCAAGTGGGCGACATTCGGGGCAAGGGGCTCTTCTGGGGTTTGGAACTGGTCAGGGACCGTGAAACTAAGGAATCCTTCGATCCATCGGAACGCGTGCATACCAGATTGAAATCCGCAGCGTTCGACGAGGGCCTGATTTGCTATCCGATGGGTGGCACCGTGGACGGCAAGCGGGGTGACCACGTCCTGCTCGCCCCTCCGTTCGTCATCTCGGACGCCCAGATAGACGAGCTGGTCGATAAACTTGGGCGCGCGATCCAGTCTACGTTGGTGTAACGGCTGGCGGCCATCTCGATCAGGTTGTTGATGTGCTCTTGGACCAGGGCGGTCGTTCGGGCGCTCTTCAACGATGGCCAAAGTCCATCTTCGGTCAAGTGCCCCGGCACAGTGGTCAAAACGACCAGCCGCTATTGAACATCACCCGGCAAAGACCGAATAAGAATACGTATTCAATAACTTCTTGAATGCGTATTCATACCGTCCTAGTGTCAATACATCTTTTGCGATTCACTTGGGAGGATGAAATGCGCAAACGGACATTCCTGAAAGCCAGTGTCGCCGCGTTCGGCATGATGATCGCGCCGATGGCCGCCATGGCCGAGGACCTGCCCTACAACCTGACCGCTGGGAAACCTTTTGAGGGAACCAAGCTGAACATCCTGAGCGTGGTAACGCCACAGTTCGATGGCCTGATGCTGCGCGACACCGAGTTCACGGAGCTGACGGGCATCGAGACCGAGTGGACGTTCATTCCCTTCGGCAGCCTTCAAGAGAAGATCAACGCCGAAGGCATCGCCGCGAACGGCACGTTCGATGTGGTGAACTACCTCGATAGCTGGGGGCCCCCAAACGCCCATTGGCTTATGCCAATCGACGATATGATGGCACGCGACGGTATCTCGATGGACCGCTACCCGGCGGCATTCGCGCGTTCGGCACAGTTCGAGGGCAAGACGCTGGGCTTTCCGCTTCGCGCGCATCCGCAGCTCATGTTCTATCGCAAGGACCTGATCTCTGAGCCGCCGACAACGTGGGAAGACGTGATCAAGATTGGCAAAGAGCTGAAAGAGTCAAATCCTGACGTCGCGCCGCTCGCGCTTTACTACAACAACGACGGTAACAGGCAGAATCTGTTCATCTGGCTGAACTTCATCTGGGCCGCGGGCGGCGACATCTTCAACGACAACTGGACGCCGGCCTGGACCTCGGAGGAGGCGCTGCAGGCGACCGAGGACTACATCGCGCTGCACACGACGCACGGCGTGACAAACCCCAACAGCCTCGCCTTCGTCGAACAGGACGCGCGGCAGAGCTTTATGCAGGGCAAGTCGGCGATGATACCGGTCTGGTGGTGGGCGTATTCGGGTTTCCATAACCCCGACAGCTCGACGCTGACCAAGGATCAGGTGGGATTCACCAGCATGCCCTCCTACGAGGGCACGACGAAAACCTACGCGATCTCCATGCCCTTCTCGATCTCGGAATACTCCCAGAACAAGGAGGCGGCCTGGGAATTCCTCAAGTGGCTCTCGAACCCAGAAATGGACAAGGCCAACGCCACCGTGCGCGAGGTCGGCGGCAAGACGATCATCAACAACGTCGTGACGCATATCTCCTCGCTGCAGGATCCGGAAGTGAACGCGGCAAATGACGGCATCCAGTCGGCGGCTTGGGAGTCGCTGAAGGAATCAGACATCATGCCCCAGATCGCTGAATGGCCCGAGGTGGGTGACATCCTGTCCGCTGCTATTGCCGAGGCGGCAGCGGGTGGCGATACCCGTCAGTTGATGATGGATGCCGCCGAACAGGCAGAGCGCGTTCTGCGCCGCGCCGGACGCATCGAGTAAGCTGAACCTCGCAGGGCGGGATCAGCCCCGCCCTGCGAAACCATTTCCCATGCGAGACAATACACTCAAATATCTTCTGGTATTGCCAGCCGTGCTGGTGGTCTTCGCCACCGCGATCTGGCCGCTGCTGGAAAGCCTGCGGCTGTCGTTCACCGTTGGACGACTGAACCGGCCGGGTTCGCTCGACCAGTATCTCGGATGGGAAAACTTCTCTTGGGCCTTCTTTTACGAGCCGGCGTTCTGGAATTCGGTTCAGGTCACCGCGATCTATACTGTCCTGACCGTTGCTCTTACGACAATGCTGGCTCTGGGGCTCGCTATGCTGCTCGCACCGGGCGGCAGGCTGCGTTCGGGCGTGCAAACTTTGCTCATTTTGCCCTTCGCCATGTCACCCGCGCTGATCGGGGTCAGCTTCCGCTTCATGTTCAACCCTGAATTCGGCCTCTTCGACGCATTTTTCGGCGTGATGATCCCGCCACTTGCCGACGTTAGCTGGCTGGCCGATCCCGTGCTGGCATTCGCGGTCTGCGTCATGGCCGATGTCTGGGGTTGGATCCCCTTTCTGACGCTGGTTCTGATCGGTGGGCTTGCCAGCATCCCGCAGGACACGATCGAGGCGGCGCAGGTCGACGGCGCCTCAGGCTGGAGGGTCTTTCGCGATATCACCCTGCCGCAGCTTGCCCCGGTGCTGGCTGTCGTCATCATCCTGAAGTCCATCTTCAGCCTCAAAACCTTCGACCAGATCTTCATGCTGACCAATGGCGGACCCGGTACCGCCACCCAGACCCTGAGCCACTATATCTATTTCAACGGCATGAAATACGGCCAGATCGGCTATGCCGCTTCGGTCGCGTGGCTGATGGTCATCCCGATGATCTTTTTGACGTATGCCTACGCCAAGTTCGTGTTTCAGAAGAGGTGACAACGATGACCGGGCGGCAGAGAAAGCAAGTGATGAACGCGGTGCAGGTGGGGCTGATCCTTGTGGCGACCTGCATCATGCTGCTGCCTATCGCATGGATCTTTCTAGCGGCATTCAAGAGCCATGTGGATGTCTACCAGCTGAAATTGTTTTTTCGCCCCACCCTCTCCAACTTTGGGGTTGTCTTCGACGCCCCCTATTTACTTGGCGCGAAACTGTGGAACTCGACCATTGTCGCGTTCATCACCGTGATCTTTGCGATCCCGATCGCTACGATGGCGGCCTATTCCTTCAGTCGCTTCCGCCTGACCGGCGAGACGGCGATGCTCGTCACGATCCTGGCAACCCAGTTTGTGCCCGCAGTCGTCATCATCCTGCCCTTCTTCGTGATGTTTCGCGACATCGGGCTCTTGGATACGCGGCTTGGGCTGATCCTGGTGAACCTCGCCATCGTGATGCCCTTTGCGATCTGGATGATCAAAGGCTTCATCGACGGCATTCCGCTCGACACCGAAGAGGCGGCGATGGTGGACGGTTCCAGCCGCATGCAAGTGATCCGCAACATCGTACTTCCGATGGCGGCACCGGGACTTCTGACAGCGGGGATTTTCTGCTTCATCATCGCTTGGAACGAGTTCCTCTTCGCGCTGATACTGACCAACAAAGACGCAGTCACCCTGCCGATTGGCTTGGCACTCTTCAAAGGCGAGGAGGGCGACCTTTGGAACCTGCTCAGCGCAGCCGGGATCATCATCATGCTTCCGATGTTCGTCCTCGCGCTCATAATCCGAAAGTACTTCGTGCAGGGCATGACAATGGGGGCGGTGCGATGAACATCCGCGATGCCCGATCCGACGACGCCCCCGCGATCGCCGAAATCTACGCGCCTTTCGTGCTTGAAACAGCCGTGTCGTTCGAAGAGACGCCGCCCGGCGCCAACGAGATCGCCCGACGCATGGCGATCATTCAGGAGCGTCACCCCTACCTCGTGGCCGAGGCGGATCGCACCATTCTGGGCTATGCCTATGGCAGCCCCTACCGGCCTCGACCGGCTTATCGCCACACGGCTGAGGTCACCGCCTATTCCCGACCCGAGGCGCGCGGGCGCGGCATCGGGCAGGCGCTTTACCGCGAACTACTGCCCCGGCTTGCGGCCAGCGGCTTTGCGCTCGCCATTGCCATCATCACCCTGCCGAACGACGCCTCCGTCCGCTTCCACGAACGTATGGGGTTCGCCAAGGCGGGTACGCTTGCAGGCGTCGGCACCAAGTTCGGGACAAGACACGACACCGGGTTCTGGCAGCTCGATCTGACGACGGGGGCCGCCCATGGCTGAAGTCATCCTGAAAAATCTCACCAAACGTTGGGGCGACTTCGTTGGCGTCGACGATCAGTCGCTTCATATCGCCGACAAGGAATTTCTTGTCCTGCTCGGCCCTTCCGGTTGCGGCAAGACGACGACGATGCGGATGATCGCCGGACTGGAAGATCCAACCGAAGGCGAGGTCTGGATTGGCAACCGCATGGTAAACGACGACCTTCCAAAGGATCGCGACGTCGCCATGGTGTTCCAGAACTACGGCCTCTACCCGCATATGACGATTCACGATAATATCGCCTACCCGCTGAAAGTGCGCGGGGCGCCAAAGTCAGAGATCGCGCCCCGGGTGAAGCGAGCCGCTGAACAGGTCGAACTGACCCAGTTCCTCGACCGCAAGCCCAAGGCCCTGAGCGGCGGGCAGCGCCAGCGCGTAGCACTGGCCCGCGCCATCGTGCGCACGCCCAAGCTATTTCTGATGGACGAGCCGCTTTCGAACCTCGACGCAAAGCTGCGCGTAACCATGCGAGCCGAACTCAAGCACCTCAGCCGCGAATTGAAGATCACCACGGTCTATGTGACCCACGACCAGATCGAAGCAATGACACTGGCAGATCGCGTGGCGGTCATGAAAAACGGCGCAATCCAGCAGCTCGGCACACCCGACGAAATCTATAACGACCCGGCCAATCTCTTCGTCGCGGGTTTTATCGGCTCTCCAGCGATGAACCTCATCGACGGCTCGGTTCAGTCTGGCATGTTTGTCACAACTGGTGGCACGCGCCTCGTGGGGGTCAGCGCCCCCGACCGCGACGCTGTCGTGCTGGGCGTACGCGCCGATGACATGCGGGTATCCGAACCCGGCCAAGGCGATATCGACGTGCGCATCTATGCTTTCGAGAACACTGGCGAGGCCACGCTTTTGACGGTGCAATGGGGTCGGCAGCGCGTCATTGCCAAAGGCGACCGGCACCTGCGCAAGGACCAGGACGACATGGTCAGCATCTCGCTCAATCCCAACCACCTTTACCTGTTCGATCCGGCTACCGGTGACCGAATAAGGAGTTGAAAGCCATGCCAATTGACTATCTGAAACGCTCCAAACCAGAGGCGGAACGCGCCGAAGACGACGCCAAGGTCCGCGCGGTCGTCGAGAGCACGCTGGCCGACATTCAGGCACGCGGCGATGCGGCGGTGCGCGATCTGAGCCAGAAGTTCGACGGATACGGCCCCGAAAGCTTCCGCCTAAGCGAATCCGAGATCGAGGCCGCGATGTCCAAGGTATCGGCCCGCGACATGCAGGACATCAAGTTCGCCCAAGACCAGATCCGTCATTTTGCTGAAGCGCAGCGGGCCTCGATGACCGACGTCGAGGTCGAAACTCTGCCCGGCGTGATCCTGGGTCACAAGAATATCCCGGTTCAATCTGTGGGCTGCTACGTGCCCGGCGGCAAGTTTCCCATGGTGGCATCGGCGCACATGTCCGTGCTGACGGCCTCCGTTGCAGGCGTGCCGCGCATCGTCGCCTCTGCACCCCCAGTTGATGGAGCCCCCCACCCCGCGATCGTTGCGGCAATGCATTTGGGTGGCGCACACGAGATCTACGTGCTCGGCGGCATTCAGGCGATCGGCGCGATGGCGATCGGAACCGAAACGGTCGACCCCGTGCACATGCTGGTTGGCCCCGGAAACGCCTTTGTCGCCGAAGCCAAGCGCCAGCTCTTCGGACGTGTGGGCATCGACCTGTTCGCAGGTCCCACCGAGACAATGGTGATCGCCGATGAGACGGTGGATGCCGAAATGGTGGCCACCGACCTTCTGGGACAGGCCGAGCACGGGTACAACTCGCCCGCCTGTCTGATCACCAAGTCGCGCAAGCTCGCCACTGAGACACTGGCCGAAATCAACCGGCTGCTCGATATCCTGCCCACTGCCGAAACCGCGCGGGTCAGTTGGGAGGATTATGGCGACGTGATACTATGCGACACGCATGACGAGATGCTCTCTGTGGCCAACGACATGGCCTACGAGCACGTTCAGATCATGACCGACCGGGATGACTGGTACCTGGAGCAGATGCACAGCTACGGGGCGTTGTTCCTCGGCCCCCGGACCAACGTCGCCAATGGCGACAAGGTCATCGGCACCAACCACACGTTGCCAACCAAGAAGGCGGGGCGTTATACCGGCGGGCTCTGGGTGGGTAAGTTCCTGAAAACCCACAGCTATCAGAAAATCATGACTGACGAGGCGGCAGTCTTGGTCGGTGAGTACGGCTCGCGTTTGTGCATGCTCGAGGGTTTCGTGGGTCACGCGGAGCAGTGCAATGTCAGGGTACGTCGTTACGGGGGACGCAACGTGCCCTATGGCGCAGCGGCGCTGCCCCTGGACGCGGCTGAGTAGGCGGCGAGGCGATGGCACCACCGCGGGTTACAGCCAGCGACGTGGCGCGCGCGGCGGGCGTCAGCCAGCCCACGGTGAGCCGCGTTTTCAGCCGCTCCGCTTCGGTCGACCCGACCAAAGCCGAACGGGTACGCACCGTTGCCCGCGAGTTGGGTTATATCCCCAACCTCGTCGCGCGCACGCTGAACTCTGGCCAGTCCTTTCGCATCGGGGTCGTGCTTGCCTATCTCAAGAACGGCTTTTTCAGCGAAGCGTTGCAACGGATGTCGAAGGCGCTGAACGCGCAGGGGTATTCTGTCACGGTCTACTTCGCGGGCAATAGCGCGGAAGAAGTCGACGACATCGTGGGTGATCTTTTGGCCGATCAGGTCGACGGGATCATCCTCGCCTCGATCAGCCTGTCGAATGAGCTGGTGGCGCGGGTGCGAAAATCGGGCATTCCCTGCGTGCTCTTCAACCGCGGGCAGGATGACCCAAAGGCCTCAATGGTGACGGCGGCCAATTCTGACGGTGGACGACAGGCAACCGAGTTCCTGATCCAGGCCGGTTTGCGGCGCATCGCGCATCTGGCGGGCTGGCAGAAGGCGATGAACGGGATCCAGCGCAAAGAGGGCTATCTGGCCGCGATGAACGCGGCAGGGCTCGAGCCGTTGGCCTGTGTCGACTGCCATTTTCGCCGGAATGTGGCGATGGAAGAGACCCGCAAGCTATTCGCCCGGAACGAAGTGCCCGACGCGCTCTTTGTGGCGACCGATCACATGGCGTTTGGGGTGCTCGAGGTACTTAAAGAAGAGCTCGGCCTGCGCGTGCCCGAAGACGTTTCGGTAATCGGTTACGACGACGCACCAATGGCCAGTTGGAAGAGCTTTGACCTGACCACGATCCGCCAGCCCATCGGGCAGATGATCGACCGAACCGTCAGCATACTTCTGGAAGAGATACGCGACCGCGACCGCCCACCCGAGCAGGTAGAGATGCCCGGCCAGCTGATCGTGCGCGGCACAGCCCGCCTGCCCGCTGGCTGGCACCAAAACCATGCCTCCCCGATCACCAATGGAGCCTGACATGACCCCACAAGAGATGGAACAACGCATCGTCCGCTATGGCGATCTGATACCCTGCAAAACGGCGTTCATCGACGCCCACACTCCGGGCTCGGACCTGAAAGAGAACTTCACGATCATCGGCGGCGGGGTTTCTGAAAGTCCCGACCAGCACGTCCATATCCGCGACACGCCGGGCTTCAACATCGGCGCGGCGGGGCAGCCGCCAAAATGCCGCAACTCTCTGCATGACCACAACACCGCAGAGGTTTTCTTTGTGCTCAAGGGCCGGTGGCGGTTCTTCTGGGGTCGCTGGGGCGATGCGGGCGAGGTGATTTTGGAGGAAGGCGACATATTCAATATCCCGACCGGTATCTTCCGCGGGTTCGAGAATGTCGGCACCGATTACGGAATGATCATGGCCGTTCTGGGTGGCGACGACGCGGGCGGAGGGGTGAACTGGGCGCCACAGGTGATCGAAGAGGCCGCGGCGCATGGGCTGGTTCTCGGCGACAATGGCAAGCTCTATGACAGCAAGAAGGACGAGCCGATGCCCGAAGGTGTGGCACCGATGCCCCTGATGTCTGAGGCGGAGCTTGCCAAGCGCGGTGAGCCCACGACCCTCGATGTCGTACCACATTACGTGGCGCGCTATCTCGACCTTGTGGCTCTGGCTGATCATCAGCCCGCCCGGGTGATCGGCCCGGATGCGAAGCTGCGCGACCGACCGGGCTTTGAGGTGGACTTCATCCGGCGCGGTTCGATCCCAGACCACGCGTACATTTGCGATCAACCAGAGGTGCTCATGCCCGTGCGCGGTCACTGGCGGTTGAGTTGGGACGAAGGCTCGGCGACGCTGAACCCGGGCGACACTTGTCTTCTGCCCGCGGGACTGCCCCGAGCGCTTCAGCCGATCATGACGGGTGAGGCCAGCATGTACCGCGTCCGCGGCACCGACGACCCCGCCGGAAAGACGATGCCACTCAGCTGATGACCGAGCCGCTCGTTCTGATACCTGGCATGATGTGCGATGAACGGCTTTTTCAGCTGCAAGTGGCTGCCTTTTCGTCCAAAAGACCGGTGACGGTCGTTGTGCCCAAGGGTTCATCCTCCATGGCGGGTTTGGCGCAAGCTGTGCTTGCGACAGCGCCGCCAAGATTTGCTCTCGCGGGGCTCTCTCTGGGCGGGATTGTTGCGATGCAGATCATCCGACAAGCGCCGGAACGGGTATCGCGCGTGGCACTTTTGGATACGAACCCCCTGCCCGATCCGCCAGATAAGGCTCCAATCCGCGAGGCTCAGGTCGAGAAGGTGAGGCGCGGTGCCTTGGATGAAGTGATGCGCGACGAGATGAAGCCGAACTATCTGGCCGACGGTCCGGCCAAGCAAGACATCCTCGATCTGTGCATGCAAATGGCGAACGCCCTGGGACCTGAGGTGTTTGCGATGCAATCCCAAGCGGTTCAGACCCGGCCGGACCAATCCGACACACTTCGCGGCGTGACCGTTCCGGCGCTGGTTCTTTGTGGCCAAGAGGACCGACTGTGCCCTGTAGAACGGCATGAGCTGATGCACGATCTGATCCCGGAATCCGAACTTGTTGTCATCCCCTGCGCTGGCCATTTGCCGACGCTCGAACAACCCAATCGCACGAATGAGGCGCTGCAAGCATGGCTGACCCACTGATCCCCAACGACCTTCTGGAGCTGCTGCGCAAGGTTGACACACCGACCGTATGCAACGCCATTGAGATTGCCCAAGGCAAGCGCGGCTTCAATCGCTTTACCCGCGGCACAATGCAACACTCGCGTCCCGGCGACCCTGCCATCGTGGGGTTTGCCCGAACCGCCAAGATTGCCGGCCTCGCGCCACCGACCGAAGCACCAGAAGTGATCCGCGCCCGTCGGTTGGAGTATTTCCGGTCTATGGCCGCTGGTAGCGGCCCGGCCGCCGCGGTGGTCGAAGATGTGGATTTTCCAAATTGCATCGCCGGCTGGTGGGGCGAGGTGCATGTGGCTGTTCACAAGGGGCTGGGCCTTGCCGGAGCCGTGACCAACGGCGTCATGCGCGATCTTGACGTACTCGATGACGGTTTTCCGGTGCTGGCTGGGGCGATCGGGCCAAGCCACGGCTACGTGCACTGTGTCGAGATCGGCACGCCGGTAAACATCTTCGGCATGCGCGTCGCGCAGGGGGAGCTGATCCATGCCGACCGCCACGGCGCTTTGGTCATCCCTCCTGACGTCCGTTCAGACCTTAAATCCGCGATCGAGACAGTTTTTGTGCGCGAGGAGATCGTCCTTGGACCGGCCCGCGCACCGGGCTTTGACATCGCCAAGCTCGAAGAGGCTTGGGCCAAGTTCGAGGCGGTTCGGGTCTGACACCCCGCTGGCCGATTTCGAGGCGCTGCTTGCGTTCTTTGACCAGCATTATCCGTTCTTCGACATCTATGGCGCCGATTGGCAGAGGCATGTCGCACAGATGCGAAAGCAGGTTCGTGACGATGTAAGCGAAGATGCCTTGGTCACCTCATAAGCGATCTGTTGAGACCGGTTCGGGACGGCCATGTCGCGCTCGTTACGACGATCGATGGGGCGCAGCGTACGTTCGTTGCCAATAGAGGGCGTATTCGGGCACTGATCTATTCGACGGCAAGACGCGCTGGAGACGGCCCGAAATCGGCGCTCGACAAATTTCGAGACCACTTCTGCTACGCCGGTGTTAAAGAAACCCTCTCGGCGGGACCAGCCCTGCTTGCAGATAGCCAATTCTGCTTTTCCAGAACATTCAGCCCTGCTGATCGACATCGCGGAACAGGCTACACATCCCTCAGGCAAATGTGGGCTCCGTGCCCGTTTACTTTTGGCCCGCCCGCTTTTTGAGCGCGCATATGCGCGACATTTTCATCAACCGTGGAAACTGCCCTGCTAGAGCTGGCGTCATACGATACCTGTCAGAAGCCTGCTGCAAAAAAACGATGTGTCAGAAACGGTCCTTTTTGCCGGTGACAGAAACCTATGAGTTTTGACGCTATTTGGCCTTCCAAAACACCAAAAGAGTCAGCGCGATACATACTGCAAGTGCCGAGTTCAGCAAGACATATAGCAATGGCCAGAGCACGCGTAGCGCGATTGTTCCTGTTTCAGCGGGCTGCCAAACTGAACCAACGATGAACGATAAAGTGAGGCAAACAGCAAGAACGACAACAAGCAACATTGTACTTCTCAGTAGGCGGTCTCGGTTCCTTTGCTTTGCGTGACGTTGATAGGCGGACAGTGCAGCCGTACCTATCAGAACACCTGATAGTGCAGCCACTACCTGAACAGTTGGTTGGTAGTAGGCACTTATTAAATCAATAGTCGAAATTTGGTCTTGCCAGGGTGCAACCAAGGCTGCGAAGCCGGTCAGGAACCACTTTTTGGGATCTGGTAACTCCATATCACTCGGTCGAGTAAAACTGCACGGGCATCTCGGCTATGGCGAAACCTGTTGGCGCATAGAATATCAATGAAGTGTTCGTAACTGGCTCCTCACTCAAGCTACCTTCTGACGTCGCCTCGAATGCGAATGAACTTCTTCCAACCGAAACTGAACGCTCATCTGTCTCCTCAATACCCGAAGGAATACCACCCTTGATCAGTATGGGCTCGTCATGCCCGAACATGATCCTGTTCATCGTTATGTCTTTAAAGCCAATCAAGTAAGCTGAGTCCCAGTGTTCACCAGAAACTTGATAGGCGCATCTGTGCTCCACAAGCCCCGTTTCCGGATCAACGGACGAGGTAAACTCCATGGCTACATCTTCTAAGATTTCTGGGTAGCTCTCGACCGCCTCTCGCATTTGACCCAAGTTTTGAAACTTGTTTGCTAGGCTCAACGGGGCGCTCGTAAGCGAGATCGTTTCAAGCGGATCATAGCTACCGGCACTCAAGACAATAGACTCATCATAGCTGAGCGTATCGGCCTCCACGCTAGTGGGCCTTGCACCGTACCAAAGGTTGTTCTTGCTCGAAGTGAACTTTGGTTCACCATGCGTTGTCATTACGTAGCTTGAACCGCCTGGACGTACAAATCCTTTAAGAGAAGTTGTTTCCCATTCAGCAAACAATCCTCGGTTTGAAGAGTTGCGAACGCAGTGGCAAAGCCGATGTCTCCCGTCCTGAGGCCAGCTCCAAGACTTATAAGAAAACTCGTATGATCCCGTTGAGATGTTTGAGTCCATTTGGCCGCAGTCAAAAGATTGCGCGTACGCGGATGAACCAAGAAAAACGCCTGCAATAATCAGAAATAGCTTTCGCATAAAAATCTCCTAAGAGTGGTGGTCGGGCGCGACACCGTAAAATGCTAGGATAGCACTCGCACCGCTTTGCGTGAAGGTCTCGCTGTGTTTCGTGTCAATAACCCCCTGACAAAACTGTTTGGCCAGAAACGGTGGTTTTTGTCACGCGTGACAGCCCAACCGAAATCCCTGCCAAATCCCGTGCCAGAAACCCCGGGGATAACGCGCACTCGTTTTGATACGGTTTGGTCGGACCCTGACAAGCATGTCTGAGCGCAAGGCGCATCAACAGCCAATGTGGGCTTTTTGGGGCCGCTCTTCACAACGGCGCGCTTTCGGGATCAGACGACAACTTGACTGTCAGAGTCATCTGGCGCTGAACACCTGACCCGCTCTATTTCCCGGATCGTTCCTCAATCTCGGCTGCGATGGCTTCGGCGCGCGCGGCCAGTTCGGCCATCGTCTCGGTCACCGCCTGCGGAACCACCGGAACCTCGACACGCTCGGCTGCGGGGGCGGCGTTGCGCAGCCCTTCCAGCTCGGCCTCGCGCTCGGCCAGCTGGGCCTGCACGCCAGCGATCTTGTCTTCGACGCTCGCGGTCTTGTCTGCCAGCATCAGGCCCGCCATCAGCAGCATCCGTGCTTCCGGCATGCGCCCGACCTGTTCGGCCAGCACCTTGGCTTCGTCGTCCAGCATCTTGGCCGCCGTTTGCAGATATTGTTCTTCGCCCTCCTGGCAGGCGACCTCGAAATCCCGGCCGCCGATCGTGATCGTCACTTCAGGCATCCGTTTCGTCCTCTTCCTTGACCGCGCCCGCCTCGTCGAGCAGGGGGGTGAGCGCTCCGATGATGCTTTCGGCTTCGGCGATTTCGGCAGCGCGGGCCGCGCGGAGCGCTTCCAGCTCGGCCAGCATGGCCTTGTTGATCAGATGGGGTTCGCCCACGCCTTTTGCATTGGCCTCGCGCAGGGCGGTGTTCGACGCCCGCAGTTCGGAGTTGGCCTGACGCAGGCGCTGCAGCTCAAGATCCAATTGCGTCGCCTTATCTGCCGCCGCCTCGTCCGCCGCGGCCTGCCGCGCCGTGAGGGTTTTCAGACGTTCCTGCAGCTGTGCATTGGCAAGCTTTTCCTCGTCCAGTTCGGTTTTCAGCGCAGCGGCCTCGCCCGATCCGTCCGCGTCCAGCTTGTCGAGGCTGGAGGAAATACGTTCCAGCGCCGCCGTCAGCCGCTTTTCGTGATCTTCAATGTCGCTCATGCAACCCCTCGTCCCGCATCAGAGCTTGGCCGCCCCTTGTGATATTACCCTGACCCGCGATGACCGAATCGCCCCCTGGTCTGGTTGCGATCGAGTCTACCCAATGAAACTTGAAATTGCGCCCCCTTTGCCTTCAAAGGGTTGGCGGGCGGCATTAATGTGCGAACCGAAGGCCAATCGGCCTGCTTGCACTTTAACGCGCCCCTGATATTCAGCGACATCAGCACATCTCGTCAGCCAGAGGATACTGCCCCGTGGACCTTTCCGCCTTTCGCACCGCCCATCCCGATCACTGGTCCAAGGCCGCAGCCATCCGGGCGCTGACCCTGGACGCCGTGGCCGCGGCGAATTCGGGTCATTCAGGGATGCCCATGGGCATGGCTGACGTGGCGACGGTGCTGTTTGAAAAGCATCTCAAGTTCGACCCGACCGCACCAAACTGGCCTGATCGGGACCGGTTCATTCTGTCGGCCGGGCACGGCTCCATGCTGCTCTATTCGCTGCTCTATCTGACGGGCTACAGCGACATGACGCTTGATCAGATCAAGAATTTCCGCCAGTGGGGATCGATCACCGCGGGCCACCCGGAATACGGCCACGCCACGGGGATCGAGACGACAACCGGCCCCTTGGGTCAGGGCATCGCCAATTCCGTCGGCTTCGCCATGGCAGAGGAAATCCTGCGCGCCCAGTACGGCAAAAAGATCATCGACCACCACACTTACGTGATCGCGGGCGACGGGTGTCTCATGGAAGGCGTCAGCCAGGAGGCGATCACGCTCGCCGGCCGCCATCAACTGTCGAAGCTGATCGTGCTTTGGGACAACAACAACATCACCATCGACGGCACTGTCGATCTGGCTGACCGGACCGATCAGGTGATGCGGTTCAAATCCGCCGGTTGGGAGGTGATCGAGATCGACGGGCATGATCCCGCTGCAATCGACGAGGCGCTGACCAAGGCCAAGAAGGGCAACAAACCCAAGATGATCGCGTGCAAGACGCATATCGCCCTGGGCCACGCGGCCCAGGACACGTCCAAGGGCCACGGCGCATTGACCGATGCCGATCAACTTGCCGCCGCAAAGCACGCTTATGGCTGGCCCTACGGCCCCTTCGAGATCCCCGCGGAAGTCAAATCGGCATGGGAAGCGATTGGCGCGCGCGGTCAGTCCGAGCACGAAGCATGGCGGGCGCGGCTTGCCGGCATTTCGCAATCAAAGCGCACCCAGTTCGAACGAGCCTTTGCCCTTGAAATACCGAAAAAGCTGAGCGCGACTATCAAGGCCCTCAAGAAACAGATGTCGGAAGACGCGCCAAAGCTCGCCACAAGGGCGAGCAGCCAGAAAGTGCTGGAGGCGGTCAATCCGGTCATGCCCGAAACGGTTGGCGGATCGGCGGACCTCACCGGCTCGAACAACACATTGACCAGCGACTTGGGCGTCTTTGACACCGACAATCGTGGGGGGCGGTATGTCTATTGGGGCATCCGCGAACACGGGATGGCGGCGGCCATGAACGGGATGGCGCTGCACGGCGGCCTGCGCCCCTATGGCGGAACCTTCATGGCCTTCACCGACTATGCCCGCCCGGCCATGCGGCTTGCGGCGTTGATGAGGATCCCGACGGTGTTCGTGATGACGCACGATTCAATCGGGCTGGGCGAAGATGGTCCAACACACCAACCGGTCGAACACCTGGCCATTTCGCGAGCAACGCCGAACACACATGTATTCCGCCCCTGCGACACCATCGAAACCGCCGAGGCATGGGAGCTTGCGCTTTCCTCCACCAACAGCCCATCCGTTCTGTCGCTCACGCGGCAGGGTGTGCCTACGGTCCGGACCGAGCACAAAACCAAGAACCTGACGGCGCAGGGGGCCTATGTTCTGGCTGACGCCGAAGGCAAACGGCAGGCCCTGCTGATGGCCACCGGATCGGAAGTATCGGTTGCCATGGCTGCGCGCGATCTGCTGCAGGCCGAAGGGATCGGTACGCGTGTCGTGTCGATGCCCTGCTGGGAGCTCTTCGAAGAACAGGACGAAGCCTATCGCCGCCGCGTGCTGCCCGGTGGCCCTGTCCGCGTCGCGGTCGAGGCCGGCATTCGTTTCGGCTGGGATCGTTGGTTGTTCGGTGAACGCGGCAAGCGCGAAAAGGCGGGCTTTGTCGGCATGCACGATTTCGGGGCGTCGGCACCGGCGGACGTGCTCTTCCGCGAGTTCGGGATCACGCCCGAGGCGGTAGCCCAAAAGGTCAAATCGCTGCTCTGATCCTACATCGCGCGCCCGGTTGTCAAAGCAACCGGGCCATCCGCGGGGTTAGGCCGGTTCCGAGATCATGCAGACAAAAGGCTGGTGGTTTTCCTCGGAAAACGCGATGTCGCCCAGAACGGTCACGACGCGGTATTCGTCGTTCTTCATCGCCGCATTGATGACGTAGTCAAGATGATTGATGTCGGGCCGCTCTTCGATCGCATCCATGCAGGCGCGCATCACCTTTACGGGTGATCTGTCCAGCAGATCGTCGTCGCCCTCGAAATCGTAGCGCCCCTCGCCACCACGTGCGCCGTGCATGAGAACCGCGTGGTAAGTCTTCATCGTCGTCTCCTTTTTCCGCGCTTTTGCACGGACTTCACGACACCCTCATGACGTGAAGAAGAGACGCATCTGCCGGTCGGAGGGCTTTAGTCCCCGCCTAGCGTTTTGGCGCAGGCCGAACCAAGCTCGTTCTCGATCTTGTCCCGCAACTGGATCGCGGCCTGCTCCAGCGTCGCAACCTGCCCTTCCAGCTCTTTAACGCCGGGGATCTTTTCCAACTCGCTGATCACGGCATTCTTGGCCTTCGACAGGACATCGTTGACCGCCTTCGTAATGGCGCCCTCGATCTTGCCTTCGGCCTTGGCGAGCCCGCGCTCGAGCTTACCAACGTTCACACCCATCTTTTTCACCAGTTTGTTGAAAAGCCACTTGGCCAAATGCTTTAATTCATCAACCTTCGCCCGCATCTTGTCGAGCGCGCCTTTCATCTCGTTGAAGGCTGCTCCGCTGACCTTGTCCAAAACGCCCTCCATCCCATGTTTGACGCTGTCGAGATTGTTCAGCACGTCCTCGATCTCGTTCACCGAATGAATGACGTCATTCAGCTGGCCCGTTACTAGGTTTTCCGCGTGGTTCAGTGCGCCGAGCCCTTGCTCGAGGATATCGCTCAGCGCCTTTGCGCAGTCTTCCACCCCTTTGGGAGGCTTGTCCCCATGTTCCTCGATCAGCGTATCAACCCCGATCTGGAACCGCGCGATGTCGAGGCGGATGTTGTCCAGCGCAGACCATGCATCATCGACAGGCTTCTTGATCTGCCCCAGTTCCTTGCGCAACGCCTCGATGGGCTTGTCGATCTCGTGCAGGGTGTTCTTCATCTCGCCCAGCAGACCGCCGGGTGGTTTGGGCGACACGGCAATGCGCTTCAGCACCTTCGCCATTTCACCACAGGCGGTGCCGACTTCGGGCAGGATTGAACAGATCTCGGTTACGTCATAAAGGGCTGCGAGGATCTTGCGCAGCTTGTCGATGTCGTTCTCGATATCCTTGGGATAGCCCAGCACCTTGTCGATATCGCTCAGCGCGTTGCGAAAGCTGCCGACACCGTCTTCGACGGATTGAATGACGCCATCGACCTTTTGCAGATCGGATTTCAGGCGATAAAGCTGTGATGGGGATGACAAAGCAATTCTCCAAATAATTCAATGGGTAATAAAGGATGTTTGTATCAGTACGCAAACGTACTGAAAGCAAGCTACACCAAAAGGTAGAACTCGCCTAGCGCAATGCGCTAGCGCATGGTTTCGTCAGCGAACAAACGCCATTCGCCACATCGGGGTGATGACCTTTTCACCCAGCGGGATCAGCAAAAAGCCCAGTGCCAGACCAAGGATCCCATCGATGGTCGCCTTGGCAAACCATTCGACTGCCGCCTGCCCTTGCCCAATTGCATGCGCGGCATCGTGAATCGCGTGTTCGAGCCAGCCATAGCCCATCTGTTCAAGGCCATGGACAATGATCGAACCGCCGACCCACAGCATGGCCGCGGTTCCGACGATCGTCAGGGTCTTCATGAAACCGGGCATCACCTTGACGATCCCCCGCCCCAGCGACCTGGTCAGGCCCAGCCCGCCATTCTGAGCCATGTGCAGCCCCACGTCATCGGCCTTTACGATGACCGCCACGGACCCATAAACCGCGACGGTGATCATAACCCCTACGGTGGCCAGCGTCGCGGCCTCCATCCAGATGTTGCTGGGCGGAATTGCAGCCAGTGCGATGGTCATGATCTCGGCAGACAGGATGAAATCGGTCTTGATGGCACCCTTGGCCTTTTCCTCTTCCAGATGGGCCGGGTCTTCAACGGTCTCTTCCTTGTGCGGATAATCCTCATGCCCGTGGCCACCCCATCCCATGGCATGAGCAACCTTTTCGGCCCCTTCGAAACACAAATAGGCCCCGCCCAGCATCAGAAGTGGCGGGATGGCCCACGGCGCGAAGGATGACAGCAGCAGCCCAATGGGCAACAGGATCACCAGCTTGTTCCAGAGCGATCCCTTGGCGATGCGCCAGATGATCGGCAACTCTCGGTCGGCCGAGAATCCGTGGACGTATTTTGGAGTGACGGCCGCGTCGTCGATGACCGCCCCGGCTGCCTTGGAACCGGCCTTGACCGCCTGTGCTGCGACATCGTCGATACTGGTCGCTGCAACCTTGGCGATAGACGCCACATCGTCCAGCAATGCCAACAATCCACTCATGAGCCTACCTTTTGTTTCTGCCCGCGCGAGAGCTAGCAGCTTTCCATCAAAAGACAAAGTGTCACTGCGGGCGCTAACATAGGGGTTTATCGCTAACACTCTGTTTTCAAAGGTTTCCTGACAGTGAATCCCTTTGTATACGGAGCGCATTGCTGCACTGCAAAAATGGGATTTGGGTATGACGATTAAGGTGGGGATCAACGGATTCGGACGCATCGGGCGCTGCACGCTGGCCCATATCGCGGCGAGCCTGCGTAACGATATCGAAGTCATCAAGATGAACGCGACGGGACCCATCGAAAGCGCGGCCCACCTGATCCGCTATGACAGCGTTCACGGCGCCTTTCCCGGCACGGTTCATATCGACGGCGATGCCATCGACCTTGGGCGCGGCCCGATCCGGGTGCAATCGACATATGAATTGGAAGACCTTGATTGGGAAGGCTGCGATGTCGTTCTGGAATGCACCGGCAAGTTCAATGACGGTCTCAAGGCCAAGACCCACCTTGATCGCGGTGCGGGCAAGGTCCTGCTGAGCGCGCCGGGCAAGAATGTCGACCGCACCGTCGTCTATGGTGTGAACCATGATGCGCTTGAGGCGCGCGACCGCATGGTGTCAAACGGATCCTGCACCACGAATTGCCTTGCCCCACTTGCCAAGGTGCTGGACGACGGGATCGGGATCGTACGCGGCGTGATGACTACGATCCATTCCTATACCGGCGACCAACCGACGCTTGACCGCCGCCACAAGGATTTTTATCGCGCACGGGCTGCATCGATGTCGATGATACCGACCTCGACCGGCGCCGCCAAGGCGCTTGGTCAGGTGCTGCCCCAGCTTGCGGGCAAGCTCGACGGCAGCGCGATCCGGGTCCCTACCCCCAATGTGTCGGCGGTCGATCTGACCTTCGAAGCGGGGCGCGACGTGACGGTCGAGGAGGTCAACGCCATCGTTGCCGATGCCACCAAGACCGAGATCGGCCACGTGCTGGCCTATGACCCTGAACTCAAGGTGTCGGTCGATTTCAACCACACCGAACATTCATCGATCTTTGCCCCTGACCAGACCAAGGTCGTGGGCGACCGCATGGTTCGGGTGCTGGCCTGGTATGACAACGAATGGGCGTTTTCCGTTCGGATGGCGGATGTTGCGGTTGCAATGGGTCGTCTGAACTGAGCTTGCGCGCGCCGCATCCGGATGGCATGAGGGAGAACCTACGTGCCCGTGTGGATGTTATGACCAACCAAATTGCGATTTACCTGGCTGCCTTAATCGTCGTCGCTGTTGGCGCCGATGCGCTGCTTTATGACTGGGGCAACACCATCTTTATCGGCCGCAAAATGGCAGAGCTGATCGAATGGGTCGCCTTCTGGCGTTAACCCGCAGTTGAAAAGTCGCCCGCTTCACGCTTTGATCGACCAAGGTTGACTGCTTCGCCCACTTGTGGTGTTAGCGGTAACGAGCATTGATCAGCGGGGGATATCATGACTGTCAAAGTGGCGATCAACGGCTTTGGCCGCATCGGGCGAAACGTTCTGCGGGCGCTGATCGAATCGGGCCGGACCGATATCGAGGTGGTGGCAATCAACGATCTGGGCCCGGTGGAGACGAACGCGCATCTTATGCGCTTTGATTCCGTCCATGGTCGGTTCCCCGGTGAAGTGACCGTTGCAGGCGACACCATCGACGTGGGCCGTGGCCCGATGGATGTCACGGCCATCCGCAACCCCGCCGACCTGCCATGGAGCCACGTGGATATCGTTCTGGAATGCACCGGCATCTTCACGTCGAAAGAGGCCTGCCAGGCGCATCTGGAAAACGGCGCCAGCCGCGTCCTGATCTCGGCCCCTGGTAAGGATGCCGACAAGACCATCGTCTATGGCGTCAACCACCAGTCCCTGACATCGGATGATCTGATTGTGTCGAACGCGTCGTGCACGACGAACTGCCTGACGCCAGTGGCGAAGGTTCTGCATGACACTGTGGGGCTCAAGCGCGGCTTCATGACTACGATCCACTCATATACCGGCGACCAGCCAACGCTCGACACGATGCACAAGGATCTTTACCGCGCACGCGCCGCGGGCATGAACATGATCCCGACCTCGACGGGCGCAGCCAAGGCCGTGGGTCTTGTCATGCCGGAACTCAACGGCAAGCTCGACGGCGTGGCGATCCGGGTCCCCACCCCGAACGTGTCCGTGGTCGACCTGACTTTTGAAGCAAACCGTGACACCAGCGCGGACGAGATCAACGCAGCGATCACGGCGGCGGCAAACGGCCCCCTGAACGGCATTCTCGGCGTCACCGATGACAAGCTGGTTTCGATGGATTTCAACCACGACCCCCATTCATCAATTTTAGCCACCGATCAGACCAAGGTGATGGACGGTACGATGTGCCGGGTCCTCAGCTGGTATGACAATGAATGGGGGTTCTCCAACCGCATGCTCGATACGGCGGTCGAGATGGGCAAGCACCTCTGATCAGGGCTTACTGAACGCGCCTGGTCAGGGCAGACCAAAAGCCCGTCGTCTTGGTCCCTCGAAGAGCCTTGGCGCAGTCATCCATTGCCTGCTCGAACCTCTCTTTCGGGACGATTTGCAGGCGGGGATGACCGAAGACATACGCGAATGTCGGGGCATAGTGCTTGTCAAAGCTTTGCTGGTCCATGCCCGAAATTTGGCCTGCCATCGCCTCTGGAAGCGATGCGAGAAACGTCTCGCGCCAGTGCTTGGTGGCCAGCAGGTTCTTGAAGAACAATTGGTTCACCCCTTCGAGAAGATGCAGGGGCTGGTCGTAATCGTCCAACAGGGTCGCGGCGACCTTGCCCGCAAGATCCAGCCATTCAAGCTCTGCCACAAAGGGGCTTTTGTTCCAGTTGAGCCCAAAGTGCTTTGAACCAGCATCGGCCGCCCAGAGAAATTCGCGCGTGAAATCGACCCCTTCCAGAACCACAAGATTGCGCAAGCTGGTCCTTGAACCATTCGACCGCAACCCGCCGCAAGCCGTGTCATAGGCCGCGACGTGGAGCAACTCGGTAGGAAGGGCCTGATAGGTCACCCCACGCTTTTCAAGCGCAGTAACAAAGCGAGAAAGCGCCAAAGATCCGGCATAGATTTGGGTCGGCGTCGCGTCTTCTTCACTCAGGATCAGCGGCCAATTGTCCGCCATCACCCCAACTCGAACCGGCTGTCGAGCGCGGCCTTGACCTCCGGCGTCACGAACCGCGACACATCCCCGCCAAGACGGGCGATTTCCTTGACCAGCTTCGAGGCGATGGCCTGGTGGCGCGCCTCGGCCATCAGGAAAACGGTTTCGATACTGTCATCGAGGGCGCGGTTCATCCCGACCATCTGGAACTCGTATTCAAAGTCAGCAACGGCGCGCAGGCCGCGGATGATGATCTGGGCGCCCACGTCGCGGGCGCAGTCGATCAGCAGGTTCTCGAACGGATGGGCGACGATCTCGGTCCCCGTCTGCTCACTTAGGGTGACGCACTCAGCCTCGATCAGCGCGACCCGTTCCTCAAGATCAAAGAGCGGGCCTTTGTCCCTGTTGATGGCGACGCCGATGACCAGCTTGTCGACCATCGCGCCAGCACGGCGAATGATGTCTATATGGCCCAGGGTGATCGGATCGAAAGTTCCGGGGTAAAGGCCAATCCGCATGGCGCCGCTCCGTCGTCAAGTCTTTGCGTTGGAAGCAAACATTTTGCGATGTGGATTGCAAGACGGTGGGGTCAGTGCCCCATGATCATCCCTTCGAGCGCGTCTTTCTCCATGGCCAGCTCGGTCAGGCGGGCTTTGACCACGTCACCCAGGGTTATGAGTCCAACCATGTGCCCGTCTTCGATCACCGGCATATGGCGGAACCGTCCGTTGGTCATGCGTTGCAATACGCTGTCGGCGGCCTCGTTGCGGCTGCAGGTCTCGAGCTTGCTGGTCATGTAGGTATCAACCGGGTCCGTCAGAACTGTGCCCCCGCGCTTTGCCAGCGCCTTGACGACATCGCGTTCGGACAGGATGCCCTGCGCCTGTAGCCCGTCGCCGGATACCACGACCGTCCCGATGCTCCGTTCGGCAAGAACCTTTATGGCCTCGCTTACGGGCGTGCCCGGTTGCACGGTTACGACCGCGTCGTCGGACTTTGATTTCAGGATCTGATGCACAAGCATGGTGGCCTCCTCCTTCATGCCGGTTGGCAGCGGTATGCAAGGGTCACCCCGATCGCCTCACCTGTCAAGCGTGCGATCGGGCGACCTCATTCCCCTTTGAAGCGAATGCGTCCTTTGCGGCTTTTCCCCGCCTACGGGCATGGCTAAGGTGCGCGCAAATGCAAGTCGTGCGCCGGGCATGGCGCTTGAGGGAGGATGCGGAATGCAAGAGCTAAGCCACTATCTGAACGGTGAACATGTCAAAGGCACTGCTGGCCGCTTTGCCGACGTGATGAACCCGGCAACGGGTGAAGTGCAGGCCAAGGTTCCGCTGGCTTCGACCGATGAGGTCAAAAAAGCCATCGAAATCGCCGCCGCCGCCCAACCCACCTGGGCCGCAACCAACCCGCAGCGCCGCGCCCGGGTTCTGATGAAGTTCGTCGACCTGCTGAACCGTGACATGGACAAACTGGCCGAGGCGCTCAGCCGTGAGCATGGCAAGACCCTGCCCGACGCGGCGGGCGATGTGCAGCGGGGCCTTGAGGTTGTCGAATACTGCATCGGCGCGCCCCACTTGCTCAAAGGCGAATTCACCGACAGCGCGGGCCCTGGTATCGACATGTATTCGATGCGCCAGCCCCTGGGGGTCACCGCGGGCATCACGCCCTTCAACTTCCCCGCAATGATCCCGATGTGGATGTTCGCCCCCGCCATTGCCTGCGGCAACGCCTTCATCCTCAAGCCATCCGAACGCGACCCGTCGGTGCCGTTGATGCTGGCCGAACTGATAGAGGAAGCGGGCCTGCCAAAGGGGGTGCTGCAAGTCGTCAACGGCGACAAGGAAGCGGTCGATGCCCTGCTGCATCATCCCGTTGTCCAGTCGATCGGCTTTGTCGGATCGACGCCAATTGCCGAGTACATCTATTCAACCGGCTGCGCGAACGGCAAACGCGTGCAGTGCTTCGGCGGGGCCAAGAACCACATGATCGTCATGCCCGATGCTGACATGGATCAGGCCGCCGACGCGCTGGTCGGCGCGGGCTATGGTGCGGCGGGTGAACGCTGCATGGCTATCTCGGTCGCTGTCCCCGTCGGTGACGAAACCGCCGACCGGCTGATCGACAAACTGGTGCCGCGCATCGAAAAGCTGAAGGTCGGCCCCTACACCGCGGGCAATGACGTTGATTATGGCCCCGTCGTGACCGGTGCCGCCAAGGCAAATATCGAACGGCTGGTTCAAACCGGCATCGATCAGGGCGCCACGCTGGTCGTGGACGGGCGTGACTTCAAATTGCAGGGATATGAGGACGGCTTCTTTGTGGGCCCGCATCTTTTTGACCACGCCACGAAAGACATGGACATCTACAAGACCGAGATCTTTGGTCCGGTCCTGACCACCGTCCGTGCGCAAACCTACGAAGAGGCCATTGGCCTTGCGATGGACCATGAATACGGCAACGGCACCGCGATCTTTACCCGTGATGGCGACACCGCACGCGACTTCGCCAACCGCATCAATATCGGGATGGTGGGGGTTAATGTGCCGATCCCCGTGCCACTGGCCTACCACACGTTCGGAGGGTGGAAGAAATCGGTCTTTGGCGATCTCAACCAGCACGGGCCGGATGCGTTCAAGTTCTACACCCGAACCAAGACGGTCACAGCGCGTTGGCCGTCGGGCATCAAGGAAGGCGGCGAATTCAGCATTCCCGTGATGGAGTGAAAACTCCAGCGCGCGGTGCGATCATCCGACCTTAACCCGGGCGGCGGCATAACCCCGCCCGGTTAACCACCTGAAAGACTGGATCATTCCCTTGCGAGGGCCCGTGATCCTGCAGGATGGCGAGGGCGACGCCTCGCAAGGCCGGGATCAGCATCCCGGTGCAGCCGATCCGCATTTGGCGGCCGCCGTTTCAGGACAATCCTCAAAAACGCCAATCAGGCCGCCCGGAGATGATCCGGCAGCGGCCCCAACGGCGTTGCGACTAGGGCCAGTTGAAATCGAACTTGTCGGTCAGATCCAGTTCGGCGATGCGCTTTTCTACAGCCGCCCGCTCGGCCTTGAGTTCCGGAATGCGGTCTTCGTGCGGTTCGACCCAGATCTTGTCGATCAGATGCACCGCTTCGGTTTCAAGCAAGCCCGATATCACGCGGTACTCCGCGCCCTCGATATCCATCTTGATCATCCGCACCCGCTTTCCCAGCCCCTGCACGAAATCGGCCAGCGACACGGTGTCGACCTCGAAGGCGTTGTCGTAGCTGACGTTCGACTTGCCCTCTATCAGCGTTGATCCTTCGAATTGCTTCTTGTCCTTGGGCGGCTCGAAGAACAGCTTGGCCTTGCCTGCCTTGGTCGAGATCGCCGCATTGATGGGCTCGATATTGGGATAGTTGCGCACCGCGTGACGAAGCTGTTCGAAGATCTCGGGATGCGGCTCGAACGCATAGACCTTGGCAGCGTTGTGCGCGAACTCGACACTGGCCGCGCCGATATGGGCGCCCAGGTCGATCACGACATCATCCTTGGTCAGGGTGTCCGCCACGCCCCGCAGGAACGGTTCTTTCCGGATCAGCATGAACCGTGGGACCCGCACACCGCGATCCCGCAGCTTGTTGCCGAAATAGGCGCTGAGTTTGCGAAATGGCCGCCGTAGGCCCATGCTGACTGTCCCCTGATGGTGCGGTTTTGTTAGCTGACGCCGCCTATCACGACGGCTTTGCAAGGTGCAACCGGGCTGACCTTGCGGGGGGCAGACGGAACCGATACGAACGCGCCAAAATAGAATTCGAGGCAGGTCATGCGTACAGCCGTTGTGACGGGCGATTACTTCAAGCCGGGTCAGACCATGGTGAACCGGCATATCGAGCATCTCTTCGGCGGCAATACCTGCGTAATCGCCAACGCGGGCACCAAGGAAAACCCCTTTGACAAAGCCGTCTATGCACGGCGACAGATCGACCGGAGCTTGGTCGACCTTGTAACAACGCCCCTGATCAAAGGCTTCAACCGTGTGGCCTATGGCACGTCACGCATCCCCGTCGGTGAACGGCGCGAGGCCCTGATCCGGTTTCTCAAGGACCAGGACGTTGAGGTCATGCTCGCCGAGTTCGGCACCGAATGTCTGGGCATGGCCGATATCGCTGAACTGCTTGATATCCCGTGCTTTTGCTACTTCCGCGGGGCCGATGCCAGCTATTCCTTGCAGCAAGGCAGCCGTGTCCGGGGTTACAGGCGCATGTTCCCCAAGCTGACCGGTGTCTTTGCTGTTAGCCAGTTCCTGCTCGACAATCTCGCCCAGCACGGCATCGCCCATGTCAACAGCCACGTCGTGCCGTCCGGCGTCAACGTCGAGCGGTTTCAACCCGGCGACAAACGGCCCCGCAGCTTTTGCATGATCGGCCGGATGGTCGAGAAGAAGTCTCCGCTGCTGACGATCCGCGCCTTTCTCGAAGCCGCTGGCGATGCGCCGGATGCCCATCTGACGGTTGTCGGGAGCGGTCCCCTGCTCGAGCCCGCACGCACACTTGTGACCCAGATGGGCGGTAGCGACCGGGTCGAATTCACCGGTGCCCTACCCCATGAAGAGGTGCGTGCGGTGCTGGCACGGTCCGAGATTTTCTTGCAGCACTCTGTTACGGCGGCGGATGGCAACACCGAAGGGTTGCCAACTTCGATCCAGGAGGCGCTGGCATCAGGCTGTGTCGTGATTTCGACCCGCCATGCCGGCATCCCCGAAGCGGTCGAAGATGGCACCAACGGCTGGCTGGTCGACGAACATGATGCGGCGGGGTTCACCAAGCTGATCGGTAAGGCGCTGGCCGCTGATACATCGGCGATGACGGCCGCAGCCCGCAAATCCGCCATCGACAGATTTGACAATTCGAAACTGTTGACCAAGGTCGAGGACGTGATCTGCAGTTCTGTCTGAGCGGCGCCAGCCAAGCATCTTTTCTTGGCCATGCCCAATGTCGGGGAGCAAGATTTCAACCTTGGATCGAACGAATTCAACCTCGGATCAGATCGATGGTCGATCGGACCATCAGAGTTCACCAAACTAGACTAAACGTTAACTTGACCGGTCAATCGACCACGATATATCGGGACTCCGAACACTTTGAAAATTTTGTGACATGGCAGTTGAATTCAGAATATTGAAATCACACGGCTTGGTTTACGTGCGCTATGACGACGTCGCCATAGTCGAAGAGACGTTTCGCGTTTTTGGCGAATACGTCCAGCACCCGGACTTTCGGCCGGGCCAGAAACAGCTTGTCGATCTGTCCGGCTTGACGAGCGTCGAGCACGACTTTCCCAAGCTTTTCGAACTGCAAATGCGCAAGGCAGAGGCCTTTGTGGGCAGGGGTACGCAAACCCTGTTGGTCTATTACGCACCGACCAAGATGTCATTGGCGATGGCGCAGATCGCCATGCGTGCATGGGAGGGGATCGACGGTGTCGTTCCCATCGTGCAGCAGGACGAGGCGCAGGCATTGGCGCTGCTGGGCGTTCGCGAAACCTGCCTGAACGATCTGCTGGCAGCGGTCGACTAAGCCACACGTTACTGCAGCAAACTGGTTTTTTGCTGGCGATCGCGGCTTCCGAACACGGCGGCTGATTCCATTTTGCTATCGAAACTCTCGCCCCGATAGAAGTCAGTCCTGCAATCTCAACGCCGTTGATCCGTTGCAGGAAACAAACCCGCGACCACAGATTGAATTTTGACATATTTGCGGCAAAAACTTGCCGTTTTGCTTCCGCCTCAGGCACTTCTGACATAATCTCGAACGCTAAGGGACGGGGATGCCGCGCTGGTGCTGCGGTGAATGAATGGTGAAAAGATGAGTTTGAAGTGGTTCTTGGCCGGGGCATTCTTGGCGGTTGGGTTTGGTACATCGGTTTCGGCGGCGAGCGTGGCGGGGTGCACGGCACCGACGGCAGCAAAAATCACTGGCACGTCGGCTTGCTATGAGATCTCGGGCGCAGGCAACTTTTCGAGCAGTACGAGCGATCAGGCGCGGCTGAACAGCTATTCGATTGGTGGCATATCTGATTGGGCTGAGCTGGGGCGTGTGAAGTCCGGCAGCGATGGCGGTCTCAACATCATATCTTCAACCGATTATCTGATGGGCACCTGGGCAGTCGATACGTCTGTCTATGGCAACTTCCTCGCGTTTCTCCTTCTTTTTAAGGCCGGAAACGATAATAGCGTCCAGAGCGCGTCGAATGTCGCCTATGTCCTATCGGCCGATAACGGCAGCTGGATGTCGCCTGTCATCGGGAATAACAGACGGCCGAAAGAGCTGAGCCACTTCACGCTTTATGCCAGCTGCAACACCGACAGTCCGGAATGTGCAGAGGTTTCGGCGGTGCCTGTGCCGGCCTCGCTGCCGCTTCTGCTCGGTGCACTTGGCTTGGGCGGCTGGGCCGCCAGACGCGCACAGCGCCGGGTCTAGTCCCGGCCGCAAATTCTCAGATCATCACAAGGCAGATCCGGTCCGCAAGCGGTCGATTTCATTCTTCGTTCACGCATGGATGCCAAAGCAAACAGCCGGCGCATGGATCGCTAAAAACGCGGCGCCGGCTGCTCTGAAAAGGCTTTATTCTATGAATTTGCAACGGACAAAGTCCGCACTTCCGCTCTACCACTCCCACGAATTAACAACATCAAATTACCATTTTTGCGCCTTTTTTTCTAGCCGCTAAGTTCGAACCAGTCGTCCAAAGGTCCGATTTATGTTGCGATTGGATTAACAGTTAAGCGCCGATTTCGCCATTCAGACGAAGACTGTCATAAAACTGTAGCATTTTGCCATGCGGTGATTCGCGTGATGCGTTTGGCCTTGCGAATCTAAACTGATTCGGATCAATTTAATGAGCGTTCAATTCCGAGGGAGGCAGGGATGGATTTCGCGTTGAGCGAAGAGCAGACAGCGATCTTTGACATGGCCCATGCCTTTGGTCAGCAGCACATCGCCCCTCATGCCCGAACCTGGGAAGCGGACGGCACGATCCCCAAGGATCTCTGGCCCAAGGCCGGCGAACTGGGTTTCGGCAGTCTTTACGTTAGCGAAGAAGCCGGTGGCGCGGGGCTCAGCCATCTGGATGCCACCCTGGTTTTCGAGGCGCTATCGATGGCTTGCCCGTCGGTCGCGGCGTTTCTGTCGATCCACAACATGTGCGCGCGGATGCTCGACGCCTTCGCGGGGGGACCGCTGAAAGAGCGCGTCATGGCAGATGTGCTGAGTTGCCAAACATTCCTCTCTTACTGTCTGACCGAACCGGGTTCAGGCTCTGACGCGGCGGCACTCAAGACCCGCGCGGAACGCACGAACGAAGGCTATGTGGTCAACGGCACCAAAGCTTTCATCTCGGGCGGCGGCTATTCCGATGCCTATGTCTGCATGGTCCGCACGGGCGAAGACGGGCCCAAGGGTATCTCGACGCTCTATGTCGATGACGGAACAGAGGGGCTGAGCTTTGGCGCGCTCGAAGACAAGATGGGCTGGAGGTCACAGCCGACGGCGCAGGTGCAGTTCGACGATTGCAAGGTTCCGGCAGACAACCTCGTCGGTGAGGAAGGGCACGGGTTTCGCTATGCGATGATGGGTCTGGATGGCGGACGTCTGAACATCGCTGCCTGTTCGCTGGGTGCCGCGCAATCGGCCCTGGACGCAACACTCGATTACATGGGCGAGCGCAAGGCGTTCGGGCAGAGCATCGACCAGTTCCAGGGCCTGCAATTCCGCCTCGCTGATATGGAGATCGAACTGCAGGCCGCCCGCACCTTCCTGCGGCAAGCGGCGTGGAAGCTGGACACAGGCGCACCGGATGCCACCAAGTTCTGTGCGATGGCCAAGAAATTCGTGACCGAGGCCGGATCGAAGGTTGTCGACCAATGCCTGCAATTGCATGGCGGTTATGGATATCTGGCCGATTACGGGATCGAAAAGCTGGTCCGCGACCTGCGGGTTCACCAGATCCTCGAGGGCACGAACGAGATCATGCGGGTGATCGTTGCCCGCCAGATGCTGGCCGCCCGATGAACGATATCGCGATCCGGGTGACCGGACAGGCCGGGCGGATCACGCTGCAGCGCCCGCACGCCCTGAACGCGATGACGTACGAGATGTGCCTTGCGATCGAGCAGGCCTTTGACGATTGGCGCGACGATCCGGCGGTTGCCCTCGTCGTGCTTGATGCCGACGGTGAACGCGCGTTTTGTTCGGGTGGTGACATCGCCGAGCTTTATGAGACGGGCACAAGGGGCGACTATGCCTATGGCCAGAAATTCTGGGCCGATGAATACCGCCTGAACCACAAGATCTTTCACTATCCCAAACCCGTCGTCAGCTTTCTGCAGGGCTTTACCATGGGGGGCGGCGTAGGCATCGGCTGCCACGGCACGCACCGCGTCGTCGGCGAAACCAGCCAGATCGCCATGCCTGAATGCGGCATCGGCCTTGTCCCTGATGTGGGCGGGTCCTTGATGCTGGCCCTCGCGCCCGGGCGGTTGGGCGAGTATCTGGGCACGACCGGTGCGCGGATGAATGGGGCCGACGCGATCTTTGCAGGCTTTGCCGATCTCTTCATTCCGCAGGCCGAATGGCCCGCAATCATCGGCAAGCTCGAACAATCAGCGGATCTGGACCTGCTCCAAAGCCTTACCACCTCCCAAACCCCCGGCCCCATCGAGCAGATGCGAGACCAGATCGACACCCATTTCGGGGGTGAAACTCTGGGCGATATCCTGCGGTCACTGCGCCCCGACGAAGGTGATTTCGCCCAACAGGCGTTAAAGCTGATGGGCCGCAACGCCCCCCTTTCGATGGCCTGCGCGGTGGAAACCATCCACCGTCTGCGCGGCGAAGCCCTGACGATGGAGCGCGCGCTTGATCTCGAATACCGCTTCACCGCCCGCGCGATGGAGCATGGCGATTTCCTCGAAGGGATCCGGGCCGCGATCATCGACAAGGACCGCAGCCCCAAATGGCAATTTGCCGACATGAACGTTCCCGCTGCTATGGTGAGCAAAATGCTGATGCCGCTAGGGGCGATGGCGTTGAAACTGGGAGGATAGGACATGCGGATCGGATTCATCGGGCTTGGCAATATGGGCGCGCCGATGGCGGCCAATCTGGCCAAGGCCGGGCATGACGTGACCGGGTTCGATGTCGCCGGAACCTCTGCCGATGGCGTCGAAACAGCCGCAACCGTCGAGGCCGCAGTGACCGGGGCCGATGGCGTCATCACGATGCTGCCCAATGGTGCGATCCTGCGGGATGTGGCCGGTCAAATCGTCCCCGCGATGAAGGCCGGTGCGACCCTGATCGACTGCTCGACCGTCGATGTCGAAAGCGCACGCGCAGTCGCACAACGGGCCGAGAGCGCGGGGCTGATGGCCGTCGACGCGCCGGTATCGGGTGGCATCGGCGGGGCTGCTGCCGGGACCCTCACGTTCATGGCGGGCGGCAGCGACGCAGCCTTTGCCGCTGCGCTGCCCCTCTTTGAAATCATGGGGCAAAAGGCGGTGCATTGCGGCGCGGCGGGCGCCGGTCAGGCGGCCAAAATCTGCAACAACATGATCCTTGGTGCAACAATGATCGCAACCTGCGAGGCTTTTGCACTGGCCGACAAGCTGGGGCTCGACCGCCAAAAGATGTTCGACGTGGTCAGCACCTCATCGGGATATTCATGGACCATGAACGCATACTGTCCGGCCCCCGGCGTGGGGCCGCAGAGCCCCGCCGACGACGACTACAAACCCGGCTTTGCGGCTGAGCTGATGCTCAAGGATCTGGGCCTCAGCCAGCAGGCGGCGGAAGCAGTCGATGCCGATACGCCCATGGGCCAACTCGCCCATGCGCTTTATCGTGATTTCGTTGAAAAAGAGGGCGGTTCAGGGCGTGACTTCAGCGCGATGCTGCCACGGTTCGAGACCCGCAGGCGGGGCGGTTCGGACTAGGAAGAACCCAGTCCCAAACCACTACCGTAAAACGGGTGGTTAACGGCTCGGTTTTTCGGAACATGACTGGACCGTCATATTTGTGTCATATAATGCACAAGATGAAACGGGATGGTTGAAGCCAAGCCGCTTCCGCAAGTCGGGATTTTGGCTTTAACCCCCTGATTAAAAGTCCTTTTCAGCTTTTGCGAACAATACCGGCAAAAAATGTTGGATTGTTCGTTTTCTCCCCATTGTCGCCACATCCCGCCCGAAAATCCGGCGGCTTTTTTTTGTTTATTTACAACCACAAACGGGCTGAAGCCCCAGAGCAGAAAAGAACGAACTGAATGCCAACCGCAACCGAGCTGCCGATAGATTCCACGGCCACTGCTTTGCAGATGGCCAACGAAATCTTTGGCGCAGGCGTCGCGGTCAACTCCGCCAGCTACACCGGCGATCCACTGTCATCGGGCATCTACTCAAGCGGCGATACGATATCGCCCGAGGCGACGCCGGGCGATACAGGCGTCATTCTCTCGACCGGCCATGTCGACGATTTCACGAACTCCGACGGCAGCACCGACACCAACCAGGCCACCGGCACGTCGACCAATACGTCCGGCGTGGGCGATGCGGATTTCACCGCGCTGGCGGGCGGAGCCGGCACCGCGGATGCGGCCTTTCTCGAGATCGATTTCACCCCACAGGGTGATTTCATCACCATCGATTTCGTTCTGAGCTCCGAAGAGTATCCGGAATTCACCAACTCGCAGTTCAACGACGTGGCCGGTGTTTGGGTCAACGGCGTTCAGGCGACTGTGACGGTGGGCGACGGCTCGGCGTCGATCGGGAACATCAACGACAGCAACCAGAACATCTATCAGGACAATACCAACGACCAGTTCAACACCGAGATGGACGGGTTCACCATCACGTTGACCTTTGTCGCACCGGTCAATCCCGGGGTTGCGAACACGCTCAAGATCGGTGTCGCCGACGTGGCCGACACCCAGTACGACACCAACCTGCTGATCGCAGGCGGGTCGGTGCAGTCGACCATCGTGGCCCAGGACGACACGCTATCGCTGGGCAATAACGACACCAAGACGCTGGACGTTCTGGCTAATGACAGCTCAACCGGCGGAACGCTGACGATCACCCAGATCAACGGCGTCGACGTGATGGCCAACGACTCGGTTCTGCTTGCCACGGGCCAGACGATCACGCTGAACCCCGACGGCACACTTGAGGTTGCGGGCGATGCCGATCCTGAAACGGTGTATTTCACCTATACGGTCGAGGATCCGCTCGGGAACACCGATGCGGGCCTTGTCGAGCTGACGCAGGTGCCCTGTTTCGTCAACGGCACTCTGATCAAGACGCCAAAGGGCGAGATCCCGGTCGAAAATCTGACTCCCGGTACCGTGGTTCTGACCCGGGATTCCGGACCACAGGTTGTCCGCTGGATGGGTCAGCGGACTGTGCCCGCCGTCGGAAACTTCGCCCCTATCCGCTTTGCCAAGGGCAGCTTTGACGCCGATCGCGATCTTCTGCTTTCGCCCCAGCACCGCGTTTTGCTGAGGGACCGCTGGGCCGAATTGCTGTTTGCCGAGCCCGAAGTGCTGGTCAAAGCCAAGGATCTGGTGAACGATCAGACGATCCGCATTGATGACGCGCTGGATACGGTCACCTATGTCCACATCCTTTTCGATCATCATGAAATCATCTGGGCGAATGGCGTCATGTGCGAAAGCTATCTGCCCGGTCCGAACACCATGGCTGGCTTTGACGCGGAAACACAGAACGAGATTCTCACACTCTTTCCCGAACTAACACCCGAAGGTGACGGCTATGGTCCTGCCGCTCGGCTGATCCTGAAGGGGCGCGAGACAAAACCACTGCTCAACGCCATGCAGGCGGATCAACCCAAACTGCCCTGATCTCGATCGAAATCACCGGCACGCCCACAGCCAGCTGCTGCAGCCCCCTGCCCGGCGCCACCCGGCGCAAAGCCGCCGATCCGTCCAGCCATGGTGCTGTAAGGCTGACGCACCACTTGAGCGGCGAAAATCATCTCCCACATCTTCAGCATCAACGCTTGGATGAGGAGGATTACGTGAAACATCAAGATGGTTTGGTGTTGACAGTGAACGATATCAAGGACCGTCTACAAACGCGCGTGGCGATAGAAGTGCCGGCATGGACCGTGTTGGTGGCAGTGTTTGTGGTGCTGGTTCTGTTCGCCGTGGCGCTGGATTGAGCCAATGAAAAACCGTCGAATCTGGATTGCATGTTTCGTGGTGGCTGCGCCCACCAGCCTTGTCGCGGGTCAGACCATTGCCGAGATCAGCAGCGATAAAAGGGTGACCATCAGCGGCGTCGTGGACAGGATCACGAGCGAGCATACTTTCATTCTCAAGGACCATACCGGACGCATTCCGGTCTATCTGGGTCCTAACCGTGTCGCGGTCGAAGAAGGGCTGCCCGTCACGGTCCACGGCCTGGTCGACGATGACGTCCCGCGCGAGATTTACGCGGACCGGATGCGCATCGGCGATGGTCCGCAACTTGAGCTGGACCACAGATACGACTGATCACTCAGCCGCTACCTTCTTGGCAAAGAGCATTGACTTGAGGTAGCGGCCCGTGTGGCTTGCCTCGACATCGGCCACATCTTCAGGCGTGCCGGTCGCAACGACGGTACCGCCACCATCGCCGCCCTCGGGGCCGATATCGATGATGTGGTCGGCGGTTTTTACCACATCGAGATTGTGCTCGATCACGATGACAGTGTTGCCCTGTTCGACCAGTTCATGCAGCACCTCCAGGAGCTTGCGCACATCCTCGAAATGAAGGCCCGTCGTCGGCTCATCGAGGATATACAGCGTGCGGCCCGTCGACCGTTTTGACAGCTCTTTCGACAACTTGACCCGCTGCGCCTCGCCCCCTGACAGCGTCGTCGCCTGCTGCCCGACCTTGATATAGCCAAGACCCACACGCATCAGCGCATCCATCTTTTCGCGGATGCTGGGCACGGCGGAAAAGAATTGCTGGGCGTCCTCGACAGTCATGTCCAGCACATCGGCGATGGACTTGCCCTTGAACTTGATCTCGAGCGTTTCGCGGTTGTAACGCGCGCCCTTGCAGGTTTCGCACTCGACATAGACGTCAGGCAAGAAATGCATCTCGATCTTTATGACACCGTCACCCTGACACGCCTCGCAGCGCCCACCCTTGACGTTGAAGCTGAAGCGGCCGGGTTTGTAACCGCGCGCCTTGGCTTCGGGCAGGCCGGCGAACCAGTCGCGGATCGGGGTGAATGCCCCGGTATAGGTCGCGGGGTTCGACCGGGGCGTGCGACCGATGGGCCGCTGGTCGATATCAATGACCTTGTCGAGATGTTCCAGCCCTTTGATCGTCTCGCAGGGTGCGGGCGTCTGCCGCGCCCCGTTCAGGCGCATTGACGCGGTCTTGAACAGCGTCTCGATCGTGAGGGTCGATTTGCCGCCACCCGAGACGCCCGTCACGCAGACGAACTTGCCCAGCGGGAAATCGACGGTGATGTTTTGCAGGTTGTTTCCGGTCGCCTTGACGACGCTGACCTTTTTCTTGCTGCCCTCGCGGCGCGTTGCGGGCACGGCAATCTCGCGCGTGCCGTTCAGGTATTGCCCGGTAATCGATGCCGCGTCTGCCGCGATGTCACCCGGCGCGCCATGGCTGACCACTTGACCACCATGCACCCCTGCACCGGGGCCGATGTCAAAGACATAGTCCGCCTCGCGAATGGCCTCTTCGTCATGTTCGACGACGATGACGGTATTGCCCTGATCCCGCAGGTTCTTGAGCGTCCCAAGCAAGCGGTCATTGTCGCGCTGGTGCAGGCCGATCGAGGGTTCGTCGAGCACGTAGAGCACCCCGGTCAGGCCCGACCCGATCTGAGAGGCAAGACGGATGCGCTGACTTTCACCCCCACTGAGCGTACCACTTGAACGTGATAGCGTAAGATACTCAAGACCAACATTATTCAGGAATCCTAGCCGCTCGCGAATTTCCTTGAGAATGGCCTTGGCGATTTCGTTTTTCTGATCGGTCAGCGTGTCGGGAACGGACCCGATCCAGTTCAGGGCCTCGCGGATCGACATCTCGACCACCTGTCCCACATGCAGGTCTGCAATCTTGACCGCCAATGCCTCGGGCCGCAGTCGGTACCCGTCGCAGGTGCCGCAGGGTCGGTTGTTCTGATAGCGCTCGAACTCCTCGCGGATCCAGTTGCTGTCGGTCTCGCGATAACGACGTTCCATGTTCGGAATGACGCCCTCAAACACGCGGGTCACCTGATAGACGCGCCCGCCTTCGTCGTAGCGGAACTCAAGCTCTTCTTCGCCTGAGCCATAGAGAAACACCTGCTTTACGTGGGCCGGCAGGTCTTTCCACTTGGTTTGCGGATCGAATTCGTAGTGTTTGGCAATCGCCTCGATGGTTTGCAGGAAATACGGTGATTTGCCTTTGCGCCAGGGGGCCAGCGCGCCATCGGCGATTTTCAGGTTCTGATCGGGCACGACAAGGCGTTCGTCAAAGAACAGCTCAACCCCCAGCCCGTCGCAATCGGGGCAAGCCCCGAAGGGTGCGTTGAACGAGAAAAGGCGCGGCTCGATTTCCGGGATCGTGAAGCCGCTGACCGGGCAGGCAAAGCGTTCTGAAAAGGTGGTGCGCTCGGGCTCGCCCTTGGTCGGCGCCGTTTCCAGGATTGCGATGCCATCGGCCAGATCGAGCGCGGTGCGCAGACTGTCGGCCAGCCGCGTCTCAAGACCCTCACGCACCACGATCCGGTCGACCACGACGTCGATGTCATGGCGGAACTTCTTGTCGAGCGTCGGCGGCTCATCCAGTTCATAGAACGCGCCATCAACCTTGACGCGCTGAAAGCCCTGTTTGCGCAGTTCAAGGAATTCCTTGCGGTATTCGCCCTTTCGGTCCCGCACGATGGGGGCCAGCAGATAGGCGCGTGTCCCCTCCTCCATCGTCATGACGCGGTCGACCATGTCCTGCACCTGTTGTGCCTCAATGGGCAATCCGGTCGCGGGGGAATAGGGCGTGCCGACCCGCGCAAACAGCAGACGCATATAGTCATAGATCTCGGTCACCGTGCCGACGGTCGAACGCGGGTTTTTCGAGGTCGTCTTTTGTTCGATGCTGATCGCGGGGCTGAGGCCGCTGATGTGATCGACATCCGGCTTCTGCATCATGTCTAGGAACTGCCGGGCATAGGCGCTCAGGCTTTCGACATAGCGGCGTTGCCCTTCGGCATAGATCGTGTCGAAGGCAAGACTGGATTTGCCGGACCCTGACAGGCCCGTAATCACAACCAGCTTGTCGCGCGGAATGTCCACGTCGATGGATTTGAGGTTATGCTCGCGTGCGCCGCGGACCTCGATGTTTTTAAGCTCGGCCATGCTCTGCCCCCATTAACGCTCTAGACATAAATCCCGGGCGAGGATTCTCCAATCCAAAAAAGAGAACGCAGCGTGAACACACCCGCCTGCTGTCATCAGATGTCAATAAGCGATGCGTTTGCGGCGTTGTGCCATCCACAAGTGGATCAGAATGCCGCCGGCAAAAACGACGATCGTGGTCCAGATCAGCCCAGCATACCCCGACAGCCCCATGATGGCGAGCAGTGCGGGCGTGCCGATCGTATTGCCAAGGTTGCCCATCTGCGCCATCGCGCCATTGGCGCGGGCCTGCGTTTCGGCTGTGGTGTTCAATTCCGGAACGGCGGCAAAACTGGCCCCCTGCACCAGCCCCACGGCCGAGGCCCATGCAATGCAGGCCACCGGCGCCCCGGGCGCCATCAGCAGCCAGATTAGCGACAGTATTGTCAGGCCGAACCCCAGCTGGATCACCTGAATGGCGGTGATGACCCGCAACAGCCCAACCCCAAGCGTCATCGAAACAACGATCGAGGTCAGTGGCATAACCCCAAGCACCAGCGCCCGTGCCCCGTCGGGCATGTAGGGGGGCAGGACGGTTAGCGTCGCGAGAAAACAGAACGTATAAAACAGCCACCCTGCAGCGGGAGCAGCCATGCGGGGCGACCGGTAGATCGCGAGATGATCCTGAAGGAGGCTCGCCAAGGTCAGCCGCTCGGTTGGCGGCGCGAGCCCGAGCGGTTTCAGCGTCAGCCCGAGGATCAGCGCAAAGGCCACCATCCAGATTCCGTGCGCAAGGAACAGCGCCGAAATACCCTGCGCCTCGACCAATGGCAGCCCTCCGAAGACAAGGATCGTGAAGGCCACGCCGAAAAAGGTACTCCACAACGTCAGGGTCAGGCCGCGATGCCGCTCGGCGCTGATCTGGGCGATCAGGGTAGGTGCGGCCACCACGATCAGCAGATGCGACATCCCCTCAAGCGCCCGCAATCCCAGCATGAGCGGCAGCGGCGGCAGCAACGCTTCGAGCAGTGACACCCCTGCCCCGACCCATAGCGCCCAAAGCAGCGCGCGCCGATAGCGGATGCGCGCCACCAAAAGCCCCGCAGCAACGCCGAGGACGATGCCAACCATGCCAACTAGTGAGACGATGAAACCAATCGATGCACCGGCGTCGGGATATATGGTCGGAAGTTGGTCGAAGATTACACTGACCTTGGCATATTGCGCGGCAGCGCCGAGACCTGCGCCCCAAAGTGCCAAGACTGTGCCAAAAGGTGTGGTCTGCATGCGGCCTCCGCCACTGATTTCTCAGAAGCGGAGGTTGATTGCAATGCAGGTTCAGGCGCGACGACGAAGCGCGAGGAAACCCAATCCGCTCAGCAGCAGAACACCACCTGCGGGGAGCGGAATAACGGCTGTTTCAGGTGCCGTGTTCGCGATGCCGAATTCGACACCGGAAAGATTTGGTGCGCCAAAAGTGGTGGTCAGCGCGCCGGCCAAAAAGCCGGAGATCGTCAGCTGGATGCCCGATGGGTCAACTGTGCCGAAATCAAAGAGAACCGCGTTCGCAACGCCGTTCACCAGACCCGAAACCGTTCCAGCATCTGTGTCGATCAGGAAATTCTCCAACGACAGGGTTGTCGATGGTGAAGCCGTGGCAAAAAGTTCAACGCCACTGCCATTGTGTTCGATCAGAGCGCCCGCGGTGGTATCGACCAGTCCGCCCGTGATCGGAAAGTCGAAAACCGGGTTCGCACCGGCCGTGTTAACCGTCGCCGTCCCCAGCGGCGTCGCACCAAGGCCCAAAGCACCAATAGGCGCCGTAACCTCAACCGACGTCGTGCCCGTGGGAAGGATTGGCACTGTCGCGGCGCTTGAAAGCGTCGCTGCAATGCTCGCCACGAGCAGAGAGGCGATCATTAATAGTCGTCTCATTATAGTCTCCCGTTAAACCAAGGGCGCAACTCATCGCCCCATGTATCCTTTAACGTGCGAATGCGTAGGTAGATTACTGGTCACACATCGATTTACATCTTGCGCAGCTACGTTGGCCGATTTCGGCTCAGGCGTCACCACAATATGAGCGGAAATCCCCCATTTGGTGTCGGAATTGGGGCCATCAGCGGAAAAGTTAAGCAGATGAGGGGCTTGCTGCGCTGCAACAGGCGACAATTTCGGACGATTCCACCGCCATATTCTCGCCATAATAGAATCGGGTGATGCTGTGCGGCGGGTCGCCACTTCACGGCTTTGTGCGTGAACATGATGATCCATGCGATAGTCTGGCAGCGTCGAAAAGGAGAGCGCAATGGTTGCAAACCGACGTACAATTCTGACGGGACTAGCGGCAGCACTGGCCGCCCCCGCCTTTGCCCATCACGGCTGGCGCTGGACAGATTCGGGAGAGTTCGAACTGACCGGCATCGTGACCGCAGCTCGTCTGGGCAATCCGCACGGCGTTCTGACCATCGATGCGGATGGCGAGATCTGGACCGCCGAAGTGGGCCAGCCCTGGCGCAACGAACGGGCGGGCCTGACCGATGACATGATGGCGCCGGGCGCTGAATTGACCGTGCGGGGCCAGCGGCACGCCGATCCCGAACAGCTGATCGTCAAGGCTGAGGTCGTGGTGATCGCTGGCCAGGAATATGTTCTGTACCCAGACCGCGTGTGATCGAGACCGTTGAAGCATCCGATCTTGCGGCGTTTCTTCGGCGCTCGCGCTGGATTTACCCGTTGGTCAATGCTGGGCACATCCTTGGGATTGCTCTGTTGGTGGGCAGCGTCATTCCGATGGATTTTGCGGTGCTGCGGGGATGGCAGCAACCGTGGCTGAGGCTCTATGCAATCGTGGGTTTCGTGATCGCCGTAAGCTGCGGCGCGCTCTTGTTCATCGCGCAGGCCAGCGAATACATCGTCAACGGGTGGTTCCGGCTGAAGATTGCACTGATCTGCGTCGCCCTTATCAACGCGGCGCTGCACCTGACGCGGATCGCCCCGTCTCGTACAACCGCCGCGCTTTCGCTGATCTTGTGGCCGGCCGCGCTGATCAGCGGCCGGATGATCGCGTATAGTTAATAGTCAGCGAACTGAGATTTGGGCAGACGCCCAGCCAAACCGGGCCTTGGCGGAAAAGGCTTCATTTGCCGCGGCAGCGCGTCAGGCCCGCGACCCGAAGCGTCGTCCGCCAGCAGATATTAGACCGAGAAGTGAGAGCATCATCAAACCGGTCGCTGGGAGTGGAACTGCACTCATCGGTGCTTCTGGGTCCAGATTTGGGTCGGAAACAGCAGCCGTGAAACCGATGTTCTGGAAGTCGACCTGACCATTCGTGCCGGTTAGAAACGCCGAAACGGTGCGCGTATTCAGCGGAGAGACCAGCGCGATATCTGTGGCGAGGTTGCCTGTTGAAGAACCGAGCGGAGGAAGAATTGTCTCAGTGCCGATCAGATCGCCCAAAGAGTTGAAAAATGAGAAATCCACTTGGTCGACATCAAAGCTCTCTCCGAAATAGTTCCAGAAATGCAAAGTTGCGATATCGTAGGAAACACCGAAGTCAAAGATCAGTTCGAGGCCATCTGACGGATCAGGGAAAGAGTACCAAATATGAGTTGTTTGATTGTGATCATCCACCGCGTCGGCAGCTGGCGCATCTATAACCTTTTCAATGGTCTGGCCGCCACTAAACGTATTATTAGACGATCCAGGACCGGTGTTGGAGCCTACGCTGACCGATATGTTGTCCTTGTTTAGGTATACGGTTGCGGCTTGCCCAATCATCGGGACAAATAACGAAACAATTCCTATCAGAATTCCCAATCTCATACTAAACAACTCCGTTTTCAAAGTATTATCAATTTCATCACCCCTAGGTTTCTTAAACAAAGCTTTTGTGACAGACCGCTACCAGAAGTAGATTCCGTTCAAGAATGAAGATCAACTCAAAGCGTTTAGCTACATTACTGATGCCCCGTCGATCGAGCGACGGGGCATCAGTTAATGGCTTGGCTGAGGATTTGACTTTGCAATTTGTCAGAAGTGGATCGCCCGCCCGTAAGCGTCGAGCACGCTTTCGTGCATCATCTCGCTGAGCGTGGGATGCGGGAAGACGGTTTCCATCAGATCCTCCTCAGTCGTCTCGAGCTTTTGGCCCACGACATATCCCTGGATCAGTTCAGTCACCTCGGCCCCGACCATGTGGGCACCCAGCAACTCGCCCGTTTTGGCGTCGAACACGGTTTTGATCATCCCTTCGGGCTCACCCAGAGCGATGGCCTTACCATTGCCGATGAAGGGGAAGCGGCCGACCTTGACCTCGTGCCCGTTTTCCTTGGCACGTGCCTCGGTCAGGCCGACGCTTGCGACCTGCGGATGGCAATAGGTGCAGCCCGCGATGCTTTCGGGCTTGATCGGGTGGACGTTGTTCTTGCCCGCGATCAGTTCGGCCACCATCACACCCTCGTGGCTGGCCTTGTGCGCAAGCCAGGGCGCACCAGCGATGTCGCCGATGGCATAAAGCCCCTCGATCCCGGTGCGGCAGAATTCGTCGGTCACGACGTGGGTCCGATCGATGGTCACGCCCAGCTTTTCCAGCCCCAGCCCCTCGGTATTACCCACGATGCCCACGGCGGAGATCACGGTATCGAAATCGTGCTTCTCGACCTTTCCGCCCACTTCAATATGCGCGGTCACCTTGCCCTTGGCCCGGTCGAGCTGCTTGACCATCGCCTTTTGCATGATCTTCATGCCCTGCTTCTCAAACGCCTTTTTGGCGAAACCGCTGATCTCGGCATCCTCGACCGGCAGGATCCGGTCCATCACCTCGACCACTGTCGTCTCAGATCCGAGCGTATTGTAGAAGCTCGCGAATTCGATGCCGATTGCGCCAGAGCCGATGACCAGCAGTTTTTTCGGCATCCGCGCAGGCGTCAGCGCGTGCCTGTACGTCCAGACCAGTTCGCCATCGGCCTCAAGCCCCGGCAATTCCCGCGCGCGGGCCCCGGTGGCGAGGATGATGTTCTTGGCCGTCAGATCCTCGGTGCCTTTCTCGGTCTTGACGCTCACCTTGCCCTTGGCGGGGATCGTCGCATCGCCCATGAACACCGTGACCTTGTTCTTTTTCAGCAGATGCGCGACGCCGGACGACAATTGCCCGGCGACCTTGCGCGACCGGTCAACGACGGCGTCCAGATCATAATCGATGCCGGAGGCCTTGAGACCGAACTCCTTAGCCCTGTGCATCAGGTGAAAGACTTCGGATGACCGCAGCATCGCCTTGGTCGGAATGCAGCCCCAGTTCAAACAGATGCCGCCCAGATGTTCGCGTTCGATGCAGGCGACGTTCAAGCCCAGCTGTGCGGCCCGAATGGCGGCCACATAGCCACCCGGCCCTGCCCCAATTACGACGATGTCAAAGCTTTTGTCGGCCATAGGTCATTCCTCGCCTCAGATGCGTCCCAGAATTAGTTTACCGTTAAACTAATTCACGCGACGTCTCAACGGAAGGTTGACGCGACATATGCGCCGGATCAGGCGGCGGCTTGGCCCTGCAATGCGCGGACGGTTTCGCCGTATCCGCCTGCTGTCATGTAACCTATCTCTTCGGCGGTCGATGGGCGCCCAAGGCTTTGGTTGCGGAACGGAAAGCGACCAAAACTGCGGATGACCTCACGATGGGCCTGCGCATGCAACAGCGTGCTGGTCTTGCCCTCAGGCATCCGCTCGCAGATCAGCCGCACGCAACGGTCCTGATCGCAAAGGTTTTCCGAATGCATCAACGGCAGATAGAAGAATTGGCGCGCCGGTTCGTCGATGCGCAGATCCCATTGCTTGTGGATGGCTGACTTGGCGGCAGCAAGGGCGGCGCGATCGGTCGCAAACGCCTTGGCCTCATCTCGGAATATGTTGCGGGGGAACTGATCGGTCAGGATCACATACGCCAAAACACCACTTGGATACGTCAACCAAAGAGAGTACCGCCCTTGAGCAGCCCCTTCCCATGTTTCCCGGAACCGTGCCGCAATCTCGGCATCCAACTTCCCGTCGGCTTTGTACCAATCACTCGGCTCCAATTCATCGAGCCAGAAATCTAAAATGGCTTCCGGTCCAATCATGGCTTCCACTCCCTTAACCCTGGGCCAAACCTTTCCCCCACGAGGAAAAGCGTATCGCATCTTGATGAAGGGACAGAATCACGAAATGCAACACGGCGACACATTAGGCTGGGCGGGTTTCTGCCATGGCTGTGTCGTCTTGATCAGCTTCGATGGCGACTTCCTGCGCGATCTCCATACCGACGCGTGTTGTGGTGGCGGGCCCCATGGCCACATAGGCACCCGTTTCCTCAACCGGGACCGCCGCCCGTTGGGTCGCGCGATAGACCGCGAAGGCCACCAGAATAACGAAGAGCGCGGCGGTAAAAATGTAAAAGCCGGGCGGCCCAACCCGATCCATCATAGCACCCACGATCAGCGGTCCGGCCACCGCCCCTGCGCCGTTGATAAAGATCAGACCGCCGGAGGCAGACGCCATGTCTTCGTGGTCGAGAAAGTCGTTCGTATGCGCAATCAGCAAGGAATATAGCGGGTTTGACATGCCGCCCACGATAAAGGCCGACACCAGCAAGAGGGGGAAGTAACCCCCGAACAGCATACCTACCATTGCCCCCCCCGCACCGATGCCCGACACGATGATGATAAGCAGCCGCCGCTCCATCCGGTCCGAGATCCAACCGATCGGATACTGGGTTATCACCGCTCCCACGAAAAACGTCGCCACGAAGGTGGTGATCTGCCCGACGCTCAGCCCCGCTTCGGCGCCGTATACCGACGACATACCGAACTGCGCCGAGAAGACGCCGCCGAGAATGAACATGCCGAAACACCCCAGTGGGGAGCGTTTTGCAAGTTCACGAAATGTCATCGGTTTGCTGGTCTCGAAGGCCGGCGTCGGACTGATCGAGAGCAGAATAGGCGTGATTGCTATCGAGACGAGAACCGAGGGAATCACAAAAAGCACAAATCCGGACGGATCCGCCGTTAGCAGAAGCGCCTGACTGACCACGACCCCAAGCGTCTGGACGATCATGTAAAGCGAAAGCGCCTTGCCCCGGTTGTCGTTCGTAGTTGCCTCATTCAGCCAGCTTTCGGCGGTCACGTAGACGGCTGAAAAGCAAAAGCCGATCAGGAAGCGGCCCAGCATCCAGATCCACGGCTGCACGAACGTGGGATAAAGGATCAGGATCGCGGAAATCAGCGAGGCTACGGCGGCAAAGACCCGCACATGGCCCACGCGGCGGATCATCCCCGGCGCCATGTAGCTGCCGCCCAGAAATCCGAGAAAATAGGCCGACATTACGAATGACATCTCGAAGGTCGAAAAGCCTTCGATTTGGCCCCGGATGCCCAGCAGCGTCCCTTGCATACCGTTGCCGACCATCAAGAGGGCCATGCCCAGCAGCAGTGCCCATGCACTTTGGAGGACCTGGATCATGCCACGTTCCTTTCGGTTTCCACCTGCCGCCTCTCACACGGACTGAGTCGTGTCGAAGAACAAAGCGACCCGCGGGCGTCGCATTTCAACCCTTGGCCGGATCCGGCAGAAGTAGTGATGCGTCGCCATATGAAAAAAAGCGGTAGTTCTGTGCAATCGCGTGGTCATAAATTGCGTTGATCCGATCCTGCCCCATCAGGGCAGACACCAGCATCATCAGTGTCGAGCGGGGCAGGTGAAAATTCGTCAGAAGCCCATCGGCGACATGGAAGTCAAAGCCGGGATAGATAAAGATATCCGTCACCCCTTCCCATGGACCGATTTGACCCTCCCGGGCTGCGGTCTCGATCAGCCGCAGCGCTGTTGTCCCGACCGGAATGACGCGCCCGCCCGCCGCTTTGGTTGCAGCAATGTCGGCCGCAGCCTTGGCACTGACCCGACCCCATTCACCGTGCATCTTGTGCTGCATCACGTCATCGACCTTTACCGGCAGGAACGTCCCCGCCCCGACATGCAGGGTGACGTGGGCGAACTCGATGCCGCGCGCCTTGAGCGCCGCGATGAGCGGTTCGTCGAAATGCAGCGATGCTGTGGGGGCCGCGACGGCGCCCTGTTCGCACGCCCAGATCGTCTGGTAGTCTTCAAGATCCTGCGCATCGGCGGGCCGCTTGGCAGCGATATAGGGCGGCAAGGGCATGGCCCCGACCGGGGCGAGGGCCGCATCGAAATCGTCTCCGCCAAGATTGAAGCGCAGATGCCCCTGCCCTTCGGCAACGTCGTCAAGCGTGGCGCTCAGATCGTCGGAAAAGCGGATGATCTCGCCCATCCGGATCTTTTTCAGCGGTTTGAGCAGGGCCACCCAGGTCCCATCAGCCCTGGGCTCCAACAACGTGACCTCGATGCGGGCCTCGGTTTCACCCTGCTCGGACTGGCGACGCCGTGTCCCCGTCAACCGGGCAGGGATAACCTTGGTGTCGTTCAGCACCAGCCGGTCGCCGGGTCGCAGCCAACGCGGCAGATCACGCACGATCTGGTCGTGAATGCCGTCTTGGTCCGCCACGAGCAGGCGGGCCGACGACCGCGGCTTGGCCGGGCGCGTGGCAATCAGGTGGTCGGGCAGATCGAAATCGAAGTCGTCGGTTCGCATGACGCGCGGCTTAACGCCGGCGTCACCGCTCTTCAACTTCCCTTTCGCGACGTTCGGGCCATTTGCGCCGGACCTCGCCTTCGCTCGTCACCGTTGGCGGCGGCGAGCGGAAGATTTCGCGGAAGGTGCCGGGCGTCAGGGCAGAGAGCGGGTTAACCTGAACACTGGGATTATCAGCGGTACCGCCCACCCGGTAGGAAAAGCCGATCAGTCCTTCGCCCTGCCGGGTAAAGATGCTGCCGATGCTGTTAAGGAAATAGACGGGCGAGATCACCCCCTGCATATCGAGCGCCTTGTCGGCCACGCGGTAGGTGCCATCCATCGAGATGCCCATTGATGGGCCGACAGCACTTGCCTCGGTCAGGGCGATCACTGATGGGGTCATCCGGAACGAGGCGTCGACCTCGGAAAACCCGATACCGTCGCCAGAGAGCTGTTCGAGCAGGCCGACGATGCTGAGCGATGACAAGAGCTCGGCCATGAGGGGGACGTTGCGCATCTGTGTGTTGCGCACATTGAGAGTTCCGTCGAAAACGCCGTTCTCGCCGACCGGTCGCAGCACAAGCGACAGATCGCCCCCGCGGGAATTGCGGAACACACCCGCCGCGTCCAGCGTCGCGCCGGCATTCGAGGAACTCACCTGGATTGTGCTGCGTCCGTTGCGGGGCGCGATGGTACCGGTGATCGGCGCGCGCCCATTGACCGATGCGCTGAAATCGCCACCAAGGCCGCTGCCGCTTTCGAACCGGCCCTCGAACCCGTTCAGAACGATCGTGTCTGTGACCTGCAACCGCTCAAGAGCGACGCGCAAAGGGGTTGACCCGCCCGATGATCCGCCACCGCCCGTTCCGAATTCGGCGTTGCGCAAATCGATCGACCCGCCCCGCACGAATATCGCAGGTGTGTTGTCGGGCCCGCGGCCCACCAGATCGACCGGGGCCTGCAGCCAGCCGCCGACCCGGACCTGATCCAGCCTTGCGCGATCCAGCCCCCCGCCCTCGCGCAGGCTGACAGTGCCGGAGGCCGAAAGGCCCGGAGCACTAAGCGAAACGAGATCGATGGCCGGGACCGGCCCGGCCCGGCCGTCAAGCCGGAATTCACCCTTGGATGACCGCGCCTTGGCCCATCCAATAGCCGCAATGTTCAAGCCCAACCCTGTCAAGTCTGACCGGACACGGAAGCGCGGTGGCTCTTCGCGCAGCAGATCGACCTCGAACGTGCCGGTTGCCGTGCCGCTGATTGCATCGGGCGGCTGGCCAAGATTGAAGGTATCCGCGGCCCGCGCTGAAAGCTCGACCGTGCCCTCGACCCGGCCCGCCGCACCGGGTTCAAAGACCTGCCGCCAGGTCGCGTCGAACGGAAGCTCATCGAGCAGCCCGGCACCGGATACGGAAATCGCCTCGTCATCGGCAACCACAGTCAGGAGCGGCGCGGCAAAGACCCGGCCCGGCACCATTTCCAGGCTTTCGGCATTCGTGATCTCGCCCGTCGCATCAAAGGCCATGTCCCGGAATTTGACGTCCTTCCGCATTGGCAGGGCAAGCGTACCGCGCACCCGCGCGTTCCCGGTCGCAAAGCTGACATTGCGCCCGGCGTTCGACAGGACGTTCATGGGCGGTTCATCCAGCAGGGACAGCATAGCGGTCAGACTGCCTGCCGCCTCGAGCCGCGTGATCGACGGCGCGCCGGGTTTGACCGTGATATCAGGCACAATAAAGGAACTGCCCGCCACGTCGAGCGCGCCGCCCTCTGGGGGCGTGATCAGGCCCTGGTCGACCGCCACCACCAACCGGTTGTGCAACAGGCTGGCATGCCCCTTGGCCGATCTTAGGACCGGCAAGGTCGTTGCATAGCGGATATCGGCCTCGTCGTAGTCAAAGCTCACATAAGTCTGCGGCCTTGCGCCCGGTTCACCGCGCAGGGCCAGATCAATCCGTTGGAATCGCGCTGTCAGAAGGTTGTCGCCCAACCAGCCCCGCGTCTTGGGTGCGAGGTTTTCGGGCCATAGCTCCTTCAGGCGCGCGCTGTTGAGGCTGTCCATCTGACCGTCAAGAGCGTAGGTCCAGCCGTCCGCCTGAGCCTTCAGATCGCCCTTGAGCGTCAGCGCCCGGTTCTGATCCTGAATGTGCATCTGCCCCAACTCGAAACGAAAGGGCCAGGGTGTCAGCCGAAAGTCCATTGCGGCCTGATCGATCGAAATGGCGCTTTCATAGAGGTTGGCGGGATTGAAACGGACATCCGTGAGCTGAAACTGCCCGACAAGATCGCTGAGTGTGCCGCCCTCGAACGAACCGAGAAAGGCCTGCCCCTCGGCCCGTCCGGTGATCCACTTGCTGGCGACATAGAGTTCGTCAAAGGTCAGGCTTTGGTCGGCGGGGTCGAAAGTGAAATAGGTCCGTGCCGCGTTGAAGGGCACCGGGTCTGTCGCTTCGTTAGGCTGCACGACACCTTCGCCGATTGTAAGCGTCGCGTTCAGCGTCTGCATCGACCCGTCCGCATTAATGCCACTGCGCATGGCGCCCGAGATCGGCGCGCGCAGGATGTCGAGCCATCCGAAGACCGGGCTCTGGGCCGCGATGTCCTTTGCAGCGACATCTTGCATGTTGATGCCGAAAACCGCCTCGGTCCGACCGATTTCACTGGCATAGTTCGCCTCGACCGTGGCGATGCCGGTGCCGCCATCGAGCAGGGCAAAATCGGCCGAGAGGCGGATGTAATTATCCTGCCGGGTCAGCCGCATCCGCCCGCCATCGATGGTCCAGGCCTTTGAGGCGCCCGCATCTTCAAGCCGCAAGGTCAATGCCTGGATCTCGGCAGCTTTGAGGCGTGAAAGCTCCGGACGGGTCATGAGCAACCGGTCGACCTGTTCGATCAGTTCGGTGACGTTGGCCGCCTCTTGCAGCGGTCCGCCCACATCCGTGCCACCCGACAGGGCTACGCCGCCGTCGCTGTTGCGGGTGATCTTTGCCACGACGCCGGTCAGCCACAATTCGTTGGGCACGACCTGCCCGCGCAAAAGCGGTTCGAATTCAAGGGCGGCATCGACCTGGGCAAAAGCGACGATCTGGCCTCCATCTGGCGCGACAAAACGCAGATCCTGCAGCCGCAGCCGCGGCTGCCAGCCATCGCGCAGCACGAATTGGAGCGCACGAAACCGGATATCCGCATTGGGGATACGGGCAGACACATCCGCCTCGATGCGAGCGTGGTAGCGCTCGGGCAAGGTTACCGGCCGACCGACCACGAGATAAGCCAAGGCAAAGAGAACAACCGTCAGGCAAAGCGTGAAGAGCAGGCTGCCCAGCCCCAGCCGTCGCCACAGGCTACGCGGGCGGTGCCGCCGTGGTACGCGGATCCTGGTCTCTTTTGTCGGCTCCGGCTCGGCCATGCCTTTAAACTGTCGCTCCCGATCCTACCATGCCATACATCGCCAACCCAACCTCAGGATGCAACGATGCTCGATACTTCTCATCCCGCCCCGGACTTTACGCTGCCACAGTCGGGCGGCGAAGATGTCACGCTGTCGGATCTGCGCGGCAGCGCAGTTGTTCTTTATTTCTACCCCAAGGATGATACGCCGGGTTGCACCAAGGAATCCATTGCGTTTTCAGAACACCTTGCAGCATTCACTGATGCGGGCGCCAAGGTTTTCGGGATTTCGAAGGACAGTGTGGCCAAGCATGAGAAGTTCACCACCAAACATGATTTGACCGTTCCCCTGTTATCGGACGAAACCGGAACCGTCTGCGAGGATTACGGCGTCTGGGTCGAAAAGAACATGTATGGCAAAAAATACATGGGCATCGAGCGGGCGACCTACCTGATCGATGCTGACGGCAACGTGGCCCAGATCTGGCGCAAGGTGAAAGTGCCGGGCCACGCCGAGGCGGTGCTTGAAGCGGTCAAGGCACTCTAGGCGGATTGCCGCGCGAGATGGCTGCAGGTAAGGGTTCCCTTACCTGTGACATCCTTGACCTTGGGCAGCGCGTGCATGCATCATTCCTGCATTATAGACGACCAATTTTTTAGTAATCTATTTCAGCAGGAGTTCTTTCCATGCAACGCTATCTCTATGCCATTTCCACTGTCATTGCTGTCTCAATCGCGTCGATCGCCTCGGCCCAGGACAACCGTCTCCAGCGACCGAATACTGCGGTTGTGGGCAACCAGGGGTTCGCCGCCGTCACCGGCCAGCAAAAGTTTGAGTGCAAGAACCACGTCTGCACCTGCACGATCGGCGACGATTGCGAAGAGATGTTCGACACCATTTCCGTGGCCAACTGCGACTATGGAGCGCCCGGTGAACTTGAATGCGAGTCCAAGCCCAAGGACTGATCTTGCGACAAGTGGGCGCGCGGTATGACCGGCGCGCCCGCAACCCTATCTGAGATGGCGGTCGATGTCCTGACCTGCGCGGACGGACGAAAAAAGACGGCCCTATCGCGCGAGCATGCGACCCGGTGGTTTGCGGCCCGCGCCTCTGACACACCCATTCCAGTGGGCAAAGCCGATCCGCCACTGCGGCCGGCGCGGCCCGATCAGCCGGAACTGCGGGACCCGCGCGACGTGCCCAAGCGCAAGCCCGGCAGCCCGCAGGGCCGGATCGCCCTGTTGCACGCCGTCGCCCATATCGAACTCAACGCCGTTGATCTGCATTGGGACATCATCGCCCGCTTTGCGGACGTGCCGATGCCCATCGGATTTTATGACGATTGGGTCAAAGCGGCCGACGAAGAGTCGAAACACTTCAATCTGGTCAGCGACTGCCTCGAAATGCTTGGCAGCCATTATGGGGCACTGCCCGCTCATGCCGGCATGTGGCGCGCGGCCCAAGATACGGTTGACGATCTGATGGGTCGCCTTGCGGTCGTGCCCATGGTTCTTGAGGCGCGCGGCCTCGATGTGACGCCAGGCATGATCGAGATCTTTCGGAAGGCCGGTGCGGCCGACGCTGTTGCGGCTTTGGAGACGATCTATGCCGAAGAGGTCGGGCATGTCGCCTATGGCTCGAAGTGGTTCCATTTCCTTTGCGGACGCGAAAACATCGACCCGAAAGACGCCTTTCACGCCCTGGTTCAGAAGTATTTTCACGGCCCCCTGAAGCCGCCATTCAACGACGAAAAGCGGGCCGAGGCCGGTCTGCCCCCCGATTTCTATTGGCCGCTCGCTGTGGCGAATTGAGCGCAATCCGGAAATAATTGACCTTGGGTAAATTCACTGTGGCCAGCAAGCCATTGGTTTCGGCGGTTTTTTGCGCATCCCCAATTTTCCTTGGCCGAGTCCCGCATAGCGAGAGGACAAGGGTTGCCGGACCGGACACCCGAAGTTATCCACCGTAGAGGCGAGAATTGTGGGGACTTTCTGGCCACAACAGGGATGGGACCAAAGGACGAGCAACGTGAGAACACGACTCGGCATTCAGATTGATGCTGCCCTTGAACGCGTTTTTCCGGAACGGCGCGTTTTTCTGAAATCAGATGCCGATACGCGGTTTATTCGACTGCGGCCGATGACACAGGTTCTGGCTTTGGGTGGAGCTGGGGTGATGGTCGCCTGGGCGATTGTGGCGACGGCCATCATCCTGATGGACAGCATCGGCGCAGGCAACTTCCGCGAGCAGGCCAAACGCGACCTGCATGCCTACCAGATGCGCCTCGACGCCCTTGCCGACCAGCGCGATATGCGCAGCGCCGAGGCCCTGGCGGCGCAGGAACGCTTTAATGCAGCGCTTGATCAAATTTCGGTCATGCAGTCCGAATTGCTTGCCTCCGAGACACGCCGGCACGAGCTTGAGACCGGTATCGAGGTCATTCAGTCCAATCTGCGCGACACCGTAAAGGAACGCGAGGCGGCTCGCGTCGCCCTTGCCGATCTCGAAAGTCAGGTCGAAACTGGCGTTGGCGCCGCGACGGCATCGGCCCCGGCAGCGCAGCTTGACCTGGTTGCGGCCGCACTGGCCCGGACGGCCGCCGAGCGCGACAAGGTGATCTCCAACGCGCAGGACGCCCTTATCGCTGCTGACGACATGGCCATGGAACTGGCCTTGCTGCGGGATCAGAACAACCAGATCTTCCGCCAGCTCGAAGAAGCGATGGCCATCTCTGTCAAACCGCTCGACAAGATGTTCAGCGCGGCCGGCTTTGACACAGACCGCATTCTTTCGCAGATCCGTCGCGGCTATTCCGGCCAGGGCGGACCGCTCACGCCGATCTCGTTCTCGACCCGGGGTGCCGTTCCGTCGCCGGACGCAGAGCGGGCCAACTCGATCCTCGAGGGGATGGACCGTCTGAACCTCTACCGCATCGCCGCGCAGCAAGCGCCGTTTGCCTTGCCGGTAAAGGGCGCGTTTCGCTATACCAGCGGCTTCGGTTTCCGGCGCGATCCAAAAACCGGCGGGCGCCGCCTGCATAAGGGGCTCGACTTTGCGGGCCGGTCGGGCACACCGCTCTATTCTACTGCGGACGGTGTAGTCACTCATGCCGGGTGGCAATCGGGCTATGGAAAGCTGGTCAAAATCCAGCACGAGTTCGGAATCGAGACACGGTATGCCCACCTTTCCAGAACACGCGTAAAAGTAGGCCAAAGGGTCTCGCGCGGGGATAGGATTGGTGATATGGGATCAACTGGACGGTCCACGGGGGTGCATCTGCACTACGAAGTCCGCGTCGGCGGTAAGGCCGTGAACCCGATGATCTACATCAAGGCAGCAAACGATGTTTTCCAAGAGTAAAATCAACGAGCCCGGTACCAAAGCGCCCGAAACAAGCAAACCGGCCGCGGCGCCAGAGGCCCCTGCAGCACCAGCTACGAGCGAAATGAAGTCAAGTACACCCAAGGCAAAACCGCCTGCATCCGTTCTGTCGACTGACCTGCACGTCACAGGCAACATGAAAACAACAGGCGACATCCAAGTCGAAGGCACGGTCGAGGGCGACATACGCGCTCATCTGCTGACCATCGGCGAAACCGCCACCATCAAAGGCGAAGTGACCGCCGATGATGTCGTGATCAACGGCCGCGTGGTGGGCCGGGTCCGTGGCCTGAAGGTGCGTCTGACATCGACCGCACGCGTTGAGGGTGACATCATCCACAAGACAATAGCCATCGAAAGCGGCGCGCATTTCGAAGGGTCGGTGCAACGCCAGGACGATCCGCTGAATTCGGGTGCCAAGGGCGCCCCAGCGGCCAAGGCTGGCCCCACCGCCAGCTAGGCCGATCCGCGCGTGACGGATACACGGGCGCCCCGAACCACGGCGGCGCCCGTATTTCGTGAAGGCTTTTGTGCCGCCGCTTCACGCCCCTTCATTCTGACATCCGCCATTCTGGCGTCGGCTCTTGGGTTCATCGACGGAACCGTCGTGGCGATCGCCCTGCCTGCCATGCGCGAAAGCCTGTCGGCAACGCTGGTTCAGGCCCAGTGGATCCACAACGCATACATGCTGACCCTCGCGGCCCTGATCCTCGCAGGCGGCGCTTTGGGCGACCGCTATGGCCTGGCCCGTGTCTTTGCGGTCGGGATCGGCGTCTTTGTGGCGGCCTCAATGTTGTGCGCGGTCGCACCTACGGCCACGCTCCTTATCGCGGCCCGCGCGGTGCAAGGGGTTGGGGCGGCCATCATGGTGCCTGGGTCACTGGCCATCATATCGCGCGCCTACCCAAGGGCCGAAAGGGGACGCGCCATCGGCATCTGGGCAGCGGCTTCTGCGCTTACCACCGCGCTAGGGCCCATAATCGGCGGGTTGGCCCTGACCGTCGGTGGCCCCGAAGTCTGGCGCTGGATCTTTGCCATCAACCTGCCGCTTGGCGGGCTGGCGATCTGGCTGCTGCTCAGCCGCGTGGGGTTGGATGAGACGGAGCCGGACGCGGCCCTCGACCTGCCGGGTGCAGCCATGGCCACGGCCGCCCTGATGGCGCTGGCGTGGGGTCTCACCAGTCTGGATCACGGGTCAGGCGCAGGCGGCTGGTTGATCGCGGGTGCCGTCCTGCTGATCGGCTTCATCGTTTTTGAAGCGCGCGCGGACAATCCGATGATGCCGCTGTCGCTCTTTCGGTCGATCCCATTTTCAGCGGCAAACACGCTGACCTTCACATTGTACGCAGCCCTGTCGATCATGTTCTTTTTCATGCCGATGACCTTCATCGCCGGCTGGGGTGTGACCGAGATCGCGGCAAGCGCAGCCTTTGCGCCCATGTCGGTTTTCATCGCGTTGCTGTCGCCGCGTGCGGGCAAGCTCGCCGACCGGATCGGGCCGGCTCCGCTGCTGATCGCGGGCAGCCTGATTGTGGCTGCCGGGTATGGTGCCATGGGGTTCCTCGCCCCCGCGCAGAATTTCTGGGGCCACGTGCTGCCTGCGATGTGTTTGGTGGGTTTCGGGATGTCGCTGGTGGTCGCACCGCTTTCGACCACGGTCATGGGCGCCGTCGAGGACCGGCAGGCCGGGATCGCGTCGGCAATCAACAACGCGATCACACGTATGGCCGGGCTGATTTCCGTGGCAGCTGTCGGCGGCATCGTGGCGGGCAGCTATGCCGCCGCCGGCGGAACTGACACCTTCGGTGTGTTGAGCGACACACCGGGACATGGCGCGGCAATGACAGTCGCCTTTCAGGCGCTGGCCTATTTGTCGGCCGGCCTCGCGGCGGCGAGCGCCGTGATCACCGCGCTCGCTCTTAGGCGAAAGGCTCAGGCAGCCTGAAGCCGACGCGCCTCGACCCGCGCGAGATCGAGCAGCTTTTGCATGTAGGGTTTGTCACGCTCTTCGCTGCGGACCGCCGCATAGAGCCGCCGAGTTATGCCGTCCTTGGTCAAGGGCCGGGTGACATAGTCGGATGAGTACTTCACCTCGCGCACCACCCAATCGGGCAACACCGAAACCCCACGATTGGACGCCACCAAAAGCAGGATGACCGCGGTTAACTCGGCCTGCCGCACGGACGCCGGTTCGACCTTGGCCGGAATCAGAAGTTGGCTGAAGACATCAAGGCGGGTTCGTTCCACCGGATAGGTGATCAGCGTTTCGCCCCGGAAATCCGCGGCCTCGACATACGGCTTCTGTGCCAGCGGGTGGGCGGACGCCGCAACGAAAACCGGCGCATAATCAAAGAGCTCGACAAATTCGACACCCTGCAGATCCTCGGGATCGGAAGAAACGACCAGATCCACCTCTTCCTTCATCAGGGCCGGAAGGGCGTCAAAGGCGAGACCGGGCCGGATGTCGACGTCGACATCCGGCCAGGCGCGGCGGAATTCCTCGAGCACCGGAAACAGCCACTCGAAACAGGCGTGGCATTCGATCGCGATGTGCATGCGGCCGGATGATCCTTCGCGAAGGGACGAGAATTCGGCTTGCAGCTTTTCGACTTGCGGCAAGATCTGCTCGGCCAGCCGCAAAAGGCGCAAACCGGCCGCCGAAAGGCGCAGGGGCTTTGAGCGGCGCACGAACAGCTCGACGCCCGCCTGCTCCTCAAGGCCCTTGATCTGGTGGCTCAGCGCACTTTGGGTGATGTGCAACTGATCGGCAGCGCGGGCCAGCCCGCCCGCCTCATGAATAGCCCTGATCGACCGCAGATGGCGAAACTCGATATGCATACACGCCTCATGTTCATGTTGAGATTTATGAATTTGCTTCAAGATATCCCGTCAGGCATGTTTGGTGCAACCGCCTGATGAGGAGCATGACCGTGCCCGCCATTTCGTTCGAAGTCTTTCCGCCCCGCTCGCTTGATGCATCGTTTCACCTTTGGGATACCGTTCACGCCCTCGCCCCACTGGCGCCGCGTTTTTTCTCTGTCACCTATGGCGCGGGCGGCAGCACGCAGAAGCTCACTCAAGAAGCCGCGCAAATCCTGCGCAAGCAATCCGGGCTGCCCGTGGCTGCGCACCTGACCTGCGTTGGAGCCAGCAAGGCCGACGTGATCGCAACGGCGGATGCCTACGCCAGAGCAGGGGTCAGCGATATCGTTGCGCTGCGGGGCGATCCACCCAAGGGAGAATGCTTTGCCCCCCATCCGGAAGGTTTTGCAGACAGTTGCGGACTGGTTGAGGCGCTGGCCCAGGATGGTCGGTTCACGATCCGTGTCGGCGCCTATCCCGAAAGCCATCCTGATGCGGCGAATGCCGATCAGAACGTCGAGTGGCTGCAGGCTAAGATCGATGCGGGGGCGGATGAAGCGGTCACCCAGTTCTTTTTTGACCCGGAAACGTTTCTGCGCTTCCGAGATGCCTGCGCCGCCAAGGGTCTGGCGGACAAGCTCACGCCTGGCATCCTGCCGGTCACCAACTGGGCAAGCACGAAGGGATTTGCGGAACGCTGCGGTGCGAGCGTCGCGCCCGATCTCGCCCAGGGGTTCGAAAGGGCGGCGCGGGAAGAGCGCGGCGATCTCTTTGCGCTGGCCCATGCGACCGAGCTTTGCGATACCCTGATCTGCGAGGGGGTCGAGCGGCTGCATTTCTATACACTCAACAGACCCGAGCTCACGCGGCAGGTTTGCCGCGCGCTTGGAATCACCGCCGAAAGCGCGATCCGAAACGTGGCGTAAAACTGGACCGGTTCCGCCCTCCGACTTAGCCTCAAGGCAGAGACGGAGAGCCACCCCATGCAAAACGCCGCCCAATCGCCTGCCGACCTGCCTGACATGAAAACCATCACCGGAATGTCGGGGCTGGAATTCATGCAGGGAATCCTCGAAGGCCGCATTCCCGGGCCCCCGATCGCATCGACGATGGGTTACCGGCTACACAGCGTCGAGGCGGGTCGTGTCGTGTTTCGGGGCACCCCGCAATTTGAGGTGACCAACCCAATGGGATCTGTCCATGGCGGCTGGTACGGGACGTTGCTGGACAGTGCGATGGCCTGTGCGGTGATGACAAGCGTTCCCCAGGGCAGCGTCTATACCACGCTCGAATACAAGATTAACATCACACGGGCGATCCCGATTGGCATGATGATCGACTGCATCGGCGATACGGACCATGCCGGGCGGTCAACGGCTGTCGCGCATGGCGAAATTCGCGGGGTCGAAGACGGCAAACTTTATGCGACCGGCTCGACGACTTGCATCATCATGAACGTGAGCGCTGCCAAAACCTGACCCTCTCAGCGCATCCGCCCCCTAATCCGGCGAAAGTTCTTCAAACCCCTGATAAAACCGGTTCCAGGTGGGCGAGATCAGGATCTCGTTCAGACAGACATGCTGCGGCATTTCCGCGACAAAGCGGATCGTCGCGGCAAGATCGTCGGCCTGCAACATCCGCGCGAGTTCATGTTCCGGTGGTGGATTGGGGCGGGACTTCAGAATATCCGTCGCGACCTCGCCCGGCATGATGACTGTCGAGCGGATGCCGTTGCCGCCCTCTTCGTCGTTGATGGTTTCGTTGAGCGCGATCACCGCGCGTTTGGTCGCGTTATAGGCAGCGCCGGTCAGCCGGGTGGCATAGCGCCCGGCCCAGCTTGAAACAAGGATCACGGTGCCGCAGCCATTGGCCCGCATCCCAGGAAGAACGGCCCGGGCCGCATAGAAAACGCCATCAAGGTTGACCGAGACGACCTTGTCCCAGCCCTCAGTCGTCATGTCGGCGAGGGACCGGTCCGGTATATTGATGCCGGCGCTTGCCACGAGGATATCGACGGTGCCAATTTCATCCGCGGCGCACGCAATCGCATCCGCGTCGGCAGCGTCGAGCGGAACGGCATCCGCAATCCCGCCCTCTGCCTCAATGGTTCTGACCACTTCGTCAAGCGGTTCTACCCTGCGCCCAGAGACCGTCACATGAGCACCCGATACCGCTAGTGTCCGGGCCGCGGCCGCGCCGATGCCAGTTCCGCCGCCCGTGATCCAGACGCGTTTTCCCGAAAGCTGGCCCATGGTCCCCCCGCTCGCGTGTTTGCGAAGCCTACCCACGTGACCAAATCTCTTGCAAGAGATTTGCCAAGAGCGTTATCTAACGCTCTTCCACCGCCAGAAGTCAGGCCACAGGCCGCCCTGCCCCCGACCAGTTGAACCAGCCAGGGTTTTCCAGGGCCGTTTTGGCAGTTGAGTGAACATGTTCTGATTGGGTTGACCCGACCACTCTTGGTCGCCGGAGCCAAAACCATTTTCCGTTCCCGCGCCACGAGCCAGCCGATGGCGCATTCGCATCACAGGGAAACTGTGCCTGCCATCCCTGCGGCAACGGTAATCCGCAAGCCTCAGCCTGCTCCATCATCCAGACAAAGGGGATGTTGGCCAGAGGTCTTGCCGCCTCAAACCCGCCGATCTGGCCGCCGACATCCCCGTGTGTTCCGCGAAACCAGACCTGTTCAACCCGCCCGTGCCATCCTTCGATGCTGTCCCAAAGCACCGGTTCATAGACCATCCGCGTCTCATTAAGCGCCAGCGCCTGAAACCCATTGCGGATGGCGGGGCCAAGATGATGGTTGTGAAACTCGTGCCGCGGAGCAGAGAACTTCCACAAAAGGGGCAACCGCAGACCGAGCGCCTTGACGGTGTCCCAAACCCCGATCATTTCGATGGTCACTTCCGGCTGGCACAATCGGTCCGCAAACACCCGAGCGCCCTCGCTGTCGGGCGAGCATTCATAATGCCGGTAGATGTCGCGAATGTTCCGCACCGTTGCATGTTCAGGGCGCAAAAGCCCCACCATGTCGATGATCCCGGCGAGGGATCGCACTGCGAATGCCCCCCGCGAATACCCCATGAGATAGATCCGATCGCCGGGCCGGTAGCGTGATGCAAGAAATCCATAGGCCCGCCGGATCTGCCGGTTGATGCCGCGACCCATCATGACATCGGACGCGGTGCGCCAATCCTTCCACTGAATTCCCGGCTCATAATAGACCGACACGCCTTTGCCCTGCTGGAGGCACAGCTTGTAAGCCAAGCCGGCATTGGTCTCCTGTCCAGGCTCGAGCGAGGACATCGTACCATCCAGAATGATGACGTGGCTGACCGGCCCGCGGCGGGGCTGCAAAGGTGGCGACGGCGGCCGGGTGAATTTCCCCCGGACCCAGTCGGCAATCCGTCTACTCAGCCGCGATCGGATCATCCTGCAACAATTCCCATACCTTGAGCGGCGTAAAGGGCATATCCGCCTGACGCACGCCGCGCTCCCACAATGCGTCCTGAACCGCGTTGGCCACTGCCGCGAGGGCACCGACTGTCCCCGCCTCGCCGCATCCTTTCATGCCCATGATATTGGCCGTGGACGGAACGGGTTCCGACGCAAACTCAATCATGGGAACGTCATCCGCACGGGGCAAGGCGTAATCCATGAACGTTGCTGTGAGCAATTGGCCCTCATCGTCGAAGACAACATGCTCGGTAATCGCTTGCCCGATGCCCTGCACGACACCGCCGTGAACCTGACCTTCGGCCAATAGTGGATTGATAAGGTTTCCGAAATCATCTGTAACCGAATAGCGGTCAACCGTGGTTACGCCCGTGTCAGGATCGATCACGACCTCTGTAACATGGCAGCCGTTGGGAAAGCTGCGCGCCTCGAGCTTCGCCGTCGTCTCATGGACAAGAAGATCATCCCGGCCCGCGTCGCGCGCCATCTCGGCCACTTCGAGCATGGTTGGCGTCAGATTCGAACCATCGGCCCGGAACCGTTCGTCATCAAAGCTGATATGACCCGCATCGACACCCATTTCATCGGCAAGAAAGATAATGAATGCTTCGGTCATGCCCGCCACCGTCGCGAGGGTTGCGTTGTTTTGCACCGTGACAGACCGGGAGCCACCGGTGCCGCCACCCGTCTTGATGAGATCGCTGTCGCCCTGAACCACCTGGATCTTGTCAGCGGGAATGCCCGTCTGATCCGCGAGGAACTGGGCATAGACCGTCTCGTGCCCCTGCCCGTTTGATTGGGTGCCAACATAGATCGAAACGGTTCCATCCTCCTCAAACACGACCTTCGCCGTTTCCGAAGGGTCGCCCAAAATACTTTCGATATAGTAACAAAGGCCAATCCCGCGCAGTTTACCCTGCGCCGCGTCCGCAGCCTTGCGCGCCGCGAAGCCGCCGACATCAGCCTCGGCCATCGCGCGATCCATCACCTTGTCAAAATCACCGACATCGTATGTTTCCCCTGTGGCGGTTTTATAGGGGAACTGGTTCGGTTTGATGAAATTCTTGCGGCGCAGATCCCATGGATCGACCCCTAATTCGCGCGCCGCGCGGTCGATCACGCGCTCGAGCACGTAAATCGCCTCTGGGCGCCCTGCGCCGCGGTACGCATCCACTTGGGTTGTGTTGGTGAAATAGCCATCAACCTGCAGCCACGTCGTTTGCACATCGTAGGTACCCATCAGAACCCGGCTGAAAAGCTGGGTTTGGATGGGCTGAGCAAACTGCGAATTATAAGCCCCGAGGTTGCATTTCGTCCGGACCCGGTAGGCGGTGATCTTATGGTCTGCATCGAAGGCGAGCTCGGCAAGGCTTACGAGATCGCGGCCGCCGTTGTCGGAGAGCATCGCCTCCGTCCGCTCGGACATCCAATGGACCGGCATTTTCAGATCGCGGGCGGCATGGGCCACCAAGGCATATTCAGGGTAGAACATGCCCTTCATCCCGAAGCCGCCGCCAGTATCGGGATTGGTTACGCGGATCATCTCCGGGTCAATCTTGAGGTTACTGGCCAGCCGATCCTTGTTGCCCCAGACCCCCTGCCCGTTGATGGCCACATGCAACCGCTCGCCCTCAAGCTCGGCGTAGCAGCCGCGCGGCTCCATCGAGTTGACGATGATCCGGTTGTCGCCAACCTCAAGGCTGACGGTATGGGCGGCGGCGGCAAATGCCGCCTCGGTCGCGGCCTCATCCCCCATGCCCCAGTCAAAGGCGAGGTTGTCCGGGTTTTCCGCATGAACGGCCTCGCCCCCTGGAACGAGGTCAAGCTTTGCGGGCAGGTCATCGTAATCGATCTCGATCAGTTCGGCCGCATCCATCGCCTGCGCCTTGGTCTCGGCCACGATCATCGCAATGGGTTCGCCCACGAAACGCAACTTGCCCTTGGCCAGCAACGGGCGTTCGGGTGACGCGCCCTTGGTCCCATCGCGATTTTTCACAACAGTTGCCGGGATATCAAGGCTCAGGCCCGCCGCCTCAAGGTCGGCAGCGGTGTAAACGGCGCGCACGCCCTCGACGACCTTGGCGTCGGCCGTATCGACCGAATTCAGCACCGCGTGGGCCACGGGCGAGCGCAACACATACGCCATCAGCGCATTCGCAGGCGCCAGATCATCCACATAGCGCCCCTGCCCTGTCAGGAACCGCACATCTTCTACCCGTTTGACCGGCTGACTCTTCCCGAACTTGTCCATCTGAGACCCCTGCACTGCTTGCGTTTCGCCGCTGACACTAGCGGCAGCATTCCCTATGTCCAGAGCGGCAATCCGACCCTTCCAATCCGCGCCCCTTCCCGCTATTTCACGGCTCGCGATACGCAAGGGATCAAAGGCCATGGCACTCGACAAGACATTCGACGCATCCACCGCCGAAACCCGCCTTTACGAGGCATGGGAAAAGGCCGGTTGCTTCGTGGCCGGGGCCAATGCGAAACCGGGTGCTTCGACCTATTGCATCATGATCCCGCCGCCGAATGTCACCGGTTCGCTGCATATGGGGCACGCGTTCAACAACACGCTGCAAGACATTCTGATCCGCTGGAAACGGATGCAGGGTTTCGATACGCTTTGGCAGCTCGGCACCGACCATGCGGGGATCGCCACGCAAATGGTGACCGAACGGGAACTGGCCAAGGACAAATCCAATGCCACCCGGCGGGAAATGGGGCGCGACGCTTTTGTCGCGAAGGTATGGGAACAAAAGCAGAAATCACGCGGCAACATCATCGGGCAATTGAAACGCCTGGGCGCAAGCTGTGACTGGACACGCGAAGCCTTTACCATGTCTGGCGCCCCGCATGCGCCCGAGGGCGAAGAAGGCAATTTCCACGATGCGGTCATCAAGGTCTTTGTCGAGCTTTACAGCAAGGGCCTGATCTATCGCGGCAAGCGGCTGGTGAACTGGGACCCGAAATTCGAAACCGCGATCAGCGACCTCGAAGTCGAGAATATCGAGGTTGCCGGCCATATGTGGCACTTCAAATACCCGCTCGCGGGCGGGGCCACGTATGACTATGTTGAAAAAGACGAAGACGGGAACGTCACCCTGCGCGAAACGCGGGACTATATCTCGATCGCGACAACTCGGCCAGAGACGATGCTGGGCGACGGCGCGGTGGCAGTACACCCCTCCGACGAGCGCTATGCGCCCATCGTTGGCAAGCTCTGCGAAATCCCCGTTGGGCCGAAGGAGCATCGCCGCCTGATCCCGATCATCACCGACGCATACCCCGACCCCGACTTCGGTTCGGGCGCGGTGAAGATCACCGGCGCGCATGACTTTAACGACTACGAGGTCGCAAAGCGCGGCGGCATCCCGATGTACCGGCTGATGGACACCAAGGGCGCGATGCGCGACGATGGTGACCACTATGCGGATCAGGCGGAAATCGCGATTGCGGTGGCCAAGGGCGAGCAGACGCTGGGGGAGGCCGAAGCCGATGCAGTGAACCTCGTCCCAGATGACCTGCGGGGCCTTGACCGGTTCGAGGCGCGCAAAAAGGTTGTCGAGCAGATCACGAGCGAAGGCCTCGCGGTCATGACCCGCGCGGATGACTCCGCCCTGGGTCAGGGGGCGCTCAAACCCGATGCGGAGGGCGCGGACGCGCTCGTTCCGATGGTCGAGGCCAAGCCGATCATGCAGCCCTTCGGCGATCGTTCGAAGGTCGTGATCGAGCCGATGCTGACGGATCAGTG
>JBCBKL010000004.1:0-202945 GCA_038521825.1 Pseudomonadota bacterium | reverse complement strand
CGCCATGGCGGCGGAAATGCGGTGTGCCGGGGGGTTCATGCCGGCATGGCGGGCCCGCCAGATCCTTGATGACAACCGAAAACGGCCGAGCCGCTGCGGAAAGCACCCGCCAGCGGCCGGAGGGCGTTGCCCGATCACACCCGACGAAAGGGGCTCTGTTGGAGCCTCCCTCCGGAGTATTTCCGGAACATGAAGGACCGACCCGATCAAAGGACGGCCCGCTTCTTCTCGTCGATCAATACGCCGGGGGAGGCCCAAAGGGACGGGGGCAGAGCCCCCTCTCTTAAAGCGCAGGCTGCCTGGTGCTCAGCCCAATCTCGGATCCGACCGCAACCATGTCCGCCAGAAATTTCGCAGCGTCATCCACAGCGCCGCCCACATCCTTGGCGTGGGTGTATGCCTCTTGCGCTGCGTCGAACATCTCGTCGAGATGCTCCTGCGTCATGTCGGCACGCGCGACGGCTCTTTCGGCCAAAACTGATACGCCCTGCGTCCCGACTTCTGCAAAGCCACCGGTCACGATGTATTCCGACGTTCCACCAGATGCCTCAACCTTGAGAATGCCCGGTCGCAGCGTCGTGATGGTCGGTGCGTGATCGGCCATGACCGTCATGTCGCCATCGGCACCGGGGATCTGGACCGCCGCTGCCGTGAGCGAAGCAAGGCTCCGCTCGGGCGAGACGAGGTCAAACTGGATGTCTGCCATCTGGCTTCTCCTTAGGCCGCGTCAGCCGCCATTTTCTCGGCCTTGGCGATCACTTCCTGGATACCGCCGACCATGTAGAACGCGCCTTCGGGCAGGTGATCGTATTCACCGTTCACAACCGCCTTGAAGGATGAAATCGTTTCCTCCAGCGGCACCTGAACGCCGTCCGACCCGGTAAAGACCTTGGCAACGTCGAAAGGCTGCGACAGGAAGCGCTGGATCTTGCGCGCTCGCGCCACGGTCAGCTTGTCCTCTTCGCTCAGTTCGTCCATCCCGAGGATCGCGATGATGTCCTGAAGCGATTTGTAGCGCTGCAGGATGTTCTGAACTGACATGGCCACGCCGTAATGCTCTTCGCCGACGATCGCCGGATCCATTAGGCGTGATGTGGAATCGAGCGGGTCCACCGCCGGATAAATACCAAGCTCGGAAATCGCCCGGTTCAGAACCGTCGTCGCGTCGAGGTGCGCAAAGGTCGTCGCAGGCGCGGGGTCGGTCAGGTCGTCCGCAGGCACATAAACCGCCTGAATCGAGGTGATCGAACCGTTCTTGGTCGAGGTGATCCGTTCCTGCATCGCGCCCATGTCGGTTGCGAGAGTCGGCTGATAGCCCACAGCAGAAGGGATCCGGCCCAGAAGGGCCGACACTTCGGAGCCCGCCTGCGTGAAGCGGAAGATATTGTCGACAAAGAACAGAACGTCGGTACCGGACTGGTCGCGGAACTGTTCGGCCAGCGTCAGACCTGTCAAGGCGACACGGGCACGCGCTCCGGGAGGTTCGTTCATCTGACCGTAGACAAGCGCCACTTGGCTTTCGCTCAGGTTCTCGGGCTTGATCACGTTCGATTCGATCATCTCGTGGTAAAGATCGTTGCCCTCACGGGTTCGCTCGCCCACGCCAGCGAACACGGAATAGCCCGAGTGAACCTTGGCGATGTTGTTGATCAGTTCCATGATGAGAACCGTCTTTCCCACCCCGGCACCACCAAAGAGGCCGATCTTACCACCCTTCGCGTAGGGGGCCAGCAGGTCAACGACCTTGATACCGGTCACGAGGACCTCGGATTCGGTCGACTGCTCGGCGAATTCCGGAGCAGGCTGGTGGATCGAGCGGCGTTCTTCTGCTTCGACGGGGCCGCCTTCGTCCACCGGTTCACCCACAACGTTCAGGATCCGGCCGAGTGTCGCGTTGCCTACCGGGATCGTGATGGGACCATCGGTGTCGGTCACTTCCTGACCGCGAACCAACCCTTCGGAGCTGTCCATCGCGATGCATCGGACGGTGTTTTCACCGAGGTGCTGCGCCACTTCGAGCACAAGGCGGTTGCCGTTGTTGTCGGTTTCCAGCGCGTTCAGAATTTCCGGCAGATGGTCATCGAACTGCACGTCGCAGACGGCCCCGATGACCTGTGTGATTTTACCTTTAGCGTTCGCCATTCTCTTCGTCTCCGGTCTCTTACAGCGCTTCCGCGCCGGAAATAATTTCGATCAGCTCGTTCGTGATGACGGCCTGACGCGAGCGGTTGAACTGGATCGTCAGGCGGTCGATCATATCGCCCGCATTCCGTGTCGCGTTGTCCATCGCGCTCATCCGGGCGCCCTGCTCGGACGCTCCGTTTTCCAACAGGCCTGAGAAGATCGCTGTGGCCACGGCCCGCGGCAGAAGATCAGCCAGGATGGCCTCTTCATCGGGTTCGTAGTCGTAAAGCATCTCGCCCGCCTCGTAATCCTCGGGCACTTCGAACGGAATCACCTGCTGCGCCGTCGGGATCTGCGTGACCACGTTCTGGAACTTCGAGAAAAAGATCGTGGCGACGTCGAATTCATCTGCATCGAAACGGTTCAGGATGTCCTTGGCGATGCCCTGCGCGTCGCCATAGCTCATACGCTTGACGCCGCTCAGGTCGATATGTCCGACAAAGTGATCCCCGAGATCGCGTTTTAGCGCATCCCGGCCTTTCTTGCCGACCGTCAGAACCTTAACGGTCTTGCCAGCGGCCAGCAGATCCTGTGCTTTTTGTCGGGCGATTTTGGCGATGTTGGAGTTGAACCCACCGCACAGTCCCCGTTCGGCCGTCATGACAACCAGCAGGTTGGTCTGATCCGACCCCGTGCCACTCAGCAGTTTCGGCGCGCTATCAGACCCGCCGACGGATGCGGCGAGACCCGCCATCACGGCGTTGAACCGTTCGGCATATGGGCGCGATTGTTCGGCCGCTTCCTGTGCCCGCCGCAGTTTCGCGGCGGCCACCATCTGCATGGCTTTGGTGATCTTCCGCGTGGACTTCACGCTTTCGATCCGGTTCTTGAGATCCTTCAAAGAAGGCATGGCGCGCCTCCCTTAGGCGAAGTCTGCGGCGTATTCGTCGAGCGCGGCCTTGATCTTGTCTTCGGCTTCGCCCTTCACCTTGGGATCTTCGATGGTGATGTAATCCAGCAGATCCGCCTTCTTGGTCCGCAGGTGGTTCAGCAAGCCCTGCTCGAACCGGCCGACATCCTTGACGTCGATCTTGTCGAGATAACCGTTCACGCCCGCATAGATCACGCAAACGATCTCGGCATTGGTCAGCGGCGAATATTGCGGCTGCTTCATCAGTTCGGTCAGGCGCGCGCCCCGGTTCAGCAGCTGCTGGGTCGCGGCATCAAGGTCCGAGCCAAACTGGGCAAAGGCTGCCATCTCACGATACTGGGCCAGCGACAGCTTGACCGGGCCAGCAACCGATTTCATCGCGTTGGTCTGGGCGGAAGAACCCACTCGGCTGACTGACAGACCGGTGTTCACGGCGGGGCGAATGCCCTGGTAGAACAATTCGGTCTCAAGGAAGATCTGGCCGTCGGTGATCGAAATCACGTTGGTCGGAATGAAGGCCGAAACGTCCCCCCCTTGGGTTTCGATGATCGGCAGAGCCGTCAGCGAGCCCGCGCCGTTGTCTTCGTTCAGCTTCGCCGAACGCTCCAGCAGGCGCGAGTGAAGGTAGAACACGTCGCCCGGATAGGCTTCGCGGCCCGGCGGGCGGCGCAGCAGCAGGGACATCTGGCGATAGGCAACGGCCTGTTTCGACAGGTCATCATAAATGATCAGGGCATGGCGGCCGTTGTCACGGAAATACTCTGCCATCGCCGTCGCGGCGTAAGGGGCCAGGAACTGCATCGGGGCCGGTTCGGATGCCGTGGCGGCCACAATAACGGAATATTCGATCGCGCCGCTCTCTTCGAGGCGCTTCACAAGCTGCGCAACGGTCGACCGCTTCTGACCGACAGCGACGTAAACGCAATAGAGCTTTTTGCTCTCATCGTCGCCCGCAGCATCGTTATAGGCTTTCTGGTTCAGGATCGTATCGAGCGCCACGGCGGTCTTGCCGGTCTGACGGTCGCCAATGATCAGCTCGCGCTGGCCACGGCCAATCGGGATCATCGCGTCAACCGACTTGAGGCCCGTTGCCATCGGCTCGTGCACCGATTTGCGCGGGATGATGCCCGGCGCCTTCACGTCGGCCACGCGGCGTTCGGCAGCCTCAATCGGGCCTTTGCCGTCCAGCGGGTTGCCAAGCGCGTCGACGACACGGCCCAGAAGGGCGTCACCGGCGGGCACGTCCACGATCGAGTTGGTGCGCTTGACCGTGTCGCCCTCTTTGATGTCGCGGTCCGACCCGAAGATCACGATGCCGACATTGTCGCTTTCGAGGTTCAGGGCCATCCCCATGATGCCGCCCGGAAACTCGACCATCTCACCGGCCTGCACGTTATCAAGGCCGTAAACACGGGCAATCCCGTCACCGACGCTCAGCACGCGCCCTACTTCGGCGACTTCAGCTTCCTGACCAAAATTCTTGATCTGGTCCTTCAGGATCGCAGAAATCTCTGCTGCTTGGATACCCATTTATCCGACCTCTTTCATTGCATTCTGGAGTGAGGAGAGCTTGGAGCGGATCGACGTGTCGATCATCTTCGAGCCCACCTTGACGATCATTCCGCCGATTAGGCTTGCATCGACGGTGGCACTGATGGTGACGTCCTTGCCCATGCGATCTTTTAGCGTCTTAGCCAGCTTGTCGCTTTGGGTCTTGGTCAGCGCCTTGGCGGTCACCACCTCGGCAGTCACTTCGTTCTTATCTTCGGCGATCCGGTCGCGCAGCGCCTGCACCAGCTGCGGCATCACGAACAGACGGCGCTTGGAGGCCATAAGGGCGAGCGTGTTCGCCATCAGCGGTGATAGGCCCATCTTGGCCGCAAGCGCGCTGATAGCGCCCTGCTGTTCATCCCGGCTGTAGATCGGAGAGTGGATCAACGCGTTGAAATCGGCGCTTTCGGCGACGGTCTCGGTTAGGGCCGTCAGGTCGCTTTCGATAGCGGTGAGTGAACCGTCGTCTTTGGCAAGTTCGTATACGGCAGTCGCATAGCGTTCAGCGATGCCAGTGGAGATCGAAGCTGGTTCGGACACGTCCACCCTTTCGATATTTGGCCCCGGTACCGTATGGACCGGGGCAGTTCCCCGTGACCCCTCTGAGTGGGGGCCATCAAAATCAGGGCGGATGTAGCAGAGGGTTTGCGCCCCCGCAACAAGGGTTTGCGATAACGCTCAAACCGAGGAATTAAGCAATTTCAGACGGTTAACCCGGGTGCGACCGTTTGCACCCCGAGATTTGTTGGGAATCTGTTACGAAAACCGGGCCCCACGCCGCTTTTCAAGGCAGCAATTCCGACTTTGCGGTCGCGACACCATCGGATCCCGATGACGGGCCCTATTGCGCCGGCATTGTCGCGCAGTCGCGCTGCGCGGCGGTGTCATAGGTCAGCCCGTCCAGCACCGCCCGCGCGCCGCACTGGGTTTCCTTGCAACGCCAGTCGGGGTCCACGATCCGCAGTCCGCCTGCATCCGAGACGAGGATCTGAAGGGTGCAGGTCCCGCTCGTATGCAGCCATCCGCCCTCGGTCGGCTGCACCGCGCCGCGGGCAGAACAGGAATGTCCATTGGCCTGCCAGCTTTCGAGATCGAACCGCCCCTGCCCGTCCGCGCCCACAAACAGGCGCAGCGTGTCGTTTTCCGTCTTATAGCAATAGCCCGTCTCACCTCCCGAAGTCGACGCTGTGCCCGCCTTCGCCTCGCACGGGATCTCGGAGGCGCGCCCGTATTCGCCGACCACATCGTCGATGCGCCAGACCCCATCGACGGGGATGAACACATACGACACCTCAGTAGGTGTTCCAAAGCTGTTGAACATCGCCGTGACAGTTTGCCGGGCATCCCCGGCATCCGTACTCAGCGTCAGTGTCCGCGCGATTTCGGCCTGATCGTAGTCCTGGCCCGGAATGTCGAAACCGAAATCGATACAGGCCGTCGCAAGATCATCCCCATGGGTGTCGTTTTTGTCGAAGAATACTGCGAACCGCTCTGACAGATACTGCCGCCGCTGCGCAGGCTCGGTCAGATGGAAAAATCCGCGGGGCTGGCTGGTGTCCGGGTTTGAGTAAGACAGGTAAACCCAGCGGACCAGATCTTCGGGGCTTTGCGCGGCGAGGGGTGTGGCCAGGGAAAATAGTATCAGGGCCAACAGCCGTTTCAGATGCATCATTCATAATTTCCTTTTTTAAATCAGTCGGTTCTTTGGCGCCGTGATGCGACGCATATCTAACGCGGCCTTAAATGCGGCTCGTAATCGGCTCGGGCAGCCCGGCCAGAATGCTCGCCCTCTCTCTTGTGCGCTGCACCGTGCCCTTGGGTGGATAAACCAGTTTGGACGCCTCGACCATGAACGCGCCGCCCGCCATGATGCCGGGCATCCGCCGCCCGAAACTTTCGAACAGCCCCGCCGATTTCATCCAAATCCGCTTGGTCGATGGAAACTGGTACAGCGCGCCCAAATGCCGTTCCGGCAGGAACTGGTGCTTGCGCAACTGGGTTTCGAGCTGGCTTACGGAATAGGGGCGGCCAAAGCCAAAGGGCGTTCGGTCACGCCGCGACCACATCCCGGCACGGTTGGGCACGATGAACAGGGCCTTCCCGCCCGGGCCCAGCACGCGCCAGGCCTCCTCCAGCAGATCGAATGCCCGCTCCGATGTCTCGAGCCCGTGCAGCATGACCAGCTTGTCGACATGCCCCGTCTCGATCGGCCACAGCGTTTCTTCGGCCAAAACCGAAACGTTGGGCATGTTTGACGGCCATGGCATAACGCCCTGCGGCCCGGGCATAAGGGCGATGACCCGGCGCGCATCCGCCAGATAGGGCCGCAACAGCGGCGTCGCGAAACCGTAGCCCACCATCGTCTGCCCCTGCGCCTCGGGCCAGATTTCGGCCATCCGCGCCCGCATAGACATCTGTGCGGCACGGCCAAGCGCGCTGCGGTAATAGAAATTCCGCAGATCCTGCACGTCCAGATGCATGGTCAGCCCTTGTTCTTCGACGTCGCGCGCGTCACCATCGGCAGCATCCTATCAAGCCAAAGGCAAAAGACCATGCCCCTCGAGATCGTGACCGTCCCCTGCCTTTCCGACAATTACGCCTATCTGGCGCATGACAGCCGCACGGGCGACACCGCCCTGTTCGATATCCCCGAAGCGGCGCCGATTCTTGCGGAACTCGATCAGCGGAACTGGCGCCTGACCAAGATCTTTATCACGCACCACCACTACGATCATGTCGACGGGCTGGCAGCGGTGCTGGCTGAGCACAGGGCTCCCGTGATTGGCCATGCTGCGGATTCGAAACGCCTCCCACCTCTGGACGAGGCGGTTGACGAAGGTGACACGGTCAGCATCGGCCTGGTCGAAGGCACTGTGATCGATGTGTCGGGCCACACGATCGGTCACGTGGCCTATCACTTTCCCGAAGCAAACGTCGTCTTTACGGCTGACAGCCTCATGGCACTGGGATGTGGCCGTGTTTTTGAAGGGACAATGCCCCAGATGCACGAAAGCCTGCAAAAGCTGGCCGTCCTGCCGCAAGAAACGCTGGTTTGCTCGGGTCATGAATACACGACGTCGAACGGCAAATTCGCCAAGACTATTGATCCGCACAATCCCGACCTTATCTCACGATTACGGGATGTCGCGGCGAAACGCGCGGCCGGGACACCCACCGTTCCTTCGACACTTGCCGAAGAGCTTGCAACCAATCCGTTTCTGCGCGCCCATGACCCTGCCATCAGAGAAACTCTCGGTATGCGGGAAGCTGCGGACGCAGATGTCTTTGCCGAAATTCGTCGGCGGAAAGATGCGTTCTGACGCTGTGTTCAAAGCGCCAGTTTACCGGTCATTAACCCTATACTCACAGACAATGTGACCGGGTGACATAAGAAAAACCTTGAAGCCCGCGGCGGTTCAACCAAACTTAACACTGTGAGGCCACGGTTGGCAGAGGGCAGGACGAGCGGCCCCAGAGACCGACCCAGATCAGAAGGAGCACATGTCGTGCCTTCATTCTCGACGACACTGGAAAAAGCCATCCATCATGCGCTGGCGCTGGCGAATGAGCGCCGCCATGAGTTTGCGACGCTAGAACACCTGCTCTTGTCCCTGGTCGACGAGCCGGATGCGAAGCGTGTCATGCAGGCCTGCAGCGTGGATATCGATGATCTGCGCGCGACACTTGAGGAATTCGTCGAAGAGGATCTGTCGAACCTCGTGACAGACATCGAAGGATCCGAGGCGGTGCCAACCGCTGCCTTCCAGCGGGTAATTCAGCGCGCGGCCATCCATGTTCAAAGCTCGGGCCGGACGGAAGTGACCGGCGCCAACGTCCTCGTGGCGATCTTCGCCGAACGAGAATCGAATGCAGCCTATTTCCTGCAAGAGCAGGAGATGACCCGTTACGATGCTGTCAACTTCATCGCACATGGTGTGGCCAAGGATCCGGCCTTTGGCGAAAGCCGCCCGGTTTCCGGTGCCCCCGAGGTCGAAGAGGAAACGCAAGGCGTGACCGAAGGCGAAAAGAAAGAAAGCGCACTGGCAAAATATTGCGTGGACTTGAACGCCAAGTCGCGTGATGGCGATATCGATCCGCTGATCGGACGCGAGCCCGAGGTCGAGCGCTGCATTCAGGTCCTGTGCCGCCGCCGCAAGAACAACCCGCTGCTGGTCGGTGATCCGGGCGTGGGCAAGACCGCCATCGCCGAAGGACTGGCGCGCAAGATCGTCGCCGGTGAAACGCCCGAGGTGCTGTCCAAGACGACCATCTATTCTCTCGATATGGGCGCATTGCTGGCCGGGACCCGGTATCGCGGCGATTTTGAAGAGCGTCTGAAGGCTGTCGTGTCGGAACTGGAAGACCACCCCGACGCGGTTCTGTTTATCGACGAAATTCATACCGTGATCGGCGCCGGTGCCACGTCGGGCGGCGCGATGGACGCGTCTAACCTGCTGAAACCCGCTTTGCAGGGTGGCAAGCTGCGCACCATGGGGTCGACGACCTACAAGGAATTCCGCCAGCATTTCGAGAAGGACCGCGCTCTCAGTCGCCGGTTCCAGAAGATCGACGTCAACGAGCCATCGGTCGAGGATGCGACCAAGATCCTCAAGGGCCTCAAGCCCTATTTCGAGGATCACCACGCGGTCAAGTACACCACTGACGCTATCAAAACGTCGGTCGAGTTGGCGCACCGCTACATCAACGACCGCAAGCTGCCGGACAGCGCCATCGACGTCATCGACGAAGCAGGCGCGGCCCAGCACCTTGTCGCGGCGGCCAAGCGGCGCAAGACGATCGGCGTTAAGGAAATCGAGAATGTCGTGGCCAAGATCGCCCGGATTCCGCCCAAGAACGTGTCGAAGGACGACGCCGAGACGCTCAAGGATCTCGAATCCTCGCTCAAGCGCGTGGTCTTCGGCCAGGACACGGCCATCGAGGCACTGTCTTCAGCCATCAAACTGGCGCGGGCCGGCCTGCGGGAACCGGAAAAGCCCATCGGCAACTACCTCTTTGCGGGCCCGACTGGCGTTGGCAAGACTGAGGTTGCCAAGCAACTGGCCGACTCGCTGGGTGTCGAGATGCTGCGTTTCGACATGTCTGAATACATGGAGAAACACGCTGTCAGCCGCCTGATCGGCGCGCCTCCGGGCTATGTTGGCTTCGACCAGGGCGGAATGCTCACCGATGGTGTCGACCAGCACCCGCATTGTGTGCTGCTGCTCGATGAGATCGAAAAAGCGCACCCGGATGTCTACAACATCCTGCTGCAAGTGATGGACCACGGTAAATTGACCGACCACAATGGCCGGACAGTGGATTTCCGCAACGTGATCCTGATCATGACCTCAAACGCGGGCGCGGCGGAACAGGCAAAAGCCGCAATCGGCTTTGGCCGCGACCGGCGCGAGGGCGAAGACACCGCCGCGATCGAGCGCACCTTCACGCCCGAATTCCGCAACCGTCTTGACGCGGTGATCTCGTTTGCACCGCTGTCGAAGGACGTCATCATGCAGGTTGTCGAAAAGTTCGTTCTGCAGCTTGAAGCCCAGTTGATGGATCGCAACGTGACCATCGAACTGACACCGGCTGCGGCCGCGTGGCTGGGCGATAAGGGTTATGATGACAAAATGGGTGCGCGACCGCTTGGCCGCGTCATTCAGGAGCATATCAAGAAACCGCTGGCCGAAGAGCTGCTTTTCGGCAAGCTGACCAAGGGCGGCGTCGTCAAGGTCAGCGTCAAGAACGGCGAACTTGTGCTGACCCTCGAAGGGCCCGAAAAGCCCCAGATCTCGGGCGACAAGCCACCGCTTCTGACAGCCGAATAACATGCGGCCAGCGCTTTTGGCGCTGGCGCTTTCCTGCGTTTCAGCACCGGTCGCAGCGCAGGATATCGCGCTCAGCCTACCCATTGATTGCGACCTCGGGCGCGACTGTTTCATCCAGCAATACAAGGATCGTGACCCCGGCGATGACGCGCGGGATTACACCTGCAACGGGCTCAGTTACGACGGCCATTCCGGCACTGACTTTGCCCTGCCCACCCGCCGCGACATCGCTCGCGACGTTCAGGTCATTGCCGCAGCTCCCGGCACGGTGATCAACATCCGCGACGGCATGCGCGACCGTGTTTACCGGCCCGAAAACGGCGGGCGGGGCGGCAACCGGGCCTGCGGGAACGGCGTTCTCATCGACCATGGTGGTGGCTGGGAAACGCAATATTGCCATCTCAAACGCGGCTCTCTCCGGGTTGAACCCGGCCAAGCGGTCGCGCGCGGCGCCGTCCTTGGCACCGTCGGAATCTCGGGCCGGGCAGAGTTTCCCCATGTGCACCTGACCGTCCGCAAGAACGGCGAAGCCATTGACCCTTTCCGGCCATCCGATGCGCAAAGCTGTGGCGGCCCGGCCAAGCGGACGCTTTGGCAGACCACTCCCCCCTACCGCCCCGGCGGCCTGATCGATGTCGGCAGTGCGGCCAACATTCCGGAATACGATGCCGTACGCGCGGGCACGGCGACGCAAGCGACCCTGCAGCCAGACGCGGATGCCATCGTTGTCTTCGGCTTTGCTTTTGGCGGCAGGCCGGGCGATCAGATCCGGATCGAGATTTCAGGTCCGGGCGGCGTCCTGACGGACCAGACCCTGCCCGTGGACCGCAAACAGGCGCAGTTCTTCCGCGCGGCCGGTCTGCGCCGCTCGACCCCTGCATGGCCCGAAGGGCGCTATGTCGGCACTGTCACCTTCATCCGTGACGGCAAAGGCATCGAACGTCAGACGACAGGGTTTCGTGTGGCCCAGTGACGACTATTTTCCGGTAAATTTCAGCTCGATCCGGCGGTTCTGCGCCCGCGCCTCGGCTGTGTCGAGCGGATTGACCGGCTGGTACTCACCGAACCCGTTGGCCGAAAGACGCGCGGGCGGGATGCCCAGCACCTCGGACATGAAGCGTACGACCGACAGGGCCCGCGCCTGGCTGAGTTCCCAGTTGTCCGCGAAGCGGCCAAAGCCTGAAACAGGCACGTTGTCGGTGTGGCCATCGACCTGGATCACCCAATCGATTTCAGGCGGGATCTCGTCCGAGATACCCTGGATGATCGCCGCGACCTTGGCGATTTCGTTCTGCCCCTCGAAGGACAGCGTGGCCTCGCCCGACGCAAACAGCACCTCGGAAGAAAAGACAAAGCGGTCGCCCACGATCCGGACGCCTTCCTGACGGCCGAGAACGTCTCGCAGGCGGCCAAAGAATTCGGACCTGAATTTCTCCAGATCCTTGGACTGTCCCACCAACGTCTCACGCTCAGCGGCCAGACGGTCACGCTCGGCTTCGAGCCGGGCGCGCTCGGCTTCTTCCAGTTCGCGGCGGCGCCGTTCCTCGGCGGCCAGACGGGCGAGCGCCGAATTCAGCTCGGTCCCCAGCGACTGAAGTTGGACATTGCGGGACGTGTCGCGCGCCTGCGCATCGTCAAGAAGGGCCTGCAACTGCCCCAGCTGCTGACGCAACGCGGCAACCTGCTGGTTCAGCAGTTCGGTCTGGCGCTTCGCCTCGGCGCTGATCTCTTTTTCCTGCGACAGCGATTGCTGGGCGGCGGAAAGCAGGGTCTTGCGGTTGTTGGCCACGACGTTGGCATTATCAAGCGCTTGTTCGGCGGCGAGTTTCTGGGCCAGCGCCGCCGCGAGTTGGGAGCGAATATCTTCGGAGCTTGCACCGCTTTCACGGGCTAGGGCCTCGGCGGCCAGACGCGCCGAAACTGCGGCCGCCAGTTGCTGTCTGAGGTCCGTGATTTCGGTGGTCTGGGCCGCAACCTGATCTTCGGCCGCCTTGGCCGTTGCCAGCGCATCGGTAAGCCGCTCTTCCAGCGTGCCCTGTTGCTCGGCTCCGGCAGCGGCCCGTTCCTGTGCCGTCTCAAGCTGCGCCAGCGCCAGACGCAATTCAGTTTCAAGCTCGGCGACCCGTTCGGTGGCGGCAACCTCTACCGCATCCTTCTGGTCGAGCGACAAGAGTGCTGCGGCCAAGGCCTGATCGAGATCGGCCTCGGCGGCGCGGGCGGCGGCAAGCAGCGTCAGCGTTTCTTCGGCCTTGCGCCGCTGTTCTTCGAGCGCGAGGGTCATGGCCGTCAGCTCGGTATCGGAATTCGCCAGCCGTTCACGAAGTGCTTCGGCAGCGGCGGCTTCGGCCAGTCGGGCGGCTTCCTCATCGCTGAGCGCCTGCTGCGCTGCGTCCAAATCGGTGCGGAGTGCCGCGGATTGTGCCGCGCTCTCTGCCTTGTCCCGCTCAAGTTCTTCGACCAGGGCCCGCAAGGCATCCGTACGGGCCGCGGCCAGCCGCGCCTCTTCGGTCTGTGTGTCGATTTCATCGCGGGCCTGCGCGAGGGCGAGGTTCAGCGCCTCTTGTTCGGAAACAAGCCGGGTCTGTTCGGTCTCAAGCGCTGTCACCTGATCCAGTGCCCCGTCCCGTTCGGCAATCAGCGCGGCAACCCGGGCTTCGAAGCTGGTAATTCGGGTTGCGGCCTCGTCCAGAGCGGCGGCTTGGGCGTCCCGTTCGGCACGCAGCGAATTCAGCAGGGCGGATTGCCGTTCAATCTGATCCTGATTGTCGGCGATGGTGGTGTTGAGTTCGCTGACCCGCGCGTCCAGTTGCTCGGTCCGCCGCTCTTCCAGCCCGAGGGCCTGCGCCAGTGCCGCAACCTCGCCTGCCAGCGCATCCAGTTCGCTTTCCTGCCCGCTGATCGTTTCGCGCAGAACGAACTGCACGATCATGAAAATGGTGAGAACGAACATAAGGACCAGCAAAAGGCCCGTCATCGCATCCACGAAACCGGGCCAGATAGCGGCCTGAAACCGCGCTCCTGTCCGGCGGGGTAGCGCCATGGTCAGACCTCACCCTGCCCTTGCCGCGCAGTGCGCAGCGTGCGGGACAGCCTGTCCTGGCCGCGCGGCTGGCTGAGTGCCTGTGCCAGCGCAGAGATGTCGGTGCGCAGCTCTGCCATGCTTTCCTGCCGTCCGGCCGAGATTTCTTCGAGGATCCGCAGCATCTGCACGTCGATCGACCGTAGACGCATCCGGCTTTCGGCGTCGATCCCGTCGCCCATCCCATTGGCTTCGATCAGTGCGATCAGGCGTTCCTGCCCGTCGGCCACCCGGCTCATCGCGTTTCCGTCGCCACCGCCTTCTGCCAGTTTTTCCACCGCATCTGCCAGTTTGCCCAGCCGTTCGTCCACTAGCGTTCGGGTCATTTCGGACTGGGTGAACATCTGCTGCAGCGTTTCCATCTGTTCGGTCAGGTGATCGATGACCCCGGCCAGCGCAGCCTGTTCCGGGCTGGCATCGTCACCAGCGGCAAATCCGACACGCGTGATGGTGCTGAGCCATTCCTCAAGCTCGCGATAAAAGCGGTTCTGGCCGTGGCCAGCGAAGAGTTCGAGCAGCCCAACGACCAGCGACCCGGCGAGACCCAGCAGCGATGAGGCAAAGGCGACACCCATGCCGCCCAGCTGCGCCTCAAGCCCGGTCATCAGGCGGTTGAAGACGGCGACACCGCCCTCACCCTCTTGCGGCGCGAGGCTGCGGATGGTGTCAACAACCGCCGGAACCGTTGTCGCAAGACCGTAAAACGTACCCAAAAGGCCAAGAAAAATCAGTGTGTTGACAATATAGCGCGTGATTTCCCGCGCCTCGTCGATCCGGGTTGCCACGGAATCGAGGATTGACCGCGTGGACGAGGCCGGGATCTGCATCCGCGCCCCGCGCGACCGCAGAAGCGACGCGAGCGGCGCCAGCAATTGCGGCGCCTTGGCCTTTGGATCGGCCTTTTCCGAGGCAAAGCGTTCGATCCAGCGCACCGACCCGATAAGCTGGAACACCTGCCAGAACGTCGCCATGACACCGATGAAGAACACAAACAGAATAAAGCCGTTCAGATACGGATTGGCCTGAAACACCGGCAAAACCCGCGGCAGCGCCATAAACGCTCCGAAGCCGGTGAGGCCCAGCACCAGAAGCATTAGGGCGATCTGGCGGACCGGCTGCGAGAACTGGGGGCGCGTTTTTCTGGCGTTTTGCGCCATGTCGGGCTCCTGACCCTGGTTATTCTGCTCGCGCGTAACTTATCCACAAAATGGCATTCGCGCCAACGGATTATCCTAAGATGCTACGCACACGGGCTGCTAACCAGTCAAGATCGTCATCTGCAAGGCCCAATTCGCGCAAATGTGTGGCGGTGTTGAACAGATATTCAGAATTTGGCCCGCGCCCGCCATGGGCATGCGCGATAATATGCGCCTGCTCCTCAAGCGGCATTCCGCCACAATACTGACCGTGGAACGGATCGATCACGTAGGTCACCGCCGATACCTTGCGCCCGTCGATCAACCGCACGTCCACATGCTTTTCAAAATAGGCCGACGAGATGAGTTCGCGGTCGCGCAGCATCTGGAGTGTCTGGTCCTCGTGCCCGTCGGCAACCCGCATGGCGAGCCCCTGGCAATGCGCTCCGGGCTGTTCGTCAAGGGCCAGAACAAGGCCTGGATCCTCTTGGCTGCCGCGATGGTGGATCGACCACATGCAGAACGACCGGGCATATCCGTTGGCCCGCGCCACCGCGCTTTCGGCGACGTCAAAGCCCGGGTTCCACAAGAGGCTGCCATAGGCAAAAACCCACATGGTCATGGCGCTGGTCCTTTCCCTGCGGCCCCGGTAAACCGGAAATCGAAGCCAAGGGAAAGGCCCGCGTGATGCGTAGAGTTTTGGGTTTGATCGCCGTTCTCGCCATCCTTTGGTCCGGATGGTGGTTCATTGCCAGCGAAGGCTTGCGCGGCGGCCTGACCGGATGGCTGGACACCCGCATTGCCGCCGGGTGGCAGGCCGAGGTGGCGGATGTCGAGATGGCGGGCTTTCCCACCGATCTGCGCGCCCGCATGGTTGAACCCAAACTGGCCGATCCCGTGACGGGCATAGCCGTCGAGATGGAGGATCTGACCCTCGCAGCCCCGGCTTGGTGGCCTGGCCATGCAACCCTGACACTGCCAGAGACGCCGATGCTGCTGGCCAGTCCGCAAGGCCGATCGTTTCTGACGATGACCGGCAGCGAGATGGAGCTGCGCCTGCACCCTGGCACCGCGCTTGAGCTAGAGCGGATGGGATGGACCGCTGGCCCATGGGGTGTCACCGAGAATGCAGGCAGCCTGATGAGCGCCGATAGCCTGACCCTCACGATGACCCAATCGGGGGACGGCCCGGCCTATGATCTCAACGCCGTCGCCGCCGGTTTCCGACCCGGCGATGTGCCGCGGTCAAGCCTGCGCATCCCCGAAGACTGGCCGCTTACCTTCGACGCGCTGGCCCTGCGCGGCGCGGTTACCTTCGATCGTCGGTGGGATCGCCGCGCCATCGAAGAGCGTCGTCCGCAGCCGCGCCGCATCCGGCTGGATCTTGCAGAGGCCGCATGGGCCGATCTGCGTCTTAACCTCGCCGCCGACCTGAGGGTGGACGAGGCGGGTGTGCCCGAAGGGACGCTGAACATCCAGGCCGAGAACTGGCCGCTGATGCTGGATCTCGCGCAAACTGCCGGCCTGATGCCGGCGGGCATGCGGGCCGAGGCCGAAGGCTGGCTGCGGCGCCTCGCCGGTCTGTCGGGCAATCCGAATTCTCTTGATGTGCAGTTGAACCTTGCGGGGGGTTTCGTCGCAGTCGGCTTCATACCCATCGGGCCTGCGCCCCGGTTGATCATTCGCTGAGCGAAAAAACACGGTTCCAAGGTTCGTCTGCAGGGAAGTTTGGTAGGAGCATGGTTCTGCGCGAAGGAAGCCGCCAACGACTCGGGCGTGGCGAAATCCACGGTTACCGAGGTCATGAAGCAGATGGAGGCGCGGCTTGGTGCAGCTGTTGCATCTACAGGAAGCGGGTGGGGTGGACGATGCTGGATGGGCCGGCCTGTGACCTGCGCTGTTTGTCAATTCTCGACAACATCGAAGATGCCAACGGCACCTTTACCGGTGCAGAGCCGAAGGGACCATTCAAGGCCGAAGTTCAGGGTACACTGGCCCGCTTTTTCCTTACGCCGGGCCTCGCCGAATTCGTTGCGCTCCATCCGGAGATCGAGTTGAGGTTCAGCGAACGGGACCGGTGGGTTGATCTGGTCGAACAGGCCGTGGATTGTGCCATCCGCTGGGGCGCGCTGCCCGAGAGCGATCTGATCGTCAGGCCGTTGGGGCGGTCAAACGGATCACCTGTGCTTTGCCCACATATCTGGCGGCTCGTAGAGCTGAGCACGTTGAAAACACATCGGCTGGTGGGATGACGGTCCCTGACCACAGGAGAAATCCGGCCGCTTCATTTCGTCGTCGATGAGGAGCTTCAAAGCGTGCCGCTGCCGACCCCGGGTCTCGGCCACCGGGACTGCAAGCTATCGGAAAGCCACGCGATTTGGTCTTGGCCTCGCTCAGATGCCGCTCTTTCACATTGACGAAGATCTCAAGTGCGAGCGCCTCGTCGCAGTTCTCGCCGATTTACCGGTGCGCGGGTGCCTGTCTCTCTGCTATACCCCCGAAGCCGTCAGCTCTCATCGCCTGTGCGTGCCTTCATCGGCCTGGCTGTCGCATGCTTTCGGCATCCTGGGTTCTTGTGATTTGGTGTGGGCCCGAGATCCGAAGACACCCGCAGACGGGACCCTAGGCGCGGGGTTGTGACAGATCGACAGCACAGGTGTTCTGCGCACCGGTCTCGCTTAGACCGGCCGCCCTAAGGAAATCGTCTGCGATATCCGCAACCGTGATCGCTTCGAAACGGGCCATCAACAGGGCTTCTGCCTCGCTGAGAGTCCCGTCGATGCGCGCGTCCACAGCCTGCTCTACCAAGCAATCGGGTGCGTCGCTACTGGCCCCGATGTTGAACAACGGTGGCGCGCCCATAGCGTCGTAGACATCCTTGAGAGTGATGGCATCGAGACCGCACGTCAGCTTCCAGCCGCCGCCGTGGCCTTTTTCAGACGTGACGAATTCGAGATCCCGCAGACCGGCCATCATACGGCGCACGACCACGGGGTTCGTCCCCAGCATCTTTGCGATGTCGTCCGACTTGGCCTTCTTCATGTGCTGATCCATGTGGATCAATACGTGAAGCATGCGGGAGAAGCGGCTGTCGCGGGGCATCGGCGATCTCCGTCTAAGTGATCTCCAGCCTATCAAGGTCATCCTCATGTAACAACGAATGTTTTTTGAGTTGACGATGGCACCACTCTTTCATAACTCTCAAAAGTACATGAGTGGAGATCAGATCATGCAGTATGACATCATCATCATCGGCGGGAGCTTTGCAGGTCATGCCGCGGCGTTGCAGCTCGGCCGCGCGCGTCAGCGTGTGCTCCTTATCGATGCGGGTCAGCCACGCAACCGTTTCGCGCGCAGCTCGCATGGCTTTCTCGGTCAGGACGGACGCCCCCCGTCGTCAATCATGCAAAGCGCGACAGAGCAGCTTGAGACGTACAAAACCGTTGAGCATCGTCAGGCAGAAGTGACGCAAGCCGTTCCGATCGATCGCGGATTCCGGGTGCAGATCTTGGACGGCACCGGCGCGATCGCCAGCCGGCTTATACTTGCAACCGGCGTCCGGGACAGTCTGCCCGCAATCCAGGGGCTGCAAGAACGCTGGGGCGTCAGTGTGCTCCATTGTCCCTATTGCCACGGCTACGAGTTGAACCAGCAGCCGTTGGGCGTTCTGGCCAGTGGTGAAACGTCAATGCACCAGGCACTGCTGGTGCCGGATTGGGGGCCCACGACGCTTTTTACTCAAGGCGCCTTTGCCCCCACGACCGAGCAGGAGGCAGCACTTGCCGCCCGCAACGTTCAGATCGAAACCACACCGGTGGTGGAACTGGTCGGGCCCGGCCAGTCACTTCGGGCGGTGCACCTCGCCGATGGCAAAGCCATAGAACTCGCCGGCCTCTTCGTCGCGCCTGCAACGGCGCCTGCCAGCGACCTGCCCGCACAGCTCGGCTGTGAATTTCGGGATGGTCCCACGGGCCCCTTTGTCGCTGTCGATGAACGGCAGGAAACCACAGTGCCCGGCGTCTTCGCGGCTGGCGATCTGGCAAGCCCGATGGCGAACGCCACGCTATCGGCCGCTTCGGGTGTCGTGGCCGCCACCAGCGCCCATTTTTCCCTCATCCACGACAGCCCCCAGCAGGCCGCATAAGCGCTGTCAAATGGCTGCTGCAACAGGCTCGTCGCAGCCACCCAGGCCATATCCGGGCCACGTCGCCATGCATCACTGATTGCCTTGGCTCGGGTGCGAATTCCACCATCCCATGATTATGCCTTCGACACGCAAGACACTCAACCCGACCGTTTTTCGAACCGATGACGCTGGCCGCCCGGACAGATGGCAAAAGTCATGAGGACGGCAGCCTGCATGAAGACGAACTAGGCTGGCATACCATACGTGCTGCGGGTGGAACGCGCCGGATTCGATGGGGTGGAAATACATGTCGCGCATGATCTTCTTCCATCACAGTTCCGGTCCCCCGCCAAAAAAACCTGAAAGGACCGCTTGGGTGGTTCTTCGGCCAGCCTATATCGATTTGTTCCGGAAACACGTTGACGGATCCGGAAGGCGGTTGGTCAGCACTTTCAGATCGGCCCTCGCCTATCGCCTAAGCGGTTGGGATTGCGGATGAGCGATATCCTCGACCTTTCCGAAAACGTCGTGACCAGCGGCGCGATCGACTGGCTGGACATCCGGCCATTCGGGCAACAGATGCGGGTGCAGACTTCGTTGATCTCAGCTTAGGAGCTATTATCCTCGCTCATGAATCTCCGCGCCCGCGCAAGGTGGACCCTGAGCTGTCCTGCGCCTTCACCTCAAGGCCAGTGAGCGCGGACCATCTGCGGGCCGCGGGGTTAGAAGAGGCCTTCATCCAGCATAAGCATGGCCTTGACGGGTGCGTCGCCTGAGCCAAGGTCGTTTGCCGTCCCGACCCGCCTCGCGGAACAAGGCGGGTGGCGAGTTGATAGCGGTTGGTGCGTCAGGCGTTTCGAGCTGACAGCGGATCCGACAAGTCCACCCGTCAGCGTTCCACAAAGGCCAGCAGATCCGCATTGACCTGATCGGGATGGGTGGCGAAGAAACCGTGCGAGAGGCCCTGGTACACCTTCAAAGTCCCGTTGCTGAGCAGCTTGACGGCCTTCTCGGCCGAATTCGCGATCGGAACGACCTGATCGTCGTCGCCATGCATCACGAGGACAGGCACATCGATCGCCTGCAGGTCTTCGGTCTGGTCGGTTTCGGAGAAGACAGCGATGCACTGGTAATGCGCCGACGCATCACCCATCATGCCCTGCCGCCACCAGTTCTGGATCTGGCCCTGGCTGATCTCGGCGCCTTCACGATTGAAACCGAAGAAGGGACCCGCAGGCACATCGAGGTAGAACTGGGCCCGGTTTGCCGCAAGGGCAGACCGGAAGCCATCAAAAACCTCCATCGGGATGCCGTCTGGGTTGGCGTCCGTCTGCAGCATGAGGGGCGGGATCGCACCCAGTAGCGCGGCTTTGGCAACGCCTCCCGGCTCGGCCCGGGCCACGTATCGCGCCGCTTCGCCACCGCCCGTGGAGTGCCCGATGTGCACCGCGTCTCTCAGGTCCAACTCATTGGCAAGTTCGGCGACGTCGGCGGCATAGGTATCCATGTCGTGGCCGATGTCGGTCTGGCTTGACCGTCCGTGCCCTCGGCGATCATGGGCGATGACCCGGTAACCCTTGGAGGCGAAGAACAGCATCTGGTTGTCCCAATCGTCGCTGGAGAGCGGCCAACCATGGTGGAAAACGATGGGTTGGGCGTCTTTAGGGCCCCAATCCTTGTAGAAGATTTTGGTGCCATCGGTTGTCGTGAACGTAGCCATTTGAGTAGTTCCTTGCAGGTTGGATTGGGTTTGGGCAAACGCAAGGCCCGGGATGGCCGCCGCAACAGATGCAGCAGCACCAGTCAGCAAAACTTCGCGTCGGTTCGGGACAAACTTCGGGTGGTCAGTCACAGTCATTCCTTGGTTCTCCTTGGTCTGGTTAGCCGGGAACGCGAACGATCATCTCGACCTCGATCTGCAGATCGGGTGCAGCCAAAGCAGCGACGCCAACAGCGGTGAGGCTCGGTTGCGCACCGTTCAGAAAGCGCAAGATCTTGGTCATCGCGATTTCCTGCGTCTCATCATTCAGGTCGGTCATGTAGATGCGCATCTGAACGATATGGTCAGGCGTCGTTTTAAGCGCGGACAGGGCGCCATCCAGATTCTGGACAACAATGGCTGTCTGTTCCGAAAGCGATCCGGGCACCGCACCTTCCTTTGCCCGCCAGGACACTTGCCCGGAAACGAAGGCAAAGCCATCTGCAACGCTGATTTGCGAGTAACCCACCTTTCCGGCGTCTGGCAGGGATGACGGGTTCAAACGAAGAACATTCATGAGGGTTCTCCTCTTAGTATCATGAAGGAATGGGCTGGTTGTATCGTTACAAATATAGTATTGTAACGATACAACTTGATTCGAAAACTCTTTTCGACTCCTTTGGCTTTGTTGATCACAGTTCCGCCGAACAGGATTCTCCGGCGTCGATGTTCATCTGCGCAGCGCCGTTCGCTAGCCACCGCGGGGCAAAGCAGCGACCGATCCTGCGCAAGACCCGGCAACCTGGTGATGGTTTCCCTTTGCCAGGGAAATGAGAGTTGCGGACCGGCTTTAGAGAGGCTCGGAGATTGAAGAGACCCAAAAGCGGCAACAAGCCGACCTTGAAGACAATCGCGAAAGAGCTTGGCCTTGGGGTAACGACCGTTTCACGCGCTTTGCGCAACGACGAAAAGATCAGTGCCGAAACGCGCAAAATTGTGCACGAGACGGCGCGGAGGCTTTCCTACCACCCCAGCCGTGCCGGGCTGCGTTTACGCACCGGCAAGACCAACGCCATCGGCCTTGTCATTGATACGGAGGAGCAAGCCGGAAGCTTCGTGTCGGACCTGATCTTTGGCATCTCGGACGTGCTGGAAAAGACACCGTATCATCTATTCGTCATGCCCTATTCCCGTCTTTCGGATCCCGTCGCGCCGATCCGATATCTTGTCGAAACAGAGTCTGTGGATGGCATCCTGATCACCCGGATTGAGCCAAACGACGCGCGGGTGGAATACCTGCTTGCCAATGACATGCCCTTTGTAACGCGCGGGCGGACGCAAATGGGGATCGAGCATCCCTACCACGACTTCGACAACGAGGCGTTCGCGCGTTTGGCCGTGCGACGGCTTGCCGAGCTTGGTCGGCAGCGGATAGCCCTGTTGGCCCCGCCTGCAAACCTCAGCTTTCATGATCATCTAAACCACGGATTCCATGCGGCGTTGGAAGAGCACGGCATCGATGAGTTTCCGCTTCCTGCTTTGACGAGCGACAGCGCGTTCGAGGAGGTTCGCCGTCACGTCCGCCAAGTAATGCAGCGAACGGACCGACCGGATGGCATTGTCAACACTGCGGGTGGGCTAAGCGGTGCCGGGGGCGTGCTTCTGACGTTGCTTGCCGCCATACACGATGCGGGGCTGACCCCAGGCCGGGATGTCGACATCGTGACCAAGCAGCAATTCGCCTCGCTACCCTTCCTGCGTGAGCAGATCCATGTGATCCAAGAGGACGTGCGCGAGGCGGGACGAGCATTGGCGACATCTCTGATGGGTGCAATCGACCGGGAACCGACCTCACAGCTTCAGTCCCTGATGGTTCCGAACGATGTGTTGCTGGCAGAGCCGGTAGGCCCCTAATGATCCATCTTGCCGCCTTGCGCGGCAGGCGCGCCATCTGCCCATGCGCCAACCCGTCCAGGCCATCTCGATCGCTGCGATCACACTCACCGCGCCGTTCCGGCCGTCTCGGATCGAAATGCGCATCGCCGCACCCGCTACCGGCAGCGACCTGCCCATCGTGCAGCTGTCAGTCGGCGACGGACGGTCGCTCTAGATTCCGTCAAAGGACAGGCGTGATCTGCTGGCTACATTTCTCGCCTCATAGGGGCTTGCAGTCATCAAGCCCAGCCATGCGAATTCGAAGGTCGCGGGATTGCCGCACGATCAGCCAGGGGCACCGCTTTTCTGGCGGATGCGCGTCAATGACATGAAACATAGTATCGACCAGCTGGACGAGATCGAAGCGGCTGCGGCCCTGCTCGCCGGGCGACTGGCCCATGGCCGGATCGTCGCCGCCGGCCACTCCAGGGGTGGTCAGCCTGTTGGAATGCCGATGGGCGCGCGGCTGACCGACCCGAAGGATGCCGCCGCCGCAACCGACGTCGATGTGATGGAACCCCGGATCAAGGCGAGCGTGCTTCTCGTGCCTCCTGGTCTCGGCGACGACGATCTGCGATTTCGCACGGGAGAAGGTTTTAGAGCTGAACCTCGACCGTCCTCATCTGAAAACCCCCCGCGCCAGTCATTGTCGGCGACGCGGGTGTGAACCCATTCATCATCGTCTGCTGCCCGGACGGGTGCCGCGCCACTTTCCGAAACAGCGCCAGAGCGAGAAACCTGTGGAGCCTTGTCGGTAGTCTATATGGGCTTGGGAGTATCCCGGGCTACGATGCGAAGGGAGCCGGGGAGGAAGACCGGGATCGCCACGCGTTCGTGCAACGGGCAACATCGGCCTATCTGCTGGCTCGACGCTGATCCGATCCAACACCAGATCGTGGAGGTGCCGAAGGCAGATGGGCGCGCGGCTGGCTACCGTGGAAACCCAGTGGCCCACTCAGAGCAGTCGAGTTGCGGGGCGCGGCACGGCCCGCGCTTGATCCATGCGAACGGGTCGTGCGTCCGCCCGCCTGCATTCAGGTCAGCGGCAATAGCTTCCGCTTCGGTACCGGGCCGTGTCGAAGTGGAAATGATCCCGGTGATGCCGGTCAGCCTCTGGCCCCAGGACTGTGCCGAAGGGTCCGCAGGCCTTGCGGTGCATCTGCCGCAGGATCCGCCCGTTGCGCCCCCGGCCCCAATCGTCTTCGACGGAGATGACGCTGCCGTCCTTCAGGGTGAAGCCCGAGATATCGATGGCCCGCCCTTTTCCATGTTCCGAGATCCGCGCACCCGGCTGGTTATTCCGCGTCCGGCAGGAATAATGCGCCGCCACCCTCAGGCTGGCCAGCCCGCCGCCCCGGCTCCCGATGGCGGGTTTCGCCCCCTTTTCAACCCAGCGTTTGAGCGCCTTGGCCGTTGGGCAATCCATCACCGATGCCTGGCTGAGCGTCACGCCGCTGATGGCTTTGAGCCTGATTGCCTGTGGCACGCCGCATCCGCCGATCCGCCCTGGAACGGGCCCTACCCCTTCGCCTTGCAGGTCGACATCGCCGCATACTGCGCCTCGACGCCGGGCCCGGCGCCGGGCCATCGCCTTTTGTTCCAGCGCGCGGGGCCGGACCAGCGGCCGCAGCACGCTCACATCTGGAATGGCAGCAAACGCCATCATGCGCGGCACCTCGATCACGGGCCGGGCCTGCGGTCTGGTTTCCCTAACTTCGGGCGCGGGCCGCAATAACGGGCGAAGCGAGTTTTGCAGGTCGGCCAGCGCCGCTCCGGCGACCAGCGCCAGTAGAATGGCCAGCCGCAGCATCACCGCTGCGCCCCGCGCCCGAAGTTAGGCGCGTCCGTATCCTGCCCCGCCTCGATGATCCCGCGCCTGATGTCCCGCGTGCGGGTGAAATAGTCGAAGAGGTGATCGCCATCCCCCGTCCGGATCGCCCGCTGCAGGGCGAACAGTTCTTCGGTGAACCGCCCAAGGATTTCGAGCGTCGCGTCCTTGTTCGTCAGGAACACGTCCCGCCACATGGTCGGGTCGGAGGCTGCGATGCGGGTAAAGTCGCGAAAGCCAGCGGCGGAGTATTTGATCACTTCACTATCAGTGACGCGCCGCAGATCGTCTGCCACGCCGACCATAGTGTAGGCGATCAGGTGTGGTGCATGGCTGGTGACGGCAAGTACGAGGTCATGGTGGTCCTGATCCATCTCCTCAACAAAGGAGCCAAGGCTTTCCCAAAACCGCCGCAGGCGCGCCGTTGCCTCGGGATCGGTGCCGGCGACGGGGACGATGAGGCACCAGCGATTGTCAAAGAGCTCTGCAAATCCTGATTCAGGCCCTGAGTGTTCAGTCCCTGCCACTGGATGAGCGGGGATGAAGTGGACACCGTCGGGAATGTGGGGGCCGACGCTCTGAATCACGTCCCGCTTGACCGAACCGACGTCCGATACGGTCGCGCCGGGGCTGAGGTGCTCTTTCATCTCGGCAGCGACAGCACCCATGGCACCTACGGGAACGCAAAGCACAACGAGATCGGCCCCCGTCACCGCATCCGCCACATTGTCGCAGACGCGGTCACACAATCCGATCCGCCGCGCCGTGTCCCGCGTGGCCTGCGACCGCGCATATCCCGAGACCTCGCCGGCAACTCCGGCCCGTTTCATGGCCCAGAACATGGATGATGCAATGAGGCCTAGACCAATCAGGGCCACCCGGTCGTAGATCACACTCATACAGAACTCTCGGTCTTGAAGTCTCGGATCGCGGCAATGACCCGCTTGCAGGCCTCCTCGTCGCCGACAGATATCCGCAGGGCCTGAGGCAGGCCATAGCCTGCTACCTTACGCACGATTATTCCGCGAGACTTGAGATGGGCGTCACAGGCATTCGCCTCGTCCGCACCGGCAAATCGCGCTAGCACGAAGTTCGTGTGCGATTTGTCGGTCGGTACCCCGATCTTTTCAAGCTGTGAGCGCATCCAGTCACGCAAGCGTGCATTCTCTGCCTTGCACAAGGCGGTGTATTCGGTGTCTCGGACGGCCGCTTCGGCCGCGGCCAGTTGTGCGTCGGACAAGTTGAACGGTTGCCGCACACGGTTCAGCACATCGATGACCGCCTGCTGGCCATAGCCCCATCCGATGCGCAGCCCGCCGAGCCCATAGATCTTGGAAAAAGTGCGCGTCATGATAACGTTGGGATGCGCATCGACCAGAGCGGCGCCCCCGTCGTAATCCTCGACACATTCTGCATAAGCCCCGTCGAGCACCAGTATCACGTGATCCGGCAGCCCCACCGCCAGCCGCGCGGTTTCGTTGCCCCCCAGCATCGTACCCGTCGGGTTGGCGGGGTTCGCGATGAACACGATCCGGGTCTTTTCCGTGACTGCCCCAAGGACGGCGTCGACATCGACGACGCGCGTTCTTTCCGGAACCGTAACAGGCGTGGCCCCGACCATCTGGGCGAGGATAGGGTAGAGCGAAAAGCCATGCTCGGTCAGGATCACCTCGTCCCCCGGCCCGGCATAGGCCGAGGCGATCATTTGCAGCACCTCGTCCGAACCGACCCCACAGATGATCCGCGCGGGATCAAGGTCATGCACCTCACCCAAGGCCGTCCGCAAACCGCTGTGATCGGTCCCGGGATACCGGTTCAGCGTCGTCGAAGCTGCTTGAAAGGCTGCGATGGCCATCGAACTGGGCCCCCACGGGTTTTCGTTGGCACTGAGCTTGATGACCTCGTCCACCCCGTCGACCTGAGACGCTCCGCCCTGATACAAGGCGATATCCATGATCCCGGGCTGGGGAATAGGGGCGGTCATCTGGTTCAGGCTCCTGTCTGGGCTGTCTTGCCGTCTTATCTGCCGTACTGACGCAAGAAAAGCGTCAATCTTTTGCCCGAGTCGGCGCGCGGTCAGGCGCTCCGCTCAGATCTGGGGCCTCTTGTAACGCTTTCGTGAGCTCCTATACATTTGTATACCGTTGTATACTGAAGGAATATTATGGCTGCACTTTTGCTTGACCCAACCGCCATGCCTTTTGCGGTCGCCCTTGGGATCCTCTTCGGGCTTCTGGTGCTAGAACTCGTTTCGGCCCTCCTGGGCGGAAGTCTCTTTGGCGTGGGCGGAGATGCGGACGCCGATCTTGACATCGACATGGGCGGATTTGACGCTTATGCAGCCGACTTCGACGTCGATCTGAGCGACTTAGATTTCGATCTGGATGAGCTGGATATTGGCCTTGAAGAAGTCGAAGCGATTGAAGTTAATACAGATATTGGTGGCGGCGTGGCAGCATGGCTGGGGTTTGGTAAGGTTCCGGTGCTCGTTTGGGCGGCCTCCTTCCTAATCGGCTTCGGGCTGAGCGGGCTAATCATACAGTGGGGTGCCGAAGCCCTTATGGGCAGCGCCCTGCCCCTTGTGATTGCGGCGCCGGCCGCCTTTGGGTTGGGAGCGACCTTTACCAAAGGCTTCAGCGGGATCTTTGCCCGCCTCATCCCCAAATCGGAAAGCACAGCCATGTCCGAACGCAGCCTTGGACGCCGCATCGGCATAGTATCGCGTGGGACAGCAGCGCGGGGTCGCCCAGCCGAAGTGCGCGTGACGGACGGTATCGGCAACATGCACTACGTCCGGGCTGAACCGCTGCGCGATGAAGCGGTTATCCCGCAAGGTGCCAAGGTGCTGGTCGTGCGCCGCAGAACTGGCGCGAGTTATCAACTTGTCGCACTCGACGCCTAATTCATAACCAACCTACAGAAAGGAGAATCCATGCAGTTGGAATCCCTAATTATCATTGTCGGAAGCATTCTAGGCTTTCTCCTCCTCATCGGCCTGATCCTCGGGCGGCTCTACCGGCGGGCAACACGTGAAGTCAGTCTGGTGAAGACCGGTGCAGGTGGCAAAAAGGTCATCATGGACGGCGGTACCATTGTCGTGCCCCTTCTGCACGAGATTAGCCCCGTGAACATGAAAACCCTACGGCTTGAGGTTCAGCGCACCGCGGACGCGGCCCTGATCACCAAAGACCGGATGCGAGTTGATGTCGGCGTAGAGTTCTACGTCTCGGTTAACGCGACCATCGAGGGCATCAGCCGCGCGGCTCAGACCCTGGGCAACCGGACCTTTTACGTCGATCAGCTTCGCGAGATGATCGAGGGCAAGTTGGTGGACGGCCTGCGCGCCGTTGCCGCGCAAATGACGATGGATGAACTGCATGAGAACCACGCGGAATTCGTGCAGGAGGTGCAGAATGCGGTGTCCGAAGATCTGTTGAAGAACGGGTTGGAACTGGAATCGGTCTCCCTCACAGCGCTTGACCAGACACCATTCCTTGGCATGGCGGTTCAGATGCCGGCTCTTCAGAAGCTTGGCCAAGAACTGGGGCTGTCGATGGAGAATGGCATCCCGCGGCAACATCTGGCGGTCTGAACGGTGAAAGCGATGAGCCGAAACCGGCGATCGAAAGCGATCAGAAACTGGATGAGCCCAAATCGGTGAATTAAGCACCCTAAGTGCCGTCCGCCCGGGCGGCTCTGTCATTTCTGGCTGAGTATGTCGTTCGCAAAGACCTTGAGGTCCTCCGGCAGCTCAAACAATTCATTCCCAAGTTCGACGACATCCTTCGCCTGGGCGAACGCGGCCTTGTAGCCGGGCGTTTCGGCGAACTGCCTCCACCGCTCGAAGACCGCCATCGACTGGGCCTGACCGTCAAAGCTCTGCCGATCGAATGAACTGCCCGAGCCGTGATCGGACACGAGTTGCAGATACCGGTCGGTAAAAGGCAGACCGACGGCCGCCGAAATCCGCTCTCGCTCGGCCCTGTGGGCGAACCACGTGTTGTAGGCGACCCGCAGATCAAACGGCAGGGGCGCGGTGCGGTCCGCCCACGCCATCGCGTAGGGCCGCCACAGTGCGATCCCGTCCTCGAACGCCGTGTCATGGCCCGCTTTGGCCGCATAGGAAGCAACCCAATTGAAGGGATCACGCAGCAACAGGATGCGCACCCGCCGCGCGGCCTGAACCCCGACCACCATTTCTTTGGCGCTTGCCAGGTGTTCCAGATCCTGGCTCTGGAAAACGACCGTGGTTATTTCAGTTCTGAGCGGCAGCCGACGGGAATGTTCCCGCCCGTCGCGCAGCGTATCGACCCGCATCGACGGCATCAAGCGGACCGGCAGTGGGCTGCGGGTGTCGGTGCGTTCCATCTCGCTGCCGCTGCCCGGATGCTTAAGCGGTGAGTTGTTGTAAAAGACCTGATCGTCTGCGTGACCGGTGAGCCAGAAGCCGAACCCGTGCAGACCGCCACGCTTGAGCCCGACGAGTTCGATCAGCAGATCGGTCTTGTGGGATGGAAACAAGGCGTGAAGCATAAGTAACCCTCGGCGATTGTTTTCCCAATCGTTAACGCAGCGCCGGTCATTTCCCAAATGCCCGCTGCGGGCGCGTCGGCGGCGACTTGCCCTTGAACAGGCGCAGGCCCGCAGATGCTCGGAATTCAGTCAGATTTTCCAGGCCCAGCCAGCTCGCACCACGTGTCTGACCCGGAGAAGGCCCGGAAAATGGTTGGAGCACTGCGCGAACCCTGCGACGATCCCGTTATGGCCGACACGACCACACCCCTTACGCGTCGCTACGACACGGTTGCCGGGCGCTGGCGCGACAAGATGCGGGTGCTTGGCTACTATGATGCCTATCTCGGGTTTCTCAGCGCCCCCGGACACCAGATGGGCGGCCGCCCCCGCGTGATCGATGTCGGGGCCGGTACGGGTGCATTTTCCGAAGCCTGGGTCGCGGTTAATGGCCCGCCAGGATCGATTAATCTGCTGGATCCCTCATCCAAGATGCTTGATACAGCGGTTCGCGCGCTTGGCAGCCGCGGCGTCGCTGGTCACCCAATCGTGGCCATGTTGGGCCGGAGGATGGCACCCGCTGACGTGGTTCTGGCCGCGCATATCCTTGAACATTGTCCGGACCCGGCCCTTGCGCTGATGCAAATGCGTGATCTGCTCATGCCGGGCGGGCAGCTTTTTCTCGTCGTGTCCAAACCCCATTGGTGCAACGCGATTATCTGGCTGCAATGGCGACACAGGACGTTCCGCACACCAGAGATTGCCGCCCTTGCCGAGGGCGCCGGGCTGCGCATCGAGGCCGAATATACCTTTCCTTCGGGCCCGCCTTCGCGCACGAGCCGCGGTTTTGTGCTGCGCCCAAATGAAAAAGGCCGCGCCAAATGGCGCGGCCCTGTTCGATAAACGCGGAGAAGTACTTAGTTCTTCGCGTAAAATTCGACGACGAGGTTCGGTTCCATCATGACCGGGTAGGGCACATCGCCCAGCAACGGCGTGCGCACGAAGGTCGCGGTCAGTTTCGAATGGTCGGCTTCGATATAGTCGGGGACGTCACGTTCAGGCAGCTGGGTCGCTTCAAGGATCGCTGCCATCGGCTTGGACCGGTCACGCACTTCGATCACGTCACCCTCTTTCACCCGGTAGGAGGGGATGTTGACGATACGGCCGTTTACGCGGACATGCTTGTGGTTCACGAACTGGCGGGCGGCAAAGATCGTTGACACGAACTTGGCGCGATAGACGACGGCATCGAGGCGACGCTCGAGCAGACCGATGAGGTTTTCACCGGTATCGCCCTTGACCCGCTCGGCCTCTGAATAAATGCGGCGGAACTGTTTTTCGGTCAGATCGCCGTAATAGCCTTTGAGCTTTTGCTTGGCGCGCAGCTGAATGCCGAAATCGGAAAGCTTGCCTTTGCGGCGCTGACCGTGCTGGCCGGGGCCATATTCGCGGCGGTTAACCGGGGATTTAGGACGACCCCAGATATTTTCGCCCATGCGGCGGTCGATCTTGTACTTGGCAGACGTGCGTTTGGTCACGGCTGATCTCCTTTTGCTTCAGTCAAAAGGGCGTTGTCCTTTGGGCCCAGGGCCCCGACAGGCATCCCCTTGCGGGGGCCACCAACACCAACGAAGACGCGCTTTTATCCCGAAGACCGACAGAGTCAATACCCTGACAGGCACCGCCGTGGCACCCAAGGGCAAATTCGATGCGCGAAACCGGACATTAAGACATTGCGGCGACACTGTACCGGGATGTGGTTTGGGGAAACCGGAATATGCGTAATGGACGCCGGGGTAATGCGGGAAGAGCTTCGCCCATCGACACAGCGGTCGGGGAACGGGACAGGAATGTCATCAACATGGTGGCGGAGGCGCTGCAGCATCAGCAGGCAATGCTCGCCTATCAATCCGTCGTGGTTGGCGACGGGTCTGGCCGGGTTGGGTTTTACGAGGGGCTGATCCGGGTCATCGACGAAACTGGGCGAATCATTCCGGCCAAGGACTTCATGCCGGTGGTCGAAAAGACAGAGTTGGGCCGCGAGATTGATGTCACCGCGCTGAACCTCGGGCTGTCAACGCTTTATCATCACCGCGACCTGCGCCTGTCAATCAACATGTCCGCGCGCTCGATCGGGTTTTCACGCTGGACCCGGACGTTGAACCGCTGGTTGGAAAAGGACAGCGCCCTGGGCCATCGGCTGATCCTTGAAATCACCGAAAGCTCGGCAATGGATCAACCCGATGTGGTGGTCGATTTCATGGACCGGCTTTCGCGCCGCGGGATCTGCTTTGCTCTCGATGATTTCGGGGCAGGCCACACGGCATTGCGGTATTTCAAAGACTTCTTTTTCGACGTCCTCAAGATCGACGGCCAATTCTGCCGCGGTATCGCGCGCGATCCCGACAACGAGGCGCTGGTCAAGGCGATGATCGAGATCGGACGCCATTTCGACATGCTGATCGTCGCCGAGGGGATCGAAAGCCACGAGGATGCGGTCAAGCTTGGTGCTTTGGGGGTCGATTGCATGCAAGGTTTCTTTTTCGACGCGCCGACAATCCGGCCTGTCTGGCAGCAGACCAAAACGGATGGGAAAGGACGCGGCTCGTCGGCGGCGTGATCTGCCGACAAGCCTAGGCAGAGTGTCGGTTGTTCCTTTGACGCGAATGCGCTAGGCCGGAGTCGACGCGGGGTCATCCGGTGCCAGTTGCGTATGGTCGTCTCGGATCGTCCTCGATCAACCCGAACAGAGGACACCTGACCCATGACACATGTCGTCATCGCTTCCGCCGCCCGTACTGCCGTGGGCAGCTTCGGCGGATCTTTCGCCACAACGCCCGCTCATGATCTGGGCACCGCCGTGCTGGAGGCTGTCGTAGAACGCGCCGGCGTCGCCAAGGCCGATGTCGACCAGACCATTCTGGGGCAGGTGCTGACCGCAGCCCAGGGCCAGAACCCGGCCCGTCAGGCCCACATCAACGCGGGCCTGCCGACTGAAAGCGCGGCATGGGGCATCAACCAAGTCTGCGGCTCGGGCCTGCGCGCTGTAGCGCTTGGCGCCCAGCACGTGCAGCTTGGCGATGCCGATGTCGTGGCAGCCGGTGGCCAAGAGAGCATGACGCTCAGCCCCCATGCGGCAAACCTGCGCGCCGGTCACAAGATGGGCGACATGAAATACATCGACACCATGATCCGCGACGGTCTCTGGGATGCCTTCAACGGCTATCATATGGGTCAGACCGCAGAAAACGTCGCCGAAAAGTGGCAGATCGGACGCGAGCAGCAGGACGAATTCGCGCTGGCCAGCCAGAACAAGGCCGAGGCCGCGCAAAAGGCCGGCAAGTTCGACGACGAGGTGATCCCTTTCATCGTCAAGCACCGCAAAGGCGATATCGTCGTCGACAAGGACGAATACATACGCCACGGCGCGACCATCGAAGCCATGCAGAAATTGCGCCCGGCCTTTGCCAAGGACGGATCGGTCACGGCGGCGAACGCCTCGGGGCTGAATGACGGCGCCGCAGCGGTGCTGCTGATGTCTGCAGACAACGCAGAAAAGCGCGGGATCGAGCCCCTCGCCCGCATTGCTTCCTTCGCGACCGTTGGTCTTGACCCATCGATCATGGGCGCCGGGCCAATCTACGCGAGCCGCAAGGCGCTGGAAAAGGCCGGCTGGAAAGCCGACGATCTGGATCTGGTCGAAGCGAACGAAGCCTTTGCCGCCCAAGCCTGCGCCGTGAACAAGGACATGGGGTGGAATCCGGACATCGTGAACGTCAATGGCGGGGCTATCGCCATCGGCCACCCGATCGGCGCCTCGGGCGCCCGCATCCTGAACACACTGCTTTTCGAGATGAAGCGGCGCGATGCGAAAAAGGGCCTTGCCACCCTGTGCATCGGCGGTGGCATGGGCGTTGCTATGTGCGTCGAACGCGACTGACGACCCCTCCAACGGCTCTTGTCCGCGCACGGGCTGGGGCCGTTGACCTGCATCAAAGTGATATCCCCCGCCTTGATGCACATCCGTCAGCGTAGGGGAAACCGAACATTACAACCAAAAAACGAAGTAATAATCTTGCCGGTTTGGCGACCTCTTTGTAACAAGATTATCGAAACGAATCGAAGGAAGCCTAAATATGTCTCGTGTTGCACTCGTCACCGGAGGATCCCGTGGAATCGGGGCATCGATCAGCCAGGCGCTCAAAGACGCCGGCTATTCCGTTGCTGCCACCTATGCCGGGAATGACGAAGCCGCCGCCAAGTTCACCGGCGAAACCGGGATCAAGACCTACAAGTGGAACGTCGCGGATTACGAGGAAAGCAAGGCGGGCCTAGCCCAGGTCGAGACTGATCTGGGCCCCATCGAAGTGATTGTCGCCAATGCAGGCATCACACGGGACGCCCCCTTTCACAAGATGACGCCGGAGCAATGGCAGCAGGTCATCGACACCAACCTCACGGGCGTCTTCAACACGGTCCATCCGATCTGGCCGGGGATGCGCGAGCGCAAATTCGGCCGCGTTATCGTGATCTCGTCGATCAACGGCCAGAAAGGGCAGTTCGCGCAGGTGAACTATGCCGCTACGAAGGCGGGCGATCTGGGCATCGTGAAATCCCTAGCGCAGGAGGGGGCACGGGCCGGGATCACGGCCAATGCCATCTGCCCGGGCTACATCGCGACCGACATGGTGATGGCCGTGCCGGAAAAGGTGCGCGAGTCGATCATCGCACAGATCCCTGCTGGCCGCTTGGGTGAACCAGAAGAGATTGCACGCTGCGTGGTCTTCCTTGCCTCCGACGATGCGGGCTTTATCAACGGTTCGACCATTTCGGCCAACGGCGCCCAGTTCTTCGTCTAAGCCAAAACGAACAGGGCCGATCCTGCGAAAGGACCGGCCCTGCATCATCCCGTAAGGCGGTGGCGCCATCCGCCAGCGGAAAGACTAGCCGCGGGATTTGCCGCCGAACAACCAGTTCCATGCATCGGTAATCGCTTCGGCACGGGCCTCGTGGGCGCGTTCAATGGCTTTGCGGGTCATTTGGTGCGTTGTCGCTTCGAACATTTTCAGCTCCTGGGTCAAGCATCTTTTACTTGAATTCTATATGTGCCATTCAGGTAATTTAGACAAACGAGACTTTCGCTATCCTCAGTTAAATAAAACTGAATTGATAACATGCCTGATCGCCTGCCCCCTTTGACTGCCCTGAGAGCCTTTGATGCCGCGGCCCGCCACATGTCCTTTGCCAAGGCGGCAGCCGAACTGCACGTAACGCCCGCGGCTTTGTCGTTTCAGATCAAATCGCTGGAGGAGCATTTGGGCGCGCCGTTGTTCCGCCGTCTCAACCGCGCAGTTGAGTTGACGGAGGCGGGCAAGGCCCTGGCACCCGGCGTCGAAGACGGTTTTCGGTCTCTGGCCGTGGCGTGGCGGGCGGCGGAACGGACGCAGGACAGTCACAGCCTTACGGTGACGGCAGGGCCCGCGTTCACGGCCAAATGGCTGGCGCCACGTCTCTATGAATTCGCCAGCGGCCACCCTGAGATCGAACTGCGGTTCGCCGCAAGCCTGCGCAACCTCGACTTCGACCGCGAAGCGATCGATGTCGCGATCCGCTTTGGAACGAAGACGGATGAGGGGGTGTATTCACTTGATCTCTCCGAGGAATGGGTGACGCCAGTCATGACCCCCGAGTTAGCCCAGCAGTATCCCACACCCGAAAGCCTGATCGATGCACCATTGATCATTGACGAGAGCATCGACTTTCTGGATCCGCCGGCCGATTGGCGCGCATGGTTCCTGGCCGTCGGGATCGATCACGCACCCGAACACGGAGCCCGGTTCAGTCAGGCCGATCATGCGGTCGATGCTGCGCTGGCAGGTGTAGGAGTGACACTTGGCCGTCGCGCATTGGTCGTGAAGGACATTGACGACGGTCGGCTGGTGGCACCATTCAAGGTCGCGCTGAGAACCGGTGCACGCTTCAGGTTTCTATGCGCAAAAGGGTCCGAAACCCGCCCGCAGATCGTCGCCTTCCGCGACTGGGTGCTAAGCGAGATCGAAAAAAAAGCCCATGTGACGGAGGCGCTTACGTTGGTTCCCGTTAAGGCCCGTTGAGCCCCTCCGCGAGACGATGGGTTAGGCTGACAGCCGCTCGATTTCTTCTTTGAGCCTGAGCTTCTGTTTCTTCATCGCGACGAGTTCGAGATCATCTGTTCCTGGGGACCTTTGGGCCCGTTCCACGCGGGTGCTGAGGTTTTGATGCTTCTTTTTCAACTCTTCGAGATGTGCCGAAACGCTCATTCAGTCCTCCATTTTGACAAGTGTAATAATAGCGAAGCACACTTCACCCCGCCTGTCACGCTGCAGTCGCAGCTTGTGGACAAGTGTTTGAGGCTTTGATTGACACCCGGTTAATGACGAAGAGGTGCCGCGTCGCGCAAAACCGCTTCGATTTCAGCGCTATAGCCTTCGCCGTCACGCCTGTGTCGTGGACCATCATGCAAAATGATCGGCGGATGCAATTTGAAGGCAGCCCGTCCGCCCTTGCGTGCCCGCAGAATGATCAACGATGCCGTCTTTCCGGGCCGAGGGTAAAGCGGCAGCACCTCGAGACTGCCCAGAACGTCTTGCGTCAGGGCCAGCAGCTCGGGCAACCGCTCGGCGCGATGAATCAGGTGCAGGTAGCCCCCGGGTGCCAACCGTTTCGCCGCGACCTCGATCCATGTGGCGAGGGGTGTGTCTTGACCCAAGGCCCCTTCCCGCCCCTGATTGCTGGCCGCCGTGCTGGCGGCGCGGTCGAAATAGGGTGGGTTCGCGAGTACGTGATCGAACCGTTGTGCTTTCACCTCTGGCGGCAGATGGGCAAGATCCGCCTCGACTACCGACAAGCCGTTCCGGCGCGCCAATGTTGCGTATTCTGCCTGCCGCTCGACTCCTATAAGACCAAGCCCCGGCACACGCGCGCCGAGGCACAAGGCCGCAGCGCCCGCGCCACAGCCCAGATCCAGCACGCTTTCACCGGATTTCGCTGGAACCGAAGCCGCCAGCAGGACCGGATCGACCCCCGCCCGGTACCCCTGCGCCGGTTGCCAGAGATGCAGCCGTCCGCCAAGAAAGGCGTCTTTCGTCAGTGCGTTGGTCAAAGTCCGAGGTCGATATCGTTGTCACGCATCACTCGCAATGCTGCGGCGTGATCATCCTCCCGCACCATCAGCCGCCGGGGGAAGATACCGATGCCGCCTTCGAGGATGCTCATATTTACGTCCATTTGAAAGCAGTCTATATCCTCACCTTCAAGAAGGGCCGTGGCGAACGCGATAATGGTCGGGTCTGTGCTGCGCAGGAGTTCCTTCATATCTGGGGATGTAAGGGCAGGTCTGGGCGAATGTCGAGCCTTGCCTGCGGGACCGCAATGGACGCAAGCGTGAAAACCAAACCGCATGATTGGCTGGCTGAGCATCTGGCCGATGATTTAAACGCCGTGAACGGCCTGATCCGCGAACGGATGGCATCGGAACACGCGCCCCGCATCCCCGAGGTCACGGCTCACCTGGTCGAAGCAGGTGGCAAGCGCCTGCGCCCGATGCTGACGTTGGCGACCGCCCGCATGTGCGGCTATGATGGCATCTTTCACCAATATCTGGCCGCAACCGTCGAATTCATTCATACGGCCACGCTGCTGCATGACGATGTCGTTGACGAAAGCCGCCAGCGCCGTGGCCGCCCGACCGCCAACCTGCTGTGGGACAATAAATCATCCGTTCTGGTCGGTGATTATCTCTTTGCCCGAAGCTTTCAGTTGATGGTCGAAACGGGCAGCCTGCGCGTGCTCGACATCCTTTCGAACGCGGCCGCCACCATTGCGGAGGGCGAAGTGTTGCAGCTGACTGCTGCCCAGAATCTCGCAACGACCGAAGAGATCTACCTGCGCGTCGTGCGGGGCAAAACTGCCGCCCTGTTTTCGGCCGCGACCGAAGTCGGTGGTGTGATCGCCGGCGCGCCCGAGGCCCACGTCAAAGCGCTGTTCGATTACGGCGACGCCTTGGGCATCGCCTTTCAAATCGTTGATGATCTGCTGGATTATCAGGGTGACGCTGAGGCGATCGGCAAGAACGTGGGCGACGATTTCCGTGAACGGAAACTGACGCTGCCGGTCATCAAGGCCGTTGCTCTTGGCGATGAGACCGAGCGCACATTCTGGACCCGCACCATCGAGCAAGGCGATCAGACCGATGCCGATCTGGATGAGGCCCTGCGCCTTCTTGAAGAACACGGCACGCTTGAGGCCACGCGGGCCGCGGCGCTGGATTGGGCGGCTAAAGCCCGGGATGCGCTGACTACCCTGCCCGCCCATCCGATCCGCGACGCGTTGGATGATCTGGCCATCTATGTCGTTGAGCGGATCAACTGAGAACGGCGCCCACAGCTTTTGGTCATTCACAAGACTGACAAGACGGTCAGGCAACCGAGTTGTCACAGCCTCGGACGCGCTTTTGCTGCCTCAAATCGTCCTGGGCCTCGCGGCAATTGACTGATCGGCGAGGAATCCACCTGCCACCCACCAATCGGGATGCCTGTCAAAAAGCAAGGATGCAGCGGCCTTGGCCTCGTCCTCGGTTTCGAAGAGGCCGAAGCACGTCGCTCCCGAACCGGACATGCGTGCCAAACGGCAAGCTTTAGTCTGGCGCAAGCTGTCGAGAACCTCTGCGATGGATGGCTCAACCTCCATCGCCGGCACCTCCAGATCATTGCGCATACCCGCCAGCCATCCGATGGTTGTGCTAACATCCGCAAATTCCGGAAGCGGATCTGACATCGGCGGATTATCCTTTTGACGCAATGCGGCAAAGACCTTGGGCGTCGACACGGCCTTGCGCGGGTTAATCAGCACCACAGGTAGGCGCGGCAACGAAACAAGACCCATCTTCTCGCCGATACCACGCGCCCTGAGCGGGCTCGAAACCAGACACATCGGCACATCCGCCCCCAGGCGCAAAAGCGCACGCGCATCGGGGGCCAGTACGTCATCCGGCGCAGCCGCCAACAGCGAAGCCGTTTGTTCGCACAAAACCAACATGCCGCGATACGCGGCTGCCGCATCCGCGGAGCCGCCACCAATCCCGGAAGCGACGGGCAGGTGTTTGTCGAGGACCAGCGCGGCTCCTTCATCGTGTCGCGGTACAAGAGATGCGGCCCGAAGCGCAAGGTTGTCCATATCGGTCGGGACGTCGTCCGCTTCCGGCCCTTCGACAGCTAGTGACAGCGTGTTGCCCGGGTACAGTCGCAGGCTATCGCCCATCGTTCCAAACGACACAATACTATCGAGCAAGTGATAACCATCGGCGCGCTGGCCGGTCACGTGCAGTGTGAGATTGATCTTGGCTGGCGCGAAGACCTCAACCGTCGTCATTCGCCACCTTCAGGGGCGGGGCTCCTTCCTCGGCCAGAACGGTATCCAGCCCGACATTCAGCTTGCGTCGGATGCGCACGGGGTCGGCTTCGCCGGGATCGTCCTCGTCAACAAAGCTCAGCGCCCGGCTCCACTGGAATTCGGCCTCGCGGAAGCGGCCGACAGCCCAGTACACATCACCAAGGTGATCGTTGACGACCGGATCGATGGGCATCAGCTCAACTGCACGCTCCATCTGCACCACCGCTTCGTCATAGCGGCCCAGCCGATAAAGCACCCAGCCAAGGCTGTCGACGATGTAGCCGCTGTCGGGGCTGCCCGCGACGGCCTCTTCGATCATCCTGAGCGCCTCTTCGAGATTGATCTGCTTTTCGACGAGCGAGTAGCCCAGATAATTCAACACCTGAGGCTGGCCCGGGTTGAGCGCAAGCGCCTTGCGAAAATCAGCCTCTGCCTCGTCCCAGCGGCCCAGCCGTTCGTAGGAAATCGCTCGCGCATAAAGCAGGAACCAGACCGATTGGGCGGTGTCGCCCGTCAGCTCAAGCGCCCGGTCATAGGACCCAATAGCGTCGGCATAATCCTCTTGCTGGCGCAGGACGTCACCGAGTGTCGAATGGACGACCGGGAGTTCGGGGAAGCGGTTGGCGAGTTGCTCCAGCGCCTCGATGGCCGCGTCGGGTTTGCCGCTTTCACGCAGTGCTGCAACCCGGCCAAGTTCAGCGGCATGAAAGGCCGGATGGCTGGCCGACACACCCTTGTATTCTGCGATGGCAAGGTCGTACTGACCCAATTCCTCAAGCAGTTCGGCGTTCAATAGCGTTGCGTCGACGTGATTGGGGCGCATGTATCGGGCGAGCCGGCCAAAGAGCAGGCTGTAGTTCGCGCCCGCTTCGTTCTGCAAAGCACCTGCTACCGAATAAAAAACCTCGGCCACGCCGTCACTGACCGATGCGGCATGGGTAAAGGGCAGGGTTTCGCCCGCTTCCAGCGCCGTCGTCATCGCAGTCAGTTCGTTATCCGTGGCCTCGCCGAATGCGTTGCGCAGTATCGCAAGGGCGTCTTCGTTGCTACCCAACTGCGACAGGATTTCGGCCCGGGCCATCACACCACGCCGTGTCTGCAGTGCGGCGGCCTCTTCATCATTTTCAAAGATTCCCGCAGCAGCCTCAAAATCACCACTGACGGCAAGTGCCAGCGCCTTGTGATAGGTCGCGAAACCCTTGAGACCGGCCTGCTCTGCGACATTGTCAAACGCCGCAATCCCCGCTTCGACATCGCCCACGCCAAACAGCGACCATGCCTCAAGCAGCATGTCGACCAGCGGTACGATGCCCTGTGTTTCCGGATCGCGGGCCAGATAGCCTTCGTAATTTTCCCGTTGCAGCAGATCGACAACCGTCGCCATGTGAGCCGCCTGACTGCGCAGGCTCCGCTCTTCCATGATGCGCGCAATTGGCAGAGCGCGATCCACCCGGCCAAGGTAAAGTTGGGCGAGTACCGTTTCCTCCATCAAGTCGGCATTGCCCCGATCCCGCGCCAGCGCCTGGGTGTAGAACATCGCGGCCGAGGCGTAATCGCTGTCTCGAATGGCTTGTCGTCCAGCCAGGTAGGCACCTGCGGCCGATCGGGCCTGGGCAAGGACGGTGTCGGCGGCCAGCATAGCCGCGAAAAAGGCGATGGCAAAGCGGATGGGTCTGCTCAAGACGGTTCCCTTCTGTTTTGTTGGCCAAAGCTAGCAGGTCAGTCGCGCATTGCAACGCGGCACACCCGCATCCTTCAGCATATGGCCGTAAAGATAGGGAAACGACAAAGATTTCGCCACCAGCCGCGTTAACGGTGCCACCAGTGGCGGTTCTTTGTTCACATATTCGGGTAGTTCGGCCCGTCCCCGCCCTGCGGCGTGGTCCAGTTGATGTTCTGGCTCGGATCCTTGATGTCACAGGTCTTACAGTGCACGCAGTTCTGGAAGTTGATGACGAACCGCGTGTCTTTGCCCTCTTCCTCGACGAACTCGTACACGCCTGCGGGGCAGTAGCGCGCCGAGGGGCCAGCGTATTTCGGAAGGTTGATATTCACCGGGATCGACGCGTCGGCAAGCTTGAGGTGCGCGGGCTGACTTTCTTCGTGGTTGGTCATGCTGAACGACACATTTGTCAGCCGGTCGAACGACAAGGTGCCATCAGGTTTGGGATAATCGATGACCTTGTGTTTCGAAGCCTCTTCTGTCGCGTCGGCGTCGGATTTGCCGTGACCTTGGGTGCCAAAGAGCGAAAAGCCAATCGTGTTGGTCCACATGTCGAACCCGCCCAGCACCAGCGAGGCGGTCAGGCCGTATTTGGACCAAAGCGGCTTGACGTTCCGCACCTTTTTGAGGTCAGCACCGATCGCACCGGTCCGAACGTCGTCTTCGTAGGCTGTCAGTTCGTCACTGCTTCGCCCATCCTTGATCGCGGCAAAGGCCGCCTCAGCCGCCGCTTTCCCTGACAGCATAGCATTGTGGTTGCCTTTGATGCGGGGGACGTTGACCATGCCAACCGAACAGCCCAGCAGTGCCACGCCCGGCGCCACCATCTTGGGCATCGCCTGATACCCGCCCTCGCTGATGGCCCGCGCGCCATAGGCGACCCGTTTCCCACCTTTGAGCAACTCAGCCACCATCGGGTGATGCTTGAACCGCTGGAATTCCATGTATGGGAACAGATGCGGGTTCTTATAGTTCAGATGGACGACGAAACCCACGTAAACCTGATTGTTATCAAGGTGGTAGATGAACGAACCACCCCCAGCATTCGACCCGAGCGGCCAGCCCATCGTGTGGGTCACGGTACCCTCCCGGTGCTTAGCGGGGTCGATCTCCCATATCTCTTTCATGCCAAGGCCGTATTTCTGCGGCTCTTTGCCATTGGCCAGATCGTATTTGGCGATGACTTCCTTCGACAGCGATCCCCGGACGCCTTCTGAAAGGAATACATACTTGCCGTGAAGCTCCATCCCCGGCTCGTAGCCGTCTGACGGCGTTCCGTCGGGATTGAGACCGAACTCACCCGCGACGACGCCTTTGACCTCGCCGTTCTCGCTGTAAACCATCTCCGAGCAGGCCATGCCGGGGAAGATCTCGACGCCCAGTTCCTCGGCCTTTTCTGCCATCCAGCGGCAGACATTGCCCATCGAGACGATATAGTTGCCGTGGTTGTTCATTAGCGGCGGCATTGGCCAATTGGGAATACGCAGGCTGCCGGCCTCACCCAGCATGTAAAAGTTATCTTCTTTCACCGGGACGGTAATCGGGGCGCCCTTTTCCTTCCAATCGGGGATCAGCGCATCAATGCCGCAGGGATCGAGAACTGCACCTGACAGGATGTGCGCGCCAACTTCGGATCCCTTTTCCAAAACGACGACGTTCAGATCGGCGTCCAGCTGTTTGAGCCGGATCGCCGCGCTTAGACCGGCAGGCCCGGCCCCGACGATCACAACGTCATATTCCATTGCTTCGCGTGTCATTTCGGCCATTGCGGCGGCTCCCCTATTGTCTGCGGTCGGGGGCTTTTCTGCGCCCCGCAAATCTCAGTTGGGATTGGCTAGCCCAGCAAGGGGGGCATTGCAAATGCGACACAGCGTTATAATCGGGCGATTTTCGACGGCAGTGCGAGCGGATACCCACGTTCCGGATTCCGTGAGCCGATGTCGTACGGACCGGCGCGCCGACAGGCTCTTGCATTCCCCAGCCCGTTGGGTTCAGTATCTGAATCTCGTTGGGCGGCCTCAAGTGGCCGCCCGTCATGTTTGGAAGCATGCCCATGGAAAAGATACCAATGACACGTGAGGGTCACGGCGCCCTCGAGATGGAACTCAAGCAGCTCAAATCCGAAGAGCGGCCTGCGATCATCCAGGCCATTGCCGAGGCCCGTGAACATGGTGACCTTTCAGAGAATGCCGAATATCATTCCGCCCGCGAAAAACAGTCTTTCATCGAGGGGCGCATCAAGGAGCTTGAGGGCATTCTGAGCCTTGCCGAGGTCATCGACCCCGCCAAGCTGTCCGGTGCGATCAAGTTCGGCGCGACCGTGACGCTGGTCGACGAGGATACCGACGAGGAGAAGACTTGGCAGATCGTGGGTGAGCACGAGGCGAACATCGAAAAGGGCCTCTTGAACATCAAATCGCCGATTGCGCGTTCGCTTATCGGCAAAGATGTGGGCGATAGCGTCGAGGTCCGTACGCCCGGCGGCGAAAAGTATTATGAAGTCCTGAAAATCGTCTATCGTTGAGCTCATGGACGACCAGCCGAAGCAGGCCCAAACGACCCCCGTTGGGATTTATGACAGCCCGAGAACAGCCCGCATCACGGATATCGAACTACGCGCAGCGGCGCTTTCGCTGCTGTGGCTCGTTCTTTCGGTGGTCTATCTCGTCATCATGCCGTCGGACGACGTCGATGCCGCGACACGAGTGCGGCGGGCCATGACGGTTCTAGCCATTGTCCTGCCGATTGCGATGATCTGGGTCGCCGCGACGGCAGCCCGCGCCGCCCGCTCGATCCGGAGCGAAAACGCGCGTTTGCAATTGGCGATCGATGGGTTGCGCCAGTCTTACGTCGCACAGCAGCAGGCAAAGAACACCACCCCCGAGGCCGAGATCGGCGACAAGCTTGAAGAGGTAGCAAAGGGCATCCGCCGTGCAGAAGTGCTGCTTGTCAGCCTTGAGGACAAGTTCATCGTCCACGGCTCACCAGCTCAGCTGCCGCCAGCGGAGGCCCCGCAGCAGCCGCGGCCCGTTGGCGAAGATCAGCCCATCCTGCAGCTGGGCGCACCCATGAACGACGTGGCCGTTCCCCTCTCACACTCCGATTTCATCACGGCCCTGAACTTTCCCCAGACGGCAGAAGACGAAGAAGGGTTCAAGGCGCTCCGCCGCGCGATGAAGGATCGCAACGCGGCACAACTGATCCAGGCGGCCGAAGATGTGCTGACCCTGCTCAGCCAGGATGGCATCTATATGGACGATCTGCAGCCCGATAAGGCGCGGCCCGAGATCTGGCGCCAGTTCGCCGAGGGCGTTCGCGGTCGGGCCGTCGCCGCCTTGGGCGGTATCCGTGACCGGTCGTCCCTGACCCTCAGCGCAGGCCGGATGAAACAGGACCCGATATTTCGCGACGCGGCCCACCATTTCCTGCGCCGCTTTGACAAGACATTTGCCGATTTCGCGGATGAGGCCAGCGACGCAGAGATTTCCGACCTGACGGATACCCGCACCGCCCGCGCGTTCATGTTGCTGGGCCGTGTGGCGGGCACGTTTAACTGACTTAGCCGATAAAGCTGTCCCAGGGGATGAACCGCACCGGATCGCCGAGTGTGATGGTTACGGCCTCATCCGGCAACTCGACCAGACCTTCGGCCCAGCTTAGCCCGCTGATGCGCCCGGATCCTTCAGAGGCAAACACCTCGGCCTGACCATTCCTGACGCGGGCCCGCAGGAATTCGCGTCGCCCACCCTGCTTTCGTTTCTTGAACGCGGCGGGCAGCAGATAGCCCTGAGGTTCGGGCCAGCATCGCCCACCGAGCACCGCCAGCGCCGGGGCCGCAAAGACAAGCGTGCACACCATGGCGGCAACTGGGTTGCCGGGCAGTCCGAAGACCGGTTTGCCCTGCCACATCCCAAGCGCCAGTGGTCGCCCGGGCTTGATCGCGATGCGCCACAGCTCCATCGCGTTTGCCTCGCGCAAAAGGGCCGATACGTGATCTTCGTCGCCGGCCGAGGCACCACCGCTGGTCAGAATGACATCGGCCCTGGAAGCCGCATGGTCAAGTTGCGCCTTCAGCTGCGCGCGGTCGTCCGGCACGCGCCCCAGATCCAGCGCCTGATGCCCCATCTGGAGCACGAGCCCCAACAGCATCGGTCGGTTGGCATCGTGGATCTGGCCAGCCGAGGCGCGCTCTCCTGCCTCGACCAGTTCATCGCCAGTGGACAGGATCGCGACCCGGAGCGGTCTGTGCACCGCAACATCGTTGCAACCCGTCGCCGCGAGCAGCGCAAGGTCGGCCGGAGCGAGCCGCTTACCCGCCCTGGTGATTGTCTCTCCTGCCCTGACATCTTCGCCCGCCTTTCTTGTATTGGCCCCCGCCGTGACCGGCCCGCGAAAGGCAATCTCGGTGTGGCTGGCGCTCACGTCTTCCTGCAGTACGACCGTATCGACGCCTTCGGGCAGGGCGGCCCCCGTCAGAACGCGGATGGCGTGGCCATTGGGGACGGTCATACCTGGATCAGACCCGGCCGCAGCCCGGTCCGCCATCAATCTGAGCCGGTGCACCCCGCCGTCCCGCCCCCCTGCAAAACCATAGCCGTCAACGGCAGTATTGGAATGGGGCGGGTTCGCGCGCTTGGCGACCACATCGGCGGCAAGGGTCCGACCAAGCGCAGCGTTCAGTGGCAAGATCTCCGTCCCGACGACGGGCACCAACCGCTCTCGCAAGAGCTGCAGCGCGTCGTCAACCGGCGCCCAATCGATACCCGGCGGCAATGCAAAGCAATCGTTCTTGAGCCGCGGAGGCTCGGGCGCGCCAGCTAGCTGATCCTCAAAACCCAGGCCCAGGATCCAGCCTTCTTCGGTCGGCGGCACGTCCAGCATCTGCGCCAGCCGGTCGGCAGGCAGGCCAGAGGTGATCCGCGCAACCTCGTGCACCTGCCAGGCATCCTTGATCCATCCCTCAGGTGGTTGGCCTACCGTCAGGGACGGCCAGATTTCCACCAGCGCGATCGGGCCGTCAAGCGCCTCGAATGGCCAGACGCACACCGTATCCCAGCGGCGGCGCAACCGGTTGAGCACCGGCAGGCCCATAAGAACCTGGCCACCAACGGCTCCTGCGCCGGAAAGCTGCCAGACAGGGAAAGCACCCCTGGCGATCCGCTCGGCCGCGCGGCGTTCGGGCATCCCGTGGCCCTGCCGCTCGGACCCGCGGCGGGGCAAATGCGGGATATCGCGTTTGAGCCCGTTACCCCAAAATGGTCCGATCCCGGGGAACATGGCATTGATCTCAGCGGCAACGTCGAAGCGGTTGTTGGTCGTTGGGCTATCTTCGATCCGCGCCTCAACCCAGTCCCACAAAGCAAACGGATCATCCTGCCCCGTCAACGCACGGGCAAAGCCGGTCGGATAGCCAAAAGGGAAATCGAACCCCACCAGGACCTGTTCGCCCCGCGCGCGCGCAGCTTCGATGGCGTTGATGATCCATGCCTCCGCCAATTCACGATTACGCAGATACACAGGCTCTTCGGCGGTGCCGCCACGGGCGATACAGGCCCAGATCGCGTCTTTGGTGGGTTTGACCGGTGCCTGATTGCCACCCGACCAATCGACCATGATGACCGCATCCCACGCAGTCACAGGTCAACCTCTTGCAGAATGAAATCGGCGACGGCCTTCGTATTGTTCAGGTCGAATACTGGGCGGTCGAGATCAAGCGGCGTATCGGACGCGACCGCCCGGATCGTAGGATCATCCGGCGCGATCAAAGGGTTACCGGTTTCTTGGCGATGCGCCTCGACCTTGGGGTGGGCATCGCGCTTGTACCCTTCGACGAGGACAAGATCGACCGGGGCCAGTTTGGAGAGCAGATCTTCAAGTCGCGGCTCATCCTCTTCTCGCAGTTCATGCATCAGTGCAAATCGGTTGCGCGAGGCCAGCAGCACCTCGGTCGCGCCAGCGATCCGGTGCCGGTGGCTGTCCTTGCCGGGATGATCGACGTCGAATGTGTGATGGGCGTGCTTCACGGTCGAAACAGACAAACCGCGCCCGGTGATATCGGCGACAAGCCGCTCCATCAGGCCGGTTTTGCCCGCGTTCTTCCATCCCACAACGCCGTAGAGCTTCATATCAGCGCCTCAGCCCGCGCGAGATCATCGGGCGTATTGACGTTAAAAAACGGATCGAACCCATCCGTCGGAAAGACCGCCGCGCGCCCATGATGTTCATCAGTCCACAGCACAACCTTGCGCAGCCCTCCGTCCAGCGCCTTTCGCAAATCATCCCGCAAGGCAACCGGCCACAGGCCGAATGTCGGATGCCGGGCGATCCGCTCATCGTCTCGTGTCGCGGCAAGGACAAGCGGGCAGGTCATGCCTTCGCCCTCAAGCTGCAGGCGCGGAACAAGATCACAGGGGAAAAAGGGCGTGTCGGCCGCGGCCGTCACGATCGTTTCTGCCCCTTGCGCCGCAGCCCAGTCGAGCCCGGCAAGAACGCCTGCAAGGGGGCCAGCATAGCCATCGATACTGTCGGGGATGATAGGCAGGTGAAGGGAAGCAAAGCGCACCGGATCCCCATTTGCGTTCAGCGCGAGCCCCGCAACCTGGGGCGAGAGCCGGTCGATCACCCGGCCCAGCAAGGTTTGCTCTCCGATCTTGAGCATACCCTTGTCGCAACCGCCCATACGGGTGGCGAGCCCACCGGCAAGAATGACCCCAAGCGGTGCCTTCATGCCGCGCCCTTTCGGCCTGCGCCTTTGGGCTCGTCCGCCTGCTGACCGGGATCCGCGTCGCGAACCAATCGGCCTTCTCCGCTCAGACAGACAAAACGCTGGCCCCGCATGCGCCCGATGAGGGTTAGGCCCACTTGCTGCGCGATCTCAACCCCCCATGCCGTAAAGCCGGACCGCGAGGCCAGAACCGGGATGCCCATAAGCGCGGTCTTGATCACCATTTCTGAGGTCAGCCGCCCGGTCGTGTAAAGGATCTTGTCCGCCGCATCAGTGCCGGTCAGGAACATCCAGCCCGCGATCTTGTCGACGGCGTTGTGGCGCCCGACATCCTCCATGTAAACCAGCGGCTGATCTCGGTGGCATAGGACGGTCCCGTGGATCGCCCCCGCTTCGAGGTACAGCGACGGCGTCCGGTTGATCTGGTTGGCAAGGGCATAAAGCCAGGACGTGCGGACCTCGGTCTGAGGCAGGACGAGCCCATCGAGCCCCTCCATCATGTCGCCGAAAACGGTCCCGACGGCACAGCCAGAGGTACGGGTCTTTTTCTGCAGCTTTTCTTCATGATCGGTCTGCGTGGCAGTCCGCACCACGACCACATCAAGCTCGTCGTCGTAATCAACAGCCGTCACCGCGTCACCCTCCGCAAGCATCCCCTGATTGCGCAGAAAGCCAAGCGCCAAGTATTCGGGATAGTCGCCGATCGTCATCGCCGTCACGATTTCGCGGCTGTTGAGATAGATCGTCAGCGGGCGCTCTTCGACGACTGAAATGCGGGTCGGGGCACCGGTCTGATCGATACCGGTTACGGCCCGTGTCAAGCCGGGGCGTGCGGGATCGGGCGCTAGGACATACCCGTCTAGATCGTTGCGCCGCGCCAATTGCATCCCCCCTTCGCGAACGATAATCGTGGACGGAATCTAGGGGGTCTTTATGCCCATCACCACCACAAAATCTGCCTACCTGTCCGGCATCCGGGATGGTTCGCCATTCTTGCTGGTCATCGCGCCCTTTTCGATGCTGTTCGGCATCCTCGCGACCGAGGCTGGTCTAAGCGTATTCGAAACGCTCGCTTTTTCCGTAGTGGTGATCGCGGGGGCAGCTCAATTTACAGCGCTTCAGCTGATGCAGGATGACGTGCCGACCCTGATCGTTCTGGCCTCTTCCCTCGCCGTCAATCTGAGGATGGCGATGTATTCCGCCTCTCTCACGCCTTTTATCGGGTCGGCTCCGCTGTGGCAGCGGGCCATCGCGGCATATTTCTTGGTCGATCAGTCCTTTGCCTGTTCCTATGCCCGCTATGAGGCTGAGCCGCAGATGACCATACAGGCCCGCATGGCCTATTTCGCGGGTGTCGTGACGCCGGTTTGTCCGCTGTGGTACCTTTTCACGTTCGTCGGTGCCGCCATCGGGGCGCAAATCCCTGAAAGCTTTGCGCTCGATTTCGCCCTGCCCATCACCTTCCTTGCTCTTGTGACGCCAATGCTGCGAACCCCGGCCCATATCGTTGCGGCTGGCGTGTCCATAGTGGTGAGCCTTTTTGCGGCCGCACTGCCCTATTCCCTTGGTCTGCTGGTCGCAGGGATCGCGGGGATGATGGCGGGGGCGCAGACCGAACGGTGGCTTGTGATCGATAAGGTGAGTGGGACATGATCGAGGATCATAACCTCTGGATCGTCATCATCGGCCTCGGGATCGGCAGCTATCTCTTGCGCTTTACGTTTCTGGGCATCGTCGGGAACCGCCCGATGCCCGAATGGTTCCTGCGCCATCTGCGATACACGGCAGTGGCCATCATTCCGGCCCTCGTCACCCCCATCATCGCCTTTTCGGGTGACAACGGATGGCCAGAGCCAGCGCGGCTGACCGCCAGCATCGTGACGGTGTTGGTTTGCTGGATTACCAAGAACGTCCTCATCGCGATCGCTGCAGGGCTGGCGACGCTCTACACATTGCTCTACCTGCTGGGCTAGCGTGGGGCGGCGGCGCGGCGCAGACGATCGTTGATGGCCCGCCCAAGACCGATTTCCGGAATGGGTGCCACGGCAATGGGCTTGCCCGTGGCGTCAAGTTGGTGAAGGGCGTCGAAGAGAGACGCGGCGGCCTCGGTCAGATCGCCAGTCTCAGAGAGATTCACATCCGCCTCCATCGGTCCAAAGCCAAGAAGCACCTCGCCGGGTTCGGGCTTATCCGCATTGAGGCGGACGCTGGCACCGGGCGCGTAATGCGAAACGAGCTGCCCCGGCGCGTTGATGCCTTCACCTGCTTCGGCCATGGGTTCCCCCAGCACCGCCTCGATCTTTTCCGACGGGACGCCACCGGCCCGCAGCAGCCGCGTGGGGTGACCGGGCGCCACGATTGTGCTTTCAAGCCCCACCTCGCAACGCCCTGCATCAACAACGGCATCGACCCGATCTGAGAGTCCGGCAAACACATGCCGCGCGGTCGTTGGACTGATGCGGCCCGATGGGTTCGCCGATGGCGCCGCCACCGGGCCGCCGAAGCTGGACAGCAAGGCGCGCGCAACGGGATGCGCCGGAGCCCGGATCGCCACGGTATCAAGGCCTGCAGTCACCAGCGATGAAAGCCCATGCTCAGGCGCCAGTGGCAAGACGAGGCTGAGGGGGCCGGGCCAGAACGCTCGGGCAAGGGCCTCTGCCTTATCCGACCATTGCACCAGTTTCCGCGCCGCAGCGATGTCCGCCACATGGACGATGAGGGGGTTGAACGACGGTCGCCCCTTGGCCTCAAAGATCCTGGCGACAGCCTCACCGTTGCGGGCGTCAGCGCCCAGGCCATAGACCGTCTCGGTTGGAAAAGCGACGAGCTGCCCACTGGCCAGCAAGGCCGCCGCGTTGTCGATGTCTTCAGGCGATGAAGACAGCAGCCGCGTCTCGGCCTTTTTCATGCGCTTTTGTGTCCCATCGGTTTGTGACGCCGCGTTGCCCTTGCCTGAACGGGGTGGCCCGACCATCCTCTGGCTCGACCGTGTATATGTGACTGCAACCGGCTTTCGCCGGTGACCATCTGGAGGCTGTTATGCCATTTCGCGCCCCTGTTGAAGACTATGCCTTCCTTTTTGATCATGTCGTTGGACTGGAGCAGGTCCGCGCAACGGAACGCTTTGCCGAAGCGACCAACGACGTGACCCGAGCCATCCTCAGCGAGGCGGGCAAACTGTGCGAGGATATGATCGCGCCGCTGCAGCGCCCCGGCGATTTGCACCCCGCGCATCTGGAAAACGGCGTCGTTCGCACGTCGCCCGGTTATGCCGAAGGATACCGAGCCATTGGCGAAGGCGGCTGGATCGGGATGAGTGCCGACCCCGAATATGGCGGCATGGGATTGCCGATGACCCTGACGACGGCGGTCAACGAGATGATGGCGGCGGCTTGCCTGTCGCTGCAGCTTGCCCCGCTGATGAGCCAAGGCCAGATCGAGGCGCTGGAACATCACGCAAGCGATGAAATCAAGGCGCTTTACCTTCCGAAGCTGATTTCGGGTGAATGGACGGGCACGATGAACCTCACTGAACCACAGGCTGGCTCGGATGTAGGCGCGCTCACGACCAAGGCCGAAGAGAACGGCGATGGCACCTACGCGATCACCGGTCAGAAGATTTATATCTCATGGGGCGACAACGACTTTACCGAAAATGTCTGCCATCTGGTACTGGCCCGTCTGCCGGGTGCGCCGGCAGGCACCAAGGGGATCAGCCTCTTTATTGTGCCCAAGCGCATTCCTGACGATCGCGGCAATGCGGGCGTGGCCAATACGCTCAAGGTGGTCAGCCTAGAACACAAGATGGGCCTGCATGGTTCACCCACGTGCGTAATGCAGTACGACGGTGCCCAAGGCTGGATGGTCGGACCGGAAGGCGGCGGCATGGCGGCCATGTTCACGATGATGAACAACGCACGCCTTGGCGTTGGTGGCCAAGGTGTTGGTGCAGCGGAAGGTGCGTACCAGCACGCACTTGCCTATGCGATGGACCGAAAGCAGGGCCGTGTGGCGATCGAGGGTGGCAAGACAATCGTCGATCATGCTGACGTGCGGCGGATGCTGCTGACCATGAAGGCCGATGTCTTTGCTGCGCGGGCCATCGCCCTGTCATGCGCCATCTCTATCGACATGGCGACCGCAACGGGTGACGCGGAATGGACGGCGCGGGCCGCTTTCCTGACGCCGATCGCCAAGGCCTTTGGAACCGATGTGGGCAACGAGGTCGCCTCGACCGGTATTCAGGTTCACGGCGGCATGGGCTTTGTCGAAGAAACGGGTGCGGCGCAATTTGCCCGGGACGTGCGTGTCACGACAATCTACGAGGGCACGAACGGAATTCAGGCAATGGACCTCGTCGCACGCAAGATGATGGATGGCGGCGACGCCGCTGCCCGTCTCTTGGATGAGATCGAAGCCCATGCCGAAGATGCCCGATCAACTCTGCCCGACCTGGCCGAAGCCGTCTGGCAGGCCAGCGAGTCGCTGCGCGAGACGACCGAATGGCTGACTGAGCAGAATGATCTCAACAATCGCTTTGCCGGCGCGGTGCCTTACCTGCGGGCCTTTGCGCGCGTCCTTGGCGGACATCTCCATCTCAAGGCCGCAATGGCGGACAAGGGCGGACAGCGCGAGAAACTGGCGCGGTTCTACATCCAGCGCCTGTTGCCGGAACATGCGTCTCTGCTGGCCCATGCCGGGGCCGGGGCCGACGATCTTTATGCCATGTCGCACGATGAGCTAGCGGCCTGATGGCTGACGGGTCGCCCGCGGGTCTTCGCTATCCGTGGGCGGACCCGCCCGCACATGGAACCGCGACCGAAGTGGCGGATGGCGTTCTCTGGTTCCGCCTGCCGCTGCCGATGAAGCTCGACCACGTCAACATCTATGCGCTGGATGACGGCGACGGCTGGACGGTGATCGACACCGGCTTTGCCTCGAACAAAACCAAGGAAATCTGGCGAACGATGATGGAGGGCCCGCTTGACGGCAAGCCGGTGATGCGCGCCGTCGTGACCCATCATCATCCCGATCACGTCGGGCTTGCGGGTTGGCTGCAAACCGAGTTCGGGGCCTCGCTGCTGACAACCCGAACCGCGTGGCTGATGGCGCGTATGCTGACGCTGGACGTGCAAGCGACGCCCAATTCCGAAACGCTCGATTTCTATCGGAGCGCTGGCATGGATCCGGCAACCCTGGAAAAACGCAGCAAAGAACGGCCGTTCAACTTCGCCGATATCGTCGCCCCGTTGCCATTGGGGTATGAGCGGCTTCAGCAGGATCAGACGATCAATATGGGCGGTCGGACCTGGGACATCCATATGGGCAACGGTCATGCGCCCGAACACGCCACATTCTGGAGCCGCGACGACAACCTTGTCCTTTCGGGCGATCAGATCCTGCCGTCAATCAGCCCCAATATCGGGGTCTATGCGACAGAACCGATGGCCGACCCAATCGGTGACTGGCTTGAGGCATGCGAGCGGCTGGCCCCGATGGCCCGCGATGACCATCTTGTTCTAGGAGGCCACAAGCTGCCGTTTACCGGCCTTCCGACCCGGATGCGGCAACTGATCGAAAACCATCATGGTGCTCTGGAGCGTTTGTTAGCGTTTATTGATACACCGAAGGCTGCCGGAGACTGCTTTGCACCGCTGTTCAAGCGGAATATCGGCGAAGGCGAATACGGCCTCGCGTTGGTCGAAGCGGTCGCCCACCTGTCTCATCTCTATCAAACCGGTCTTGCATCGCGCCAAAGGCGGGCCGATGGTGCTTGGGTCTATCAGCGTAAGGACTGACGGTATGGAAGAGAACATCCAGACGACGGCAGAGGCAGCCGAAGCTGCTGCCATGCCCAAACCGCATGAAGTCCACTGCGACCCGGACGCGAAAGCGGTCGACGAAAACAACGTGCCAGAAGGCGTCACTAAGACGCCACTCGCCCAGAAAAGCCCGGCTCGATGGGCTTATGAGCGCATCATCATCTACCTGAAGAATTTCGAAGAAAGCCTCGACAACGATCAAGAGGTTGCCATGGGGTTCACCGGCGGCGATGCCGGTGTGCTGCGTATCGAAGGCATGGGATATTATGACCCCGATATCGTGACCTTCTACGGATCCGATCGAGGGGGTGCCAAAACCCAGCTTGTTCAGCACGTCAGCCAACTCAACGTCATGTTCCGGGCCCTTCCGAAAGCGACAGAAGAGGAAGAACCGGTCCGGATCGGCTTCAAACTCGCGCAAGATCTCGAAGAGAATTGAGCCTGCGCGCGTTTGACGTGGTGACAGGGCCGGGCACATCGGCTAATTGGCTCAAAAAGCGTAGACTGGAGCCCGAAATGGCAGAACACAAGCACGGTGATATGGATATCGAAGTCCACGAGAAGACCTTCGATGGTTTCATCAAATGGACGGTCTATTCAGTTGCGGTGATCTTTGCGATCCTGCTCTTCATGGCGATCTTCGCCACCTAACGCGCCGCGCATAATGCCTTCCCGGATCGTTGCGGCTGTTGCGGCCCTCTCGCTTTTAGGCGCATGCGCCACGGTGGTCGAGAACACCTACGCCCCGCAAGAGATTGTGGATCGTGTTCAGTACCGCGAGCCGGGACCGGCGACGATCTCCGTCATCACGATGGTCAACAATCGGACGGGCTCCGGAGCGCATTCGGCCCTGATGATCAACGGCTCGCAGCGGGTTATCTTCGATCCGGCGGGATCGTTTTCGAACAAGCGGGTGCCAGAACAGGACGACGTGCTTTATGGTGTATCGCCTGCGGTGCTCGCCGGTTACAAGAGCGCCCATGCGCGCCTGACGCACCATGTGGTGACGCAAGAGATGGAAGTCACGCCAGAACAGGCCGAAATCGCCCTTCGGCTTGCCCAGTCGAACGGTCCGGTGCCGCGTGCGTTTTGCACATCAGCCTCGACCCAGCTTTTGCGGCAGGTTCCGGGCTTTGAAAACATTCAGCAGACGATGTTCCCCACGAACCTGATGCGCCAAATCGAGGCGCGGGCTGGCGTCATTACCGACAGATACTATGAGGACGATGAAGGCGGGATCCTCGAAGGCGTTGCCAAGGTAGACCTTTAGGCACGACCTGCCGTTGACGACAGGACCAGCGGGTCGATCCCAAGAGATTTGATCGCGGCAACCCACTTGTCATCGCAATCGGTCCCGAAAACCAGCTTTGGATCCGCACTCGCGACCAGCCAGCCGTTTCGGGCAATCTCGGAATCAAGCTGGCCGGGTCCCCAACCCGAATACCCCAGCATGACCATCGCCTTTTCCGGACCCTCGCCACTTGCCAGATCTTCCAGTACATCAAGCGTGGCGGTCATGCCAAAACCGTCATCAACCTCAAGCGTTTGCAGCCGCGACTTGTATTCACCCGAATGCAGGACAAAGCCGCGGGCCGTCTCGACCGGACCGCCGAAATAGACCGGCAGCTTTGCCGTCTCTTTGGCGTTGCCGATTTCGAGCTGTTCGAGAATGTCACTAAGGATCAGTTCGGGTGCGGGCTTGTTCACGATCAATCCCATGGCGCCTTCCTCGGAATAAGCGCACAGGAAGACAACAGAACGATCAAACCGGGGGTCGGTCATTCCGGGCATGGCAACAAGCAGCTTGCCTGTCAGGTCGGGCGCGGCAGTCATTCGGCCAAGGTTCCAGATGGTTCCCCTCCAACATGACGCCGCCAGAGCGGAGCCGCAAGCAAAGACCGCTCAATCAAGCGAAACACGGCTGACTTGATCGTGACTTGGCTTTGATCGGCGTTCCGTCCATCAACGCCTTTATGAAATGCTTCACGTCATGGTTTTCTGCCGCAACGCTTTGCGCCTTCCCCGCCCTTTCCGGTGGTGCATTCGACGATCCGGTTCAGGCAGAGGTGTTGGCCGGTTGGCAACGCGCTGACGGGACCCGTATGGCGGCCCTGCGCCTGACGCTGGATCCAGGATGGAAAACCTATTGGCGCGCGCCAGGCGACGCGGGCATTCCGCCCCATTTCGACTGGTCGCGGGCACGCAACATCGAAGCGCTCAAAATTCACTGGCCGACGCCGGACATCTTTGTCTCCAATGGCCTGCGATCAATCGGCTACGCGGATGAGGTTGTCATTCCCTTCGAAATCCAGCCCGCGCGCGACGATCAGCCGGTGCGCCTTAGGGCGCACATGTCGCTCGGCGTTTGTGCTGAGGTCTGCGTGCCGCATCAGTTGAAGTTTGACGCGCTCCTAGACGGCACCGAAACCCGCCCGACCCCTGCCATCGCCGCAGCCCTCGCATCTGTCCCCTATTCGGCGAAAGAGGCCGAGGTCAGTGCGTCAACCTGCCTTTTGCGTCCGACGCCCGACGGGATCGAGATCGAGGCGCATGTCGATCTGCCCCATACTGGCGGGACAGAAGTGGCGGTGATAGAGGCGGGGCGCGCTGATCTTTGGATCAGCGAGGCGGATACAAAGCGCCAGGGAAACACGGTGGTTGCCGTTTCCGAAATGATCCAGGCGCAGGGCGGGGCATTTTCCATAGATCGGTCTGACGTCCGCATCACAATCATCGGTGCGAATTACGCCGTCGATGTCATCGGTTGCGGCGCTGGCTAGGCCGTTCGGTTGAACATACGCTGCAGGAGCAGACCGATTGCAGCGGCCAGATAAACTGCCAGAATGATAATTGCCGCTCCGGCGATAAAGAGGACCAGCGCGTCGCGGGCCGGTGTCGGATTGCCAACATCGGCAAGGACATTGGCCAGCGGCCCCGGCAGGTTCCCGGCAAAAGCGGCGAACCCTATCGTATAGCCGGCCCAGGCAGCCAAAACGCCCCAAAGGCCAAGCATGCCCGCCCGCACGCCCTTGGGTCGCATCCGCACGCCTCGCCGCATCGAGGCTGTATACTTGGCGACGTCATGCTGCACGGCGACCAAAGACGGCACAACCAAAAGGACAAGGATCACGCCAAAGCCCAGACCATAGACCAGGGTAATGACGGTGGGCTTCAGAAACTGGGCCTGTTGCGATTGCTCATAGAGCAGTGGCGCCATGCCCAACACAGTCGTCAGCGTCGTCAGCATTACCGGTCGCAGTCGATCCGCAGCGCCATCGATGATCGACGGAATCAGCCCGCGTGTCTTGGCGTATTGGTCAATCGTGGTCACCAGAACAATCGAGTCGTTGATGATAATTCCTGTCATCCCCAACAGCCCGACGACGGTGAACATACTCAGCGGGACCTCCCAGACATAATGGCCATAGATCGTGCCAATCAGTCCGAAAGGAATGATTGCCATGACCACAATGGGTCGGGTCCAACTGGCAAAAACCCACGACAGGACAAGGTATATGCCCGTTAGACACAGGACAAAACCAAGGGCCGCATCGCTCAGAAACTGATCTTCCTGTTCGCTTAGACCGGACAGCCGCCAGTCCACCTGTCGTTCGGCGGCGATCGCGGGCAAGATATCCTCTTCGAGGGCACGGGTGATCTCGGTCGCGCGCGCCGGATCATCCTCGGAGATATCGCCCGTAACCGAAACCACGCGGATCCCGTTTTCGCGGCGCACGGTCGAAAACCCGGTGCGCCGTTCGACGCTCACGATATCAGCCAGCGGCACATAGGCGCCTTCGGGCGTGCGCATCTGGGTTCGTTCCAGAAAATCCGCTGTCAGCTCGCCCTCGGGCAATTCCACGCGTATCTCTGCGCTGCGTGCCCCGTCTGGATAGGTGGCCGCCTCGATCCCGTTCAGGCGGTCTCGTAGGGCGCGGCCCAGCACATCGATGGTAAAGCCAAGCGCCTGTCCTTGCGGCGTCAGATCGAGGATCAGTTCTTCTTTGTCATAGGCCAGATTATCCTCGACTGCAGACACTTCGGGATATTGAAGGGTCGCCCGCTTGAGATCTTCGGCAGCCGCCTTGAGGGTGTCGCTGTCTGCCCCGTAAAACTGCACATCGAGGGAGTCGCCACCTGGCCCCGACCGCCACCCGCGGAAGCTGACGGTTTCGGCCAGCGGGTGATGCACGACCCTGTCCTGCAACTCGCCCACGAACGCAAAGCTGGAATAGCCCGCTCGCAGGTCAGCATCGATCAGCTCGATCGAGATTGCTCCCAACAGATCCTTATCCTTGCTGTCGGCCCCCGAAAGACCGCGCCCCGCATTGCCGCCGATTTCAGTGATGACATAGTCGACCGGATAGACCCCGATGCGGTCTTCAACCTCGCGGGCCAGCTCCTCTGTCGCACGCTGCAATTCCAGCATCATCGCAAAGGAATCCGCGCGCGTGGCCCCTTCAGCCATCGCAAAATTCCCGGTGACCGAGCTGCGCTCGGGCGCATTGAAAAAACGCCATTGCACGTCGCCATTGATAAAGAGGACCGACTGGCTGGCCAGCACGAGTGTGACACCGGCGAGCACAGCATAACGGGCCTTGATGACCGCCCCCATGAACGGCCGGAACAGGTTTTCACGGCACCAGACAAAACCCCGATTCACCTGGCGCGAGGGCCAGTCGTACCACCGCTCGGCCTGTGCCGCTGCCAAGGCATGGGACATATGATGGGGCAGGATCAGGAAGCATTCGACCAACGAGGCCGCAAGTACCGCAATGACAGTAAATGGAATATCCCGGATCAGATCGCCAAAGCGCCCGCCCACGAAAACCAGTCCCCAGAACGCGATGATCGTTGTGAGGGTCGCGGCAAAAACAGGCATCGCCATGCGCCGGGCGGCATTCTCGGCCGCGACGACCGGACGCTCGCCATAGTGTCGATACCGGTGATCGGCATGCTCACCGACCACGATGGCGTCATCGACCACGATGCCCAGCGTTATGATCAGGCCAAAGAGCGAAACCATGTTGATCGTGAGCCCACCCAGATACATCAGGGCGATGGTTGCCATCATCGCAACGGGGATGCCCGCCGCCACCCAAAAGGCCGTTCGTGCATTGAGAAACAGGAAAAGCAGCGAAACCACGAGCGCCAGCCCGATCAGGCCGTTGTCGATCAGCAGGTTGAGACGGCCGGTAATGGCCTCGGCGCGCGTTCGGATCAACTCGACCGAAACCGTCTCAGGCAGGGTCGCCTCGAAGCGCGCCGCTACCTGCTCGACCTTTTCCTGCACCGAGATCGCATCGCCCTTGGCCGAACGATCGACCCGGATCGAAACCGCAGGCTCCTCGCCGACGAAATAACTGCGCTCGCGGTTGCTGCCTTGCACTTCGATCTGGGCGACATCGCCCACTGTCAGCTTTGAACCATCCGGGTTCGACCGCAGCACGATCTGAGCGATTTCCTCTGCCGTCCGCTTTTCCGTACCGGTCCGGACCCGCGCATTCGCCCCAAGAACATCGCCAGCGGGAGCTGCGTCCACCTCGGCCGCGATGGCTTGGGCGATGTCCGACATCGTGACATCGTAGGCGATCAGATTGATCGACGGGACTTCGATCATTGTCAGCGGCGCCGCGACGCCCCGGATCGTGGTCCGCGTCACGCCTTCATTGAACAGACGGGTGACGAATTCATCAGCGAACTGGCCCAACTGGTCGGGGGCAAACGGCCCAGTGATTACCACATCGGTCACGCGGTCGCGCCAGGCACCGCGGCGGACCGTGGGTTCGTCAACCTCCTCCGGCAGGTTGGTTACGCCTTCGACCGCCGCCTGCACGTCATCGGCGGCACGGGCCATGTCCCATCCCGGTTCGAACTCCAGCGTGATCTGCATCCAGCCTTCGCGGGCGATCGAGTCGGAACTCTCAACCCCTTCGACAGCCAGCAGCGTGGGCTCCAGCACCTGTACGATACCGGCATCGATGTCCTCGGCTCCGGCCCCGTCCCAATCTGCCGTGACCCGTACGTTGTCGACGATCACATCCGGAAAGAACTGGGCCCGCATGTTCGGAGCAGCGACAAAGCCCGCGACGACCATGATGACCAGCAACAAGTTGGCGATCGTCCGATGGCGGGTGAAGTATGACAGAATGCCGCCCGCGGCTGCGGGAATCTCTCGGGCCATGATCAGCTGCCCATCTGACTTTCGATGCGCTGCACCATGCGGACCGGGACACTGGGTTCATTGAGACGGGCAAGAACTCGTGCCTTGGCCTCGGCCGGCATACGGCTGTTGCCTTCGACAAACGCCACAAGCCGGGCGCGACGCTCATCGCTGAGTTCGACCATTTCGGGGCCAGCCTGTTCCGGCACTGCGCCACGGCGCACGGGCCGAACCAGAATGCCCGGCCCCAAGAGAGGAGAGCGGGATTGCACGATTTCGCGGCCCTCCAAGTCCGGCCCGCTGACCAGCACGACATCACCCTGTCGGCGCACCAGCGTCGCCGTTAGCCGTTCCAACCGATCCCCTTCGCCCAGTACCAACACTGCGCCCGCCGGGTCATAGGCCGATGATGGCAGGCGCACGACGGTATCAATCGGCTGTTCCTGAACCCGAACATTCACGAAGTCGCCCGGCTTGAACCCAACCGCCCGGTCAAGTGTGGCAAAGACCAGCCGCCCGGTCTGGCCATCTCCTGTGGCGGCACTTGCGCGGGTGATCTGCCCGGTCGTTGTCAGATCGATGCCCGAGACCACAAGCGTCGCCTCCAACTCGGCCCGTCGCAAAGCGCCGTCGCTATCCAGCAGGCGAGCGTATTGCGCAGTTGAGACCCGAAATGAAACTTCGAGCGCATCGGGATCGATCAGTTCCGCAAGTTTCTCGTTCTGGGTAACAAGGCGGCCCTCAACCATTGAGGCATCGCTGAGCGTGCCATCGAAAGGTGCGACCAGCGTTGTGTCATCGAGCATGCGCTCGGCCTCTTCCAGCGCGATCTCAGCCCTTGTAAGGGTTGTTTTTGCCTGATCAATCCGCGCTTCGGCCTGCGCCACCGACTGACGACTCGCCAACACCGCCTGACGGGCAGACGACGCAGACAGTTCTGCCGATTCCACGGCCGCAGCGGTGCCGACACCCCGGGTTTCGAGATCTTTCTGTCGCTCATAGGCGCGGTCACGCAACACCGATTGTTCCCGCGCAGCCGCTTCTTCGTCGTGAGCCAGGACGATCAGACGTTCAGCATCGCGCAGTTCCGCCTGCGCATCGAGCAAATCGGCCTCTGCTCGGGCCAATGCCGCCTGCGCATCGGTGGGGTCGATCCGCATCAGGACCTGACCGCGTTTGACACTGCCCCCATCCTCAAAGACCTCGGACAGTTCCGTGACCCACCCCGAGGCCGCACTTCTGACTTCGAGCGTCCTGCGGCTTTTTACTTCGCCAAAGGCTTCGAGATAGGGCGTGTGCGTTCCAATCTCGGCCATGACCACGTTAACGACAAAGACGCGTTCGCGCTGCGGCGGAACCTTGCTGGATTCCGCCATGCGCTCTTGGATCGCGCCGATAACCATCTGCGCGGCATAAGCCAGCAGCCCGAATGTGAGCGCCGCAAGAAAGATACCGATCAGACTTTGCCGCAAAAACCGCATGTTAGTGACCCCATGTCCCGCCCAGTATAACCTAGGGAGCGCCCAAGGAATACCAAGGCACGAGAGTGTTACGCACGAATGCGCTATTTCCGTCGCCGATGCTCGTCAAGACGCGGTAGAATCTCGACGAAATTACAGGGACGATGGCGATAATCCAGCTGCTTTGCCAGGATCTCGTCCCACGCGTCTTTGCAGGCCCCGGGGCTGCCTGGTAGTGCAAATAGATAGGTGCCATTCCGGACACCGCCCGTTGCCCGGCTTTGGACAGCCGAAGTTCCGATCTTTTGCATGGAAACCCAGGTGAAAACGGTGCCAAAAGCGTCGATCTCTTTTTCGTAGACATCGCGATGCGCCTCGACCGTCACATCCCGTCCGGTCAGCCCGGTGCCCCCGGTCGAAATCACGACATCGATCTCCGGATCGTCGCACCATGCCCTTAGTTGATTGGCGATCTGGTTGCGCTCGTCGGGCAGGATGGTCCGGGCTGCAATCACGTGTCCTGCCCCGTCGATCCGACCAACCAGCGTGTCGCCGGATTTGTCCTCGGCGAGGCTGCGGGTGTCGCTGACCGTCAGCACTGCGATGCGGATGGGAATGAATTCTAGGCTTTCGTCGATACGGCTCATGCTCTCTCCAACACGGCAAGGCGGACAGCCAACAGACCGAATATGCTGCCCGATACCCAATCCAGAACCCGGCTGCCCCGCGCCAGCCTACGCCCGGCTCCGCTGGCAAATACCCCGACTGCGCCATTCACGACAAAGCCGCCAACGGCCAGTATCATGCCGTAGATCAAGAATTGGCCAAGGATCGGCCCTGCCTCGGGCGCGATAAATTGCGGGATGAAGGCCAGCACGAATAGAATGACCTTTGGATTGCTGAGATTAACGAACAATCCTGCGCGAAAGGCCCGTGCGGCTGGCACAGCGTCTTGTTTGGGGGGAGCGCCTGCATGCCTTATCGTGCTGGCCGCCAGCCAGAGCAGATAGGCCACGCCGACCCAACGGATGACCTCGAAAGCCCACGGTACCGCTGCGACGACAGCCCCCAGACCCAAACCCGCCAGCGTGGTGTGGATGAAGGCGCCCACAGAGATCCCCGCACTCGCCGCCAGCGCGGCCCGCTTGCCCGCCCGCAGCCCCTGGCCAAGGCAAAAAATCATGTCAGCACCGGGTGTAAGGTTCAGCGCCAAACCGGCGGGGATGAACGCCAACAGCAATACCGGATCAACCATCGCGTAACCGCGCCTTTAACGTCAGCAGATCGGCCCATGTCTCGCGTTTGGCCGACGGGTTGCGCAGCAGATAGGCCGGGTGGAACATCGGCAGAGCGGGGACGCCATGCGCCTCGGTCCAGGTTCCGCGCAAGCGGGTGATGCCCTTTTTGCCAAGCAGCGCCTGACAGCTGATATTGCCCATGACCACAAGGGCTTGGGGCGAAATCAAAGCGATATGCCGCTCAAGAAACGGTTTCATCATCGCGATCTCCTCCGGGCGCGGATCGCGGTTTTGAGGCGGACGCCATGGCAGCACGTTCGTGATGTATACGGGTGCCTCGGCATCTGCGCGACCCATATCGATGGCGGCCAGCATGCGGTCGAGCAACTGACCGGCCCGACCGACAAAGGGCCGGCCTTCGCGGTCCTCGTCCCGGCCCGGCGCCTCACCCACAATCATCACACGGGCCTTGGGTAGACCGTCGGCAAAGACAAGATTACGCGCGCCCTTTTTGAGCTCGCAATGCTCATACGCGCCAAGCGCGGCTTTCAGATCGTCCAGGGTGGCGGCTGATCCCGCTGCCGCGCGGGCGAAGGCGACCGGGTCGACATCCTCGGTCACCAGGTGAGGCGAATCTTGTGGCGCGGGCTTGGGCTTGGTTGCCTCCAGCGCATAACGATCGACGGGTGCATCCCCAATGGCCTCGTCCGCGCCCAGATCGACCTGCCAGGCCAACGCGGCGAGCGCCGCTTGATAGTCTTGCGAATCCATATGCCACCGTAACGCCGGTGCGCGCCGAGCAAAACGCTTGCGACAGAATTCATTGCGCGACCCGTTCAATGTTGCGAACTCGGATAAGGAGCGGTTGATGGGGCGTCACGCGATCATCTGGGCAGCGCTGGTTGGGCTGTCTCTGATCTTCCTGACATGGCATGCGCCGTGGAAGCCCGCGTTGACGCCAGCGGAATGGCGCCAGATGGTTCAGGAGCGTGGCGGTAGCGCGAGTGACATGCCGCCTGAATTCGTCGCCTTTTTCGACAGCGACGACGGCAAACCCTTCTACATGCTCAACATCATCGACCGCGCCGTGAACGCAAATTATCCCGACGGGTTCGAGACCCAGATCACGGAAGCGGACGATGCCATGCGGGCTTATGGCGTTGGCGTTTTGCCTGAATTGTTGAAACGCGGCAGCTACCCGGTGTTCTCTGCGACGCAGATGACGACGGTCATTGCGTCCATCCCAGCCGAAACGAACCGCTTCGAATGGGTCGTGATTGCGCGCTACCGTAGCCGCCGTGACCTGCTTGAGATGAGCCTGAGCGATGGATTTCGCGCCGCCGCAGTGCACAAATGGGCATCACTTGATGGCACCATCGTGATGCCTACGGCGCGCAGCCTCTATCTCGATCTGTCCTTGACGGTGCCGCTCGCACTCTTTGCACTCGGCATCGCCGTCACGCGGCGACGCAACCAACGCGGGTCATAGCGCACTGCGCTTGCCGCGGGCCGTACCGCTGTTATAACGCCTCCGAACTGTCGGAGCGTCCATGACTTTTGCCCACCGTCACCTTCTTGGCATCGAGCAATTGCGTCCCGATGAGATCGTTACTCTTCTTGATCTCGCCGATGAATATGTCGCGCTGAACCGGGCCGAGGCGAAACACGGCAATGCGCTGGAGGGTCTCACGCAGATAAACATGTTCTTCGAAAGCTCGACGCGGACGCAGGCGTCGTTCGAACTGGCGGGCAAGCGGCTGGGCGCCGATGTGATGAACATGGCGATGCAGGCCAGTTCGATAACCAAGGGCGAGACGCTAATCGACACCGCGCTGACCCTTAACGCGATGCATCCTGACCTGTTGGTCGTCCGGCATCCCCATTCGGGCGCCGTCGATCTGCTGGCGCAGAAAGTGAATTGCGCGGTCCTGAATGCGGGCGACGGCAGGCATGAACACCCGACCCAGGCCTTGCTCGACGCCCTGACCATCCGGCGCGAAAAGGGGCGGCTTCACCGCCTTTCGGTTGCGATATGCGGCGACATTGCCCACAGCCGCGTGGCCCGATCGAACATCCTTCTGCTCGGCAAGATGGAAAACCGCGTGCGGCTGATTGGCCCGCCTACCCTGATGCCAGCAGGGATTGCCGATTTCGGCGTCGAGGTGTTCGAGGACATGGCCGAGGGTCTGCAGGACGTTGATGTCGTCATGATGCTGCGCCTGCAACGCGAGCGTATGGACGGCGGCTTTATCCCCTCCGAACGCGAATACTATCACCGCTACGGCCTTGACGCCGACAAGCTGCGCCATGCCAAGCCCGACGCCATCGTGATGCATCCCGGTCCTATGAACCGAGGTGTCGAGATTGACGGCACCTTGGCCGATGATATCAACCGCAGCGTCATTCAGGAGCAGGTCGAAATGGGGGTCGCGGTGCGCATGGCCGCCATGGATCTTTTGGCCCGTACGTTACGGGAAACGCGGGGGGGTGCATGACCAAATCCATCGAGATCCCCCAGGCCGAGCGTCATGTCTATCGGGTGTTCCACATCCGGCGCGACCCCAAAGCGGTCAAAGCCCTGATCGATGGCGAGGCCGAGGAAGGGATCGAAGCCGCCGCCATGCTTCTGGGCTCCAACAACCTCGAAACGGAATATGTCGAGCTTATCAATCTTGAAGATCTCAAGGAAATTGGCCTCTCCGGCTATCTGATCGAGGGCTACGGGTTGCCAAGCGAGGACGTGATGGCTGATGCCATGAAGCTCGATGCTCTTGAGGGCTATGTTCTCCTGCTGCTACCCGAAATCCTGGGTCACAAGGGCGGGATGCTGAACCCGAATCCAGATGTCGTGCTTGTCGCCACTTACAAGGGCGAAGGCACCGACTGGACCGAAAAGGAACCGATCGAAAGCAAAAGCGCCGCGCCCTTCACCGCACCGCCCGAAACGACGAAAAAGAAACTGTCTGACGCGGCCATGTCGGGGCGGATCGCGATGCTGGCGCTGATTGCGATTTTCTTGCTGACGGCGCTGATCGTCTGGATCGCATGATGATCGAAACACTCTTTACCCGAGCCCGCCTGATCGATCCAGAGCGCGGTAGCGTCACACTCGGCGCCTTGGGAATTGCCGATGGCAGGATCGTCGAGGTCTGGCATCAGCCGAACCCGCAAGACGTCTCGGCCCAACGTGTCGTCGATTGCGCGGCGCGGCACCTTGCGCCCGGCATCGTCGATATTGGCGTAAAGGTCTGCGAACCGGGCGAGCGACATAAAGAAAGCTTTGGTACGGCTGGCCTTGCTGCGGCTGCGGGCGGGGTCACGACGATCGTCACCCGCCCCGACACTGAACCGGCCATCGACAGCCCCGAAACGCTCGAATTCGTGATCCGTCGCGCGCGTGAAGCAGCACCGGTGCGCGTGTTGCCCATGGCGGCGCTGACCAAGGGGCGCAACGGGCAGGAAATGACCGAGATCGGGTTTCTGCAAGATGCCGGGGCCGTTGCGTTTTCGGATGGAGACCGGGTTGTTGCCAATACCAAAGTCTTTGGCCGGGCGCTCACCTATGCCCGCAGCCTCGGTGCCCTTGTAGTCGCACACCCGCAGGAACCGATCCTCAGCGAAGGAGCGGCGGCAACATCCGGCAAATTCGCTTCGCTCAGAGGGTTGCCTGCCGTCACACCGATGGCCGAACGGATGGCGCTTGATCGCGACATCGCGCTGGTCGAGATGACAGGGGCCCGCTACCACGCCGACCAAATCACAACGGCCCGCGCCCTGCCCGCGCTGGACCGGGCCAAGGGCAACGGGCTCGATGTCACCGCTGGCACGTCGATCCATCATTTGACCCTTAACGCTTTGGATTTGGCCGACTATAGGACATTCTTCAAACTGAAGCCGCCGCTTAGGGACGAAGACGACCGGCTGGCGGTGGCCGAGGCGGTGAACACGGGTCTGATCGACGTTATCAGCTCGATGCACACGCCGCAGGACGAAGAAAGCAAGCGGTTGCCGTTCGAGGCCGCGGCAAGCGGGGCTGTAGCGCTCGAAACGATGCTGCCCGCAGCGATGCGGCTGGTCCATGGCGGCACGGTCGACATGGCAGCACTCTGGCGGGCCCTGTCCCTGAACCCGGCGCGGCGCCTGGGGCTGGAAACCGGGCGGTTGGCCAAGGGCGCCCCCGCCGATCTCGTCCTGTTCGACGCCGACGCGCCCTTCCTGCTCGACCGCACGAGGCTGAGGTCCAAGAGCCTGAACACCCCGTTTGACGGCCAGCGCATGCAGGGTAAGATATTGGCAACATACGTAGAGGGCCGAAAGGTCTTTGAGGCGACCTGATGCCCGATATCGAAAGCACCCTGACAATTATGATCCTCTGGGCCGTCATCGGCTATGGCCTAGGGTCCATACCGTTCGGCCTTGTCCTGGCGCGTGTCTTTGGCCTCGGCAATCTGCGCGAGATCGGGTCCGGCAATATAGGTGCCACCAACGTGCTGCGGACCGGCAACAAGACCGCCGCCGCACTGACGCTGCTGCTTGATGCGGCCAAGGGGGCAGCGGCGGTGCTGCTGGCGAGGGCCATAACCGGGCATGAGGATGCGGTTCAACTGGCGGCGCTCATGGCCATGCTAGGGCATTGCTTTCCCGTCTGGCTGGGGTTCAAGGGCGGCAAAGGCGTGGCGACGTTCCTGGGCATCATGCTGGCGCTTCACTGGCCCGTCGGGCTGGTCTGCTGCGGCGCATGGCTGATGGGGGCGCTGCTAACACGAATCTCCTCCATGGGAGCACTCTTTGCGGCGAGTTCGTCGACCTTCGCGCTGGTGTTCCTCGGGATGCCTCGCGCCGTCGTCTTGGGCATCCTGTTGACGGTGATCGTCTTTGTAAGGCATCGCGAGAATATGCGGCGGATCAAGGCGGGGACCGAACCGAAGATCGGGCAGAAGACAGCCTAAAGGTTCTGGAGAGACAGGCGAACCGGTTCAGATATCTGCCTGGCTGGACGGGCGAAGCTCGCCCAATGGGACATGAAGATTTGAATCGCGCAGCTCGAATGTGTATCCTGATGAACATCGGAATCGCCTCTGGGGAGAGAACTTATCGCGCTGCTTGGGCGTGATTACCCATTGGGCCAAAACAAGTGAAGCGAACTGAAAAGGTGACGAAACCTTAGGCTACTTGGCCGGGTTGGCGGACGCGATATATTCAGGATGCTCCCCAGTTGGCCCTCCAAGGGAGAATTTGAAATGGACATCACCAAGGCTGCCGGGATTGCTCACGCGTTGTACCGCTCACATGGCGATGACGCCGAACTAGAGGCTGCCCGAAAGGAGAACCTGTTCAAGACCAGGGGCGATGAGGCTGAGGCAATGCGGTGGCGGGCCATTCGAAAAAGCATCCGCAGGATGCGTGGTGCGAACCAAAGCTGACAGGTAGGCCGCCCGAATCTAAGGGTTTCAACTTTCCTGATGGGTTCACAGATGGCGGTGAGAGTCATGTGCCCAACATAGGCTCTTGGCTGATATCAGACCGTTGTGCTCGGTTGACCGCAGCGAGCCCAAAGTCGCACATTGATGAATGCGCAGCGAATTTCGGCTCCGCAAGTTGCACCAACCGCAACAGAGACCGTCGGACAATGGTTCACCAGAGCATGAAGAAGCGGCGAGATGGTGTCGCGCCGACTATTCGTCCGGCGTCGATACGCGCTTGTTTCCAGCTTTTGCTAAAGACCGCTCCGCGCGTTCCAGGCGAGCGGACCTAACAGCTTTTGACAAGGTTCGCCGTGTTTCGGGCTCTTCCAGCACCACCTGTTTGGCAACCCGAGTCGTTTTGTCATAACGCGTCAATGGAGGTGCAGGTCTGCTGCGAAATAGTCGTTCGGCATCGGCGGACTGCCCTTTCAGGCCCTTAGCAATTGACGAATTTTGCGGGGCATCCCGGTTCGGGAATCGTGTATAGCGGCTCATGCGAGCGCCATATTGGCGACGAAGTTGCGGCCCTTGCCATCCGTCTCAACACCGAAAGTCACGTCTTGACCATCCGTCAACTCGTTTGTGCGGGCTGCGTCAGATGCGGACTTGTGGACAAAAACATCCTTGTCGCTGTCGTCCGGCTGGATATATCCAATGCCTTTGGTAGCGTTGAACCACTTCTCGGTGCCTTTGTTCATAAAAGAAACTTCCCGCGTTACTGTTGCCCACGCAATGTGGCAACCCGGCTAGGTCGGTTCAAAAAAGCAGACTGAGGTAGTGAGTAACAGCGTGCCGTTGGAAACAACGTTACCCCATTTTTGTAATTGAAATGACGCGAGTTCACAAGCCGGCCGTTGTCTCAGCAACGAAAAGCAAGAAGCCACCGGCATTGTAATGCGTCGCAAAAATGTTTATCTCTCAAATTGTTAGTCGAAGCACCTTTGAGATCGCGCTCACCGATCCTGTTCTGACTTCCAGCGCTTACTACCAGAATTGTAATCCCTGATCTCGGAGCGGTTCAGGCTGGAGGTCGCATGGTCTGGGCTGCAACTAACACCCGTATTGATGCTCGCACGGTCCACCCGTGGTGATACGCAGGAGCGATGCGAGCGACAGATTGAATGATGCGAGCGACGGGTTGAATGATCGGCTCGGAAAGGCGCTCAAAGGCAAGAGGCTGGCCCGGGGTTGGAAAGACCTTCGACACGTCTTGATGGGCATGACGCTGATACTGGTGATCTCACTCGCTGTCCTCCTTCTGCTCGTTCCATCTTAGGAACCGGCATCACCAAACCTTGGAGAAGAATTTGGCCAAAACAAATGCAAATAAGAAAAAGGGGGCGAGCGCGCGCGTAACAGGCGCCGCTGTCAGGGGTATCGTTGAGGATGAGTTCGGAAACTACAAAATCCGTGCCGGACAACTGAACGGGGTTTTCCTGGCGCGTGCGTTCCCAAGGCACAGCGAAAGAAGCCAAGGCTTGGTGGCTGAGGCGACAGGCAAATCGGAAAACGACGCAATTGCATCCCTAAAGTCACTGCTGACCAAACGCGAAGAAGAACGTGCCACTGCGCGCAGATGGGAGGAACGATCCCAGTCGTCGGTACCCACGCGAGAAGAGTTTTTCGAAGCGCTTTTCCAGACAAACCTATCGACAGCCCAGCAATCCATTCTGAAAGCACATGCGCTTTCTGGTGAGGACGGGTTGGTTGCCGTCTCAATCATGAACGCCGGCGGCTACAAGTCTCAAGACGCGGCAATCAAAGCTCTGGCCAAAACAGGTGTGCTGATGGCCGACTTCATTGGTCTTGAGCTTCCCAACAGTAACATTGATCTTCCAGAGCCCGCCATTCGTGTCCTGGGATATCGTAAGCCCATGGAAAATGACGTGCCTTTTCATCTGGTTATGCACGAGGAACTGCGTGATGCAGTCTGGCGGACAATTTCAAATGTCAAAGCACAGTGAAGTTCTGTCGGTTCCTCTGACAGGCAATCCTTAGATGCTGGAAAAGAGGACTTTCCCGATCGAGAAGGTTTATGTGCCATCGAAGCGGGCAAAGACCCTCGATCCTGACAAGGTGCTCGCTCTCGCAAACGATATCTTGGAGAATGGTCAGAAGACGCCAATCCACCTGCGCGCGGATGGCGAGCGCTTCGTTCTTATCGAAGGGTTGCACCGCCTTGAGGCTTTGCGTGCCTTGGGAGAAGACTTGGTCGAAGGCTATCTGGTGCGCGCCCGATTGCACTGACTTGTGGGTTAGCTCGGTGTCACCCGTGCCTCCGAGAACGAGACCAGGCGTTGTTTCGCCTCATCCCACAGATGCAGCCGCGCGCTTCCTAAGCTGTCGCGGAGTGTGATGCGTTGGCATTGCGTCAGCGCGCTATGGTCGTCGAGGACTTCGCGCAATCTGTAGGACGGAATGCGGCTGGCGAGGTGATGCACGTGGTGTGCACCGATATCCGCCGTCAGCCAGGCAAGGACCGGCGGCAGGTCATAGTATGAACTGCCTTCGAAGGCCGCTTTCTGAACATCCCAGTCCGCGCCGTTTTCCCAAGCTGTCTCCTCGAACTGGTGCTGAACATAGAACAGCCACATGCCGATGGAGGCCGCGAGTAACGTGGTTGGCAGGAAGACGAAGACTAGAACCTCGACGCCACCGAACCAGAAGATGACGGCCAGAAGCCCCGCGATTCCGAAGTTGGTCAAAAGAGCGCTGAGCCAATACCGTGACCCTGCGCGCATCAGCCCGACGGGCAGCCGGTACTGGAAAATGAAGATGTAAATGGGCGCGAGGCCGAAGAGGAAAAGAGGATGGCGCAGCACCCGGTATTTCAGGCGTCCGTAGGTGCTGCGTTCCCGGTACTCACGAACGGTCAGCGTCGGAATGTCTCCGACGCCCCGATGATCAAGGTTTCCGGACGTTGCGTGATGCGTCGCGTGGTTTTTACGCCAGACGTCGTAAGGCGTTAGCGTCAGGACACCCAGAAAACGCCCGATCCAGTCGCCTGCCCTCCGGTCTTTCAGGAAAGAGCCATGGCCACAATCATGCTGGATCATGAAGATGCGAAGCAGGAAACCAGCGTTCATGAGCGCGATGCCCACGGCGAGCAGGGTGCTGAACGACAGCGCCACCCAGGCCAGGGCCCATAGAACCAAAAACGGAATAAATGTCACCGCGAGTTCGAAAAGCGCGCGCGACAGAATGGGCGTACGATACGGGGCGAGGACCCGCGACCAATCATGGGGCTGCAAATCGGCGTCCTATGGAGCTTAGCGCATGGGTAGAAGGAAACGGGCGCCCTTTCGAGCGCCCGTTGCAAATAGGTCAGGCCAGAGCGAGATTGATCGCACTTTCGCGACCGTCGCGGCCTTCTTCGACGTCGAAGGTCACTTTCTGATCGTCGGCAAGGCCGGTCAGACCAGAGCGCTCAAGCGAAGAGATATGGACGAACACGTCCTTGCCGCCTGTATCCGGTGCGATGAAGCCGAAGCCTTTTTGGGTGTTGAACCATTTCACGGTGCCATTGGCCATATCCGTGGTCTCCTGTTCTTTTGCTGCCCGCAAAATGCGGCAACCTGGCAAAGTCAGTCTGGGTCGATCGACTGAGCGCCGGGTGAGCGGAGGCAGAGGTTCGAGAAAGAATAACGATAGCTCCGCCCAAATGGACCTTTTCGTCTCAAACCACAATAGGCGTGTCAAAATTACTTGGTGCGCAGCTTACTTCTTCGTCAAGCGACCTTTTGATTGACATTGCTCACTCAAGCCACCACCTACCGCCTACGTCATCGCTCTGCCGCGTGAGCAGGCGGGTCTATATCCGCCCCCGGCCGTGACGTACTGTTTTCCCACATCACGTAGGGGGGACGCCGCCCGGCGCGGCTCTCAACACAATCCGGTGTCGTGAGCGAACGCGCGGGTGCACCCCAACCGGGCGTCCATAAACGCACGGTATCGCCGGACAAACTCCGGTCAAGGATTGATATGACATTTACAGACCTCGGGCTGAACGCCCGCCTCGTCTCACGGCTCGATGCCCTGGGACTAAAACAACCGACGCCGATCCAAACGAAAGCCATTCCGCACGCTCTCCAATCGCGCGACGTGCTCGGTATCGCCCAGACTGGCACCGGCAAAACCGCCGCATTCGGCATTCCGCTGGTAGTCGCCCTTTCGAAACGACAGGAAAAGGCCGCGCCAAAATCGGCGCGCGGTCTGATCCTGGCGCCCACCCGCGAACTGGCCAACCAGATCGTGGAGAACCTGCGCGGCCTGACCTCGGATCTCCGGATTATGCTGGTGGTCGGTGGCAAGTCGATCAACGCGCAGACACAGAAGCTGGCGCGTGGAACCGACATCCTCGTCGCAACGCCGGGACGGCTGATCGACTTGATGGACCGCCACGCGGTCGATCTGAGCCGGACACGCTTTCTCGTGCTCGATGAGGCCGACCAGATGCTGGACATCGGCTTCGTCCACGCGCTGCGCCAGATCGCGCCGCAACTGGGCAAGGACCGCCAGACGATGATGTTCTCGGCCACTATGCCAAAGGCGATGACCGAGCTCTCCCGCGATTACCTGAGCGATCCGGTTCGCGTTGAAGTCTCGCCGCCTGGCAAGGTCGCCGACAAAGTGACCCACTCCGTGCATTTCGTCGCCAAGGAGAAAAAGCAGGAGCTTCTGATCGAGCTTCTCGATGGTCACCGAGACGACCGGGCGCTGGTCTTCTCGCGCACCAAGCATGGCGCCGAACGCCTGATGAAGACCCTCGAAAAGATCGGTTTCGCCGCGACTTCAATCCACGGCAACAAGAGCCAGGGACAGCGTGACCGCGCCATCGCGGCCTTCAAGGCCGGATCGGTGCGTGTCCTCGTCGCAACCGACGTCGCGGCACGCGGCATCGATATTCCGGGTGTCGGGTATGTTTACAACTACGACCTGCCGAACGTGCCCGAAAACTACGTCCATCGCATCGGTCGAACAGCGCGCGCGGGTCGCGAAGGTCAAGCCGTCGCATTCTGCGCGGCCGACGAAATGAGCGAGTTGAAAGCTATCGAAAAGGTGCTCGGGACGCGGATCGAGGTTGCAGGCGGTGCACCATGGCTTGGCGCGGACGGACCAAAATCGAAACCAAAACGGCGCCCCCGCCGGCGCTCGGGCCGCAGACCGCAACGCATGGCGGCGTGAAACGCGCCCGCGCCCGCATGACATGAAAACACGGCAGGAGGACAAAGGCGATGAGACGGAAACGGAACGACGCCATAATGTGTCCTCTGCGAAGACTGGTCATGTTTATCATCATCAGTGGCATCCTCGGAATGAGCGCCACCCTGGCCCAAGCACAGGATGGAGTGGGCCTTCCCCCCGAGGATGCGCAGAAACGCAGCTACGGCAGCGGCTGGAACTGTAACCTCGGGTTTCGTGTCGTTGACGGGAATTGTGTGCCGCTCGATGTCCCTGAAAATGCCTTTGCGACAGGACGATCCTATGGAACAGGATGGGCCTGCAGACGCGGCTTCGAAGAGGTGAACGGTGAAAGCTGCGTGGCCATCTTTGTTCCCGAGAATGCCTTCCTGAGATCCTCCGGGTATGACTGGCAATGCAAACGCGGTTTCACGCAGGACCGAGAGGCTTGCGTGGAGATCAACTTGCCGCAACACGCTTACTTGAGCGAAGACATCGCCGGACTTGGCTGGGAGTGCAACCGAGGCTTTGTTGCGGTGGCAGGTGCATGCCGCGCTATAGAAGTCCCCCAGAATGGCTATCTGACCAACGCGGAGTTTGGAGCGGCCTGGAAGTGTGAGCGCGGATTTGTTCGAGCTGAAGAGCGATGTGATCCCACAAAAATACCGGCCAATGCGTTCCTCGAACCGCAATCATATGGGCCTGGTTGGCGATGCGAGCGCGGCTTCGAATCTCTGCGAGATACGTGCCAGAAAATCGACGTTCCCGAAAATGCGCATCTTGATCGTACCGGGAACGCATGGCGATGCGATCGGGGGTTCCAGACTTCCGATGGGCAATGCGTTCTAGGGCGCTAGCACTGCATCTCCTCTGCCTTACTCGCACACAATCAGAAACCGGATACGTTTGGAGTAACATGCAAGTTTTCGTTCGAGACAACAACATTGACCAAGCACTACGGGTTCTCAAGAAGAGAATGCAACGAGAGGGCGTTTTTCGAGAGCTGAAGACAAAGCGGGCTTACGAGAAACCATCGGAAAAACGTGTCCGCAAGACGGCCGAGGCCATTCGACGCCGCCGGAAACTGGAGCGGAAGAAGGCGCTGCGAGAGAACGGGTAGAGGCAGGGGCGAAGTGGAGCGTTGCCCGCATTACCAGTTGCCGGTCTCAATGCTCAAAGGCCATTCATCTTGTCGGGACACGTACGTACAAGGCCAACATTCCCAAAAAAGGTCCGGTTTGTCCGCAATTCAGTCACTGATAAGTGCCGCAACATCGACCCTGTCGGGCTCAAAGTTGCCCATTTTCTAAAGGGCGGGGAACAACCCCCTAACCCGACCGCCCCCTGCCAGAATCAATATGAATAGTCCGCGTATATCCGGCTGAGATCGCCGTCCCAATCGCCGTGATACCTCTCAAGCAATTCATCCGCCGGGGTCTTTCCGCTCTCCAAACTGTCTTTCAGCGCGTTTAGAAAATGCGTTTCGTCCGGTACAAGGCCATCGGCTCCGGGGCGGGCGCGTTCCCTTAGCCCGGCCTCGCTGATGGCGACGACTTCCCGGGCCAATTCCATCATATCGACATTGCCCACCTGGGCCTGCAGCCCGTCAATCGAGGCCGCCACCCGAAGCTCTTCGCGTGTCTCGGCATCCCAGCCCTTGACCAGATCCCACGCCGCGTCGAGCGCCGTCTGGTCGTAGGTCAGCCCGACCCAAAAGGCCGGCAGCGCGCAAAGCCGCCGCCACGGCCCCCCGTCCGCACCGCGCATCTCGATGAACTTCTTGATCCGCGCTTCGGGAAAGATCGTTGTCAGGTGATCCGCCCAATCGCTTAGCATCGGGGTTTCCCCCGGCAGGGCGGGTAATTTCCCCTTCAGAAAATCACGGAACGACTGGCCAAGCGCATCGACATATTTGCCGTCGCGATAGACAAAATACATCGGCACATCGAGCGCATATTCCGTCCAAGCCTCGAACCCGAACCCATCGTCGAACACGAAGGGCAGCATCCCGGTCCGGTCGACGTCGAGATCGCGCCAGACCCGGCTGCGCCATGATTTGTGGCCGTTGGGCTTGCCCTCGAAAAACGGGGAATTGGCAAACAGCGCGACCGCCACAGGCTGTAGTGCTATCGCCACGCGGAGCTTTTGCACCATGTCGGCCTCTGATCCGAAATCGAGGTTCACTTGCACCGTGCAGGTCCGCCGCATCATGGTCGTGCCCATCGTGCCGACCTTCTGCATATAGGCGTCCATCAGCTTGTAGCGGCCTTTGGGCATCAGGGGCATCTCTTCGTGGGTCCAGATCGGAGCGGCCCCTAGGCCGATGAAACCGACGCCGATCTCGTCCGCAATATCTTTCACTTCACGCAGGTGTTCGTTCACCTCGTCGCAGGTTTCATGGATCGTTTCGAGCGGTGCGCCGGACAGTTCCAAAGCCCCTCCAGGTTCGAGGCTGATATTAGCCCCGTCCTTTTGGAGTCCGATCAGCTTGCCGCTCTCGCGCAGCTCGCCCCAGCCGTGGCGGTCGCGCAGCCCTTTCAGGACTGCCTCGATCGAGCGGTCGCCTTCATAGGGCAACGGCTTGAGGTTGTCCTTGCAATAACCGAACTTCTCGTGCTCCGTTCCGATCCGCCAATCTTCTTTGGGTTTGCATCCACTGGCGAGATACTCGGCCAGTTGTTCGTGACGCTCGATCGGCCCGCCACCGGACTGAGGGATGGACATGATGGCGCTCCGTCTTGCTGCTCCGGCTGCCAGTCCTGACCCTAACGCGGCAGGCTGTCAATGCAGCCGCGCTTCCGGGGGGCGCGTTGCCGTCCGCTCCCAGATCACGACCGCTTGATCCGGATTGTGCTCAAGCTCTGTCAGCATCCGCCCCGTCCGCAGACCTGGCAGCGTGGCAAAGGCGTCAAACAGATCATCTGCCCCGACCGCATTGACCGGGATCAACAGGGGCGGGTTGCCTGGTTGATGCAAGTGCCAATGCGGTGGATGCTGGGTGCCATCAAGGATAAGGCGATCGAGATCAGCCAGCGCCACCGAACCGCCGGATAGCGGGCCGAAATAGATCACCCGCCCCTCATCGACCTGCACCGCCCCAGCCCCGTCCCCTGCCTGTCGAAAGCGGCCGCGCTGGACACCGACCCAGATCAGGGCGACGGCCCCGGCGATCATGGGAACGCTGACCCAACTTAAGAGCCCGCCACGCGTGAACAGCCAAACCGACAGGGCGGCGAACGCCAGTCCGGCCAGCACTTCGTACCAGCGCCTAATTGCGTCAATGGCTTCGGGGCGGAAGAAGGTCATCGCCAATCTCCCAGGGCCCGCTGCCAGATGGTCAGGGCCGCAACAGCCGCGGTATCTGCACGCAGGATACGGGGACCCAAAGCGACGGGATGGGCAAAGTCGAGCGATTTCAAACGGGTGCGCTCCTCCTCGGAGAATCCGCCCTCGGGCCCGATCAGGATGGCCCAAGGGCCGGGCCGATCCGGCAGGTCAGCAGCGGCGCCCGCCTCACCCTCGTCACAGAACATCAGCGGTCGGTCGGTCATATCCGCCAGCACGCGGTCCAGCCGCGCCATCTCGGCAATCTCAGGCACATAGGTCGCGCCGCATTGCTCGGCCGCCTCGACGGCGTGAGCCTGCAGGCGATCCCTCTGGATACGGCCCGAATTGGTGAACGCAGTCTGGACAGGTATGATGCGACGCACTCCCATCTCGACCGCCTTCTCGACGATGAAGTCGGTCCGGGCCTTTTTGACGGGGGCAAACAGCAGCCACACATCCGGCGGCATCACCAGCGGCCCGGTCTGGTCCAGGACGCTCAGCATGCCCACGCGTTTGCCCGCTTCGGCCACCTTGGCCCGCCATTCGCCATCCGTACCGTTGAGCAACTTCAGAGCATCGCCGACACCCAGCCGCATGACGCCAAAAAGGTAGTGCGCCTGCTCCCGCGTCAGTTGGACGGATTGCCCCTGCCCCAAAGGCTGCTCTACATATAGGCGGATCTTCGCAGTCATGGCGGATACATATGCCCTCCCACACGCCCACACCAGACGGACAAGTCGCTGACGCGGTCAGCGGCAATTGGGTCGATACATACGCCCCCGAAGCCACGCGGCCCTACCTGCGGCTGTCGCGGGCCGACCGGCCCATCGGGACGTGGCTTTTGCTGTTGCCCTGTTGGTGGGGGTTGCTGCTAGCGATGCTGCACGACCAGACGGCACGATGGGAAGACGCCTGGATCGCCGTGGGCTGCGCCGCCGGAGCGTGGCTAATGCGTGGCGCGGGCTGTACATGGAACGACATCACCGACCGCGATATCGACGACAAGGTCGAACGGACCCGGTCTCGGCCCATCCCATCGGGGCAGGCGACGGTAAAGCAAGCGCTGATCTGGATGTGCGTTCAGGCGCTGCTCGCCTTTGGAATCCTGCTGACCTTCAACCTCAACGCCATCCTGCTCGGCATCCTTGCGGTGGTGCCGGTCGCGATCTATCCATTTGCGAAACGCTTCACATGGTGGCCGCAGATGTTTCTGGGGCTCGCCTTCAACTGGGGGGCGCTGCTGGCATGGACCGCGCATACCGGCACGCTCGCATGGCCCGCCGTGTCGCTGTATCTCGCTGGTATCACATGGACGCTCTTTTACGACACGATCTATGCGCACCAGGATGTCGAGGATGATGCTCTGATCGGGGTGAAGTCGACCGCGCGGCTTTTCGGGGCTGACACGCCGCGCTGGTTGCGCTGGTTTCTCGCGGCGACCGTGACGCTGATGGGGTTCGGGGTAATCATGGCGCTGTTGCCGCAGGTGTCGGTGCTGGCGCTGGTGATCGCGCTAGCCGCCCCGTGGGCTATGGGTTGGCATATGGCGTGGCAGCTGCGCAGCCTCGATCTGGACGATGGTCCGACGCTGATCCGGCTCTTTCGGTCCAATCGGGACGCTGGGCTGATACCCGCCGCAATTTTCTGCGTGGCCCTCTTCGCTTGATTGAAAGCCGCCGCAGGGCGGCGTATCTGTCTCACCGCACACTCGTTCACGGTCAAAGGATCACGCGTCTGTCCCGCCTTGCCAAAACCGCTCTGATCTTCATTGCCGCTGCCGGCATTGCCCTTTTCGCGGCCACTCAGTCCGTTCAATTCATTGAGGATGTATCCGAGATCAACGTACGCGACGCCCTAGACGACAATGAAATGCCATGGGCAGAGGTGCAGGCAGACGGTCTGCAAGTGATCCTTGAAGGCACAGCACCCTCAGAAGCCGCGCGTGTCGCCGCCATCAGTGCGGCAGGCACGGCCGTAGATGCCGCGCGGATCATCGATGCAATGGACGCCGAGGATGCCGCCGCTCTCGCACCCCCACGCTTTTCGGCCGAGCTTTTGCGCAACGACGCGGGTCTGTCGATCATCGGGCTTGTACCCACGTCGACCGATCGCGATGACATCAAGCGGCAGATCGAACGGATCGAGGGCTCGGATCGGGCCAAGGATCTTTTGGAAAGTGCCGATTATCCCGCGCCCACGGGATGGGAGGATGCGCTCGGCTTTGCGCTGACCGCCATCGATCGGTTGCCACGGTCCAAGGTGTCGGTCGAAGCGGGCCGGATCTCGATTGAGGCCACTGTCGACAGCGCCGAGGCCAAGGCAAAGCTGGAACAGGAACTGAACCGCGCAGCCCCGCCTGGCCTGCGCATGGCGCTGGCCATTTCCGCGCCCCGGCCCGTCATCACTCCGTTCACTTTGCGTTTCGTCAAGGAAGAGGTTGGCGCGCGGTTCGATGCCTGTTCAGCCGATACGGCCGAAAGCCAGGCCCGCATCCTGGCCGCTGCACAACAGGCCGGACTTGAGGGTGAGGCACGGTGCGCAATTGGTCTGGGCGTACCAAGCACCCGCTGGGCCGAAGCGGTCGAGTTGGCGTTGACTGCCCTCACCCGACTTGAAAAGGGAACGGTGACGTTCTCGGACGCCGATATCATGCTGGTCGGCGCCGAAGGCACGGATCAGGCGGCCTTTGACCGCGTCGTGGGCGAATTGGAAAACGATTTGCCTGATGTGTTCGTCCTGCGGGCGATATTGCCAAAAACCGCCGAACCCTCGCTTGGTCCCGCGGAATTCACGGCAACTCTCAGCCCCGAGGGGCAGGTTCAGCTGCGCGGGCGTCTCTCTGATGAACATCTGCGCAGTATGGCCGACAGCTATGCGCGTGCCGCCTTCGGCTCCGACACCGTGCACATGGCCGCTCGGGTGGTCGAGGATCTGCCCGCCGACTGGACCGTGCGGGTGCTGGCGGGCCTGGAAGCACTGGCAAAGCTCAAGAACGGGGCACTGACCGTCACCCCCGAACGGGTCGAGATCCGGGGCAAGACCGGCCAACGCGCCGCCAGCACCGAGATCGCGTCGCTCTTTGCCGACAAGCTAGGCGATAGCAGCGTCTTCGATATTGCCGTCGAATACCAAGAAGAGCTAGATCCGATCGCAGCCTTGCCGACGGCGGATGAGTGCGAGGCCGAGATCCAGTCGATCCTCGCGGTGTCGAAAATCTCATTCGAACCCGGCAGCGCAACAATCGACGCCAGCGCGTTGGGCACGCTCGACGACATTGCCGAGATACTCAAGCAATGTGGCAGCCTCCGGCTTGAGATCCAGGGTCATACCGACAGCCAGGGCCGCGAGATCATGAACCTCGACCTCAGCCAGGCCCGCGCGCAGTCGGTTCTGAACGAATTGAGAGTGCGGCGCGTGCTCACATCCAGCTTCACAGCCAAGGGATATGGCGAAACCGTTCCGATCGCCGACAACAAGACCGAAGAGGGCCGCGAGGCCAACAGACGCATCGAATTCCACCTTATCCGGCCAGAACCCAGCGTCATCGATACAGAAACAACGCTGGAATCTGTCGCTACTTCCGGTGATATAGGCGCCGGGGATGACGCCGCGGGGGCCTCGGATACCGAGGATGCGGCAGTGGAAGAGGATGTAAGCGGTGAGCAGAACTGAATTCATCATCGCGACCGCCATCGTTCTGTTTGTTGCGTTCTGCCTGGGCTGGTTCGCCAACTGGCTGGTCGGACGCTTCACACGGGTGGCGGCGGGCGATGTGGCCGAACTGGAACGGATGAGCCAGGAGTTGCACGAGGCTGAAGAGACGCGGGATCAGGCGATCACCTATCTGCAGCAGCGCGAGGCAGAGTTGACGAACCAGCTCAGCCAGACCGAGGCCGAATTGCGGGCCGCTATGGACGGCCTGCGCGACGCAAGACACGAGGCCGAAGAACTGCGGGCCTATGTTGATCGGATGAAGGCACAATAGGATACGCGCGTCGCATCCGTGCCGTGCTGAACCTTTCAAGCCCGCATATTCGTATTTGACGTCTGGATGCCAACCCCTAACTCCGCCGTATGGGCGTTGATTTGCCACCACTCGCGCTGTCTGTTCGCCAGCCCTGGGCTTGGGCAATTATCGAAGGCGGAAAGGACATCGAAAACCGCAGCTTGCCATCAATTCGCGCTGGCAAGATGGACTGCAGGACCATTTGTATTCACGCCGCCACGGGGATGAGGCGCTCGGAATACGAATGGGCCGTGGTCAAGATGCAAAAGACCCAAACCAAGGTGCCCCGACCAGACGACCTGCCGCGGCGGGCAATCATTGGGGTTGTCGACGTTGTCGATATCGTGAACCAAAGCGACAGTCCGTGGTTTGGTCATACCATGGGCCTTGTACTGTCGAACCCGCGCGCCATCGATCCGGTCCCATGCCAGGGTGCTCTTGGTTACTTCGAATGGTCCGAAGACGGAGCACTGGCCGACATGTTACCGTGGATGCGCAAGTGGGACCGTACGAGTAATCCAAACACACCAGGCCTCTTCCCGGACATGGCCCCCAGTTTCCGAAGCCAGCCGTCGCAGCCATTCCTTCGGACCCCGGATAGCCAACCGAAAAAAGGCACCGCCCGCTGACCGCTCAAAGACTGGTCAGAAATCAAAGATATCGTCGAGGAAACCGCCGAATTTGTTCTTTTTCCGCCGACGCCCGCTGGAATGGCCATAGTCGCCTTCGTCAAGCTCGTCATCGCGGGCCGCAAAACTGCCAGATCGGTCGATGATCTTGTCGAGCTCCCCCCTGTCCAGCCAGACCCCTCGGCATTGCGGGCAATAGTCGATTTCGACGCCGGAGCGTTCACTAACAACAAGGGTCTCGCCATCAACGGGACATTTCATAAGGCATCTCTCCATTCTGATCCCGCAAGATATGGGGATCAGGAGCGGAGTTTTCAGCCCGGATCAGCCGTGTTTTCCTACGCCCCAGCCGGTTGTGTCGGCAAGACGCTGCTCACCCTTTTCGATCGGCATATCTTCCAACGCCGTGCCCATCGAGTCGTTCCAGCGGTTCAGGTACCCGAAAAGCGCTACAACAGCCGTGATCTCGACGATCGCATCTTCGGACCAATGGGTTCCCAGGCGCCCCCACACCGCCTCTGTCGTCTGGTTCGGAACCGCAGCCGCCGCATGGGCAAAGGCAAGTGCCGCCTTTTCCGCATCGTTGAAATGGGAGCTGTCCTCGAAATCATAGACCGAGTTCAGCCGATCCTCGGATGCGCCAAAACGTTCAGACGCAAGGATCATATGCGCCTGGCAATACATGCAGCCTGATGAAAAGCTGGCCACATAGCCGACAAGCCGTTTGAATTCCGGTGTGACGGCTCCGTAATCCTTCATCACGGCACGGTTGAGCTCGGTATAGGCATGGGCGATCTCGGGCCGCCGCGCCATTGTCCGAATCGAATTCGGGATCACGCCAAGCGTTCCGATGAAAAAACTCAGATTTTCGCGCAAATCTGGATCGAGGTCGTCTTCCGGGATCGATGGGATCAGGGGCATCGACGATTCCTTTTGGCCCGACCCTAAGACACCCCATTACCCGTTTTCAATGCTGTCCTTCGGTTCACTTACCAATGGCGCGTGCCCGGCGCGCCCTTGACGATGCCGGTGAGGTTCGGCGTGACCCACCCACCATAAAAATCGCCGGGCTGCGGCGTAACCCGCGTCTCGCCAACCCATGCCTCGTCAACCAGACCGGCATAAATGGCGAGATGATCCCTAACAGCGGCGAACCGCTTGGTCGGGGCGGCATAGGACCACGCGGCGTGCGCCACCTGTCGGTCACGACCTATAATGTCCCAGTAGGTTGCCCGCCCTTTCCATTCGCAAAACGACCCGCCACTTGCCTGTCGGAGGCTGACAAGCACATCATCAGGCGGAAAGTAATATGTCGGTGCGTGATGGGTTTCGAGAACGCGCAGACCATCCATGGTTTCAGCGATGACCACGCCCCCCAAAACGACCCTCAACCGCTGCTGCACGGGTTCGAGGGCGGGTGGGCGCGGATAGGTTTGAACGTCTTCGTCATGCAATTCCATAACGGGCAGTTAAGGCCGCCGCCCGACCTGTCCAGTGCCGGTAAGCCGCTGTTAACCCTTCGGCCCGATCATTTCAGCGCTGCCCATGACTGTAATGTCCGCGATTCTTCTTGCGTTTCTGACAACGCCCTTCGGCCCTGTCTGGGCTGGCGCCTGGCTCCGGTCAGAGGGGATGGGCTTTGCCGCCATTTCCACAGAACAGGGGCTCGACGGGGGATACGATCACGCAGGCTATTTGGAATACGGGGTACGCGACGACCTGACGCTTGGAGCCAAGGTGGATGTCGATATGCTGGGGAACCAGCCGATTGACGGCTCTGGCTATGTGTTCCTACGCCGCCCGCTCGATCTGCTAAAAAACTGGCAGGTGTCTTATGCACTCGGGCTGGGGCTCAGTTGGGATCCGACCGATCTTAGCCACCTCCTGCGGGCGGGCGTCAGCTTTGGACGGGGTTACAGCCTTGGCGAACGGTCCGGCTGGGTGAACCTCGACGCCGATCTGGTCGCGGATGGCATCACGGGACAGGCGATCAAGGTAGACGGGACGGTCGGCGTGAACGCGACTGACCGGCTAAAACCCATGATGCAGACATATGTGACGATCGACGACGACGGTACGTCGGTGACCTACGCGCCGTCGGTGGTGTGGTCACCGCAGGATGGCGGGGTCAGCTATCAGGCCGGAATCGAGCATGAAGAGGCCGAGACAACTGTTCGTATCGGGATCTGGTTGGACTTCTGAACAGTTCCCTAACGGTCCTCACCGAGCAGAACGTTGGAAATCTCGGGCAAACGTTCGAGCGGATAGTTGGAATGCAGAACCCAAACTCCGTTTTCATCCTGTTCGAGGGGGCGCAGGGTACCGCCGGGAAAAGCCCGCGTGCGCAGAGCCAGTACGATATCCGACAACACCGCCGGGTTATCGCGGAAATAGGTGTGGCCGAACCCGCCCCTGACGTTTTCGACCCTTATGAAATGAACCAGGGCCTCCTTACGAAGCAGCTGCAGCTCACCATTAAGGAAATCCTCATTGCGCAAGGCGCCCAGACGGGTCGATCGGGTCAACAGCGCAGACACACGCAAAGCGGTATCGTTGGGGTTGATATAGAGGTTGATCTGCTCGAACGCCTCTGACAGCCGCTCAGCCTGCAGGCGTTGACGGACAATACCGATATCGAGGTCGGGGGCCGCCATGATGAAGATCCCCGTCTTGAGGGCAAGCTTGGGGTGTTCGCCAGCACCCCGTGCAAAGATCATCAATTCGCGTAAGGCGGTCGTAATGACGTCTGTCCCACGCGAATGGGCCACGATGTCGATCTGTTCGACCTCAGGCATGTCGGCAAGCATGCGCAGAAATTCCTTGGTGTGATAGACTGAATAGCGGCCAGCATCTCGGTCACGGAAATAGCCCAAGGGCCCCGCACCGTTTCCAGCGGGCCAGGTAAAGGCAATGGGCGTGGTGTTGCGCCCGGAAAAGTGCCAAAGGTTGGCAAGCGTCGTCAGACCGTCGTCGAAGTCGTTGTTGAAACCATGAAGATACACCAACAGGCGGTCATTGCCGGTCTCGTTGATATGGGCGCGCAGCCCATCCTGAAAGGCCTTCGTCCGCTCGGCGTAATCCATTGAGACATCCGGCAGAAAGGTAAGCGAACCGTCCTTGCGTGCATAGGGAAGCGGCGTTTCGTTGAAGCGGACCATCTCATTCACGCTTTCGACCTTCAACTGCGAAATGCGACGGCCTGCGTCGACATGGGTGCGGCGCACCAACTCCTCCCATGTCAGATCGGTTCCGAACCGAACGCGGGCCGCGCCAAAGGCCTTGGAAGGCGAGCGTGCCGCGCCATAGCCAGCGCCCTCGCGCGCACGGTTGGTGACGTAAAAGATCTCGGGCGTCGAGGTGCGCAAAACCGGGGCCACCCGGTCGCTGGGGTAATTGGTACCCTCAAGATAGAGGTTCGGCGGTGATGCCAATTGGATCCCGACCGAACAGGCGCCCAGAAAAGAAAACAGAATGACCCCCAACCACGTCCGCATCGCGTCTTCCCAAAGCAGTTCGTCGACCCTCGACTTTGGGTAGCATGCGCAGGGCCGGAAAACTAAGCCCTCTTTTGGCAGGTCGCAAAACTCTGCGAGTTTCGGAAATCGTTCCTTTGCAAATGGTTATTGTGTTCGCTCCCGGCTCGCAGCCAACCTCCGATCAGACTTCGCCGGACCGGATCGAACACGGCGACGGCCAAGACGCACCGCGCCCAGCAGGCCCAAGGCAAGGACCATCCCCCACGCCGATGCAGGCAAAGGCACCCTGCTCACGGCCGGGATCAGCTCGAATTCATCCTCCCAAAGGTTCGAAACCGAGAAGGCGCCGCCCAGGATACCGAAACTCGTGAGGCTGCTTTCGAGGTTGGCCCCCAGCGAGAACGAGTAATTCACACCCGGACTGACCTGCGGTGGCGCAAGGGTTTCGGCATAGGTAATCTGTGCCACGCTCGTCGAACCGGGAGTGACCGAGAACGAAATTGAGCCGCCCGTCGCGCTGATCCCAAGCCCGAACGATCCGCCACCCGTCTTCTCACCCGTCGCGAAGTTGAAACTTCCGAACGGATCGACCTTCACGCTGCCCGACAGGTTGGCGCTGGCACTGCCGGCCAGCGCGCTGGGCGGGTCGATCCGCAAGTCGCCACGCAGCTTGCCCCGCAGCGTGACCGATTGAAGCTTTTCCTTTGGACCCAGTTCGACCCGCCACAAACCACTCGCCGAGAAGCTTTGCGCCAGCGATCCTAATGGGGTGCTAAACGACGACCCGGTTGTTGATCCGTCCGCCTCCAGATTGACCAGGCTTTGGCCGTGTCCAATAGCCAGGTCGGTGATCGCGCGAACCTCGCCCGGATTGCCATCCTTGGTCTGAATGGGTGACGTCGCATCGTTCACATCCGTTCCTGATCGCTGGCCCGGTGCCGCGTTTACGATAACGATCTCGGTTGTTGGATCGGTGCCCGTGCGATACTCGATGGCGCCTGCGCCATCAGGGGGTGCGAAGGTTTGAATGTAAGCGCCACTTTGGAAGATGATCGTCGCTCCGTCACCACGTGTGGGAAGCGCGGCCAGTGTCAGACCCGTGAGCCCGGCAATGGCAACAATTCTGTTAAATGCCATAACCACTCTCTCCGATGTTGAGAGTGATGGTTACGGCTCCGACCACGGGATCCCGCGGCCACCACTGCATCTGCCGCAACGGTACCACAAACCGGAGCATTTTGCACTCGGATGCGCGAATGAGGCTGATTGCCATTCCACCCCGCCAACCGTAGAAGCAGCCAAACCAAAGCGACAGGTGCGACCATGGCCAGTTACCAATACGTCTATCACATGTCCGGAGTGTCCAAGACCTATCCCGGCGGCAAAAAGACCTTTGAAAACATCCATCTGAACTTTCTGCCCGGGGTCAAAATCGGGGTTGTGGGCGTCAACGGTGCGGGTAAGTCGACGCTGATGAAGATCATGGCGGGCCTCGACAAGGATTTTCAGGGCGAGGCCTGGGCCGCCGAGGGCGCGAAAGTCGGCTATCTGCCGCAAGAGCCTCAACTCGACGCTTCGAAATCGGTCCGCGAAAACGTGATGGAGGGCGTAGCCGAAAAAAAGGCGATCCTCGACCGCTATAACGAGCTGGCCATGAACTATTCGGATGAGACCGCCGATGAAATGGCCAAGTTGCAAGATCAGATTGACGCCGAGAACCTGTGGGACCTGGATTCCCAAATCGACGTTTCAATGGAGGCGCTGCGCTGTCCCCCCGACGATGCCGACGTGAACACGCTATCGGGCGGCGAAAAGCGCCGCGTGGCACTGTGCAAGCTGCTGCTTGAAAACCCCGACATGCTGCTGCTGGACGAGCCAACCAACCACCTCGACGCCGAAACCATCGCGTGGCTGCAGCAGCACCTGATGGACTACAAGGGCACCATTCTGATCGTCACCCACGACCGCTATTTCCTCGACGACATCACCGGCTGGATCCTGGAACTCGACCGCGGCCGCGGCATTCCCTATGAGGGGAACTATTCGGCTTGGCTGGAACAAAAGGCCAAACGGCTTGAGCAAGAGGCGCGCGAGGACAAAAGCCGCCAGAAAACGCTCGAACGCGAGCTGGAATGGATGCGGCAGGGCCAAAAGGCCCGGCAGGCTAAGCAAAAGGCGCGTATCAACGCCTATAACGAGCTCGCTAACCAGTCCGAGCGCGACAAGATCACCCGCGCGCAGATCGTCATTCCCAACGGGTCGCGGCTGGGCGCCAAGGTGATTGAGGTGCAAGGCCTGAAAAAGGCCATGGGCGACAAGCTCCTAATCGAGGGACTGGATTTCTCTCTGCCCCCAGGAGGCATCGTCGGCGTGATCGGGCCCAACGGGGCGGGCAAATCGACGCTTTTCAAGATGCTGACCGGGCAAGAAGTGCCGGATGAAGGCGCCATCGAGTACGGCGACACGGTCGAACTGAGCTATGTAGATCAAAGCCGCGACGATCTGAAGGCGGACGAGACTGTGTGGGAGGCGATCAGCGGCGGCGCTGAGGTGATCGAGCTGGGCGACGCCCAGGTCAATTCCCGGGCCTACTGCTCGTCCTTCAACTTCAAGGGAGGCGACCAGCAAAAAAAGGTGTCTCTGCTGTCAGGCGGTGAACGTAACCGCGTGCACATGGCGCGGCTGTTGAAAGAGGGCGGCAACGTCCTGCTGCTGGACGAGCCAACCAACGATCTGGACGTGGAAACGCTCCGCGCGCTCGAAGACGCACTGGTCGATTTCGCCGGTTGCGCCGTAGTGATTAGCCACGACCGCTTCTTCCTCGACCGGATCTGCACGCACATCCTCGCCTTCGAAGGCGAGGCGCATGTGGAATGGTTTGAAGGGAACTTCGAGGATTACGAGGAAGACAAGAAAAGGCGGCTGGGAGCGGATGCGCTCGAACCCAAACGGCTGAAGCATAAGAAATTCGTGCGCTGAGACAAAAGAGAACCGTCAGAGTTTTCTAGATGTTTCCGGCCTGATCTGTGCGACTGGCAAACGCATTTGACACATAGGGTCCGATAACGCACTGACTTGCTGCGAAATGAAGTGCTAGGCGGTTCCGCCCAAGCCGACCGATGAGCGGAAACGAAGGATAATCCAGAAATGACAAAAGAAATCGAATGGTATGAGCACTTCACACTCCCGCCTCATGGGAACATGATGCAGCCCGGACCCAACGATCAGGAGAACTTCGTTCGCATCGGCAATGAGATCTCGGGTAATATTCACGCCGCATTGTGCCAGCATATCGAAGAACCACTATCGTCCTTGCAGATTCTCGAATTCGGGTGCGGTATTGGCCGGCTGGTCATGCCTTTGCAGTTTCGGCATCGATACCCCAGCGATGCCGTTGACGTGTCCGGGTGGTGTATCTCATGGCTCAACCGGAACGTGCCGAATGTGAACTTTAAGAAGACCGAAAACGATCCCCCACTGCCATTCGCGGACAATTCGTTTGATGCAATATATTCTGTATCGGTGTGGACACACCTTCCCTTCGACCGCCAGGTTCCTTGGTTGCAGGAAATTCACCGCATATTGAAACCCGGCGGGCTCGCGCTGATCAGCACTTCGGGCTACCGGGCACTCAAATATCGGCGTGAAGAGCGCAAACAACCTGAATGGATCAACATCTCCGACGATGATCTCAGGCGTGAGGGAATGATGTATTCCAGCGTCGATATCCGGAACCACGATGGCGTCGAGGGCGAATACGGCTATGTCGCTCACGACCCGGACTATGTCATGCGTGAATGGTCCGAAATCTTTGATGTCGTGGAACAGACCCCTGCAGGCGTCGGCCGAATGCAGGACCTCAACGTCCTTCGAAAAAGAACCGCTTGAGCATTTCTGCTTAAGAGCATGGGGCTCGCGGGCTCGTGCTCAGCCCATGATCAGCGAAACCTTGACCTAGAACTCGACAACCCCGACAACCCTGATCTCATCGCCTGTGCGATCGGGTGGCAATACGCCCTGCGTTCTCAGCCGCGCACCGCGGCGCTGAATGAAGTCATCAATCAGGTCCTCATGTTCCGTCGTCAGCCGGTTTTCTTGGCATTGACCGGTCTGAAACCAGATCGAACGGGAAATCGGACCGGCTACGGCCGAGCTGATCACACCCGGGGCCACATCGTTTTTGCCAACCATCTCCTGGCGGATCAGGGCCTTGATCGCCTCGCCCATGATCTCCGCACTTTCTTTAAACGGCATTTGGCCGACGGGACGCTCTTCAACCTCGGCCATACCGTCGGTGTTGCATTTCTTTGCCACGAAAAGCCAATCGTGGATCATGTATGCTGGCGCATAGCCCCAGGGTGAGAAACCTTTGAACGGTTGGGCTACCCGGGGAATCGAGCCACCATCTGTATAGATCGGACCCGGTACTATTGTTTCCAGTGTCGCATCGGAATTATTTCTGACATCTCGAATAAACTTCAATTCGCGACCGGGAAAAGGAACGTAGACAAACTTTCCGTCGCCCGACCCACTTTCGTTCTCGCCAACCCAAACGACCAGAACGGATCCTTCGAAGCGGCCCTGATCAGAAAGACCGTCAAAATCGATCGAACCGCAGGAGGAGAGAGCAAGAAGTGTCAGGGAAAGCAGCGTTAGTCGAAATTTCTTTGGCATAATAAGCGCTAAAGTATCACATGTCGGTCAGCCAATCAAAACAGAATACGCGCTGATCGACTTCTCCGCCGCGCCGTGGTCATCAGCCACGATCGCTTCTTCCTCGACCGGATCTGCACGCATAACCTCTCATTCGAGGGCGAGGCGCATGCCGAGTGGTTCGAAGGGAACTTCCAGGATTGCGAAGAGGATAAGAAGCGGCGGTTAGGAGCAGATGCCCTCGAACCCAAGCAATTGAAGCACGAAAAATTCGTTCGCCAAAGCGAACCAACTTTTAGGATTGATGTTTGGGTTCGAGGTGTGCGCGAAAGCGCGTCTGCAAAGCGAACGCGCGTAATGGCATTCGGTTTAGTTGTCGCATCATCCCCCCGACCAAATGACTGAACCATAAAACGTGGCAAATGATTAGGTGCAGATCGGATGGATCGTGCTGAACTCTGCAGGCGGTTGCTCGGGACGGGGCATCCCGTGCCCCATCAACACCTCAACCTGTCGTGACTTCGAAACAGTTTCTTTGGGCTTTGGTCGCTTGTTCGCCATTCCTGCTCCTCCGTTTCCCAAACATAGCGGTGGATCAGTTCAGTTGGGAAGGCGCGGGGTGAAGGGCGTCTCGGAAATGATCCGAGGGATCGTTTCAGCCCTGAAGGGGCAGAGCCCAATTGCAGCACGTGGTCCGGCGGCCTAACTTCACCTCATGCAAATCACCGGCATCTGGATCAACTGCCCCTCCGTCGACATCGCCACGACCATCGGCGATACTCTTATCGCCGAGCGGCTTGTGGCGTGTTCCAACCTCTATGCCCCGATCCAGTCCGCGTACCGCTGGAAGGGTGACATCGCGCGGGAAACCGAACATCCCCTTCTGGTTAAGACACGCGCGGATCTTGGCGACATGGTCGAAGCCCGGGTGCGCGATCTGCACCCCTACGAAGTGCCGCCCATTCTCCGCGTGATCATCGACGCCGCCAATGCCGACTATATCGCGTGGGTCTATGGCGAAACCCGTAATCCAGCTTAGGGCTTCGCCACACTTCTTCCCTTTTTTCACCGTCTCCAGATCAAGATTTGGTCGAAAGCTGGTCTGCAGATTGCAGGATGATGGCGCGTTTGGCCGCGCGCCGCCGCGGTATTGAACAGCCCCGATCGGGGACAGGGTATTGGAGTTGGTGACATGGATGCGACGCTGATCGTCGATGTTGTGCGGATGGTTCATCTGGTCGGGCTGGCCATCGGGTTCGGGCTGGCCATGTGGGCAGATCTCTCGGCCCTCAAGTTCTTCTTCATCCGCCTGACCGAGACCGAAATCCGCAGTATGTACCGCCTGCACAACACGATCATGATCGGGGTTCTGGTGCTCTGGGCCAGCGGGCTTATCCTGCTTGAGCTGCGAACCGGATTCGAATGGGCGAACTTTACGCCGAAGCTGATGGTCAAGATGCTGGTCGTGGGGCTCTTGACCGTGAACGCCTTTCTCATCGCTTACGTAGCGCTGCCCACCTATGCCGCCTGCGAAGGCTATCGATTTGGCGAAATCCAGTTCCCGATCCGGATCCGGCTGGCCTTTATCGCGGGGCTGTCTCTGTCGTGCTGGATCAGCGCGCTCAGCCTCGGGGTCTTCAGCCAGCTCAAGACAATGGATCTGGCCGAGCTGCAGCAGGTCTTTCTGCCGCTCTTTTCGATAGGGTTGGGTGGTGCGCTCATCTTCAGCATGGTCGTGCCGCTGCTGATTGAGTTCGCCCTTTGGGCCGGACAGCGGCGAGGCCAGTCAGCCTATGCACGGTAATCCTCAGCGACGCATTCCCGATGGTTTTCAGCCATAAACCTGAGGCGTAGACCCGTCACCCTCAACCTCTGAACGACCGCACTAACCCTCGGTCCAATGGCGGTATCCGCTACGGTCCCCATGCTGTCTCTCATCACAAAGGAGACAGCCGATGACCCGACACACCCAACCCGAACCGCCCCGAACACCCCAGCCGTATCCCCGACCGGGGCCGCAACCGCCCGGCCCCTACCGGTTTCGGGACTGGGCGAGTCTCTGATCCCCGAAGTGTTTGATTATCAGCGATTTCGTGGCAGAGTGATTGAAAGTCATTTGAGAAAAGCCTGCCATGAAACGCCGATCATTTCTGAGTCTGAGTGCCGCGGCACTTGCCGCACCAACCATTGCTCGCGCCAACAAGCCGGTAGTCTTTGACCCGACACCCCAGGAGGTGCGGATCAAAAAGGATTTCCTTCCGGGTCAATTGCTTATCCTGCCTCGCAGCTACTACCTCTATTGGGTGACCGAAGAGCGTAAGGCGCTGCGCTATGGCGTCGGCGTCGGCCGCGCGGGTCTCGAATTCACTGGAACCGCGACAATCGACGTCAAGAAGGAGTGGCCAACCTGGCGCCCGACCGAAGAGATGATCGAGCGCGATCCGGTGGCCTACAAGAAGTTCATCGACAACGACTATATCGAACCAGGCGGGCCCGAAAACCCGCTGGGCGCCCGCGCGCTTTATCTCTTCCAGAATGGGGTCGATACCTATTTCCGCATACACGGAACGATCGCGCCGAACAGCATCGGCCGCTCGGTATCAAACGGGTGTATTCGCATGCTGAACGAGCACGTGATTGATCTGTATGAACGCGTCCCGGTTGGGACGGTTGTCACCGTGCTCTAAAGCAGCAACGACCAGATCAGGTAGCAGGGCGCGAGGCCCGCGAAGGCGATGCAGAACAGCTTTGCTGCATGGCTGACTCTGGCAAACGGGCCGTCGCCAAGGGCGCTTTCACCATAGCCCTGAAACGCAGACATGACAGCATAGCCTTGCGCCTCTTGCTTGAGATCCTTTTGGGCAATCGACCGCATAGCCGCCTCGTATTTGCGGTCTAGTTCGGCCTGATGATCCAGTTCGGGCTGAAGATTTTCCATATTCGTCATCGTACGCACGCTCCCTTTTCGTTACGCGACATGGCGCAACAACCGGCGATGTCCAGCAACCGCGACAAAAAAAGGCCAGCCCGAAGGCTGGCCAGGTGGTTCAGACACCAGAAACCGTATTAATTCAGCGCCTTGTCAGTGATGACATGGGTCCATGCACCTTCGGGTTTCTCAGTGATAACCGGGTCGGACCCGCCGGCCAGCAAGGTATCGACAGTGCGGTCAAAATCGGCCGGATCCAGCTTGCCGTTGCTGCCTGCGGTCAGCTTAGCGATCTCGCCCATCATCCGCTTTTGATGCTCTTCGGTCTGGGCGCCCGTCGCATCGTTGTCTAGCACGATCTCTGCCGCCTCATCCGGGTTTTCCTCGGCATACTTCCACCCCTTCATCGAGGCCCGCACAAAGCGGACCATCTTATCGGCAAAGGCCGGGTCATTGAGGTTTTCCTCAAGCACATACATTCCATCCTCAAGCGTCGCGACGCCCTTTTCCTCGTATTTGAAAGTCACGAGCTCGTCCGGGCTGACACCCGCATCGATGACCTGCCAATACTCGTTGTAGGTCATCGTGCTGATGCAATCGGCCTGTCGCTGAAGCAGTGGGTCGACGTTGAAACCCTGTTTCAGGACGGTGATGCCATCGTCGGACCCGTCGGTCGGTATACCCTCTTGGCTCATCCACGACAGGAAGGGGTATTCGTTGCCAAAGAACCAGACGCCGATGGTTTTGCCCCGGAAATCTGCCGGGCCGCTGATGCCCGTGTCTTTCCAGCAGGTCAGCATCAGGCCGGAAGATTTGAACGGCTGAGCAATGTTGACGACGGGCAGACCTTTTTCCCGAGCCGCGAGGGCCGAGGGCATCCAATTGAGCATCACATCGGCACCGCCACCCGCCAGAACCTGGGGAGGGGCGATGTCCGGGCCGCCGGGCTTGATCGTGACGTTCAGGTCTTCCTCGTCATAGAACCCCTTGTCGAGAGCGACGTAGTAGCCCGCGAATTGCGCCTGCGTGACCCATTGTAGCTGGAGGGTCACATCGTCGGCCGCCACCGCAGCGAACGCCCAAGAACTCAGCGCGGCGCCTGCAGTCAGGTTTGTTAACGTCTTCATAGTGGTACTCCTTGTTGAATTCACTTTGTTAAGTCGTCCGCCTTCTTTGGGACGGATGCCAGAATGTCACCGAGCGCTCGATGAGCGTGATCAGCCCGAAAAAGGCCGATCCCGCGAGCGCTGCGACGACAATTTCAGCCCAGACGAGGTCCAGCGCAAGCTGGCCGACGCTGGTTGAAATGCGAAAGCCCATGCCGCGCACTGGCGAGCCAAAGAATTCAGCAACGATTGCGCCGATCAATGCAAGGGTCGATGCGATCTTGAGACCATTGAAGATGAACGGCATGGCGGCAGGCAGGCGAAGTTTCCACAGGGTCGTCCACGGGCCTGCCGCATAGGTCTTCATCAGATCCCGCTGCATGGCCTCTGTGGCGCGCAGCCCTTCTACCGTATTGATCAGCATGGGGAAAAAGACCATTGCGACGACAACGGCCGCCTTGGACTGCCAGTCAAAGCCGAACCACATCACCAGGATCGGGGCCAGCCCGACGATGGGCAAAGCGGCCACAAAGTTACCCACAGGCAGAATGCCGCGTTTGAGAAACTCGGACCGATCGATCAGCACTGCAACCAGTACCGCGGCGCAACAGCCAATGGCATACCCGCTGAGCGCGCCCTTAAGGACGGTTTGGACAAAATCCTCCCACAGAATGCCCGTGCTTGCTGCGAACCGCGTCGCAATGGCAGACGGGGCGGGCAGCAACACGGCACTGATCTGAAAGCCGCGCACGACCCCTTCCCAGATTGCGACGAGCGTGAGGCCGAAGACCACCGGGATCAGCCAGGATGCGATCTGGCGGCGCGCCAGCCAGACGTTCAAAGCCCAGCCTGCGGCCCAGACGATGATGGCAAACATAACCCACCCCATTACGCCATCCCCATCCGGCTAAGGACGAAGCGCTGGATCAGGCCGATCAGCCCGACCATCAGCGCCGCCACGGCCGCCGCCATCAACAGGGCTGACCAGATTTGGATCGTCTGACCATAATAACTGCCCGCCAGAAGCCGCGCACCCAACCCCGCAACGGCGCCGGTCGGCAATTCGCCGACGATGGCCCCAACCAGCGATGCAGCCATGGCCACTTTGAGGGATGCAAAGAGGTAAGGCATCGACGCGGGCAGGCGCAGTTTCCAGAATGTCTGGGCCCCGCTCGCACTCCACGTCCGCATTTGATCAAGTTGCATGATTTCCGGGCTGCGCAACCCTTTGACCATCCCCACGGCGACAGGGAAAAACGACAGATACATCGAAATGACGGCCTTTGGGATCAGTCCGCTCAGACCGACAGCGTTCAGGACCACGATGATCATTGGAGCAAGCGCGAGAATGGGAATGGTCTGGCTCGCGATGATCCACGGCATCACGCTCAGATCCATCACGCGGTTGTAGACGATGCCGACGGCCAGCAGGATACCCAGGATTGTACCAAACGCAAAACCCATCAAGGTCGCGCTGAGCGTGATCCAGCTGTGATAAATGAGCGAGCGCTTGGAGGTGATCTTTTTCTCGGCCGTCGTCTCCCAGATCTCGACAGCCACCTGGTGCGGCGCTGGCAAACGCGGCTTGTCCTGCGACCAGGTCGCCGCAACAAGCTCGCGGGGACCGAGTTCGACCTCGGCCCGTTCTGCCTGTGCCCTGGCCCAGTCCGCGTTCATCGGGATCGCGGCAAGGTACCAGACGGAAAGGATCAACCCCACGACGCTCAGAACGGGTACGATGCTACGCATTGGAATAATCGGCCCCTTCACTGTTCCGCAAATACTCGGACGCAGCGCCTAGGACTTGGGCAGACGATTTGAGTATTTTAAGAACAGTGAGAACAGATAGTGTTTTTCTTTCTTCTCGGTACAGGCTGGAGAGCCGATGGCCGCGAACGGTGAAGGCCCCCGCATCTTTAAACCAGAGAAGGGTCGGTGGCGAGAAGCGGCGCATGCGTCTTCCCCTCGCCGGTAATCTGCAGTCAGTCGTCATAGGCAGGCCCCGCCCTCAAACCGTCGCGCACCCGGTGTGCGATTTCGAGAAAATCCCGGGTATCGCGGATATCGAGCGGCCGCTCTTTTGGCAGCGGGCTTTCGATGACGTCCGTGATCCGGCCCGGCCGCGGCGACATCACCACGATCTTGGTCGATAGATAGACCGCCTCAGGTATCGAGTGGGTCACAAAAGCGATGGTCTTCCCGGTTCGCGCCCAAAGCGCCAAAAGCTGTTCGTTGAGATGGTCACGCACGATTTCATCCAACGCACCAAAGGGTTCGTCCATCAGCAAGATATCGGCGTCAAAGGCCAGCGCGCGGGCGATCGAGGCCCGTTGCTGCATCCCGCCCGAGAGCTGCCAGGGAAATTTCTTGTCGAAACCGGCGAGATCCACGAGTTCAAGCACGCGCCCCACCCGCTCGACCTGATCGGCCTTCGGATACCCCATGATCTCGAGCGGCAGCTGAATATTGCCCCCGATCGTCCGCCATGGATACAAGCCAGCGGCCTGAAAGACATAGCCATAGGCGCGGGCCCGGCGGGCCTCGTCCGGGGTCATGCCGTTGACGGAAAGGCTGCCCCCCGTTGGCGTCTCGAGAGCCGCAATGCAGCGCAGGAAGGTTGTCTTCCCGCAGCCTGATGGCCCAATGAACGAAACGAAATCGCCCTTCGCTACCTCGAGGTTGACGTCCTTCAGCGCATGAACCGGGCCGTCATTGGTCTGGAACGTCAGATCGAGCCCCTGCGCCCGGATGACCGGCGCGGCGCTTTGTGCCAGTGTTGGATCAGGCATGGATGGGAGAACGGTCATGGCGGATTGTGTGAAGTTGCGCCCCGGGGGCACTTATGACGGCAAGCAAGGCTTTTCCTATTTTGAGGGTATCGCGAAAGAGACGGTCGGCAGTTCGGGCATCTGCATGCATCTTTTGACTGTTCCGCCGGGGGGTCGGGCGAAGGCCCACAAGCACGCGACCCACGAGACGGCGATCTATATCATTTCGGGTCACGCGAAGATGTATTGGGGCGACAGTCTTGAACACCTGATGGAAACGAGCCCCGGCGACCTGATCTATATCCCGGCGGACGTGCCCCACCTGCCCGTGAACGACGGAAGCGTCGAAGCAGTTGCCGTCATCGCCCGCACCGACCCGCATGAGCAGGAAAGCGTCGTGCTGCTGCCTGAACTGGACGATTTGGTTCCGGCCTAGTTTCTTCACACCCGCAGAGATCAGCCGCCACGGTGCGACTCGCAAGAATTCCGAAGATCTGACAGCTTGCTTTAGAGACTCAAGCTTTTCCGAATTCGGATATCCTTCGATCACCGGTGCAGCACAGACACGTGCGCCACGGATCCGCATTTGAGGGAAACCGGTGTTCGCAATCACTTTGGAAGGGCTTCTGTCATACTCCATGATTCACCGGCCTTAGAAACAGGAAACCAAGAATTACTGCAATCGGCACTGCAGACGCCGCGGAGGAGGCAGCAACAGAGCTGAACCCACGAAAACCGTTCGCATAGCCCAGCGGAAGCAAGCCGACGGCGATAGAGGCTGATGCGACCACTGCCGCGCAAAATGTCATAATCACGCGTTCATTGGAGAGACCGAACCCTTTGAGCACCCTGGCCAGATAACCAAAAAGCAGAAAGCCGGGCCATAGGACCAGGAGCAAGACGGGAACCCAGATCAGCGAGCCAAACAGGATGGCTGATCCGAAGAAGCTAAGAAAGTCATCGACGCCACAGCAATTCTCACAATCACACATGCGCCCATACATCGCGTTGCGGACCCATAACACGCTGATGACAAGCGGCACGGCTCCGAAGCAAACAGACAAATACCGCGCGAATGGCGGGCGCAAGTTCGAACTATCCTGTGTCTCGTCGGGTATTGGATCAGTCTGCGGCAATGATTTCGACCTCGACCAACCAGTCGTCAGACAGTGTCTGTGCAACCAGGGCCGTCGTAGGAACCCGGTGCCCCCCCAAAGCCCTCAAGCGTGCTGCTTCATTGGCAGAGGCATAATCGCCATCGCGCATATAGCTGGTAATCCGAACAATATTCTCAATCCCCATATCAGCGGATGCGAGGATGGTTTTGATGTTCGCCCATATCAACTCGAGTTGCGCCTGAAGCCCCTCGGCAGGGCGGCCGCTGATATCAAGCCCCATTGTTCCACTCACGTAGAGTGTGCGCGTGGCGTTGCGCACCTCGATTGCATGAATGTAATCATCGGTGGCAGGATAAATGCCAGTTGACGGGTTATGACTTACCGTTTCAGCCATCACCGTCGGTCCTAGACCCCCGTTACCGGAATGCCCGTCCGCTCGACCGGGCGCGGCGCGGTGAGTTCCTTCCAGGTCGAGAGGGCTTTGTTCGTTGTCCCATTCGGTTCGCGGGCCACGAATTTGCCCTGGCCTTCCTGCGTCTTGATCTCGCCGTCATGCACCGCCACTTGGCCCCGCGTGAGGGTAAAGCGGGGCAGGCCCTTGACGTGCTGACCTTCGAAGACGTTGTAGTCGATGGCCGATTGCTGGGCGCTGGCGGTGATCGTTTTCTCTTTCGCCGGGTCCCAGACCACCAGATCCGCATCGGCCCCCACCAGCACGGCGCCCTTCTTCGGATAGCAATTCAGGATCTTGGCGATATTTGTCGATGTCACGGCGACGAATTCGTTTGGTGTCAGCCGCCCGGTTTCCACCCCGTGGGTCCACAGCATCGGCAGACGATCCTCCAGACCTCCGGTCCCGTTCGGGATCTTCGAGAAATCGCCGACGCCATACCGTTTCTGCTCGGTCGTAAAGGCGCAGTGATCAGTGGCCACGACGCTCAGTGATCCGCTCATCAGCCCGGCCCAAAGCGAATCCTGATGCTGCTTGTTCCGGAACGGCGGCGACATCACGCGTCGCGCGGCATGGTCCCAGTCAGAGTTGAAGTATTCGCTTTCATCCAGCGTCAGGTGCTGGATCAACGGCTCGCCCCAGACCCGCTTGCCCTGCTGGCGGGCGCGGCGAATGGCTTCGTGCGCCTCTTCGCAGCTTGTATGAACAACATAAAGTGGCACGCCCGCCATGTCGGCAATCATGATGGCACGGTTGGTGGCTTCGCCCTCGACCTGGCTGGGCCGCGAATAGGCGTGCGCCTCTGGGCCAGTGTTCCCTTCAGCCAGCAGCTTGGCGGTCATTTCGGCAACCACGTCGCCGTTTTCGGCGTGGACCATTGCGATGGCCCCCAGTTCAGAGAGGCGGTTAAAGGATGAGAAGAGCTCATCATCGTTCACCATCAGCGCGCCCTTGTAGGCGAGGAAGTGCTTGAAGGTGTTGATGCCCTTATCCTGCACGACCGTTTTCATGTCGTTGAACACCTGCTCGCCCCACCACGTCACGGCCATGTGGAAGGAATAGTCGCAATTGGCGCGGGTCGATTTGTTGTCCCAGCGTTTGATGGCGTCGAGCAGGCTCTCACCCTGATTGGGCAGGCAGAAGTCGACGACCATCGTGGTGCCGCCCGCCAGCGCTGCCCGCGTTCCGCTTTCGAAATCGTCGCTAGAATAGGTGCCCATGAAGGGCATTTCGAGGTGGACATGCGGGTCGATCCCACCGGGCATGACGTAGCAGCCGGTGGCATCAAGCTCCTCGTCACCCCTTAGGCCAGGTGCTATCTGGATGATGGTGCCGTTTTCGATCATGACGTCGGCCTTGTAGGTGAGGTCGGCGGTGACGATGGTTCCGTTTTTGATCACTGTGGACATACGTCCTCTCCCCGTTTTTGCGGCCTTCCGGCCACCTTGTTCTGCGCTATGCCTCAGACTGAACTAAAGCACCCAATGGCGCTGCCATGCACCCCGATATCGAGCGGGCCGATCGCGCTTTCGACACAGAGCGAAAAATAGCCTGAGCGGGGCAGGAACACGACCCGGTAGTCGCCGTCGGATTTCGTTATCGCCCAGCAGGTCTGGCGCACATCGCCCGCGAAATGCACGATGATCTCGGAGGGTTCCCGAAAAGCCGCGCGGAAAGCATCGATCGTGGCTAGCCGTTCTTCGCTATCGACCACGAATTCGTCAATCTCGCGCCGGATAATGTCCTTGATCCGCTCAGGGATACTGAGGTCCGGTTCGATCATCCCACAATCTCCGCTGTTTCGACGACGGCGTGCATCAGCACATCCGCGCCCGCCTTCGCCCAATCCTTCGTGATCTCTTCGGCCTCATTGTGGCTCAGCCCGTCGACACAGGGGCACATGATCATCGCCGTGGGCGCGACCTGATTGATCCAGCAAGCATCGTGCCCCGCGCCCGAAATGATGTCGCGATGCGTGTAACCCAGCCGCTCGGCCGCTGTGCGCACGGCTGTCACGCAGCCCTCATCGAATTTGACAGGGTCAAAGCCGCCCACCTTTTCAAACTCGATCTCCAGCCCCATGGCATCGGCGATTTTCTGGCCTTCGGCGAACAGCCGCGCCTCCATGTCCTGAATGACCTCGAGCTCGGGGCTGCGGAAATCGACGGTGAAGACCACTTTGCCCGGAATCACGTTGCGCGAGTTCGGATAGACGTCGATATGCCCCGCCGCACCGACCGCATGGGGCGCGTGGCTGAGCGCGATGACATCAACCGCTTCCAACACCCGCGCCATGCCCAGCCCCGCATTGCGCCGCATCGGCATCGGGGTCGATCCGGTATGGGCGTCCTTGCCGGTGATCGTCACCTGCGTCCAGCTGAGACCCTGGCCATGGGTCACGACACCGATGTCCCTTTCCTCGGCCTCAAGGATCGGACCCTGTTCGATATGCAGCTCGAAAAAGGCATGCATCTTGCGGGCCCCCACCTCTTCGTCACCCTTCCAGCCGATCCGCACCAGTTCGTCGCCAAAGCGTTTGCCCTCGGCATCCTCGCGTTCATAGGCCCAATCCTGCGTGTGAACCCCCGCAAACACACCCGAGGCCAGCATGGCCGGGGCAAAGCGGGTGCCTTCCTCATTCGTAAAGTTCGTCACGATGATCGGATGTTTGGTCTTGATGTCGAGGTCGTTCAGGGTGCGCAGGATCTCAAGGCCACCCAGAACGCCAAGCACCCCGTCGTATTTTCCGCCTGTGGGCTGGGTATCAAGATGGCTGCCGACATAGACCGGCAGGGCGTCGGGGTCGCTGCCCGCTCGTTCGGCAAACATGTTGCCCATCTGGTCGAGGCCCATTGTGCATCCGGCCGCCTCGCACCACTTCTGAAAGAGCGCACGGCCATCGCCGTCGGCATCCGTGAGGGTCTGACGGTTGTTGCCGCCCGCAACGCCGGGGCCGATCTGCGCCATCTCCATCAGGCTGTCCCACAGCCGGTCGGGATCGATCCTCAGATTTTCGCCTGGCGCTGACATGCTATCCCCCACAGATTATTTTTGACCATTTGGTCAACACGATTGCCAACAGCGCGTTTTCTGTCAAGAAGTCTGCACCGAGCCTTTGCGTTTGTCAGGAGACCTGCCCAAAGTGAAAGCAGAGAGGACCACCACCGCGGGAAAGAAGCCCAGCCGCATCCAGCAACGCAATCGTAGCCGGATCCTGGACGCTGCCCTTGATGTGTTTTCAGCCCATGGCTATCGCGGCGCCACCCTCGATCAGATCGCTATGGCGGCGGGGCTGAGCAAGCCCAACATTCTGTATTATTTTAATGGCAAGGAAGAGATCCACGTCACGCTTCTAAGCCAGTTGATGGAAACGTGGCTTGACCCGCTGGTCGAGATGGACGCCGAAGGCGAACCCCTGGAAGAGATCCTGAACTATGTCCGCCGCAAGCTCGATATGGCCAAGGACCTGCCCCGCGAGAGCCGCCTGTTTGCGAACGAAATCCTGCAGGGCGCGCCCCGGATGCGGCCCCATCTTCAGGCCGATCTCAAACCGCTCTTCGATCAGAAATGCGCCGTCATCCAGACCTGGGTCGACCAGCGAAAGATTGCGTCGATCGACCCGCGCCACCTCATCTTTTCGATCTGGGCGACCACGCAGCACTATGCGGATTTCGACGCCCAGATCGCAGTATTGATCCCATCGGACGACGCCTTTGCCGGGGCAAGGCAACACCTCGAAGAAACATTTCGGAAGATGTTGGCGCCCTAGTCGGCAGTATCCAGCGGGGGGTGTAGGGTGCGGCCATCAGCAGCGCGGTCTCCAAGACGCCTCGGCCAACATGCAAGCGCTCCACTGCCTAGGCGTTAAGCGTCGGGACACACGGGCCAGTGATCGGCATCCAGCCAGCTAGGCAACACCCGAACGATGCGTCAAGATCAAGAAAAATCTGGGGAGTGAATCATGAAGACCATCTTGGCCATCACACTCATTGGAGCCCTCGCGCTGGATGCCTGCAATTCGAACATCGATGCCGAGGCAGCAATCGAAGCCCCCGTTCGCGGTCTGCTCACGACGGAAGTCAAACGCAGCACTGCAACGGTCCAAAGACGCTACCCAGGCGTTCTAGAACCCTCTGAAATCACGCCGCTTTCCTTCAAGGTCGCAGGCAAGCTTGGCGTTCTGAGCCTTGCCGTCGGGCAGCGGGTTGCGCAGGGCGATCTGCTCGCGGCGCTCGACAGCGAACAGTTCGAGACCACGATCGAGAACCGGGTCGCATCGGTAGAGGAAGCCGCCGCGCAACTGGAACAGAACGAAGAAGACCTCGCTCGCCAGCAGACCCTGTTTGAACGCGGGGCCGTCACAAAGGTTTCGGTCGATCAGGCCGACACGGAGGTCAAAACGGCTCGGGCTCAGGTCACCCAGGCCGAGAAGGCCCTAAAATCGGCCGAAGAGGATCTGGCCGACGCGAAGCTCTTTGCCCCATTCGACGGGATTATCAATTCGGTCGACTCGGAATCTTTTGCGACAGTGGCCTCGGGCACGACGATCGCATCACTGTACATCGCGTCCGATTACGAGGTCGCCTTTTCGGTCAACTTCGACACCGTGCGGCAGCTTGTCGTCGGAACACCGGCACGCATACGACTGGCCGATGATCCGACGGTCACGCTGCAGGCAGTGGTGAGCGAGCTGGGCGAGCGCGCAGATACCGTGTCGTCGTTCCCGGTCGTCGTGAGGCTGGAAGAGGAAAACCCCTTGATACGCGCCGGCATGGCCGTCGAGGTGTCGTTCGATTTCGAGTTGCCGGCCGAACAGGGCTTTCTGATCCCGATGTCTGCAGCAATCACCGACGGAACGATCGAAGAGTCGTCCGGACCGAATGAGCCGCAGACAGTACCGATGTTCGTCTTTGACCCGGCTACCAGCACCGTGCAACGGCGCGAGACGACCATGGTGGGCCTGCGCGAAAACCAGCTGTTGATTGTCGAAGGCCTGAGTGAAGGCGAACATGTCGCCGTTGCCGGGGTGTCGTTCCTGCGGGAAGGGATGCAGGTCAAACTGCTCGAAACGGAGGACTGAGCGTGGATTTCCTGACGCGCTTTGGTCTGAGCAAATCCCGTTTTACCTACCTCCTGATGCTGGTCGTGCTGGTTCTGGGCATGTCGTCCTATGCCAGTCTGCCCAAGCGCGAAAACCCTGCCATTACGGTGCGCACCGCTGCCGTGCAGATGCAATTTGCGGGCATGTCACCTGACCGAGTCGAAAACCTGATCGCCATTCCGGTTGAACGGAAGATGCGGGAAATTGGCGAGATCGAGGATATCGAGAGCATCGTAAGCACCGGTCAGGCGCTGTTCTACGCCACGCTCTACGACGCAACATCGAGCGATGACATCGAAGGCGCATGGGAGGATCTGCGCAACAAGATGGACGATGTCATGGCAGAACTGCCTGACGGCACCCAAGGCCCCTTCGTCAACACGGATTACGGCGACGTGTCCATCGCGACTGTTGCGGTGACAGGCGATGGTTTCAGCCTCGCGCAGCTTCAGGACGTGGCGGAAGATCTTCAGAAGGACCTTTATCAAGAGCCGGGCATTACCAAGGTCACCCTGTATGGCGAACAGGATGAGCGGATCTGGCTTGACCTAGATACCCGCAAGATCGCCTCGGTGGGCGTTCAGATCGAACAATTGCTCGTCGATTTACAAGCCCAAAACGTCATTCTGCCTGCGGGAGAGATCGATGCGGACGGCACCAAGATCGTCTTAGAGGCCAACGGCGATCTCAGCACCGTCCCCGAAATCGAAGGGGTACTCACACGGGCACAGGGTCTTTCAGGATATGTGCGGCTGTCTGACCTTGTCACCGTCCGGCGCGGCTATGTCGACCCAAAGGAAACACCCGCATTCTTCAACGGCCAGCCCGCCATCGTCGCCGCTGTCGAGATGTCCGAGACCACCGATATTCAGGTTCTGGGCGCGTCGCTCAAGAAACGGCTGCAGGCCTTCGAAAACAGCCAACCTATCGGGATTTCCCTCAATATCTCAACCTACCAGGAAACCAACGTCACCGCATCGGTCAACAACGCGCTGACGAATGTCGGGCAGACATTCTTGGTCGTCTTCCTAGTGATGCTGGTGTTCCTCGGGTTCCGATCCGCCATCGTGATCGCCTGTATCGTGCCCTTCACCATCATGATCGCGCTTTTGGGGATGGGCACGCTTGGCGTCGATATCGAACAGGTGTCCATCGCGGCCGTGATCATCTCGCTGGGGCTCTTGGTCGATAACGGTCTTGTCGTGGTCGAGGATATCGAAGGCCGGATCAACGCCGGCGTCCCGCCCGAAGAGGCGGCGCTGCAGGCCGGCGGGCAGTATACTATCCCGCTGGCCGTCGCATCAATCACCACGGTTTCAGCCTTTCTGCCCATGCTGCTGATCGAAGGGACCGAGGGTGAATTTGCCTATTCCCTCGGCGCGGTCGTCGCGACCATGCTGCTCGGGTCATGGCTGACAGCGCTTTATGTCCTGCCGTTTCTGGCGGTCAGGTTGATTAAACGCAAAGCGGATCGTGCAGAGGAATCCCGCCTGATCAGCTGGTACGGCGCCCTCATCCGCCGATTGCTCCCATGGGGCGTTCCGATTGCCGCCGCGGTTTTTGCAGCCGTCGGTGTTAGCTTTACCCAATTCTCGACCCTGAAGAACGAGATGTTTCCACTGAGCGAGCGGGCCGATTTCCTGATCTACATGGATATGCCGAAAGAGGCCGCCATCTCGGCCACCGAAGAGCAGGCGCAGGCCGTGGCCGACTGGCTGCTGGATGATGAACAGAACCCGGGCGTCGAAAACGTTACCACGTTCGTCGGCGAAGGCGGGCCCCGGTTCTATCTGTCGCTCAACCCCGCCGACCCCGATCCGGCAAGCGCGTTTTTCGTCGTTAACACGGCGAACTTTGAAGATGCCGTCGAAATCTCCGACCGGGCCCGTCGCGTGTTCATCGAAGAATTCCCCGCCGCGCGTTTCCGTGTGGCCCGTCTGTCAAATGGCGGATCGGAGTCTGGCATCGTCGATATCGAGATTGCGGGCCCCGATGCCGAGGTGCTGCTCGCGGCCGGCAACACCATCGAAGCGGCCTTTTCCGAGATCCCCGATCTGGTGAAGAACGAAAGCGACTGGGGCAACCGGATCCTGAAAATCGTTATCGACGTGGCGCAGGACAAGGCCCGCGAATTCGGTGTCACGTCAGAGGACATTTCGAACGTGATGGACACTTATTTCAAGGGAACGACCTATTCGGTGTTCCGCGAAGACGATACCCAGATACCTATCGTGCTGCGCGCGGTCGTGGACCGGCGCGACAGCGTCGAAGATCTTGCCAACCTCAGCATCGGGGCAGGCGGGCAACTCATTTCGCTCGACCAGGTCGCGACCTTTCAGCCCCAGCTCGAATTCTCGGAAATCCGTCGGGAAAACCAGGTGCGTCAGGTCGTTATCTCGGCCAAAAGCGCGACGCTGTCTGCTGACCAGATGGTCGATCACATTCAACCAACGCTCGACGCGCTTGATCTCGGGCCTCGATACGCGATCAACATCGCGGGCGAACTGGAAGACAGCGCAGAGGTCTATGCCAAGATCGGGGCGAACCTGCCACTGGCGCTTACTGTGATGCTGGCGGCACTGGTCTTTCAGTTCAACTCGGCCCGGCGGACGATCATCACCTTTCTCACCATCCCGCTCATTCTGGTGGGTGCACCCCATGCCCTTGCGATCTCGGGGCAGCCGATGTCGTTTTTTGCCGTCCTGGGATTGATGTCGCTTATGGGGATCATCATCAACAACGCCATCGTCCTCATCAATCAGATCGATATCGATTCAGAGACGATGGAAATGAAAGATGCGATCGTACACGCGGCCAAGCAGCGGGCAACGCCGATCATCCTGACCTCGCTCACGACGGTCTTCGGGTTGTTGCCGATGGCCATCGCGGGAGGGGCACTTTTTGAACCAATGGCTACGATCATGATCGGGGGGCTCATCATCGCCTCACCCCTGACATTGTTCTTTGTGCCGAGCGTCTGCTACCTGCTGATGCGCAAGCGCAACCAGACGGCCTAAGACCCGGTTTACCAGCGTTTCAGCGCGGCCTCGTCCTGGTCCAGCGCGGCAACCCAATCAGCGCCCGAGGCCGTTATCTCGCGCTTCCAGAATGGAGCGCGGGACTTGAGATAATCCATCAGGAATTCCGCTGCCTCAAACGCGTCCTTCCGGTGCGGCGCCGCCGTTGCCACCATCATGATCATCTCACCCGGCACCATCCGGCCATAGCGGTGAATGACCAGCACATCTCCCAGCGACCACCGGCGCACCGCCTCATCCGCAATGGTCGTAAGGGCAGTCTCAGTCATGCCGGGGTAGTGTTCGATCTCCATCGCTTCCAGACTGTCACCGACATCGCGGACAACGCCGGTAAAGGTCACAATCGCTCCCATATCCATGTGACCCGCGGCAAAGGCTGACGCCTCCGCACCCAGATCGAACGGCGACTCCTGCACCTCGATCCGCATCGCCTAGCCCCCAGTCATCGGCGGGAAGAACGCGACCTCGCGCACCCCGCCCAACGGGGCGTCGAAATCCGAAAGCTGCTGATCAAGGGCAACCCGCAGTGCCGAGATATCGGCAAAGGCCGCGGCATAACGGTCCTCTCGACCGCGCAATTCTTCGACCAAATCCATCACGGTATCAGCTGAGGTCTCGACCTCTTCACGCGGAATACCGATGCGTTCGCGGACCCATGCAAAATAAAGTACGTTCATTGTGGCTCATCCTTGAGAAACGGCACGGCCTTGCGAAAGTAATCAACGCCGGTGACCACGGTCAAACCTGCCGCCAACCACAGCAGCCAGAACCCGGCAACCCCACTCCAATCGGCACCCGCGAGCTTCCAGCGCAGGCCCAGAACGTCGGGTTCAACACCGCTCAAGATATCGTTCACCATCGCGTCATCCATGCCCCAGACCGACATACCAAAATAGTGCTCAAACACACCTTGCGCAAAGAGAACGGCAATGGCCACCATCTGCACCGAGGTCTTCCACTTGGCGAGCGCCGTGACGGACAGCGCGCCTGCGGCCTTGCCCAGATACTCCCGCAGGCCGGAGACAAAGACCTCGCGGAACAGGATCAGGGCCGACGGCAGGATGAGGGCCGTCGACCAACTGGAAAAGCCGACCAAAACCATGAGGGCGATGACGACCATGGCCTTGTCGGCAATCGGATCGAGCATCGCGCCCAGCCGCGTCTGCTGCCCCCATGCGCGAGCAAGATAACCGTCGAACCAATCAGTAACGGATGCCAGAACGAACAGCACCAGCGCGAACCAGTCGGCATAGGGCCGCGTGAAGTAAAGGAACATGACGGCGACCAACGGCGCGGCCAGCAGGCGCAAGGCTGTCAGGATATTGGGAATGGTCCAGGTCATGGCCCTACCTAACCGGTTGGCACGGCGGCGAAAAGGGATGGTGGGCGGGACGTCTTTGCGCGCAGCGCAAACAGCGTCCGACCAGCATCCATTCAACCCTCGTGAAAGAAATCATACACTTTCTGTGCTAACCCCTCTGAAACGCCCTCGACCGCTTTCAGATCCGCCAGATTGGCCCGCGCTACGGCCTTGGCGGATCCAAAATGCGCCAGCAGCGCCCGTTTGCGCGACGGACCCACGCCCGGAATGTCGTCGAGGGGGTTTGCGCTGATCGCTTTTGCCCGCTTGGCCCGGTGGGTTCCAATGGCAAACCGGTGCGCCTCGTCCCGCAGCCGCTGTACGAAATAAAGAACCGGATCGTTGTGGCGCAGGGCAAAGGGCCGCTGACCGGTGCGATAGAATTCCTCCTTGCCCGCATCACGGTCGACACCCTTGGCCACGCCGACCATCGGAATGTCCTCCACGCCGTGCTCGGCCATGATCTCGGCCACTGCTGACACCTGGCCCGCGCCGCCGTCAATCAGCAAGAGATCCGGCCACTGCCCGTCGTGCCGATCCGGGTCTTCCTTCAGCAACCGCTTGAAACGCCGGGTCAGCACCTCTTTCATCATCCCGAAATCGTCACCGGGGGTTAGCTCTTCTCCGCGTATGTTGAACTTGCGATAGCTGTTCTTCATGAAGCCGTCCGGCCCCGCAACGATCATCGCGCCCACAGCATTGGTGCCCTGAATGTGAGAGTTGTCGTAAACCTCGATCCGGCCCGGTGGCTCCGGCAGATCAAACGCTTCGGCCAGACCCTTCAGCAGTTTCGCTTGCGTGGCACTTTCAGCCATCTTGCGGGCCAGGCTTTCGCGCGCGTTGCGCAGCGCGCTGTCGATCAGTTCGGCCTTTTCACCGCGCTGCGGCACCAGGAGCTCGACCTTGCGGCCCAGTTTCTGGGTCAGCGCCTCGGTCATCAGGTCCGGGTTCTCGATGGCGTTCGACAGGATGATCTGACGGGCCGGTTCCTTCTGGTCATAGAATTGGCCAAGAAACGCTTCCAATGCCTCGGCCGCGTCCACATCCGCCCCCACGCGCGGATAGAAGTCGCGGTTGCCCCAGTTCTGTCCGGCACGGATGAAGAAGACCTGCACACAGGCCTGCCCTTGTTCCAGATGCAGTGCAACGATGTCGGCCTCGGTCACCGTGCGCGGGTTGATGCCCTGCGCAGACTGAACTGACGTCATCGCCCGGATCCGATCGCGCAGCGCTGCGGCCCGCTCGAATTCCATCGCTTCGGATGCCGTTTGCATATCCGCCGCCAGCTTGACCTGAATATCTGTCGATCGGCCGGTCAGAAACCGCTCAGCGTCCTTGACGGATTGGGCATAATCCGTCTCCGAAATCAGACCGACGCAGGGGCCCGAACAGCGCTTGATCTGGTAGAGCAGGCAGGGCCGCGTCCGACTGTCGAACATCGAATCCGTGCAATTGCGCAACAGAAACACCTTCTGGAGCTGATTGAGGGTGCGGTTGACCGCGCCGGCGCTCGCAAAGGGTCCGTAATAATCGCCCTTCTGCTTCTTGGCGCCCCGATGCTTCTTGATCATCGGAAAGTCATGATCTCCGGTCACCAGAATGTTCGGAAAGCTCTTGTCATCGCGCAGCAGCACGTTGAATTTGGGTTTGAGCTGCTTGATAAGGTTCTGTTCCAGCAGCAACGCTTCGGTTTCGGTCCGGGTGGTAAGGAACATCATCGACGCTGTCATCGAAATCATCCGCGCGATGCGCGGAGAGTGACCGGTGGGGCGGGTATAACTCGAAACCCGCGCACGCAGATTGCGAGCCTTGCCGACATAGAGAACCCGGCTGTCGGCATCGAGCATACGGTATACACCGGGCGAGCTGTCGAGCGATTTGAGATAGCTGGCGATGACCTCGTGACCCGGCCGCTCTGCTGCCTCTGGTTGCGTCTGGTCTCGTTTTTTCGCCATTCGATTCGAACCTCGTTGCGCCTCGGGCTGCACTTTCAAAACACTATTATCAAGCACTTAGGCATCCACGGATTCTGGGGATAAGACTGCCCATAACTTCTGGAGGTCTGGAAATTTTTGTTGTTTTTTGGGCAGTTCCTTAACATGCCTAAATTTTAGGCAATTGTCTAACTATTTGATTTACATGGGGAAAATTTTCGAGATGGACAAGTGCCTGAAAATAAAGACATTTTGGTAACACTTTTGTAACGATGCTGCCCCTCGTGTACAACTCACCCTGCGTCATCTACTCAACCCCGATGACATCCGGGGTCTCCCACGCAAGGTGCTGCCCCCCATCGACACACAGCAATTGTCCCGTGATCGCGGGTGAATCGAGGAAGTAGCCCAAGGCGCCCGTGATGTCCGCTGGGTTTGCTCCACGCCCCAGAACGGTCGCCGCGCGCTGCTTGGCGAAATGCTCTGCCGATTGCCGTCCGCCCTGTAGCGTAGGCCCGGGGCCGATCCCGTTGACGCGGATGGCGGGCGCCAGCGCCTGCGCCGTCGTGCGGGTCATGGCCCATAAACCCATCTTTGCAATCGTGTATGTCATGAATTCCGGCGTCAGCTTTCGCACCCGCTGATCGACCATGTTGACAATCAGCCCCGTGGCCACCGGTTCACCCGCTTTATCCGAGGCCGCCGCCAATCCCTGCAGGGCCATCTGCTGGGTCAGGACGAAAGGCGCCCGCAGGTTGCTGCCAATATGCCTGTCCCAGCTTTCGCGGGTCGCCGTTTCCATCGTGTCGTATTCGAAGATTGAAGCATTGTTGATCAGGCAGGTGATCGGACCGCCCAAAGCACGTGTTGCCCTTCCAAACAGCGCCTCTGTCTCATTGGCATCGACAAGGTTTGCTTGCAGGGCCACACCGTTTTGACCCGCCGCCTTGATCTCGGCCACAGTTTGTTCAGCACCACCCGAGGAACTGGCATAGTGAACTGCAATGTCAAAGCCCCGATTGGCCAGATAGATCGCCATCGCACGGCCCAGCCGGTGCCCGGCTCCGGTAACAAGCGCCCGCATTCGCCGCTCCTTTCTTCAGATCAGTAGGGTCGTAAGGTAGGTCACATAAAGCGCGGACAAGGCAACCCCCCAGCCCCGAGTGATATCCCATCTCATAAAGACAAAGGGCACCAGAAGGACGGAGGCCGCCAACATCACCCAGAGATCCACCCGGATGAATTCAGGGGCGACGGGGATGGGGCCAAAAAGACAAGCAAGCCCGATGATCGCGAGCAGATTGAACATGTTGGACCCGATCACGTTCCCGAGTGCGACATCCGCCTGACGCCTAAGCGCTGCCATCATCGTGGTCGCAAGCTCGGGCAATGACGTCCCCACTGCAACCAGGGTAAGGCCAATGACGGTGTCGCTGATCCCGTACACCTTGGCGATGACCGTGGCATTGTCGACCAGCAGATCGGCACCCAGTGGCAGGCCAATCAGGCCCAGCGCGAGGAATATCGCAATGCGCCAGCCGGGCATCGACGGATCTGCGCCTTCGAGTTCGTCGTCGTCGACATCGGCCACAGCACCGCACGCATTTGCCTGCCGGTGGACATGAGCCTCGCGGAACGCATCGAAAAGGACGAAGCCAAGAGCGGCCAGAAGGGCGATCCCGGCAAACAGGTCAAACACACCGCGGAATGCGAGGGCGATAAACAGGACCGTCGCCCCGATCATGAAGTTATAGGATTTGCGGGTCTCGCATTGCGACGTGTGCATCGTCGCCAGCAGCGCCGGCAGCCCCAGCACAAGCAGGACATTGGCCGTATTGGACCCTACCACATTTCCGAGCGCCAGCCCCGGCACATCGTCATTAACCGCCTGGATCGCGATCAGCAGTTCGGGCGCGGAGGTCCCAAAGGCCACAATCGTCAGGCTGACGATCAAGGCCGGCACGCCAAGCCGCAGGGACAGGTTCACCGCGCCCTTGACCAGCGAGTCACCGGCCAGCAGCAGGATCAGGAGCCCCAATCCGCTGTAGAGCCATGGCATGATGGCGGCCATTAGGCCCCTCCTTTACCGCAGGTACAGGGCCCCTTGCCGATCAGATACCGCCCGCAGGCGCGGCATTTCGATACCCGCTTGCCACCGATCCAATGCAATTTTCCCAGCATGGCCAGAACCGCGATAAAGATCAGGAACAGCAGGACTGCGCGTAAGATCATGCGTCAGAGCCCGAACTGCGCGTAGGCCGCGCGCTCTTCGAGCATGGCAACTCCATCGGCTGCAAACTGAGCACCCAGACGCGCCCAAAGCGGGCGGCGCAGACCGTAGCCCCGGAATTTCACCTTTTCACCAAACTTGTCCTGCATGATCGGCTTTAGGTGGCCGATCTCGTCAATCAGGCCGAGTTCCTTGGCACGGCCAGCCAGCCAGAATTCACCGTTGAACAGCTCTGTTTCACTGTTGAGCTTGTCCCCACGCCGTCCTTTCACGTGGTCGATGAAGTTCAGATGCAAATCATCCAGGATACCCTTCAGACGCGCTACGTCTTCGGGCTTTTCCGGTTTGAACGGATCGAGCTGCGATTTGGATTCTCCGGCCGTGTAGACACGGCGTTCAATCCCGTATCGTTCGATGAAATGGTGCGCCCCGAAACTCGACGAGATCACACCGATGGAGCCGATGATCGAGCTGGCATCGGCAAAGATTTCGTCCGCCGCCGCCGCGATCCAGTATCCCCCTGATGCGGCTACATCTTCTACAAAGGCGTAAACCGGAACTTCTTTTTCCTTGGCCAGCCTGCGGATGCGCATCCCGATCAGCGAGCTTTGCACCGGGCTGCCCCCGGGTGAGCTGAGCACCAGCGCGACAGCATCGGGTTTGCCCCGGGAAAAAGCGCGTTCGAGAATAGGTGCCAGCGTCTGATCGGACAACGTGCCGCGCGTGCCGCTGGCTATGACACCCTGCATGCGGATGACCGCGACAAGAGGGTCAGATTTGATGAAGGGAATCCAGCGTTTCATTGCGGCCCATGTAGAATTGGCACCCGGTGCAAACAAGGCCGGGAGACAAACGAGTTGAATGTGGGACGCGCCTGCAACAGGCTCAGGCTACTGCCGGATCCGCCAACCGGTCTTGAATATCCACCAGACCACGCCAAGACACAGGCCGAAAAACACCGCGATAGCGACAAGTGATGTGGCGATCGGAACGTCGGCCAACCCATAAAACGACCAGCGAAATCCCGAGACGAGATAGACGACCGGATTGAACATCGAAATCGTCTGCCAGACTGGCGGCAGCATCGAAATCGAATAAAATGACCCACCAAGAAACACCAACGGCGTGATGATCAGCAGAGGAACCAGCTGGAGTTGTTCAAAATTCCCAGCCCAAATCCCGATGATAAATCCAAAAAGCGCGAAGCTGAGGCAGGTCAGAACCAGAAAGGCCAGCATAGCAAGCGGGTGTTGAATCGTCAGATCGACAAAGAAATAGGAGGTCGCAAGGATGATCAGCCCGATGATCAGCGCCTTGGTCGCAGCGGCCCCCACATAGCCCATCACAATCTCGAGAAAATTCACCGGCGCCGACAGCAGTTCATAGATCGTCCCGATGAATTTCGGGAAGTAGATCCCGAAAGACGCATTGGAGATTCCCTGCGTCATCACCGTTAGCATGATGAGGCCCGGCACGATGAAGGCGCCATAACTCACGCCCTCGACCTGATCGATCCGGCTGCCGATGGCGGTGCCGAACACAACGAAATAAAGCGATGTGGACAGCACGGGCGAAATCAGACTTTGCGCAATTGTCCGGAAAAAGCGGGCCATCTCGAAAACATAGATGGCGCGAACGGCGGTCAGGTTCATGCTGCGTCCTCATTCACCAGCGTGACGAAAATCTCTTCCAGGCTCGACTGCCGCGTCACGACATCGCGCAGCACCAGCCCCGTTGCCGAGACGTCATTCAGCAACTTGGTGATCCCGGTCCGTTCGCGGCGTGTGTCGTAGGTATAGACCAAGCCACACCCGTCCTCGGCCAGCCGCAGATCGTAATGCGACAGACCTTCGGGAATACAGTCGAGCTTGGACGACAGTTGCACCTCCAGTTCTTTGCGACCCATCTGGGCCATCAGGCTATCTTTGTCTTCGACCAGCAAAATCTCGCCCTTGTTGATGACACCGACCCGGTCGGCGATGGCCTCGGCCTCCTCGATGTAATGGGTCGTCAGAATGATCGTCACCCCCTGCGATTTCAGGTCGGCCACGATCTCCCACATGTCCTTGCGCAGCTCGACATCGACGCCGGCAGTCGGTTCGTCGAGGAACAGGACCGTGGGTTCGTGAGCCAGCGCCTTGGCGATCAGCACGCGGCGTTTCATGCCCCCTGACAGCTCCTTGATCTGGGCATTCCGCTTGTCCCATAGCGACAGACGTTTGAGGATGTTCTCAAGCACGGCATCCTTCTGGCCCTTGCCGAAAAGACCCCGCGAAAACCGGACCGTATTGATCACCTTCTCAAAAGGTTCCAGCGCGATTTCCTGCGGCACCAACCCGATCAGGCTGCGCGCCGCGCGAAAATCCTGCTCAATGTCGTGCCCGTCGACTGTTACGGTGCCCGACGTTGGCGTCGTTATCCCGCAAATTGTTGAAATCAGTGTGGTTTTCCCGGCACCATTGGGGCCCAGTAGCGCGAGGATCTCACCCTTTTGGATCTGCAGATTGACACCTTTGAGCGCCTCGAACCCGCCCGAATAAGACTTTCGCAGATCCTTGATGTCGAGGATTGTGGGCATGGTTCGCTCCGTTTTTGACCTGGCCAGACTTAGGATGCGTCAGCCGGAAGAACCAGAGCAGATTTGCACAGCCCGTTGTGCGCCGTATTCAGACATGACACTGGCGCACCGCGTGATACGACTGGCCGCATGACACAAAGGCCGCAAAACCGCGCGGGGCTGGGCATCGCGCTGATCATGACGGGCATCTTCTTCATTTCGGTGAACGATGTTCTGATCAAACGGTTGTCCGGTGGCTATCCCCTGCACCAGATCATCTTTGTAAGGTCGAGCATCGGCCTGATTCTGTGCCTTGCGCTGGTGCAGGTCGAAGGCGGATGGAAGATCCTGAAGACGCGGGATCCGTGGCTGCATGCCCTGCGCGGTCTGTTGATCGTGATTGCCAACATGACGTTCTTTCTGGCGCTCGCGGTCCTACCGCTGGCCGAGGCGACGGCCCTCTTCTTTGTCGCCCCCCTGCTGATCACCCTGCTTTCGATACCGATCCTCGGTGAACGGGTGGGGCCGGCACGCCTGACTGCCATCGTGATTGGATTTGTGGGGGTTCTTCTCATGCAACGACCATGGGAGGGCAGCGAAACGCTTGAGGTCAGCCGGGTCGTGCTGCTCCTGCCGGTTCTGGCCGCAGCGGCCTATGCCCTGAACCAGGTGCTGACGCGCAAGCTAGGGGTGATGGCGCGGGCCAGCGCAATGGCGGTCTATATCCAGACCACCTTCATCATCGTCTCTTCGCTGTTCTATCTTTTCGCGGGTGACGGCCGATATGCCAGGGACACGTCGAATGCCTCGGTCGAATTCCTCTTCCGTGCGTGGATCTGGCCGGAACCCGGGGACTGGATCACGTTCATTTCGGTCGGCTTTGCCATCGCAATCGTCGCCTATTGTCTTGGCCAAGCCTACAGGCTCGCAGACGCGGCGACGATCGCCCCATTCGAATATGTCGGCCTGCCGCTGGCGGTCTTCTGGGGGTTCGTGATCTTCGGTGACCTGCCGGACTGGGAGGTCTGGGCCGGTATCGCGCTTATCCTCGGGTCGGGTCTGTTCGTATTCCTGCGCGAACGGCGGCGCGCGCGCAGGCCCCTGTCACAGGTCGTTGGGCAAACCGCGAACCGCTAACCGATGGTCAAGCCGGCCCGCTCCAGCGTCGCTGCAGGCCAGTCGGTGATCTGCGCGGGGTCTGTCACGATGATCTCGGGGCGGCCGGTCTCATCATCCGGGAATATCTTGGTCGGGCCGGTGACATAGGCATAGGATCGGCGCGGCGTGCTTTCACCATCCGCCCGGTAGCGGGTCAGGATCAGGCGCATGATCTCTTCACCCTCCCCCGAATTGCCGCCCGGAATGAATAGCTGATAGGGCTGAGCGCGGCTGCCGGTAAAGAACAGGACGTGGTCGCCATCGGTTGGAGTAAAATCCCGCAGCTCCATGAAGACTATCGTTTCCTGCTTGGCCTTCGCGATCTCGACCAGCCGGGTGTAATCGAGGCGGGTGTTGAACAGGTTCACCTCGGGGCTGCGGCGCTTGATCTCGCGATATCCTTCGATGATGCGGGCCCGCAGATCCCACCAGACGCCGAGGGTCGCATAGTCACGCAGGACCGAGCCATTGTTACCAACCTGATCCCAGACGCCGGTGAGGTTCATCTGGGCGTCGCGCTCCGCCGCGAGATAGCGCTGGTGCAGGGTTGAGAACTGGGCATAGCCATATTTCTGGAAGTAGGGCGACCAGCCTTCGCGGATCATCAGCTCCTGAAAATCGGTGCCGTCCTCCAGTTCGAGATAGCACAGCAAGCGACCAAAATTGCCGCGGTACTTCTCGATCGCATCGTCGCGCGGTTCATTGCCAGGTAGGATCAGTCTGATCGTATCGCCGGGCTTGATCAGCTCGTTGGCCCGGTCGGACGCCGCGCGGCCCAGCGGGGTGACGGGTTTGGATCCTGCATTGACCTCTTCGGTGTCGAGCGAAAGGATACGCAGGCTTTCAGACTTCGTATCCCCGTCGTTCAGAAAGACGCGGACGGTATCGCCATCGACAACGCGATCAACCTTGGTTGTAAAGGATGTCCCGGGCATGAATGTGCTCCTATTGGCTGCTTCAAATATCAATGTCTGCAAAAATGAGATGGTGGTCCGAGGCCGCGTGATGCTTTTCCGTAAGCTCGGGATAAACCGCCCACCGGGGCGGGCGGGATCCTGGCCAGGCCCCTTTGCGAAAGATGCCGCCGCCAGTCGCACGGGCGAAGAGCGCAGGTGACAGCAACAAATAGTCGATCTTGTCGTTGTCATTGCCTAGGCCAAAGGTGCCATGCCCCTTGTTGTCAGCGTCGGCAACGGCGAATTCCACCGTGAATTGCGGATGCTCCGATATATCGCGCAACTCGGTCGACAAAAGCTGCTGCAGTTCCTCGCTGTCGGGCGTGTCGTTCAGATCGCCCAGCACGGCGATGTTCTCAAATCCCTCGTCGCGCAATCGCTGATAATAGCGCGTCACGGCCCGTGCCTGAGCGATGCGTTTGGCCCGTGACGAGGGTGAGTTCCCCCCGAATTTCGATTTGAAGTGATTGACCAGCACCATGATCGTTTCCCCCGACGGGGTCTTGACCTCGTATTCCGGGCAATCGCGGCTGAAGATCGGCTGATCCGCCGCCGTCGGCACATCCTCCGGATCCTCGCCGCGCAGCTTGTCGACGTGGCTGCGGACCCGTTCGATGGGAAAGCCCGCCCGCGTCGCCAGCCCCACATCGATCCCACGCGCGTCGTTGCCGTCGACCAGCATGAGGTGAGCATAGGTTTCAGACAGGCCCAACTTGCGGGCCATGTCCTCCTGAAAGCGTTTCAGAACCGGGCGGTTCTCGGCTTCGACAACGCCCAGAATGTCAGCCCCCGCGTCAAACATGACCCGGGCCGTCAGCATCATGGCGATTTCGTCCACCGGTTCGGTCTTCAACTCAACCCACCCGATCCAGTCGTCACGACCACCCGCCACGATCTCGCGCGGCTTGGTTCTATCGCGGGGGCGGCGGATGATCCGGCCACGGATCTTGCGCAGACGAACGAACCGCCCGTCATTGTCGTTCAGGATGCCAAGGCTTTCCATGATCACCAGCATCCGGGCCTTGTCGGCGTCGCTGTAGGTGTCCCGTTCAAAGAGGGTGTTCAGTTCCGCGTGGGCATCCAGTACGTCCTGATGCGCATCGGTTTCATCGTTAAACACTTTGGCCCGATCGAAGAGGTTTTCGACGTTGTAAGCCGCAATGCGCATGTCCAATGCTCCCTTAACCAATGGTTGAAGGGTAACACAGAATCCTTCGGGTGTACGGGCTTCTTGTCGCTCGTATGGCTTTCGATGATCGAGTGCTGACCACACTGTGCCGAAGGGGCGATGCGCCTCGATCAGACTGATTGCAGGCATCCGGCAAATGCGGCTCAAACGTCGAGAATGCGCGTCTCATTGCCGGCCTTGGGGACAGCGCAGACCATTGTCAGCCATTTGAAGAAGCCCGTTCCGAGACCCTTGGGCGCGGCTAGGCGACCAGTAGACCCGCAGCCATTGCGGCCAGCGACGCGAGACCCACGTTCCATACCAGCGTGCGAAGGCCGACGATGCCGAGCGGATAGAGCACCGCATAGGCCAGACGCGCGGCAACGAAGGCGACGGCCCCGTACTGCGTCAGCGCATTGGATGTCCCAAGAACCTGCGAGGCAAACACAAGGGGCACGAACAGAACCGCGGCCTCCATACTGTTGTTCACGGTCCGGGCAAGACGGCCCGCTGCGGGGTGCTCAGTCGCTGTTCCGCTGTCACGGTTTCCCATGACGTATTGCATGCCATTTGCCTTCGCTAGTACCAGGGGCTGCATCAGCAACAGGGCTGCGAAGATGGCCAGAAATACGAGAAGTGAGATCATTTCGACGGTCATTTGCGTGTTCCTTTCGGGGTCGATCTGTGTATTGTATCGCGCGATACAAATTGACTATCCGGAGTTCCCTCGGCCTGTCAATTATTTTGTTTGGAGCGGTACAGAATGCCGAGAAGCCTTGGGTTCAATCTGGAAACGGCGCGCGCAGCCATCCTGCGCGAATTCTGGCTAAGGGGCTATGAAGGCACCAGCCTCACCGATCTGGAGCGGGCGACGTCGCTGGTGCGGACAAGTCTGTACAATTCCTTCGGCAACAAGCCCGACATGTTTCTGGACAGTTTGAAACTGTATCATCAGTCGGTCGAGGCGCAGATCGATGCGGCGACGAACGATCGCGGCATCGATGCGCTTGCCGAGGTCATCGCAGCTATGATGGAGGGCAGCGACAGGACCGCCGGACAGCCCGCAGGGTGCCTGATGGTCAGCGCGGCGACGCACAGCGCCGCACTAGAGGATCGCCACCTGCAGCTTGTGCGCGGCTACCGGCAGATGCTTTCCCGGAAGGCCAGGACAGCGCTCGACCGCGACAGGGCATCAGGTCGGCTTGGCCCGACCATCGACATCGAAAGCACAGCGGAGTTCCTGGTTTGTGTTGTCTGGGGTGCGCTTGCTGCTCAATGCCTCAACGAGGGGACCAACCCTGCGGCTGCGGGCGCTGCGGTATTGCGGAAGACGATGGAAAGTTGGCTCGACAACTGACCTGGCGATCCGGTCGGCACCGCACGGAAGCCGACATTCATGCAATGTATGAAAACATGCGCTTTGGCCTCACTATAGACTTCGGAGCTAGCCCAGCATCTTGAAAAAGCCCGGCAACCACGCAGTCCGAAGACGGTCCATAGTTGACCTCCAGGACATGGTCGACTTGCTGCGGTCGCAGCCCGCATTTTTGACCCCAATGTCGACATCATCTCTTACGTTCCAGTCCGACAGACCGGGCACGGTTGCCGATGACACGCGTGCCGAAAAGCAGACCCTAAATCGTAACAATCACCTTGCCCGTTGCCTTCCGCGTCCGCAGCAGGTCAAGCGCCTCGTTCGCCTGTTCCAAGGGCCGGGTATGGCTGACATGCGGGGCCAACTTGCCCTGATCGTACCAGCCGAAAAGCACCCGGAAACTGTCGGTCAGTACCGAGGGCCGCAAAGCTGCATATCCGCCCCAGTAAAGGCCCAGAACGGTGAGGTTCTTGACCAGAAGGTAATTCGCCGGGATCTGCGGGATGTCTCCGCTGGCAAAGCCCAGTGGCAGCAGACGCGCCTCGCGGTTGCAAGCGCGAAGGGCCGCATCAAAAAGCGCCCCACCAATCGGATCATAGACAACGTCCGCCCCGCCAAGCGCCCTGACCTCGGCCCGCAGATCATCCTTGTCGCTGTCGATCAGATGATCCGCACCGGCCTGCCGCGCGATATCCAGCTTCTTGGCACCGCGGGCGCAGGCGATCACCTTGGCGCCCATCACCTTGCCCAATTCAACCGCCGTTAGCCCCACGCCCCCAGACGCGCCGAGCACCAACAAGGTCTCGCCCGGTCGGAGATGGGCCTTGTAATCCAGTGCAACGTGACTCGTGCCATAGGCAACCAGGAACGCTGCCGCATCCACCGCGCTCATGCTATCGGGGATGGGTACGCAGATCACTTCGGGTATGGCGGCGTATTCGGCAAGCCCGCCGAAACCGGTATAGGACGCGACACGCTGCCCGACCTTGAGCGCGGCACCCTCGCCCACAGCTTCGACCACGCCACTGATCTCCATCCCCAGCGTTGCAGGCAATGGCGGTTTTTCCTGGTAGGTGCCCTTGATAATCAGTGTATCGCCGAAATTCAGACCGCAGGCTTCGATCCGGACAAGGACCTCGCCAGCCCCGGGTTCGGGCCGATCCACATCCACAAGCTGGAGCGGCTGGCCCAGCTTAACCAATTGCATTGCGCGCATGAAATCTTCCGTCGTCTAGGGGCGGTCATCCCCGCCAATCGTCATGACGACGTAGCCGATTTGTATGGCCCCGAACAACAGCCCGTTGAGCATCCAGACTACAAAAAGGGCAAAGGGACCGTCGGCGGTGTTCCAGACCAGATGGCGCAAGTTCATCACGTCGAACCACATCAGCAATGCTACGAACACGGCCGAGATGCCGAAACCCATCAAGCCGTTCACGATGAACAGTCGGACCAGGGATGGAAGCCGCTTGGACATGGAGAAAGGGTAGCGCGCCGGCGCGTGGCGTCCAAGCTCAGAACGCTTCGGGTCTCGCTTCGCGTGCCATATGGTCGAGAACGGCGTTCACAAAGCTCGGTTCCTTGCCATCGGGAAAGAACGCGCGGGCCACGTCCACATATTCGGTGATGATCACCTTCGGCGGTGTGTTCCGATCCCGAAACTCGGCACCGGCCGCGCGAAAGAGCGCGCGCAGAGTCGGATCGATCCGGGCAATCGGCCATTTCGCCACCAGAGCCCGGTCCGTCGCTTGATCGATCGGCGCCTGATAGTTCACCGCATCCTCCATGACCCGCTCAAAATGATCCGGATCCCCCTCGTTCATTTCGGTCTCGTCATAGACAGCGCCAAAGCGGTGATCGAGGAATTCGCGGCGGACCTGATCCACCGTCTGGCCCGACTGCTCCATCTGAAACAGGGCCTGAACGGCATAAAGCCGGGCGGCGGACCGCATTTTTCGTTTCTGGTTTCCGGAAAGGGGCATCAAGCGATCTGGATGGTCTCGGACAAGGGTTTGAATCCCACACCTTTGGTCTGGGCACCCCACTTACGGCTGAGAGCGATCAGGTGCAAGGCCGCAGCAGCCGCACCGCCGCCTTTGTTTTGCTCGGCCGGATCTGCCCGCACCTGCGCCTGTTCGATGTTCTCGACCGTAAGGATGCCGTTGCCGATGCAAAGACCCTGAAGACCCAGTAACTGGATCGCGCGGGAGCTGTCATTGCAGACCGTTTCGTAGTGGGTCGTCTCACCTCGGATCACGCAACCCAAGGCGACGTAGCCATCAAAGTTCGACATCCGTTCGGCGATCCCGATGGCCGTCGGCACTTCAAGCGCGCCGGGCACCTCGACAAGGTCGTGGGTGCCACCGCAGGCTTCGATCTCGGCCCGCGCCCCGGCGATCAGATCGTCGGCAATGGCTTTGTAGTAGGGCGCGACGACGATCAACAGTTTCACCGCCTTGTCGAATTCGGGGCGTGGCAGGATGTGGTGTTCGATCGAGGCCATCATTTCTCTCCGAGGATCGGGCGTTTACCCACGATTTCAAGGCCATAGGCATCAAGGCCCATATAAGTGGTAAGCGGGCTGTCGGTCAGCAGGATCAACCTGTTCAGCCCCAGAGAGGCCAGCATTTGCGCCCCCAACCCAGTGTTCTTGACGATCCTGGGGCCGTCTTCATCTTCGCTGTCAAAAAGCGCTTTGCGCGGCTGCCGAAACAGGCAGACAACCCCCCGCCCTTCTTCGGCAATAAGCTCCATCGCGCGGGGCAATTCGCCAACCGGCTTTGGGCCGAGGCCAAGAATATCTGTAATCTCGGCAAGGGCATGGGTCCGAACGAGGACCGGTTCGGACGTGGTGATATCGCCTTTCGACATCACCACGTGTTCGATCCCATAGGTCTGGTCGGTAAAGATACGCATGTGCCACTCGCCGCCATGCTGCGAGGTGACTGTGCGCTCTGACGTTTGCACCACCAGATTGTCATAGCGGCGGCGGTAGGCGATCAGATCACTGATTGTCCCGATCTTCAGCCCATGGTCCTTGGCGTAATCGACCAGATCCGGCAGGCGGGCCATCGACCCGTCTTCCTTCATGATCTCGCAAATCACCGATGACGGATAATGCCCCGCCAGACGCGCCACGTCGCAACCCGCTTCGGTATGCCCGGCCCGGACCAGCACGCCACCCTTGCGCGCCCGTAAGGGAAAGACGTGGCCGGGCGTGGCCAGATCGGCGCCGGTCGCCTGCGGGTTGATCGCCGTGCGGATCGTCAGGGCCCGGTCTGCGGCCGAGATGCCGGTACTTACCCCCTCACGCGCTTCGATCGAAACGGTGAACGCTGTTTCGTGCCGCGATGAGTTGTGGGTCGCCATCATCGGCAGTCCCAGCTGGTCGACGCGTTCGGCCGGCAGGGTCAAGCAGATCAGGCCCCGACCATGGGTCGCCATGAAATTCACGGCTTCGGGCGTGGCGAAATCGGCTGGGATGACAAGATCGCCCTCGTTCTCCCGATCCTCGTGATCGACGAGGATGAACATCTTTCCCAGCCGCGCCTCTTCGATAATCTCTTCGATGGGTGAAATCGCGGCGGCGAGGTCCTGTTCGACGGGGCCTGGGGTTTCAAAGCTCATAAGGGCAGCCTTTGCATGATGATGCTGGGCAGATAACCCCTAAAGCCGCTCAATTCCAGCGTGACGGAACGAAGCGGCTCAGGCGCAGAAGTATCGTTCTGCCGAGAGATAGCCCGCAGCGCGGGCGGCCGCGTGCCACTCGGCTTCGAGGCTGGTGTCGCCAACGATAACAACCTGATCGCCCACAAGCTGCCGATCGGTCACGAAGGCCCTGAGCCGCTGATGCATCGCCCGCCAGCTTGTAGTGATGTCGGGCGCCAGACCTGTTGCGTCGAGCATCGGGTTGGCCGCGGCGATCTGTTCAGGCTGCAGTGGACGGTGTACCAACGCCAGCCGATCAGCGCCGCGCAGCGCCTCAAGCGCCTTGGCGCGGTCGCGCGGCATCGCAGCATCGCCACCAATGATCCGCAGCGCATTCGACGAGAACAAAAGCCCGCAGATGTCACGGCCCGTAGCCTGCCGGATCGCGGCATAGGCCTTGTAATCCATCCCCAGCTCAGCCGCCCGTTTCACCCGCATCTTGACGATCATCAGGGGGATCGTCCGGGGCATCAGCGCCTTTTGCGCCCGCCGCCACTGGTAAGCGCGCATGGTCTGGCCGCGTTCGAGAGTGGGCCCCTGGTTGTGGCCAATACCCCCGGTCATGAGGCCTCTGCCAACCGCGCGACATAGCGGGCTAGCGTGTCGATCTCGAGATTGACCAGATCGCCCTCTACCACATCGCCCCACGTCGTGACGGCCTTGGTATGGGGGATGAAGTTGATGCCGAATATATCACCCTGCACCTCGTTCACCGTGAGCGATGTGCCGTTGAGCGCGACCGAACCCTTGGGCGCGATGAACCGTGCCAGATCGGCAGGCGCTCGAAGCTGAACGCGGGTGCTATCGCCCTCTTCCACGACGCTGACCACCTCGGCAACGCCATCGACGTGACCCGACACGATGTGGCCGCCCAGCTCATCACCCACCCGCAGCGCCCTTTCGAGATTGACGCGGCTGCCTTCGGACCAGCGGCCGATATTGGTTTTGTCCGCTGTCTCGGCACTGATCTGCACATCGTACCAGTCGGGGCCCAGATCAACGACGGTCAGGCAAACGCCATCCGATGCGATGGATGCGCCCATGTCGATCCCGCCGGTGTCATAGGCCGTCTGGATTCGCACCCGCAGGTCGCCCTCCTGTTTCAGGTGCATGACGGTGCCGACGTCAGTGATGATGCCTGTGAACATCTGTTGCCCTTTTTGTCACATCTTCGAAGGAGGTAGCGGGTGCAGCGTGCTGCCGCAAGGGCGCCTCTTGCATGCCACGGTTTGCATCTACAATAATCGCTCAATCGGGCTTGGATTAAGAGCAGGTTAACGGATGCCGCGATACAGTCCGGACATGAATGCGCAATCCGCACGGGGCCGGGTCTTTCTGTTTCTGCAAGGACCACACGGCCCCTTTTTCTATCGCCTTGGCCAGATCCTGCAAACAGCTGGCGGCACTGTCTGGCGGGTCGGTTTCAATGCGGGCGACCGCGCGTTCTGGCGCGACCGCAGCACCTACATTCCCTATCGCGGCAAGCCCGAGGACTGGGGCGAAACCCTGGCGCACCTGCTGGACGACAAGGCCGTCACCGACATCATTCTTTACGGCGACACGCGGGGGATCCACACCAAGGCAATTGAACAGGCGCGGGCAAGGGGCATCACGATCCATGTCTTCGAAGAGGGGTATCTGCGGCCCTATTGGGCGACCTATGAGAGGGACGGATCGAACGGCAATTCGCGCCTGATCGACATGACGCTACCCATGATGGAGGCTGCGCTCGATCGGTCCGACATCGAAGCGCCGCTGCCGCCCGCCCATTGGGGCGATACCCGCGAACATATCTGGTATGGTGCGATTTATCATGGCTGCATCCTGTTTCTGAACTGGACATACAGGGGGTTCAGATCCCATCGGGAGGTCAGCGTCGCACGCGAATTCCGTCTTTACCTCATGCGACTTCTGCTCTTGCCGACACATGCTATCGACCGCTTCCGCGCCACGCGCCAGATTCTGCGCGGCGGCTTCCCCTACCATCTCGTGCTTCTGCAGCTCGCGCATGACAGCAATTTCCGCAACCATTCGCCCTTTGCGTCCATCGACGAATTTCTTGAGACGGTGGTCGACGGCTTCGCTGCCGGTGCACCGATCCATCACCATCTGGTGTTCAAGGCGCATCCGCTGGAAGACGGACGGGTGCCGCTGAGACCCAAGATCAAAGCGATCGCCAAGGCGCGCGGTATCGAAAACCGGGTGCATTTTGTCCGCGGTGGCAAGCTCGCCCGCCTTCTGAACGATGTGCGCAGCACCGTAACCGTCAATTCGACCGCGGGCCAACAGGCATTGTGGCGCGGCATTCCGCTGAAAGCGTTCGGACGCGCCGTCTATGCCAAGGATGCCTTTGTATCCGATCAACCTCTCCGGTCGTTCTTTGCCGCGCCCATGCGCCCCGATGCCCGCGCCTATCGTGAGTTCAGACGCTACCTGCTTGAAACCAGCCAGATTCCCGGCAGCTTCTATTCGGCACGCGGACGGCGGCAGCTGCTCAGGCTGGTCGTCGACATGATTCTTTCCCCCTGTGATCCCTATGACGCACTGGTTCGAGGCGCCGCGACACCAAGGCAACACTTATCGGCGGTTGAGTGACGGGGCTGGTAATGTGGTGGATTTGCCACTAACGCTTTGTTAGGTTTGGCCGAAAACCGATGGTCGACAGAACGATCGGGGCAGGGAATAACTTGGTCGAGGAGACCACACAGTGACGGTAAGAAAGGCTCCATGGGTTCGCCCCATTGCAATGCTTTGTGCATTGCTGGTGGTCGGAGCATGTGGCTTGCCCAGAGTTGGCCCCAACAAAAGCAACATATTCGCAGGATCCGTGCAGCGGCAGGGTGACGCCTTTGTCGTTTCGGTCAATGATCGGGTGACGTTGGCGACCGCCGTTATGCCAACGGTCGGCTTTTCGGATCAGTTCAAAAAGGCCCCGCCGCTTGGTTCCGATGTCATCCGCCCGGGCGACGTGCTGGGCCTGACTGTCTGGGAAAACGTCGATGACGGGCTTTTGGCCGGTGAAGCACAGAACGCGACGATTCTCGATGAGGTTCAGGTCGACGGGTCGGGCTTTATCTTCGTCCCATATGCCGGGCGTATCCGGGCCGCCGACAACACACCAGACGGCATCCGCCGGATCATCACCGACCGGTTGGGCGATCAGACCCCGGACCCGCAGGTCGAAGTACGGCGCCTTGCCGGTGACGGCTCGACCGTGTCGGTCATCGGAGCCGTGGGCGGTCAGGGCGTTTACCCCATCGAACGGTCCACATTGACGCTGGCCACGATGCTCGCAAAGGCTGGCGGCGTGACGATCGAACCCGAGATCGCGCAGATCACGGTCTTGCGCGGCCAGCAATCCGGCCAGGTCTGGTTCGAGGATCTTTACAGCGATCCGACGCTCGATATCGCGCTGCGCCCGGGCGACCGCATTCTTGTCGACGAAGACCAGCGGAGTTACACCGCCCTTGGCGCGACCCGCAGTCAGGCGCGTGTCCCCTTCGAAAAGCAAACCATCTCGGTGCTCGAAGCCGTTGCTCAGGTGGGCGGTCTTGTTGCGTCGTCCTCGGATCCGACCGGTGTTTTCGTGCTGCGCAACGAAGCGGCGGAAGTGGCCAATCAGGTTCTTGGCCGCGACGACCTGATCGGCGATCAGCGAATGGTCTATGTGCTCGACCTGACCGAGCCCAACGGCCTGTTTCTCGCACGCGATTTCGTGATTCGCGATGAGGATACGGTTTACGTGACCGAAGCACCTTATGCGCAGTGGGCCAAGACACTATCGCTGCTGACCGGATCGCTTACGCCGATTGCGAGCGTTCAGCAGTTGGCGGGCAACTAGGACTTGGTTAAGGCGGACCGGGCGCGCCTCTATGTCTATAACCTTGGCTTCCTGACCCAAAGACGGGTTCGACGCATTCTTGATCTCGCGGGCTACGAGATCCGTATCGGTCGCCCGACCGAGGGGGATCTGGTCGGTGTCTGGGGCAAGAGCCCGACATCGCATCGGGGTGAGACCGCCGCCGACAAGCATGGCACCGATATCATCCGGATCGAGGATGCGTTCCTGCGTTCGCTCATGCCGGGGCGGACCGGTGCGCCACCGCTCGGCCTGATGATCGACAAGCAGGGTGTGCATTTCGACCCAACGCAACCCTCGGACCTCGAGACGATCCTCGCCACCCACCCATTGGACGATACGGTGTTGCTGGACCGGGCAAGAGCCGGGATTACGCGCCTGCAGGAAACGCACCTGACCAAGTACACCGCGTTCGATGCCGATATCGACGCACCCGATCCGGGCTATGTGCTGGTGATAGATCAGACGCGCGACGATGCAGCGGTCACGGCCAGTAAGGCCGATCGCAACCGGTTCCTTGAGATGCTCTTTGTCGCGCAAGAGGAAAACCCCGGCGCGCCGATCCTGATCAAGACCCATCCTGAAACCAAGGCCGGGCTGCGCGACGGATATTTCGAAGCGCAGGATACGTCAGACCGAGTGTCGTTCTACGACGGGGCCATCAGCCCGTGGCGGCTGCTGGATGGGGCCGTCGGCGTTTACACCGTTTCCTCGCAATTCGGGTTCGAGGCCATTCTGGCCGGGCACAAGCCTCGGGTCTTTGGCCAGCCCTTCTATGCGGGCTGGGGCCTAACCAGCGACGAAACCCCCGTCTACCGCCGCCAGCGCAACCTGACACGTGCGCAGCTTTTTGCGGGTGCAATGCTGCTCTATCCCACGTGGCACGATCCGCACCGGGACCAGATCTGCGATTTCGAAACGGCGGTCGAGGCGCTGGCGGCCGAAACCCGGGCCTGGCGCGAGGATCAACGCGGTTGGGTCGCAAGCGAGATCCGAATGTGGAAGCGGCACCATATGCAGCAGTTCTTTGGCGGATCCCGCGCGGTCGCCTTCGAAAACGATCCGGCCAAGGCCAAGGCCGAAGCGCGGCCATGGATGGTCTGGGCCAGTAAGGCGGACGATCATCATACCGTGGCGGTTCGGGTCGAGGATGGTTTTCTGCGCTCAAGGGGCCTGGGGGCTGAATTGATCCCGCCGCTGTCGCTGGTTCTGGATCGGCAAGGCATCTACTACGATCCGTCCGGTCCCAGCGATCTTGAGAGCCTCATCCGCGCCCGCGCCGAGCTTCGCCCTGATCAGGCCCGTCGCGCCGAACGGCTGATCACCGCTCTGACCTCCGGGGGCCTCAGCAAGTACAATCTGGGCGGCAAGGCGCACGTGCTGCCACAGGGCAAGCGCGTCCTTGTGATCGGTCAGGTAGAAAACGATGCCTCGGTCGATCTCGGCGCGGGATCCATCCGCACCAACGAAGATCTGGTCGCTGCCGCGCGGGATCGGCATCCCGATGATTTCCTGATCTACAAGCCCCACCCGGATGTCGAGGCAGGTCTGCGCACGGGTCCAATGGATGCCGCCGCGCTCGCCGATCTGGTGGCCGAACAGACGGATATCGCGACTCTGTTGGGCCAGGTCGACAGCGTCTGGACCATGACATCGCTCGCGGGTTTCGAGGCCCTTCTACGCGGGATCCACGTGGTCGTCACCGGCGCGCCATTTTATGCGGGCTGGGGCCTGACAGAGGAACTGGGCGAGATCCCCGATCGCCGCAATGTCCAGGTTTCGCTGCCGGGTCTCGTCCATGCGACCCTGATCGACTATCCGCGCTATCGCGACCCCAAGACCGGCCTGCCCTGCCCCGTTGAGGTGATCGTCGAGCGGCTGATCGAACTGGACATTCCGAAGCCGGGGCCTTTCAATCGGGGCCTTTCGAAACTGCAGGGCCTTTTTGCCAGCCAGTCAGCCCTCTGGCGCTGAGCGCGTCCAGACATGCATCAGATCCGGACCGACGGGTCGGCTTTCGCGCAGCGTGAAGCGCACTGCTTCACTGAGCCGCCCAAGACCCAGAGCGCCGATATTGGGTAGGCCTTCGGCACCGATCGTAACACCAGCGGTAAACCCAACCAGTTCGTCAACGAGCCGCGCGTCGATCAGCGATGCCGCAAGCGCGCTACCCCCTTCGCAGAAAACACGCGTCAGGCCATGATCGCCCAACCGGCGCAGCACATCCGCCGGATCAAGCTGACTGCCCTTGGTCGCACAGGGCAAAAGCGTCGCGCCCAGACCCTGCCACGTTTCGATCAGGTGAGGATCGGCACCGGTACCGTGACACAACACCACCGGCACGTCCCGCGCCGAGGTGGCAAGTTGGCTCATCAACGGCAGATCGAGCCTGCGCGAAATCACAACCCTCAAAGGCTGCCGGTCGACCCCGATATCCCTGACGGTGAGCGAAGGATCATCCTGCCGCGCCGTCCCGGCACCCACCATCACCGCATCATGGCGGGCCCGCATCACGTGGACCGCCCGGCGCGCCTCCGGCCCCGTGATCCATTTGCTTTCGCCCGTTCCAGTCGCGATCCGGCCATCAAAGCTGCTGGCAAGTTTCAGGGTGACCATCGGGCGGCCTTCCGCGATCCGCAGGACGAACCCTGCATGATCACGCGCGGCCTCTTCGGCCAGCACGCCCTCAGCAACGGCGATCCCAGCGTCGCGCAACATCGCCACGCCCTGCCCCGCCGTGCGCGGATCGGGATCGCGCATCGTGATCACGACCCGACTGAGACGCGCATCGATCAGGGCCTGGGCGCAGGGCGGGGTCTGACCGTGATGGGCGCAAGGTTCGAGACTGACATAAGCGGTCGCACCGGCCGCAGCGCGGGCGGCCTGCGCCAACGCCTCGGTTTCGGCATGGGGGCGACCGCCCGGCCGGGTCCAACCCCGGCCAACGATGCGACCCTCCTGCACGATGACGCAGCCAACGGCCGGGTTGGGCCAGGTACTTCCCTGCCCTCGCCGGCCCAACGACAGGGCCATCGCCATGAACCGGCTGTCGGCCTCTGCGCTCACTCTTCGGCTTGGGCTTCGGGTCGCAATTCGCTGACGAACTTGTCGAAATCGTCAGCCGCCTGGAAATTCTTGTAGACGCTGGCAAAGCGGACGTAGGCAACGGTGTCGATCCGCGCCAAGGCTTCCATCACGATTTCGCCGATAGTCTTGGAGGGGATATCTGTCTCGCCCATGCTTTCAAGGCGGCGCACGATGCCCGAAATCATCTGATCGATCCGCTCAGGCTCGACCGGGCGCTTCTGCATCGAGATGCGGATCGAACGTTCGAGCTTGTCGCGGTCGAAATCCTCGCGCTTGCCGTTTGACTTGATAACAACCAGATCGCGCAGCTGAACCCGTTCATACGTCGTGAATCGCCCGCCACAGGCCGGGCAAAAGCGCCGCCGCCGGATCGAAACGTGATCCTCTGCCGGACGGCTGTCTTTCACTTGAGTGTCGATATTTCCGCAAAATGGGCAGCGCATGTGGCTCGTCCCCTTTGAAATTCCCGCCTTTAGTCGGGCGTATCCCCCGATTGACTAGGACTATAGGGGCTTCTCAAAACTTTGGGTAGAGGGCAATTTCAGCCGCTAGATCAGGCGTTATATGCTGCCAAAATGTGCAGCAATTTCACGGCGATGCGGGTGGGTTCGATGCTCGACCAGATAGATGCCCTGCCAGGTGCCCAGCACCATGCGCCCCCTATCGACCGGGATCTGCAGACTGACCGGCAAAAGCGCGGCCTTGATATGAGCGGGCATGTCATCGGGGCCTTCCTGTCGGTGGCGCAGATAAGCCATCGCAGGATCGTCCGCTGGCGGAGCCAGGCGGTCGAGATAGGCCAACAGATCGATCTGCACGCTCGGGTCCGCGTTTTCCTGGATCAGCAACGAAGCCGAGGTGTGGCGGATGAACAGGGTCAGAAGGCCATCCGCCGCACCGTCAAGCCAACCCGCCACTTGCCCGGTAAACTCATAGAGGCCGGGGCCGCGTGTGGTGATCTCAAATATCGTTTTCACACGCGACTTCTAGCCGTCAGTTCCGGGTGCGGTCCAGTTCGTAGGGCTGATAGCAGGTATTCCTCGCCGCACCGACGCTCATATTCGCACCAGCCCGGTTGATGATGACCGAATAGCTCTGAAAGGCTTCGGGGATCGCTTCGGTCGTGAATTTATAGCTCTGCTGGCCGGGCAACGTGGTGGCGGGGCTTTTGCCCGCGGTCAGGTAAAGCCGGGCGCGACCCAGTCCCAGTTGGTCGCGGGCAAATTCACCTGCAGCGCACCAGACGTCGCGGTTGGTGGTGAACCGTTCATGAATGACTTCAAATTCCGTTGCTGAAATCGGGCGGGCTGTCAAAGGGTCGCCAAAGCGACGGGCATCAGCCGCCGTTACGGTGAGGGCGATACATGTCGCCAAAAAGATCTTTCCACGCATCTTAAACTCCTATCGTTCTGATGCAGAGATAGGAGCGGCTTCGGTCACCCGGAAATCACGCCTTGGTGTTGTTGGCGGCATGTCGCGCGGTCCTAGCGGTCAGACCCGCCGGGTCCCGGTTTGAGTGGTCAGGCCACGAACCTTATGCGCAGCGCGGTGTCGGGCATCATGCACGTGTCGCGCCGGCCAAAGATGCGATATCGGTTGCGCGCAACCGCATGGTACATCGGGTCCGCGATCGCTGCCGGCAGGTGCCGAATGACGCGCAACCATCGCCATGGGGCAGGCAGCGCGCCCATGGCTGCAGCAAAGGCCTGCATACGTTCGTGGATCACGCCGTCGACGATCACCAGATTTGTTTCGAAATCGTCGGTCGGCAGGCCAAGATCCCGATAAAGCTGTTGTCCCAGATCCGATTGAGCCGTCGTGAAGGCAAACCGATTGGCCGTATCGTGGGTGTAGATGAACCGGAAGAAGCCCGAACACAGCACGCATTCCCCGTCGAACACGATCAGGTTACGTCCACGTAAGCGGGCCTGCGTTTCGGGCCTAAGGTGCTGGATCTGTCTCATACCTAGCAGATGGGTCTAACAGTGCTGTCCGTCACCGCGACCTGAAGCCGCGCCTCGCGCCGGGACAAATGAATGCCGCAAAACGAAAGAAGCGCCCGTGGGGGGCGCTCCGTCTTTATTGGTCCAAGAAGCTGCGCAGCTTGCGACTGCGGCTCGGGTGCTTCAACTTGCGCAGCGCTTTCGCCTCGATCTGCCGGATCCGTTCGCGGGTCACGCTGAACTGCTGGCCGACCTCTTCGAGCGTGTGGTCGGTGTTCATCCCGATACCGAAGCGCATCCTCAAGACGCGTTCCTCACGCGGGGTGAGCGAGGCCAGAACCCGCGTCGTCGTCTCTTTCAGGTTCTCTTGAATGGCCGAGTCGAGCGGCAGGACGGCGTTCTTGTCTTCGATGAAATCGCCAAGCTGGCTGTCTTCCTCGTCGCCGATAGGGGTTTCCAGGCTGATCGGCTCCTTGGCGATCTTCATCACCTTTCGAACCTTCTCCAACGGCATCTGCAGCTTTTCGGCCAACTCTTCCGGCGTCGGCTCGCGGCCGATCTCGTGCAGCATCTGGCGGCCGGTGCGGACCAGTTTATTGATCGTCTCGATCATGTGCACGGGGATACGGATGGTTCGGGCCTGATCCGCGATGGACCGGGTGATCGCCTGCCGGATCCACCATGTGGCGTAGGTCGAGAATTTGTAACCGCGCCGGTATTCAAACTTGTCCACGGCCTTCATCAGGCCGATGTTGCCTTCCTGAATGAGATCGAGGAATTGAAGGCCGCGATTGGTGTATTTCTTGGCGATCGAAATCACGAGGCGCAGGTTCGCCTCAACCATTTCCTTCTTCGCCTGACGGGCTTCCTTCTCGCCCTTCTGGACCTGTTGCACGATGCGGCGGAATTCGCTGATATCAAGACCGACATACTGGCCGACCTGCGCCATGTCGGCACGCAACTGTTCGACCTTGTCAGACGAGCGTTCGATGAACATCTGCCAGCCGCGACCTGACTTGTCGCCCATCTCGGTCAGCCAGTTCGGGTCAAGCTCGCGGCCCTTGTATTCTTCGACGAATTCCTTGCGGTTGATCCGCGCCTGATCGGCCAGCTTCACGATCGAGCTGTCGATCTGCATGATCCGGCGGTTGATGCCATAAAGCTGGTCGATCAGCGCCTCGATCCGTGCGTTGTGCAGATGCAGTTCGTTCACGAGCAGCACGATCTCCGCCCGCAGTTTCTGATACATGTCCTCGTCCGCGTCCGAGAACGAACCGTCTTCGTTCAGCGTGGCCGAGATACGAAGATCCTGCATCTCGCTGAGGGCCGCGTAGTCGTTCGCAATCGTCTCGAGGGTTTCCAGAACCTGCGGCTTGAGCGCGGCCTCCATCGCGGCCAGCGACATGTTGGCCTGATCGTCGTCATCGTCGTCGTCTTCCTTGACGATGGGATTGCCGTCTGCGTCCAGTTCGGGGTCGTCTTCTTTCTTTTCGGCCTGCGGGGCGCTCGCATCGACGATGGGCTCTTCTACTTCGCCGTCTTCGACCATCTGGTTGCCGAATGTCGCCTCAAGGTCGATCACGTCGCGCAGCAGAATTTCTTCGCTCAGAAGTTCGTCGCGCCAGATCGTGATCGCCTGGAATGTCAGGGGGCTTTCGCACAGGCCCGCGATCATTGTGTTGCGTCCGGCCTCGATCCGCTTGGCGATCGCAATCTCGCCCTCGCGGCTCAGCAATTCGACACTGCCCATCTCGCGCAAGTACATACGGACGGGGTCATCGGTGCGGTCGAGCTTCTCCTGACCAGTGGCACCCAGCGTCAGGTCACGCGCGCCCTCAGTGGTCACGACCTCGGTCGAACCCTTTTGCTCTTCTTCTTCGGCTTCTTCGTCTTCGATAATGTTGATGCCCATTTCCGAGAGCATCGACATCACATCCTCAATCTGTTCCGAGCTCACCTGATCGGGCGGCAGAACGGTATTGAGCTGATCGTAGGTGATATAGCCTTTCTCCCGGGCATCGCCGATCATCTTCTTGACCGCGGTCTGGCTCATATCGAGGGAAATTTCGGCTTCCTGGTCTTCGGTCTTGGCGTCTTCGTTGTCTTTCGCAGCCATTGCGGGCTCCTTATCCGGGGCTCCTTGCCGATCCAACGTCTCGAATCGGTGGAGAATCATTAGCGCCTTCGGGTGATTCGGCCACCCATTTACCTTATTTCTCTAGGCTTTCCCGCCCAAAACAGAGTTAACGCTGGGGTTTGGAAAAGCGAATCGAATCCATGAGTGCGGCAAAAGTGTCGCGTTCTGAGCGGCTGATGCGGGCTCCGTTGTCACCGACGTCGTATTCGGTTTTGTCTTCCTGTCCGCTTCGACTGGCCTTTGCCGCTGCAGCAGCAGCTTGGCCCAGACGCCAGGTGACGCCTTCGTCGGCGACGCCTGACAAATCCTCGACAGCATCCGCGATCTCACCATCCAGTCCCCGTGCCGCTTCGAGTTTTGCGAGCTCTTCGGCTACCGTCATGCGGGCCATATCGTCATCGCCGGGATTGCGTATGCAAGGGACAATTGCGACATGGCGGGCATTGAGCAGATTTGCAAGGGCTTCAGACCCCCGTACGCTGGAAATTTTTTCGTGCAACGCCTCCGCACCCGTATGGGCATGCAGCAGGATCAAGTTGCGCAGTTCGGCTCTGTCCCTGTGCTGACAGGGCATGTTTTCGATGCCGGTCTCGAATTCCTCGACCAGATGCGGGGCAGTGATCAGCACCGCAAGGATCACCTCTTCGCGCAGCGTTTCGGCGATGTCGGCCTCCCGGGCCTGGGCCAGGATCGATGTGCGCGTGGTTTGCCTCGCGGTCTCCGGCGGCGCCTGCCAATTCTTGCGGGGCCCGCTGCGGCGCGGGTTGAAGAGCTGCCAGCGCAGATCCTTGATTTCGGCCCCATAATGCTGGCGGATCGACGGATCCTTGATAAGCGCGATCTTGTCCCGCAGTGCCTTGTCCAGCGCGGCCTTGCGTTCCGGACTGTCAAAGACCTTGCCATCGGTTTCACGCTGCCAAAGCAGGCGCACCATGGGGATGGCGTCATCCAAGAGCTTTCGCATCGCACCCGGCCCCGCTGCCCTCAGCAGATCGTCCGGGTCTTTGCCATCAGGCATCAAAGCAAAGCGCAGCGATTGCCCGGCTTCGAGCATCGGAAGCGACAGATCGATCAGGCGCATGGCAGCCCGAATGCCGGCCTTGTCCCCGTCAAGCGCGACGATCGGTTCGGGAGCGATGCGCCACAGCATCTGCAACTGTGTCTCGGTCACCGCAGTTCCGAGGGGCGCGACCGCAGCCTCGAACCCGTGTTCGGCCAGCGCGATCACATCCATGTATCCTTCGGCGACGATCAGCGGCTGACCCTTGCCCGCCGCCGTGCGGGCAGGTCCCTGATTATACAGACTGCGGCCCTTGTCGAAAAGCTCCGTCTCGGGCGAGTTCAGGTATTTCGCGCCATCATTCGGGTCCATCGCCCGCCCGCCAAACGCGATGCAGCGGCCCCGCGGGTCACGAATGGGGAACATGATGCGATTTCTGAACGTGTCATAAGGCTTGCCGCCCTTCTGGCTGGGCTTGGCCAGCCCCGCATCAAGGATCAGGTCGTCTGCGACGCCCTTGCCCTTGAGATGATCCCAAAGGCCCTGCCACGCATCAGGGGCAAAGCCGATCTCCCACCGGTCCTGCGCCTCTGGCTCCAGCCCCCGCCGACGCTCCAGATAGTACCGCGCGGGTTCTGCCGCGCCGGTGCGCAGCTGCAGGCGAAAGAACTGCAACGCCTGCTCCATCACATCGGCAAGCTCGGTCCGTCGGTCGGCCTTTTCCTGCGCCTTGGGATCGCGGGCAGGCATCGTCATCCCGGCCTCGCGAGCAAGAATCTCGACCGCCTCCATGAAACTCACATTCTCGGTCTCGCGGACAAAGCTGATCGCGTCGCCCTTGGCATGGCAACCGAAGCAATAGTAATAGCCCTTGCGGTCATCAACGTGAAAGCTGGCCGTCTTTTCCTGATGGAACGGGCATGGCGACCACAGATCACCCTTGGCCTGGTTGGACTTCCGCGCATCCCACATGACCTTGCGGCCAACGACCTGGCCGATGCTCAGCCGGGTGCGCAGTTCATCCAAAAATCCGGGGGGCAGGCTCATGCCCTATATTATCTGGTCCGCGGCGCGCGGAGTCGAGGGGCTATTGCTCGAGACAGGCCTTTTCCCACGCCGCGCCAAGGTCCTGCTCCATCCCGGCATCGGTTTGCAGGAACACGTAATATACCAGAGGCTCAACCGCGTCTTCATAGCCGGGCGGAACCAGCCCCTCTTCCTTCAGGACCAGCCGCATGGTCCGCTTTTCGCTTTTGCCTTCCAGCCGCAACTCCTGCGCCTTGGCCGCGATCTGGCCGGTCGTCCGGCATTCCTGCGCCTTGTCTGCAGAGGCGGGCAGAGCAAAAAGACAGGCCAAAGCGGTAAAGGCGCGTTTCATGACTGGTCCTCGAACGGTTCACGATGACCCGCTTTTAAGGCCGCGCCGCGACGCTTTCCATTGCGATTTTCAAATCGTGATGCAGCGTGCGTGCCATGGAACGGAAAACGAGGATCAGAAACCGGTCCGCACCAACCCGCGTGATGGATGTATGCATGTGGGCCAGTTCAGTCCGCGCCGTGTGGCCGCGTTTGAAATGAGCCGCCCGCACATCAATCGGGACGAGGCGCGCCAGAACATCCTCAGCGCCCAGGCCGGTCAGCGCCGCACACGCCCAGGCATCCGACTGATCAGTTACTGCCGCATGGTCCGCCACCTGCGCCTCTGGGGCGGATCCCGCCAAGAGATAGATCTCACGCCCGAACCAGATCAGTCGATCCCCCTCCTTGCCGGTGGCGCGGTTCGGCGCAGGCAAAGCGCGGCCCATTGTATTAGCCACCGCATCCGCCTGCCCCTTTAACGGCGCGATGCTTGTCAGGTGCCCAAGGTCCACCTCTTCCAGCGTTACGGTCCCGATCGTCAGCCGCGGCAGATCCGCCATCGGCGATTTCGCCAGCATATCAGCCACGCACCCGCCCTCCTTCAGGGTCAACGAAGACGGGATCGCAGATCTCAACAACCGTATCGAGGTCCCGCACGTGATCGACAAACCGCATCCGACCACCAATGCGGCGCGGCCCCTCCTCAGCAAAGCCAAGAGCGATCATGTGGCCCAGCGTGGGCGAAAAACCAACGGAGGTGACATAGCCCCTGGAATTCGCGCGGTTCACCTCGGCTCCCTCGTCAAACAGATGTCCGCCCGCCGACAACTGCTTGACCTCTCCAACGGGCTTCAAACCAACCATACGGGGGCGTTTCTCATCAACCAGACCCGGGCGCCCCGCCATCGTCTTGCCGATGCAATCCTTCTTGGCGCTGATCATGCGCTCCATCCCGATATCAAAGGCTGTCACACGGCCGTCGATTTCAGCATGGGTGATGAACCCCTTTTCAATGCGCAGGACGTTCAGCGCTTCCATTCCGTAGGCACCGCCGCCCATGGCCTCGGCCCGGCTGACAAGAGCGCGGAAAAGATCATCGCCATACCGCGCCGGCACAGCCAGCTCATAGGCATGTTCACCGGAAAACGAGATGCGGAATAGGCGCCCGTCGACACCTTTAAGCCTGACGGGGCCACACGCCATGAAAGGCCATGTCTCACCATCGACGGGGTAATCCAGCAAACCGTTCAGCAATTCGCGCGATTTTGGCCCCGCCACCGCGAATTGCGCCCATTGCTCGGTGACCGAGACGATGCGCACGTCCCAATCCGGGCGCAGACACTGGGTCACAAATTCCAGATGCCGCATGACCTGACCGGCAGCCGCCGTGGTCGTTGTCATAACATAGTGATTTTCGCCCAGCCGCGCAGTCGTCCCGTCATCCATGACATGACCGTCTTCGCGCAGCATCAAGCCATATCGGACCCGCCCGGCCCTCAGCGAAGAAAACGTGTTGGTATAGACAAAGTCCAGCAGGCTGGCCGCATCCGGTCCCTGAATGTCGATCTTGCCAAGGGTCGAGACGTCGCAGATGCCGACCGCCTCGCGCACCAATCCGACCTCGCGATCACAGGATTGACGCCAATGCGTCTCGCCCGGTTTCGGGAAATAGCTGGGACGATACCACAAACCCGCCTCGATCATCGGCGTGCCGCGGTCAACGCTGGCCGCATGGCTGGTGGTGAATCGTTCGGGGGCAAAGCCTTTGTCCTCGGCCCCCGCCCCAAGGGCCGCCAGCGCCACCGGGGTAAAGGGCGGACGAAACGTGGTCGTCCCCGTTTCGGGAATGCCCCGCCCCGTCGCGTCGGCCAGCAGAGCGAGCGAGGCGACATTGGAGTTCTTGCCCTGATCCGTCGCCATGCCCTGTGTGGTGTAGCGCTTCATATGTTCGACGGATTTGTATCCCTCCGCCGCACTCTGGCTCACATCCTTGACCGTGACATCGTTCTGGAAATCGAGCCAGGCCCGACCGCGCCCTGGCACCGCCCATAGCCGGGTCAGCCGGTAAGAGGCATCATCCGCCTCCGGCACGTCGATCGGAGCAGGTTTGATACCCAGCGCATCCAGCGCCGCCGCACCCGCCTCGGCGCCGTCCTTCAGACAGGCCGCCGTCGAAAAGAGACCCCGGCACGCGCCGGCTGCGATCATCCCGGGAATGGCCCCATCCTGCGGAACAAAGCTCGCAATCATCTCATCCCAGACTGGACGGCCATTCATATGGCAGGTCAGGTGCACCGTCGGGTTCCAACCGCCCGAGACACCAAGGCAATCGGAGGCGATACGCTCCTCGTTCGATGGGGTCCGGACGGTAATGGCCTCCAGACCCAACCGCCCACCAGCGTTCACGACTTGACCGCCCTTGATCAGGCGGTAGTCGCCCAAGGGCTCCACATCGCTTCGGCTGTCGATGACGGCGGCCACGTGGACACCAGCCCGCACCAGATCGCGCGCCGTCCGATGAGCATCGTCATTGTTGGCAAAAAGGGTCACGCGGCGACCCGGGCTGACGCCATAGCGATTGAGGTACGCGCGCACCGCCCCCGCCGCCATGATCCCGGGACGGTCGTTGTTGCGAAAGGCGATCACGCGCTCGATGGCACCGGCAGCAAGAATGCTGCGTCTGGCCACGATGCGCCAGAACGTCTCCTTGGGTGCACCTGGCGCCGGGTGGGACAGATGGTGTGTGACACGCTCGAGCGCACCAAAAGTGCCCTGATCATAAGCCCCGGTGACGGTCGTGCGGGTCATGATGCGGACGTTTGGCATTGCGTTCATAGCCTCAGCCATCTCTGACGCCCAGGCATGGCCAGGCTGCCCGGCCACATCCTCATCCTCTGCCGTCAAGCGGCCGCCCACACGGGGGTGTTCATCGACCAGGATCACATCCGCGCCGGACTGTGCCGCCCGCCAAGCCGCCATCAACCCGGCAGGGCCCGCCCCGATGACCAACAAATCGCAAAAGGCATAGGCCTTCTCATAGAGATCCTCGTTCGGCAAACCGCTCAACGCGCCAAGACCAGCCGCCCGTCGGATCACCGGCTCGTAGAGCCGCTCCCAAAAGGCGCGGGGCCACATAAAGGTCTTGTAGTAAAAGCCGGCCGACAGAAACGGCGCTGCCAGATCGTTGAGGGCCAGAGCATCATACCGGACCGAAGGCCAGACATTCTGCACCCGGGCCTCAAGCCCGTCATAGACCTCCTGCATCGTCGCCCGGACGTTGGGGTCCTGGGCCGCACCCGAGCCAACGGTAACCAGCGCATTCGGCTCCTCGCTGCCCGCCGTCAGAATACCGCGCGGGCGGTGATACTTGAACGAACGGCCAATAAGACGCTGATCATGGGCCAGAAGGGCCGAAGCCACTGTATCGCCCTCGAAACCGCTATAGGACGCGCCGTTAAAGTGGAACGAAACGCGGTGCGACCGGTCGATCAGGCCCTTTCCCTCGATCCTCATCGCCGCGCATCCTTGCCAGTCGCAAGCGCCGCACCCTTCATCTCGTGCGTGATGGTATTGCGGGTCACGACCAGCCATGCACCACAGCCCTGATCATGGCTCCACAATTCGTCCAGATCGCCGGGCTGGTTGTCGCGCAGATGGACGTAAGCGTCCCATGCCGCCTCACCGGCTTCAGGCTCAGGGCGCCCCAAAGCCAGAGCAGCACCCTGGTAATAAAATTCGCGCCGATCCCTCTCGCCACAAATCGGACAGTGCAACCTCATCGACCGCGCCCCTTCTTCTCGTCCCAAATACGCAAATCCGACATCGACGCGCTCGCTTCAGTGCAAATTGTGCTGAGACCCGGTGGTCTCTTCATCCATAATCCAGCGGCCCGACCGGAACCGGTCCAGCCGATGGCGGACTGCAACCGGATGCGGCTCATCCCTGGCGATCAGATGCGCAAAACAGTGACCCGATGCCGGCGTGGCTTTGAAGCCGCCATAACACCACCCGCAATTGAGATAGAGACCGTCTATGGGGGTCTTGTCGATGATGAAGGATCCGTCCGGGGTCATGTCCATGATGCCGCCCCAGCTGCGCAGCATCCTCGCCTTTCCAATCACCGGCATGAGGGTCGTCGCGGCTGACACAACATGTTCAGCGGTCGGCAGGTTACCCCGCGCTGCATAGCTGGAATAGAAATCCAGATCGCCACCAAACACCAACCCGCCCTTGTCTGACTGGCTGATATAGAAATGGCCCATCCCATAGGTCACCACGTGATCGATATAGGGTTTGAGACCTTCGGTCACGAAGGCCTGCAGGACATGGCTCTCGACCGGCAATCGAAACCCCGCCATTTCCGCCAGTTGAGATGAGCGGCCCGCCACGACAATCCCGACCTTTTTGGCCCTGATGGTGCCACGGCTGGTCTGAACGCCCGTCACCTTGCCACCTTCGGCATCAATCCCCGTAACCTCGCAGTTCTGGATCAGGTCGACACCGCGGCTCGATGCGGCTCGGGCAAACCCCCAGGCAACCGCATCATGACGCGCCGTCCCGCCCCGCTTGTGATAAAGGCCACCATAAATGGGGAAACGCGTCTGGTCGAAGTTGAGATAGGGCAATTCCCTGCGCACGCCATCCCGATCCAGAAGGATCGCATCATCACCCTGATTGATCATCGCGTTGCCACGGCGCGCAAAGGCGTCTCTCTGGCCGTCGGAATGGAAAAGATTGATGATGCCACGCTGCGAGTGCATCACGTTGTAATTCAGATCCTCTTCCAGCCCCTCCCACAATTTCAAGGAATGGCTGTAGAACTCCGAATTGCCCCGCAGCATGTAATTGGCCCGCACGATCGTCGTGTTGCGCCCGACATTGCCGCCACCAAGATATCCCTTTTCGAGAACCGCGACATTGGTCAGACCGTACTGGGAACTCAGGTAATGGGCCGTCGCCAGCCCGTGCCCGCCACCGCCAATGATGATGATATCGTATTCCGACTTCGGCTCCGGATCACGCCAATGCGGCCCCCAGCCCTTGTTGCCTGTCAGGCCTTCCTTGAGGATTCCGAGGCCGGAAAAACGCATCTTCGATCTTCTCCCTAGGCTGGCATGGCGCGAGATCGGACAAGATGTAACAGCGCCGCTCAAGAGCGCCATCCCAAATATCGACAAAGGCAGGTCCCGGAGCGACAGACCGGTCGCGCGATGCCTTTCGGTTTTCTTAACCGCCGCTCTCTAGAACCCGTCCCCGGTTAACCCCTGCGTCCACGCGGCGCATGCCAAGGAAATCAGGTGTGACAACGGCCCGGCCAGTAACGTCAACGGCTCGCCTGCGTCTTGCACCAGCTGCTGGTGCCCCGAAAGGGGTGATGGAGCCGGACTAGTGTCCCGGCGCGCCGACTTCCGCTATTTTGGCGGGCCCGCCATCTCCTTGAAGATGTCAGATCAGATAGAAACAACCGCCGCTTCCGAAACACGGGCAGCGGGCGATGACTGCCGGGCGGGCAAAAGGGGCTCTGCCCCCGGCTCCGCTGGAGCCCCCCAAGTACTTTTTCCAACAATGAAGGGGCGCTGGCCCGAACGCCCCCTGCCTCCGGTCCCAAATACACTTGCTTCTTCTCGTCGCAAAGTACGCCGGGGGAGTCCCGAAGGGACGGGGGCAGCGCCCCCGATGATCAGCAGGAGCCTAAAGCCCCTTTGCCCGATAGCTCGCTGCGACCTTGTCGATGGCGACAAGATAGGCCGCGGTCCGCAAATCATCGACGTCTTCACGCTCATGCCAGGTCTCAGCCATCGACTGATAGGCGATCCGCATCGTGTCATCGAGACCGGATCGCACCAGTTCCAGCTCATCCGCGCCGCGCAGATACTTTTGCTTGAAATCCGGGTTCAACGTCCATGCATCGCCGATCTGGGAGCTCAGCCGCTCGAGCTCGTTCACCACAAGCTGGTGGCGCGCCTCCTCCTGGCGCCGTTGCATCCGGCCAAAGCGGATGTGGCTCAGGTTCTTCACCCACTCAAAATAGGACACTGTCACCCCGCCCGCATTGGCATACATGTCCGGAATGATAACCGTGCCCTTCTTGCGCAGGATGTCATCGGCGCCCGCCGTCACTGGCCCGTTCGCCGCCTCAATGATCAGGGGCGCCTTGATGAGAGCGGCATTCGAGAGGTTGATGACACCTTCAAGGGCGGCGGGGATCAGGATATCGCACTCTTCCTCCAGCACTGCAGCACCTTCGGCATGGTGGGCCGCGTCCGGGAAGCCCGTCACGCCGCCATGTTTCACGATCCACTCGCGCACGGCATCGATGTCCAGCCCTTCGGTGTTGAATAGGGCCCCATCCCGTTCGATGATGCCAACGATCTTGCAATTGTCTTCTTCGGACAGGAACTTGGCCGCGTGGTAGCCGACGTTGCCGAGGCCCTGAACGATCACGGTCTTGCCGTCGAGTGTGCCTGTCATACCCGCCTTCTGTACGCCCGCATGATCGCGGAAGAATTCCCGCAGCGCGTATTGCACGCCTCTGCCCGTCGCTTCGACCCGGCCCGCGATGCCGCCGGAATTCAGGGGCTTGCCCGTCACGCAGGCGCGGCCATTGATGTCGGTCGTATTCATCCGCATGTACTGATCCGCCATCCACGCCATCTCGCGTTCGCCCGTGCCCATGTCAGGGGCGGGCACGTTCTGAGCAGGGTTGATCAGGTCGCGCTTAACCAGCTCATAGGCAAAGCGGCGCGTGATCTGTTCCAGTTCGTGTTCGTCATATTCGCGGGGGTCTATGCACAACCCGCCTTTTGAGCCGCCAAACGGCGCCTCGACTAACGCGCACTTGTAGGTCATCAGCGCCGCCAGCGCCTCGACCTCGTCCTGGTTCACGCCCGTGGCAAAGCGGATGCCGCCCTTGACCGGTTCCATATGTTCGGAATGAACCGACCGATATCCGGTGAACGTCTGAATCCGCCCCCGCAGCCGGACGCCGAACCGCACCGTATAGGTGGCGTTACAAACCCGGATCTTTTCCTCAAGCCCGGGGGCAAGATCCATCAGGGCGACCGCCCTGTTGAACATCATATCAACGCTCTCGCGAAAGCTCGGTTCTGCTTGCGTCGTCATGCTGGTTCCTCCGTTCCGGGCGACTCAATTCTCGTGATCTGTGACCAGAGGGTATGACGACTCGGTAAATGCGTGCGAAAATTCTTTTCCGCGGCCAAACGCCAGCGACTGTTTTCCAATCAAATGATAATCAAAGACATTGGCGGCTTACTGTTTCAATTCACCGAAACGGTGACAGCTGCGCGACCTCAAAGCGCCATCATTTTGCCAAATTTGGCACCGATTGCCTTGTTTGCCATAGGGAAGTCGCATTGAGGTCAAAAATGGATAATGTTGAATCAACAGACGATCACATCCGGGACTTTGCAAAGGACGAGTCCGGATCCATGACCCTCTTCACCCTCTTCATGGTCATCATGATGGTTATGGTCGGTGGCATCGGCGTTGACCTGATGCATGCCGAGCTGGACCGCGTCCACCGCCAGCAGGCTCTTGACCGCGCGCTGCTTGCCGCGGCCGACCTTGACCAGACCCTAGAGCCCGAAGAGGTGATCCGCGACTATTTCAAGAAGTCCGGCCTCGACGGGCAGGCCAGTAACATCAAGGTAACGACCAGCAGCACCAATCGCGTCGTCAGCGCGGAATCGCTGGCGCAGGTTCCGACCAGCTTTATGGCGGCGCTCGGCAACCCGGACCTTGCATCCTATGCCACCGGCTCAGCCTCGGAGGTCGTGCCCAATGTCGAGATTTCGCTTGTGCTCGATATATCGGGCTCCATGCGTTATTCCGACCGGATGACCGAGCTGCGGCCCGCCGCGCGCAATTTCATCGACTCGGTGATCGACGACGTGTCGTCGAAATATACGTCGGTCAACCTGATCCCCTATGCCGGGCAGACCAACGTGGGTCCGTTCATGTTCAACCGCCTCAACGGTCAGCGCTATGCGCAGCCACCGCTTGATCCCAGCCTCGGGGGCGATGAGAACGGGCTTTACCCGAACGTGTCGTCCTGCCTCGAACTCAACAGCAGCGACTTTGGCCACAGCGGCCTGCCGCTCGGCGCCAGCTACGATCAGACGCCCCACTTCATGAACTGGACCATCGCCAGTGACGTGATGGATTGGGGTTGGTGCCCACAGGATCAAAGCTCGATCGTCTACGCGTCGAACAACAAGACGGACCTTAAGGATCTCGTCACGAACATGCGGATGCATGACGGTACCGGCACGGCCTACGCGATGAAGTATGCGCTGGCCCTCCTGGACCCGACGTCCCAGCCCCATTTTGCCGCGATGGCCGGCGCGGGCCTGATGCCCAGCCAGTTCGCCAACCGCCCGGCCCAGTGGAACAGCCCGCAGACGACGAAATACATCATTCTGATGACCGATGGTCAGATCACCGAACAGAAGCGCCCCGTCGATGCACTGGCCGAGGAAAACCCGACCGTGGAACTGCAGAACCGCGACAAGAGCGACAACACCCAGGTCTCGTCTTCATCCACCAACGTGTCGCGCTTTTATCAGTCCTGCGATCTGGCAAAATCGGCCAGCCGGAATGTGACCGTCTACACGATCGCATTCGAGGCGCCAGCCGCCGCAGTCGAGCAAATGCAGAAATGCGCATCGTCCGCTTCGCACTTCTATAATGTCGACAGCAGCGAAATTAACGATGTTTTTCAGGCGATCGCACGGCAAGTAAGGCAGCTTCGCCTTACCAATTGACATACCTTAACGGGAATTGACCCAGCCCTCGTCAACAATGGGTTTAGAAGAACTGAACTGTAGCGGATCCGGGGAGCATGGTCCCAGCCACTCCCCGATCCGGTCCAAATTAGGTCACAATCGTCCACGATAACAAGGGATCAGAAGAGTCGGGCGTGGAGTCCGCAGTTTAGTAAAGTGATGGTTTGTGATGCCAGTACGTTCTGTTCAAAAGTTCGCGGGTCAGTCTGACACCTTGTCCTGGAAAGATGCAGCAATTCCTTTCAATTGTCTGCGGCAGTTTGGTCGAGATGAAGACGGCAACATGACTATTTTCGCCCTCATGTCAGTCCTGATGATGCTTATCGTCGGTGGTTTGGGCGTTGACCTGATGCAACAGGAAATGGAACGAACGCAGCGCCAGAACACGCTGGACCGCGCGATCCTCGCGGCGGCCGATCTGGACCAGCTTCAGGACCCGGGCGCCGTTGTGAACGACTATTATAGCAAGTCGGGCTATAGCGAAGTGGTTAACGTCAACGTAGAGGAAGGGATCAACTTCCGCACCGTGACGGCTTCGGCGCGGATCGATATGCCGACACGCTATATGTCCATGGTTGGCACCGATGATCTGCCGATCTGGGTTGGTGGTTCGGCGACAGAATGGGTGCCAAACCTCGAAATCTCGCTCGTTTTGGATATCTCCGGCTCAATGCGGAATTCCAGCCGGATGGACAACCTGCGCCCTGCCGCGCGGAACTTTGTGACTTCGGTGCTCGAAGGCGACATGGCCCAGCACACCTCGATCAACCTGATCCCCTATGCCGGTCAGACGAATGTCGGCCCCTTCATGTTCAACCGCCTGAACGGTCAGCGGTATGCCGAAGTCGAATTGGCTGAAAGCGACGGTGGCATCGTGTCCACCTCCAGCTGGCCCGAAAACACATCATGGGACAATGACGAAGACACGTACCACGTTTTCCCGAATGTGACGTCCTGCCTCGAACTGCAGTCGGATGACTTTACCCATTCCCGCCTGCCCGAGCGCTCGTCCTACGATCAGGTTCCGCACTTCATGTACTGGACCATCGCGGCAAGCGTGATGGACTGGGGCTGGTGCCCGTACGACGCCACGTCGATCCAGTACGCGCAGAATAACAAGACCGCGCTGCACAACTTTATCAACGGCATGCGGATGCACGACGGCACCGGCACGGCCTATGGTATGAAGTATGCCCTCGCACTGCTCGATCCGACGAGCCAGGATGACTTCGCCGCGATGTCGACTGCCGGGTTGGTCCCGAGCCAGTATTCGAACCGTCCTGCAAACTGGGCAGATACCGAAACCGCGAAATACATCGTGCTGATGACCGATGGTCAGATCACCGACCAATGGCGCCCCAAAAACGGGATGCATGACGACAACGCAACGGTCGAGCTGAAAAATCAGGCCAGTTCACGCAAGGAAAAGATCCATTCGGCATCGACCAACGTCAACCGGTTCTACGCAATCTGCGACCTGGCAAAAGCCGAGCCCCGCAATATCGTGATCTACACAATCGCGTTCGAGGCGCCAAGCAATGCCAAGACGCAGATGCGGAACTGCGCTTCGTCACCGTCGCACTTCTTCGATGTGCAAGGGGCGGAAATCGACGAAGTATTCCAATCAATCGCACGGCAAGTGCGGCAGCTGCGCCTGGTCTACTGATATGGCGCAGTTGAACCAAAAAAAGACTATGAAGACTTTTGAGGCTAGAGCAGGTCAGTTTCACAAGTTGCTTTGCAAGGCTGGAGTGCTCCAATGAAGACCAAAACCGGCAGTTTTCTCCGCAGATTTGCGAGGCGCGAAGATGGCCAGATGGTCGTCGAATTCGCCCTCGCCGTGCCACTCATCTTCACCATCTTCCTGACGTCGGTCGAGATGGGGATCTATCAGATGCGGCAGATGTTCCTTGATCGCGGGATGGACATGACCGTCCGGCAGGTCCGCCTGAACACCGGTGCGAATTTCACGCATGGTGAGCTCAAGAACATGATCTGCGGCTTCTCGGGCTTCCTTGAGGATTGCGATTCGACCATCCGGTTGGAAATGAACCCGGTCGATCCACGCCAGTTCTCGGGTCTCGCGCAGGGCGCTGACTGCATCGACGTTTCAGAGCCTGTCACGCCGCTTCGGACCTTCATCCACGGCGGCGACCACCAGCTGATGCTGATGCGGGTCTGCTACATGTTCAAGCCTGTCTTCCCCACAACCGGCCTCGGATACCACTACACCAAAGACGGCTCTGGCCGGGTGCGGATGGTATCGATGTCTGCCTTCGTTCAGGAGCCAGCGTAATGTTGAACGTCAGTCAGTTTCTTCGCCGCTTTTCCAAAGATGACCGCGGCAGCATCGCGGTCGAGACGGTGGTCATCATCCCGGTCATGTTCTGGGCGTACCTCACCATGTTCTCGATCTTTGACGCGTATCGCCAGCATGCGGTGCAGCAAAAGGTGGCCTATGCCATCGGTGACATCATCTCGCGTGAGACGACGCCGATCGACGATGCCTATCTGAACGGGATGATCGAACTTATGCGCTTCATGTCGACCATCAAGGATCCGGGCGACATCTCGCTGCGGGTGACCAGCGTACGCTGGAATGGCGACAACAACGTTTACGAGCGGGACTGGTCGCAGGCCAAAGGTTGGGTTTCCGCCATGACGGACGCGCAGGTCGCGGGTCTGCAGCCCAGTCTGCCGGTGATGCCACACAACGAACGCGTCATGGTCGTCGAGACCTTCGTCAAGTTCGAGCCCGTCTTTGACGTGGGCCTGCAGGATCGCACGATCCAGAACTTCGTCTTTACACGGCCACGCTATGCACCACGCGTGCTGTGGCAGGCACCGACTGAAGGCGCCTAAGCCTCTGGCTCGACCAGCATAGTTGAGATCGCATCGGCCATGAACTTTGTTTCAGCGGCCGATGTCATGCCTCCTACCCCGACGCGGCGCCCATAACGCCACCATAGTCCGGGACGCCACGCAGTTTCGGCCGGCGACTTTCGCAAAATGAGGAAGCCGTTCGAGGGTTTGAAGGCAAATACCCCACGATCAACCCGCTCGATGTCATCAAGCTGTGCGAGAATGCGGCCCTCGCTGTCGCGCAGTTCCGTTTTTGTCAGCTCAAGCCGCAGCGCCGTCGCCCGCCGCATCAATTCGGCCAGCCAAATCGCCCCCGCGCCCATCAGGATCAGGAACAACTGCCAACCGATCGCGGGCGGCTCGACCATGGCGACGTAAAGCAGAAGGATCCCGAGGCTCCACATTGCGACGACCCCCATGAGTCGCCGACCCTTGGATGCCTGAACGATCGCCAGCACGTCTTCACTCATCTTGACACTCTTCCCTTTTGGTCCGGGCTCTCACACTTGAGACCGGCAGGTAATCCATCCCCCGGACGTGGTCCACGGTCAAATGCGGTCTCTACGGCGCCGCTCGCAGTGGATTATCCGCGCTGATCTGTCAGAGCTGGGCCATAGGGTCCGGAAAGTCGCGACTACGCCGCGAATTCGCGCACAACACGCCCAGCATTTGCAGAAGTGCGTTTGCCATTGAACATGTGCAACTCGCCATTCACGAGAACATGCGCGATGCCAGAGGCATAGCGGCGCGGATTGCGGGCCGTGGCGTTGCTGGCAATATTGGCCTGATCAAAGACGCAAATGTCAGCCGCGAAGCCGCGCCGGATCTTGCCGCGATCCTTGAGACCCAGCCGTTCGGCGGGGATGCTGGTGATCTTGCGCAACCCCTCAGACAGCTTCAGAACTTTCCGGTCACGCACGTAATATTGCAGGAACCGCGCGGCCCAGCCGTAGCCGCTGAGCGAACCTATGTGATCCTTGAGGATACCGTCATTGGCGATGGCTACCGTGTCGGAAATGACAGCGCATTCGGGCTGTTGCAGGCAGAGGTCGACATCGCTGTCACGAAAGCTTTTGGAGGACCACATGCAGGACATCAGGTTTTCGCCCTCTTCCAGCAGGATGTCGAGAACCGCATCGTAGGGGTGAGCGTTTCGCATCCGCCCAATCTCGGCGAAATCGGCACCGACGATATCCTTGTTGTGGGTGGCGTTCAGCAGAATGATGTCTTCCCACTTCTCAGCTTTGACGATCAGCCACATCGGTTGCGGGTTCGCCTTGATCCGTTCACGCGCCTCCGGGTCAGAGAGCCGCTTCATCACCTCGTCGATGCCGCCCGCCTGCGCCCATTTCGGCAGGATCGCCGCCATCAGTGTGTGGTTCCAGTCATGCGGGATCACGTCAAAGGCCACGTCAACATCGTATCGCCGCGCCACGTCGATCATTTCCAGCGTGTGGTTCATGGCATAATCCGGCGCGCCGAACTTGGGCTGGATATGGCTGATCTGAAGGCGCGCGCCGGATTGCCGCGCGGTGGCGATCGCCTCTGAAAAGCCGAGGTCATAGTGGGTATCGCGGTTGCGGACATGGGTAGCATACAACCGTCCACGCTCTGCCGCGACCTCGCACATGGGGACGAGGTGTTCGGGCGCGGCAAGGATCCCGGGAAAGTATTCGAGCCCGGACGAAAAACCCCCTGCCCCTTCATCCATCGCCTGATCGACCAGCCGTGCCATCGCGGCCACCTCATCGGGCTCACCCGCCCGCAACTCATCGCCAAGGATCGCGCGGTGGATCGTGCCGTGACCGACAAAAGCCATGACGTTTACCCCGAGATCGGCCTGATCCAGAGCGTCGAGATATTCCGCAAAGCTCAACCAGTTGGGGTGTTTGGCTTGATCGGTGTACCAGGGCGAGACGGCCCGGATATCCTTATGCGCGCAAACCGGTGCGCAGCTTATCCCGCATTGCCCGATCACCTCAGTCGTCACACCCTGATGCACCTGGCTTTCAGCGCGGCCATCCGCGATGAGCGTAAAGTCGGAATGGGTGTGCATGTCGACAAAGCCGGGCGACACGACAAGCCCGCTGACGTCGATCACGGTTTGGGCGCGATCCGGATCCAGCGCGCCGATTTCGGCGATCCGGCCGTCCACAACGGCCACATCGGTGACAGCGCTTTCGCCGCCCGTGCCGTCATAAACTTCGCCGCCCTTCAGGATGATGTCAAACATCTGGAGCCTCTCCTATTTTGCCTCGCCGTAGAACCAATTCGGCAGGAACAGGGTCAGGTCCGGGAAAAATATCAGGATCACCATCCCGATGATATAGGCGAGGATAAAGGGCAGGACCGCGACGGATATCCGTTCGATCGAGATGCCCGATATGCGTGCCGCTACGGTCAGGTTCGCGCCAAGGGGCGGGGTAAGGAAGCCGATTTCGCAGGTGATCACCGTAAAGATGCCGAACATGACGGGATCGACACCCAACGATGTCACAAGCGGGAGGAACACGGCAGTGAACAGCACGATCTGGGCCAGCGACTCCATGAACGTTCCGATGAAGATGTAAAAGATCCCGATCAGCAGCATCACGAGAAAGACGTTCTCGGTGATCGAAGTGATCCCCTGCTGGACCGCAGTCGGAACGTCGTAGAAAGCAGTGAGCTGACCGAAGGCCAGCGTCGGTGTGAGCAGAATAAGGATGCCGGTCAGAAGCGCGGTAAAGCGCAGCGCTTCGATGACTTTTCGGACGGTGAGTTCGCCATATACGAACAGCCCTACGAACAGGGCATAGAACACTGCAACGCCAGCCGCCTCGGTTGGCGTGAAGGCCCCGCCATAGATCCCGCCAAGGATCAGAACCGGCGCTCCGATCGCCCATTTCCCATCCCATGCGGCCCGCAGGAACGGGCCCCATGAAAACCGGTCACCATCCCCGCCGTAACCGCGCTGACGGGCGATGATATAGGTCGTGATCATCAGGAAGATCGTGACCATCAGGCCCGGGATCAGCCCCGCCAGAAACAGCCGCGGGATAGAGGTTTCCGAGACAAGACCGTAGATGATCATGAGGTTGGACGGCGGGATCAGGCTGCCGAGTGCGCCTGCGCTGGCCGTGATTGCAGCGGCAAAGGGTACGTCATAACCATCGCGGCGCATCGCCGGGACAGTGACAGAACCAATTGCGGCTGTCGTGGCCGGCCCGGACCCGGACAAGGCGGCAAACAGCATGCAGGCAAAGACGGTCACCAGCCCCATCGAGCCGCGATAGGCCCCGACAAGGTTGGTGGCGATGGCGATCATCCGGTTGGCCATACCCCCCACTTCCATCAGCCGACCGGCGAGAACGAAGAGCGGGATGGTCAGCAGCGGAAAAGGCGTGAGGCTGCCATAACCGGTCTGCGCCATGAGCGTATAAGGGATTTCGATCAGATAGAGCGCCAACGCGGTCGTCAGGCCAACGGCCACAAAAAGCGGAACGCCCATGACCGTGAGAACGACAAAAACGATGCCGAGAATGGCAAGTGGGCTCATATCTGGTGCTCTTGGTCTTTCGTGGTCTCGACCCACTCTTCGGCAAGCATACCGGGCAGCCCTTCACCGCCATCGCGCCACCACTGCACGTAGGTCTGGATGAGACGCACCAGCATGAGCGCATAGCCGATCACGAGAATTGTCTGAGGATAGAACTGATTGATCCCAAGGCTGGGGCTGGTTTCGGGGAAACGCCAAAAGACGGCGAGGTAGTCCCAGCTGACCTTGAGCATGAAAAGGCAGAAGAACGCCCACAGAATGTCGGCGACGAAAACGACGATCCGCCCCACCCCGCCGGGTAAGGCAGCCACACCGACCATGATGCGGATGTGAAACCGTTCGCGGACGCACAGGGCGGCCCCCATGTAAACCGCCCAGACCATGCACATGGCTGCGGTTTCCTCGGTCCAGTGCAGGGCGATCTGGAAGATGTAACGCGCGACGACCTGCGCAAAAACAGCAACCGCGATGACGGCCAGACAGGTGCAGCAAATGAGCTCTTCAAAATGCCGCTCTAACCATTTCAGTGCCGTCATTCAGGACCCCGGGGACGCGTTGAATGGCGCGAGGGGCGCGCGGACGCACCCCTCGCGGCGTGAAACTTGGTTTACTTGGCCGCGTCCTGGATCGCCTTGACCAGATCGACAAACTCGGTGCCGCGCTGTTCGGCGAAGGACGCCTGTACGCCCTGAGCGGCTGTGATAAAGTCGGTCTTGTCGGGCCGGGTCATCGCCATGCCGCCCTCGTCGACCAGCCATTTGCGAACCTCCTCGGTCTCGTTCGCCACCTGCGCCGCGAACTCGGCCCCCGCCGCTGCGGCCGCATCCTGGATCAGGGCGCGTTGCTCATCCGATAGGCGTTTCATGAAAGCGTCCGACGCGAAAAGCGGTGCAAACGCCACGAAGTGTTCGAGAATCACGAGATGCGGTTCGAATTCAAAGAACTTCATATCGCGGATGAACGACGTTCCGTTGTCGCCGCCGTCGACCGTGCCGGTCTGCAAGGCAGTCGGCGTTTCGGACCATGCAAGCGGCACCGGGTTGGCCCCGAATGCCTCGAACGTGGCGATCATAACTTCGTTTTTCGGCACGCGGATCTTGAGACCCTGCATGTCGGCCATCGTGTTGATCGGCCGGACGGAGTTGTAGAAATCACGATAAAGTGCCGGACCAAAGGCAAGCAGGTGAACGCTTGTATCCGCCTGCAGCTTGGCCTTCATCATCTTGCCGACGTCGCCATTCAGGACCCGGTCAAGATGTTCGGCATTCTGAAAGATGTATGGCAGAACCGTCACGTCCATGAGCGGCCAGTGGGGCGAAACGTTGTTGGCCGTGATAAAGAAGCCGTCGACAGTGCCGAGCTGCATGGCTTTGAACGCTTCGTCCTCGCTTGAGATCTGGTTGCAGCAGCGTAGCTTGACCTCGATATCGCCGCCCGACATCTCGGCTACCTTGGTCTGAAAGATCTTGCCGAAGCGGCCATAAAGCGACTCTTCCGGCGCGCCGAACCCGACATTCATCGTCACGTCTGCAGCAGCAACCGGCAGCGCTGCGAGGCTGGCAATCAACGCCGCCGCAGCCGTCTTCAGTGCGTATCTTCTGATCATCTTGGTACTCCCATGTCTCTGCGGATCTTCGAAAATCGCTGGTTTTTCAGTGAGCCGAGCATGAGCAGTGCCGCCGCGTCAAGAGAATTGGCACGCAAGTGATAGACGTGCACGACCGCGTGCGCCAAGGTGTGCCGAATTGAAGCGGTGAAAAAATATGAGCGAAATCCGGGTCTTCAGGGCCAAGAAAGTCATCACGATGGAACGCGTTCAGCCGATCGCGACCCATGTGGCCGTTCGCGATGGCCGCATTCTTGCAGTCGGTGACGCGGATTGTGCGGCGCCGTGGGGCGCGCACGAAACCGACGATGGTCTTGCCGACGCGATCCTGACGCCGGGCTTTGTAGAAGGGCATGCGCATCTGATGGCGGGCGCGATGTGGCAGCACGTCTATGTCGGCTTTCACGACCGGATCGATCCGGACGGAAAGATGTGGCAGGGCCTCACCAATGCAGATGAGGTGATTGCCCGTCTCAGGCAGGCGATGAGCGATCTGCCACCCGATGCGCCACTCTTCGGGTGGGGTTTCGATCCGATCTTTCTGACTTCTGAACGGCTGAGCCGCAAACATCTCGACCAGGTTTCCCCTGACCGCCCCGTGGCCATTTTGTTTTCCAACTTCCATTTGATGTGCGTGAATTCCGCCGCGCTCGCCCTTGCAGGCTTCACCGCCGACACGCCGGTCGAGGGGGTCGTCAAGTGCGCGGGCGGCCTGCCCACCGGCGAGCTGCAGGAGATGGCCGCGATGTTCCCGGTCCTGCGTCGGATTGGCATCGACTTCCGGACGCTATCGCAAAGCACCGAGGCGATCCTGAACTATGCCAAGGTCGCACAGCGCGCCGGTGTTACCACGATCACGGATCTTTATTCGATGCTGGAGGACCAAGATCTGGACCTCATGCTCGACCTGACGAGCCGCGAGGACTATCCGCTGCGCATTGTACCGGCTGTGGGTGCAAGTGGTCCGCCATCGCAGGTGGCCGAGCGCGCGCTGGCCCTGCGCGCGCGGTCTACCGAGAAGCTGCGGCTTGGCGCGGTGAAGCTGATGACAGATGGCGCCATCCAGGGCTGGACGGCCCGGATGCGCTGGCCCGGCTATGTGGGCGGCCAGCCGAACGGTATATGGAACACCGCCCCAGACGAAATCCGCGCATTGGCCGACGAGATGCAGCGCCGCGGTGTTCAGATGCATATTCACGTCAACGGGGACGAGGCCGCCGCCGTCTCGCTTGATGCGCTCGCAGCAGCGGCGCGCAAGCATCCCTGGCCCGGGGCCCGCCATGTCCTGCAGCATTGCCAGATGATGGACCGGGCGCTTTATGCCCGCGCCGCCGAGCTTGGCGTGGCCTGCAACATCTTTGCCAACCACATCTGGTATTTCGGTGATCAGCATTGCGCTTACACGATCGGCCCCGACCGTGCCGCACGCATGGATGCAACCCGCACCGCGCTGGATGAAGGGGTTCTGGCGGCCATCCACTCCGACGCGCCGGTCACGCCGCTGGGGCCATTGTTCACAGCCTGGTGCGCCGTCAACCGCACCACGATGTCGGGCAAGGTGCTTGGGGCCGCCGAGTGCATCGATGTCTCCGAAGCGCTGGAGCTGATCACGCTGGGGGCTGCGCGAACGCTCAAACTCGATACCGAGATCGGCAGCATCGCCCCCGGAAAGCGGGCCGATTTTGCGATCCTCGGCTCGGACCCCACGACCTGCGAACCCGTTGATCTGAAAGACGTTCCTGTCTTGGGTACTGTATTTGGCGGTCGGGTGTATCCAATATGACTGCACTGCCGCTGACAGTGATTGGCGGTTACCTTGGCGCGGGCAAGACGACGCTGATCAACCGTCTGCTTGCGTCCGACCATGGCCAGCGCATCACGGTTCTGGTCAACGACTTCGGCGCTTTGAACATCGACGCCTCCATTCTGCGCTCGGCCAACGCGGAGACGATCGAGCTGACCAATGGCTGCGTCTGCTGCACGATGCGCGGGGATCTGTTTTTCGCCATTGGTGACATTCTGGACCGCACTGGTCGACCCGATCACCTGATTGTCGAGGCCAGCGGCATCGCGGATCCATCGCGGATTGCGGCGGTGGCGCTGGCAGAGCCGGAGCTGGCCTATTCCGGCATCCTGACCGTCGTTGATGGGCTGAACCTAACGCGGCAAATTGCCGATCCGCATATTTCGGATCAGGTTGCCGGCCAGATCCTTGCAGCCGACTTCGTTGCAGTAAGCAAAGTACCGCGGGAGGATCCGGCAATTGTGGCGGCGTTGAGGGCGCTGGAGGTCGATCGTTGGATCGGCGCCGATGAGGTGTCGTCGATCCTGCCGCTGGTTCTTGCAACAGAATTGACGCTGTCACCGCGGATGCCGGGCGAGGCTTCGCACCCCACCTATGTTCACTGGTCGGAAGCGGAGCCTCAGCCTATGGACGGGGCGGCAATAAGGGGCCGGCTGATGCAGTTGCCGCCCGGATTGCTGCGCTTGAAAGGCATTATCGCCGACCCGGCGGGAGGATGTTGGGAGGTCCACGTTGTCGGCACACGGCTAGAGATCGCGGAGCGGGCTGAGAACCTTGCGGGAGGCATAGTCGCTATCGGTCTGGCTGGCCTTACGACCGAAGCGCAGCTTCGCGCGTGGTGGGTTGGGTAGGTCACCGCCCGGCGACATCGTCGGCGTCCGGCAGCCCCGATTGTGCAGCATCGGGCGTGGCCATGAAACGATCGAAGAACGCGGCAATCGCAGCGTGATCTTCGAGCGGCTGGACCGACGCGACAAACTGATCCGGACGAATGATCACCAGCGCGCCGCGATCCCGGTCGATGCCGCGAAGATCAAAGATATCAGCGCCTTGAACCAGATCAGGACAAAAGATCTTTTCATAATCCGTCAGGCCAAACCGGCCCTTTGACGGTTTCAACAACGGCGGTATGGCCTCGAGCCGCATGTCGCGGTGATGGCTCTGAAACACGGCCCTTACATCAATCACGGCGTCGGTGTTCTGGCCGCGCCGGCTGAAGCGCAAGACGGGGCTGTGCCGCTCGCCCTGAAGATAGTCGCAAAGGGCGGTGATCGCCTGACCCGCCTGCCCCACATCGCCCCGCGGCGCAAAGAGAATGAGCCGCCACCGACCGTCGGCTTTCAGGGCGTGGCCCAGTTGCATGGGTTTCGCATCAGCCAACCGAATGACCGGGGCAGAGTGAAAGCGCATGCCCACGGTGAAGCCTCGCGCCAGTTCCTGATGCTCTGACCCACCGATGACAATCGAGGGATCGTATCGGGTTTCGACGCCGGCAGTATAGCGCCCGTGTTTCTGGAAGTATCGCTGGAACCGGGCCGCATCGGCGTCGCTGCGTTTTTGCGAGCCGAAGAGCCGGGCCATGTCCCGGTCAAAGTCGATGAGTTCCTGCGCCTTGGCCTGCCGTTCGTCCGAATAGGTCCTGAGCAGCTCTGGCTGCGCCTGTCCGCGCAGCACCGCAGCCAGCTTCCAGCCGAGGTTGAAGGCATCCGCCATTGAAACATTCATCCCCTGCCCTGCTTTCGGGCTGTGGGTGTGGCAGGCGTCACCGGCGATAAAGACGCGGGGGATGTTGGCGTTGTCACGGTCCGGGCCGAGATCATCGAAAGATTGGCAAACCCGCTGTCCGATCTCATAGGCCGAACACCACGCAACCTCTTTCACATCGAACCGATAGGGCGCGATAATGCTGGTGATCTTCTCGATCAGCATATCCGCATTGACCCCGCGCTCTGCCGCGCGTTCATCACCCTGCAGCGCGTCGAGTTCGACATAGGTCCGCACCATCGCGCCACCCTCGCGCGGGATGATCAGCAGGCTGCCCGCGTTCGCGGACTGGATTGCGCATTTGAGCCGGATGTCGGGGAAGTCCGTCACCGCCAGCACGTCCATGACACCCCAGAGCTGGCGGGCCGATTGGCCGTCTAGCGTGTAGCCAAGCGCCTGACGCACCGCACTGCGCGCACCATCACAGCCCACGAGATACCTCGTCCGGATTGTGTGGGACGCCCCGCGATCAGTACCCGTGAATGTTAACTCCAGCGGATAGTCAGGGTCCGAGCTGCGGCGCAACCCGGCGAATTCGAGCCCGTAATCCGGCTGCAAGCGGTGCGGTCCGTTCCCCATCAGTTCGAGGTAAAAGTCATGAACCCGCGCCTGGCTGAGGATCACATGCGGCATCTCGGAGAGGTCATCTTCGACATCCTTGATACGGTCAGCCCGATGCAATTGGTTGTGTTCGTCGGGGCGCCAGAATGCGGTTTCGTTGACCCAATAGGCTTCCTTGGCCGCCTTCTCGGCAAAGCCGAAAGCCTCGAACATCTCCATCGACCGGCAAGCGATACCGTCGGCCTGCCCAACCTCAAGAGGGCCGGCCTTTCGTTCGAATATACGTGTGCGTATGTCCGAAAAGGACGATAGCTGGGCTGCGAGGGTCAGACCGGCGGGGCCACATCCGACAATCGCGACATCCACATCGGATTGCGGAGCCGCCGCAGCGTGAGACGTGGCCAGAAGGCTGGGATCGCCGGGGCGAAAGCCGTCGAAATGATATTGCATACCGGTTATCCCCCGCCCAGACTTACCCCTTGCGCTGCCAACTCAGCCGTTTCGGTGCTGAAATTGCAAGGTGTTTGGGGCGCGGCGGAAACGGGAGCACAGATCGGCAAGAGGCCGTTCAGGTCACCGCCGGGTCAGCGAACAGTTTCTGGATCTTTTTCGAGAACGTGCGTTTGACCTCGTCCATTTCGCCCTCGGACACTTTTGCGTCCAAAAGGTCGAACACAGCTGCAATCGCGTGCTCGGCATCGCCAAGCGGATCGGGGTCAAAACCCTTCTGAACCATCTCTACAAAACGCGCCCTGTTGCGTTCGATCACTGGCGTTTTCGACGGATTCCAGCCTTCGTAGTAGATGCCGCGTATGATGATCGGCAATTGCGCGGCAAGCTGCGCCGCCTCATCCACGCTGAGATGATCGCGCACGACATGCAGCACCTGCCGCAGCAAGCGGTAAGCCCGCTGCTTGTTGTCCCAGCCAGTGCGTTCGTTCAACTCGTTGATCCAGAGGTTTGCCGCCTCGAAGGATGTATCGATGATCTTCAAACCCAATGCGCTCATGATGGCCTCCTCTCATCTGGGCTGGAGTCGAACACGGATCGGATGCCGGCGCTTTGATCTGGGTTCAATTCGATGTCAAAACCGCCCCGGATAGGTTGGCGGGAACTCTCTGTGGTTCACGGATCCGCCGCGTTCCGTGGCCGTAGCGGCGTTACGGTGTCATCCGGGGCGAGGCATTCGGTGATCGCCTCGCGGTCAAGCGTTTCCTCCGCCTCCAGCCGTTCAACCAAACGCTCCATCTGCGGGCGGTTCTCTTCGATCACACGGCGCGCTGTCGCCTCGCTTTCCATCAGCAGCGCCACCACCTCTTCATCGACCAGCGCCGCCGTCGTATCGGAATGGTCCCGGGGTTGCGCGATGCTTTGCCCAAGAAACGGGTGATCCTCGGCAGTCCGCAGATCGATGGGTCCCAGTTTTTTCGACATCCCCCAACGCGCAACCATGTTGCGTGCAAGGCCGGTCGCACGGCGGATGTCGTCATCGGCGCCGGAACTGACTTCATTGAGAAAGACCTGTTCGGCGACCCTGCCCGCAAGCAAGGTGATGAGTTGCGCCCTGAGATAGCCTTCTTCCAGCGTGTGCCGCTCCTCTTCGGGCAGCATGTGCGTACCGCCAAGGGCGTGCCCGCGTGGGATGATCGTGACCTTGTAGATCGGGTCGGCCTTCGGCGTGAAGAAGGCCGCTGCCGTATGTCCGGCTTCATGGATGGCGAGGCGATGTTTCTCGGCGGGTTGGATCGCGAGCGTGCGAACGGTGCCCATCATGATCCGGTCGCGCGCATCATCCAGATCTAGCGGGCTGATTTCGGCAGCGCTGCGCCGGGCGGCACGGATCGCTGCTTCGTTTAGCAGGTTCTCAAGGTCAGCGCCGGAAAAGCCTGGTGTCCCCGCCGCCACCTGATCGAGATCCGCGTCATGTGCCAGCGGTCGCCCCTTGGCGTGGATCTGCAGGATCGCACGCCGCGCGGATTTGTCGGGCAGCGTGAGGGCGACATGCCGGTCAAACCGGCCCGGCCGCAAGAGCGCGGCGTCCAGAACATCGGGCCGGTTGGTGGCGGCCAGCACGACGACGGCCTCTTTCCCTGAAAAGCCGTCCAATTCGGCGAGGATCTGGTTGAGGGTCTGTTCGCGTTCGTCATGACCGCCACCCAGCCCCGTGCCGCGCGTGCGCCCGATGCTGTCAAGCTCGTCGATGAAGATGACCGAAGGGGCCTGTTTGCGGGCCTCTTCGAAAAGACGCCGCACCCGCCCGGCTCCGACACCGACAAAGACCTCGATGAACTCCGATCCCGAGGTCGAGAAAAACGGCACACCGGCTTCACCAGCCAAGGCGCGGGCCAAAAGCGTCTTGCCTGTGCCCGGTGGCCCGGTCAGCAGGACACCATGTGGCACCTCGGCGCCGACACGCTCAAACCGCTCGAAATCCTGCAGGAATTCAACCAGTTCAGCGACCTCCTTCTTGGCTGCGTCCTGTCCCGCGACATCAGCGAAAGTGATCTTTTCGCGCTGCTCGGCAGGTTTCATGAACCGCCCACTGAAGAGGCCCCCCATACCCCCAGCCGCGCCGGGCATGTTCATCATCATCCGGCGGCTGATCCAGAAATAGAAACCGAGGATCAGCAGCCAGGGAAGGATCCACGCCAATGCGCCGCCGCCGGTGGCCGGTTTGCCGGTCACCTCAACGCCCGCGTCTTCGAGCATCGGCAACAGGTCTTCGTCTTCCACGGGCGGAAGCAACGCGCGCATGCGTTGCGTGGAGCCGTCCTGCGACACGCCCGTTATCTCAGTCGGGGCAATCTCGACCGACTGGAACTCCCCGTCTACAATCCGGGATTTGAAATCCGAGTACGGGACGGTCGTAAACCCGGCCATCTGATCAGGCCGAAGGATGATGGCAAAGACCAGAACCCCCAGAAGTGCCGCGAACAGAACCTGCGAGATCCAGTTCGGTGGCAATTCGTCTTTGGGGTCTTGGTCGGCCATATAGGTCTCGGATCTGCAGTTTGTCCGGTCAAGAAAACCAGAAGGATGGGGAACCCGCCTTGATGCTGGTCAAGATGCGGCGTCGGATGAGGGATCGGACAGCTTGGCGACGCCAACGAGGTAGTTCTCACCATAGGCCTTCGCGCAACGGGGACAGGACGTGTAGAAAAAGTAAATCGTGTCAGCCTCGCGCCCGCGCGCTTTGGCCGCGACCTCCATCTGGTGATACCAGGACCGCGCCTCGCGGTAGGGGCCTTCGAAGACACGGGTCAGATAATCGCCTGTCAGGGTGACGATTTCCTCGCCTACGATATTGGCGTTCTGGGGGATCGAAAACAGGTGCTCTTCCTCCCATGCCGACAGATCTCGGCTGAGGATGATCATGTTTTCGGGATCAAGCGCACCTGCATCTTCCAGATGGGTCTGCACCCGTTCGAACACCTGCCCCATGTTCAGCGGCACATGCATCGCGCTTTTGGACACCGCCCTGACAAAGGGTTTGTCCTCAAAATGCAGGATCTGGTCATCCCACCCAACCGGATCGAAGCGCGGGCAGCATCCGGTTTCGTTGTCGGACAGGTCGTAATAGGGGACTGCATTGGTTTTCATGCCACCTCCATCGTCTGGGGGCAGCATGTCAGACCATCCGATCGTTGCATTGACCTCGATCAACGGTTGTGGGGTTTGGCCGCGCTATCGTTGGTTTGCCGACCGTAGGGTTCAAGAGAATGGCGAGACGGTTCAAGGACAGGCGGGATGCGGGGGCCGCGCTTGAAGAGGCGCTGCCTGATTATCCCGAAGGTGAGACAGTCGTGGTGGCACTGCCCCGCGGCGGTCTACCGGTCGCGGCCGAGATCTGCCGGGCCCGCAACCTGCCGCTGGCGCTGGTATTCGTCCGCAAGATCGGAATGCCGGGTCACCCCGAACTTGCCATTGGTGCGATTGCAGAGGCGCAGGATGTCGAGGTCTACGCCGCCTCACACATAGCCGCGCGCGCCGGGCTTGACGATGATGAGATCAGGCGCATGGGCAACGCCCTGCTTCCGGAGATCGCCCGCCGCAGAACGCTGTATCTTGGCGATCGCCCGGTGCCAGATCTCAAGGGCAAGACGCTGGTAGTGGTCGACGATGGTGCCGCCACGGGCGCGACGTTGAAGGCCAGCCTGATGGCATTGCGGCAAAGCAAGCCAGATCGAATTGTCGTCGCCTTGCCGGTGGCCCCGGAGGAGACCGTCGCCGCGCTGAAGGATCTTGCCGATGAGGTCGTCTGCCTTTCCACGCCTTCGCCATTCGTCGCGGTTGGTGCGCATTTCGACACCTTCTATCAGGTCGGCGATGATGAGGTCATCAGGCTGATAAAAGAATATGCGGTGCCTTGAGGCTTTATTCTGCAGAAGGGCACCCGTCTTACCTAGCTCGCCACGGCTTCGTTGTGGTTTTCGACCGGGTCGTGCAGGCCGGTATCGCTTTCAAATGCCAGCGATTTCTCCTTCGCAACGATATTGTTCCACCGGTCGTATTCCATTCCGCCCAGAGCCTCGCGGCTGCCCTGCTCACCAAGCGCATAGCCCAAGCCTTCGCCAGCCGCGCTCATTGCAAGGAAGAAATAGCTCATCCAGAATGTCGGGAAGACCATGCCGCGCGACACCGGGTTGCCAAGGATCATCCCGGAAACACGAACAGCCCGTACAAAAAAGATCGCCGGGAATGAGACCGCATAGAGGGCCCGGCGGGGCCACGACCACTTGGCCGCCCGGCTTGCCGCAAAAGTCCAGCCTTCCAGCAGGTGTAACCGTATCGAATTGCGCATAATCGAGAAATTCAGATGAGCCGAGGCGATATCCGCCTCGATCCAGAGCGACCTGCCCTTTTCGCGCAGGTCACGGTGAAGCAGCCACTCAACCTCCAGCATGTCGCCAAGCGCGTCGCCATAGCTGAGCAACACATCGCGTTTGTAAGAAGAATTGTGACCGGGCAGCAGTTCGACCTCGCCGGATTGCTCGACGCCTACCCACGGACCATATTCGATCAACAGGTTTGCCCAGCTGCTTGGCGTTTCGGGGTTGGCGTTGGTCATGCGAGGGCCGACAGCGGCATGACCACCCTTGTGGGCGTCGATCATGCGCTCGGCCCAATCGGCGGATGTGGGAAAGCAGTGATCTTCGCAAAAGATGATGATCTCGGCCTGAGCCGACTGAATGGCCGGAACCCGGGCGCGCGCCGAAGTCGTGAAATCCGCCTCGACAACCTTGATCGAGTGAAAGGGAGTCGTGGCGATTGCGTTCAGTTCGTCCATGGCAGAAGGCCGCGCCGATAACACCACCTCCAGCTTGCCTGCGACCGTCTGCGCCTTGAGGCAGGCCAATGTTTTCTGAATGCTGGTCGCCCCCGACGAAGCGACCAGTACAATACTTGCTATTGGGCGGTTATCACTCATTCGCTGTACCAAACATCTTGAATCCCCAGATCGGCTGATATCACATTCCCGGTCCGCCGGTCCATTCTGCCATCAGGTCCCTGCCAAATCCAAATATGCCGCAAGACAGCTTTGCAAATCGTCGACGGCATCTTTTCGGGCAAGAAATTCGCTGATCGGCATCAGGCGCCACTTCTGACCCTCATCGCCGAATTTGATTTGCGCCACCAAGTTGTCCGAGACATTCGCCACGAAAAACGCGACCCGGCGCTCCGGATCTTGGGCGGTATAGAGCACGGCGTGAATGACGGCGTCTCGAGCAATGCAGATCCCGAATTCTTCAAACGTTTCTCGGGCCGCGCAGGCAAAGGCGGTTTCACCCGGTTCGCGGACACCGCCGGGTAAATCCCATTCGTTTGGGTTGGGTATGTGCGCGAAATCGTCCCGGAGATAGGCGACGGTCTTATCTCCGCAGATTAGTGCGATCTTTGCGCCTTGGACCGATGCTGTATCGAAGACTTCTATCCAGTTTGTCACAGGTTCACCTATCAATCATTGCCGATCGCGCGCGTCGGGGAAATGGACAAAGAACCGTTTCGCCAGTCGCAATGGACAGCTTATCAGTGCCCAAATTGCCATAAGATGTCCAAAAAGTTCATGCACAAGGTGGGCTTATCCCGTAACTGCTTGTTCATTGAGCAGCGGATGCCGTAACGGCTCGAGCGCTATAGGAATAAAGGGATCGTGGCATGCCGCGCCTTTCGGATAGTCGAAGATGCATTCTCGTAACGGGCGGAGCCGGGTTTTTGGGTTCGCATTTGGTAGATCGGCTGCTGGCCCAGGGCCACGAAGTCATATGCCTCGATAACCTTTTTTCGGGCACCAAACGGAATATCGAGCACTTGCATGATCATCCGCGTTTCGAATTCATGCGCCACGATGTGACCTTTCCGCTGTATGTAGAGGTCGACGAGATCTACAACCTCGCCTGCCCGGCGTCGCCCGTGCATTATCAACACGATCCGGTCCAGACCACCAAGACATCCGTGCACGGTGCCATCAACATGCTGGGGCTGGCAAAGCGGCTGAATTGCAAGATTCTGCAGGCCTCGACAAGCGAGGTCTATGGCGACCCGACCGTCCATCCCCAGAGCGAAGACTATTGGGGCAACGTCAATCCGATCGGATTGCGGTCGTGTTATGACGAGGGCAAGCGTTGCGCCGAAACCCTGTTTTTTGATTACCACCGGCAGCACGATCTTCAGGTCAAGGTCGCGCGGATCTTCAACACCTACGGGCCTCGCATGCATCATGCCGACGGGCGGGTTGTATCGAATTTCGTCGTTCAGGCCTTGCGGGGCCAGCCGATCACGATCTACGGCGACGGCGGGCAGACCCGTTCATTCTGCTATGTCGACGATCTGATCAACGGGCTGTTGAAACTGATGGATACGGACGAGGCCGTCACTGGACCCATCAATCTGGGTAATCCGTCCGAATTCACGATCCGAAGCCTTGCCGAAGAGGTTATCGCGCTGACCGGATCCGGATCGAAGCTGACCTATCGTGACCTGCCGCAGGACGACCCGCAACAACGGCGGCCCGATATTTCGTTTGCCGACACGGTTCTGGGTTGGTCGCCGCAAGTGCCCTTGCGCAAGGGGTTGGAAAGCACGATCCGCTATTTTCGCGAGGCCTTGCCCGAGATCGAAATGGCAATCGCTGCCGGTTGAGCCCCCCGGGCTATGTCAACTTGCGCGCTTCCTCGGCGGTTTTGGGCGCAGCGATCTGATCGCTTTCGTTGACGAAGGCGAACCGGTCGAGCTCGAAGGTCGAGCGCCAGTCTGTGATCCATTGACGTGTTCCGATTGTATAGCCGACGACCTCGCCCGCAGCCCCCGCCGTTGAAACCGCCAGAATGATAAGCGGTGACCAGGGCGACAGCTTAAGCAGTCGTCCGGATCGATGCATGTCGACCATGGCCCGCCCGGTTCGCCAGAACGGGATTAGCGGCGCACCCAAGACATAGACTGCCCGCTTCCAGATCGGCCAGTTCTGTGCAGCCCTGCGGGCATCAGCGAAGGTGACGCCAGAAAGAAACTCGTGCGTTAAAAGGCTCCAGAAGTCCGAAATCTGGGCGTGTCGCAAGGCCAGGTCACCGCGATAATAGAGACGCTTTCCCTGCTGGCGCATCATTTCGTGCAAGGCAGCCTCGTTGCTGAGAAGCGCGCCTATGGCCGGATCATCGAGCGGCAACGCGCTCGCCCGATAGGCGACGTGATGCGGACCAAGCCGATTTTGATACCCCGATGGCTGAGGCGGCACCGCGCCGCCGAACTGGGCGTAGATATGAGCCCACGCAACGTTTCCGGGATTGGACGGCAGCAGGCCATAGCCCACCACATCGCTGCCCGTCTCATCAAATGTCTCGATCAACTTTTCGGCGAAATCGACCGGCGGAAAGCCATGCTCTTCCACGTAAACAAGAATGTCGCCCTCGGCATGCTGATAACCAGCGGCCATTGAGGCCCCGGTTGACTGGAACGCGCCGATTTCGATGATTTCGTACGCGGCAAACTTCGAAAGCGTCTCAAGATCGGGCTGCATGACATCGCGGCTTGGCCCCACCAGAATCAACTGTATGGCGTCCAGACGGGTCTGATCGGTCAAAAGCTCGACAGAGCGTCGCACGACCCCGTAGGTGCTGTCAGTGCTCGCCACCATTGAAACGCGAATGTTGTTCGTCATGCTTGGGTGTCCGGGGGTCAGGATCGTCTTTCTCTTGGCTACCATAGATTCACCGGGGCTTCAGCATGTTTGCCAGATGATCGGCCAGTCGCAGCGCAAGTGCGCAAATGGTGAGCGTCGGATTTGCCGCGCCGCCTGTCGGAAAAACCGAGGAACTGGCCACAAACAGGTTGGCCATGCCGTGGATCCGGCAATCGGCGTCGACCACGCCATTCGAAGGCTCGGCGCTCATCCGGGTGCCGCCCATGTGATGCAGACCATAACCGCCGTAATGTTCAAGATGGCGGACTTGGTCTTCGCCAAGCTGAACATCCGTCAGGCCCCGCTCAGCCAAGGATGACGCCACGATGTCGAGGGTTCGCGACAGGCTGTCCTTCATCAGAGCGCTTTCGTTAAGCGCCAATTGCGGCAGCGGCTGGCCATACCGATCCGTTTGATCGCTAAGCGTGATACGGTTGTTTGGGTCGGGTTCCTGCTCAACAAAGCCCTGCAATCTGACGTGGTCGAACCACGCATTGCGCGACGACTTGTTCCAAATGTGCCAAGCGCCGTAAGTGGCACATTTGGCAAAATCCGAAAGGATGCTGGCGCGTGCGATCGCTCCAACTATAGGTTCCTCACGCCGGGCCAGATTCTTGAGGCGGACGATGGCAGGATCGTTTTCCAAAGCGTGGAAACGGTAGACCCGAAAATGAGTGTTCAATAGCCGTTCGCGCTGTCGTGTTTCGCGGTTGAGCCCAAAGATCCCCTGCAGAGCGGCGTGACCCGTCTCCTTCAGATTGGTGAAAGCAGTCATGCATTCGGTAGCGTTTGGAACGCGGACGACGCCAAGAGATCGGATGGGGTGCTCCATATGATAGCGCCCAATCACATTGGCTGCCGGCCCCATGGCCGCGCCAATCTGGCGCACTTCTGAAAGAAGCAAACGTGGCGCTTCGATGCCACCGGTGGCGATCACGGTCGCGCGGGCGGAAAGAATATGCTGGTTCGCAGCGCCGTCCCTGATCCGTACGCCGATTACCGTGCGACCGCCTTCAGCCACTTCGAACCCTGTGACCGTCGCGCCCAATATGCAGGTCAACCGATCTGACCCTGCGACCATGGGCATAAAGCGTGGCGCGAACTGCCCCTGCCGCGTTATCTGCGCAAACCGGGCTGCCATTGCCCCGCCAATAAAGGGCGACATTTTCAAGCTGGCCAGATGCGGCTCTGGATCGACCATTCCGAAGATGGGCTCCGACAGGGGGTAGTAGCGCGCCAGATCTTTGGGGCCGATCGGCCAACCGCTATACGGCACCCAATCTCTTTCTTCAAAATCATCAGCATCCAGCGGGACGCAGGCGCCGGTCCAAAGCGCCGTTGTCCCGCCAAAGCCCCGTGCCCGCGAGGTCTCGAATGGATAGTCGGAATGATTGGAAAGGCCCGCGTTCAGCGCCGATGCCGATGCATCGGGCGCGGCCGGGTTCTGAGTGGTGCCGCCGCTTTCCAGAAGAACGACGCGTAGGGGGCTGTCACGCAGATGCCACGCCATGGCGAGGCCCGCAGCTCCTGCGCCGATGATGCAAAGATCCGCTTTGGGCGGTTCAGCCTGCGATAGCGCAGCGGCATCAAGGAACATGAACCGTCCCGAACGGGGCCCGCATAATCGGACTGCAGGCGCTCACAAAGCGCCCCGCCGCTCGTCGAGGATGCTCTTGCCGTAACCGGCGATCATCGCGACTTGCGTTAAGCCCATCAGAAAACTCTGCCTTGCACCTGCCAGCCCGTATTTGCGCAATGGCCAAAGCACAAGCTCCCGGTAAAAGCGGAAGGGCTCAACCTTGGGTGTTGGCGAATTCCGTTTGTTGAGCTGTTTATGCAGGATACGCGCCCCGCGACCGTAATTGCGGTGTTGGCGCAGGAAACTGGCGAACGACATGTGATGATAATGATCGACCAGCGCGTCCGGTACATAATGCAGGTGGCGGCCGCTTTCGCGCCACCGCATCCCAAAGTCGCGATCCTCCGCGCCTGCACCGGGGAAGGTCGGATCGAAGCCGTCGATCGCTAAGAACGCATCCTTGGAACATCCCATATTGTTGGTGGTAAAAAAGCTTATGCGGCCCTCGGAGGCGCCAAAGTATTCGTAGATGTAATCGCACAGGTCCTGGCTGGTTGACGAATAGATGTTGTCCGGCAACCCATTGACGACGTACCCGCCGACAAGCCGTGACGGATCGCCGGCATGGGCCACTCGCAACTTGCCCAGCCAATCCGGGCGCGGCAGACAATCATCATCGGTAAAGGCGAGGAACTCGGCCCGCGCCTCGACCACGCCCCGGTTTCTTGCAAGCCCGGCACCTGCGTTTTCCTGCCTGATGCACCGCACCTGCGGACCAAACCGCGAACAAATCTCGGCCAAGGGTGTCGAAGATCCGTCATCCACCACCACCACTTCAAAGTCGCGGTCTTCCTGCGCCATGACAGCCTTCAGGCAACGCTCAAGGCGATCCGGCCGATTGTAACTGGGTATGATAACGGTGGAACCGACCGTCTGCTGATCGCTCATGAACACAAAACTCCAAATCGAAACTGCGGAGACTTTGACACAACGCGTTTCTCAGGTCGATGGAAGACAACCCTGCGTTGGACAGCCACAAGAAGATGGTCTAACGCCAAGAAGACAAATCGAGCAACGACAGCATCCCCATGTCCAAAGAGGCGTATGCCAACTCGGCACAGATGTATTTTTCCGGCAGCCTCGGCGTACTGGTGTCGCGAGCCGTTGGTATCGTTGCCGGGATCTTTTCGCTTTGGTTGCTGACGCGGATCCTGAGTGTCGAGGCTTTTGCTGGCTACATGCTGGCCATGTCGCTGGTTTTCGTGCTGGGCTTTATCGCCAGCTTCGGGCTTGAGCGCGTGCTGCTGCTCAAGATCAGCCCGCTCACCCCGGAACCGGGACGGCTTTGGGGCGGGCGACTGACGCGGAAAATCGCGATCTGGGTTGCCCTCTTGTCGAGCGCGGCTGCCGTCTTGACGATTGTCGTGCTACAAAGCCTACCAGCGCTTTCGGCCAAGAATGATCTTGCGGGCTGGTTTGTGATCCTGTCCCCGATCGTCCCGGCGGTCGCGATGACCGCATTGCTTGTCGCATGGCTGCAATCGAACCATTCCGTTGGGCGGCCCCAGACGATTTATGGTCAGGTGGATGGACTGCGCTGCCTCGGTTTCGGGCTGGTCTTTGTGATTGGCGCGGGCGCTTGGGCGGTGGCTTTGGCCGCGGTCGTCGCATCGATCCTGCCCCCTGCAATCATGGCCGCGCGCACCATCGGCAACAGCATACCGGAGCCCGGAGACTTCGGACTGAGCGATGTCTGGGCTGGCCTTTACTTTTTTGGAATGCGTTTTGCCACGATTGGCTTTCTGCACGCCGACATTCTGATCCTCGGTCTTTTCGCGCCGCCCGAGGTTTTGGGACCTTATGTCGTGGCCTCGCGTTTTGCACTGATCCTCGAAGCCGGGCACCAGATCTTTGCGCCGGCATACACCCCCCGGGCCCGACGCCATATCGAAGCGGGGGCGCAGTCGCTGGCGGCCCGAGAATACAACGTGTCACGCACCTTGGGTTTTCTGGCATCCGGGACGGCCGCGCTGTGCTTCATGATCGTTGGCCAGCCACTACTGGACCAGTTCGGGGCAGGCGACGAAGCGTTCGACATCCTTTTGCTTTTATGTGCCGGACAACTTCTGCTGGTGGGCGCGGGCCTGCACGCAATTCACATGTCGATGAGCAATCATCTCAGTGTTGCAACCGCCATCCAGCTTGGCTGTCTTTTGGTCTTTGTCAGCCTGCTGCTTCTTCTCGTCCCTAAATACGCAGCCTTCGGCGCCGCGATATCGTTTGTCATTGCGCAAGCCTTGTTGGCCGCCTGCGGGACATTAGTCTTGTGGCGCATTGCGGGGATCCGGGCGTGGGATCCGGTCAGTCTGGCCTCTTACGCCGCCGCGGTCGGGTCATTGATCTGCGCCGGTCTGGCGCCAGACTATTTGGGGTCAGCCGGGGCGGTCCTGTTGCTATCCCTAGGCCTCCTGGCGGTACGGGAGCTCGATCTGCTCAGGTCAATCCTGAAGGAAAGCCTTGCGCAATTGACCGGGTCCGGTCGGTAGCTGATCGAACAGTCTTCCTCTGTTCATCCGGGCGCGGCAGCCCCTCATCCAACCTTCGTCACGCGTCGGATCCACCTAACTTGACCCAAGCCGCGTTGCGGGAAGAGGAACGAACGCAAGCGTCGATGAACTCCACCCCGCGCAAACCATCCTCGATGGTCGGATAGACGCAATCGGGATCCACTGCACCGCCGTCGCGATGCGCAACGATCGCATCTGCGGCTTCGGTGTATATATTCGCGAAGCCCTCAAGATACCCTTCCGGATGACCCGGAGGCACGCGGCTGATCCGTGCAGCGGCAGCACCCGCGCCTGCTCCGTTGCGGGTGATCAGGCGCTTTGGCTCACCAAAGGGCGTATGCCAAAGATAATTCGGGTCTTCCTGCGCCCATTCCAGCCCGCCCGTCTCACCATAGACGCGGATGCGCAGCGCGTTCTCGTTCCCCGGCGCAACCTGGGAGCACCAGAGCATGCCCTTGGCTCCGCCTTTGAAACGCAAGAGTACATGCCCATTGTCATCGACGCGTCGCCCCGGGACGAAGGCGTCGAGATCAGCCGCCAGGCTTTCAACCTCCAGCCCGGTGATGAACCGCGCGAGGTTGTGCGCATGGGTTCCTATGTCGCCTGTCGATCCCCCCGCCCCGGATCGTTCCGGATCAGTGCGCCATTCGGCCTGCTTGAAGTCCTGATGCACGGTTAGCCAGTCTTGCGGGTACTCAACCTGCACCACGCGGATCTTTCCGATCTCGCCGTTCGCCACCATCTCGCGGGCCTGCCGAACCATGGGGTAGCCGGTGTAGTTGTGGGTCAGGATGAAAAGCGCACCGGAGCTTTCGGCGGCTTTCACCAGCTTCCTTGCGTCGGCCAGCGTCGATGTCAGAGGCTTGTCGCAGATCACGTGGATGCCGCGTTTCAGGAACTCGCGGGCTGCAGCGAAATGGACGTGGTTGGGCGTTACGATCGAAACGGCCTCGATCCCCTTTTTCAGCCGCGCCTCGCGGATCGCCATCGATTTGAAGTCGTCATAGATGCGCGACAGTCCAAGCGCCTCACCTGACGCGCGCGACTTTTCGGGTGTCGATGACAGCGCCCCGGCCACCAATTCGTACCGGTCGTCGACGCGCGAGGCGATCCGGTGCACGGCACCGATGAATGCATCAGCTCCACCGCCAACCATGCCAAGTCTGATCCGGCCCATCACGAAATCCCCAGCATGGCACGGTTGGCGGCCTCGTCCGTGCCGCCATCGGCAAAATCATCGAATGCTCGCTCCGTCACCCGGATGATGTGATCGCTGACAAACCGGGCGCCTTCCCGCGCCCCGTCCTCGGGGTGCTTGAGACAGCATTCCCATTCAACGACCGCCCAGCCATCGAAATCATTGGCCGCCATCTTTGAAAAGATCGCACCGAAATCGACTTGGCCGTCGCCAAGGGACCGGAACCGCCCGGCCCGGTCGACCCATGATTGATAACCGGAATAGACGCCTTGCCTGCCGGTCGGATTGAATTCCGCATCCTTGACGTGGAACATCTTGATCCGGTCCTTGTAGATGTCGATGTGGTCAAGGTAATCGAGGCATTGCAGTACGAAATGCGACGGGTCATAGAGCATGTTGCAGCGAGCATGACCGCCAACGCGCTCAAGAAACATCTCGAACGTCACGCCGTCATGTAGGTCTTCTCCGGGGTGAATCTCGTAGCATATGTTCACGCCATTCGCATCCGCATGGTCGAGAATCGGACGCCACCGTGAAGCAAGTTCGTCAAAGGCTGTTTCGATCAGGCCGGCGGGGCGCTGCGGCCATGGATAGACATAGGGCCATGCCAGCGCACCCGAGAACGACACGTGGTTTTCAATCCCCATATTGGCTGAGGCGGTGATCGCCTTCATCACCTGATCGACGGCCCATTCCTGACGCGCCTTGGGATTGCCATGCACCGAAGGATCGGCAAATCCGTCAAAGGCTGCGTCATAGGCCGGATGCACCGCGACAAGCTGGCCCTGCAGGTGGGTCGATAGCTCGGTCACTTCGACGCCGTTAGCAACCGCTTGCCCCTTGAATTCGTCGCAGTAATCCTTGCTTTCCGCTGCGCGCGTCAGATCAAAGAGCCTGCCATCCCAAGACGGCACCTGAACGCCCCTATAGCCGCAATCCGCCGCCCATTTGGTGATTGCGTCCCATGAATTGAACGGCGCCTCGTCGCCTGCGAATTGCGCCAGGAACAGTGCCGGCCCCTTTATGGTTTTCATCGTTCGATCCTCCCAAATCCCTGGCCGCTAGGGCGGCATATTCTCTTTCAGATAAACGTCTATTCGAATGCGTTCTTGCGCCATGTTAATCGGCATCCGGTCGCTTTTGGCGCGCATGATCCGTACCGCACTTCGGACAAGATGACCTGAATCCTGGCTGATCACAGCATCGAAAAGGTCGCTGGTCAGCGCCTCACGCGAAAGCGGGGTCAGTTCATGCGCGATGACAACCGGCTTTTGCGCCGAAGGAGCCGCGCGAAAGAAACGCAACAATCCTTCGTTCCCCGCGGCCGAGGAGTAGATCCCGATAACATTGCGGTTGTCTTCTAGGGTCCCGGGCAAGAGCCGCTCGATCAAGTCGGGATCATCCCGCCCTTCGAGCGAAGCCAGCGTTTTGAGGTTGGGAAAGTCGCGGGCCATCACTTCGTCAAAACCAAGACGCCTTTCGAGATGGTCACGCGCCAACATCGATCCGGTCAAGACAAGCACGCTGCCCTCACGCGGCCCGATGAAACGGCCAAGAAGCTGCGCAGCCGTGCGACCCGCGGCGACATTGTCGATGCCGACATAGTGGTCGCGCTCTGAACTCGGGATGTCTGCAACCAGCGAAACGACCGTCAGATTGTTGGTCTTGAGATGCGCAATGGAATCGCGGACCGAGGGTGTTTCAGGGCCGAATATGGCAACACCATCGACCTTGGTGGGATCGATCTGATCAATCGCGAGCGCAAGCGCGACCGGGTCGAATGCAGCCACCCGAACGAATGACAGGCGCGTGCGTTCATGTCTAAGGCTGAGGCTGAGCTGCTCGATCTGCGCCTCAAGAGACGCGAGGAATTCGTTTTCGTTCGACGGCAGGATGAAGACAAAGTCATAGACCCGACCCCGGGCGAGATTTGCGGCCGCCGTGTCGCGGACATAACCCAGATCGGCTATGGCCTGATTGACCTTTCTTACGGTCTTTTCGCGCACTCCGGGACGGGCATTGAGAACCCGATCGACCGTGGCGAGGCTGACTTCGGCGACGCGCGCGATGTCGTTGATGGTGGGCTTGGTATCCTGGTCTTGCGTCATCGCCGTCGTATGGCCTTCTCACATCGCTTTTGCCAGTCCCTCGAAGAGCCGGGCGACGGCTTCGGCACCGGGATCGTTGTGACCGATCAGGTTTTCCTTTGGCACGTATGAGGCGCGGCCCGCCTTGGCGCGCCCGATTTCAGCGGTGGCGTCAGCGCCCTCGCGCGCGGCCTGTGCCGCCCCAACAACACCGCGGGGCAGCGCCCGCAGCGCCGGATCCAGCGCGTCGATCATGGTGCGGTCGCCGCGCACAGCGCCCCCAACCTGACTGATCCTGTCCAAACCTGCGACAAGGGCCTTGGGTATGGGTTTGCCGCTTGCGCATGCGTCACCGGTTGCGCCGAAAAAGATCGCGAGGATAACCCCCGAAGATCCCCCCATCGTCTGGCTCAGCTCATCACCGAGGGCCCGGAACAGCTGGGTCGGATCTGCAAGTGGAAGCCGGTCGAGCGCCCCCTTGAGCGACCTCGCGGCGGTCGAGAGCGTGCTGCCGGTATCGCCATCACCCGACTTGGCGTCGAGTTCGTTGAGATCCCTTTCAGCGGCGATGAGAAGATCGCAGCAGTGTTCCAACACGTGCCTTGTGTCGGCATTTGCCGACGGGATCGGTTTGATCGGGCTCAGCCCATCCGGTAAGGGCTGAACCGGGACTTCACCGATGTTCGTCATCCCCGGCCACGCATGCGGCCCGACCGCGCTTTCCAGATGCGCCATGTTGCTTTCATCGACCGGGAGGACCGAGACGGAAAACCCGTGCATGTCGAGCGACGTCATCAGGGGAGCTGGCCCGATGATATGCTTGATGCTCTCGGCTTTCGCGGATGTGGCAAGCTCGTGGGCCAGAACGCTCATCTCGAGCGGTGTGGTCGACCCGAGGTTGTTCAGAATGGCGACGTGCGGGCCCGATCCGATCTTGGCGGACAACTTGTCTAGCACCAGATCCATCGCCTTTCGCGCACCTTCAAATGCCACCTGCTCGACACCTGCCTCGCCGTGGATCCCAAGACCCAGCTCAGCCATACCCGGCGCGATGCGGTCCTCTTTGGCGGATCCGGGCACGGTGCAGGTATCAAGGGATTTGCCGATCGAGGCCATGTTACCGATCGCCTTCTGCGCAGCCTCAGTCACGGTATCAAGATCGGCCCCGCCCTCGGCCAGAGCTCCGGCGATCTTGTGAACGAAGAGCGTACCGGCAACGCCGCGGGGTTGCGGCAGGTCGGGCAGTGCTATGTCATCATCCACGACGACCATCGATACCTTGTGCCCGAAGGCGCGCGCGCGCTCGGCCGCAAGACCGAAGTTCAGGCGATCGCCGGTGTAGTTCTTCACGATCAGCAAGCACCCAGCATCTCCCGTGACTGCAAGGATCCCAGCCAGAACCGCGTCGACCGAGGGTGAGGCAAAAACCTCGCCGCAGACCGCAGCCGTTAACATCCCTGCACCGACAAACCCCGCATGGGCGGGTTCATGACCCGATCCACCACCGGAAATCAGGGCGACCTTCGATTTGTCCCAAGCAGTCCGAAGGACAACCTTGATATGCGGATAGCCATCCAGCCGGGTCAAGGCGCCGCCCGAGGTTTCCAGAAGGCCGTCAATGGCATCCGTGACGAGCGTTTCCTTTTCATTGATGAATTGATTCATACCGGGATCTCCTCAACGAATGCGATTGCCATCGGCATCAAAACAAAGCGGGTTCTTGGGCGCGATCTTGATATGTGCGCCGGGTTGATAATCTGTCGTGGGGTCAGCGATGGTTGTGATGGGGTGGCCCTGCAGGATCAGATGCAGCCGGTTCTGATCGCCCAGGTGTTCGACCCGCTGTACCTCGGCGTCCAGCCCCTCGCCCTGCCTAATATGTTCGGGCCTAAGCCCGATTTGAGTGGTGCCGTTAGGTACACCGCCGAAGATATGGGCGGGCAGAACGTTGATGCGCGGCTGACCAAGACGGCTGGCCACATAAAGCGAACCCGGGTCTTCGTAGATCTCGCGCGGCGGGCCAAACTGCACCAGCCGACCTTGGTCAAGCACGCCGACATGGGTCGCCATAGTCATCGCCTCGATCTGATCGTGGGTGACGTAAAGCAGGGTCGCGCCGAGATTGGCCTGAATACGCTTCAACTCCACCCGTAGGTCGGTTCGAAGCTTCGCGTCGAGCGAGCTGAGCGGTTCGTCCATGAGGTAGATCGCGGGCTCGCGCACCAGTGCGCGGCCGATCGAGACACGCTGCATCTCGCCGCCGGAAAGCTCCGTCGCCTTGTTGTCGAGCTTGTGGGAGATCTGAAGAACGTCCGCGACCTCGGCGATCTTCCTTTCGACCTCGGTCGGCGGGGTGTTCAGGATGGGAGATTTTAGCGGGAATTCGAGGTTCTCACGCACGGTGAGATGCGGATAGAGCGAGTATTGCTGAAAGACCATCGCCACATTGCGCTGCGCAGGCATTTCTCCGGCGACGTTGCGCCCATCAATCCAGATCTCGCCAGCGTCTTCTTTTTCTAGCCCCGAGATCAGGCGCAGGGTCGTCGTCTTTCCCGCCCCGGTCGGACCCAGCAGAACCACGAACGCGCCATCGGGGATCGTCATCGAGATTTCTTCGACCGCGATTTCGGCGCCGAACGACTTGCTGAGGTTTTTCAGGATGACTTCAGCCATGGGCCAGCACCTCGTCGTTCAGTTCCGATCGCAAGGCCCGCCCGCTCTGTTCGTCAAAGAGCGTAATGTTGCGCGCCTTGAAACCGAGCCCTACGCGCTCGCCCACTTTTGCTGTCTGCGCGCTGTCGATGCGCGCCTTCAGCTCACCGTTGGGGGTGTCGAGCGTGATGATCTGTGTCGTTCCCAGATATTCCGAGGCCAGCACCTCACCGCGGTAATCGCCGGCATCCTGCAGCGTGACATGTTCAGGGCGCACGCCGAACACCAGATCGCCAGAGGCGCCCTGCATCTGTCTTGGAACGCCAAGATGCGTCCCGTTCATCTCGACGGTCTTCGCGCCGTCCGCCAGGGCCCCCCGGAACCGAAGGAAGTTCATCGAAGGGGAGCCGATGAAATCGGCGACGAACATCGATGCGGGTTTGTCATAGATTTCCTGCGGCGTACCGAACTGCTCGACGACGGCGTTGTTCATCACGACGATCTTGTCGCCCATCTGCATCGCTTCCAGCTGGTCATGGGTCACATAGACCGTGGTCGCGTTCATCCGGTCATGCAGCGCGCGCAGCTCTTCGGCCATCCGCTCCCGAAATTCGGCGTCGAGCGCGCCAAGCGGTTCGTCCATCATGAACGCCTTGGGTTCACGCACGATGGCCCGCCCGAGGGCAACCCGCTGCCGGTCACCGCCCGAAAGCCCGCCCACAGGTCTGTCGAGGATCTTTTCGATCCCGAGGATGCGGGCGACTTCGGCGACCTTGGCCTTGATCTCGACGCGGCCCATGCCTTGGCTGACCAGCGGGTACGAAATGTTCTTGCGGACGTTCATATGCGGATAGAGGGCGAACATCTGAAAGACAAAGGCGATGTCGCGCTCGGATGGCGGTCGCTGGCTGATCTCTTCGCCGTCGAGGTAAATCTCACCCGAGGTGGGCAGTTCCAGACCGGCGATCATGCGCAAAGTCGTTGTCTTGCCGCAGCCTGACGGGCCGAGAAGCATGAAGAATTCGCCATCCTCGATGGTGAAACTCGATTCCTTCACGGCGACGAAATCGCCGAACTCCTTCCGGATGTTTTTGATCTGAATCTGCGCCATGATTACTCCGGAAAGTGGCTGACGATGATAAACATCACCGTCCCCACGAGCGTGGTGATGAAGGAATAGGTGAAGGCCCAAAGCACGAAGGGCTGCATCAGCATGAAGACACCAAGACCGATGAGGATGGTTGCCACCATTTCCCAGGGACCGCGCCGCAGGCGCAGAAGGCCATTGAAGAAATCCCTCATTTGCGAACCGCTCCGAATGTGATGCCGCGCAGAAGGTGCTTGCGCAGCAGGATGGTGAAGATCATGACCGGCAGCAGGAACAGCGTGGCACCGGCCGCAACAGCCGGCCAGTCGAGCCCGCCGACGCCAATGATCGTCGGGATGAAAGGGGGCGCCGTTTGCGCTGTGCCGGACGTCAGCAGAACCGCAAAGGCATACTCGTTCCACGCAAAGATCAGGCAGAAGATGGCGGTCGACGCTATGCCCGTTGCTGCCTGCGGCAACACGACCTTGTAGAATGCCTGAAAGCGGGTGTAGCCGTCGATCAGCGCGGCCTCTTCGTATTCCCGCGGGATTTCGTCAATGAACCCCTTGAGCAGCCAGACCGCGAGCGAAATGTTCACAGCTGTATAAAGCAGGATCATCCCCAGATGCGTATCGCTAAGCCCCAGTTGGCGGTACATCAGGAATATGGGGATCGCGACCGCAATCGGCGGCATCATCCGCGTGCTCAGGATGAAGAATAGCAGATCGTCAGCCAGCGGTATCTTGAACCGGCTGAATGCATAGGCCGCGAGCGTTCCCAGAAAAATCGACAGGAAGGTCGAACCAAACCCGATGATGACCGAATTCAGGAACCGTTCGCCAAATTTCGAGGTGCCGACAATAACCATATCATACTGGCGGACGATTTCGTCGTACCACGTTTCGGGAGGGTTGTTGGCGAGGAAGTCATCCGTCTGCCGCGTCCGCTGGGTGAATAGGTTAACATAACCTTCAAGCGTCGGATCAAAGCAGGCGGAACCATCGCAACCAATGAGGTACTTCGGCGGATAGCTGATGGCGTCTGCCGGGCTTTTGAAGCCGGTGATCCCGATCCAGACCAGTGGAACCATGGTGATGAGCGCATAGAGGATGACCAGCGTGCCCGCGAACCATTTGGACCGGCTGGATGGTTCGGTGACTGAGAAACTGCTCATCGTTCTTTCACCTTGTTCAATGCTTTAACGTAGATCGAGGCGAGCCCGAACACCGTGACAAAGAGGATGATTGCGTAAGCCGACGCATAGCCGGTGCGCCACTTCTCGAACGCCTCGCGCTTGAGGTTGATGGAGGTGAGCTCCGTCACGGAGCCCGGACCGCCACCGGTGAGCTGTACCACCAGATCGAACATCTTGAAGTTCTCGATCCCGCGGAACAGTACGGCGAGCATGAGGAAGGGCAGCACCATGGGCACCGTGATGGTCCAGAACTGCCTGAACTTGGATGCCCTGTCGATTTCCGCCGCCTCGTAGATGTAGTCGGGTATCGATCTCAGCCCGGCAAGGCAGATCAGCATCACGAACGGTGTCCACATCCACGTATCCACGATGACGATGGACCAGGGGGCGAGGTTCACCTGCCCGAGCATCTCAAAACTTGAAGGATCTTTCCCTGAGAAGAACGCGACAATGTAGTTAAAGAGCCCGATCTGCGGCTGGTAAAGGAACTTCCAAAAGTTCCCGACAACGGCGGGCGACAGCATCATTGGCAACACGATGATTGTCGTCCAGAGATCGTTGCCCTTGAACTTTTTGTTAATAAGGTAGGCCAGAGCGAAACCGATCAGAACTTGAAAGAAGATCGTCCAGAACAGGAAATGCGCGGTGGCCTGCATGTTCAGCCAAATGTCACTGTCCGTCAGGATCCGCTCATAGTTTCGGAACCCGATATTCTTGACCTCTCGCCCAAGCCGGTTGGCCTTGTAGTTGGTAAAGGACAACTGGATTGTCCAGACCAAGGGAAAGATGTTGATCGCAAGAAGCAGAAAGATCGTGGGGCCGACAAAGATCCAGGCGATTGCCCGATCACTCAGACCTCTGATCTTTCCTGCGACGCGCGGGGGCGTGGCGGCTGCAACACGATCGACAGGGGTATCGGACATCATCCACGATCCGGATAAATTGGGTGCAAGGGTGGCATGCCCCGGATGAATTTCCGGGACAGCCCTTCGATTTGACGGGCCGTTGGGCCTAGAGCTTGCCTTCGTCCTCGAAGACTTCGGTCCAGTCTTCGATCAGCTTGTCCAGCGCTTCCTGCGCGGTGCCCTGATCGGCAACGACGTAGTCATGAATGCGTTTCTGCATGGCCAGTAGAAGTTCGGCATAGGCCGGCTCCTGCCAAAAGTCCTTGACGTCATTCATCGCCTCCAGAAAGTCGCCCGCAAATGGCGCGCTATCGACGAAACCCGGATCGTTCAGAACGGAATTGTGTGCCGAATAGCCACCCAGCTCCCACCACTTGGCCTGCACGTCGGGCTGAGCAAACCACTTAATGTATTCCAGCGCCGCATCCTGCTTGTCGGAATATGCAACGACCGAAATGCCCTGCCCGCCCAGGGTCGAGCCGGCCACGTTCTGCGGCGGGTTCACGAAGAAGTCGATCTTATCGCCGCCGGTGTTCGGATCCGCGTAGAGGCCCGGAAAGAAGGCAAACCAGTTCATAGCCATGGCGACCTGACCGGATTTGAAGGCGTCAAGGCTTTCGCCCATATACGAGTTCGTATACCCCGGTGGGGTCGCCGTCTTGTAGAACTCCTTATAGAACTCAAGCGCTTCGACAGCTTCCGGTGAATTTACCGCGCCTTCCATGTCGTAAGAGCCCGGAGAGTTTTCATAGGCGAAACCCCAAGGATAGAGGGCTGATGTCACACCCATAGTGATGCCTTCGGATCCGCGTTCGGTAAAGATCGCAGCGCCGTAAACCGTCTTGCCATCGATCTCGCGCCCTTGGAAAAATTGCGCGATTTCTAGCATTTCCTTCTGGGTCTTCGGTTCGGCCAGTTCGCGGCCCGTTGCCTCTTGGAAAGCCGCGCGGATGTCGTCGCGCGCGAACCAGTCCTTGCGATAGAACCAGCCGTTTGCGTCACCCATCGCAGGCAGGGCGTAGTAGTTGGGCGTTCCCTTCGGCCATGTCGAATAGGCGTAAACGGTCGCTGGCGCGAAGTCATCCATGCTGATGCCTTCGGCTTCGAAGAAGTCATTCAGCTTGACGTAATGGCCGTTTTCCGCGCCGCCGCCGATCCATTGGCTATCGCCAATCAGGAGGTCGCAGAGCTTGCCACCAGAGTTCAGTTCGTTGAGCATCCTGTCTGCGAAGTTCGGCCAAGGTATGAACTCAAAGCTCATGTTATGGCCCGACTGGGCTTCAAATTCCTTACTCAACTCGACCAGTGCGTTGGCGGGGTCCCATGCCGCCCAACACAAGGTCAAATCCTCTGCTGTTGCTGATCCCGCGACGGAGCTTATTGCAATGCTCAACGCGCTGGCTGAGGCCAGTTTTACAGTTTTCATAATTCTCCTCCCAGTGTGAATTCGGTTTTTGGAATCGTTATCCGAATCGTCAATCTGACATCAAGAACGCTAGATGAGGTACGCACCTCAAGTCTATAAGAATTTGAGGTGCGCCCCTCATTTCCGAGCAAGCTTCGCCTTATCCGTTGAATTTTATGAATATTATAGGGAACACCGCATTATCTGCGAGACAGCGCCAGAGGCTGACGGGTTACAAAGCCTCTGTCCGTGACCAAGCTGGATCGATGCTGATCATCTGCCGAACTGCTGCCTTTAGGCGCTAGCCGCTGCCAGAATGGGGCCATCGAGAAGCCGCATGAGATCACCGAAATAGCCCCCCGATCGCGCGGGTCGGGTCGGATCGGACGTGATCGCCACTGCAAGATTTCGGCGGCTGTGCGCCGCGATGATCTGGCCCCCGTAACCGCGCCCAAGCACGTATCCCGACGGCGAAAGGAACCAGCCGTAGCCATATCCAAGTCCTGACCAAGGCGACCGCGCGCGCGGCTTCTTCGAGGCAGTGATCCAGTCTTCGGATATGACCTGCTCGCCGCGATACCGGCCGTTATCCCGCATCAGCGTTGCAATCTTTAGCATCGCGGTCGGCCGCAGCGCCATTTCGTTGCCGCCAAGGTAATAGCCTTGCGGATCACGCGTCCATGCAGGGATCTCGATGTCCAGCTGACTTCCAAGGCGCGTGCGGGCCTGACCCAAAAGGCTTTGCCCGGTTGCCACGGCAAGGGCCGCACCGAGAATGTGAGTTGATCCGGTTGAGTAGAGCATCCGCGTGCCCGGTTGGGCAACCATCGGCCGGGTCAATGCGTTGGCCAACCAGTTCGATGACCGCACCCACTCTCCATACCGCGGACCCGACGTCCGCTCGAGACCCGCGCGAAGGGTAACCAGATCTTCGAGCGTGATTTCCGCCGCGCCCGGTGTTGCGTCGCGCGGCAGAATGGCCGGAGCCACTTCACCCAAGGTGACGTTCACGGTTGGAACGTCGCCCCGGTCAATCGCAGCGCCCAGCAGAAGCCCTACGATGCTTTTCGAACAGGATTTGATATTTGCCAGCCGGTTCAGCCCGGGACCGCGCGGGGCTGCCGCAAATACGATGTCGTCACCCCGTTTGATCTGGACCGAGTGAAGTTGAGGCAGGCGTTCAATCGCCAGATCGAGGTCGTTTGACTGCGCGCGGCCCAAGCGCGGAGCCGCGAGGGTTGCTGTGGCGGTTGCTATGAACGTGCGACGATAAATCATGGGGTGAACCGTCGACGACACCGCGGAAGAGTCAAGCGTTGTCCCATCATGTCTTGGTGAAACAGAAGCGCCACGACGAACATCGCCGAACCCGGTTCAGAGCAGGGTCTGCGACGCAGGATCGAAGAAACACAGCTTGGCGGGATCGAGCGACAACTGCAGGGTCTTGGAAGGTGACAGAGCGAGATTACCGGGCAACCTCGCAGTCACGTGGACGTCGCTCCAATCGAAGGTCACGAAGGTGTCCGGGCCGGTGCCTTCAACCAGCGTTGGCACGACGGCGATACTGTCGGCAGTGCCCGCCGCCACAAAGTCTTCGGGACGTATACCGACGATCACCTCTCCATCCAGATCCGACCGTTCGATCGCTGTTGTGAACGCGCCGACATGAAGGATGCCCTCGACGATCCTGCCCGGCACAAGGTTCATTGGCGGCGACCCCATGAAATCGGCGACGAAGGTGTTGGCGGGCTTGCGGTAAATCTCATCAGGCGTTCCGATCTGCTGAATGTAGCCGCCTTTGAGTACGACAATGCGCGTTGCGAGCGTCATCGCCTCGATCTGATCGTGGGTGACGTAGACGATGCTGGCATCGGTGCGCTGATGCAAACGTTTGATCTCGGCCCTCATTTCAACGCGCAGCTTTGCGTCGAGGTTCGATAGGGGTTCATCAAAAAGAAAGAGCTTGGGATCACGGACCAGCGCGCGGCCCATGGCAACCCTTTGACGCTGCCCGCCGGACAGTTGGCTCGGGCGCCGATCGAGCAGGTGATCGATCTGCAGCATGGTTGCGACGTCCTTAACCTTTGCGTCCATTTCCAGCTTGGGGACCTTCCGGATCTTCATGCCGAACGCGATGTTTTCACCGACCGTCATGGTCGGGTACAGGGCATAAGACTGGAAAACCATCGCGATATCCCGGTCCTTGGGCGGTTCGCTCGTCACATCGCGACCGCCGATATGCAACGATCCGCTGGTGATCTCTTCCAGCCCGGCGATGCAATTGAGAAGGGTCGACTTACCGCAACCGGACGGGCCGACGAGCACAAGGAACTCACCCTCGCCCATCTCGATATTCACGTCGTGCAGAACCTCGACCTCGCCATATGCTTTTTTGAGGTTGCGCGCCTCGAGGGCAGCCAATCCGGTACTGTCCAAAGCCATTATTCCTCCTTTGGCGCGGGCCCCGTTGAGCCGCGCACAATAAGCTCCGCGTTTAGGACCACCTGCAAATTTCGTGCCGGTGTCCCGTTCAGATGGTCGATCAGAATATTCGCCAATGGCTCACACGCATCCCTGAGCGGCGCGCGCGTCACGGTCAGCGCCGGCTCGAAGTTTATGGCGCGCGTCAGCGGCAGGGCATCGTCATGGGCCATGATCGACACGTCGTCCGGCACCGTCAGCCCCCGATCGCGGACGGCCCGCATCACGCCGGACGCGATCAGGGTCGTCGCACAGATGAAAGCTGTCGGCGGATTGGGCTGCGAAAGGAGATCCAGCGCCTGAATGTAGCCATGGCTCTCGAGGCTGGCTTCATTTCGCACCGCATCAGCATTCAAGCCAAGAACCGCCATCGACGTCTTGAACCCGGCGAGGCGATCATTGGCATGTGCGGCACTCAGTTCTCCATTGATCAGGCCGATCCGTTTGTGGCCAAGCTGCGAGAGCAGTTTGACGCTGTCGGCTGAAACAGCCGTGTTATCGATGCCATAGGTTGGATAGTCAGGCTCCGGTCGATCCCGCCCGTGAAGGACAAACGGAATGCCACGTTCGCGCAGGAAGTCGACGCGCGGGTCGTTGATCACCGGCGCGTTCAGAATGAACCCGTCCAGGATATCGCGCTCGAGCAGCTTCTTGTAGGAAAGTACCGGGTCATTCTCTTGGTCGACCGCAAGGACGAGATCGGTTTCCCTCGCTGACAATGCGGCGGTAAGACCCGTCAGGATCTCAAAAAATGTCTGGTCGGCGCTCATGTCAGGCTTGATCTTGACGATCATGCCCACCATCCCGGACCGCCCGGTGACAAGGCGCTGCGCGATGCGGTTGGGGCGGTAGCCCAGTTTATCCGCCGCCTCCTGGACCTTGGCGCGGGTCGCCTCGCTAACCTCAGGAAAGCCGTTCAAGGCACGGCTGACCGTCGTCACCGACAGGCCGAGCTCAGCGCCGATTTCCTTAAGGGTTGCCAAGATGTCTTTCCAAATCGTTACGGTTATTTTTCGTATTTTATCCCATTATAGCCAATTTTTGAAGAGTTTTTTGCTACTCAAAACGTTTTGAGTATTTTGAGCGATTTTGCTATCCTGTTGTCGAATCAAACGGAGGCGCCCATGCGCGAGTGGTGGCGGGACGCGGTGATCTATCAGATCTATCCGCGATCATTTCAGGACGATAACGGTGATGGCGTCGGCGATCTGAAGGGCATTGCGCGCCGCTTGCCCCATGTCGCGGCGCTTGGCGCAGACTGCATTTGGCTGAGCCCGATCTTCACATCTCCGCAAAAGGATATGGGCTACGACATATCCAACTATACCGACATTGATCCGCTTTTTGGCACGCTCGAAGACTTTGACGCCCTGATCGCCCGCGCACATGAGCTGGGCCTCAAGGTGATCACGGATCAGGTACTGTCGCATACGTCGGATCAGCACCCGTGGTTCAAGGAATCCCGCATCAGCCGCGATAACGCCAAAGCCGACTGGTATGTATGGGCCGATCCGCTGCCGGATGGATCACCCCCGACCAATTGGCACAGCCATTTCGGCGGACCTGCATGGGAATTCGACCCGCAACGCGGTCAGTACTACCTCCATAACTTCCTATCCGCCCAACCGGACCTCAACTTTCACAATCCCGAGGTCGCCGATGCGCTGCTGGAAACCTGCAAGTTCTGGCTTGATCGCGGCCTCGACGGCTTTCGGCTGGACACGGTGAACTACTATTTCCATGACCAACAACTGCGCTCGAACCCCCCCGCGCAAGTCAAGCCGCAGGTTATGGCAACCGATCTCTACGGGATGCAGGACAACATCTTTAACAAAACGCGCCCGGAAAACCTTGGGTTTCTTGAGCGCCTGCGGGCTTTGACCGATCAATACGACGATATCATGATGGTCGGTGAAGTTGGCGAAATCGGCCCCAAATCCATCCGCATCATGGGTGAGTACACATCTGGCAAGAGCCGTCTGCACATGGCCTACAGCTTTGCCATGCTCAGCCCGGAATTCACGGCCGATCATTTCCGCAGCTGCATCGAAGGCTTCCAGCAAGGAGCCCCGGACGGCCATCCCAAATGGTCGTTCAGCAACCACGATGTGGCCCGTCATGTTAGCCGTTGGGGCGAATGCGCGGTGAGCGATGCGCATATGGCCCGGCTTGCTTGCGCAATGTTGATGTCTTTCGAGGGCACGATCGGGATCTATCAGGGCGAGGAACTGGGCCAGACCGAAACCGAATTGACCTATGACGAACTGACAGACCCACCGGCGCTGCGGTATTGGCCGGGGATCAAGGGACGCGATGGTTGCCGGACGCCAATGGTCTGGGAAAAGGACGCGCTCAATGCCGGGTTTTCGACCGGTCGTCCCTGGCTGCCCGTAAAATCTGCGCAAGCGGCGCTTGCAGTCGATATGCAGGAAGCGGCCAATGACAGCACGCTGCATTTCTACAAGAGCGTGATTGCCTTCCGCAAAGCGCAGCCTGCGCTGACTGTTGGCCGGACATCGTTCATCAATCTGCCCGAGCCGCTCCTTGCGTTCCATCGCACAGCCGAGGGGCAACAGATCACCTGCGCCTTCAATCTGTCCAAGGACCCGAAGGTGATCACGCTTACCGGCGATGCCGCATTGTCCGGCCCCAGCCACGCCAACCTCGACGGGCCTACACTGACCCTGCCGGGCAACGGCTTTGCCTATCTGACGCATGATGGGGCGCTGTCCCTGTCCGCATAAACAAGCTCTCTGGGAGGAGACGGAACATGAAAAAGACCCTTTCGACGCTGGCGCTGCTTCTGACAACCGCCGCGCCCGCAATCGCACTGGAAGACGGCAAGATCCTGATCTGGACCGGTGACAACCGCGACCGCGACGCATTGCTCGAGGCCGTGCAGCCCTTTGTTGACGATCTGGGCATCGAGGTCGCCGTCGAAATCGTCGATCCGGACCTGCCGCAAAAGTTCCAGCAGGCTGCGGCAACCGGCGACGGACCCGACATTGTTCTGTGGGCGCATGACCGGTTCGGTGAGTGGGCAAGCGGCGGCCTGATCGCGCCAGTTCAACCGTCGGCCACTTGGTCAGAAGACATTCTTCCCGCTGCAATGGACGCCTTGCAATTCGACGGCAAGACCTGGGGTTATCCCCTCGCGGTCGAAGCGGTCACGCTGATCTATAACAAGGACATAATCGAGACGCCCCCCGCCTCATTCGAGGAGATCAAGGACCTCGATATCGACGGCCAAAAGATCCTCTGGGACTACAACAACACCTATTTCACGATGCCGATGCTCATGGCGGGCGGCGGCTATGCCTTCCAAAAAGTAGACGGTTCGTATGACGGTTCGACCACCGGTGTGAATACCGACGGTGCCGTCGCCGGGGCTGAGGTCCTGAAATCGCTCTTTGATGATGGCGTGATGCCCCAGGGCGTCGACTACGGCGTCATGGATGGCGCAATGAACAACGGTGAGGTTGCGATGGTCCTGAACGGGCCTTGGTCATGGGCGGCATTCGAGGCGTCAGAGATCAATATCGGGGTGGCACCCATTCCCACCGTGAACGGTCAGGTGTCTCCCCCGTTTCTCGGGGTCCAAGCCCTTGGCATCAACGCCGCGTCGCCCAACACGGATCTCGCGGTCGAGCTGATCGAGAACTATCTCGCCACGGATGAAGGTCTTGCCATTTGGAACGCCCAGAACGGCCTTGGCGCTCTGGCCGATGCGTCCGCCGCTGTCGCGCAGAACAATCCGCTCGTCACCGATATGCTGGCGGTTGCCGCGAACGGGGTCCCGATGCCGTCGAACCCTGAAATGGGTGCATTCTGGGCAGCCATGGCCCCTGCGCTGACCAATATCACCTCCGGCGCAGCCGCTCCTGCCGACGCTCTGAACGACGCAGCAACGCGCATCCTCAGCGACTGAGCAATCGGGGCTGCGGTTTCTGACCGCGGCCTATCCAGCCCATGGCCAGCATAGCGAACACTCACGTGGACAACGGATCCCCGATCCCAAGGCTTGCCTTCGTCGGCTTGGTCACGCTGTCACTTCTGGCAGGCGCGTTCTATCTCTATCAAATCGCGCAACCGATGTTCGGAGCGATCCTGCTGACTCTTGCGACCGGTTTCGCGATCGTCTTCGGTGCCACCCGGTACTATGGCGCGCGCTTTATCTTTCCGGGCGTCGCGGCGGTTCTGATCTTTATCGCATTCCCGGTAATTTACACGATCTACATCGGCTTCACCAACTACAGCAGCTTCAACCTCCTGACCTATGAACGCACGGTCGAGGTTCTGACCGCGCGCGCATCGGTCGACAAGTCGACCGAACAGCCATTCGCCGTCGTGCCGGATGGCGATCAATACCGCATTTGGCTGCCCGCAAGTGGGCTCTTGTCGGATGTTGTGACCCTGAATGGTGCGGCAGAGGCGACGCTTGCGCCGGCACCGGAACCGTCCGAACTGTTGGCGCGCCGCGATGCAATCAGGCTGCGCGAAGGACTACAGGCGTTGACCCTGACAACGCCCGATGGCGAGACGATCCGAAACGCTGGCTTGCGCACCTTCGCAAGCGTGACGCCTGACTATGTCCGCACCGGCCCCGATGAGTTGACCCGTTCGGACGGCAGCATCCTGACTGCCAACCACGACACCGGCTTTTTTGTCGATCAGCAGGGCAACCAGATCCCCCCTGGCTGGCGGGTGACGATTGGCTTGGACAATTTCAAGCGCATTTTCCAATCCGAAGGCATTCGGGAACCCATGGTCAGGGTCTTTCTATGGACCTTCTTTTTCGCCTTCGCATCCGTTGGCCTGACCTTTGCCGTTGGGTTGACGCTGGCGGTGATCCTGCAATGGCCGCATCTTCGGTACAAAGCCGCCTACCGGATCCTCCTGATCCTGCCCTATGCGGTGCCGGCCTTTATCTCGATCCTCGTTTTCAAGGGGCTTTTCAATCAGAATTTTGGCGAGATAAACCTGATCCTCGAAGCGCTGTTCGGTATCCGTCCGAACTGGTTCTCGGACGGCACCCTTGCCCGCACGATGGTCCTGATCGTGAATACTTGGCTTGGCTATCCCTACATGATGCTGCTGGCCATGGGGTTCCTTCAGGCGGTGCCGTCAGATCATAAGAAGGCCGCGGCCCTGGAAGGGGCAAGCAGCCTGCGTGTCTTTTTCACAATCACGCTGCCCCAGATCATCCCGCCCTTCCTGCCATTGCTGATTGCGAGCTTTGCGTTCAACTTCAACAACCTGGTGCTGATCTTTCTGCTAACACGCGGCCTGCCCGATATCCCCGGCACCGCAATCCCGGCAGGTGAGACCGATATTCTGGCTAGCTTCACCTACCGCCTGGCCTTTGACAATGCCGGGCAGCAATTCGGCCTTGCCGGTGCAATCACATTGCTGATCTTCGTTGTAGTCGCCGCCATCTCGTACGCAAACTTCGTTGCCATGCGCCGTGCGGCCGAGAAGCGGTCAGGGAGAGCATGATATGAGCATCCGGCCCGTGACTTTCGCCAGACTATCAGCCGCCTTGGGCGCGAGGGGTCCAGCATGATCGTCGAACGTCCAAGCGATCTGCTGATCAAGAAGATCCTCGCCCACGGATTCATGATCTGCTTTCTAGCGTTGATCCTGTTCCCGTTCGTGGTGGTGCTCTCGATCTCGTTCCGCGAGGGCAATTTCGCAGTCGGGTCCATCATCCCCGAAAATCCAACCCTCGAACACTGGGTGCTTGCCTTTGGATTTGACTATACGCGCCCGGATGGGACGGTGGTCGAGCCGCCCTACCCGGTTCTTCTGTGGATGTGGAACTCGATCAAGGTTGGGCTCATCGCCGGCTTTGGAGTGCTGGCCATCGCAACGATCTCGGCCTACGCGTTCAGCCGCATCCGGATCAAAGGCAAATCGGCGATGCTGGACGGTTTGTTCCTGATCCAGATGTTTCCAACCACACTGGCACTGGTCGCGATCTATGCCATCTTCGATGCCTTGGGCGAGGTGACACCAATCCTCGGGCTGAACTCGCATGTGGCACTGATCTTGATCTATCTGGCTGGCGTGACGCTGCATATCTGGACGATCAAAGGCTATTTCGACAGCATCGATACCGCTCTCGACAAGGCCGCGATGATCGACGGGGCGACGCCGTGGCAAACCTTTCGACACATCTTTCTACCTTTGGCAACGCCGATCATGTCGGTGGTTTTCGTGCTGGCTTTCATAGGGTTCATCAATGACTACCCGATTGCCTCGGTCCTGATCCGATCCGAGGAAAAGATGACGCTGGCCGTCGGCAGCCGCCTGTACCTGAACGAGTTCAAGTATCTCTGGGGTGACTTCGCAGCTGCGGCGATCCTGTCCGGCCTGCCCATCACGATCGTTTTTCTGATCGCTCAGCGCTATCTGGTCAGTGGATTAAGCGACGGGGCTGTCAAAGGCTGACCTCGGTCCCATACCTCTATTTGGTTGCGCTCAGATCCCCCGGAATGCAACCGCGGGCGCAAAACTGCATGTCGCTGGGCGCGACCGACCAGATCGTCGTATCGTTTGGCGGCTTGTCCCTAAAGTCGATATCTACACAACTCGCCGCGTCACGATCGTAGTATTTGTCACGCGGGTCCACATTGCCGAACTCATCGAAACCCGAAATCAGCCGCATCGTCGGCCGCCACCGTTTACCCGTTAGCGTCAGGTTGGAATAGTAGGCGACCAGCTCGATATCCTCTCCGCGCGCAAACATCTTGTACTTCATCTTGACGCCGCCGATTTCGCCGTCGATTTCGCCCTCTTGGAGGCCGTCCTCGATGGACATGACCCATCTTCGGATCAGTGGAATGTCAATGTTCTGATCGCCTTCCGTGCACGTCAGCCGCTTGTAGGAAAAGACCTCTAACGTGGCGCTCGTGCGGATGGGATTGGTATGAAGGCGCAAGCTGCTATAGACTGGCTTGATTGTTGCGTCCTCGACGGGTGCCCCGTTTGTAACGCAGTTTCTTTGGAGGACAGCAATTTCCATCAGCACCATATCGGAAAATGATGCCGCGATACCGCCGCCCGCAGATTGCTTCATCAAGGCATCGAAACCGGGCGCCTCCAAAACCCGGTTGCCCTCGTATTGCGAAAAGATCTCAATAGGGTCGAGCGACTGTAATTCGGGAGAGCTGCCGAACAGCAAATTCTCCGGATCGTCCGGGTTAGCAATACGATGATGATTGAAATCAAAAAGCTCCTCGCCACCTGAATAGATCGGGTTTCCGGCTTCATCGAAGGTCACAGTACCGTCTTCGGAAACGAGATCAAAAGCGAGGACCGGAGCGCACGTTAAAGCCGCGAGCGCGAAACCGCCAAAAAAGCGGTGGATCAAATGTTTTGTAAGCATCGGTTTGTTCCAATTCAGTTAATACAAAAAAGGGAGGTTGAGCAGAATGCCCGAAACTGAATTACCAATGAAAAATGTACCCAATCTATGGCAGAACCCTGCTATTTTTTCAAGGTTTGGCCAGCCGGTTGCCCCTTACGATCAGCTTTCCTACGCCCAATAGATCAAGCTTTGAGCTTGCGCAGCCCTGCCTCAATGCGATCCGTAAGGGGGGATTGATAACGAACCGATAGCGTCTTTTCGTCCTCCCGCACCTGCTCAATGGCAAGCAACCCGCGTTCGACGGCACCCGCCATCCTGTACGTGTCTGCGAGCAGGGTACGGGCATAGAGAATGATCTGCGTCGATCCAGTCGCAAGATAGTTGTCGATGCCCACCAACAGCTCGGCCGTTCCGGCAGCATACTCACCCCGATGGGCACGCGCCCAGCCCCGCAATATGCCGCTCCAGGCATCCCAATAGCGGAATCGGTGTTTTTGGCTGATAACCAACGCCTCGGCCACAAGATCGAGAAGGGTTGCGCTGTCACCCAGCACCTGAAAGGCGGTGGCAAGAATGTTGAGCCCGAAGCAGCGCGAGAATTCGTGCGGCTCTGCCCGGGCTTCGGCGGTCGCCGCCTCCAGTTCGGCCCGGACGTCTGCATTGTCACCCTCAAGCAACGCCCGCGCCCAGGCCCGCATCGCAATATCGACGACCCCAACGTCGGCAGCATGATACGCAAGAACGGTGTTCCGAGATGTTAGCGACCGCAGCGCGAGCGCGCGATCAAAGCCTGCCAGCGCCTCTTCCAGGTTACCGAGCATGAAATCGCACATCGCCGCGTCATGCGCGGCAATGGTTTGCATGGTCGGGTCACTGGTGCGTGCCGCGATCCGATCCAAGTCATCACAAAGGACCAATGCGCTTTGCGGATCGGCATACATCATCTGCGCGCCAAACTGGACATGCAGGGCGAGAAAGGAATCCTTTGATTCCGCATCGGACTCGCCAATAAGAGCGTAGAGTCGCCGAAAATTCTCGACCACCTCTTTCGATCCAAATGCACGCGTGTCGAGCGCCAGGTTGAGCTTTTTTCGCAGCAGGATCTCCTGCTCGATCTGCTCGCTTTTGTCATCGAGCTTGTCGTTCTCACCAAGCGCCGCCCTAAGGTGCTGAATGGTCTCTTCGGTCGCCGAGCGCCGCATGGAAACATCCGCCGCCTTGCGCCAGGCATCCCGCGCTTTCGCTGGCATCTGAGCAAGGGAATAATGCTGGGCCAGAACCTCGGGCTGGTCGCTTGCCAGATCGGCGAACGCGCTCGACATGACCTCGGCGATGCGCCTGTGCAAGCGGCGCACGCGGCTGGGCAGCATCAGTTCATATGCCGCCTCACGAATCAGGGAATGTCGAAACGAATAAACGCTGTTTGAACCGCTGCCGCGCGGTACCAATATCTGTTCCTCGACCAGTTGATCGATCGCGCCCTGCGTATTGTAATCAGCGGTGTCCATGGTCGCATGGACCATTGCTGGCATGATATTGTTGCCAATTGCCGCGCAAATGGGCAACAGCGCCCGCGCCGGATCGATCCTGTCAATCGTGGCCTGCAGCAGCTCTTTCAGTGTTGTCGGCAGGGTCAGCGACGCATTCTGCGCGGCGCCGGCATAACGATCCCGCACGAGGCGCGTCATCTCTTCCATAAAAAGCGGGATGCCATCCGTCTTGGACAGAATTTGTGCCTGTATATCCAAGGAGACGTCCTTGGTGTCGATCAGATTGTCGAGCATCTCGCCCATATGCTCGTTATCGAGACGGGGCAACGTGAGAGATGTCACCCCGGCAAGACCCGTCCAGCGCGGGCGGTATTGAGGCCGAAAGGTACAGACGACGAGAACCCGGGCCGTGTCCAGCCGGTCGATCAAGAGGTCGATCACCTCTTCTGTCGATGGATCGATCCAATGGATGTCTTCAAAGAGCAGCAACACCGGTTGGCGCTCGGACAGGGTAAGAACGGTTTCGATCAGTGTTTCCTGAAGTCGTTCCTTCGATTGCTCAGGGGTCTTGTCGCCATCATCCTGCGCAGTAGTCTCGCTCGGAAGCGAAAGAAGGCTCGCCAGCACCTCGACGGTGTGTTCCGCCCCTGCAAACCAGCTAGAGACCAGCTGCCTCAGTTTTGACAGCCTCGTTGGAGGATCGTCCGAGCGGTCGATACCCGCCAAGTGAACGAGAAACGATATTACGGGAAAATATGGGCTGGTTTCGTGGTTGGGCAGGCACTGAAAGCCAAGGCTAATGCAATTCTCGGCAGATTGCTGTTCCCTGATTGCCTCAACCAGCCGCGATTTCCCAATGCCCGCCTCGCCCGACAGCATGACAGCGCGTCCACGCCCTTCCCTGGCCAACTGCCACTGGCGGTCGAGAAGATGCAGCTCGTCCACGCGGTTCACCAAAGGGGTTCGCTGACCACCCCGTCTAGCCTGAAACCGCAGATGGATCCCCCCGACTGCCAGCACCTGCCAGATCCCGATCTCTTCCTCAAATCCCTTGAGCTTGTGCCGTCCCATCCATTCGCACGTGATGTTGTCGCCGATCAATTGCTTGGTCGAGTCGCTGATGGCGACGGTGCCGGGTTCGGTAATGGCCTCGACGCGCGCAGCAAGATTGGGAACTTCGCCAAGGGCCAGCCCCCCGTGCAGCGTGTTGTGATCCACCACGACGTCGCCCGACGAGATGCCAATCCGAACCTGCAAGGCCCTGCCGTCGCTGGCCCGCAGCCGTGATACGGCGCTGCAGATTTCGAGGGCAGCAAAGACAGCACGTTCGGCATCGTTCTCTTCGACCTTGGGGTAGCCGAAATAGCAGACGATACCGTCGCCGATCATATTAGCGACATGTCCGTATCTAGCCCGGACGATGTCCTGGCAGCAGTTTTGGTAAAGATGGAGCGCTTCGGTATAGTCTTCGAGATCCAGCGCGGTCGCCATTTCGGTTGAGCCAACGAGGTCGACGAACATCAGAGTAAGCTGCCGCCGTTCTGAGGCGTCATTGCTTGCGACGCCAGTGTTCAGGGTTGTCACATCCCTTTGGATGCCAGACGTCGGTGACGTCACCTTTGAGTTTCGCAGGTCATTGATTGCCCGCATGATCCGTTTGCGGTCACCCAGATCGAAACCGAGTTCGGCAAGGTCGTTCTCAGTCAGCTCGGTGATCACATCAAGATCGATGGAGTTCGAAACGAACTGATCGTAATGCGCATCAAGTGCCACGCTTTTGAGCCATGCCCTGAAACCGGTCATCTGTCTCTCAAGACTCCAAATCAAAACACAAATTAGCGCAGACCCCCAACCCGCGCGATCAGCCAGCGGTCGATCAAGACCCGGATCTGCCTTTTGTCGATAAAGGGGCCTTCATTCTTAAATCACTTTCTCGGTCTGAAATCTCCGCTTAACCAAACGACTGCGTTACATACACCTCATCGCTGACTTGCGCCCGACCCGGGTCATAGACCCGCAGCGCAGAGGTTGAGAACATCAACCTTGCTGTTGTCAGCGTTGACCATTTTCACGCTGCGGTCGCAAAGATCAAATGTTTCTCTTACCAACGGTAGAAAGGCCTGCAACATCAGCTCTCGGGAAATCACCAGGTTCTGCTCGGGTTCGAGGAGACCGGCCACATCGGTCAGACCGTCAGAAGCGACCCGTCCCGGGCGACTAAATGCGCAAGACCATTGCTATCGCTGGCTTTTTTTGCCCAGACTGCGTTTATGGCAAACGGTTTTCGCATCGACGCGCTGCAATACGCTAACTGGTCAGAAAAGATTTTCCGCCAGATGCGTACAGGCGGGCTGGACGCCGTCCATGTCACCATCGCCTACCACGAGACCTTTCGCGAGATGGTCGCCAACATCTCGGCATGGAACCGACACTTTGAACGGTTCCCTGACCTGATCGTTCATGCCAGCAGCGCCTCGGATATTCGCGCGGCCCGACAGGCTGGGCGAACAGGCATCTTGTTTGGCCTGCAAACCCCCGCCCCGATCGAGGACGATATTGGCCTCGTCGAAATCTGCCACAGCCTCGGCGTGCGCTTCATGCAGCTCAGCTACAACAACCAATCGCTGCTCGCGACCGGGTGCTATGAGGATGAAGACCCTGGGCTGACCCGCATGGGCCGGGAGGTTGTGGCCGAGATGAATCGGGTCGGGCTGGTGATCGACATGAGCCACTCGTCCGAACGCTCGACGCTGGATGCGATCGAACGGTCTGCGCGCCCGATCGCGATAACCCACGCCAACCCGGCCGCTTGGCATCCAGCCAAACGAAACAAGTCAGAAACGGTCCTGCGGGCGCTGGCCGAAACCGGTGGCATGCTGGGATTTTCGCTTTATCCCCACCACCTGCGAAACGGGTCCGACTGCACGATCGAGGACTTTTGCCAGATGGTAGCCCGCACGGCCGAAGTGACGGGGGCGGAGCGATTGGGCATCGGCAGCGATCTGTGTCAGGACCAGCCCGATCATGTCGTTGAATGGATGCGGATGGGCCGATGGACCAAGCAGGTCGACTATGGCGAAGGGTCTGCATCGGCGCCAGGCTTTCCGCCCCAGCCGCCTTGGTTTCGGGACAACCGCGATTTTCCAAACCTCACCGTCGGTCTCTTGGCTGCTGGATTTTCACAATCCGAAGTCGACGGGATAATGGGTGACAACTGGCTCGAATTCTTCGAGACCAGTTTCGGGCGGGCGTGATGGAGCTTCGGCCGCCCGATATGGTCATGCGGCTGGCGCGTTTGGGCGCGGCGCATCAGACCCGGCTAAGCTTTATGCGGGTCCTGTTGCGCAAGCTGCGTCGCGAAGGCTGGTGCTTCGATCGGCCCGTTTGGGCGATCGGCGATGACGGGACCGGCCATGCCGTGTATCGCGTCACCGGGCCGCGCCGCAGCTATTCGCTGGTCGCGTTCGCCCACGATCTGCCCGATGATCAACGCTCGGATCGGGTCATCGCAGAGGCGTGGGACGCCACGTTTGCGCTGGTCGATGGCACACCGTCGCAGGACGATATCGCGCGCCTATCCAAAAACGTTCCACTGCAGGAGGCCGGCCGGGTCAGCGATGCGGAGCTTGTTCTGTCGCGTGCCAATCGATCGGTACGCCTCTGGGATCATGTGGTCGAGCGTCTATCGACCGGTCGGCAACCGGATCTGGATCGCGTGGCCGAGGTTGGCTATTTGATGCGCACCACCGCCGTCTATGGCTCGGGCAAGTTCGGAGCAGCCGACCATGCAGCGCTCTCGGGGCGGCCCGTAATGGGGGGGCCGTTCCGGGCCGAGATGCTGGCAGTCTGGTTGATCCGCACGTTCGTTGTCGACCTGGCGGAACACCTTGCACGCGTCAAAGGAGAGTCGGCGGCAGTCCCGCTTGACCCGGATCTGCGCCGAACCTTCGGCATTGGCAATTCAACTGGCCTTGGCATGGCGCCTTTCCTCGTCAATCATCCGACGCTACTGAATGCGTGGATCTCGGCAAGAGAAACCGCGATTGCACGAGTGCGCGGCCTGAAGCACGCCCGCCCATCCGATGCCGCGCTGCTTTCTGGCTTAGTGCGCCGAACGCAGGCGGCCCTCACCAGTTGGCGCAGCACCGATCCTGAAACCTTGCGTCGGGTCGAGAGTCTAAAGGCAGACTGCGCGCTTGTTTCTGAGCACTTGGCCAAGGGTGCCCTGGACCAACCGCTGCCTTGGGACCAGTTGATCGATTGGTCCCGTGAAGCGCTGTCTGTGGATGGGCAGGAGTTGTTGGGTTCGCTCATCCTAGAACCGCATAGCGATCTGGTTGACGATCTTGCCGATGCTATGTCGGTAGACGAAAGTGCGGCCTTTCAGATCGCAGGTGACCAGACAATTGCGGAATTGTGTGCCGCGCTTCACACATATTATGGCTGGGCTCTTTCGACGGATTACGCCGATGAAAAGGCCTGCGCACGCTTTTGGTATACATCGGCTGCCAAGCGGGAACCCCGTCTGGGTGAGCGAGCGCTGGAGGCTGGCGGCGAACTTGAACAACCACTGGACGTGGCCCGGGCCGCCGCTTCACTTTGGGAAACGCTGCGATCTCGCCCCCGCGATGAAAATGTTGCAAGCCTTCTTGCCGAGGCGCCGGAGCATCGCCGGATGGTCCGACGTGCCCAGATCGTTGCCGCGGCGCCCTATGCCGAGATACGCGACAACCTGATCGACGCCGAGATGCGACCGATTGATATGCTGCGCTGCAAGCTCGCATTCTTCGGCGCCACCCGGTTTGATCCGCGCTCGGATCGGTGGTTGCGGATTACAATGTTTCAGAGCGCCCCCTACCCGCATGAACTGCATCAGATGCCAGAGGATGACTGGATCATGCCGACAGTCGCTAGGTGATGGTCAGCCGAACGCTTTCGGAGATCGCCGCGACAGCAAAGATGGCGGCGCGCGGTACAGGCTGCCAATGGGGTCTTGCCGAAGAGGCGGGCGAAGCGGCCCGGATACTTGAAGCCCACGACCTGCCGGGTGTGCAGGCCCTCGCCAGGTTATTCGATACACCCCGAAACTGCGCTGGTTGCAAAGGTAGCGAGGCGCTCTGCGGTCTTGTTGCCGTCGCGCGCCTCTCGGACAGGATCCACGAGATCGATGCGGGCGAACCCGTTGCGTTCGACGCCATCGCCGCCCCGATCCTGCTGACCGCACCCTTATTGATGGCGGCGCGGGCTTCTGGCCGGTCCTATGAACTGCGTTGGCCCGGCGCATGTTTGGTATGTCAGGCTGAAGGTCTGTCCGTGCTCAAGGCACCCGACGCTTGGCCGATCATCGCGACTGAAATCATGGTGCGTGCGACGGTCACCGCGGCATCGACGCACGCGGCGTCAACTAAATCCAGAACACTTCGAGACGACGACTGGCGAGCGCTGGAGGTACGTGCCAACGCGACCTTTGTCCCGGAGAGTGCTGTCTCTCGATCTGCTGGAGCGGGTCCGTCGGATGCGATCGATGACTGACTGCCATTCATTCCGCACATGCGGATCAAGAAATGGCTACTTCGGTGTGCCTCGACGCAGGTTGGGTGGCCGCGTCGAGCAGTTGTACGGACGCGCCGGTTAGTCCAACCGTTAACGACATCCATGCTTTTCGCCACCCACTGTTCGGCGACATCGGGCGGATCTTCTTCGTCACGGCCAATCTGAAGGATGCACCGGTTAACGACAGCCGGGACAAGCTGCATCTGGCGGAGGAACTTGGCCACAGGCGGGTTACGCTCTTCTAGAGACTTCGAAAAGGTGACGTGGATCGTAGCCTCGGAACTCGCAAAATCGAACTTAGAAGTCTCCGGCCAATCCTCAGCGCAGGGTTTATGGTTCTCGCAGTCTTCGTAGTGTGCTGGTTCGTCAATCGGTTTGACATCACAGGCCTCATCTACCCATTCCGGCGTCCAGCAGTACAACGGGATTGGCTGGTCGCCCTGGATGAGCCGAAGCTATCGCTGCGCCAGTTGGCGGCGGTCCGCTTCACCGACAGCAGAAAGCACTTCGTCTCGGAGGCTTCAGTATATCGTATCTTGAAAGAAGAGAACCTCATCCCCACCCCGGCCCTCCACCTGATCAAGGCGGCGAACGAGTTCCACGGCAAGACAACGGGGCCGAACGGGCTTTGGCGGACCAACTTTACTTACCTCAAGGTCATTGGTTGGGAAGGGTTTTATCTCTCGAAGATCCTCGACCACTACAGCCGCTACGTCGTCTTATGGCCTCTCTGCACGACGGTGAAAGCCAACGATGTAACAGCAGCTCTGGTAGACGCCTTGATTGCATCAGGATGCGACCGCACCACCGTCGCGCGCCGCCCACGACTGCTCTCGGACAACGGCTCGTCTTACATCCCCAGCGATCTGGCAACTTGGCTGGACGATCAAGGCATGGACCATGCCCGCGGCGCGCACAACCATCCGCTGATGCAGGGCAAGATCGAGCGCTGGCACCAGCTCCCAAAAACCGCATCCTGCTCGAGAACTATTGCCTGCCGGGGGAGTTCGAGCGGGCGATCGCCGACTTCATCGACCATTACAGCCACAAACGCCAACACGAGAACCCCGGCAAACTTACGCCCGCCGATGTCTACTTCGGTTGCGGCGGGGCCCCTAAGAAGAAGGCAGGTCAATGAAAACACCATCGAGATACGCCGCTTGCTGCATCGCCAGACCGCGGCCCAGACCGAAACCATAACGAAACAGGGCCTCCGCTATAGATCAAGCCGCCTTGTCCCAAGTCATCTCAAGGCGGAAATGCCAAAAGCATCGACGCCGACTGGATCGACAAGGTCAAGGGACTGTAGGCCCATTTGGAACGAGGCAAACAGATGGGCCAGATGATGCAAGTGACCGGCGAGCAAGGCGTGACCGTCGATGACTATATGAGCTGGCAAAGGGCCCTGTTCGTCGAAATGATCTATCTGCGACAGGACGCATTCGACGAGGTTGATGCCTCGGTCAGCCTGCTCCATCAGAGACTTATCTTCGATCTCATAAGCAGGTCATCTCAGACCCTGTTTCGGCGCACCCAAGATGAATACGTCATTGCGGCTAAGACGAGTGATCTCAAGCTGAGCAAAGATCATGAGTTCGCCCGGAGGCACTTTTTCCCATCATTCTGCGGCGGCTTGAGGTTTGTCGTCGAGAAACGCGACAATTTTAGCCCATGCCTCTTTAGTTTTCGGTGCCATGCCTTCGGGGTCACCCAACACAAACGCCAGAATCTCCCGCGCGGTTTTTCGTTCAGCTGCCGTTGCGATCAGGTTTGGCAGACTTTCGATGGCAGCATCGCGCGCAAAGCGAACGATCATCTGCTGTTGGTGGATCAGTTCGGCGCGGTCCGCAGGTTGCATATTGTTGAAGGGGGCCCGGGTCGAAAGCGCCGCCGAAGATCGTGCCAACCGATCCAACCGAACACTGCTGCGCGTGCCTGCAAGCAGAATGAGAAGTCGGACGATCCCGGCGGCCAGACCGCCGTCGCGGCAACGCGCCACTGCGGCTTCGATAACCGGCGCCAGTTCTTGCGCCGGCGTCGGGCGCCGGGTGTGATCTAGGGGCTTGCCGTAAGCGATGGCCCACGGCGCCGCCCAGACAGAGAAAAAGGAAAGCTCGGATGCCGCTTCGTTGACGTCTCGCATCGCGTTGAGTCCAATTTCGGTCATATCAGCCCACATCCGCTCGGCCATCAGAAACGGGTTTCTGGCATCAACCGGATGTCTGTCAGCGGATATATGGGACGCAACCAAGGCGACCGGATGCATAGCTGGGTTTTTGCTGGCGAAGGCACGGCGACCGGCACGGGCCGGATGCAGATCTCGCAGCCGGCTTGCGGCTTTGGGATCGACCCTGCGCGAAATGACCGGCGCCGCGGTGCTGTCGTAGACTTCGGCCAACGCTTCCGAGGCCCTGGCCACACCAGCAAATGCGGCTTCGTCCCGCCGCAAACCCGTCACGTCGAGGATATCGCCAAAGCTGCGTTTGGCGAAACTCACCTCGATGGTGTCCCCGGTATCGTCGATGAGCATTTCGTACAGGCCCGGCGCAAAGGCCTCGATGGTTTTGAGGGTCGAGACAAACTCATGATGCTCGCGCCGCGCGACGGAGGACGAAACGAAGATGCCGAGGTGTCCAACCTTCTCGTGCACCGCATAGATGATCCGTTGACCGCTTACCTCGATCTCCTCGGCGTTGGCGTAGGTGTCGAGGATCCAGTTCAGCGCCTGAGCGGGCGGAGTAATGTTGTCACCATGGGAGGCGAAACAAATGATTGGCGCCCTGATCGCCTTAAGGTCAATCGGCACACCCGGTTCAAGTCGCGCCTCGTTCTTGGCGAGCCGGTTTCCGACGAACAGGTTTTCGACAATCCATCGGATCTCTTCCCGTGACAGTAAATAGAACGACGTCCACCATCTCTCAAATTCAAGAAACCGCGCTGGCCCGTTATCTACGTCACGAAAGAGATCATAGTATTTGCGAAACCATGTGCGCCCGGGGTTCTGCGCCTCAAAGTTCACCACAAGATCGGCGCCGTCAAAGATGCCGCCGCCCAAATCCGACGCGAGCAGTGCTGGTGTCACGCCGCCCATCAGCCCGCCCGCGTAACGCATCGGGTGCTGGCCCAGCTTTCCGCCCCAATAAGACATGGGCGCACCGTTTAGTATGATGGGCCCCGTCAGTTCAGGATGTGTTGCAGCCAGGACGGCCGTTGCCCACCCGCCTTGGCAATTGCCGACAACAACGGGAGGTGGCGCATCAGGATGGCGCCGCTTTATCTCCGCGACAAAGGCGGCCTCCGAATGCGTGACGTCGGCGATGGTCTGGTCAGGCTCTGGGTTTTGGCGAAATGCCACGAAGTAGACCGGGTGCCCGTCTTCGAGCGCGACACCGACCTGGCTTTCCGCCTTGAAGCCGCCGATGCCGGGGCCATGCCCCGCCCGTGGGTCGATAATGCAATAGGGTCGCTTGGTATCGACCACGCTTTGACCTTGCGGCGGCACGATCCGCAACAAGACGTAGTTGCTGGGTCGTGGCAGGTGGGCGCCCTCCATTACCACCTCATAGTCATAGATCAGGACCGGCGGGGCGCCGGCATTCTGGTGCTCGATCTGCATGTCGCTCCACTGGCGCAGTGTATCGGCCGTCAAGACAGCACGTTCGGCCGCGTCGCGCAGATATGCCCGCCACGCACCCGCAAGCGCGAACGGCGATGAGAAGGCCAACATGTTTTTGGTAATCTCGGAGGCCGCATTGCCGAGAAAATCCATCGAGCGCGCGGCGCTTTCAACCGCAGCTTCGGTCCGTTTGCTGGCAACCGTCGACATGAAATGGGATTGAAGTTCGATGTCTCGTGCCAGGTCTTGCAAGGAGTGGTCCGCTGTACGTTGCATCGGTTTAGCCTCTAGCCAATGATCTGATATCCACCGTCAATAGGATGAACGACCCCGGTAACGTTTTTTGCCTCGTCACTGGCGAGAAAGGCGGCATATGCGCCCACATCCTCGATCGTTGCCAAGGTCCCGGTCGGCGCCTTGGCCGCGGTGCGCGCAAGCATGTCATCGAAATGCGCGATCCCGCTGGCCGCCCGCGTGGCGAGCGGACCAGGAGACAGCGCGTGAACCGAAATGCCCTTGCCCCCCAGTTCTGCGGCTGCGTAGCGCGTCACTGCTTCCAGGGCAGCCTTGACCGGACCCATGATGTTGTAATCTTCGACGACCTTCTCTGAACCATAGAAGCTCACGGTGAGACAGGTACCACCCACTGTCATCAGCGGTTCGGCGCGGCGGATCATGCGTAGAAAGGAGTGAACCGAGATGTCCATGGCCTGTGCGAAACCTGCCGCCGACGTATCAATCACACGCCCGTGCAGATCATCCCTTGGACAGTACGCGATGGAATGAAGTAGGACATCGAGCGCGCCCCATCTGTCGCGGATGGTTTCAAAAACGGCATCCAGCTCATTTTCGTTCGCCACATCGAGCGGTTCGATGATCGAGGCGTTGAGGCTCTCGGCCAAAGGGCGCACATGCGGTTCGGCTTTTTCGTTGAGGTAGGTGATACCCAGTTCGCAACCCATGGCATGGAAGGCTTTGGCGCAGCCCCAAGCAATCGATTGATCGTTCGCCACGCCAATGACCAAAGCGCGGTGTCCGGAAAGGTCAAACACGGAAATATCTTTTCGCTGATGAGTCAGCATCAAAGATATTGCAGCCGCAGCATTACGTCTACCGCAGTGCAGCATTTGCGCCGGGTTTTGGCTGTAAAACACTTATACGCCCAATCTTGGAAAGTGCGCATTCGAACAGCCCAAGCTCCTCATCCGCGACCTCCAGCCCTGATAGGCTGTTCAGCGACAGCGACTTGCTAAGCATCCAAAACCCGGATGTGACTGAACCAGTTTGACCAAGCCTAACGCAAGTGCCAACAATTATGGCACAACGCTTCAGCATTTTGAACGCGAACCGCGTCGCTCGGGGTGCGGCACCAAAGCCAAGGCCCGCCCTAGGACTGGTTCCGGCAGCCTTAGGAGACGTTATCTTTGCCTTGGGTCTTGCACTGTGTGGCACGCCGGAGCTTCAAAGACTAAACGCAGTGACGGCTCCGGCGTGATGATTGCGGCCCCCCGCTTCCGTTTTGGGCAGGACATCGATCTGGCCACCGAGATACCGTCCGATACCCTTGCACCGCTGACAGAGGATCGTTTCTCTGAGGTTGATGGTTTCTTTTTGCGAGAGTTGTCTTTGCATTGTGAAGTGACCGACAAACTCGATCTGTAATTCGGCAAACATCACTTGCCCAATACGCCACGAGAAAGGCTGCTTGATGCGTTTCATTCACCTGCTACTGCTTACAACTCTGCTGACGGCCAGTTGCTCGGAAAGAGGGACGTTACAGTTTGCACCGGCGGACGACGTCGGCACGATCAGAAACATATGGACGGTGAATTTTCGCAGCGACATCCAAGCCACCAGCCAAGGTACTCCACCCCGTCCAGAGCAGGTTAGATACCAGAAACTTGATGTCTCAATTCCGCCGACCCATCAACCTGGCCAGATTGAATGGCCGAAAGGTGAGCCCGACACCCGAACCGACTTTGTTACCGTAGGTCAGGCAGACTTTGAGACACCGGCCAGTTTCACCCGGGCGGTCGCCCGGTCAGACGTCAGTCGTCAAAACGAAACCTTGGTATTTGTCCATGGCTACAACACACGTCATGCCGAGGCTGTCTATCAAATGGCGCAAATCGCAGAAGACTTTGCCTTTCCCATGCCGGTCGTTCTGTTTTCATGGCCATCAGCGGGCGTGACGGCCGGTTATGTCTATGATCGCGACAGCGTGCTGGTGTCCCGTGATCTGCTTGAGCAGACCATTATGGATCTCTCTCGAGACCCGAACCGAAAGGTCGTGTTGATGGCCCATTCCATGGGCAGCCAGTTGGTCATGGAAACACTCCGCCAGATTGAACTCAAAGGGTCCCTGGATATCGCAAACAGCATTGGTGGCGTCGTCCTGATGGCACCCGATATCGACGGTGAAGTATTCCGAACGCAAGCGCAGAGCATCTCGAAGCTGCCCCAACCTTTCATCCTAATGGTTGCCAAGCAGGATCGAGCCTTGCGGATTTCATCGTTGTTGACCGGACGCCGACCGAGACTGGGTGCCCAAACGGATCGCTCGGCCGTTGGTAATCTCCCGATCAGCGTGATCGACGTTAGCGACCTCACAACAGAAAAGAACTTTGAACACAAAATTACGACTACATCTCCCGCCGCAATCTCCATTCTTCGGAGGCTGAGCGAAGAAACTCCACCAGGAGAGGCAAACATTGGCGAGCTGGTCGTTTTATCTGAACTTCCGAATTGAAAAAGTTCAGGATGTCATAGCCGCCTTTCTTCACCTGGCCGACCCAGATTCTGGGTCGACGGCCGGGCGGATGTGGGACGATGAGACGAGATGTGCCGTAGCTTGGTAATTTGCGCGGAATCTCGAACTCTCAACACGTTAAGCCGATCGGTCCTTTGCTGACAGAAGATCCTAACCGTCACCCGTGAACGCCGCTTGACTATCCGCCGCCGGCATTTTTTGGCCCGGCCAGCTAGTCGAACGTTGAACGAACTTCAAACGTGTCGTTCGTGTCCAAGAGTTGCGTGAACAGAACGGTTCCGCCCTCCAAGACGTTGCCAACGCGCTCCGTAGAGAGATAATTGAACCGGTATCGCGATGGTGCCGGTGGATTGTCGAAGTCGTCCGGGTCGAGGCTTTCAGCCATTCCGACCCCCTTTGAGGCTGCGGGTAGTTTGGCCAAAGTTCCCTCATGTTCAACAAATTCAATTGGCGATGGCGGAGACAAAGCCCGAAAGTTGTTTTATATCATACACTTAAGTGATTGAATTTTCTGAGCGCAGGATTTCCGAGTGTTGCGGATTGTGTAGCAAAGTGTGTAGCAGAACCGCGCGGTTTTCGCTACTGATAGCCTTCGACTAGGGTATCCCGGTCATGATCATAGGTAGTTTGGCAGGCTCGGAGATTTCGCGTCTATGTCTGCGAAGCTCTGAAGTGTCGTACCTCTGAGCAGGTTTCTATTAGGCGACGCGCTCGGCCCATTGCTTTCGTTGAACAAGCCGTTCTGATGCTGCAGAGCGGCCCGTCAAACCCGATGGGGTGGATAGCTCCTGCTCCAACAGGCGTCGCAATGCGCCATAGTGCAGTTGTCTATCACTGCTAGGAAAGGAGCTACCCAATGCAGGTTACAACAGTTGGTGTCGATTTGGCCAAGAACGTGATTCAGGTTCATGGGGTCGCCGAGAACGGCGCGGTCGTTTTCAATCGTGCGATCCGGCGCGCTCAGTTTTTGGCGTTCTTTAAAGATCTGCCATCTTGTCTCGTGGGCATGGAGGCTTGCGGCTCCAGCCATTATTGGGCGCGCCAGCTTTCCGCCCTGGGCCACGATGTTCGTTTGATACCCGCCAACTATGTGAAGCCTTATGTCAAACGCGGCAAATCCGATGCTGCCGATGCCGAGGCGATTTGCGAGGCTGTGACCCGCCCCACGATGCGGTTTGTTGCGATCAAGTCGGAAGAGCAGCAGGGTGTCCTCTTCTTGCACCGTGCGCGTGATCTGATTGTTCGCCAACGGACACAACTAGGAAACATGCTACGAGGCCTTTTGGCCGAGTTCGGTATTGTGATCGCCCAAGGGATCGGAAGCGCTGTGAAGTTCGCCAAGGGCGTACTGGACGGTGACCGTCCGACAATTCCCGAAGTTGCAGTCGACGTATTGGCCAACCTCAGCAATCAGCTCGTCGCACTTCATCTGCGGATCCGATGGTACGAGATGCGCATGCGCCTTCAGGCAAAGCAGGATTCGCGTGTGGCG
>JBCBKL010000003.1:0-214504 GCA_038521825.1 Pseudomonadota bacterium | reverse complement strand
AACTAGACGGCAACAGCGACGTGATGCTCGAAGGCATCTTCGTCGACGATTTCGCAAATATGGTCGCTTAACGTCCCCCCCGACCGAGACCGAGTGAGGCGGCGGTGCGGCGCCGTCTCAGAAAATGAAGGTTCACCACGAACCCAGCAACTCGATGCATGACTATAGTCTCTTAGACATGAGCCGCATCGCGACGTTCAATAATTCGCCGATGAAAGGATCAAACATGACACTTGATACTACATCCCCGATTATTGTTCCGGAACCAGGCGGAACAACGGTCGGAACCGACGGCTTCGACTACTTCAATGTAAACAAGGGTTCGGGCGGAGAAAGCGCTCTGTCATATACGGTTTTTGGCGAGGACGGTGATGACATTTTCTCCATGGGCAACGGAGACGACGTCCTGTTCGGCGGGGAAGGCAACGACTCTTTCTTCGGCGATGGCGGAAATGACGTAATGACCGGTGGCGAGGGCAACGACAAGTTTACGTTCTACGCCGCCAACGGTCGCAACGTTTCGCAGGACAATCTCGAAACGGATGTCATCACAGACTTTTCCGCCGGTGACGTAATCGAGATTTATCCGGTCGGTCCCGACGAAACACCGATTAAGGATGTTATTCAGATCGTAAACACTGCCGATGGTGCCTTGATCAGCTTCTCTGGTAATCGGAACCTTAACGTTGAGCTTCCGGGTGTAAATGCCGAAGACTTGGTTGTTACACCTCTAGGTCTGTTCGAAACTTCTGTTACAATTGAGCTTGCGCCCAGCTCAGGAACTCAACCTACTGATATTCCGAAACCCACCGCAACTGTTGCTGTCGAGGAGCCCGGTGTCGAACCGGCACCAGAGTCAGTTGCTGATACACCCGTTGAACCTGTTGAACCGAATGTCGAACAGCGGGCGGTTGTTGACCTCGCCAGCTTTGACAAGGTCGCGATTGGTGATGACGGGAACGACAACCTGCGTGCTGGCAACAGCGACGACTATATGGAAGGCGGTGCCGGCGCCGACCGGTTGAACGGCCAGAAAGGCGACGACGTTATCGACGGCGGCGAAGGGGACGACTACCTCATCGGCCATCAGGGCAGCGACACCGGGTTTACCCTCACGGTGTCCAATGCGTCGGACTCGGCTGAAATCGAGGATGGAGCGGTTTCGAACGACGCTCTGGAGGCTTCGTCAGATAACATCGAAGTGATGACGGCGCCCGACCCGGATGCCTCCGCCCTGCCTCTGCCAGACGAAGAGGATATGTATGGATCGGCTGACGAACCCTACGAGGACGACACATCGGCAGATCCGGGCATGGATCACGGCGGAATGGGGCATGATCATGGCGGCCGTGGTCTGAACCCGAATGCCGATGCGTCAATGCAGCGTGAGCATAAGGCATTTATGGAGTTGATCCCGGTTGAAGGCGATCCAGATGTCGTCACGGCCCAGCAAATGGGTGCCTGGTCTGACCCCGACACTTGGGGCGGCACGCTGCCAACCGATGGTCAAAGCGTTCTGATCCCCGAGGGTATTTCTGTTTACTACGACATGGTCAGTGACACACGTCTCGACACTGTTGGGGTGGCGGGAGAGTTGCATTTTGCCCGCGACGAAGACACCAAGATGGTTGTCGACAGCCTGCTGGGCACTGGATCCTCGCTGATAACGATTGGCGAGGAAGGCGACCCGGTGGCCGCCGATGTGCGGACCGAGATCGTGATTCACGCCGATGACGGACCAATCGATCCGGGCGTCGACCCGATGCAAATGGGCCGTGGCATCGTCTCGATGGGTGAGACGAGAATTGAGGGGGCCGACAAGGAGGATGTCGCCCGTGCCATTGAGGACCCGATGGCCGGCGATGCAAGCCTGCAATTCGATGGTGTTCCGGATGGCTGGCAGGTGGGCGACACGCTCGTGATCACGGGCACGCGCTATCAGAAGGCGGAGGGCTCCCAGGACGAGGTGCGCACGATCACCGCGATCGAGCCCGACGGGACCGTGCGTCTCGACGAACCGCTGGTCTATAACCACGACCTGCCGGACGGCTACGGTCTCGAACTTCCGGTAGCCAACCACACGCGCAACGTCCTCGTGCGGTCGGAGAACCCTGACGACCTAGATGATCGCGGCCACATCATGTTCATGCACAACAGTGACATCTCGGTGCGGAACATGGAAATTGTCGAAATGGGGCGAACCGACAAGTCGGTTCCGATTGACGACCGCTCAGCCGAGACGCCCTTCGACGTCGAGAACCACCAGGGCCGCTACGCGCTGCACATCCACCGCGCGGGCGTGGCCGAACCGGGCGGGGAGAACGAGCCCGCCGTGCTGGAGGGCAACGCGGTCTGGGGTAGCCCCGGTTGGGGCATCGTGCACCACGACAGCCACGCCAACGTCAACTTCAACGTGGTCCACGGCGTCGATGGCGGGGGGATCATCGCTGAAAGCGGCAACGAGACCGGTGAATGGGTCGGCAACATGGTCTCCGGTGTACGGGGCAACCGCGACGAGTCGGAGGAATTCGACCGCGAGGGAGGTGCTACACATCGGCAGACGTGGAAGGGTGAGCGGGAGGACACCAACGACACCTTCTCGAACGGTGTCGGCATGGGCATGGCGGCCAACATCTTCACGCTGCAGGACAACATCGTGACAGGGTCCAACCTCGGCATGAACTTCAACCGGGGCACGCGGAATTCTGACACCCGGCCGGGCCTAATAGACTCTGATCCAGAAGTGCTTGCCGACCAGTTCGGATTTGATCCCTTCATCGGCGAGACCAACACGCAGCCCACACAGATATATAGCCGCGGACATTCAGGGACGGAGTTCTACGGCAACAATCAGGCCTATACGTCCGGGCCCGAGGGTAGCAACAAGGTGATGGATGCCAACCAGCACATGGTCGAAAGCGCGGTATTCGTCGGCAATAGCCAGGCTGTCAGCCTGATCTACCAGAAGCCCTATGTTTTCAAGGACATCCTGATCCACGGAAACGGCGTTGAGGCGGACGGTTTTGTGCTCGGCGGCTCGCAGGATGTCCATGTCGTCAACAGTGTCATTCATGACATCCCGGTCGTGACTGCTGTTGGCAAGAACAAGATCCAATACTTCGATGTCGAGCTGATCGACAGCGCCCTGCACAACGGCGACCGGAAAGGCTTGCAGGAGGTCCCGGACTTCGAGTTCGGCGCGGAGGTGGATGTCGAACGTTCCGACCTCGTGGTCACCGGGCATCGCGGCGGGCAGGACGAGCCGAACATCCAGATCTACCTGACCAAGACCGATGGAATGGGCGAACATGAGATCGCCTTCAGCAATACCGGCTTCAGTTGGGAATGGCGTTCGGAAAACCCCGGCGTCGCACCGCTGTCGATCGGCGACGAGAACTTCCCGCGCGACCGGAGCAACTCGTGGTGGGAGGTTCACGCCGAGCGCTACGGGTTCTATGAAGAACCCGACGGCACGCTCTACATCGTCATCCAGCCGATCATGATCGAGGAACTGATCGGCTCCATCGGCACGATCCCGGTGCGGATCGAGCTGGACGTGAACCGGGAGGATTACCCCGAGCTCAGCGACGACAACCTCAACGGTCGTCTGCCGGAGGAGCTGCGGGATAATCCCGTAGGAGAGTTCCGGGTTCTTGACCTGCGCACCCCCGGCACAATCGGGCCGCAGAACGACGACTTCGCCGGAGAGTTCCCAAGCAGCGACGAGATCACCTGGACCCGCCCCGACGGGACGACCACGGTCGAGCCGCCAATGGATGACCCCGTGACCGAAGAGCCAACTGGCGATCCGGAGGACCCCGATGCGGACGGGCCGGATCAACCAGTTGACGAGTCTGAAGTGACTGAGGGAATGTTGCCGCCAGATGGCGCCATCGTGGGCACGGACGGCGACGACAGGCTCTTCACGAACGGTGATGATAACGTGATCCTCGGCGAAGGCGGGAACGACCATCTGCGTGCTGGCAACAACGCCGACTATATGGATGGCGGCGACGGCGACGACCGGATGAACGGCCGGAGGGGTGATGACGTCATGTACGGCGGCGAAGGGGACGACTACCTCATCGGCCACCAGGGCAGTGACACCATGACGGGCGGCGAAGGCGCGGACACGTTCGACATCAGTTCCAAGCAAAAGGGCACGGACGTGATCACCGATTTCGAGGTCGGCGTCGATACCCTGCGGCTGGACAAGGTCAACTACGAGGGTGAGGCGCTCGCTCAACTCTTCGGTGACATGGGTACTGAAACCGACGGCGACATGGTGCTCGAGCTTGACAGCAACAGCACCCTGATCCTCGAAGGCGTGACGTTCGACATGTTCTAAGACCTCGGTCAGTCGATGTCCCCCCAAGGCATTGACCGAGAGGCGGCGCTTCGGCGCCGCCTAACCCATCTTAGCCTCTTAAGCCGAACTTGAGCCCGTTGGATCATTGAGCCTGATTGATATCAGATCCTGCTGAAACCAGCGGAGAGGCTGGCCCCGCGTGACTGCACCATTCATACGGGCAGGTCGTGCCTCAACTGCCCGATACCGCCTTTGCCATGGCTGCCGAGATCAACGCGCAACATCCAGCTTTCTAGCGGCTGGTCTTCGGTCTTTGTTGCAATATTCTGATCGGACAGGCCAATCGCCAAGAAGTCGGATTTGTCTGTCGCGATCGAGGAAAGTGCTTGGTTGGCATGTGCGGATCGTACCGGGTCGATATCTCAGAAGCCGACCGTTGCTTCAGGATATTACCAACCCATAGGTCAAGGCGGTGGCCGGCCTGATCCGTTTGAGACCATAACGCGAAACAAGGATGTCGAACCGGCTGTCGCGGCAAGCGACGTTGCTCCAACATTGCGTGCGATGCGCAGCCTTGGCTTCGTTATCGGGAGGCGACCCGGCACGTCGTGTTTTGTGAGGTCTATCTGCTTCAAAAGGCCTTCAAGGACAGGCCTTGGGAACATCCCGCTCAGCACGACATCGGTCGGATTAAAGAACTGCACGACGATGCTTAATGGATCAGACAAGGCCTTTCCTCGGGACTGGATCCAGTCCCGGAGGCGCTGATCTCGATGATCGAGCAGTGTGGCGATCAAGGCGGGATCAGGCTCGGTATCGGCGAGGTCGAGATGTCTCGCCAGATCCGGCAGTGACGGTCGGATGCCACTGTCTGGAACAAGCGCACCTATGTTGACGGCCTGCCCGAAGCCCCCACGAAACACGCGCAGACCATCGATGAGACTGCCGCCCACCCCGTAATCCAGAAAAAGCATGAAGACCAAAGCATCGGGGTCGCTTCCGAACATTGCTTCGTCAATCGAAGGGCATTTGCTTTCCAATGCCACGGAGACGCCGAATATTTCTTCAAGAAGATTACGGTACCCATTGAAGTCGATTCCGCTTTGTGTCGGCGTTACTTCTTCAATTTCGCCAGCCTCGTTGATCATCGCTGGTGCCCAGACCGTAATGCCGGCCAAGCAGTCCGCCCCGGGGAGCAGATCTGCGACAATGCTGACAGCAGCGGCTGAGCCTTCATCGATGTCCTGAGCGTTAACGCGGCTTTCTGCCGTCCCAAGTATTGCACCGCTGAGATCGATGATTGCGCCCCGTATGCCACCAGTTGACAGGCTGAGCCCAAGACCACCTATTGCGCCTTTTCTAACCTTCAGGCGCAGCGCGGGTTGCCCGCGGCGCGATGGGACACGCTCTCTTTCCTCCGTGATCCAGCCCTCTTCGATGAAGGTGGCCACAGATTGCGTCAGCAACGCCTTGGAATAGTCGAGCCTCTGAGCCAGTTCTGCGCGACTCTGATTTGGAAACCGTCGGATAGACTCCAGGATCGCACGCTCCGTCTCGCGCATGGGACGCAGGGCCTTTGGTACCGAAACGTCATCAAGACTTTGCGTGACCGTCATCAAAAGGAATCCAATTCAATATATTCACGCGGTGAACTTAATCGCCGGCCGGGCGATTTCAAGATGGAATTGGTGGGGAAAACATGGTCGATCTGCCGGTTGCTTTGGTAGTTTCGGACATCTCGAAGGTGTTCGAGGATGGCTTTGCGGCGCTTACCGGAATCGATCTGACCGTATCGCGCGGCGAGTTTCTGACGCTGCTCGGCCCTTCGGGATGCGGCAAAACCACCCTTTTGAAAACCATTGCCGGTTTTCATATCCCGACCAGTGGTCGGATCGAGCTGTCCGGACAGGACATCACCGAAAACCCGCCAGAGAAGCGCGACATGGCCATGTGTTTTCAGTCCTACGCGCTGTTTCCACACCTCAGTGTTGCCGACAACATCGACTTCGGGCCGCGCCAGAACCGGGTCTCTCGCTCCGAACGGTTCGAGCGCTTGGAACGGCTTCTTGGCCAAGTGGATCTGGAGGCTCATCGCGACAAACTGCCCAACAAGCTGTCGGGCGGCCAGCAACAACGCGTCGCCCTAGCCCGGGCGCTGGCGATGCAGCCTGCGGTCGTTCTGTTCGACGAACCGCTTTCCAATCTGGACGCCAAGCTTCGCGATCAGGTGCGTCGGGAAATTCGAGGCCTGCAAAAGGAATTCGGCTTCACGGCGATCTACGTCACTCATGACCAGTCCGAAGCCTTGTCCATGTCCGATCGCGTCGTCGTCATGCGCAACGGGCGCATCGATCAGATCGGAACGCCCGAGGACGTCTATAACCGCCCGACCACGGCCTTCGTCGCAGATTTTATCGGCGCGGCAAACATGCTTCCGTTCGAGAAGGGCGCGAACGGCTATGTGACCACGCCCATCGGCACGCTTGCGGTGAATGACGCGCCCGATGCATCGGCCAGCTATCTTGTCTGGCGACCAGAGGACGCGGAACCCTGCGCTCCAGACGATCAAGGCGCAATCACCGCCGAGATGGTAGAGCGCGCTTATCAGGGCGCTTATACCGAATTACATGTTCGGGTCGGAAGCTCCCCCGAACAACGGCTCCACCTGCCGCATGCGAATATGCCCACGGACACGCGCATTAGCTTTCGTCTGCCCCCCGACCGGCTTCGCTTTGTCACCGGAGAGATTGCATGAACTGGCGGCGCACGGGGACGATCCTGCTCTTGCTCATGCCCGGTCTGGGCCTGATCCTCGTCATGATCGGCTCGGTTTTCTACGTCGCGCTCATGCAGAGCGTTGGGTTCTTCAACCTTGTGGGCGAGGACACGTTCTCGCTGGAACATTGGCAGAAGGTTCTCAGCAGCCGCTCCTTCAACAGCGCCTTCCGGTACTCGGCCTATATCGCCACCATCAGCGCCATTGGATCCGTGGCACTGGCCTATCCGATCGCGATCTGGTTGCGGCGCCCGTTTCGCGGGTCGCTGGTCGTCTCCGCCCTGCTCAAGGCCCCGCTTTTCGTGCCTGGCTTGGTGGCGGCGTTTTTGTTCATCAACATCGTCGCTTACCATGGCATCCTCAACCAGTTGTTCATCTGGCTTGGCTTCGTCGATGAGCCGATCCGTATGCAGAACGATCGCGGAGCGTGGGGAGTCGTGTTCCTCCAGCTCTGGAAAAACATGCCCTTTGCGCTGCTCCTTCTGTCCGGCGCGGTGCAGGGCATTTCCGACGAGGTCCTTGATGCCGCACGGGATCTTGGCGCCGGGGCGTGGGATCGCTTTCGCAAGGTGATCGCACCTCTGTCGGTGTCTGCCATGCAGGCTGCGTTGATCATCATTTTTATCCAGGCCGCGGGTGACTTTGCGTTCCAGGTGACGGCGGGCCCCACCAACGTCCAGTCAATGTCCCAGCTGATGGTCTTTCTTAAAGACAGTTTCGGGCGCTGGAATCAGGCCGCGGTCGTGGGGGTTTGCCTGATGGGCCTTGCCCTTGGCGGATCGCTCCTTCTGGCCATGACGTCGCGGCTCTTGCTGAGGGGGGGACGATGGTAAGCCTGACCGACACAACCGCTGCACCAGCAAAGCTGCGTCCCTCTCGACGCCAGAAGGGAAGCGGGCTCAACCGGCTTCTGATGGGTATCCTTTTGGTGATCTGTACGATCTGGCTGATCGTGCCGTTCGCCATGGCTGTTGTCTGGTCACTGGTCGATCCCGAGACGGGTTGGAACTACCCTGATATCCTGCCACCCAGCCTGTCGCTTGCGCGTTGGGTCGACGTTTGGACGACCACCGCGCTGCCTGAGGCGTTGCGAAACTCTTATCTGCTTGCGCCGACCGTTGCGGTGATCACCCTGCTTCTGGCAACACCGACCGCCTATTGCTTTGCCCGCTACGACTTCCCAGGCAAGGGTCTGGCCCAGGTCGCAACGCTCCTGCCACTGGTTGTACCGGGGTTTGTCCTTGCGATCTTCTTCTCATCGCTGATTTTTAAGCTTGGGATCTACTCGCGATTCCTGTCGATCCTGATCGCCCATTGCGTTCTGTTCCTTCCTTACACAATCCGGATCATGACGGTCGCCTTCGAGAACGTGCAACAGGATCTGATCGATGGCGCGCGCGACCTTGGCGCCTCGTCCTGGGCGCGTATCCGCGTAGCGTTCATGCCTGCCTTGGCGCCAGGCATTCTTGCATCGCTCATCATCGTTTTCATCCAATCGATCGAGGAATTCGCGATCGCCTTCATCGTGGGCGCGCCCAATTTCGTGACCATTCCGTCGATCCTCTATTCCTACCTCGGGTATAACTTCGTCCGCCCCAATGCAGCGGTTGTCAGCCTTGTGCTCGTGGTCCCCAATGTCCTTTTGATGCTGGGTCTGGAGCGGCTTTTGAAATCCGCCAATCCTGCCCGGGCCGGTGTCAAAGGATGAATCCGCAGCCCGCCTGCACCTTCAATCCGGAGAAAGAAACCATGTACCGCACCCTTATCGTATCTGCTGCCATCGCAGCGCTGGTCACTGGCGCCACGGCCGGAGGTCACTCGGATCTACTATCCAAGCCCTGGGACGAGATCGTCGCACAGGCCAAGGAAGAAGGCGAAGTCAGCTGGTTCGTCTGGTATTTCCAGCCCCAGTATCGCGAGATCGCTGACGCCTTCACCGCCGAATACGGAATCGAAGTCACGATCCCCGAAGGCACCCATGACGGTAATATCGAGAAATTCCTTGCAGAAGCCGGTCGTGATACGGGTGACATCGACGTTCTGGCCATGGGCCTTGACCGCATCGACCTATTCGACCCCGCCGAGATGACCGTTGGCCCGCTGACAGATGTTCTTCCCAATGGCCCCAAGATGGTCACCGAACTGGGCGGCTATGACGGCATGGGCTATGCCTTCGCCTATTGGGGCAACCAGACCGGCATCGCCTATGACCCCGAAGTCCTGTCCTTCGAAGACGCGCCGCAGACGGTTGAAGAGTTCAAGGCGTTCTTCGCAAGCTCGCCCGGCAAGTTCGGCTTCAACTATGAAAACGGCGGATCCGGCCCGTCATTCATCCAGAACATCGCCCGCCACGTCACCGACCTGCCGGAAGCCGAATTCCTTGACGGTGCCGTGTCCGAAGACAAGATGGTGATGCTTCAGCCGGCCTGGGACTGGTTCCTTGATGATCCAGAGGGCTATGTGATCACCGCATCCAACACCGACAGCCTCGTGCGCCTGTCCAACCGCGAATTCGTGGCCGTGGCAGCCTGGGAAGACCACCTTTTCAACCTTCAGGGCAAGGGCGAAGTCGACGACCGCATTGCCTTCTACATCCCTGAGTTCGGCATGAACGGCGGCGGCAACTACAACGTCGTGCCTGCAAACGCCCCGAACCCGGCCGCAGCTCTTGTTTTCATGAACTGGGTCAGCTCGGCTGAAACGCAGACCAAGTTCAACGAAGTCTTTGGCGCCGCCCCGATGCATCCGGATGCAGACGACAGCAACGCCTTGGTTCCCAACGAAATGCGCGCCTTCCAGACGATCTGGCCGGGCAACCCGTTCAACACGGAAATCCGTCAGGCGTTCATCGAAAATGTAGCCCTCGAGCGCTGATCAGGACCGCGCTGGCCGGAGCAACCTGGCCAGCGCCTCAACCCAGACAGGAAAGACCATGACCGCTGCGGGACCCATCATTGCCCATCGTGGCGCCTCGGCTCAAAAGCCGGAAAACACGATTGCGGCCTTTGAGGCGGCCCATGCCGCGGGGTGTCGCTGGATCGAGCTTGATGCCCAGGTGCTCAACGATGGCGGTGTCATCGTGATACATGACCACACGTTCGAACGGACGACCAATGGAGCGGGTCCAGTGGCTATGTCGGACATGGTAACAGTGCGAGCCCTCCGCACCCGCGATCCTGAGACCGGCGACCTGACCGACGAAGGCATTCCAACCTTGTCCAGTGCAATCGAGCTTTGCGCGGAAAGGGATCTCGGGCTGATCCTGGAGATCAAGGCCACCTGGGGCATCGATGCCGACGACGCATGCGCGGTGGCTGACCTGCTTCCGGCATCACCGGAATTTCCGATCATGGTCACCAGTTTTTCAGTAACGGCTTTGCGCACGGTTGCGGAAACGCGCCCTGACATCGACCTGGGTTTGGCCAGCTTGCGCCCGCCGCGCGATCCTTCGGCGGCCAAGGCCGTGCTCGGATTGTCGGCCATCCACTGCAACGCCGAATGGACGACAGCGCACGACATAGCGGCGATGCACGCAGCGGGACTGGACGTGGCCATCGCCACAATCAATGACGCCACTTTGGCCCGCCGATTTCTGAATGACGGCGCCGACGGCATCATGACCGACTGGCCCAAGCTCCTGGAGTCCGAGTGACCGCCTACTCAGGTCGCTTTAAACCCCCCGCCCTAGCTCAAGGGCAAGGCTCGGTTGATCCGTCGTGTCCGTCGTCAAAGCTTTTGGGACTGCTCAGCTTGAAAAGCATCATATCCGGCATGACCGCTATTGTGACTATGAATACCTATGCCCGCATCTTGGAATGCATTTTCGTCGCCCTGATTTCTTAGTGAGGCCAACGGATCTACCAACGACCGGTCTGCCACAACGACAACTTTAGTGTTTTTGTGCGTCTCTGTGGTATCGATTGTGATCCTGTCCGCCAAACAGATCGTTGAGATCTTTACGATAAGTTGCTGCCTAGACGTTTCAATAAGATGATGTACCTGGACAGAAAAACCATTAGCCATACTAAACTTCCAGTCTTTTGCTCACAGGTTGCTTAGACAAGCGCGCATTTATGAAACCTGAGCTTGTCGAGCTGCAGATCCGACGCTGCCAGCGCAGAGCGCAAGCGGTCAGACAGAAATATATACTTCTGCCTGAAGTTCACTTCGCGCCACAGGTCACAACCTTCTAGAGAAGAGCGATCCACCGCGATGCTGAGATCTTCCGGATAGGGCACATCTGGCGTATTTGAACCATACTCGCTTGCCGGCAGAACACCGCGTGACGCGTCATACACAAAACTGTCTTTCCGCGCGATGATATGCAGCAGGAACCAGCGGCCGGGTCGGCGCTTGGTCAAATCTGGTACAGAATCAAACTTGTTGATGGGTTTGCCATCATACAGCGGCAATTCAATGATCTGTGTCTCACCCAGATCGAAATCGGACAACAGATCGAAAAAGGCCTCGGAAATTAAAAGGCCGCCCATCATCGTGAATAGGAAGTCACCAGGATTATCACGGCGTTCCGCTGTTGTGCGACCGTCGAAGTAAAGGGCGGTCGGTCGATCCTCATCGGTAAACGCGACTTTGCTATTACGTATCTTTGGCGCTAAAGTCGCAAGCTCATAATCCGCCCATGGCCTGATCCCGGACCCATCCATTCCCGGGTGCTCCGTGGGTTCAAACCACCAAACCTGTTCCGTCACCTATCAACCTCGTACACATTCTGGGGTGATTGGAGGCGGACTCTCGTACCTCCAACAACTGGCTCTAGACACAGGCCTTATGGCCGATAAACGACAGGTTTCCGATCGTGAATCACGCGGCACTGCAGAAAAATGAGACCTGAACCTCGCCTGCGTCGCAACGCTGGATTAGTCCGATACGCGCTCGCCAAGCATATCTTGGTGCATGCGCGACGACGGCGTGCTCGTCCCACTGAGCCAGCCAACGGAACAGCTCTGGTTCTGATCGGCTGTAACGGGTTCATGTCGGACACGTGATCTTTCTGTATCTAACAGGCAAAGTCCAGATGTCATCAAACTGTGCCAGTCTGCCCTTAGCGTTCAGTCATCCGAACGAATGGCAAGACAATGCTGAAAGACAGGTGGCGGCATATCCGCGACACGATTGAACGGGATATCCGCGACGGGGTGCTGCAACCGGGTGACCGGCTGCCAAATGAAGCGGAACTGGGCGCGATCTTTGGCGCGGGGCGGCACTCGATCCGGCGTGCTATATCCGAGTTGGCAAAAGAAGGTCGGTTAAGCGTCGAACAGGGCCGCGGCACCTTTGTCGAAGCGACCCCGAACGTCACCTATACGATCGGGGCCCGCACGCGCCTGCATAGCAACCTGCTACCCCAGGGCTATGACATCAGCGGGGCGCTTCTGGACACCGAAACGATCCCGGCCACGAAACAGGTCGCCGAAGCGCTGAGACTCGCAACCGATACGCCCGTGATCAAGACGACCCGGCTTAACTACGCGGATGGCCTGCCGATCTCTTTCGGGTCACTTTATCACGAGGCCCAAAGGTTTACCGAATTCAGTGAACGCCGCAAGGTTCTGGGTTCTGTCACCGCAACCTACAAGAGCTATGGCATCGACGATTACCTGCGTGGCGAGACGGCGATGCATTGCCGCCGCGCCCGCGAAGACGAGGCTAAGCTGCTCAAGCAGCATCCGGACCAGCCCGTCATCGTGATCAGGGCCATCGACACGGATATGGAGGGGCGGCCCATCAGTTTTAGCAAGGTCATCTGGTCGGGCACGCGGGTCAAGTTCAATGTCGCAACCGGCAGCGTCACCGGACCCTACCGCGATGCCTGAGCCTCAACTCTCTCAATAACAAGCGGTCAGCAAGACAATGTGGTTTTCCGACTTTACCCTGGTTCTGCCCGACCGCGTGATCGAGCACGGATCGTTGCGCATCGAGGATGGCCATATCGCTGAAATCACCGATGCGCCGGTCCCGGGCGGCATTCCCGGCCGCAACCTGTGTCTGATGCCCGGTTTCATCGACATGCATGGCGACATGATCGAGATCGAGCTCGAACCCCGCCCCCGCGTCACGATCCCTATGGAACTGGCCCTGATGCAGCTGGATGCGCGGCTTGCTGCGTCAGGCGTGACGACGGCCTATGCCGCAGTATCGTTTTCCCGATCTGCCGCCGACGGGGCGCCCCGGTCTTACGAGCATACCAGCGCCACCATCCGCGCCCTTCAAAGGTCACGGTCGGGTCTGCGGATCGACCACAAGATCCACGCCCGTTTCGACATCACGTTTGACAATGCCGTCGAGGTGCTGGCCGCGCTCGTTATGGATGGCATGGTCGATCTTGTCTCATTGATGGATCACACGCCCGGTCAAGGCCAGTATCGCGACATCGAGCGCTTCGTCGACCAGATCGCGCATATACGCGGTGTCAGCGAGTTCGAAGCGCGGCAGATCGTGACCAACAAGATCGCGGAACGTCACCGCCCCGAAGCAGTGATCCTCTCGACCCTCGAAGCGGTGTCTGCAGTTTGCAAGGCGAACGGCGTCAGCATGGCCAGCCACGATGACGACAGCCCGAAAAAGGCCAATCTGATGGCCGATATGGGCGCCTCCATCAGTGAATTCCCCGTCACCGAGGATGCGGCGCGCATCGCGATCTCGCGTGGTATGATGACGGCAATGGGAGCACCGAATGCCCTGCGCGGCCTATCCTATTCCGGCAATCTGTCCGCGCGCGAGGCGCATTCCAAGGGACTGCTCAGTATTCTCGCGGCCGATTACCATCCGGGCACGATACTGCCTGCCATCAAGATCCTGGCAGAAGCCGACCGAAGCGATCTGAGCGGGGCGGTCCGGCTCGCAACGACCAACCCTGCCGAAGCGCTGGCGCTGACCGACCGCGGTGGCCTCATGCCCGGGCTGCGGGCGGATCTGGTTGTTGCGGATCTGTCGGGCATCGGGCGCGCGGTGGCCACATTCAGTGCGGGTCAACTTGCCTATTCCAGTGGCATCCTGCCGCTCTCCAGCACGGCGCAGACCCTCGCAATCGCCTGACATAATGCTGTGACAGAGCTTTCACGAAACCGCAATGCCGGTGTCATCCTTCGTGATTATCCGTCAAGGCAGGACTCATTCGGATGAATTTTCATGACAGCCAAACTGGTTCTTGAGCAGGTTACAAAGGACTTCGCCGGAACCCGCGCCGTCGATGCGGTTTCGCTTGAAATTCATCCCGGTCAGTTTGTCGGTGTCATCGGCCGGTCGGGTGCTGGCAAATCGACTATGCTGCGCCTCATCAACCGCCTGATCGACCCCACTTCGGGGTCGATTTCGTTTCAGAGCACCGACATCACGCAGCTACGGGGCAAGGCCCTGCGGCAATGGCGGCGCGACTGCGCGATGATCTTTCAGCAGTTCAACCTGGTCGAGCGGCTGGACGTATTGACCAACGTGTTGATCGGTCGCTTGGCCGATCACGGGTTTCTCAGCTCGATGGCCATGCGTTTCACGGACGAAGAACGCACCATGGCCATTCAGGCGCTTGACCGACTAGATATGGCGCCACAGGCGCTGCAGCGGGCAGGCACGCTTTCGGGTGGCCAGCAGCAGCGGGTCGCCATCGCCAAGGCGCTTGTCCAGAACCCTCGGATCATGCTGGCGGACGAGCCGATCGCCTCGCTCGATCCGGCGAATGCAACGCTCGTCATGGATGGTCTCAAACGGATCAACCGCGAGGACGGGATCACCGTTCTCGTCAACCTCCACACGCTCGACACGGCGCGCGCCTATTGCGACCGGATTGTCGCGATGCGGAAGGGCCGCGTGATGTTTGACGGGACCGCAGCACAGCTCACCGATGACGTGGTGCGCGACATCTATGGCCTCGAGGGCCTCAGGGAATTCAACGAAGCCGTGACTTCGACCTCGGTCAAGGTCCCGGCATAACCAAACGCAAACGGGGGGACATTCCATGCGTTTTCTGACTGCAACGGCGCTTATCGCGCTTGCCACATCGGCGGCCTTCGCCGCTGACAACCAAGCCTGGAAAGAAGATTACCAAGTCATCAAGTTCGGTGTTCTTTCCGGCGAAAACGAACAGGACCGCGTCAAGCGCTGGACGCCATTCGTAGAGTATCTTGAACGTGCACTGGGCGTCGAAGTCGAAGTGTTTACGGCCGGTAATTACGACGGTGTGATCCAGGCCATGGCTGCCGATCAGATCGAGTTTGCGCGCCTTGGGTCGTCTTCCTACGCGGCCGCTTACACCGCGACAAACGGCGGCGTCGTGCCTTTTCTCACCCCGAAAAAGGCGGACGGTACAACGGGTTATTACTCGGTCGTCACGGTCCGCTGTGACTCGGGCTACACGTCCCTCGCTGATCTCGAGGGCAAAGTGCTTGCCTTCGCCGACCCGGACTCGACCAGCGGCTATGCGGTGCCCTACTACAATATCGCGCAGGAATACGATCCGAAGACATTCTTTGCCGACACTCCGTTTTCAGGCAGCCACGAAGCCGGTGTCTCAGGCGTCGTTCAAGGTACGTTTGATGCCGCGGCAACCTGGCAGAACAACGCGGTCGACGGGCGCTGGCAGCGCATGGTTCAGAAAGGCATGATCAACGAGGGTGAGATCTGCGTGATCTGGGAAAGCCCAGAAATCACCACCGGCCCCTTCACCGCGCGCGCCAACCTGCCTGCCGAGTTGATCGAGGCCGTCACGCTGGCCATCGAAGAGATGCCGACAAAGGATCAGAAGGCGTTCCGCCTGCTCCAGAACTGGACCGCCGACAACCCGAACAACGTGGAAAGCTACGAACGCGTCGACCATGACCGCTATCAGTGGATCGTCGATATGCGCGCCTGGCTCAGAAAGCAGCGTCGTTCCGGCTAATCGCTTCTCGGGGCGGCCCGCTTGCGGCCGCCCTTTTTCTGTCGGAGCAACTATGACAGCCATCACCGATCCGGGGCCCACGAACGCTATCGATGTGTTTGAGGTCCAGTATGCCGATGCCCGCAGACGGGCTCGGATGACGTGGCTTATTGCCTCCACGCTATTCTTTATTTTTTTCGCCTTCAGCTCATGGCTCGGTGATTTCTTTCGGGTCACACAAGTAACCCTGCCTGACGGATCCCGTGAATGGCGCTGGATCATCCCGGCAGGCATCCCACGCCTTGGCGAATACATAGAACGGACCATTCCAACCCTTCGTTGGGATAGCTTTGGCGCGGACATGGGCGAGTGGTTCTGGCGCTGGCGGGTCTGGCTGCGCCTATGGTGGGAAACGGTGCTCATTGCCTTCATGTCAACGACATTAGGCGTGATCGGCGGCTTTATTCTCTCCTTCCCCGCTTCGCGAAATCTTGCGCCGAATGGATGGGTCTTGTGGGTCAGCCGCAGGTATCTCGAGATCGCCCGAACGGTCCCAGAACTCGTCTGGGCGTTGATCTTCGTGTTCTGTTTCTCAGTCGGCCCCATGGCGGGCGTTCTGGCGATTGGGCTGCATGCCACCGGAGCTTTGGGCAAGCTTTATTCCGAAGTGAACGAAAACATCGACATGCGCCCGCTCGAAGGGGTCAAGGCCGCCGGAGGCACGTGGTTCGATCAGATCCGCTATGGGGCGGTGCCGCAGGTGCTTCCCAACATCATCAGCTACACGCTGCTTCGTTTTGAAATCAACGTGCGCGCTTCTTCGATCATTGGCTATGTCGGGGCGGGCGGCCTGGGGCAGGAAATCCGCGAGGCCATGAGCCTGCAGGAATACACCGACCTCTCTGCCCTCTTCCTCATCATCTTCGTCACGGTGATTGTGATCGACTACGGCAGCGAAAAGCTGCGCCACCGCGTCATCGGACTGGAGGCCGCGCCGCAATGACCGTTTCATATGAAGAGATCCGCCACGCCAAGGAAATGCATCCCCTCGCCTTCCGCGATCCGCCCGCTGTCCAGGCGAGGAAGATTGGTTTTTGGGTTTTGTTCATCGGCCTATTCTGCTGGTGCCTTTACGATTTCAACTTCTCCCCGGCCCGAATCTGGGAGGGGCTGGGGCGATTTGGGCGGGTTCTGTCCTTCATGTTCCCGCCTCATATCTGGGAAAGTTGGGAGGATTGGAGCATGATCCTCGAAGGATTAGGCGAAACGGTTTCGATGGCCTTCATGGGCACGATCCTTGGTGCGATCATCGCCTTTCCCCTTTCGTTTCTGGGCGCAAAGAACATCAACCGCATCTTTTGGCTACGCCAAGGCTCGCGGCGCTTTTACGATGTGATCCGGGCGTTCGAGACGCTGATCCTCGCGCTGATCTTCATCCGCGCCTTCGGGCTCGGGCCCCTTGCGGGCATTCTTGCCATTGCAGTAAGCGAGATAGGTACGTTTTCCAAGCTCTTCTCGGAAGCGCTGGAAAACACGTCACGCCGCCCGGTCGAGGGGGTTGTCGCCTCCGGTGGCTCGCGCCTGCAAACGATCCGTTATGCGATCATGCCTCAGGTGCTCCCGGTTCACCTGTCAGTTTTGCTTTATAACTTCGAGTCGAACGTCCGGTCCGGCACCATCCTTGGCATCGTTGGCGCAGGTGGTATCGGGTTTCTTCTGTCCGACCGGATCAGCACCTACAAATGGGATGAGGCGTGGAGCATCATCTTCCTCATCATCGCGATGGTGTACCTGATCGACTATTGCAGCGGTCTGATCCGGACGCGGGTCATCGGGAAATGGGACGGAGCCAAGTAAGTCATGGAGGGCGGCAGGATCGAAGCCCGGTCACGCATGGTCAGCCGTGGGATTGTGGCCGGGCCTGATAGGCCATCCTGCCCGCACAGATCGTGTTGAGGACACTCGGGGCACCCTCGTCGGGCCAGTTGAGAAGCACGAGGTCGGCCCGTTGTCCCACTGCGATTTCGCCGCGATCCTCCAGCCCCGAAGCGCGAGCCGGACCGCGCGATACGAGGGACCACAACGAAGGCCGCGAGGCGCGGCGCTCGGCATCCAGCCGGGCAACAGCCGCTAGCAAAGCCGGATAGTAGTAATCGGACGCCAGCGCGTCGCACATGCCGGCCTCGACCATGTCCCCCGCGCCTAGCGAGCCGATATGGCTGCCCCCGCGCACAGCGTTCGGCGCGCCAAAGACAATTGGCTCGCCCGCGTCGTGAGCAGCTTTTGCCGCTTCCATCACCATCGGAAACTCCGAGATGCTGGCCCCGAGCCCGCGGTAATAGGCGCGCGTCTCTTCCCGTGTGTCGTCGTGGCTGAGCATCGGTGCGCCCGCCGCACGACCCAGTGCGGCGACCTTTTCAATCATCGCACCCACGTCAGCGCGGCGTTCCCACACATCCGAAAGCAGCTTGATATAATCGTCGTCGGAAACGCCAGACCTGTGCGCCTTATTGGCGGTGCGCAGTTTGAGACGGTCGTCGTCAAGGGCCGCAATCCTGAAGTCCGGGGATTGTTCAAAGGCGCGTTCCTGGATCGGCACATCAAACGCCCGCACCGTCATCGACGTATGATCGTTGAACGCGATGGCGGGCGAGAGTGGCCCGCGCAGGACTTCCTCGATCAGATCAATCGCTTCGAATGCAAAGGTTTCCCAGCGAAGCTGCACGCGGTTCTCGACCGTCAGGCGCGGAGCGAGGCGGTTCAGCATCTCGATCAGTTCGCGCCCCCGGCCGACGTCGCGCAGCCCCGGTTCCCAGCCCAGCGTTATGGCGTGATAAGCGGTCGCGATCCCGTTTGCGGCCAACTGGCGATCCGTTTCGAGCACTGCACCATCGAGCGGAAAGAAAACACCGGGGCGCGGCATGATCTGCCGTTCGAACGCATCGCCGTGAATGTCGACCAGCGCGGGCGCGAGATACAGGCCCCGACCGTCAAATTCGATCTCTGCCGCTCCACCGCCCAGCTCTACGATCCGATCACCATCGTAGGTGACCTCGGTTTCAACGATGTCGTCCGGCAGGATCACCTGCGCTCCGACAATACGGACGGTAGCCATCAAAGTCGCTCCGTAATCAAATGCCAAGGGCCGGGCCTTTCGTGAGGGCAATCTTCGAGCCACAAAACCTCGAATCTCTGAAATAGCGCCGGCGGGGTCGCCGCACCGCAATAAGGGTGCGGATGCGATTTGTCAGTCCCGTGTTTTGGATGAATGGCCCAAGTCGTCCCGAAAATCTCACGTATGGGCTGTAGGGGTTTTCCATCAGAAAGCAATGCTTCGACCGCATCATGCCCACACAGGACCGCCCGGTTTCAGAACCCAACAGATTCGGCATTGGTCCGGGGCATGAAGTCTTGATTGCTGCAGTGGATGACGCTTCAGCTACGCGTTTGGTCGAGCGCGAAGACAAAGGACAGATCGATCACCGTGGCACGTCTGGTCTGCCAATCGGGGTTAGAAATCCGTGGGGGCGCCACCCTCCGCTTTGCGCCGGGCAACGAAATCCGCAAGCTCGTCGCGGATTGCTGCGTCCATCGACGGGGCCTCGAAATTCCCGACGATCTCCTTGAACGTCAGGTGGGCCCGTTCTGCCGTCCAGACACCGCCCGCGGCCTCCCATGCCTCATAGTTTTTCCAGTCACTAAGAAACGGTTGGTAAAACGCGGTCGTGTATCGCTTTTGCGTGTGTTCGATGCCAAAGAAATGGCCGTCGGAGCCGACCTCGCGGATCGCATCGAGTGCTATGTCATCGGGGCCAGTCGCCGTCAGCATCGGATCCATGTAGCGCTGGATCTGCTGGAGGATCTCGCAATCCATGACGAACTTCTCAGGGCTGGCGATGAGACCACCCTCCAGCCAGCCTGCGGCGTGATAGACCATATGGGTCCCCGACTGCACGGCCGCCCAGAGCGAATTCGACGTCTCCCACATCGCCTGCCCGTCCGGGACATTCGCAGCACAAACGCCTGAGGACCTTAGAGGCAAGCCATAGAACCGAGCGAGCTGCCCCGTCATCTGGGTCGCCCGCATGTATTCCGGAGTCCCAAAGGCCGGCGCGCCTGATTTCATATCTACATTCGACGTGAACGTTCCGATGACACAGGGCACGCCAGGACGGATCAACTGCGCCAAAACGACAGCGATCAGGGCTTCTGCGAGGGATTGCGCGACGGCTCCCGCCATTGTCACCGGTGCCATCGCCCCGGCCAGCGTGAATGGCGTCACCACACAGCCCTGACCGCGTCGCGCGCACCGCATCCAGCCATCGAGCATCGGATGATCATGTTTCAGCGGCGACGTTGAATTGATGTTGGTGTACATCCGAGGAGTCGCCTCGAATTCCTCATGGCTGAGCCCGCCCGCGATCCGCACCATTTCCATTACATCTTCGATGCGTTCCTTGCCCAGCGAATAGGCATGCATGACCTTGTCGGTGAGGGTCAGCTTGTCGAAGAGCACGTCGAGGTGGCGGACGCTAGCGTGAATGTCGACCGGCTCGACCGGATAACCGCCGGCGAAGTGGATGCAGTTGAAATACTGCGTAAGCTTCAGCAGGTTCTGACATTGCGACCGTGTGCCAGAAACCTTGCTGCCCATCTCCATGTCCCAATAGTTGGGTGGCGATGAGACGTTGCCGAACAGGATCGATCCATCGCCAACCGTAAGCGTACGGTCCAGGTTGCGCGGCGTGAGCGTGAATTGCGATGGCGCCTTGGCGATCATCTCCATCACCATGTCGCGGCCCATGCGCACGTTTGATCCTTCGATGATGCAGCCAGCCTGCCTAAACACCTCGACGGCCTCGTCATTCAGGATTTCGATGCCCAGCTCTTCGAGGATACGCATGGCGCCGTCGTGGATTGCCTGAACGCCCTCTTCGGTCAGCGGTTCGACAGGCCGGTCGATGTTTTGCGGCGGGTTCCAGGGCATCTGTTCGATGACTGCTGAGCCGCGGCGCGCTGCAGCTCCTGCGCGTCCCCCGCCCCGTCTGCGTCGTGTCGCTGCCTCGACCATCGCTGCACCCCCTTTTTGTTCAGGGCCTCAGACAACCTGATCCGCGATGTGGCGGCCTTTCCGTTTGCGACGGCTTTTGTCGTTTTCCGGGATTGGGTTCAGAGACGGTCAAGCCAAGCGGGGATCTGACCGACATCCGGCAGCACAACCTCGGCATAGGCGGACAGGACCGACGCTTCTGCCAACCCTGTCAGTACACCAACCGTTCGCATGCCAGCGGCTTGGCCTGCATGCAGATCGTGCAGACTGTCCCCCACCATGACGACTTCCTGAGGGCCAAGTCCGGTCTGTTCGCAAAACGCATGCAACTGTCCTGGTCCGGGCTTGGCACCGTAGCCGCTGTCATAACCAGCGATGAAGGCAAAATGCCTGATTACGCCCGCTTCGCTAAGGTGCGCGATAGCCGGATCAATGGCATCATTGGTCGCGACGCCCAGCCTCAGGCCGCGCAGCGTGAGCTCGGTCAAAAGTGGGTCAAGAGGGACGGCCTCGATCTGCGGCGCTTGACTTGCCTCTGCATTAAGTAGGTCCAGCACATCAGCGCCATTGCCCTCGAAATGGGGGCGCAGCGCCTTCTCGACCTCTTCCGGCGTTCCCGCGATCACGACGCTGTGCGGATCGAAACGGCGCTGATCAAGGTCGAACCCGATTTCAGATCCGATCTGCCGGGCGCGAGCACGGTCGTTGCCCGCCAACTTCAGCAGGAAGGATTCGGCCCAGGCCACCCATGTGGCGTTGAAATCAAAGAGTGTCCCGTCCTTGTCGAAGACAATACCCTTGACCGCGCTCATGTCCAATGCACCTGCTCTCCGCCGGGCAGCGCCTGCCGGGCCTGCATCAGTACTTCTGGTGGGAGGTTCGCCTCTTCGCAAAAAGCACGGATCCAGGCGTCATCCATTAAGAGAAAGTCAAGAACCGCCCCCAAGAACTGCGGATCGGTCGCTCCGGCGCGCACATCCGATTCGCTCGCCCCGGTGGCCCCCAGGAAGACCGGCAGCAGTTCATCATTCCCTGCCAGCCAGGCCAAAGCCTGCAAAGCGATTGTTTCGGCGGTTTCTCGCGCGTGTGACATGGGGTGACCGGATTTCCGTGTGTGGGCAACGGTTTGTTAACCTAAATCAACGGATACCCGAAGCGTCAATTAATGGGTACGCGTACGGGGAGGCACATGCTTGGCAAGATCCTGATAGTGGATCCGATCGCCACAAACCGCATTGTCATGCGGGTAAAACTTGCCGCGGCCCACTACGAAGTGATGCAGGCCGAGTCGGTCGGCGACGCAGTCGAAGTTGCCGGAACGCAGTCGCCCGACCTGATCCTGACCGCTGCAGATCTTCCGGACGGCGACGCCGCCAAACTCGCCCGCCGCCTGTGGAAGGTGGGCCTGCGCGGCAAAGTTCCGGTGATGGCGTTGATGGCCAACCCCAACCCCGAACGCCGGCTTGCCCTGCTCGCAGCTGGTGTCGACGAGGTCGCTTTCAAACCGCTTGACGACGGGCTGCTTTTTGCCCGCGTGCGCAGCCTCATACGGGCCTATTCATCGTCGTCGGAATGGGAATTGCGCGATGATACGTCCCGCGCTTTGGGCTTTGCCGAACGGCCCGCTAATTTCGGACCCATGCCGAAGGTTGCGATCGTCAGCACCAACGAGGTGACCGGCCGCCTATGGGCAGAAGCTACTGGCGCGCTCATGGATGCGACCGTCAGCCTGACGGATCCGGCCCATGCATGGCGCGATCGCGATGAAGAGGGCGCGCCCGATGCGTTCGTGCTGGTCACGGGCGTCAAGGATCGCTGCCGGATGCGCGATCTGCTCGCAACGATCCGCAGCCAGTCGGTGACACGCCACGCAGCGATCCTCATGCTGCAGCTAGACAGCGACCCGGTCTATGGCGCGCAGGCGCTCGATATGGGCGCGAATGACCTGATGAGCGAGGGCTTTCACGGGCCAGAGCTGGCCCTGCGTCTGTCAGCACTGTTGCAACGCAAGCGGATGAACGACGACCTGCGCGCGACGGTCCGCAACGGGCTCGAGGCCGCGGTGAGCGATCCGCTGACCGGGCTCTACAACCGGCGCTATGCGATGCCGCATCTGGATCGCGTGTCCGAACGGGCGTTCCAGACCGACAAACCCTTTGCCGTCATGATCGCCGATCTGGATCACTTCAAACGCATCAACGACCTTCATGGTCACGCTGCGGGGGATGCGGTGCTGATCGAAGCGGCAGAGCGCCTGCGAGAAAACCTGCGCGGCATCGACACGGTGGCGCGGATCGGAGGCGAAGAATTTCTGATCATCCTGCCCGGCGCCAATCTGATGAACGCCCAAAAAGCCGCCCTGCGCCTTTGCGACGTGATCGGTGGCCCCACCTTCAAGCTGCCGGGCAAGACCGACGAGATATCGGTAACGGTTTCGATAGGCATGACGGTATGCGATCCGAACAGGTTGCCCGAGAACGCCGACGTACCGACAGCGCAAGCCCTGATCGACCGGGCTGACAAGGCGCTTTATGCCGCGAAATCAGAAGGGCGCAACCGGGTGACGATGGGCCGACCGGCCGCGTGAAAAGCGGGTCGTCGCCCTAGTCCTTACCGTGGCGACGCGGCCCTTTTTTCAGGATTTCTTCCAAACGATCGGCGTACTGGACCCGCTCCTCAGCACTGAACGAGCCGATCCTTTGCAGCCAGGCCTGCTGTGCGGCCTGCTGCACGCTGAGCATGCTGCTGGTCTGCTTCGCCAAAACCGCTTCGACTACCGCGGCATCGAACGGATCGGCACGCAACGCTTCCAGCACCTGCCGATAAAGATCGCGGCGTGCGGCGCGGTCCGGCAACGCCTTGAAGCCGGATTGCTCGCGCGCGCGCCGGAATATTTGCCGCCGCTCATCACGCGGCAATGCGGCAACATACGGAACCGCATAGCTGATGGTTGCCGGGCCCGGATTGGGGCCGCCGAACCGCATCGAAGCCCCGACAATCAAACCAATTATGGAAAAGTTCAATGCCAGTGAAACGCCCAGCACGATCTTGATCCAGAGCGGCGTGCGTCGGCTTGGGCGGTCTTCGATACTCGTCATGCCCCCTCCTCCTCAAGAAGCCAGCCAAAGCCCGTCAGCCCCGGCGCCGCATCAAATGCTTCCTGCTGATCGACGACCCAAACGAGGTTCATCGTATTAAGCAACCCGTCTGGCGGGCTCACCCCAACATAAACCCCCGCGCAGGTCGCCGCGACAAGACCGCCAAGGCCACCCCATCCCCCAAGAGCCGAAAAGAGCTGGCTCAGAAATCCGTCGCGTTGCCGGGGCTGCCACACCTGAGATTGCCGGGCCAGCGCATCTTCCATAACCCTCGCCACAAGCGCGTCGGATGGTTCCGGGCCGCTTTCGGCCAGGCTATCGAGCAATGCCTCGATCTCGGCTTGGGTTGGTGTCGTTTTTCTAGTCATCGGTATATCCTAACGCCGCCTTCTGCGGGGCCAAGGCCCGGGCCAGCGCCCTTTTTGCACGGGCGGTCAGACTTTCCACCGCCTCGATACTGATCTCAAGCTGTGCCGCAATGTCCGGGTTCGAAAGCCCTTCGAAATGGCGCAGTGTCAGGGCCAGCCGCTGCCGTTCCGGCAGAGCGGCCAAAGCCGCCCTCATCGCGGTGAGCCGTGCGCAATTCTGCATCCGCTCCTCTTGGCCTGGTGCGGGATCTTGCGGTTCCGCCACATCATCGATTGCCGTTCCCCGGTTTCGCCGCAACCGATCTGTCGCCAGGTTCGACGTAACGCGGAACAGCCAGGTTGTCACACGGGCCTGCCCGGGCTTCCAATCGGGCGCGATCCGCCAAAGGCGCAGCATCGCTTCTTGCGCGACATCCTCGGCCTCGGCCCGATCACCCAGCATCCGATAGGCCTGCGCAAACACCTTGGGTGTAAACCGCAGTGTCAAGGCACGGGCCGCGCTGGCATCACCCGCCGCATAACGGGCCAGCAATGCATCGTCGCTTGCGTCGTCCAACGTGTCGAAGGGCATGGTCATATGCTTTTCGGCTAGCCCGCCCCGCGCCAACACGCAAGGCGGACCAGTTCAGAGGCGGTGTCTACCAGCGACCTCCGCGACGCTTGCGTACTTGGCTTTGCAACTCGGCAAACTCCTCTTCAGAGATGCTGCCATCGCCATCAGCGTCGGCGCGTTCAAACAGCCGCCCATCGTTTCGTGGGCGCATCTCGTCGCGGCCCAGCTTGCCATCGCCGTTGGCGTCAAGGCGCGAAAGGACCCGCTCTGCACGCCGGTTTGCGCCTTCCCGACCCGCATTGGCCAGTTCAGCTTCGCTCAGAAAGCCGTCCGCGTCCGTGTCGATTTCGTTAAACCGGGCGTCACCGCGTGCCTGCAGCTCTTCTTGAGTGAGGGCACCGTTGCCATCAGTGTCCAGCGTTTCGAACTGCACCGGTTCGCGCCGGTTGTCCGCCATGGCCGTGACCGCAGTCAGGGCAACGGCAATGCCTGTCGTCAGGGCAATGAAGTGTGTGCGTGTCATCAATAGGTCTCCGTTTCTCGCTCGCGCTCTTTTTTGGCGCTACTGATCGTTAAACGGGGCCGCTTTTCTTTTCCGTCGGGCCGATGCCAATTTTTTCGTCACCCGCCTTTTCCGGGTATAACTCAGGGGTGCTGCGCCGGACCGCAAACCGATCGTGTGTGCCCGCGACACGCGACATCCGGACGCAAGGACATTCTGCACCCTTTCGAAATGCCCATTCCCGCACCATCTTGCGCCCACGTTGCACAGCCGAGTCCCTATGGAACAGCCGTCAGACCTCAACACGTCATCGAACGATTTGGATGCCAAGCGTAAGCTGTGGCCATCGCTGTTGCGGGGCTGGAGCAGACGCTGTCCGAATTGCGGTCAAGGGCCCATGATGAAAGGGTACCTCAAGGTGCGTGACACCTGCACCGTCTGCCGCGAAGAACTGCACCACCATCGGGCGGATGATGGCCCCGCCTATCTGACGATCCTGATCGTCGGCCATCTCATGGCGCCCCTCCTGCTTTATGTATTCATGACGTGGCGGCCAGAGCCTTTGACACTTTTTACGATCTTTGCCGTTGGCTGTGTGGCCTTGTCGCTTTATCTGTTACCCAGATTAAAAGGGGCGATCGTGGGCTTTCAGTGGGCTCGCGGGATGGGCGGTTTTGGCCCGACCTGAAAACAGCCCCCTGATTGGGGGCAACGCAATGAGCCAACAGGACAAGACAGCCATACGCGACGCGGCGACGGTGATCGTGCTGCGGGACCGCGACACAGATCCCCGTATTCTGATGGGTCAACGCGGAGCCAAGGCCGTCTTCATGCCCAACAAGTTCGTTTTTCCCGGCGGCGCGGTCGATGCGGGCGATGCGAGTATTGACCTAGCTCGCGGCCTGCCCCTGCTCTGCGCCAACCGGCTGACCGAGGACAGTGCCCCGAACCTCGCCGAAGCCATCGCCACGGCGGCTATTCGCGAGTTGTTCGAGGAAACGGGGCAGGTTCTTGGGCAACGGGCTGATTGGGCGGGCAACGTCCCCCCCGATTGGTCGGCCTTTGCAGCGACAGGTTACCGGCCCGACGCGGCACCGTTGCAATTCGTTTTTCGCGCGATCACCCCACCGGGCCGTCCACGGCGTTTCGACGCGCGCTTCTTTCTCGTCGACGCAAGCGATCTACAATCCGACCCGGATGATTTCAGCGCCGCATCGGATGAATTGTCCCATTTGCAATGGGTGTCTTTGCGAGAAGCCCGCCAGTTCGACATGCCCTTCATCACCGAAGTCGTGCTGAGCGAGATCGAGGCCCGCGCGACCGATCGCAGCCCACCCAGCAGTGTGCCGTTCTTCCGCAACCGCGACGAAGAAAGCGAATTCCTGCGTCTGCGTGGGATCGCTGCGAAAGACGACTGACACTACAGAACGGCGATCAGCACCAAGACCGATGCCAGCAGAACGCCCATGCCGATCCATTCCCGGCGGGCGATGCGCTCTCGAAAGACCAGCGTTGTCGCAAGCAGGCTCAGGATCAGTTCGACCTGTCCCACGGTTTTGACATAGGCCGCGTTCTGCAACGTGAAGGCGGTGAACCAACAGAACGACCCTGCCATCGACAGAAGCCCCACCAGCGCCGCGACCCGCCAGGCCGCGACGACGGCGTGGATCTGCCTCGGCTCGCGCAGGCTCAGCCACAGGGCCATTCCGATCATCTGCATGCTCGTGACCGCAGCTAGGGTCAAACCAGCCCGTGCAAGCGGATCGTCAAGATCAAGCGCCAGCGATGCACCGCGATAGAATACACCCGAAAACGCAAAGAGCAGTCCGGCCGCCAACCCTAGCCCGGCAGCCCGATTGGCCGCATCTGCCAGGCGCCACCGCACACTGTCCGGAGGTACCGACAGAAGCAGAACACCGAATACGCCAAGTGCGATGGCCCCGAAACCAGCGAGGCTGATGCTATCCCCAAGAACGATCAGCCCAACCAATGCCGCCTGCATCGCCTCGGTGTTCTTGAAGGTTACCCCGACTGCGAAATTCCGTTCCTTGAACAAGAGGACCACCGCGATCGTCGCCAGCACCTGCGACGCCCCGCCAAGTGCGCCATAGATCCAGAATTCCGGCCCCATTGTGGGCCGCGCCTGCCCAGTGCTATTCAGGTAGAGCGTAATGCCCACAACTACGAGCGGCGCGGAATACAGAAACCGGGCAAAGGTGGCTCCGGTCGCCGTCAACGTCTTGAGCGACAATTGTCGTTGCAGCATGAACCGCAGCGTCTGGAAGACGGCGGCGGCCAGGGTAACGGGGATCCAGAGGCTCATACCTCCCTATCGCGTGGAATTAGGGGCTCTGCCAGAGCGGATGCGCGACCGGGTCCTTGGATTTCAGAAGGTGGCGCCGCAGCACCTCACCATAGGATCGGTAGAGATACCCTTCGTTGCGCTGCAGATAGTGGTCGCGGTTCAGCGCATAAAGCGCCCTGAGCCGGTACCATGGAACACGTGGATGCACATGATGAACGACATGGAGGTTGTTGTTCAGAAAAAGAAAAGCGAGCAGTCCGCGATCTTCGATAATGACGGTCCGGCCCCGCGCGCACTCATGCGCCTGATGCTCAAGGAATGTGCGGATCTTGAGGATCGAAAGTGCTGCGTAACATGCGACGACGTAGAGGCCGATAGGCATCGTTGACAGGCTGATAGCCCACAGCGTCAGGGCGAATCCCGGCAGGTGCAACAACCAACCCTTCCTCACCTGCCAATCACCGCCGCGCATGGCCCGGATATCATTCTTCATGAATACCCAAAGCCCAATGGCCGGTCCAAGCAGAATCCGGCCCAGCAAGGTGTTGTTGAACTGCAAGAGCACCTGCAGAGGCCGCGCGAGACCATGCCAGATCGCGGGATCAAGATAATTGCTTTCCGGATCGTCATAGGGATCCGTAAGGCGCGCATCCTGATGATGCGCCAGATGCTGATCGCGGAACCGCAGATACGGAATGAAAAGGGCCGGATTGATGAGCACCAGCGCCTCGCTCGCCAGCCGTGAGGGAAAGGGGTGGCCATGGAGCGCCTCGTGGGTAAGCGACGAATGCAGAACGAGCGAAAATATGGTCAGCCCAAAGGCGATAGCCAAGCTTGATTGACCCAGCAGAAAGACGCCGACAATCCAACAGGCAGCACACAAGACAAACAGGCCCACGGTGGGCCACTCAATCGCCGCTGGCCATGTGAACAGTAGATGCCGTGTACGACGCGCTGCCATAGATTCCTCTGTTAATGAATTGATACCACTTAAAAATTAACCCAAGATGCGGTGTTGCGGAATATGGAATACAGTTAACAAAGCAGTAATACCGTGATAAAAATCATCGCATGTCAGATTTAATGAACAAAAGAGAGCGCGCGCAGCTTTTCCGAAACCGGTTGTCGCGGGCCATGGCAGATGCCGACCTGACCCAGAGCGCATTGGCCCGCACCGTCGGCACGGACCGATCAACGATCAGTCAGGCATTGTCCGAAGCCTCGACCCGCCTGCCCGGCGCCCATGTGGTTGGGGGCTGCGCGCAGGCGCTTGGCGTGTCGACGGATTGGCTGCTCGGATTATCCGACCGACCCGAAAGTGCTGCGGCTTTGACAGCAGCGGCCCTGTCCCTCACCGAAGCGCCGCGTGCCCTGATCGACGAACGGATCTTTGCCTGGCATCAGGAGGCCGTAGGCTACAAGATCCGCCACGTCCCTGCCGCGTTGCCCGACATGCTAAAAACCCAAGAGATGCTCGAATGGGAGTATCGTCCTCATATTGGGCGCACGACGACGCAGGCCGTGAATGCATCGCGCGATCGCCTCGACTGGATGCAACGGTCCCAATCGGACTACGAAATTGCCCTGCCCCTTTATGAACTGGAAAGCTTTTCGAAAGCGACTGGCTATTATCACGGCCTGACGCCGGACGCCCGAACAGCTCAGATCGATCAGTTGCTGACACTCACCCGTCAACTTTATCCCCGGCTTAGGCTCTATCTGTTTGACGCCCGTCGCATCTATTCCGCGCCCGTGACAATCTTTGGGCCGCTGCTGGCCGTGCTTTACACTGGCGGGCACTACATGGCGTTTCGCGATCGCGAGCGGATAGAAACGCTCACCACGCATTTCGATGAACTGGTCCGTCAGGCGTCGTTCACGGCGCGCGATACGACTGCTCATATCGAAGAGCTGCGCGATGCCATTGCCTGATCCGCCGCTAGGGTCGCTGGCCGACAAAGCGGCCCGCGCCATCTGGCATAGGCAAGTCAGACTGCGCAACGGCGATGCCTTCCAGTGCGGCCATGATTTCCGCTGAGGGTTCTGACGGGCGGCGGGTCTCGAGGCTGACATGCAGCAAGAAATGCTCGCCCGTCGCGATCAAGCGGTCGCCCTCCCGCATCTCGTGCCAAAGATGCATCTTTTTCCCCTGCCCCAGCAAAACCTGGGTCCGAACCTCGATCAGCGCCCCCGCCAACACCTCGTCGATATGGCGGATGTGGGTTTCCGCGGTGAAATAGCTGCCGCCGGTGGCTATGTATTCGGCGTCACAACCGATCAGTTCCATCATCCGATCGGTCGCGTCGCCAAAGGCCTGCAGGTACTTGGCCTCGTTCATGTGCCCGTTATAGTCCGTCCAGTCGAGCGGCACAGCCCGACGCAAGGTCAGGATCGGCTGGCCCGGTTCCGAGATCTCGGCCGCCCGTGCGCCCAGGATTGTGCCCTGCCGCAGCTTGCGTTCCTGCTCGTTCAGAACCCGCCCCGCACCCCAGTTCTCCATTTTGAGCGCCCGCATCATCGCGACAAGGTTTTGATCCCGCTGGGTTAGCATTTCATCTATGGTCATGTGTCCCGATTGCGCATCAGACTGGCCAGCAATCAGCTCAACAAGCTCATCGTTGAATTCCGGCACATCCATCAGCTTGGTCCATGGCCATTTGAGCGCAGGGCCGAACTGCGCCATGAAATGCCGCATGCCCGCCTCGCCCCCCGCCGTGCGGTAGGTGTCGAATAAGCCCATCTGCGCCCAGCGAATGCCAAATCCCATGCGGATGGCTTCGTCGATCTGATCGGTGGTTGCGATACCGTCCTTGACCAGCCAGAGCGCCTCGCGCCAGACGGCTTCGAGGAAGCGATCAGCCACATGCGCATCGATTTCCTTTTTTAGATGCAGGGGGAACATGCCAAGGCTGCTCAGGATCTCCGTCGCGCGCGTCATGGCCGCCTCATCGGCGCCCGTTTCGACCAATTCGACCAGCGGCAAAAGGTAAACCGGATTGAAGGGGTGGGCGACCATGATCCGGCCGGGTTTCAAAGCACCTTCCTGTAACTGGCTGGGCCTAAAGCCCGACGTGGATGATCCTATGATCGCATCTGGCGCGCAGGCCGCTTCGATCGCCGCGATGGTTTCGCGCTTGAGATCCAGCCGCTCTGGCGTGCTTTCCTGCACCCAGATCGCGCCATCAACCGCCTCCGCGATTGACGCGTGGAAGCTCAGCCTCCCCTCGTCGGGCAGCGCGACATCCAGAAGGCTGGGGAGTGCCTTGCGCGCCTTGTCGAACACTGGTTGCAACTTTGCCTCGACCTCTGGATCGGGGTCATGGACACGGACATCCCAGCCATTAAGCAGAAACCGCGCCGCCCAGCCGCCGCCGATCACGCCGCCACCGACAATCGCCGCGACCCGGTTCATGCGGGCGCCCGTTTTGTCAGCCCGAGCTTTTCGCGCACTTCAACAGGCCCGATGACGCGCGCGCCCATGCCTTCAATAATTCCGACGGCGCGCTCGACCAGCTGCGCGTTCGTGGCCAGCACACCCTTTTCAAGCCAAAGGTTGTCCTCAAGCCCAACACGCACGTTACCTCCGGCGAGCACGGCAGCGGCGGCATAGGCCATCTGATTGCGCCCCAGTGAAAAGGCCGAAAAGGTCCAATCGTCGGGCACGTTGTTCACCATTGCCATGAAGGTGTTGAGGTCATCCGGCGCGCCCCACGGCACGCCCATGCAAAGCTGAACCAGTGCAGGTGCGTCCAGAATACCGTCCGCCACGAGCTGCTTGGCGTACCACAGATGCCCGGTGTCGAATGCCTCAATCTCGGGTTTGACGCCCAGATCGGTCATCATTCGGCCCATGGCCTGCAGCATGCCGGGCGTATTGGTCATCACATAGTCGGCTTCGGCAAAGTTCATCGTGCCACAATCGAGGGTACAGATTTCAGGCCGACACTCGGCCACATGCGCCACCCGCTCTTCCGCGCCCGCCATATCGGTGCCGTCGACCAGTGGCAGAGGGCTTTCGGTACCGCCAAAGACGATGTCACCGCCCATACCGGCGGTCAGGTTCAACACCACGTCAACCTCGGCGTCCCGGATGCGTTCAGTCACTTCGCGGTAGTATTCGCGCTTGCGAGACGGCACACCGGTGTCCGGGTCGCGCACATGGCAATGCACGATCGCCGCGCCCGCTTTGGCCGCCGCGATGGCACTATCGGCGATATCCTTGGGCGACCGCGGCACATGCGGACTGCGGTCCTGGGTTGCCCCAGAACCCGTTACGGCGCAGGTCACGAACACCTCGCGGTTCATCTCTAGCGGCATGTGTTCCTCCCCTTCGCCAGAACAGTCAGAGAGAACACCGAATATACGGCGACGAAAAGGCCCATTTGACCTTATGGGACTGCAAGTCTGATCAGAACGGCATCGGGTGTGCACGGTGGACGGTATCGATGTCGGCCATAACCTCATCCGACAGGGTCAGATCAGCTGCGCCCAGGGCGATCTCAAGCTGATCCATCGAAGTGGCCCCGAAAATCGCCGAACACATGAAGGGCCGTGTCAACGACCAGGCAAGCGCCATCTGCGACGGATCAAGGCCGTGTTTGCGGGCGAGCGCCACATAGGCATCGACGGCATCAAAAGCGCGTGGCGTCCGCCGTCCACCCAAATCCGCGTTCAGGGCCATTCGCGACCCGTCGGGTACCGCGCCATCCCGATACTTGCCGGTCAGAAACCCGGCTGCGAGCGGCGAAAAGGCAAGCAAACCAACGTCTTCCAGCATGCTCAGTTCGGCCAGATCGGTATCATAAAGCCGACACATAAGCGAATATTCGTTCTGTATCGAGGCCACGCGCGGCCCACCCGTCCGCTCGGCAGCAGCCAACCATTGCGCGGTGCCCCACGCGCTTTCATTGGACAATCCGAACGACCGGATCGTCCCGCGATCGACCTCACGTTGAAGCGCGCCGAGACACTCTTCCATGTTCTGAATAACGGCCTCGCGATCCCGTCCTGATGGATCGTATGTCCAGTTCTGCCGGAACATGTAGCTGCCGCGATTGGGCCAGTGGAATTGGTAGAGGTCAATGTAGTCCGTCTTGAGGCGCCGCAGCGATCCTTCAACGGTTCCAGGTATCGTCTTTGGTGAAATTGGCGCGCCGTCGCGGACATAGCCCAGCCCTTCACCCGAATGCTTGGTCGCCAGAATGACATCGTCCCGCCGGCCACGATCCTCGAACCACAGGCCGATGATCTCTTCCGTGCGCCCGATCGTTTCGGCCTGGACAGGGTTGACGGGGTACATTTCGGCCGTGTCGATAAAGTTGATCCCTGCATCAAGGGACCGATCAATCTGTTGATGCCCCTCCGCCGTCGTGTTCTGCGAGCCCCAGGTCATCGATCCGAGGCAGAGGGCGGACACAGTCATTCCTGTCCGTCCAAGCGGGCGCATTTCCATCGTCAGTCTCCGTCCTGTTGTTGATGGCAGCCTAGCGAGCATCCCCGAGCGGGCAAGCCGTTATTGACCGTCCGGCGCAGTCGCGACTGGCTTAACCCAATTTCAATTCCATGTGACGCGGACTGGTCAGGCGTTGAGGCCTGCCTATCCTTGTTTGAAGCAACGTGGGGTCAGCATGAAACGTCGGGATTTACTCGCAGCTCTATGCGTCTTGCCAGCGGTGCCTTCGTGGGCCACGCCGACCCGCTATGCCATCGGACCGGGCGGGGCCCGCATCCGGTTTGATTTCAACCTGATGGGAGGCATTCAAAGCGGTACGGTCCCCTTGGCGAATGCAGACCTGCGCATCGATCCCGAAAGACTTTCCGCATCCACAGCAGATGTGACAGCGGATGTGCGCAGGGCCCGCACCGGCCTTTTCTTTGCAACCGAAGCGATGAAGAGCGAAGGCGTGCTCGATGCACAAAATCACCCGACCGCCAGCTTTCGGTCGACCCGGGTGATCCTCGGGTCGGGCGGCCGCATTTCGGACGGTGGTGCGCTCGAGGGCGATCTGACTCTGCGCGGTGTCACAAGACCCGTCCGGTTCGAAGCGGCGATCTACCGGCCGCGCGGAACCGCGCCCACTGATCTCAGCCGTCTGTCTGTTCTGCTTAAAGGCAGCGTGGACCGTTTTGCCTTTGGCGCCTCGGGATATCCCGATCTCGTCGGGCCGAATGTCGGGATCGATATCCAGGTCGATATCGCCGCGGCCTAGAAAATCTTGTTGCCTATCCGCGCCCTCTGGTAACCCCGGGGGACTCGCCCCATGGTGCGCGCATGCGCATGGTCATTTCCTTCGCCGCCCTTCTGCTTTCCGTGGTCCTGCTGCAGCTCTCATCCGGAGCGCTCGGGCCGCTCGACGCAATATCGGGGCTGGCGCTGGATTTCACCCGGCAGGAAATCGGTATTTTGGGTTCGGCCCATTTCCTTGGGTTTTTCATCGGCTGCTGGTGGGCGCCGCGATTGATGGGCAATGTTGGGCATTCGCGGGCGTTCGCCGTGTTCACCGCGCTCGGCGCTATCGGCCTTATCGCCCACATGATGATCGTCGACCCCCGCGCCTGGGCCGTGATGCGCGTGGGATCGGGCCTTTGCATCGCCGGCTGTTACACCGTGATCGAGGCTTGGCTGCATGCCAAGGTCACAAACGAGACGCGGGGCCGGGTCATGGGTGTCTATCGGCTCTTTGATCTGGTGGCGTCGCTTTGCGCCCAGTTGGTGATCGCGTTTCTCGAACCGGCCAGCTACATCAGCTACAACCTGTTGGCCATTGTCTGCTGTGCCGCTCTGCTGCCTCTCACGCTGACGACGGTCAAGCCCCCCGAGATGCCGCACGCTCCCCGGCTGCGCCCGCGTCTTGCATACGAAAAGTCCCCTCTCGCTGTGGCTGGTGTGATTGTGGCGGCCCTGTCGGGCGCGTCCTTTCGGATGGTCGGGCCGGTCTATGGGGTAGAGGTGGGTCTCGAAGCAGCCCAGATCGCGTGGTTCCTCGCGGCCTTCGTGCTGGGCGGAGCCATAGCGCAATATCCGGCCGGATGGCTGGCCGACAAGTATGACCGCAGGTGGGTCCTGACCTGGCTTTCTGCCGCCTCGATGCTGAGCTGTGGCGCGACGGTCTTTGCGGCGGATCTCGGGACAGTCTCGATCATGCTCGCTGCGGGCTTTTTTGGGCTGACCACCTTTCCCATCTTTTCCGTTGCAGCAGCCCATGCCCACGACTTTGCCGACAGTTCCGAACGGGTGGATCTTTCTGCGGCTCTGGTGTTCTTTTTCGCACTGGGGGCAATTGGCGCGCCCTACGCCGCCTCCGCGCTGATCGACCAATACGGTCCGACCGCGCTTTTTAACATGATTGCTGTCGCTCACGGTCTGCTGATGGCGTTCGGACTGATCCGCATGGCAGCCCGTCCTACAGCCACGCGAACGCGCTACATTTATGCACCGCGTACCTCGTTCTTCATCGGGCGCCTAACAGGCCGCTCGCGCGAGGACAGACCCAGATCGAAATCCGCGTCGACGCCAGCCAAACACCAAACAGAAGAGCCCTGATAGATCAGAGCTCCTTTTCGAACCGCCAAACCTCCAGCGGAAAGGAGCCGTCGAGCGTCTCTAGTTCCTCAACCTCCTTCCCGCTCATCGTCCAACCACGCCCCTCGTAAAAGCGGGCGGATCTTTGGTTGCCCACGGCACAGGCCAGCCAAGCGCGTGAGTGGTCGTCATTCCGGATGTTGTTTTCGGCATCGGCTATCAGCATCTGCGCAAGGCCCGTCCCTCTGGCATCCTTTGCGACATAAAGCTGGAACAGTTCATCGTCTCGGGTCATGCACAGGCCGCTTATCACCCGACCACTCAGCGCCAATCGGGTCCGTTGCAAATGCCGCGCGCTTCTTTCGACAAAACTGGCATATGTCCGACAATCAACCAATTCTGCCGGTACGATACTTGCATGTGCGTCATGCCAACCGGCGTACCAAAGATCGGCAATGTCGTTGATGTCATTTTCGTCTGCATCGCGTATCTCGAAGGTCATGACCAGAGATTGCACAGCGCGATAGAAATGCGCAACGCCAGGCTAGTGCAGATCATCCGGCACCTGTCGCTTTTTGCCGCCATGACACCGGGCACCTTCCCCCCGCCCGTCGACGCTGATAAGGGACGCCGCGAACGATCGGAAGCAGACGCATGGCCAGACACCTCATCACCTCCGCCATTCCTTACATCAACGGGATCAAGCATCTGGGCAACCTGATCGGCAGCCAGTTGCCCGCCGATCTTTATGCCCGCTACCAGCGCGCGCGGGGTCACGAGGTTCTGTTTCTCTGTGCCACAGACGAACACGGAACCCCGGCGGAGCTCGCGGCGGCCAAGGCGGGTAAGCCCGTGGCAGAGTACTGTGCCGAAATGCATGCGATCCAGTCGGAACTGGCCGATGGTTTCCGCCTGTCCTTCGATCATTTTGGCCGGTCCTCGTCGCCACAAAACCATGCGCTAACCCAGCATTTCGCCGGGCGGCTGGCCGAGGCCGGGCTGATCCGCGAAGTCAGCGAGCGTCAGGTCTATTCCAATGCCGACGGCCGTTTTCTACCCGATCGGTACATCGAGGGCACCTGCCCCAATTGCGGATACGACAAGGCGCGCGGTGACCAATGCGAAAACTGTACCAAACAGCTGAACCCGACCGATCTGATCGATCCGCGCTCGGCCATTTCGGGTTCGACCGATTTGGAGATACGCGAGACCAAGCATCTCTATCTGCGCCAATCATCCCTACGCGACGACCTCGATAAATGGATCGACAGCAAAACAGACTGGCCGGTGCTGACAACCTCGATCGCCAAGAAATGGCTGCATGACGGCGACGGCCTGCAGGATCGGGGCATAACCCGCGATCTCGATTGGGGGATCCCGGTCAAGAAGGGTGACGAGGACTGGCCGGGCATGGAAGGCAAGGTCTTTTACGTCTGGTTCGACGCCCCCATCGAATATATCGCCTGTGCAGCCGAATGGGTTGAGGCGGGTAAGGGCGAAAACTGGGAACGGTGGTGGCGCACCGACAAAGGTGCCGAGGACGTCCGCTATACCCAGTTCATGGGCAAGGATAACGTCCCTTTCCACACGCTCAGCTTCCCGGCAACCATTCTGGGATCCGGCGAGCCGTGGAAGCTGGTGGACCACCTGAAATCCTTCAACTACCTGAACTATGACGGCGGCCAGTTCTCGACCAGCCAGGGTCGCGGCGTCTTCATGGACCAGGCACTGGAAATTCTGCCGGCAGATTATTGGCGCTGGTGGCTCTTGTCGAATTGCCCCGAAACCTCCGATGCCGAATTCACTTGGGAGCTGTTCCAGGCCGGCGTGAACAAGGACCTTGCCGACGTGCTTGGCAACTTCGTCAGCCGGGTGACCAAGTTCTGTCGTTCGAAGTTTGGCGAGGTCGTACCCGAGGGTGGCGCAAATGGCCCCGCCGAAAAGGCTCTGATACAAGATCTAAGCGCCCGCGTCGCCCGGTATCAGGATCGGATGGCTGCGATGGACGTGCGCAAGTCCGCGCAAGAGCTGCGCGCGATCTGGGTTGCGGGCAACGAATATCTGCAGGCCGCCGCGCCCTGGTCGGTTTTCAAGGAAGATCCGGACTTGGCCGCTGCACAGGTCCGGCTCGCCCTGAACCTCGCGGCGCTTTATGCGGCCCTGTCATCGCCGTTCATCCCGGACGCGGCGGAGACTTTGCGGAAGGCCCTGAACCTCGACACGCTTGATTGGCCCGAGGACGTACCTGCCGCCCTCGAAACGCTTGCGCCCGGTCATGGCTTCACCGTACCGGACGTCCTGTTTGCAAAGATCAGTGATGAGGATCGGGAGGCATGGCAGGTCCGGTTCGCGGGAACCCGGGACTAACTAACCTCGCCCAAAAGTGCCGCGTTGCCGCCCGACGCAGTTGTATCCACGCAGACATGCCGCTCATCCAGAATATGGGCTTTGTCTGGTAAGGTCCTGATAAGCGGGACGATTGGACCCTGCCGCGCTGCAAGCGCCCTATCAATCAGCCGCGCCATATCGCTATCGCCCCACCACAGGACACCGCCGAGGCTGTAGGCGTGCGTCAGATCACCGGGGATGATCGGGCCGCCCGCCCGAACCGCCCGCCCTCCAAGCGCCTCAACGGCCTTGGCCTGCTCCTCCACCGCAATCCGGCTCGGACCCAGACACAGGATCGGCAGCTTGGTCCAATGGCTCAATCGGTTCGACTCACCAGTTGGACCCGGCAGCGATGCTTCGTCGAGCCGATGGGAAAGCGCGACGGTAACATTGGGAAGCGGGGCGACAGTCTCTTCGTTCCAACCGGCCGCCTCGGGGGGCGTCTGCCCGGTCTGGAACCGCAGCAGATAGTCAGGGCCACCAGCCTTGGGGCCAGTACCTGAAAGCCCATGCCCGCCAAAGGGCTGACTGCCCACGATGGCGCCAATCTGGTTGCGATTAACGTAGATGTTTCCGGCAGTGACGCGGTCCGCCACATGCTGCACCCGGTCGTCGATACGTGTGTGCAGCCCAAAGGTCAGGCCATAACCGGTGGCGTTGATGTCGTCGATAACCCGGTCGAGGTCACCTGCGCGATACCGGGCGATATGAAGGACCGGACCAAACACTTCGCGTTCGACATCGTTGATCCCGCGCACACGGATCAGGGTTGGAGAGATGAACGTCCCCTCTTCGGGTGTCGTGCCTTCGTAAAGAACCCGCCCCTCGGCACGAGCTTGCGCGATATAGGCCGCGAAGTCGTCGCGCGCGATCCCGTCGATGACCGGGCCAACATCCGTCGAAATCTCCCACGGATCACCTGCCTTGAGGACGTCCATGGACCCCATCAGCATCCGTTCGAAATCGTCGGCGATATCGTCTTGAACGTAGAGACAGCGCAGGGCCGAACACCGCTGCCCCGCCGACTGAAAAGCGCTTTCTATGATGCTGCGCACAGCCTGTTCCGGCAAAGCCGTTGAATCGACGATCATTGCGTTGATCCCACCCGTCTCGGCGATCAGCGGGGTGCCGGGCGCGGCGTGTTCGGCAAGGCTCGCCCTGATACGCAAGGCGGTTTCGGTCGAGCCGGTAAATACTACGCCATCCGGGCCAGCGCTCGTGAGCGCGGCCCCGACAGACCCGTCACCAGGCAAAAGCTGCAGGGCCGATGGCGGCACGCCGGCCTTGTGCAGGAGTGAAGCGCCCAGATTTGCGATCAGCGGGGTCTGCTCGGCCGGTTTGGCCAAGACAGCATTACCAGTCATCAACGCGGCCGCAATCTGTCCGGTAAAGATCGCCAAAGGGAAGTTCCAGGGTGAGATGCAGACTACTTTGCCCAGAGGCTGCCCGTCGAGGGGTTGAGCGGCGTAGTAGCGCAGAAAATCCACGGCCTCCCGCAACTCCGCCACCGCGTCCGGCAGGCTCTTGCCTGCCTCACGCGCCAGCAGGGCAAATATCTCGCCGTTTTTCTCTTCATACAGATCAGCTGCCGCATTCAGAATAGCGGCCCGTTCTGCTGCAGGGGCGGCCCAAGGCTGCGCGTCGGTAATAGCCTGTACCGCCTCGTCCGCGGTCGCGACCTGGACCTGACCCACATGGTCATCCGGAGAGGCCGGGTTGATTACCGGGATGGATGGCCCGGCATCGCCATTGCCACAAACGAGAGGCGCAACCGCCCAGGTGTGTAATCGAAACGGATCGCGCGCGGTGTCGATACGGTCCAATGTCGCAATATTGCTCAGATCGAAGCCCATCGAATTGGGCCGCTGCGGCATGAACAGATCGGTTCCGCGCGCGATCGTCGGAGGGTCAGTTGACAACCCAGCGAAGGGATCAGAGGCGACCACCTCAGGCGCGACGTCCTCATCGACGATCTGGTTAACGAAGCTCGAATTTGCCCCGTTCTCCAGGAGCCGGCGAACAAGATAGGCCAGCAGATCACGATGGGCGCCAACGGGCGCATAGATCCGGCAGCGGGTCTTTTCGTCGCTCAGGACCAGGTTGTGCAGCGCCTCGCCCATGCCATGCAGGCGCTGGAACTCATACGTTTCTGTAGGCGCCTTCATATGCAGGATCGCTGCAACCGTATGAGCGTTGTGGGTGGCGAATTGCGGATAGATCCGGTCGGTCATCCCCAAGAGCCTACGAGCGTTCGCAATGTAACTGACATCGGTCTCGGCCTTGCGGGTGAAGACCGGAAAGCCATAGAGACCCAAAACCTGAGCCCGCTTGATCTCGGTATCCCAATAAGCGCCTTTGACCAGTCGAACCATAAGGCGGCGATCATGCCGCTTTGCCATGTCGTAGATGGCGTCGATCACGGTTCCAGCCCGCTGCCCATAGGCTTGAACAACGATGCCAAACCCATCCCATCCGGCCAATGCAGGCTCGCCCAGAACAGCGTCGATAACCTCCAGAGACAAGGAAAGCCGGTCTGCTTCTTCCGCATCGACGTTAAGCCCCATGCCCGCTGACTTGGCCAGCATCGCCAGTGAGCGCAGGCGCGGAACCAGATCTTCCATGACCGATGCGGCATGGCCACGTTCGTATCGTGGATGCAGAGCCGACAGTTTGACCGAGATGCCGGGATTCCGGCGTATGTCGTCCGCATTGCATGACCGGGCAATGGCCGAGATCGCGCGGGAATAGCTCAGGTGATAATGCCGCGCGTCTTCATCGGTCAGCGCGGCCTCACCCAGCATGTCATAGCTGTAGGTATAGCCCTTGGCTTCCATTCCTGCCGCCCGGCGCATCGCGCTTTCGATGTCTTCGCCCAGCACGAATTGCCGCCCCATCTCTTTCATCGCCTGCGACACGGCGAGCCGGATCACAGGTTCGCCAAGGCGCTTGATGGCATTGTGCAGATGTCCGATGGGTCCGGGCGGCGCGTCATCAAGGACGCGGCCCGTCAGCATAAGCGCCCAGGTGGAGGCATTGACCAGCGATGACGTCGAATGCCCCAAATGTTTGCCCCAGTTCGACGGGGCGATCTTGTCTTCGATCAGAGCATCGATGGTTTCGGCGTCGGGCACCCGCAAGAGCGCCTCCGCAAGGCACATCAACGCCACACCCTCGTCGGTGGAAAGGCCGTACTCGGCCAGAAAGACCTCCATCATCCCTGGATGTGACCCGCTGCGCAGACGACGGACCAGATCGGTGGCGCGGGCCGAGATCGCTGCGCGATCACCGTCGTCAAGCGCGGCATCTTTCACGAGTTGAGGCAAAACCTCAGCGGGATCGGCATACATGGCCGCGTCGATCAACTGCGCAAAGGCCGCGTACTGGCTTGGAAAGCTTGATTCAGGCATGTGACCACTATACGCGCAAGTCTGAAGTCGATTAGACTGAAATGATAGTCATATGAGGGCAGAATGGTCAAAAATATGCTAGGTAGCAAGATTTTTGAACCATCGGGGCTCGACCGGTTCGATCAGGCGATACTAACCGCACTCGCTCAAGACGGACGGATGAGCGTCACCGAACTGGCCGACAAGATTGGGCTGTCCAAGTCTCCGACGCAAGCCCGTCTAAGGCGATTGGAGCAGACCGGTGTTATTCAGGGATATCGCGCAGTGCTGAACCCAGCCCTGTTGCGGCTCGATCATGTCGCGTTCGTAGAGGTCAAGCTATCCGACACACGAGAGGCCGCGCTTTCTGCCTTTAACGCGGCCGTAGGTGCCCTGCCCCAGATCGAAGAGGCGCATATGATCGCGGGCAGCTTTGACTATCTTCTGAAGGTTCGCACAAAGGATATGGCCCAATATCGGCAGTTCCTGGGGGAGGTTATCTCGGCCCTGCCCCATGTCGCGAATTCGTCTACTTATGTGGCGATGGAGGCCGTGAAGGGCACCATGACACTGGGCGAAGCTTGACCAAACGGCAAACTGGGCCATCCTTGAGGACATGAGATGGACCATTGCGCTTTTTCTGACGGCATCCCTTGCCGCGGCCGAGAACTGCCCGCCTGCCCTTGATACAAGCCAGGACATGGCGCTGCTGCTTGAGGAAGCGCGTGGCGCGAAGACCGAGATGGCCGGCCGCGTCGCATCGGACAAGATGTGGCAGCTTTGGCTCAAAGCACCAAATGCGCAGGCCCAGGAGATCCTTGATAGTGGCATGCGCCGCCGCAGCAGCTACGACTATCTAGGGGCCGAAGCCGAGTTTCAGAGATTGATCGATTACTGCCCGAACTATGCCGAAGGCTACAATCAGCGCGCGTTCGTGCGCTATCTGCAGGGCAATTTCAACGGCGCGCTCGACGATCTGGACAAGGTACTGTCGATGTCACCGAACCACGTCGGCGCGCAATCGGGTCGTGCCCTGACGCTCATGCATATCGGCAACCTTAGCTCTGCCCGGCTGCAGATGCTGGAGGCGCTCGAAAACAATCCCTGGCTCAGCGAACGTGCACTTGTCGCGCCTGGCGCGCCGCTCGGACCGGTTGGGCAAGACCTGTAAAAGGGGCTTGAGCGCTCGGTCACCCTTCAATAAACCGCGAAGGCACACGCGCTGCGGGCGTGATGGAATGGTAGACATATCGGACTTAAAATCCGAAGGGCGTATGCCCGTGTGGGTTCGAGTCCCACCGCCCGCACCATATGTCACTCGGAAAATTACCTTTCATCAGAATCTTACATCGCTTCCATTAGATCGCTCCCCCAATTTGTCCCTTTGAGCGCAAGCGCTGCGATTTAGTTAGCTGTTTTGCGCAGGATGCTCCGTCGAAAATCCCTTGGCGTGGGCAGCTGGAGCATAGTCGCCGAGAACGATCCAAGCAGCGGTTCGCCGCAGGGGCCCGACCCAGGCCGGGTCCCAGATGAAACCAAGGAAGGTTTCCATCGAGGTTTCAGTCAATCGCTCCTTGTTTTGCACGGTTGAATAAAGCCATTCGTGGAAGTGCTCGCGGTGGTTTGCGTCAAGTGCCTCGATCAACTTTTCAAGCCCGGCCTTCATCTGCGCGTTGCCGGCTAGGGAAACCCACCGTTCGTTCACTTTGCGGCATTGGTAGTGCCTGCGCACACCATCGCTATCGGAGCACGCACAGAATGGTGTCGGCAGATCCATCTCGCTCAAATGAGGAAGGCTCAATCCGGACAATTGCGCCCTAACCTTATGCTGCCCCGCGGTTCGTTACAAAAAACATACGTCGCGGATGCATTGCCTTGGCAAAGGAAGAGGTCCGCAAGCCGGATAATATCAAACCACCGTCTTGCTGGTGTCACGCCAATTCAAAACGACCTTGCCCGATTGGCCCGACTTCATCTCGGCAAAACCTTTCGCATAGTCAGAAACGTCAAATCTGTGGGTGATGATGCGGCTGACATCGAGCCCGTTTTGCAGCATGGCGATCATCTTGTACCAGGTCTCGAACATCTCGCGCCCATAGACGCCCTTGATTGTGATGGCCTTGAAGACAATACGGCTCCAATCGACCGGGGACTGCCCCGGCGGGATACCAAGCAGCGCGATCCTTCCGCCCATGACCAATGCTTCGATCATCTGATCGAGTGCTGCCTGGTTGCCGGACATCTCGAGGCCAACATCGAAACCTTCTTTCAGACCCAGTTCCTGGACGACGTCGTTCAGGTCTTCGTTACCGACGTTCACCGTGCGAACCGTTGGAACCACCGTTTCCGCAAGTTTGAGCCGATAGCTGCTCACATCTGTCAGCACCACATGCCGCGCGCCGGCATGGCGGGCGACCGCAGCCGCCATGATGCCGATGGGTCCGGCGCCAGTGATCAGGACATCCTCACCCAGCAGATCAAAACTGAGCGCGGTGTGAACTGCATTTCCCAAGGGATCGAGGATGGCTCCAATCTCATCGGGGATGTCATCCGGCAATGGCACTACATTGAAGGCCGGTAGCTTGAGATACTGCGCGAAGGCACCTTGTTCATTGACACCGATTCCGCGCGTGCCGGGATCAAGGTGAAACTTGCCCGCCCGCGACTGCCGGCTTTCACTGCCAATCAAATGCCCTTCGCCCGAACACCGCTGACCAAGGTACAGGCCGCTGACATTGCGGCCGATCTCGACAATCTCGCCTGCGAACTCATGCCCCGTGATCATTGGCAACGGCACCGTTGACGCAGCCCAGTCATCCCAGTTCCAGATGTGAATGTCCGTCCCACAAATGCCGGTGGCATTGATACGGATCAGCACGTCGTCCGGCCCGATCTCAGGCACCGGAGCTTCGATCTGCCAAAGCCCTTCTTGCGGCCTCGTCTTGGCAAGCGCGGTCATGGTGGTTACACTCATTGGATCACCGCCAGGTCACGGCCAACTCTTTCAAAGGCAGACAATGCGCGGTCGAGATCCTTAATTGTCAAAGCCGCATTCATCTGGGTGCGAATACGCGCCTGCCCGCGGGCGACAACAGGGAAGAAGAAGCCAGAGACGTAGACGCCATGGTCGAACAATTTGGACGCCATATCCTGCGCCAGTTGTGCCTCGCCTAACATGACCGGAATGATAGGGTGATCTCCGGGCAAGAGGTCAAAGCCTAGTCGTTCCAGCCCAGCGCGCCAGTAGGCGGCGTTTTCAAAAAGCCGCGTTCGCAAATCTGCCCCGTTTTCGACTAGCTTGATTGCCTCGATCCCGGCGGCCACCACTGCCGGCGGTAGAGAATTGGAGAACAGATAAGGTCGCGCCCGTTGACGCAGCAGATCGATCACCGGTTGCGGTCCGGCGATATAGCCACCAATCGCGCCACCAAGTGCCTTGCCCAAAGTCCCCGTCAGAATATCAACATCGACACCAAAGTGATCCGGTGTGCCCGCGCCATTTGGCCCCAAAAAGCCGGTTGCATGACAGTCATCGACCATGACCACCGCTTCATATTCCTTTGCCAGACGCGTGATCTCGGGCAGGTTGGCCAAATGGCCATCCATCGAGAACACGCCATCGGTGGCGATCATCGTGTGCCGCGCGCCCTCGTTGCGGGCACGTCTCAACATCTGGTCTAGATCATCCATGTCGTTATTGGCGTAGCGATATCGCTTTGCCTTGCACAGACGAATGCCATCGATGATCGATGCGTGGTTCAGACTGTCTGAGACTATTGCGTCCTCCGGCCCCAAAAGCGGCTCGAACAACCCACCATTGGCGTCGAAACAGGCGGCGAACAGGATGGCGTCGTCCTTGCCGAGAAAACGCGCAAGGCGAGTTTCAAGGTCGCGGTGCAGGTCTTGTGTGCCACAGATGAACCGAACGCTGGCCATGCCGTAGCCATGCCGGTCCATCGCGCCCTTCGCAGCATTGACCAAGGCGAGATGGTTCGCGAGGCCAAGGTAGTTGTTGGCGCACAGGTTAATCACCTCGCGCTCCCCAACAGTGACCGTCCCGGCCTGCTCAGAGGTGATCAGACGCTCGCGTTTATAGAAGCCCTCGCGTTCGATCTGCGCGAGGGTGTCGGTGACATCGGCAAGAAACGGATTGGACACGAAGATTCTCCTTCTGGTCCAATATCTGTCATAACGGACAAAATTCCGCAATAGTGTTCTCCGCTATCGCGGAAACCCTCCGATGGCGGTACTACTTCTGGGGCTTTACGATCAGAAACACCCGCGCAGGCCCCTGCACAGCCGCGATCTCATGCGCAACATCAGCCGCATAACGCGCCGTATCACCCGTCGATAGATCAGCGGTAGCACTGGCAGACGTCACACGCACCGCGCCTTCTAGAACGGTCAGTTGCTCAGCCACGCCACGAGCATGCGGCTGACTGCTGAGCACGCCGCCTTCTTGGAAGTGGATGTCATACACTTCGTGTTCACCCGCGTCCTGCGGCGGAGAGAGGATTGCGATGCGGCAGCCCTGCCCCATATTCTCGATTGTGGGGACCTCGTTGGCGGGCAGCATGTCGATTTTGTTGCCTTGCGAACCGTGGTCCATCAGTCCCGCAAAATCCACATTCAGGGCCCGCGTCAGGTTCCAAAGGGTGGCGATCGTCGGGCTGCTTTCTTGGCGTTCTATCTGGCTGACCATGGAACGAGACACACCGCTCAGATTGGCTACCGCGTCCAAAGACAAACCTTGCGCCTTGCGAGCCTCTTTCAAGCGCCGGGGCAGGGCATTCAATATGGCGTCAACACTTTCCGTCATAGTGGAGAACTACGATATCTCGCAGGTTTTGCAAGATAAGTACCATCACGGCGGATACTCCTTGGCAGCCAATTGCAGCCCAAAACGGGCTCACCGCTCACTTCAAAGGCAAAGCGGCGTCTCCGGCTTCCGCGGGATCTTCCGATCAACGACCTATACAAGACCCTCGCCATCTTTTGTCTCGCCGCAGCGCGGCCGTCACAAAGCAGACGCTCCCCCAAGAAGGTAAGCAACTGGATCGACGCGCAAGGATGAACGCAGCTGTAAGTTATTCATCCAGTTTTGTAGCTGCGCGCGAGAGCCTTTAGCCCGCAGAGCTACGTCGGATACAACAGCGGCGTATCCCTCAGGTTTTGGATCTGAGTTTGAAACCTGTGGATTGCCGATCGCGTGCAAGCGCCCTGACTTCAGCGTCGTGGAGCGACAAGAGCGCCTCCTCTGCCGACAGCCCTTTGGCCCGCGACTTGGACCAAATGCGGCGAACTGAGGTCGGGGACCATGGTAAGGCCGCTTGAGCTACCCACTGCCGGACCGGTGCAGGCAAGCTATCGAAGTCATTCATAGGGTCACTGGAGCGCCGTTTCAGTCGCAAGCTGCTTTGCCCAAGATTTCCGTTCACTCCGCGTCCTCCGGATCAAAGATTGGGTCAAGAACGAGGAGGAGACGGGTTTCCCCCGTCCCCTCAATCGGGGTGAACGGTGCAAAAGGCCCACCGTTGGATTTGGCGGCCAAAGTGACCCGCGCAGCAAAGTTGGAGCGCCGGTTGGAGCGGTGAAGATGTGCTCGGGGTCTTCTCCTCGCATCGACGTTCCGTATTGCGTACCCGTTGCGCGATAGGTGCACACCAGGCGGCCGGTGATTGCATCAAGGTGGAACTTGCGGCAGGCGTTTGTTGTAACAGCTCGTAGCCGAAGTTGAACGTAGGCGACTTGCATGAGGTCAGCAAAGCGCCGTGCTAGATCGGCGATATCGACAATGAGCCAATCACGCTGCCACCCATTTGGCATCCCGGCAATATTACAGAGGCGGAGAACAGTGTGACTGACGGCCTGGGCCTGCAAGGCCGCTCGCCCGTTCGGCAACACTTCGGAAGCGAGTTCGTCAAGCCATGAGATGACGTCAGATGGCATCTCCCGATCCCAAATGGTGGCAGCACAGGCAGGGTCACGAAAGCTTTCCAGGCCTCTTGCGTCGCGCGCAATGCTGACACCTGCCGGTTGGGCTACGGCTGCCCGTGTCACGATATTCATGCGGCATCCTCGACGCTTCGCCAGCCGGGGAATGGATCTGGCATATCCAGAGGCAAAGAGTCGGGTCCTGCCGCCAAGACAGATGGAACAAGACAGGCGTCTAGTTTCGCCTTGAGGGCAGACCAATCGATGTCGGAACCAACAAATACAAGCTCCTGCCGCCTGTCGCCCCAAGGCTCGACCCAATGCTGCTGCATGTACTCACGCGCGGACGCATGATCTGGCCAGCGCTCTTGTGGGACAGAGGCCCACCAGGTGCCGATGGGTTTGACGCTCGAAAGTGCACCAGCAAGCGAGAACTCCGCGACCCATTCGGGGCGCGTGGTAATCCAGAAATGTCCCTTGGCGCGGATCACGCCGGGCATATCGCCGTTTAGAACCGCCAGGATTTTCTCAGGGATGAAGGGCTGACGTGCACGGTAAACGTAGGAGGTCACACCGTATTCTTCCGTCTCCGGCACGTGATCAGCAAAACCATAAAGCTCTTTGGCCCACATCGGATGCTCATGCGCCTTTTCGAAATCGAAGAGGCAGGTGTCGAGAATTTTCTCTGCCGCGACCTCGCAATGGTTGGTCTCAATGATCTCGGCATCCGCATTCAGGCTGCGGATGATCTTGCGGGCAGCGTCCACCTGCGCTTCCGTCGCATCGGCGGTCTTGTTCACGATCACGACATCGGCGAATTCCATCTGGTCGGTCAAAAGATGTACAAGTGTGCGCTCATCCTCATCACCCATGACCTCCCCACGGTCGCGTAGGAAATCGTGGCTGGAGAAGTCCTTGAGCAAATTCACTGCATCGACGACAGTCACCATAGTGTCGAGCCGGGCAACATCAGACAGGCTGTCACCGAACTCATCCCGGAAATCGAAAGTGGCAGCAACAGGCAGGGGCTCGGAAATCCCTGTGCTCTCGATCAGCAGATAGTCAAACCGCCGTTCTGCCGCCAACCGGCGCACTTCATCCAAGAGATCGTCGCGCAACGTGCAGCAGATGCAGCCGTTGGACATCTCGACAAGTGTCTCGTCGGTCCGGCTAAGCTCTGTATCGGCGCGAACAAGGTCCGCGTCGATGTTGACCTCGGACATGTCGTTTACGATGACAGCCACACGCCGCCCCTCGCGATTGTTCAGGACGCGGTTCAGCAAGGTTGTCTTGCCTGCACCCAGAAATCCGGAAAGAACAGTGACGGGAAGTCGAGTATCTGGCATGAGCTTACTCCATTGCGTACGACAACGATCACGCAACCTACGCAGTTACTAGAAGAATGCAACTGCTAATGTTACGTATGGAGCGGATTTGGAGAATGCCCGCGCATGAAGCGAAATAGTCGCCTGTCTCTGGCCTTGCACACGCTCAGCCACATGGCGGGGGATCCGAACCGTGTACGAACCTCCGCAGATATCGCCGATCATGCTGGTACGAACCCGGTGGTCGTGCGACGGGTGCTTGGGAAGCTCCGCGAAGCGGGCCTCCTGACATCAGAAAAGGGCCACGCGGGTGGTTGGCGACTGGCAAAGTCAGCCGAAAGCATCACGCTCGCAGACGTTTATCTGGCACTGAATGAGCAGTTGGTTTCAGGGGTTACCGAGGACGCCGGACCGTCGCATTGCAGCGTCGAAACGGGGCTTCAAAAACGTATTGCGGAAGTCCTAGAAGAAATTGAAGAGAGCCTTGTGCAACGGCTGCGCGAAACGTCGATCACCGATGTTCATCCAAAGTCATGCAGCTATTGCGATAACTGATCATCCCGTTCGGTGTCTGCAAAGCAAAATTCTTACAGAACTGCTGCCTTAAATGCTCCGGCGCGCTTAAGGCCACAAGCTGGAGGGCCACTCATGGTATGTCTAGATGACAACGTCGGGTTCTCGGTACTTCTGTTCACGAACTAAGAAGAGCTGAAAGATGCCGAACGTTTTGGTTACCAAAAGGTGCCGACCTTCCACTGGGGACCTGAAGCTTATTTCTGCCCTATGCATTGTCGATGACAAATGATGAGGCCGAACGGTGTTTGAAGATAATGGCGAAACGCACGTGCTGGACATCGTCTCTGACGGGATCTGTCCCTGTTGTTGTATCGGGACGCGACACCTTGGGGTGGCGCTGGAACTGGTCGGGGACGACATCCTATTCGATACGCGTTGGCGTCCTTTCGAACCTAATCCAGATATGCCCCGCGATGGTTTGAACAGGAAGACCTGCCGCTCCCGCAAGTTCGGCGGTTGGGAAAGGTCCCGGGCGCTCGATGCGCAGGTGAAACAAACAGGCGCATCCGCTTGTTTGACGTTCCACTACGAGCGGATGGCCACGACCCCCAACACTTTTGCCAGCCATGTGCTCGGGCGGTTGGCCGGTGAGGCGGGACTTCAGGACATCGTTGTCGAGGCGATCTTCCGCGCCTATCTCACCGATGGTCTTGCTATCCCAGATCCGGACGTGCTCGCGGATCTCGCCGCTGGCTGTGGACTGGACCAGACGGTTTCTGCTCATCGGCAGCCACTCGCTTCGAGGCCTTGGTCATCAACTTCATTCTTCCCGTGCTAACTGCGCCAAGTGGCTGTTCAAGGCACAATCACTCGGAACCTGGACACGGCTTCGCTGGCTCCCTGATCGGCCAAACGCGCTTGAGACTGACGAGGAAGAATTGCGCTGCTGTCAGGGCAAGCTGCTTCTGAAATGAAGGGCTACCGCTTTCCGCCACCGGCTGCGAGTTTCGCCACGCCGACCGCAGCTTCGCTTTGACCCGACGTGATTGGTTTCAGATTAAGCGCCTTGGCTCGGATTGCAGTCCACGTCTCGTTCAAGGCACCGCCACCAGCCGTCAAAACCTTTCTCGGACGGGTTCCACCGCGTTGCGCGATGGCGTCGTAGCACTGGCTCTCAATCGCAGCCATGCCTTCAAGAAGAGCTTGCAAGAACGCGACATCATCGGTTGGGCGTGGTTCCAGTCTCGGCAGAAAACCGGGATCGTTCACGGGAAACCGCTCTCCCGGTGCAAGCAATGGATAGAAATCGAGGTTGCGCGGGTTGTCGGGATCAATCTGGTTACTTAGTCGGTCGAGTTCGTCCGCAGCAAAGTATTGCTTCAGAACGGCGCCACCGGTGTTGGATGCGCCACCGACCAGCCAAAGATCGTCAAGACGATGAGAGTATAGGCCCACGGCTGGATCATCGATGCGCTTGGCACTCAAAAGTTTCACCGCGAGCGTCGATCCCAGCGACGTGACCGCAATGCCCTCTTCAATGGAAGCGCAGGCCAGAAATGCTGCGATGCTGTCAGTGGTGCCCGCATATACGATGGCCTGTTCCGACAAACCAAACTTCGCGGCGACCTCGGCCGAAATCTGGCGCAACGCGGCGCCCGGCGCGTGCACCTTTGGAAGAAGGTCGGCGTCAATCACCTCGCCTATCCAATCAGGCCATTGCTCTGTTTCGGGATCGAAACCCGTTTTGAGCGTGTTGTTGTAATCCGAATGCCCGCCAGCATTCATAAGTTTCGCGACTATGAAATCAGCCTGATGAAGCAGGTGTTTCGGCGCAGTTTCTGAAAGTTTCACCAACCGCAAGGCCCTCGCCAGAGCTGAGTTGCTTCCCCTTGCGATGTGATTGCTGGGCGCATGCTGGGCGATCTCTTCGGCCTCGGCATCAAAGCCCTTGGAGTTGTACATCAGGGCCGGGCTGGCGGGATTGACATCGCCATCCGTCAAAACCATCGAGCCTGATGTGCCATCCACTGCAATGGCGCTGATCCGCTTTGCATCGACGCCCAGAGACTCGAGAGCCTCCATTTGGGACACCATGCAGGTTTCTACGGCAAGCCACCAACCGTTTGCGTCAATGCGGTCAGGATCCTGCTCTGGATGTTCGGTGCGTGCCATAGAAACGAGTTCGTCGCCATCCATAACAGCGGTCCGAACGCCGGATGTCCCCACGTCTATGCCGAGCGCAAGGCTCATGATCCAGAGGCCAAGGCCTGACGGTACTTTTCCGCGTCCCAATTCATAAGCTCGGCCTCGGCTGCGGCACCGATCGGATCAACCGACCAGCCCTCCGGGATACGGCTGAAGACATCCGACAGGCACCGCAGCATGGCTTTCTGCGCAGACGTCGCAGCAGATCTGATCAGTACGCCTTGTCCCCGCTTCAGGATTGCTGGTGGGTTCCCATTGTGATCCTCAACTGGCAGACCGGGTCCAAGGAACACGACATGATCCGGATAGTAAGTTCCTGATAGGACCAGCCCAGCTGTCGGTTCGTCCAGCGCAAGCCACCCATAATCCGACCACTCAAACCCGGCGGGCGGCTGGTCTTGGCCCTGCGTAGACGCCATCTCTCTCGCGCTCAACGTTAGCCGCGCCTCGACCTCCGCAAGCAAACCCGTGACTTCGTCGACTGTCTCGCCCGCGCAGATCAGCCCATGGTTTTGTAAGACGACAACCTGTGTTTCGGAAGTGACACGCCCGAGGATTTGACGGGTCAGCGGCAGGCCTGGTTTGGCGTAGGGCACCATAGCGAATGGCAAACCTGTCAGCTTTTCCGTGGCGGCCTTGCGGCCTTGCGGGCTTATCGCGTGGGCAATTGTCGAGACCGAATGGGTATGCGCGACGACGCGGTGATCGAAGGCCGCATGGAATGTCGTTTCAATCGACGGGCGCAGAGGGTTCGACTTCTCCAGCACAGTGTCTTTGCAAGATCCGTCACCAACCTCTTCTTTCGCTTCCAAAACGGCGGCATCCCGGTCAACGGCGACAAAGATTTCCTTGTCCTCCGCATCGGCCAACTCCGTGCCCGAGGCTTTGATGAACATGACCGAACCGTCTTTGATAGATGTGTTTCCTCCAGGGCCCTGCACCTGCAACGGGTCCTTGCCCAGCGTCGCCGACAAGGCCCGGAATTCAACGGTCACTAGGTTTGGAACTGTCACTATTGAAGTCCTTTGATCCTGTAGGTGGGCGGGTCACACGCCCTTTCGGCCGCGATATCCGCGATGACTTCGTTCCCGTCGCCAACCGCGAAGCGGTCAGCATATAACCCGCCTTCGACCAGCAAGCTGTCCCAACCGACGCCATGGGCTCCGGCGATATCGTGCTCCATGCTGTCGCCGACCATCAAATAGCGGCCTTTGCCGAAAACCTCTTCCAATGCGTCAAAAACCGGGCGGTGTGGCTTGCCATAGAACTTGGTCTGCCCACCGATCTCGCCGTAGGCATGGGCCAACGCCCCCGGCGAGGTCACAAGACCATCAGCTCGCGGGCTTTGCCGATCGGGGTTGGAGCAATACATCGGCAACTCCCGTGTGCGCCAGCTTTTAAGTTTAGGCAGCCAATCCGCGAGGTCCGCATCATCCGGTAGGCCCATCATCAGGATGGCGTCGGCAATTTCAGGGTCAGGCGAGAGTTCAATAGAGAGCCCAGCGGCCCACTCGGTTGCATCGCCGTTCTCACGCTCGACGGCATAAAGGATTTTCGCCGATAGTTTGCCCAGCGACACATCGCGCCACAGCGCCTCTCCGCTGGTCATCACGTAGTCGAATGCACCTTCCGTGAAACCCATTGCGGTTATCCGTGCCTCGTTCGGGGCAGCGCGTTTGCCGGAGTTGGACAGTACTGCAATCGTACCTTTGAGAGCATCAATGACTTCGACTGCGCCCGGGTACGGGGCCGTACCGTTGTGCAGCACTCCCCACTGGTCGAAGACAATCACATCGTAGTCGGATGCGATCGCCTCAAGTGTATCGATTGCCTGGGTCAATGGACTTAGTATTCGGCCATGTCTTTCGGATCGATCAACCCTGCAATAAAGGTTTCTGCCTCTGCCACAGTCATCTTGGGCGCCGCTTTGTCGGTCGCGCCTGCGGGCATGTCCCCGAAATAGAACTTGTAGCCGGGGATCGGTTGGCGCCGCTTGCGGATTGGCATGCCTTCATAAGGATAAACATGAGATCGTGCATTCGCCGCTTCGTCATGGCATGGCAGAACATAATCGGCGCGCTTGTCGATCTCCTCGACCGATTTCCACCCTTCGTATGAGTTTACGAAACGCGCCGGGACCCAGTGTCGCCACTTTTCTGCGGGGTTGGGATCGAGGTTGCGCTCAACAAAGATCGCATCACCCACGACACAGATATCGCCGGCCGTGGTCGTAACTGAAACAGCCATATGCCCCACGGAATGGCCCGGTGTATGGAACATCGTAATCCCGGGCAGCACCTCGCACTCGTCCTCGACCGCTTCGAAAACACAGCCGGCATAGGCCTGCTCGACGCCAATATTGGCCTCGTAGGTGCGGTAGTACAAAGGCAAGGGATTATAGGCCATTTCGATTTCGGCCTTGGGTGCGATGTAGCGCGCGTTTCTGAACTCTTTCATGTTCTGCACGTGATCCCAATGCAGGTGGGTAAACACGATCGCGTCGATTTCATCGGGATGCACACCGAGCTTTTGCTCAAGATGCTCATGGACCTGAAGACAGCCGCGCTTTTCACACTTGTGGTGGTACTTTGTCGCCCGCTCTTCGTCTGGCAGGCCCGTGTCGATCAAAATCTTATGCTCACCGGTATCGACGTAGTGGCAGTAAACCGGGTTCCAATACTTCTTGCCGGCTGGGCCCTTCCAGAAAATGTAGGTGCCTAAGTCCGCTTCCAGCCAACCAGTATTAATCGGGTAAATCTTCGTCTCGGCAACGCCCATATCAACGGTCCATGTATTCGATTCCATTTTGTATACAAAGATTACCTTCTGCGCACAAAATCAAGGTAAATGTGCCGAAAAGCCCGTCAGTTTGCCTTAAGCGTCTCTACAAAGCTCTCGGTCATGTGGCTTCGCATCCCATTGGATGCCGTCGCCGAATCCTCGCTAAAGATGTTGTCGATCAATTCGCGGTGGCTTTCGGCAGAACGCGCCAGATCCTCTTTCGTCGCGAACTTCTTCGCGCGAAACGGGCCAGTACGACGTCGGAACTCGGTCGCGATTTCCGCCATGTAGGGATTGCCAGTTGCCTTGTAGATCGCGAGATGAAAAGCCTCGTTCGCACGAAGATACGCCGCCCTGTCTCCCGCCTTGGCGGCCGAGATGCACTCAGCCTGTGCGAATTCAATCTCCGTTCTCGCCAACAAACTAAGGCGCTGTGACGCGATTCTGGCGCATGCAGCCTCGATTTCGTGCATTGCCTCGAAAATCTGGGCGAGCTCTTCGCGGCTATACTCAGCCACAAAAACGCCGCGCTTCTCGCCTGGGATCAAGATGCCCTGAGCCGTCAATCGACTAAGGGCCTCTCTGATCGGGGTGCGGGACACCCCAAAACGCTCGGCTAACTTCGCCTCGTCCAGTCGCATACCCGGCTTAAGCTCTCCGATGCTGATCTCATCCGTCAGAACGGCCTCGATGCGCTGAACTGTTGAGGGTTTTGTGGTCGAACTCATGCCGGCTCCATCATCGTCATTCCGGACAGCTAGCAGATTTTCAAACCCTTGGCAAATTTGCATATTTACATTTAGCTTTGTATACAAAATAGTGCGTGACGTGCAATGAGAGGATTCTATGCCTGAAATCCAGCTGCAAAGTCTCGTTAAGCGCTACGGCGCTGTGCAGGTTTTGCACGGCATCAATCTGGACATGGCAGATAACGAATTCACTGTTCTTGTAGGTCCTTCCGGCTGCGGAAAATCAACAACCCTTCGGATGATTGCCGGATTAGAGAACGTCTCTGACGGCGAAATCTACATCAGTGGCGAACCCGTCAGTCACCTTGAGCCGAAAGAGCGGGACCTGGCTATGGTCTTCCAGGACTACGCCCTTTATCCGCATATGAACGTCGCCCAGAATATTTCGTTCGCGCTCAGGCTTGCACGCAAGTCAAAGTCCGAGATCGATACAAAGGTTCGCGACGTCGCCAAGATGGTCGGTCTGACAGACTTCCTTGAAAGAAAACCCGGCGCTTTGTCCGGTGGTCAACGCCAGCGCGTTGCAATGGCGCGGGCGCTTGCAAAAGACAGCGGAATATTCCTCTTCGATGAACCGCTGTCCAATCTCGACGCAAAACTGCGCGGCCAAATGCGCGCTGAGCTGGCACTGATGAGTCAGCGTGTCGAGAAGAACATGATCTATGTCACCCACGACCAGATCGAGGCGATGACCCTCGCCGACAAGATCGTCGTGATGCATGGCGGGTATATTCAGCAACAGGGCACGCCTGAGGAGCTGTTCAAGCGCCCTGTTAATCAGTTTGTAGCCGGGTTTTTGGGCTCGCCACCGATGAATTTTTTGAGCGGTGAGATCGAGGAGCGTGATGGCGCAGTATTCGTTTTGGGCGATGGTTTCGAACTGGAGATCGAGGGACCAGGAGGCAATAAAGCTCGGGCCCACCAGAACCGCAACGTCGTTCTGGGCATTCGCCCTTCGGACTTGCGTTACGATCCAGACGCCCCTGCAACACGTGCACTCTCGTTGAACGTAATGGTGTCAGAGTACGTTGGCGCACAGTCTGTCCTGCTGTGCAAATGCGGTTCCGCCGAGGTGATGGTCGAACTGAACTCCGAAACACCGGTCGCCTTGGGACAGACCCTGACATTCGCCGTCAATCCAAACGGGGTGCACCTGTTTGATCGCGACACTGAGACGGCAATCTAATCAAACCAACATTTTTAGGGAGGAAACAAATGTTGAAATTTATCAAGATGGCGGCACTGGGCAGCGCCGCGGCGGCGCTGATGACCGGCGCAGCCATCGCCAATCCATACGAAGAATATGCAGGCACGACCCTTGTCGTGAACTTCCCCGCACATCCGCACTACAACGCTGCGATCAAGGTGCTGCCTGAATTTACCCGCCAAACCGGGATTCAGGTCGAGGTGGACCAACTGCCCTATCTCAAAATGCGCGAACGGCAAACGCTAGAGCTGGCGCAGGACGAGGGTGAATATGACCTCATCTCATATGTCGTCTTTTCCAAGGCCGACTATGTATTCGCCGATCAGTTGGAGAACCTCGCCAAGTACTTCATGAACCCGAAACTGGCGAACCCAAATTATGACGCGGCTGACTTGATCGACGGTTATGTCGAAAACATCGGCGTCGCCGGTGGCTTCAAAGGATACCTGCCTGGCAAGACCGGATCGCTGTTCGGCATACCCTTCGGATCCGAAACCTCCGTCTTGGCCTACCGCAAAGATATCTTTGAGAAACATGGCATCCCCACGCCTGAAAACTATGACCAGTTGCTTGACGCGGCTTGCAAGATCCCTGAGGTCGAACCGGGCATGGGCGGTATGGCCTCACGCGCGGCGTCAGGCCACCAGGCCAGCCACGCGTTCCTGTTGCATCTGGCACCGTTGGGCGGTCGGGTGTTCGATGATGCGTGGAACCCGATCATCAACAACGAAGCCGGTGTCCAGGCCGCAAATGCTCTGAAAACTATCGTTGATTGCGGCCCCGAGGGCGCGATGAGCTTTGGCCCGTCAGAAGCGGCCAACGCTTTTGCGAACGGCGACGCGGCGATGTTCATGGATTCCATCGCCTTCATGCCGGGCTTCGAAAACCCGGAGCGGTCCAAGGTGGCGGGGAAGGTCGGCTATGCCATGCACCCCGAGGGTGTGCGTCGTGGTTCCCAAACAGGTGGGTTTGGCATCGCCATCCCCAAAAACGCCGAAAACAAAGAAGCGGCGTTCTTGCTGATGCAGTGGCTCACGTCGAAAGAGGGTGATCTGATGGTCGCCATGGAGGGCGGTAACCCATCCCGGTTCTCGACCTATCAGGACGCCGGTCTGAACCAAAAGTACCCGTTTGCGTCGACCTTTGGTGAGGCGCTGAAGTTCGCCGATCCAGACTGGCGCCCGATCATCCCGGTCTGGGGCAAAATCAACGCTGACATCGGCACCACGATGTCCAAGGTGCTGACTGAGGATCTCGACATCCAGGAAGCCCTGGATGGTGTAGCAGAGCGTACCCGTGCCGTCATGGAAGACGCTGGTTACTACACCTGGCAGTAATCTGATCCTCCCCAACGGGGCGTGCGAAGCACCTGCGCCAAGTGCGCCCCGTATCACCAACCAACCCGCCCCCAGTCAAAGGTCCGCCGCATGAGCCGCTCGTTGGCCAACAGGATGACGCCCTACATGTTCATGGCGCCTGCCGTGATCATCATGGCCATCGCGTTGCTCTATCCGCTGGGATACATGGTTTGGGGCAGTTTTCGCGACTGGAATCCAAGCCAGTCGATCGGTGAGGCGGAATTCGTCGGGCTTAAGAACTACGCCTTCCTTTGGTCCGACCCGAATTTTCACGAAAGCCTCGGCGTCACACTGCGCTTTGCCTTCTTCGTTGTGACGATTGAGATGGTTGTGGGCGTCGGGCTTGCGCTGCTGCTCGACCGCAACATTCGCGGCATGTCGGTCCTGCGGACCATGTTCATCCTGCCGATGATGATTGCCCCGGTCGTTGTCGGCTTGATGTGGCGCTACATGTACCACCCGACAGTCGGTACCCTTAACCGAACGCTCGAGAGTCTTGGCCTTCCAAGCGTTGATTGGCTGGGTCAGCACGCTCTGACATCCGTCATTATCGCCGATATCTGGCAGTGGACCCCCTTTATATTCATACTTGCGCTCGCGGCACTGCAATCCCTGCCCCGATCGGCTTTGGAAGCCGCCCGGATTGACGGTGCTACTGCATGGCAGCAGATCTGGTTCATCAAGCTACCCCTAATGATGCCGGTGCTCATCGTGACCGGGTTGTTGCGCCTGATCGACGCCTTCAAAGTACTCGAGGTCATTCTCGTGCTGACCGAAGGCGGTCCTGGCCTTTCGACCGAAATTCTCGCGCTGCGTATTTCGCGGACGGCCACGGAATTCAGGGAACTTGGCGTTGCCGCAGCAATGTCCAACTACCTGTTGATCATCCTGCTCCTGCTGACGGTGGGAATGTTTGCCTTCAATAAACTGCAAGAGGTCCGGGCCGCGCGCGTGCGCATGGCAGCGGAAGACGGCAACTGATGGACCAACCGTACGAAAAGCAAAGTTCAGCCTTTTATGCGGTAATTGCATTGCTGGTCTTTATGTCGGTTGGGCCGGTCCTGCTGATGTTCGTCAACTCGTTCAAGTTGGATGTCGACATCATCTCCGGAACAAGCGGGCTGCTGTTTCTACCGACGATCCAGAACTACGAAACCGCTTTGTGCGACGTGTTGTGGTATGAGCCTGAGCATATCGACTTCTGTTCGCTCAAATTTGGCGGCGCGTTTGTCAACTCGCTGATCATCGCCTTGATCTCGACCATTCTGACATTGGTGATCGGATCTATGGCAGCCTACGCCTTGGTACGCTTTCGCTTTATGGGTCGTGATACGGTCTCGATCACGACGCTCATGGTCCGCATGGTGCCGCCAGCCGTTCTGCTGGTTCCTGTTTTCGGGCTCTGGAACAACGAATTCTGCCTCGACAAGGATGGTCTGATTGGCGGGGCGATCCGCGATACCGTTGGCGGCAGAGGGGATGTTTGCCTTGCCGGCACGCATTCCGGGATCATTCTGATCTATGTCGCCATGAACCTGCCATTCGTAATCTGGATCCTGCAGAGCTTTATCGTTCAGGTGCCCCAATCGCTGGAAGAGGCAGCGCGCGTCGATGGTGCAGGGCCGTTTCAGGTCTTTTTCAGGGTGATCTTGCCCTTGATCAAACCCGGACTTGCCGCCGCTGCGATTTTTACCTTCCGCATCGCATGGAACGAATACCTTCTCGCTTCTGCGCTCAGCGATCGGAACACTAAGACCGTGCCAATCCTGATCGTGAACAACATGTCGGAGTTCAACGTGGAATGGGGGGTGATCATGGCGACAGGGATGCTGCTCGCAATACCGCCCATCATCTTCACCTTGCTCGCATCCCGCCAGATTATCACCGGTATGACTGCCGGCGCGGTAAAGGGCTAGACCATGGCCGCGCGTGCATTGGTCCTCGCCACGCTGGAGACCAAGCGGGAAGAGACAGGGTACCTCACCGACAAGCTTGACGCCGCTGGCATCAGCTTTGAGGTGATCGACACCTCGCTGGCGGCAAGGGGGCAGATCCTGGCTGGCGATGCCAAGTCCCAGGCCATGAACGTAACGGCTGAGCGGGCAACATCAGAGATTGTCGACAAGCTCAGATCAGGCGCTGAAGTCGTGGTGGGTATCGGAGGCGGCACCGGCGCGGAAATCGCGCTTGAGGTCATGCGCAGCCTTCCGATTTCCTTTCCAAAAGTGCTTTGCACAACGCTGCCCTTTGACCCGCGCTTTGCCTTGGCGGACAATTCGATCGTTCTGGTACCCACGCTGGCCGATATCTCTGGGCTCAACGCGGTGCTGCGCGACGCCTTGGAAAACACAGCACTCATTACGGCGGGCCTTTGCCAGAAGCCCCGCAAGGGCGAACTGACCGGCATCGCGCCATCCGTGGGCCTAACGGCGCTTGGGGCAACAGACGCGGCCGTCAGACCCTTGATCAAGGCCTTTGCGGATCAAGGGCGCGAAACAACGGTGTTTCACTCTAACGGTTTTGGCGGCGCAGCCTTCTCCCGCTTCGCGGCAAGTAACGCATTCGACGCCATAATCGACCTGACGCCGCATGAACTGACCCGCTTGCATGTTGCCGGGGCGCACGCCGCCATGCCGGATCGGTTCACCGCCGGCGGTGATCTGCCGCGGATCGTTCTGCCCGGTGCCCTGAACTTTGTCGGTCTGGGGCAATACAATTCGGTGCCCGAACACTTCCTCGAACGTCCCCACTACCAACACTCCCCGCTTTTCACCCATGTGAAACTTACAGGAGACGAAATGGAGCATGTGAGTTCAAAGCTCGCGGCAGCGCTCAACGCCGTCAGAGGACCATGCGCGGTCATAGTGCCGATGGGAGGGTTCTCGCACCATGATCGCCCTGGCGGCGCGATTGAGGATCCGGATCTGCGCGCGGTTTGTGCCGAAACACTCGAAGCGCAATTGAACTCCGCCATCTCGGTGACCCGACTGGATGCTCATCTGTTCGCCCCCGAAGTGACGGCGATCATTACGACCACCTTGGCGGAACTGTCTGCATAAAGGACGAACCATGGACGACCTGATCGAAAAGAAAGATGCACTGATCGCCACCGCCAAACGGTGCTTTGACTTGCGATTGCAAACAAATGCCGGTGGAAACCTTTCCGTTCGGCTCGACGGTACCGATGCCATTATCATCAAACCATCGGGCGTCGGTTTCAATGAATGCAGCCGCGAAAACCTTCAGCTTGTGCATTTGGACGGTAGGATCGAAGACTCGCCCTACAAACCCTCCAAGGACCTCGATTTTCATCTCGATCTTTATCGGATCCGGGAGGACATCCGCGCTGTTGTCCATTGCCACAGCCCGTGGGCCACAGGTTACGCAAGCGCAGGGATTGAGATCCCTTGTCTGACCGTCCAAACCATTGAAAAAATTGGTAAAATACCACTCATCCCGCTATCCTCGGCCGGTGGCCCGCAGACCGATAAGGAAATCAGTCCCGTATTCAAAGATCAGAACGTCGTTGCGGCGGTTCTGGCAAACCACGGAACCATCGGCGTGGGGTCGACGCTGTTGAAAGCGCAGTATCTGGCCGAGATCATCGAAGAAACGGCCCACATCGCATTTGTACGCGATGCGGTCATGGCAGCTCATGGCAAGACGACAGCCGACCTTCCGCGGTACGGTACCGCGCAAGATGCGCGGGAAGCTGTTGGGTAGACCAACTTCCGACATTGTTGTGCATGCGGCTTTATTGCCAACTTGACCTAGGCTCGGCGGCGGGCCAGCTTCGCCGCATGTTTCCCATTCGCGACCACAATCCATCCGGCCGAGTGCCTTACGTGACCTACGGCCTGATGGCCCTGAACATCGTCGTATTCCTAGGATACTTCCAGCTGTTCACGGAGCCGCGGATGCTGAACCTGTTTTTCTTCGACTGGGCCATGATCCCCGCCCGGATCACGGCAGGAGAGAACGCGTTTTCATTGGTATCCTCGATGTTCCTGCACGGCGGCATTCTGCATCTTGCTGGGAACATGCTGTTCCTCTTCATCTTCGGCGACAACGTCGAGGATGAGATGGGTCATTTTCGATACTTGATGTTCTATCTGGCGTCTGGCATCGCCGCGAGCCTCGTTCAGATCGTCTCAGCGCCCTATTCGACAGTTCCGACCGTTGGGGCCTCTGGCGCAATCGCGGGCGTGATGGGAAGCTATCTCTTGATGTTTCCCAAAGCCCGCGTCGATATCCTGCTGTTCTTCATCATCATTATCCGGATCATCCCGATCCCGGCCTGGCTGATGCTGGCCATCTGGTTTGGCATGCAATTTATCGGAGGCGTCGGTGCTGATCCGGGGGCCGGCGGCGTAGCCTACTGGGCCCATGCCGGTGGCTTTGTAGCGGGTCTTGTGCTCACCCTGCCCCTTTGGCTCCGCAGAGGCGGCCCAGATTTCTGGAAACGGACACACGGGCATCCGCCTCACCCCGAGGCACGATACACATCATCCCGCATTCCGAAAGTACGGCGTCGCTAGCCGCGTATGATTTTGGCAAATGGGTCGAAGATCTCGGAGTTCGCACAGATGATCTCACCATCGGCCAAGGCATCGCCCTTTGGGTCAAGCGGCTCGATCAGACCACCGGCTTCGCGGACGATGACGATGCCCGCTGCAATGTCCCAGGCGTTCAGGCGGCGTTCCCAGAACCCGTCATACCGGCCGGCCGCGACATAGGCCAAGTCGAGCGCTGCAGCCCCCCAGCGACGCACCCCGGCACAGCCCGGAAGGAGCCTTGCAAGTTCCTGCAGCGTTTCGGGCAGATCAGCGCGCCCGCCAAACGGCAGACCCGTGGAAAACACGGACTCGATCATCTTGGACCGACCAGAGACGCGCAACCGATGATCGTTCATCCACGCGCCGTTGCCTTTTTCCGCCACGTACATCTCATCCTTGGCCGCATCAAAGATGACACCCGCAACAATTTCACCCTTATGTTCCAACCCGATCGAAACGGCCCAGTGCGGCAGGCCGTGAAGGAAGTTCGTCGTCCCATCAAGCGGGTCGACAATCCAGCGGCGGGTGGGGTCTTCGCCATCCTCTTCGCCGCCCTCTTCGGCCAGCCAGCCATAGTTCGGCCGGGCACCACGCAACTCTTCCTTAAGGATTTCTTCGGCCGCAAGATCCGCCTTGCTGACGAAATCCCCTGCCCCCTTCATCGAGACCTGCAGGTTTTCGACCTCGCGGAAATCCTTGACCAGCGACCGGCCCGCTTTGCGCGCTGCCTTGATCATGATGTTGAGGTTCGCGCTGCCTTGCATGAATCCGGTCTCCGCAAAAAAGTCAGAGGCGGGCTATACGCCCCACGGTTAGGCTTGCCAAGGGGGCAAAGGGATCGCACCTTCGATACAACCGAGGAGGGATCAAATGACAGAAAAAATGCAGCGGATCACACTGGCAAGCCGCCCCAGCGGCGCACCAAGCGCAGAAAACTTCAATCTTGTCACCGATGCGGTTCCGGAACCTGGCGATGGTGAGGTGCTGGTGCGCGTCCACTACATGTCGCTCGACCCCTACATGCGCGGCAGGATGGACGATGCCAAGTCATATGCGGCGCCTGTTCCGATTGGCGGCACAATGGAAGGGGGCGGCGTGGGCGAGGTCATCGCCTCCAACTCAGACGCTTTCCGACCCGGTGATTTTGCCTTTGGCATGTTCGGCTGGGCGACACACGCTGTTCAACCCGCCAATCTGCTTCGCAAGATCGACCCCACCATCATGCCGATCACAGCCGCCCTTGGGGTTCTAGGCATGCCCGGTTTTACCGGCTGGTTTGGGCTGAAGGAATATGGACGCCCGAAAATGGGCGAAACTCTCGTTGTCGCAGCCGCGACCGGACCGGTTGGCAGCATGGTCGGGCAACTTGCCAAATCTTATGGGCTGCGGGCGGTCGGCATCGCAGGGGGTGCTGACAAATGCGCGTTGGCCACCGAAACCTTTGGCTTTGACGCCTGCATCGATCACCGCGCATACGACGACGCAAAGGCCCTCCGCACCGCACTGGGTGAGGCCTGCCCGGATGGCATCGACATCTATTTCGAGAATGTCGGCGGCAAGGTGCTCGAGGCCGTGATCCCGATGATGAAGCCCCATGGGCGCATCCCGGTTTGCGGGATGATCTCATGGTACAACGCTGGCGGTCTTGGCGCTGATGCGGGTGCCGGCCTACAGGTGCCAAGGCTGTGGCGGACGATCCTGGTCAACTTCCTTAGTGTGAACGGTTTCATCATCTCGAACCACTGGGATGAGTACCCCGCCTTCCTGGAGGAAGTGGCCCCGAAGCTCGCCAAAGGTGAGATCGTGACGGTCGAGGACATCGCCGAAGGACTGGAAAACGCGCCAACCGCTTTCATGGGCCTGCTGCAGGGCCGCAACCGCGGGAAACAGATCGTCAAACTGATCTAAACGGGCAGTCCCCTGCCCGGTTCAGGCCCGTTCGGCATATTCCATCGTCTCGGTGTTGACGACGATGTCTTCGTCCGGGCCGATGAAGGGCGGCACCATGACCTTGACCCCGTTGTCCAGAACAGCGGGCTTAAAGCTGTTCGCAGCGGTCTGGCCTTTGACCACGGGCTCGGTCTCGACAATCTTGCAGGTGACCTTTTGCGGCAGCGTGGCGTTCAGCGCCTCGGCCTCGTAGAACTCGACGACGATAGTCATGCCGTCCTGCAGAAACGGGCGGCGCTCCCCAAGTAGTTCTACGGGCAGTTCAATCTGCTCATAGGTTTCGGAATCCATGAAAACCAGCATCCCGTCGCTTTCGTATAGAAACTGCTGATCCTTCTGTTCTAGCCGCACACGTTCTACCTTGTCCGCGCTTCGAAACCTTTCGTTCAGTTTTGAACCGTTGCGGAGGTTACGCAACTCGACTTGGGCAAATGCACCCCCCTTGCCGGGCTTAACGTGATCGACTTTTACAGCGGCCCAGAGGCCGTCATTGTGTTCCAGTACGTTCCCTGGGCGGATTTCGTTACCGTTGATTTTTGCCATGTGTCAGAAACTTGTCGAAAGGTTGATGATTTGTTGCCAATCCCTATATCTCGCGGGTAGTGGCGTCGCAAGGCAACGAAATGTCGTTGTTTCGCATTGCCAGTTATGTATCTCTTGCATGGGTGCTATGCAATTTCGGGGTATCCGAATCGTTACATATCGGTCATAACCAGCGTCACGCCGAAAAACACAAGAGCAAGAATAATAGGAAGGACGACGAATGAAAGATTTCGTTGACGGCACGGCCTTTAACAACGAACAGGGCAATCGTGCGCGCAAACTGTTCGCAGCCGTTGTGTTGGCTGCATTGGATGACGCTATTGCGGACGATAAGAAATTCGGTAACGGGCCTGAGCAGATCGCCCGTTGGGCACGCTCGCGCGATGGTCGCGAAGTGCTGTCCTGCGCCGGGATCGATCCGAACGAACGCGTTGTCGAGGGTCTGATGGAATTTGTTGGCAAGGGTGTTCGTACCTCGGTCGCGCTGTCGCGCGAAGAATCCGAGCGTCGGCATGCTGCGGCGCAACAGGCAGAAGCCGCCTAGTACTCCATACCCGAGTATCGAAAAGCGCGCCCATACGGGCGCGCCTTTCATTTTGAGGGGGTCGTACTGAGCGCAGAACGGCACCAAGCGAAAACCAAGAAAACGGCGCTGCCCCGGTTCTGCTGGTCTATTCGAGGTCTTGAGCCGCCAGCGCGCGATGGATCTCGCGGCGAACCAGCTTACGCACGTTGCGCGTGATGCGCTCACCCAGGGCGCCCTGCAGTTCCTGCCGCACGATATCGCTAATCAGTTCGCGCAGCGCTTCTTCATCGATGATCTCTTCTTCGAAGAATACGCCGGTGGACGTGTCGCCATTCGCCTCGTCCTGCTTACGGGTGCCATCGGTCTTGTCGACCGTTTCGTTCGACGACACCGAAGCATTCGGGCTTCGATGGAATACGGCGCCGGCGGGGGCGTCCGTGTTCGAACTCCCTTGCTCCGAGGTTCCGGCATTTGCTGCATCAACTGCAGGCTCTTCGGTGCCAGTGGCCGCTTCCCCAGCCTTGGCTGCGGTTTCAGTATCATCCGCCTGCGCGTCATCGTCGCCATTGCTGGCCATCTCGAATTCGGCGTCGGGGATCATTTCCTCCGGCGATAAGTTGTAAAAGCCGCTGTCTTCAGCCTTGGCCGGCGCTTCATCCTGCCAGGCAAGCGTCTCGGCATCCGTGCCCGAATTCGGGCTCGCGTCGGTACCATCCGGTTCCCACCCGTCTTGGCGCCGTGCGACGAGGGCTTCGAGAGCAGCAATCTTTTGGGCAAGGGGATCGTCCGTGCCGACAGGGTCAAGCCGTTGCTCTTCTCTGAGCGGAAGAGCGTCGGAATTGGTTTCGCCCGCCGCTTCGTCAGAGGCAGGTTCAGCGACTTCGTTCTCGGTTTCGTCTTTGTCAGCCATCTCTTGTTCCGGGGTTTCCGGGCTTGGCTCCGCCTGATCCTCGACACGCAACGACGGCGTCAGGACCAAACGGTCCGGTGCTTCGGGTGTACGATCATCGCGCTTGTCGTCAGAAACAAGCCGACGGATTGACGACAGGATGTCTTCTACCTCTGTATTCGTCATTGGATCAGACATGCGAGCACCACTCTTAAACCCTGACGCGAATTCTACATGCGCGCCACTTTTCGCACAACCAGTGCAGATAATTGTCAGTTCTTTTGAAGCGACTTCAATACCCGATCCAGCTGTTGGCCCTGACGGCTGCGTTTGGCCACTCCATCCTTGACCAGATTGTAGTAGGCCGCAGGATCATATGTCTGAACAGGCAGACCAAGCCTTTCGGCCGTCAGCTGACCCGTCGCTTCAAGCAGCTCATAAGCCGAGATGTACAGATCGGCCTGAGCAGCAATGCGGTTCGCCTGTGCGTCGAGCAGCTCCTGTTCGGCATCGAGAACATCCAACGTGGTACGGGCCCCAAGTGTCGCCTCTTCGCGAACACCCTGAAACGCGATACGCGCCGCGCGGATCTGGCGCTCGGACGCTTCCAGCTGCGCACGGGAAGCCAACAGATCTGCGTAGGCGTTACCGACGGCCTGTTCGACGTTGTGACGCACCTGATGCAGGTTTGAGCGTTGTGCATCGCGGTTTGCAATTGCCCGCCGCGCCACGGACGACAGGGACCCGCCGCGATAAATCGGGCCACTGACGCCGATGCCAACACTGCCGCTGCGGGTAAAGCCTTCATCATCAAGGTCTTCCCGCGCAGTCAGCGATCCGTCGAGCGTAACGACCGGATTCATATCGGCCTCGGCCGCAATGATGTTGAGTTCGGCCGCGGAAACAAGCCGCTGCGCCTGAGCGAGATCGGGGCTCGACCGATATGCGAGCGATTTGTTACCAGCGAGATCCGAAGGTGCCCGCGGCAAAGCGCGTGGTGCCGTCAGAGATCCCGGGCGGCGTCCAACCGCATTCCGATACTCTTCCTGCGCCTGAAGCAGGTCACCCTGAGCCGCGGCCAGACCGCTACGTGCCTCGGCCAACGCTGACTCGGCCAATGCAACATCGGTCCGGGTTACCTCACCCACATCGAAACGGTCCTGGGCGGCGCGCAATTCCTCCGTCAGAAGGCGAACGTTGTTTTCGCGCAAGGCCACGTTCTCGACCGCACGTATGACGTTCATGAACGCCCGAACCGCACGAAGCAGAATCTGTTGTTCGACCGACGTCAGACCGGCACGCGTGGCAAGGACGTTTTCCTTTTCCGCCTCGATGCGCGCCCGGTCTGCACCTGAATCGTAGAGCTGGAGCTGGGCCGTCAGCCCCACGCTTGCTTCGGTGTTACCGATGTCGCGGGATGCGAAACCGGTCGAAGCAGACGCGGAGTCGCCAAATGTGCGAGAGATGTCTGCAGTCCAGTTAATGATCGGCAGCAGACTGGCTGACGCGCTCGCAACATCCTCGTCCGCCGCCCGCAAAAGCGCCCGGTTCTGCTCCAGCAAGCCGCTGTGGTTGTATGCACCGACAAGGGCATCGGCCAGTGTCTCGGACCAACTCGGTTGGGCCATGACCGCGGACACCGTCAGAACGGCCAGTCCTACCTTCAAGCGTCCAATTCCGCGCAATTTCATTGTGCTGTCTCCCTCTGCCTCAATTTTGGCGGGTCTTTTTCCCGTTATTGTTTTTTCAAAGTTGGAACTCGCGAGTTTTGTCAAAACCGGCAAGGATCGGCGCACCGGCATGAAAGGCACGGCGCCATGAAACGCCGCTGCTCGACTTATAGCCGATACGGGCCTCGCCAAGCCCACCTTCAACAAATATGCAGCCAATCCGTCCACCGTCTTTGAGTTGCTCGATAATGGAGTCCGGAACCTGCTCGACGCCGCCCTCGACGACGATCACGTCATATGGGCCATGCTCGGCCGCGCCTTCTGCCAGCGGGCCGTGATGGACAACAGCGTTATCGGCGCCGTGGCTCATCAGGCTTTCCTGCGCTTCGCGCGACACGTCTTCGTCGTCTTCCAGCGCGACTACGGCTTCGGACAAGCGTGCGATGACGGCTGAGGAATACCCGTGGGAACTGCCGATATCGAGCACCAGCTCGGTTTGCTGAATATCAAGCGCATCCAACAGCTTGGCCAGCGTTCTTGGTTCTAGGATGACCCGGTTGCCGCCCAGATCGAGGTCTTCGCCCAAATAGGCCGCCTCGCGCAGCGCGACCGGCACGAAGTCTTCGCGCGGAACAGCAAGCATTGCCTCAATGATAGGGAACTTGGTGACATCCGCAGGACGCACCTGCGTATCGACCATCACTGTTCGCCTTGCCGCAAAGTCAACCATGCACCGGCCTCACATCGATCTGAGTGTTGCGTGTGATGTGCCACAGATGTGGACATGCGGCAACGGTCTGGGAAAGCATTTTCGCACGTGTTGCCCTTGCGCGTCGCAAACCTTTGAGCTAGGCCAAGGCCTGCACCAAAACCCGGCGGCGAGTTGGCGGAGTGGTGACGCAGCGGATTGCAAATCCGTGTACACCGGTTCGATTCCGGTACTCGCCTCCATTTAAAATCAATGCGTTATATGAGACGAAATCATAAACTGCGCTGTTTTGATCTCTTCATAGTCTCATCAAAAACCGGCTCCGTCACGCTCAACGATGTTCAACGTTGATTGGTTTGGGTTTTTGAGGGCCAGGCCAATAGAGCTGAAAAACTACAGAGACCGGCGCTCCGAGGAGCGCGGTCCGGCAAGTAACCAACTGAAGGGTACATTCGCACAGGGCTCAACTACCCGGAGGAATGGGCCCTCAATCTGCTCAACTTTTGGCAGAACACATGTTTAGAGAAAGTTTCGAACTTGAAATGCGAAATTTCTTGGGGCTGATCTTTCAAAGACAACGGCTTTTGGCTGTTTTGGCAACCTTTACGGCGTACTCTCACGGCCGTTTGCCGGCGAAAGCCCACTGGCCAGGTCACGTTGCATTCCGATCAGGGCTCGCAGTTCACGAGCCGGGAATGGCAGACGTTTCTTAGCCAACACAATCGGCAAACCCAGCATGAGCAGGCGTGGGAACTGCCACGAATATAGGAGCTTCAATGCAGTCGCCGTGAGCTTCTTCCATTCGCTGAAGCGAGGGCGGATCAGACGACGGACATATCTGACGCGGGAAGCCGCCCGGCGGCACGTCTTCGAGTCCATCGAAATGTTGTACAACCCGAAGCGCAAACGTACGTGTAACGGCATGCTGTCGCCCGTTGATTTCGAAACAAGTCAGCAGAAACTGAACGAGACGGGTGTCGACAAAAATAGGGGATCTCAGTCGGCGCGGCGTAAGAGCGGGAAACGTGGCGGTCAAATTCGACCTTGGCTGAGGCGCACTTTCCCTGGCGCGATTCCGTCATGGGGCTGCGTAGACGTCGACAAGCACGAAATTCCCCCATCAGGTGTAGTGATGCTCGCGACGATGGAAAACGGGCACGAAATGGCCTTATTCCGCTGCTGCTTTAGATCCCCACGCCGAAATATCGCCGCCTTCTTTCGTTAACGTCTTATCGACACAGGATGGGCATTATCGCGTTATGTTTGATTTCGTTGAAGACACCGAGGCACGGCACAACAAGGTTTTTGAGTTGCTGCGGCAGAATTCAATCGCGGAAGCGACAGCGGAACGCATGGCTCACCGCAAAGACCGCGAGTTGAATCACGAGGACGCGCTGGAGTTTCTGGCACGCGCACAGAAGTCATTCAAATACTAACCCGGATTTCTAGGTCCCCCCTCGAAACCCGGTCGCCACCACGAATTTCTCCGAACTGTCAGACCGCGATGCGGGGGGTTTGATATTCGTGACCTTGGCAAAGCGTTGTTTGAGCAGCTTTTGCAACTCTCCTTCCGCTCCGCCGGCCAAGACTTTCGCGACGAAGGTGCCGCCCTCATCGAGAACATCAAAAGCAAAATAGGCAGCCGCTTCACACAGGGCGATGATGCGCAAATGGTCGGTCTGCTTGTGGCCTGATGATGCGGCAGCCATGTCGGACATGACGACATCCGCCTTTCCGCCCAGCCATTCCTTGACCTGCTCGTCCGCATCGTCCGCCATGAAATCAAGCTGGTGAATCTCGGCCCCTGCGATCGGCTCCACCTCTTGAAAATCGATGCCCAGTACCCGACCAACGGCCTTGTCCGTCTTCTGACCAAGCGCGTTCACCCGCTTGACCGCGACCTGACACCACCCACCGGGCGCACAGCCCAGGTCGACGACACGGGCGCCGGGCACAAGAAATCGGTACTTATCATCGAGTTCCAGGATCTTGTAGGCGGCCCGCCCGCGATATCCGTCAGCCCTGGCGCGTTTGACGTAAGGGTCGTTGAGTTGACGTTGCAACCAGCGGGTAGAGCTGAGCTTGCGCCCGCGCGCGGTCTTGACCTTGACCTTGAGGTCCCGCTGCCCCCGCCCCGATGATTTCTTTGCCATCTCTTAACCCTCTGCTGACACGGGCGATACCGGTTCCGCATCCAATCATCAATCCTGACTGGTGACGCCCAAGATCTATGCATTTTTGCATGAAATGCATCCGGATTTTCGCAATTTGGGTCCCGATTGAGATCGGGTAGGACGACGGCCAATTCCAAAAAAGATGAAGAGGCAGAGATATGCATACCCGGACCTTTGATCACTTTGCAGTAAACACACCGACGATTCTATCTGCCCTTTGGGTCGTTGTTCTTGCCAACATGCTTCTCGACGATCTGCGCCAGGCAATAAGGGCTGGCTTTCTCGAATTGCCTCGCATTGCGCGGGTATACGGCCCGAACCTGCCTGAGGATGCCATGCTTTACTGCGCCCTCATGGTCCACACCGTGACCCTGATGGTCGCGGTGCCTCATGTCCTGCCCTATCGATTTGCCCGACCAATCACATTTTCCGTCGGCGTGTTGTTGATGGTGGGGCAGCTCATCAATGCGGACGGCCCGTTCTTTGTCGCTTTGCAGTTCGGCCTGCATGCCGGCATCATCGGGCTCGCCGTGCTTTGGCATCAATGATCAGAAGACCTCACCATTCAGGGCACCGTCCTCGCTCATCTGGGCGTACAGCAATCCTTCACGCAGCCCCCGGTCAGCAACCGACAGACGGTCGGTGGGCCAGCACCGCATCAGGGCCTGAAGGATTGCCGCCCCTGACATGATCAGTGCATGCCGGTCCTGCCCGATACGGGGATCTGACCGGCGCCCGCCTGGGCCGAGATCGAGATAGCTGCGGATCACCTTGTCGATCTGTTCCGACGACATCCGCAATCCATCGACCTTGGTCCGGTCATAGCGGCGCAATCCGAGGTGGCTGGCGGCCACGGTCGTCACTGTCCCGGATGTCCCGATGATCTGGAACCGTTCATGCGGCTCGGACGCGTGATAGGGCGCAAAGTCTGAGAGGTGCTCTTCGAAAAACCAGCTCATCAAGGCAAACCGGGCTGCGTCGTCATCCACGTCGTTGAACTGATCCCGCAGGGTCGCCACACCAAGCGGGACGCTGATCCAGTCGACCACGTGCGCACCTGCTTGTTCGGGATGATCTTCGTCAAAGCCGCTTTGCAACTCCATGATGGCACGCGGCCGGTCTTCCGCTTCGACTTCGCTGAGGTCGATCCAGACCAGTTCGGTCGAACCGCCCCCGATATCGACGACCAGCAGATTCTCGGTCCGCGGACTGACAAGCGGCGCGCACGAGATGACGGCCAGCCGCGCCTCTTCCTCGGCTTCGATAATGTCGAGCTTGAGGCCGGTTTCGCGATGGATGCGAGTGATGAACTCGGCCGCGTTGCTCGCCCGCCGGCACGCCTCGGTCGCGACAAGGCGCATCCGCTTGACCTGGTGCCATTTGAGTTTCTGCTGGCAAATCCGCAGAGCCTGCACCGTGCGCGACATCGACCCGCGCGACAATTGCCCGGAGCGCTCGAGTCCAAGGCCGAGCTGCACGGATTTTGAGAAGCTATCAACGACATTGAAACCGCCACCCTTCGGTTCGGCGATCAACATGCGACAGCTGTTGGTACCGAGGTCCAGCGCTGCATAGAGAGCAGGCGAACCCTTGGCACGCGGCACGGGGGCTTTAGCCGTTTTGACAAGCGCGCCCGCACCTTTGGGACGCTTTGGCGCCATGACGTCGCGCCTTTCAATTCGAGTTAAGAAAACGATAGGCATTCAATGGGTTTGGCGCAAGTCTGTTGAGGGCGTCCGAAACGGTACCGCCCCTTGGCAAGTCGTTTGCGCAGCGCCATTTGTCGAAAACAAACCTTGTCCAGAAACCGCGCTGGATTATGCACGCAAAAACAGGATTAGGAATCAGATGCCTGACGTTACTATCGTATACTGGCGCGACATCCCCGCTCAGGTCATAGTCGGCAAGGGCCGTCACGGTGCGAAGCGTCAATTGGAAGAGCGGTTTGAGCAGGCGATCGACCGCGCTGCGATGAAGGTTAACGCCAAGGACGCCGATGCTTATCTAGCAGAATGGCGCAAGGCCGCCCCCTACCCCGTCGATGGCGAACCAGATGCCGTGGCCGAAGCCGAAGCGACACGGCTGGAAACCGAATACGACCAAAACCGCCTGAAAGCACTCATCGAGAATGACGGCTGGGCCTGACGCCCGAGATCGAGAAAAGGAAACGGCATATGGCATTGCTGAATTTCAGAAAAGATGACGGCCCCCGCGCGGGAAGCCTTTCACCCGAGGTCGAGGCTTTTCTTCAGGGCTATTCCATCGAGGTGATGCCGCGCACGGCCTCCAAGGTCGAAAACTTTCGTGACCTGCTGCCCGAAGGCACCCGCGTCTATGTCGCCCATATCGAAGGCACACCCATCGAAGACATGGTCGCCACTGCCAAACGTCTCAATGCCGAAGGCTATGCGGTCATGCCGCATTTTCCGGCCCGCATCATCAAAGATGAAGTCACTTTGCGCGACTGGATCGCCCGCTATCAGGGCGAGGCCGATGTGCGCGAGGCGCTGCTGTTAGCAGGCGGTGTCGACAAGCCCCAAGGCGCATTCGAAAACTCGATGCAATTGCTTGAAACCGGCGCATTTGATGATGCTGGCTTTACCAACCTCAACGTTGCGGGCCACCCTGAAGGCAATCGCGACATCGACCCCGCTGGCGGCGCGGCCAATGTCGAAGCCGCGCTGCGCTGGAAGCAGGATTTCTCGGATCGGACCGATGCCGATATGGCGATCGTGACGCAATTCGCATTCGAAGCGGGCCCGATCATCGAATGGGCCGACGGTCTGAAAGCTGCGGGTATAAACCTGCCGATCCACATCGGCATCGCGGGCCCTGCCAAGCTGCAAACCCTCATCAAATTCTCGATCGCTTGTGGTGTCGGCGCTTCGCTGCGGGTTCTGCAACGGCGCGCGCGGGATGTGACCAAGCTGCTTTTGCCGTTCGAGCCGACCGAGGTGATTTCCGATCTCGCGGCCCATAAGGCAAAGCATCCCGATTTCGGGATTACCAACGTGCATTTCTTTCCGCTGGGGGGTATCAAGACCAACGCAAATTGGGCCATCGAAAACGGCGGGCAAGCTGCCGTCCCGGCCACCAGCGCCTGAGGAAAGAGTATGACGCAGACTATCGTCGAATCGAAGACCAAGACCGCCATCATCGGCTTTGACCAGCCATTCTGCGTCATTGGGGAGCGTATCAACCCGACCGGACGCAAGAAGCTGGCGACCGAACTTGAGGCGGGCGATTTCTCGACTGTCGAAAGGGACGCGTTAGCCCAGGTCGCGGCCGGTGCCGCGGTTCTCGATGTGAATGCGGGCGTTGTCTATAATTCGAACCCAAACCCGAATGAAACCGAACCGCCTCTGATGCGCAAGATGATCGAGCTGGTGCAAGGGCTGGTCGACGTGCCCCTTTGCATCGACAGTTCGGTGCCCGGCGCGCTTGAGGCTGGTCTTGAGGTTTGCGAAGGCCGCCCCTTGCTGAACTCGGTAACGGGTGAGGAGGAGAGGCTCGAACAGATCCTGCCACTGGTCAAGAAATACAATGTGCCTGTGGTCGCGATCTCGAATGATGATACCGGCATCTCCGAAGATCCCGAGGTACGGTTCGCAGTGGCGAAAAAGATCGTCGAGCGGGCCGCCGATTTCGGGATCCCCGCCCATGATATCGTTGTTGATCCCCTTGTCATGCCCGTCGGCGCGATGGCAACCGCTGGGCTTCAGGTCTTTACGCTGGTGCGCCGCCTGCGGGACGAGCTTGGCGTCAACACGACCTGTGGTGCATCGAACATTTCCTTCGGGTTGCCGAACCGGCACGGCATCAACAACGCCTTTCTGCCCATGGCCATGGGCGCGGGCATGACATCGGCAATCATGAACCCGATTGCCCTGCCCATCGGCGCGAAAAGGATCGCTGAAAAGCGCGCCGAAGTCGCCGCCGCTGGGATCGTAGTACCCGACACGATGGATGACGAAACTTTTGCCAAGACATTCGGCATGGGATCGACCATGCCAAAGGCGGGCAAGGAAATGGAGGCCATCCGCGCGGCCAATTTCCTGACCGACAATGACCCGCATGGCGGTGCCTGGATACGGTTCAACAAATCCGACGAAGCCGGAGCAGCAGGCCGAGGGCGCGGCGGACGCAGCGGCGGGCGGCGGCGTCGAGCGGGATAAACTCTGACAGGTGTTTTTGTGATGCCCGCATGGCCCGCTGCGCGGGCCATTGGATGCTCCGCAACAGTTAACGCTGTATTAACCTCCGACCCGGTAAGCAAGTCCGACCGGCGCAGTCCGCCGAGACTGTGGCGAATCCCGGCCGTCAAAGACCATAAGAAGGCCGCGCGGGAGTTCGAAACGAGCAGGAGAACGATCAATGAGCCTCAGGGTCCTCGCCGTCGATGACGATTCGACCACCTGCGATATCCGCACGGCGCTTGAACCCAAGGGATTTGTCGTCCACACGGCAGATGACGGAGCGGACGCGATTGATCTGCTAAACGACGTATCGCCCGATGTGATTTTCGCCGGGATCAACCTGCCCCGAATGGACGGTATTGGTTTCATCGACGCCGTGCGCAAAAGCCGGGGTCATGGCAAGACCCCGATCCTCGTCATGATGACCGGAACTGAACCTGAGCTCAAACTGAGGGCCCGCGAGGCTGGGGCAACCGGCTGGATTGCAAAACCGCTTGAACCGGCAAAGTTGATCCAAGCGCTGCACATGGTAGCAGGCTAATCACGTTCAGAGTGACGTCGCTGTATTTAGGATTTGGCTCCGGCGGTAGGGATCGAACCTACGACCAATTGATTAACAGTCAACTGCTCTACCGCTGAGCTACGCCGGAACTGGCGTGCGATATAGCAAGTGCGGTTGGGGCCGTCCAGAGGGTTTGACGCGAAAATCGGCGCTGTTGACCAACGGGAACCCAGCATCGGACCATAATCAATCAAACCGCCTGACAACTCTAGTAGCGAAACATTCTTAAGGTATTGTTTTAATTATTATAAAAGAAGAAATGGGCGCACCTGCTATCGGCTCTTGCTGCCCCAGAGAGCCCCGCCCTTAGTCAGATCTTAACGAGCTACGGCTCCCGTTTCTCGATGTTCGCTTGGATCAGCGCGGCATAGGCCTTTCTGATCCGATGGAACACCGGCCCAGCCTTACCATCTCCGATTGTGCGTCCGTCAATCTCGAAAACAGGAGTCTGTGCCCCAAATGTTCCAGTCAGAAAGGCTTCGTCGGCTGAGTACGTATCGACCAGTGTATAATTGCGTTCAAAAACCGGAATCTCCTCGGCGCGACAGATATCAATGACCTTCTGCCGCGTTATCCCGTTCATGCAATAATCGCCCGTCGAGGTCCAAACCGCACCCTTCTTAACGACAAAGAAGTTGCAGGCATTGGTCGTGTTCACGAACCCGAACGGATCGAGCATCAGCGCCTCATCGGCCCCTGCTTGCACCGCATGATTGAGTGCGATGATACAGTTCAGTTTCGAGTGGGAGTTCAGCTTTGCATCCTGCGTCAGCGGCAGTCCCCGGTGATGCGGAACCGTGAACAGGCGCACGCCGCGCTCGACCACGGCCGCGTCGGGCTTCGAATGCTCCGCGATGATGACCACGGTTGCACCATAGACACTCAGATGCGGATGCTGGAACGGCTTGCGTTTGCGCCCGCGCGTAACCATCAGCCGGATATGCACATCATCAACCATTTCGTTGACGTCGAGCGTATCCTGAACCGCCTGCTTTACCCCGGAGCGGTCAAGCCCGATGTCGATCTCGGTATAGCGGGCAGCCTCGAACAGCCGATCCAGATGGTCCTCGAAGAACGGGATATGACCCTGATGCAGTCGCAACCCCTCCCAAATGCCGTCGCCCAGAAGAAAGCCGCTGTCATAGACCGACACGACTGCTTGATCGCGCGGTACAATCTGGCCGTTCACATAGATCTTGATGCTCTCGTTCCGGTCGTCATCGGAAGCGTCGTGGGTCGAAAGGTGTGCCATAGGCACATCAATTGCAGCGCCAGCGCCAAGGTCAAGCGGAATGGGCTTTGCAGACGGGCATGGCCTGCGCACTATCCGGGCCATGGCAGAATACCATACGATAGCGAATGATGTCTTGCGGGCCGAGATCGCGCCACTGGGGGCAAGCCTCGTAGGCCTGTGGACGAATGCGGGCCGCAATCTGGTACTGGGTCTGTCGGATCTGGAGCGTGTCGAAAAGATGCCCGGAACCGCCGGATCAATCGTGGGGCCCATTGCAAACCGTATCGGCAATGCCTCGGTCACGTTGGACGGGACCGTTTGGAACATGGCCGCGAACGAAGGCACGACAACCCTGCACAGCGGGCCCACCGGAACTCAGAAACGAAACTGGTCGGTCATCGCCGAAACACCGACCCGAGTAACCCTGTCGATCTCTCTGTCACACGGCGATTGCGGCCTGCCCGGAAACCGCAAGATCGAGGCGGTCTATGAACTCGATGGGCCCAACCTGATCCTCACGCTGACCGGCGAAACCGATGAGGATACCTATCTCAACCTTGCCCACCATCCTTACTGGAGCCTTGACGATCGCGACGACACGTCCGGTCATGAGTTGCGAGTGATGGCAGACTGGATGGTGGTGGTTGGGCCTGACAAGGTGCCAACCGGGGCGGTCACGACGGCGGCCGGTCCGTTTCAGTTATCGAAGGGCGGGCTGATTCCACTGGATGCCGATCATTGCTATTGCCTGGGCGGTCGGCGTTTTGACAGCCCGAAGCTGGCGGCCAAGCTGCATGGATCGGATGGCACCATGATGTCGATTGAGACGACAGAACCCGGCTTGCAGGTCTATTCAGGCAGCAACCTTCCGAAACTTGCGGCCGAGGCCTGCCGCGGAAAAACGATTCAGCCCTTTGCCGGGGTCGCGCTCGAACCGCAGGGATGGCCGGATGCGCCGAACCACCCCCATTTTCCATCGGTGCGTGTATCCAAGGGCGAACCTTACCGGCAGGTGACCCGCTACTGTTTCCAGAATATCTGATATTTCACGATAAAGTTCATTTTCCCGCCTCAAAATTGTCTTTGTATCAACAGCGGTCTGCGCTTTACTTACCTTACGGAAGGGTAAGTGGGTGTTGTAATGGTACAGAACAACAAAACAGCTAAATCAGAATCAAACGCTCCGGCGAAACCTCAGAAAGAGGCTCCGCAGCCGGTGTTCACCGATTACGCCAGCATCTAGGCTAGGCGTAAATCACGCGTTATTCTGCGCGCATGACGGAGCCTGTCAGCGCGATAAGAAATCTCGGCCCTGCGATGGAGAATGCCTGCGCGAGGGCGGGTATCCACTCGGCGGACGAGCTGCGGGCGCTCGGGCCCGACAAAACCTACCGGCGGTTGCTGCAAACGGGCACGAAACCTCATTTCATTGGCTATTACGTCCTCGTCATGGGCCTGCAGGGCCGCCCGTGGAACGATTGTAAGGGCAAGGAAAAGGCTGATCTGCGCAAGCGCTTCGACGCCATCCGGGCCTCTGCATTCGACAAGAACCGTTCGGCGTTTGAAACCGCGATGAACGAGATCGGGGTGATCGAACCGCGCCATCGCACCAGCCCGGGCTAGCGGCGAGGATCAAAGCGCATTATCTGCGGGTCATGGCTGTCTCAATTCCTTTCGACAACACCTACGCCGCCCTGCCCGAGGGGTTCTACACACGTCTCGACCCCACCCCGGTCAAGGAACCGGCGCTTATCGCTTACAACGACGATCTCGCCGACCTTCTGGGCATCGCCATCAACGACCGTGAGGATCAGGCCCGGATCTTTGCGGGCAATATCGTACCTGCCGGGGCAAGTCCTCTGGCGCAGCTTTATTCGGGGCACCAGTTCGGCCAGTACAACCCGCAGCTTGGCGACGGGCGGGCGATCCTGTTGGGTGAGGTTGTGGGCGCGGATGGTGTCCGGCGCGACATTCAGCTCAAGGGATCGGGTCCGACCCCCTATTCCCGGATGGGCGACGGGCGAGCATGGCTTGGCCCGGTTCTGCGGGAATATGTCGTGTCCGAAGCGATGTATCATCTTGGCATCCCCACGACCCGCGCTCTCGCCGCCGTTCTGACCGGGGAGGAGATTTTTCGCGAAGGCCCCCTGCCCGGCGCTGTTCTGACCCGCGTGGCCCAGAGCCACCTGCGCGTTGGCACCTTTCAGATTTTTGCCCATCGGGGCGAGGTTGATGCGTTACGCGCCCTGACAGACTATGCCATCGCGCGGCACTATCCCGACGCCGATGGTCCAATGAGTCTGTTGGCCGCTGTGTGCGCACGCCAAGCCACACTGATCCCGGCCTGGATGTCCGTTGGCTTCATTCACGGGGTGATGAACACCGACAATTGCAGCATCGCCGGAGAGACCATCGATTACGGTCCCTGCGCCTTCATGGATGCCTATCACGAGGGGCGCGTCTTTAGCTCCATCGACCAGATGGGCCGCTATGCCTTCGGAAACCAGCCCAGGATCGCAGTTTGGAACATGGCCCAATTCGCGACGGCCCTGATCCAGCAATGCGACGACAAGGAAAAGGCCGTCGAAGAGGCCACTGCAATCGTGCACGGCGTACCCGAACTGTTGCAACAGGCGTGGCTGCGGCGGTTCGGTCAGAAGCTCGGCATCGCGGATGCGACCCCCGAAGATCAGCTGATGATCGAGGAATTCCTCGCTCTGATGCAGACAGACGGCGCGGATTTCACGAACACGTTTCGGGCACTCATCGACGGGTCTGCCCGCGATCACATTCTTGACCGCGACCGGTTCGCGTCTTGGGAAGCAAAATGGCGCGAACGGTTAGGCGATGAAGCGGAACCCGAAGCCACGATGCGCGCAGCAAATCCGGTTCTCATCCCGCGCAATCATCGGATCGAAGCGATGATCGAAGCGGCGGTGGCCGGGGATCTTGCCCCGTTCGAACGGCTGATGACGGCGCTAGCCGCCCCTTTTGCGACGAACGAAGACTTTGCCGATCTGCGCCGCCCTCCGACCCCGGATGAGGTCGTTCCGGCAACTTTCTGCGGCACCTAGGCGGGCTGCGCGCGCCGGGCGGGCCGGTTGATCAGCAGGATCCCGACAGCAACCAGCGCAAGTGCGCCCCACACGGTCGCGTCAACCTCTTCCCGCAAGAGCAGCCAGCCCAGCATCACCGAAAAGACCGGCGACAGAAAGCTGAACGAGGCAACCGAGGATGCCGGATAAATCGACATCAGCCAGAACCAGAAAAGAAATCCGAAGCTCGCGATCAGCAGGATCTGAAAGCCAAGCCCCCAGATATGAAGGGGCTGCACGTCGCGGATCAGATCGCCAAAGAATGGTGCAGCGACCAGCAGGATGGGGGCCGAGATAAGCACTTGCCAGAAGAGTTGCTGTTCCGGTCGCGCGGTGCTGAGCGGTGTGATCCGGACGCAAAGTGCAATCCCGGCCCAGCAGATGGCCCCGATCAAGGCCAAGAGGTCTCCGGCGAGGCTGGCGGAGCCTCCGTCCCGGTTCGAAACCGCGAGCGCCACGCCACACATTGCAAGGACAAGACCGACGCTGCGAACTCCCGTCAGCCGTTCGCCCGGCAACACGAAGTGAGCAGCCAGCGCCAGCCATACCGGCATCGAGTAAAAGATGATCGACGCCCGGGACACGGTTGTCAGATCAAGCGCGGTGTATAGGCAGATGAATTCGACGCCGAATAGGATGCCGGCAATGACACCGCCCCACATCGCATTTCGGGGTAGCCTAACCGGGATCGACCGCGTCCACATCCAGAGCCAAAGGACAAGGACCGCCCCGAACGACCGCAACCCTGCCTGAAAGACGGGGCCAAACCCGTCATTCGTCACCTTGATAACAACCTGGTTGAATGCGAGATGCAGCGCGAAGGCGGTCAGGGCAACAGCGCCAAGCGTGTCCATGTGATCTTTGCGGGCCATGCGCGCAACAGGCCGTCGCGGCACGACATTGTCAATGCATCAGCCGTCTCAGAAATGTTGCGTTTGCCAGCGCAAGTTGTGGCACAGTCGAATCATAGATCGAAAGACGAGGGAGGTTTCAGCAATGAGTTTGATGAAAACACTGGCGAAAGTCGCAGTTGGTGTCGCAATCGCAAAAGGCGCCAGCCATTTGATGAAAAACAAGGGCGATGGCACCTCGAATGCAGGGCTTGGCGGGATGCTGGGTGGTCTTGCAGGCGGCGCGGGCGGCTCAGGCGGCCTGCAGGGCATGCTTGGGGGCCTTACGGGCGGCGGCGGTGCCAATCTGCAAAACATGCTGGGCGGTCTCATGGGTGGGGCACAAGGCGGCGGCGGGGGCCTTGGCGGTCTGCTCGACGGGCTCCAATCGGGCAACGGTGGCAGCGGCGCGGGCCTGCAGGACATGCTGGGCGGGCTTGCCGGCGCTGGCGCCGCGGGTGGGTTGCTGGGCGGGCTGGCATCGACGATCGGCCAGCGCCCGGACACCAATGATGCCAGCTTTGGTGCGGTCCTGAATTCGGCGTTCGACGAAACCCCGCAGCAGGAAATCGAACCCACGGCCGATCAGGAAGCAGCGGCGGCGCTCATGCTCAAGGCGATGATCCAGGCGGCAAAGTCAGATGGCAAACTCGACGATGCCGAGCAGGAAAAGCTGATGGGCCACGTTGGCAGTGACGGGATCGACGCCGAAGAGGCCGAATTCCTGCGAACCGAAATGGCCGCCCCTATCGATATTCCCGGCCTTGTGAACGCGACGCCCGACGGGCTCGCGCCACAGGTCTATGCGATGTCGGTGATGGCCATCGATCTCGATAGTCAGGCCGAGGCGCAGTATCTGCATCAGCTTGCCGACGGCTTTGGCATGCAACCCGCGCAGGTCAACGAGATCCACACCCAATTGGGTGTGCCGACATTGTATACTTGAGCACCAAACGCGCCTGATCGCAGACCAAGTCCGATTGCTCCGCTGCCCATTCCCAGTTACACGGAGCCATGGGCAGCGACAAACCAACCATCATCGAGCGGTGCGAGGCCAAAGGCCTCCGCATGACGGGCCAACGCCGCATTATCGCGCAGGTTCTTGAGGACTCGTCGGACCATCCCGACGTCGAAGAACTCTATAACCGGGCCAGTGCCATCGACAGCGGCATTTCCATCGCGACGGTCTACCGGACTGTCAAATTATTCGAAGAGGCGGGCATCCTCGACAAGCTCGAATTCGGTGACGGGCGCGCGCGGTACGAAGACGCCGAACGCGAACATCACGATCATCTGATCGACATGAATTCGGGCGAGGTCATCGAGTTCGTGGATGGCGAAATCGAAGCGCTGCAGGAAAAGATCGCGCGCAAGCTTGGATACGAATTGCGCGGGCATCGCCTTGAGCTGTATGGCGTTCCGATAAAGCGTTAGCCGCTCATCATCCTCCAACAGCATCCGAGGCGATCCGAATGGACAACCTGCGCGGCGCCGCCCTGATGACCCTCGCGATGCTGGGCTTCGCGATCGAAGACATGCTGATCAAGATGCTGGCCTCGGCCATGCCCGTTGGCCAGATCATCGGGCTTTTGGGGGCTGGCGGCGCCGTCGTTTTTGCCATTTTGTGCCGCGTCAGACGCGTCCCACTTATTGATCAGGCCGTACTCAGCCCGCCGGTGATCCTGCGGAATCTCGCCGAACTGATCGGCACAATGGGATTTGTAACGGCGATCGCACTTATCCCCATTTCGACGGCCTCGGCCATCCTTCAGGCCTCGCCTCTGTTGGTGACGCTGGGGGCGGTGCTGTTCCTGAACGAACCAGTTGGATGGCGGCGCTGGCTTGCAATTTTTGTCGGGTTCTTGGGGGTGCTGATGATCATACGCCCAGGGCTCGAAGGGTTCGATTCGCGGGCGCTTTTTGCGGTGATTGGCGCGGTTGGTCTTGCCGCGCGGGATGTGGCGACACGGCGGGTGCCACCGTCAATGTCGTCAATGCAGCTCAGTTTTCTGGCCTTTCTCATGCTTATCCCGGCCGCAGGACTTTTGTTATTGATCGGTGGCGATCGGCCCATCCTGCCCGCCCCGCGCGACTGGGGGCTGATAGCTGCAGCGGTAGGCATGGGTGTCGTCGCCTACTACTTCATCGTTGCTGCGGTGCGCGTGGGCGAGATCAGCTTTGTCACCCCGTTTCGCTACACCCGCATCGTCTTTGCGCTGGTCGTTGGTTTCCTCGTCTTTGACGAGACGCCCGACGCACTCACCCTGATCGGTGCATTCATTATCGTGGCGTCGGGGCTTTACACCTTGTGGCGGGAACAGCGGGTGCGCGCGTTGGCCTGAGCCCTTTCACTTGTAACAAAGGCCCGTTATCAGGCTGCCATCGACAGCCGAAGGAATGCATTTCATGAGCCTTATCGTAGATATCTTCGCCCGCGAGATCCTGGACAGCCGCGGCAACCCGACCGTCGAGGTCGATGTCACACTCGAAGACGGAACGATGGGCCGGGCCGCGGTGCCCTCTGGTGCGTCTACTGGCGCGTATGAGGCCGTTGAAAAACGGGATGGCGACGCCGACCGCTACAAGGGCAAGGGCGTGCTTGAGGCCTGCGCGGCCGTCAACGGTGAGATCGCCGAGGCGCTGCTGGGCATCGACGTTACCGAACAGGTCGAAATCGACGAGACCATGATCGAGCTCGACGGGACCGAAAACAAGGGTCGCCTGGGCGCCAACGCGATCCTCGGCGTATCACTGGCCTGCGCCAAGGCTGGGGCCGATTGGACCAGCCAGCCGCTTTATCGCTATGTCGGTGGCACGTCGGCCCGCATCCTGCCCGTGCCGATGATGAACATCATCAACGGCGGCGAACATGCCGACAACCCGATCGACATCCAGGAGTTCATGATCATGCCGGTCAGCGCCCCGAATATCCGCGAGGCGGTGCGCATGGGATCAGAAGTCTTCCACACGCTGAAAAAAGAGCTGAGCGATGCGGGACTATCCACGGGGATCGGGGATGAAGGCGGCTTTGCCCCCAACATCAGCTCGACCCGCGACGCACTGGATTTCATTCTCAAGTCCATCGAAAAGGCGGGATACCAACCGGGCGAAGACATCTATCTTGCGCTCGACTGCGCGGCGACAGAATACTTCAAAGACGGCAGTTATGTGCTTGCAGGTGAACAAAAAACGCTTGGTTCGGAAGAGAATGCTCAGTATCTCACCGCATTGGTCGACGACTATCCGATCATCTCGATCGAAGACGGGATGGGCGAAGACGACTGGGATGGTTGGAAGGCCCTGACCGAGTCGCTTGGAGGGAAGTGCCAGCTTGTTGGCGACGACCTCTTTGTCACAAACCCGGCCCGCCTTGCTGATGGCATCGCGAAGGGTTGTGCGAATTCGATGCTGGTCAAGGTGAACCAGATCGGCAGCCTGACCGAAACGCTAAAGGCCGTCGATATGGCGCATCGCGCGGGCTACACCAACGTCATGAGCCACCGTTCGGGCGAAACCGAAGACGCCACAATCGCTGATTTGGCGGTCGCCACAAATTGCGGGCAGATCAAGACCGGCTCACTTGCCCGGTCAGACCGGCTTGCCAAGTACAACCAGCTGATCCGGATCGAAGAGATGTTGGGCGAGAGCGCGGAATATGCAGGGCGTTCCATCCTGCGGTGAGCCTCGCCGCTGACTTTTCGCGGGCGGTTGGCGGGCGGATCGCGCATGTCACCGCCCACAGCAACCTGCATGGCATCGAGCAAAACGGTTTGCGACCCGCAGCGGACTTAGCTCGTCAGGCTGGCGTCGCACCGGATAGCATAGCGTTGCGAACAGCGCGGCTGAGGGTCGGTTCCGCCGTGCTGACCCATCAGCGCCCTATCGCGCAGCATCTGAACGCCGCCGGTGAAATGCTCGAAGGGCACGATGCGCAAAGCTGGGCTGCACAGCTGGACCAGCGGGTTTTCTTTTGGCCACAGCACAGAGGGCCCGCCTTTGCGCGCAGCGTCAAGCGCGACCTGCCCACTACGACCATCTGGCTCGATGCGCACAGCTTTGCGCGCGAATTCGGTGACTTCATCGATCTCTGCGCAATCAATAGCGGCAACTTCAGTCAGGGTGGTGCAAGGGTGCCGCGAGGCGATTGGATCTACCGGCCGCTAAGCGAGGGGTTGGACAGCTTCCATAACTTCCGTACCTCCCAAGGCCTCACGAAATCCAAGGATAGGGTGGGCGAGATCTCTTTGCGTTGCGCCCTGCCCACAGCGTCGCTGAAGGCCTTGCGCGTGCCACCGTCCAAGCCTTAGCGTCACCACCATGACTGCTGCAGACATCATAGCCCGCCTCAAGCTGGAACCGCATCCCGAAGGTGGCCACTACCGCCAGACATGGATGGCAGAGAACGCAGGACGACCCACCGGAACCTGCATCTATTTCCTGCTGGCGGCGGGTGAGGTCAGTCATTGGCACAAGGTCGACGCGACCGAAATCTGGCTCTATCACGCGGGCGCGCCGCTGATCCTGTCGATCAGCCCGACAGAGACAGGACCGGCAACCGAAAATCATCTCACGCCTGATCTGGATCCAGGGCAGCCGCAAGTGATCGTGCCCGAAAACCACTGGCAAAGCGCGCGCAGCACCGGCGACTGGACCCTCGTCAGTTGCACGGTCTCGCCTGGTTTTCAGTTCACCGGCTTCACCCTCGCCGCCGACGGGTTCGACATCCCGCGTGGATAGCTCAGCGTTCCGCCGCCGACTGCCGCCTTCACGCCCGTAGTGCTGGGGCACGTTGTCGGCAAACCGCGTGCCACGCGCACGGCGAGAAAAGCGAATGCCTGCGCTTCAAGCATGTCGCCGTCGAGCCCCACGCTTTCAACCGGCGCCACGGAGCAATCAAGCGACGCGGATAGCATTTCCATCAGAACCGGATTGTGCCGTCCGCCTCCGGTGACCAGAACCTGCGACGGGGCTCGTGGGCAATACTCCATCCCCTGCGCAACCCCCGCAGCACACATAGCGGTGAGGGTGGCCGCCGCATCCGCGTCGCTCAGCTCCTTGACCAGCCCGACCATCTGTTCAAAGTCGTTCCGGTCGAGCGATTTGGGCGGCATTCGGCTGAAGTAAGGTTCGGCCAGAAAGAGTTCGAGCGAACCTTCTTCGACATTACCCTGGCGGGCCAATGTCCCGTCCTTGTCAAAGGGCAGCCCGCGCCGGGCCATGACCAGATCATTAACAGGCGCATTGGCAGGTCCGGTGTCAAAGGCCAAAAGCGCGCCCTCGGCTTCGGGCCGGGCGATGGTCGGATCGACCCATGTCAGGTTACCGACACCACCGAGATTGAGGAATGCCACGGGATGCTGCATCTTCAGATGGCGGGCGCAGGCGTGATGAAAAAAAGGCGCGAGGGGCGCGCCCTCACCACCGAATTCGACATCCATCGTCCGGAAATCCCACACCACCGGTGTGTTCAACGCCTTTGCTAACGCAAGACCGTCACCCACCTGAAGCGTCCCGCGCTGCCGGGGTGCATGGGCTAGCGTCTGGCCGTGGAAGCCGATGACGTTGGCCTCAAATTTGGTCAACAACTCCTCATGTGCAGCGTTGATCAGCGCGGCCGCTGCTTTGACCTCCTGACCGCTCCAATGACCAAGCGCCGCGCGCAGAATGGCCCGTTCGTCGGCTTCGTATCCCCGGTAGTCCGTCGGGCCGAAGCGAACGATTTCGATCCCGTCGGTTTCGATGATCGCGGCATCCACACCGTCAAGAGAGGTCCCGCTCATAGCCCCCAAGGCCCGTACAACCTGGCCTTTCCGCCTGACCTGATCCATGGCCTTTTCCTTTGCCCCTGCCCGGCCTATAGAGTGCGCCGGAGCGCGCGCCAAGGACAAGAGTAATGAGCTACACCCCAAGATCGGATTTCCTGAACGTCATGCAGACCCGCGGCTTTATCGCTGATTGCACTGACCTGCAGGGGCTGGACGAAAAGCTGCTCGAAGGCTCGCAAACCGCCTATATCGGTTACGACGCGACTGCGGCCTCGCTGCATGTCGGGCACCAGCTCAACATCATGATGCTGCGTTGGTTCCAGAAGACGGGAAACCAACCCATCACGCTGATGGGTGGTGGAACAACAAAGGTGGGCGACCCATCAGGGCGGGACAGCGAGCGGTCCCTGCTGACCCCCGATGCCATTGACGACAACATTGCACGTATCCGGACCGTCTTCGACGCATTCCTCGAATACAGTGACGACGGCGCGATGATGCTGAACAATGCCGAGTGGCTGGATAACCTGAACTACCTCGATTTTCTCCGTGACATCGGGCGCCATTTCTCGATCAACCGGATGCTGTCGTTCGAGTCTGTCAAATCGCGGCTGGATCGCGAACAATCGCTCAGCTTTCTCGAATTCAATTACATGATCCTGCAAGCCTATGACTTCATGGAGCTCAACCGCCGCTATGGCTGCATCCTGCAAATGGGCGGATCGGATCAATGGGGCAATATCGTTAACGGGATCGACCTGACGCGCCGCGTTCTCGACAAAGAGGTTTACGGCCTCACGACACCGCTGCTGACCACCTCGGAAGGTCGCAAGATGGGCAAGAGTGCCGGCGGTGCGGTGTGGCTGAATGCCGATATGCTGTCGCCCTACGAATACTGGCAGTTCTGGCGTAACACGACCGACGCGGATGTCGGGCGCTTCCTGCGGCTTTTCACCGAATTGCCGCTGGACGAATGCGACCGGCTAGGCGCCCTTGCCGGGTCCGAAATCAACGAGGCGAAGGTCAAACTGGCCAATGCGGTCACGACGATCCTGCACGGGGCGAACGCCGCGGCCGCCGCCGAAACCACCGCGCGCGAAGTTTTCGAAAAAGGCGGCGTTGGTGAAGATCTGCCTACCCTTAGCCTCACCGCCGCCGAGGTGGGTGACGGCATCAGCGTGGTGCAACTGATCGTGCGATCGGGCCTCGCGGGATCGGGGAAAGAGGCCAAGCGCCTGATCGCCGAGAGCGGTGCGCGCATCAACGATGAGCCTTTGACCGATGCTGGCCTGATGATCGACCAGGCGGCCCTGAGCGCGCCCATCAAACTGAGCGCGGGCAAGAAACGGCACGCCCTGGTGTCGCTGGCAGGCTAGGCCCGGTTCATCCGCTCAATCACCGCCCGGGCTGCGCGCAGACCCGGATCTTCGCCGCCCTCGCCCAGCCGTTCCATCGTCAAGGCCATAGCCGCCCGCTGCGGTTCAGGGTCAGCGATCAGATGTTCCAGACCCGCGGCGATCTTTTCCGGCGTGCAGTCGGCGCCGACGAATTCGGGCACGTGGCGGGTATCGGTAACGATATTGATCAGGTTGCCCGTATCCGTCGTGACCATCCGCTTGATAATCTCGCGGCTGAGCCAGTTCAGATCAAAGATGCTGACCATGGGCGTCTGCGCCTTGGCGAGTTCCAGCGCGACGGTTCCCGATACGGCAAGGGCAAAATCCGCCGCCTTGAAGGCCACGCGTTTCTGATGATCCGCTTGTGCCGGATCCATCTGTCGCGGGTCCAGTACGATCGGATCACCCGGCCAGTCCTTGACCAGCTCTTCGACCAGCCTCGCCACGGGTCGCGCCGCAGGGATGACAACCCGCATCCGGGGGTGGCGACCAGCGGCCAAACGCAGCGCATCGCCCAGCCGCGGCCCGAGCCGCCCGACCTCACCGCGCCGGGATCCCGGGAGAACAAGCAGCAGCGGATCTGCACCGTTCAAACCGTGATCGGCACGAAACGTCGCCGTTTCCTCAGAGCTCACAACGGGTTGAGTCGCGACCGGATGACCGACGAAGTCGCACTCCATACCCGCAGCCTCCATATACGGCGGTTCAAACGGGAACAGAGCGAGGACATGATCAATGACCTTGGCCATCTTCTCGGCCCGACCGGGCCGCCACGCCCAGACCGTCGGCGCGACATAATGAACGCACCGGATATCGCTCTGCGCCTTGACCAGTTTTGCCACGCGCAGACTGAAATCCGGGCTGTCGATCGTGATCATGAAATCGGGTCGGGTGGCGATCACTGCCTCTGCCGTCTCACGAATGCGGCGCTTCAGGTGGCGGTATTTCGGCAGCACCTCGGCCAGCCCCATAACCGTCAGTTCATCCATGAGAAAGCGGCTGGTGAGGCCGTGGGCCTGCATGCCTTCGCCGCCGATGCCGTCGAAGGTCACATCTGGGACCAGAGTCTTGAGGCCGGCCATCAGGGCAGCGCCGAGATTGTCGCCCGATGGCTCTCCAGCGATTAGAAAAACCTTCACCCGTCACCCGTGCGAGACCAAAGCACCAGCTTGTTTTCGTTGCAGATCTGCGTCGTTTCCGCAGGTTCCAGAAGGATGACGTCCCCTGCATCGATGACGAGGCCACGCAGACCGGCAGATGCCACAGCGCGCGCGGTTTGCGGCCCCACGGTTGGCATATCGGCCCGCGTGTCCTGTCCCAACTTGGGACCCTTGACCAGAATGCCCGCCTTACATTGTGGCGCATCGGGCAGTGAGCCCAGCATGAAGTCGGTTCCACCTAAGGTCTCGATCCCCAGCAACTGCCCCTGCCCCACCACACAGGATTGCCCGACATCATGCGGTGCGAGGGCCGCAAGAATCGCGGCGCCCCTCGCTGCGTCCGCGCGCATCTGCGCATCGGGCCAAAGCTCGGTCAACACGCCCGGCGGTGCGACCAGATCGGGCACCAGTTCATGCGCAGCCCGAACCCTGAACCCCGTCTTCTCAAAAATCCCCATGACGGCACGCAGCGCACCGTCATCACCTTTCGAAATCGCTTCGGCCAGCAGGGGCACAAGCGGCGCGGTATCCTTATCAAGCTTCGACGGATCGATCTCGGGCCGCTCGATCCCGCCACAAAAGCAGACCTCGGTCACCCCGCGCTTGCCCAGTTCCATCAGCAGGCCACCAAGCGTTTCCAGCCGGAACAGGATATCAGCGGCCAAGCCATCAGGTTCAAAACCGTCGAGAACGCAGATCACTGGCGGATTGTCCTGAACGGCGGCAATCCGGGCTGGAAGAGTGCCGCGACCACAGATCAATGCAAGCATTGCCCCTTACCTCGGCGTCAGGAATGAACGATCGGTGTCGCCCAAGACGAAATCTACTATTTCCCGGACATAGTCACTCTCGGTCTCGGCCCCAAGACGTTCAGCGCGATCGTGAAACGTTCCCTCCCCCTGCGCCAGCATCTGGAATGCCGCCCGCAAAGCGGTGATGTCCGACCGGTTGACGCCCCGGCGTTTCAGGCCAACGAGGTTCAGACCGTCCAGCTCGCCGCGCGGTGCCTGCACTAGGCCGTATGGAATAACGTCATTGGTAACCATGGTCACCGCACCGATGATGGCCCCGCGACCGATCCGAACAAACTGATGGATGCCGGAGAGGCCGCCGACGATGACATCATCTTCGAGCACGCAATGCCCGGCAACAGCCGCCGAATTGACGACGATCACACGGTCGCCAATCTGGGCGTCATGCGCGATATGGCAACCCGCCATGAACAGCCCATCGTCCCCGATGCGGGTCACACCGCCGCCGCCCTTGGTCCCGCCATTCATCGTGACGTGTTCACGGATGCGGTTGCGGTGCCCGATTTGAAGGCGGCTCTCCTCGCCCTGGTACTTCAGATCCTGAGGAATCTCACCAATGACCGCGAAGGGGAAGATGACTGTGCCTTCTCCGATCACGGTGTTACCGGTCACGACCACATGGCTGCGCAGTTCCACGTCAGGCCCCAAGACGACGGCGGACCCGATCACGCAAAATGGCCCCACCTTGGCGGTCGGGTCGATTTTCGCGCCCGGCTCTACTATGGCTGAGGGGTGAACGAGAGGCTCGGTCATGCCTCGGGCATATCCATCATCGCGGTGAATTCGGCTTCGCAGGCAAGCTCATCACCAACCTTCGCCACACCTGAGAATTTCCAGACCTTGCCACCCGGCTTACCCCGTACGGTCTGAACATGCAGCTCAAGAACATCGCCAGGTACAACCATGCGCCGGAATTTGCAGCGTTCGATAGACATAAAGTAAACGAGGAAATTCTTATCAGCGACATCCAGTTCAACACCCACCATCACCGCGCAGGTCTGCGCCATAGCTTCGACGATGGTGACGCCCGGCATGATCGGTTTGCCCGGAAAGTGCCCCTGAAAATGCGGCTCGTTCATGGTGACGTTCTTGATCCCGACCGCGCTCTTATATCCGTCAATCTGATCGACCCGATCAATCAGCAGAAAGGGGTACCGATGGGGGATGATGCGCTGGATCAAATCGATGCCAGCGCTGGTGTAGTCTTGCGTCATTGGACCTTGCACTTTCTTTTTGTCGTTTTGCCTAACAAGCCGCCGGGTCTGCAGCAAGTCTAGTCCGCCGCACCATCGCCGATGCTGGCATTCACCCGCGCCAGTGCCGCATCGGTGATATCAATTGCCGTCGCGCTGAGGAAAACGCTGCGTTGTTCGAGGATGACCGCCGCACCGGCCTCGCGCATCATCGCCTCCAGAACCGGTGCAGCACGGTTTAGAAAGTCCCGTCTGGCTTGTTCGAACTGCTTATTGAGATCCCGCGCCTTGGTATCCTGCTCGCGTCGGATCAGCTGCACCCTCTGATCAAAAGCGTCAGCGAGTTCCCGAAACTCCTCTTTCGACAGGTTGGGCCGCTGTTCGGTCAACGCCAGCTCCTCTGCCTCAAGTTCGTTAGCGATACGCTCATTCTCTTGGGTGAGGGCCTGACCGAGCACTTCTATATCGCTCTCGGCCCTCTGGCCAAAGGCGCTTTCGCGGTACAGCCGCTCGCTATCAATAGTCAGGATCGGGCTTTGGATTTGTTCGCGAAACTGGGCGCTGGCGGGCGCCAATGGCGACCCGAGCGTTACAAAAGTGATCAAAAGCGCCTGAAGCCAGCGCATCATTGAGTCAGAACCGGGTGGAAATCGTCAGATCGAACGATTGCTCTTCGTCGAAATCCTCTTTCTCCAGCGCCTCGGTGAAGTTGAAGCGCAACGGCCCGATCGGCGTATCCCAAAGGATGGCAAAGCCGATCACGTGACGGAACGAGCCGTCTTCGCCGACGATCGAGCCCCCGGAGAGATCGGCGCCATCAAGGTCCCAAAGGTTACCGACATCATAGAACACGCCGCCGCGAATACCGTATTCCTCGGGCAGGCCAAGCGGGAACTCCGCTTCGAAGCGTGCAACGGCGTAAAGGTTACCACCAAGCGCGTTTGACTCGGAACCCGAATTGTCGCGTGGCCCGATGCCCGCCGGTTCAAACCCGCGCATGATATTCGGGTTCAGCAGGAAGCGGTCAATCGTCCGGTTCGCGCCGCCGTTCCAGTTCAGCATTCCGCCTTCGAGCGTGGCCCGCAACGTGACCTCTTCGCCAAAGACAAGCTGCTGACCAATGACTTTTGCCGTGGTCCGAAGGTATTCGCTGTCACCGCCCAGACCGGCCAAATCCTGACTGAATTCAAACAGATAACCTGCATTTGGATTCAGACCGGAAAGCCGGGAATCGTAGCTGTAGGTATATCCGAGTGAGCTCGCGAATTGTTCGCCGGCTGCAATCTCGTTGCCGACGACGGCGCCGTTCTCAATGGGATCGCGCTCCGTCATTTCGCTTTGGTCCGCCGTATACCGCAATTCGAGGCGGCTGCGCTCTCCCACCGGAAAGGTCAGGCTGGGCTGAAAGATCAGCTCTTCGGAATCGTAGCTGAGGAAGGTGCTGTCGCTGGTGTTGTAGTCAAGTTCCAGACCAAAGGCGACATCGCGCCCCAAAAAGCGAGGTTCGACAAAGCGCAGGCTGTATTCCTGGTTTTCCGTGGCGGTCGACAAGGTCAGCGACAATTGCTGTCCCCTGCCCACGAAGTTGTTTTCGCGGAACGAGATGACGATCCCGAAACCATCATTGACGCTGTAAGACCCGCCAAAGTTCAGCGACCCGGTTGGTTGTTCCTCGACATCCACATCGACCACAACCTGATCCGGGGTCGACCCTTCTCGCGCGTTCACGTCTGCATTGGCAAAGTAGCCGAGTGCGCGAATACGCTCTGCGGCTTCGCGGACCTGGCGTGGATTGAACGGATCGCCTTCCGCGACCGTAAACTGCCGCCGGATAACCCGGTCGAGCGTTGTGGTGTTGCCTTCGATATCGATCCGCTCGACGAAAACGCGCGGGCCGCGCGACAGAACAAACTCGACATCCAGCGTCAGGTCTCGATCGTTCCGTGTGATCCGCGGCTCGACCCGCAGGAAATCAATGCCCTGGCGAATGCCCTGACGCTCCATCCGCGAGATCTCTTCTTCGATCAACGTTGGCGAGTAAACGACACCCGGGCGGATTTTGATCAGCGACTCGAATTCCGCGTCGTCGATTTCGGGCAGTTCATTGACAAGGGTTACTTCGCCAAATCTGAACTGCTGCCCTTCCTGGACATTGAAGACGAGGAAAAAGCCGTCGCGTTCCTCGGTGATTTCCGCGTTGGCGGAATTAACCCTGAAATCGACATAGCCGCGCGACAGATAGAAATCCCGCAGAACCTGTTTGTCGAATTCAATCCGGTCCTCGACCAGCGTGTCGGTCCGCACGAATGCGCGCAGCAGACCAGCTTGGCGGGTTTCCAGAACACGGCGTAGGCGCCGGTCGCTGAAATTGCGGTTGCCGACAAAGCTGATGCGCTCGATCTCGACCACATCGCCCTCGAAGACTTCAAAGATCAGGTCGACGCGGTTGTCGCTGCGCCGGATGATCCGGGGCGAAACCTGTGCGGCTGAACGTCCGGCGTTCGCATAAGCTTCGGCAATGGCTGACGCGTCCCGCTCAGCCTGGGCGGGGTTGAACACCCGCCGCTCGGTGCTTTGAATCACCGCTGCGAGCGCGTCGTCGTTGATCCGGCGATTGCCTTCGAATCCGATGCGGTTGATCGTCGGCAATTCCACAACCGTGATCCGCAACGTGTTGCCCTGCGGATCGACTTCGACGGTCTCGAAGAAACCGCTGTTCTGTAGGCGCTGAACAGCATCGTTGAGCTGACCTGCGCCAATCGCCTGGCCTTGCGTCAGGCCTGCCTGATTGAGGATCGCAGCATCGCCGATGCGCTGATTTCCCTCGATCACGAACCGGTCAAAGCGAAACTGCTGCGCGATCGTTTCGGCTGCCAATCCCAGAATTGCGATGCCTGACACGGTCGCCAGCGCGGCAGCTCGAAATAATGCCCTTGGCCGCTTAAATCTTGCGGCGCCACCGCCCAATGTCCCCAGTCCCATGGTTTTGCCCCACGTGTTTCAATCCTGTATGGGTTCTAGGTACTTGGAATGCTACACCTTGTCAAAAGCAAGAAGGCCATCGTCCATGGGGAACGACGGCCTAATGCTGCTCAAGATTTGATTGATTCAGACGCTGCCCAGAAAGGCGCCAGCCATCAGCGCGACGACCAGCGTCAGCACATAAAGCACACGGTCCCAATTCAGCATCATCAGGAGGCTCAGACCGCGATAGCCGTTTTCGATTGCTTGCATTACACTCACCCTAAGTTGCGGATGTATTAACGCGGGAATTTGGCGGGAATTTGGCCAATTATGGCAGAACTGTGGTTCTTGGCCCTATGGACAGACAATATCGTTGTAGAGCGCGAAAAGCATCAGTGTCAGAACCAATGACAGCCCGATCGCCATGAGGAACCGCAGCGCAGCATCGCTTGGGGGCTTTCCGGTGACCGCTTCGTAAGCATAGAATACCAGATGCCCGCCATCCAGCGCGGGGATGGGAAACAGGTTCAAAAGCCCGACCGCGGTGCTCAGAACCGCGACGAACCACACGAATGACTGCGCCCCCTGCGACGCCATCGCACCAGAGGTCTGCGCGATGCCGATCGGACCGCTCAGGTTACAGGTGCTGATCGCGCCAGAAATCATGTGAGTCAGGCCAGAGATCGAGCCAGTGATGATCCGCCAGGTTTGGGCTGCACCGGCGCTTACCGCCTCGACAAAGCCCGGCGTCGTGCGGGCCGGTTCGAACGCGTTGCCGCCGACGATCCCGATCCGCCAGTGTGTCTTGAACCCGCCATCCGGTTGTGGTTCGTCCACCCGTTTGGGTTGCAGGCTTTTCGTCAGGACCGTTCCGTCGCGCCAGACACCCAATTCCAGCGCGACCCCGTCCGATCCCTCGACGCGCTCCTTGAGCTGCTGGAATGCATAGATATCCTCGCCATCGACCGAGACGATGACGTCACCGGCCTTCAGCCCGGCGTCCATCGCGGCGGTTTGGGGCCCGACACTCTCGATAACCGGCGGCTGGAAATGCGGGCCGGTGACCTCAGCCCGTCCACCATCACGTTCAACCACGTAAGTCAGCAGTGGCTCGGACGGCAGGGTATCAAGGAATTTGCTGTAATCATCCGTATCAAGATCGGGGAACGGGGTGCCCGCCACCTCAAGAACGATATCGCCGGGCAAGAGCTGTTGTTCCGATGCCGGCATCGGGCGCAATTCACCAACGGTCAATGGATCCTTCTGAACACCTGTCGCAAGGAAAACCGCAGCGAAAACAACCAGGGACAAGGCGAAGTTAAACACCGGTCCCGCGGCCACCGTGGCCGATCTGGCCCAAAGCGGTGCACCGTGCATCGTGCTGCGCAGCGCTTGCGGATCCCCGGCTGCGGCCTGCATCGCCTCTTCGTCCTTGCCCGACGCCGCATTGGCGTCACCCGCAAATTTCACGTAACCGCCAAATGGCAGCGCAGCGATCTGCCAGCGGGTCCCGCGCTTGTCCATGCGGCTCCACAAGATGGGCCCGAAGCCGATAGAAAACACATCCGCTTTGATGCCTGACCAGCGGCCCACGATGTAGTGACCGTATTCATGGATCGCCACGATGATGCTGAGGGCCACGATGAATGCGAGGATGGTCCAGATAAGTCCCCCAAATGCGGGGATCAGTGCGAGAAAATCCAAGTGTTTATCCTGCTCTTATCTGGGTGAGTGTTCGCGCGGTATGCCGTGCGACATGGTCCGCCATCGCGACGTTATCAAGGGTCATTTCGGCATCAATAAGGCCGTGATCAACCTGATCGAGCGTTTCGGCCACGATATCGGACATTTGGGTAAAGCCAACGGCACCGGCGATGAAACCATCAAGAGCCGTTTCTTTCGCGGCGTTGAACACCGCACCTGATAATCCGCCGCGTTCCATCACCTCTCGCGCCAAGCGAAGCGCTGGCCAACGATCATCTTCGGGTGGCCTGAATGTCAGAGCGCCGATCCGGGCCAGATCAAGTCGGTCCACAGGCACGTGTTTGCGATCGGGCCAATGCAGCGCATAGCCGATGGCATGACGCATGTCTGGTGGTCCGACATGAGCCATCAGTGCACCATCGTGGAAGCCCACGAGCGCATGCACAAGCGATTCCGGGTGGACCAGCACTTCGATCTGCGACGGCGAAACTCCGAAGTATTCTTTTGTTTCAATAAGCTCCAAGGCTTTATTAAACATCGATGCTGAATCAATGGTGATCCGTTGTCCCATGTCCCAATTCGGATGCAACGATGCTTCGGCCAGTGTCGCGTCCTTCAGCCGTTCGATAGGCCAGTCGCGGAACGCGCCGCCGCTCGCCGTGATTACGATGCGTTCGACCGCGCCGATATCTTCTCCAACCAAGGCTTGAAACACCGCCGAATGTTCGCTGTCCACTGGCAGAAGGCGCGCATCGTTCACGCGCGCCGTGGCCAGCATCAGTTGCCCGGCGCATACCAGCGACTCCTTGTTTGCCAACGCGAGGGTCGCCCCCGTCTCAAGCGCCGCAAGCCCCGGGGCAAGCCCGGCCGCGCCGACGATGGCCGACATCACCCAATCGGCAGGACGGCGCGCCGCCTCGATTAGGGCAGCCTCACCGCTTGCCGCTTCAACATCCGATCCAACGAGGGCCGCGCGCAGTTCGGGCAACCGCGCATCATCCGCGGTGACTGCGACGTCGGCCCCAAGCCGCAGCGCATCGTGGGCCAGTTGTTCGATGTTCCCCGCCCCCGTCAGCGCGACGACGTCGTAGGATTCGGGGTCCCTGGCGATCAGATCGATCGTGTTTTGGCCAATCGATCCTGTCGCTCCGAAAATGCTGACGCGGCGCACCATCACAGGAATCCTTCGGGGAAACCGGTAATGGCGGCAAACGCCATCAGAAACAACGACGCGCCCATCATCCCGTCAAACCGGTCCAGCATCCCACCATGACCGGGGATGAGCCCGCTAGCATCTTTGACACCCACGTGCCGCTTGATCGCACTTTCCACGATGTCCCCAGCCTGCGACGCAATCGACAGCGCAACCGAAAGGCTGATGACCTCGACAGTCAAACCGGAGTTCACCGAAAAAATGGTCCCCATCAATCCTGCTCCGATCCAGCCGGCGACTGCGCCGGCCCAGGTCTTTTTCGGGCTGAGGCGTGGCCAAAGCTTTGGCCCGCCGATGGTCTTGCCCGCAAAATACCCGAAAACGTCGGTCGCGACGACCACTGCAACGAACCAAGCCATCCAGCCCACGCCAAGGGTTGCCCGGATCAGCAACAGGCCAAGGCCGGCAACAAGGATCAACCAGACGTAAATGCCGTAGGTCTTGACCATCCGATCGATGATCCAGATCCCGATCAGCGGCGCGACGGTCAGCACCGACAATGCCGGCAGGATCGGTAGCCTCGTAGCCAACAACAACGAAATACCGGCAACCAGCGAAAGTCCGGCGGCTAACGCGCCGCGTTCTGGGCTGACCAGCCGCGTGAATTCCCAGATCATCAGCGCTGCGACGGTCGATACCATGGCCGCAAAGATCCAGCCGCCCATCCAGACGCCCCAGACGCCGATAACAAGCATAGAGATCCCCGAGCCCAGCCGCAGCGCAAGGTCCGACCATCTGCCTTTCTGTTGGTTCAAATAGCGACTCCGCCGAAGCGCCGCTCTCGCCCGCCATAAGCGGCGCAGAGGCTGGTAAACTCGTCGGCGGTAAAGTCCGGCCACAGCGTATCGATGAATTCATATTCGGCATAGGCGGACTGCCAGAGCAGAAAATTCGAAATCCGGGCCTCGCCGCTGGTCCGGATCACCAGATCAGGATCCGGCAAAACGTAGGTATCCAAATACTTTGGCAGCGTTTCTTCATTTACATTTTCGGGTTTGAGGTTGCCCAGGGCCACGTCGTGGGCCAGTCGCTTGGTCGCGCGGGCCACTTCATCGCGTCCACCGTAATTCAGCGCGATGGTGAGATGAACAACTTCGTTGCCGCTGGTCAGCAATTCAAGCTCATCCATCATCTGCACCAGCTTGTTATCCAGCCGGACGCGATCACCGATGAAACGGACGCGGACACCGAATTCCTTGAGCGCGCGCGCCTCTTTCGTGATGTAGCGGCGAAAGAGGCTCATCAATCCGGCCACTTCGACCTGTGTCCGCTTCCAGTTTTCGGTCGAGAAGGCAAAGATTGTCAGGTATTTGACGCCGATATCGGGGCAGCGTTCCACCACTTCGCGCACGCGCTTCGCCCCGGCATGGTGGCCGAACAGTCGGGGGCGGCTGCGCTGCGTCGCCCAGCGGCCGTTCCCATCCATGATGATTGCCACGTGCCGCGGCCCTGTCTTTGCGATCATTTCGTTGATGACAATGTTCCTTTGATCGTAAGGGCCGTTTGCGAAATTACCCGGTTTGCTTGCACCACTAAGGGCGGTCATGGCCAGCTTGTTGTTGCGTCAGACCTGCATAATCTCCGACTGTTTGGTCTCAAGAGCCGTATCAACCGATTTGATGAAATTGTCCGTCATGTCCTGAACCGCGCCTTCCCAGAATTTCTGGTCGTCTTCCGACATGCCGTCTTTGGCTTTCTTGATCTGATCCATGCCATCGCGCCGCACATTCCGGATCGCGACGCGAGCGTTTTCGGCATACTGCCCCGCGACCTTGCCCAGTTCACGGCGGCGTTCCTCGTTAAGCTCGGGGATCGGCAGCATGATGATCGTACCGTTCAGCTGCGGATTGATCCCCAATCCGGATTCGCGGATCGCCTTTTCGACGGCATTCACCATCGACTTGTCCCAAACGTTGACGGTGACCATGCGCGGCTCGGGGACGTTCACGGTACCCACCTGGTTGATCGGCGTCTTCTGCCCGTATGCCTCGACCATGACCGGTTCCAGCATCGAGGCCGATGCGCGACCCGTCCGCAAGGAGGCGAATTCGGTTCTAAGCGCGTTCATGGCGCCTTCCATGCGCCGCTCAAGATCGTCAGTGTCGAGGATGAATTCTTCTGACATGGGTCCCCTCTTTTTCCCGCGCTTATAGCCTTGGGGCGACGGGAAAGTATAGAGGCACCCCAACGTGTGGGCGCCGGATCACCCGGGCTGGCTGTCCTCGGCGGATGTCCGACTGCGCGCGGCATCGCGCCGCCGATCTTTCTGGTGCACACGATAAAGCTCAACCAGACCGGGCAGAACGGCCAGCCCCAACAGGGCCAGACTGATCCCACCGCCGATCGACAGCGTCTTGGCGATCAAGCCTTCGGAAACGGCGCAGAACCGACAGATCGGGTTGAAGGGCCAAAAGGCCGCATAAAGACTGATCAGGAACGGCAAGAAGAAGGCCAACATCCAACCGCCAAAACTCGGCATCGAGAAGGGCATATGCAGCGGGGGCGATTGCAGGCCACTGCGCACATAGCGCCGTTCGCGGATCGAGGCGGCCATGCTTGCGATCGTGTCCATCTCTACGCGCGTCGTGTAATCTGCAACCAGCGCGCGAGCCTTGGCTGACACCGCGCCCAGCAACTGCAGGCTCCACATCGTGTTGTCGCCCACTACGATCCGATAAAGCGGCATGGTATTGACGATGTCCTCGATCGGTACGCCATGAGTCTCGGCGGCCCTCTCAAAAATCCGGCGGTAATCCTCGTCGTCGATATCCAGATCTTCGATGGCCATGTCCTCGGACAAGAACGCCTGATCCTCGCCCGTAACGCGGCTCACTTCCTCAAATATCGTATCAAGTGGCGTCTTCATGCTGCTCGCCTCTTTTATTTGGCGCGCGCATTACTTCGCGAATTAGGCGAAATTAGGGCTTGTTAGCCTTGAACACGGGTATATGTGCCCTCGCCGGCAAGAATCCCACGGAAACCGCCCGGCTCGTCCAGCGAAAAGACGATGATCGGCAAATTGTTGTCCCGCGCAAGCGCGATGGCCGAGGCATCCATGACCCCAAGCCGCTTTGCCAGCACATCATCATAGCTAACGGTTTCGTACCGTTTCGCATCGTCGAACTTGGCCGGGTCCTTGTCGTAAACCCCGTCGACCTTGGTGCCTTTGAAGATCGCCTCGCAATTCATTTCGTTGGCCCGCAGGGTCGCGGCGGTGTCGGTGGTGAAATACGGGTTGCCCGTCCCGGCGGCAAAGATGCAGACCCGCTTTTTCTCAAGATGTCGGATCGCGCGGCGTCGGATATAGGGTTCGCAAACCTCATTCATGGTGATGGCCGAGATGACCCGCGTATGGATCCCCAACCCTTCGAGCGCAGATTGCATCGCCAGCGCGTTCATCACGGTTGCGAGCATGCCCATATAGTCGGCCGTCGTCCGCTCCATCCCCTGGGCCGAGCCTTGCAGTCCCCGGAAGATATTACCGCCACCGATCACCATACAGATCTCGACACCCAGATCGTGGACGGATTTCACCTCCTTGGCGATCCGCTCAACCGTTGGGGGGTGCAGCCCAAAGCCCTGATTGCCCATCAGCGCCTCGCCCGAGATCTTCAGCATGACCCTGTTAAAGGTCGGTTCCTCGTCTCGCATGGGCTTCTCCGGCGGCTTGGTCGCAATTGCCGGCAACCTGTCCTAAAAGCGGTTCCAGTTCAATGCGCAGTGAGACAAATGAAGCGCTATATTTCGCGTATTCCCGATGACCGGCCTGTATTGGTTGTGGGACCGACCGCATCCGGTAAGTCCGATCTCGCCCTTGCGATCGCCGAGACGCAGGGCGGCGTGATCGTTAACGCCGATGCCAGTCAGGTATACGATTGCTGGCGTGTCATCACCGCCCGGCCCAGCTCCGACGACGAAGCCCGCGCGCCCCATGCCCTTTACGGCCATCTGCCCTACGATGCCCCCTACTCGGCCGGCCATTGGCTGCGGGAGTTGAAGCCCGTGTTGTGCCAGGGGCCCCGCCCAATCATCGTCGGCGGTACCGGGCTTTACTTTTCCGCGCTTACCGACGGCCTAGCGGAAATCCCGGCGACGCCGCCGGAGATGCGAGCAGAGGCCGACAAGCTGACGCTTGAGATCCTCATTGACGGTCTCGATGCTACGACGAAGACGCTTATAGACCTGTCGAACCGCGCCCGGGTGCAGCGTGCGTGGGAAGTGCTACGGTCGACCGGGCGTTCGTTGGCCGACTGGCAAGCAGAACCGGCGACGCCCCTGCTGCCTTTGTCGGCGGCCACCGGCATCGTGCTCGATGCTCCAAAGGAGTGGCTCACGCCGAGGATCGCACGACGGTTCGACCTCATGCTCGCCCGGGGCGGACTGGACGAAGCCAAGGCGATGCAGGATCGGTATGATCCTGCCCTCCCCAGTTGCCGCGCGATCGGGGTCAAAGAAACCATGGATTTACTGGCGGATAAGATAGACCACGAGGCTGCAGTCGACGCCGCAACGATTGCCACACGGCAATTCGCCAAGCGACAGCGGACATGGTTTCGGGCGCGGATGACCGACTGGAACTGGCTCCCAGCCGCCGAAATCGTTGGTGCCTGACCCGGGGCAACGTGCAAAAGCTGCGGCGGGTCGTGATCGGAGCAGTTCGATCAAAGGACGACCAACCCCTGGAAAATGTCGCAAAAAGCACATGAATGACGCAAACGTGACATTGACCTTCCCCGGAAAGCCATGCCTCAATGCGGGGTAACAAAAACATGACTGCAGCCTCAGCGTGCGCAAAGATGCGCGGGTGCAAAGCAACCGGACAGTCGCTGCGAAGGGGGAGCCATTATTCAAAGACACTGACCGGACCTGATGGCTCGCGCCCGACAAACTGTTTGTGCGGGATCAAATCAATAAGCCGCGGGATCAAACCCGCTTTCTGCCACCCAACAGGGGCAAGCGAAATATATGGGACTATTCATCCTCAGACGTCTGGGCGTGATGCTGCTGACGGCACTTTGCCTCACGCTCATCGTCTTCTTCCTGACCAATCTCTATCCAAACCTAGAAAAACTTGCCAAGACCCAAGGCAATTTTCGGATGTCCGAAGAACAGGTCGAAAGCTGGCTTGGGGCTCGGGGGTTTCTGGATCCGACCCTCGTGAAATACGGGCGTTGGCTGGGCGTTGCGCCCGGCTGGACCAACGAGACCGCAGAAGGCGTGTTGACCGGCCAATGCTTTGCCGAAAACGCGCCTCTTGAGGAACGGCAGCGCTACTGCGGTTTGTTGCAGGGCGATTGGGGCTTTTCGCTGGTCTTCAAGAACGAGGTGGCCACACTGGTCGGCAAACACCTCGGATACACTGCCCGGCTCATGGGATGGGTCCTGCTCGTGATGGTTCCGATGGCGCTGTTGATCGGGGTTCTGGCGGGTATGCGCGAGGGTTCGGGGCTTGACCGGTCGCTCTCCACGGTCTCGATCGCCACGACGGCCACGCCCGAATACGTCTCGGGCGTGATCTTCATCGCCGTGTTTGCGTCCTCTGCCTTTGGGCTGAAGTGGTTCAAGGGCTCGGCAACGCAGGCGATGGAGAACCCGACATTCGAGAACTTCTTTCTTCCGGTGATCACGATCGCGCTTTACGGGATGGGATACATTGCCCGGATGACGCGGGCCTCGATGACCGAGGTGATGACGGCGCAATACATCCGAACGGCGCGGCTGAAGGGTGTGAGCTTCGGCAATATTGTCGTCAAACACGCTCTGCGAAATGCCCTGATCGCGCCCTTTACGGTGATCATGCTTCAAATCCCGTGGTTGCTGAACGGCGTGGTCATCGTCGAGACCCTGTTCAACTACAAGGGTTTTGGCTGGCTGCTTGTTCAGGCTGCCGGGAACAACGACATCGAACTGCTGCTGGCGGTTTCAGTTGTCTCTGTCGTCGTGGTGCTGGTGACACAGCTCATATCCGATATCGGGTATGTCTATCTCAATCCGCGCATCCGCATTTCGTAAGGGAGAGAGCCAATGGAACCTTTGACATGGACCGGCACTCTCGGTGCTCTGCTCAACCCCTTTCTTTATGCGGTGACCGCGTTGTTCGTGCTGGCGCTGCTGGTGCAGATCGTGATGAGCCTCTTTGCATCCGACAACGGGATCGTCGCGCAGGCCGATGGGACCATCGCACGATCGGGCAGCCGCTATGAACTTGCGGCCTCGGTCACGAACTGGCTGGGTCTCGCGCTCCTGTTCCTGATCCTGCTCTACATCGTTGCCGGCGCGTTTGCGGGCCCGGGTGTGGTCGGGATTGTGGGCGGTATGAGCCAGCAGCTCATACCAGTGTGGATTGCGCTGATCGTCACCTTCACCGTTTCGATCTTCTACAAGCGAAAGTTGGGCCTTTACGGCAAGCTCTTCGACTCGACCGTGGGCATGATCGGCTTTGGCCTCGTGATGTTCTGGGTCTTTGTCGGCGTCTTTGGCGCGCTCGACCTGATCGTCACGCACGACTCGCTAAGCCAGGTTTCGGGTATGAAGAACAAGTTACCCGGCACCCCCCTGCGCGGGGCGGAGGAAGGGGATTACCAGTGGTTCCTTCTGGGCGGTGACAACCTGGCGCGGGACGTGTTCTCGCGTCTGGCGAAGGGCGCTTGGGTGGTGGTGCAAATCGCGCCGCTGGCGACATTGTTTGCCTTCATGGTGGGCATCACGCTGGGCCTTCCGGCTGGCTATTATGGCGGCACACTGGACACGATCATCTCGTTCATCGCGAACCTGATCCTCGCCTTCCCGGTGATCCTGCTCTTTTACCTTCTGGTCACGCCTGAAATCGTGGCAACAGGCATCCCGAACTACATGGCGACGTTCCTCTTTGCCTTCCCGCTGGTCTTTGTGGGAGTGCTGCTGAATTCGCGCTATTATACGCAACCGTCCTTGCGGACCCCGCTGCTGATCGTGGTTCTGGGCGTACTGGGCTGGGTCTATCTGTCGCTGATTTCAGATCAGGGGACCAAGGTGAACCTGCTGCCCGATGCCATGGATCTTTTCGATATCGATGCCGGCATCCTCGTGGTGTTCGTGTCGGTGGTTTTCGTAAACGCGCCCACCGTGTTCAGGATCGTTCGCGGGCTCGCCCTCGACATCAAAACACGAGACTATGTGGCAGCGGCGCAGACGCGGGGCGAAGGCCCGTGGTACATCATGCTTTGGGAAATGCTGCCCAATGCGCGCGGGCCACTGATCGTCGATTTCTGTTTGAGAATCGGGTACACGACCATCCTTTTGGGCACCCTGGGCTTCTTTGGTCTGGGACTCGAGAGCGAGAGCCCGGATTGGGGCACAACCATCAACGCGGGTCGCAGGCTGCTGGCCGTCTATCCGCATGCGGCCATCGCGCCGGCGCTGTCGCTTCTGACGCTGGTGCTGGGGCTGAACTTGCTTGCCGACGGTCTGCGCGAAGAAAGCCTGAAAGATTAGTGAATAGGGCCGGGGGCGCCGTCCCCGGCCCTTTGCATAACTGGGGCCGGAACAAGCGGGCAAACCCGCATCTTGGCCAGAACAGGGAAGACGACGATGAAAAAATGGGATTATGACGGCCCGATCCTTGAAATCGACAGGCTCTCGATTTCGTTCTTCACCCGGCTGCGTGAGATCCCCGCCGTCATGGATTTCTCGGTCACGGTTCAACCTGGAGAGGCGGTCGGCCTTGTGGGCGAGTCCGGCTGCGGTAAATCCACGGTTGCCCTCGGCGTGATGCAGGATCTGGGCAAAAACGGACGCGTCGTTGGCGGCTCAATCAAGTTCCGAGGTCGCGACCTGAGCGCGATGAGCCGCGAAGAGCTGCGGGATATCCGAGGCAGCGAGATCGCGATGATCTATCAGGAGCCTATGGCATCGCTGAACCCCGCCATGAAGATCGGCAAACAATTGATGGAAGTGCCGATGATCCACCAGGGCGCCTCGGAAAAGGATGCCTATGACCGCGCCTTGCAGGTGGTGACAGATGTGAAGCTGCCGGACCCGAAACGGATCCTGAACAGTTATCCGCATCAGCTTTCGGGCGGACAACAGCAGCGGATCGTCATCGCTATGGCGCTGATGTCGGAACCGTCTTTGCTGATCCTTGATGAACCCACCACGGCACTCGACGTGACCGTCGAGGCAGCCGTTGTGGAACTGGTTAAGGATCTGGGCAAGAAATACGGCACCTCGATGCTGTTCATTTCGCACAATCTCGGGCTTGTCCTCGAGACCTGCGACCGGCTTTGCGTCATGTATTCCGGCGAAGCGGTGGAACGGGGCAGCATTCACGACGTCTTCGACGAGATGCAGCACCCCTACACCCAGGCCCTCTTCCGGTCGATCCCGCTGCCGGGAGCCGATAAGAACGCGCGCCCCCTGAAGGCCATTCCGGGCAACTTCCCCCTGCCCCACGAGCGGCCGCAGGGCTGTAACTTCGGCCCGCGCTGCGACTATTTCGAAGCAGGGCGCTGCGATCAGAAAGATATCCCGATGTCGACTGTGCCGGGCAACGATCGCCACCACACGCGCTGTCTGAAATTCCAGGAGATCGACTGGAACGCACCTCTGATCGTCGAAGATCAGAAGGAAAAGGCAGAGGTCGGCCAGGTCGTCCTGAAGATGGAAAACCTCAAGAAATACTATGAGGTCGCAGCGAACGCGCTTTTCGGCGGCGGCGACAAGAAGGTCGTCAAGGCGAACGAGACGCTCAGTTTCGAGGCCCGCGAATCCGAGACGCTGGCCATTGTCGGTGAATCGGGCTGCGGCAAGTCGACCTTCGCCAAGGTGCTCATGGGGCTTGAGACGGCGACAGAGGGTCAGATCCTGCTGGACAACAAGAGCATCGAACAGGTTCCAATCGAAAAACGCGATACCAAGACAGTCGCCGATGTGCAGATGGTCTTTCAAAACCCTTTCGACACTCTGAACCCGTCGATGACAGTCGGACGACAGATCATCCGAGCGCTGGAAATCTTCAAAGTCGGCAAGAACGAAACCGAGCGGCGCGAGCGGATGTTGGAGCTGCTTGATCTGGTGAAGCTGCCGCGTGCCTTCGCCGACCGGATGCCAAGGCAATTGTCGGGCGGTCAGAAACAGCGTGTGGGTATCGCCCGCGCCTTTGCCGGTGATGCGCGGATCGTGGTGGCGGACGAACCCGTCTCGGCGCTCGACGTGTCAGTTCAGGCGGCCGTGACTGACCTCTTGATGGAAATCCAGCGCGAACAGAAAACGACGCTTCTGTTCATCAGCCACGATCTTTCGATCGTCCGCTATCTGAGCGATCGGGTGATGGTTATGTATCTGGGTCATGTGGTCGAACTGGGTGATACCGACCAGGTGTTTTCACCGCCCTATCATCCCTATACCGAGGCTCTGCTCTCGGCCGTGCCGATTGCCGATACATCCATCGAAAAGAAACATATCGTGCTCGAAGGCGATATTCCGTCCGCTATGAACCCGCCAACCGGTTGCCCGTTCCAGACGCGGTGCCGCTGGAAATCCGAGGTCGCCGGCGGGCTTTGCGAGAAAGAGGTGCCGCCGGTCCGGCATCTGGCACAGGGTCACCAGATCAAGTGCCACCTGAGCGACGAGAAGTTGGCCGAGATGGAGCCCGTGATCAAGATCGCAGCCGAATAAACGGATCCAACGCGCCAACTTTCTGCGCTGCGGCATCAAGGCGAATGGTACCTGCGCCGCCGCCTGATACCTTCGGCCCATGCTGGTTTTTCTGCCTCTTGTCGTTCCGCTCGGGCTGCTCATCTGGCTGGCCTATCGCGGCTATTCCGTTCTGATCCTTGCGCCCACGATGGCGGTTCTTGCCGCGGTCATGGCCGGGGATCCGGCGCTGGCAACGCTAACCGAACGCTTCATGCCCGCAGCGGGGCGGTTCGTCGTCAGTTTTTTCCTCATCTTTCTCTTGGGCGCGGTCTTTGGCCGGTTGATGGAAGAAAGCGGCGCTGCATACGGCCTTGCCGAAGGCATCACCCGCGTGTTCGGGGCTGAACGAGCCATTGCCGCCGTCGTGGCGGCCTGTGCCTTGCTGACGTTTGGCGGAGTATCGCTGTTTATCGTAGCGTTTGCCGTCTACCCCATCGCCAGGGCCCTTTTTCGGCAGGCTGGTCATTCACCAAAGCTGATCCCGGCAACCATCGCGCTTGGTGCCTTCACCTTCACGATGACCGCCCTGCCCGGAACGCCTGCGATTCAGAATGCGATCCCGATGCCCTATTTCGGGACCACGGTCTTCGCTGCACCGGGCCTCGGGGTGATCGCAGCATTGATCATGGCAGCCGGAGGGCTGATGTACCTCAGCCGCCTTGCGCGGGTCAGCAAGCGGCCACCAACCCAGACGGCGGACGGCGGCGCAGCAGCAGCCATGACTGTCGACACTGGCATCGTTGGTGCAGCGGATCACGAGGGATGCGGGCCCGGCGTCGTCATCGGTCTAATCCCGATTGTCGCTGTGCTCATTCTTAACCTTGGCTTCAGCACGCTCGTCTTTCCGCAACTCGATCTGTCCTACATGCAGACCGACACCTGGGGCCGCACCGATCCGCAGGGCGTTGTCGGGCTTTGGTCGCTCTTGTCTGCGCTGACGCTTTCGATTCTGCTTTTCATCGCACTCACGAGGAAGTCGCTGCCGGAGCCCTTTAAGGCAGCGGGACGTGGGGCCGAAGCGGCCTTGCTCCCGCTCTTCAACACCGCAAGCCTCGTCGGTTTCGGGTCTGTCATCGCGGGGCTCGCGGCTTTCGGTCAGATCGAAGCCGCGCTGATGGACTTGCCAGGCGGCATATTGGTCAATCTGGCACTATCCGTCGCTATTCTTGCTGGCATTACAGGCTCTGCCTCCGGAGGCATGTCGATCGCCCTCGACACGATGGGGGGCCAGTTCGTCCAAATGGCTGACGCCGCAGGGACGGACCGCGCGCTGCTGCACCGTGTGACGACACTGGCGACGGGCGGTCTGGACGCCTTGCCGCATAACGGGGCCGTGGTGACGCTGCTGGGAATCGGGCGGCTGACCCACAAAGAGGCTTATGGGCCGATCTTTGTGGTCGCCGTGCTGATCCCCGTGGTGGCTCTTGTTGCCGTGCTTGTCCTGGCCGCACTTTTCGGCCCCTTCTGAGAGGCCCGGATTTCGCTCGCCTTTTCTGCGGATGCACGGTATGGCCCGCGCAAATGCAGAAAGGCGGCCCTCATGGACCTGCGTAACATCGCAATCATCGCGCACGTTGACCACGGCAAGACCACACTGGTCGACGAATTGCTGAAACAATCCGGCGCCTTTCGGGAAAACCAGGCCGTCGCCGAACGGGCGATGGATTCCAACGATCTCGAACGCGAGCGCGGCATCACGATCCTGGCCAAGGCCACATCGGTCGAATGGAAGGACACACGGATCAACATCGTCGACACGCCCGGCCACGCCGATTTCGGGGGTGAGGTCGAACGGATCCTATCGATGGTCGACGGCGTTGTGCTGCTGGTCGATGCGGCCGAAGGGCCGATGCCGCAGACAAAGTTCGTGACGTCCAAGGCGCTGGCGCTTGGCCTGCGCCCGATCGTTGTGCTGAACAAGGTCGACAAGCCCGATGCCGAACCCGACCGTGCGCTTGACGAGTGCTTTGACCTCTTTGCCAATCTCGGCGCGGATGACGATCAGCTTGATTTCCCGGCGATGTATGCATCTGGCCGCAATGGCTGGGCGGATATGGAGCTCGATGGCCCGCGGCAGGATCTGTCCGCCCTCTTCGATCTGATCGTCGAACACGTGCCCGCCCCCAAGCAGCTTGCCGCGCGGGACGAACCCTTTCGGATGCTTGCGACAACGCTGGGCAGTGATCCGTTCATCGGGCGCATCCTGACCGGGCGCGTCGAAGCCGGCACGCTGAAAACCGGCGAGAGCGTCAAGGCCCTCAGCCGTGATGGCAGCGTGATCGAGAACTTCCGTGTCACCAAGATACTCGCCTTCCGTGGTCTCGCCCAGCAACCCATCAACGTGGCTGAAGCGGGCGACATTGTATCACTTGCCGGGATGGCGAAAGCCACCGTCGCCGACAGCATCGTGGCCCCCGGCATCGACATTCCCCTGCCCGCGCAGCCCATCGACCCGCCCACCATCACCGTGACGTTCGGCATCAACGACTCCCCACTGGCGGGTCGGGACGGCAAAAAGGTGCAATCCCGCGTCATCCGCGACCGGCTGATGAAAGAGGCGGAATCGAACGTTGCCATCCGCGTGACCGACACCCCGGGCGGTGAGGCTTTTGAGGTCGCTGGCCGTGGCGAATTGCAGATGGGCGTTCTGATCGAAAACATGCGGCGAGAAGGGTTCGAACTCAGTATCTCGCGCCCGCAGGTTCTGTTCCGCGAAGAAAACGGTCAGCGGCTGGAGCCCGTCGAAGAGGTCACCATCGATGTGGACGACGAGTATTCCGGTTCAGTCATCGAAAAGGTCACAGGTGCCCGCAAGGGCGAGTTGGCTGAAATGAAACCGGCGGGAGCCGGCAAGACCCGCATCATCGCCCACGTCCCGTCGCGCGGGCTGATCGGATATCACGGCGAATTCCTGACCGATACGCGTGGCACCGGCGTGCTCAACCGGGTCTTTCACGGCTGGACACCGCATAAGGGGCCGATCCCGGGACGCCGCGCGGGTGTTCTGATCTCGATGGAGAACGGACAATCCGTGGCCTATGCGCTCTGGAACCTCGAAGAGCGCGGGCGCATGTTCATCGGCCCCCAGGCAGAAGTCTATACCGGCATGATCATCGGCGAACACAGCCGCGACAACGATCTCGAAGTAAACCCGCTCAAGGGCAAGAAGCTGACGAATGTGCGGGCCAGCGGTTCTGACGATGCGGTTCGGCTAACCCCGCACGTGCAGTTCAGCCTCGAAGAAGCAATTGCTTACATTGACGACGACGAGTTGGTCGAGGTCACCCCAAATTCGATCCGGCTGCGGAAACGGTTCCTCGATCCGCATGAACGCAAGCGGATGGCAAGGGCGTCCTGACCGGATCGCCAGTCAGGGCCGCGGCACGTGCTGGTCGAACATGATCAGATTGCCGTCCGGGTCGGTGATCTGGATATGATCGGGGCCCTCGCCATCGGCCTCAGCGGCTCGCGCAATGTCTACGCCGTTTTCCTTCAGGCGCGCCTGTAGGGCCCGCACATCCTCAAAAACCTCAACGGGTTGCCCGTCCTCGTCCCAGCCGGGATTAAACGTCAGGATATTGCCGTCAAACATTCCATGAAACAGGCCGATCTTTGTCGTGCCGTTCTGCATGATGACAAACCCGTGCTCCGCGTCACCATGCATGACCTCAAAGCCCAATAGCTCATAGAATGCGCGCGACTTGGCCAGATCGGCCACTGCAAGGCTAACGGAAAAGCATCCCAGGGTCATGACGTGCTCCTTTTTGCCTGCCCGGATGCTCATCATCCCAGCGACAAAAAGCAAGCGGCGTATGACTAGTCTGTTGTCTCGACGATCACGATTTCCCGGTCTGATGCCTCTTTCGCCCAGACAACGGCCTCTTGGTATTTGGGGTCGTTATAGGCCGCGAGCGCATCATCCACCGACGGAAAGCGGGCGACCACGTTTCGCGCGCGCCCCTGCCCTTCGACCTGTTCGACACGGCCCCCACGCGCGATGAAAACGCCGCCATGGGCCGGGATCACCTCGGAGGCGACAGTGATGTATTTGCCGTATAAATCCGGGTCCGTGACATCGACCCGCGCAATCCAAAGTGCTGCCATTCTATCCTCCCAAAACAGCCCGTGCCGCCGCAATCGCGGCATCCGCATTCGCGGCGTCCTTCGCGCCACCCTGCGCCATATCCGGGCGGCCACCGCCACCTTTGCCACCGAGCTCGGTCACCGCCGCCTTGACCAAATCCACGGCCGATACGACCGCCGTCTTGTCATCGGTCACACCGGCGGCCACGGCGACCTTTCCGTCGGCCTCGGCGATCAGCAGGATGGCCCCTGATGAGAGGCGGCTTTTGTGCTCGTCGATCAGTGCGGGAAGGTCCTTACCCGTCACCCCGTTCAAGACCTGCGCCAGGAACGATGTGCCGTTAATATCTTCGGCTTCCAGGGCCGCAGCCCCGCCGCCTGACATCGCCACCTCGCGGCGCAGCTGAGCCACCTCGGCCGCCAGCGCCTTGCGGTCCTCGACCAAGGCCCGCACCTTCGAGACAACCTCGGCAGCCGGCGCCTTGAGCGTATCGGCCACTTCAGAAAGTTGCCCATCCTTTTCCCGCAGCGCGTCAAGGGCCGCCTGACCCGTCAGCGCCTCGATCCGCCGAATGCCCGAGGCCGATGCCGTCTCAGACTGCAGGGTGAACAGTCCGATCTCACCCGTGCGGCCCACGTGGGTGCCGCCACACAGTTCCAGCGAATAGGTCTGGCCATCAGCCCCCTTGCCCGATCCGCGCTTGGTACCCATCGATACGACACGCACCTCATCGCCATACTTTTCGCCAAAGAGCGCCTGTGCCCCGAGGGCCCGCGCATCGTCCGGCGTCATGATCCGCGTCTCGACGGGCGCGTTCTGACGGATATAGGCATTCACGTCCCGCTCTACCGTTTCAATCTCGGCTGCCGACAGGGCCTTGGAATGGCTGAAGTCAAATCGCAGCCGATCCGCGGCGTTGAGCGAACCGCGCTGCGCCACATGATCGCCAAGTGTTTCACGCAGAGCCTCGTGCAGCAGGTGCGTGGCCGAGTGGTTAGAACGGATGGCAGTACGGCGCGCGTGATCGACCTCAAGCGCAACGGGATCGGTCGACGTGAGCGTGCCGCGTTTCACGGTCGCCTGATGCGCAATCAGGGCACCACCGCTCATCCGCTGTGTATCGGTCACGTGGGCCCAGTCATCTTCGTCCTCAAGGCGCCGGATGTAACCCTTGTCGCCCACCTGACCACCGGATTCACCGTAGAACGGCGATTGGTTCAGGATGATCCAGCCCATCTCGCCTTCGGCTAACGCGTCGACCTCGGCACCGTCCCGGATGAGGGCAAGCACCTGCCCCTCGGCCGTTTCGGTGTCGTAGCCAAGAAAATCCGTGGCGCCATGCTTGTCGGCCAGATCGAACCAGATCGCCGCATCTGCCGCCTCGCCCGACCCGCTCCAGGCGGCGCGGGCCTTGGCCTTTTGCTCCGACATTGCAACGTCGAAACCTTCAATGTCGACCGTCAGACCCTTTTCCCGCATCGCATCCTGCGTCAGATCAAGCGGGAAGCCATAGGTATCATAGAGCTTGAACGCGGCCGCACCGGGGAGCTCTGCCCCCTCGTCGAGATCCCGCACCTCATCGTCCAGCAGGCGGAGACCCCGCTCAAGGGTCTGCTTGAAGCGGGTTTCTTCGAGTTGCAGCGTTTCGGTGATCAGTGCCTGCGCCCGGTTCAGCTCGGGATAGGCCGCGCCCATCTGCTGAACCAGCGCCGGGACAAGGCGGTGCATCAGCGGATCCTGCGCGCCCAGCAGATGGGCATGGCGCATCGCGCGGCGCATGATCCGGCGCAGCACATATCCCCGCCCATCGTTCGACGGCATTACACCATCCGCTATCAGGAACGAGGTCGACCGCAGATGGTCCGCGATGACGCGGTGATGGGTCTTGCCCGGGCCATCCGGATCGGTCGATGTTGCATCCGCACTTGCCTCGATCAGACTGCGCATCAGGTCGGTCGCGTAATTGTCGTTTGTGCCTTGCAGCAGGGCCGCAACCCGCTCGATCCCCATACCGGTGTCGATCGACTGCATGTCGAGGTCGCGCCGCGTGCCGTCCTCGAATTGCTCGTACTGCATGAAGACGAGATTCCAGATCTCCACGAACCGGTCGCCGTCTTCCTCGGGGGATCCGGGTGGGCCACCCCAGATGTGATCACCGTGATCGTAAAAAATCTCGGTACAGGGTCCGCATGGGCCGGTAGGGCCCATCATCCAAAAGTTGTCATTTGTCGCGATACGGATAATGCGGTCTTCGGGCACACCGATCTTCTTCCAGATCTCGGCCGCCTCGTCGTCTGTATGGTAGATCGTCACGTAGAGACGGTTCTTGTCGATCTCCAATTCCTTGGTGACCAGCTCCCACGCAAAGGGGATCGCGTCGGCCTTGAAATAGTCGCCAAAGCTGAAATTTCCCAGCATCTCAAAAAACGTGTGGTGGCGCGCGGTATAGCCTACGTTATCAAGGTCATTGTGTTTGCCGCCCGCGCGCACGCATTTCTGGGCGGTCGTCGCCCGTTTGTAATCCCGCGTCTCGACACCGGTGAACAGGTTCTTGAACTGCACCATCCCCGAATTCGCGAACATCAGCGTCGGGTCGTTGCGCGGGACAAGCGGGCTGGAATCCACAATCGCGTGGCCCTGCTTTTCGAAGTAATTCAGGAAGGTCGAGCGGATATCGTTCAGCGTGCGCATAGTCGGGCCCTTTGGGGGTTCTCGTCGGTTGGCTTCAAATAGCCCCGCGCCGTCGCAGTGTCCACAAACGAAACAAGGGCCGCCACCGCCGCCCTTGCCCGTGTTTTAACTGTTTTTGCTGATGATGTGCAGGTCCGCCTTTACAAACGGCAGACCAGCGATATCAGGCCTCGAGAATGTCGTCATTCTCGGTACGTTCGCCTTCTGGCATGTCAAAGTCCAGCCCATGCGCCGCGCGAATCTTGTCCTCGATGTTGAGCGCAACCTCGGGATTGTCCCGCAGGAACTGCTTGGCATTCTCGCGGCCTTGCCCGATCCGTTCATCGCCGTAGCTGAACCAGGCACCGGACTTTTCGACGACGCCAGCCTTGACGCCGAGATCCAGCAATTCGCCGTTCTTCGAAATGCCTTCGCCGTACATGATGTCGAATTCGACCTGCTTGAAGGGCGGTGCCACCTTGTTCTTGACGACCTTGACCCGGGTCTGGTTGCCGACGACCTCGTCGCGGTCCTTGATGGCGCCGATCCGGCGGATATCGAGACGCACGGAAGAATAGAACTTCAACGCGTTGCCGCCTGTCGTGGTTTCCGGCGAGCCGAACATAACGCCGATCTTCATGCGGATCTGGTTGATGAAGATGACCATACAGTTCGAACGGCTGATCGAGCCCGTCAGCTTACGCATCGCCTGGCTCATTAGGCGGGCCTGCACGCCCACACTGGAATCGCCCATGTCACCTTCGAGTTCTGATTTCGGCGTCAGGGCCGCGACCGAGTCGACAATGACCATGTTCACCGCGCCCGAGCGGACCAGCGTATCTGTGATTTCAAGCGCCTGCTCGCCGGTGTCCGGCTGCGAGATCAGCAGCTCATCGAGATCAACGCCCAGCTTTTTGGCATATTGCGGATCAAGCGCATGTTCGGCGTCGACGAAGGCGCAGACACCGCCGCGCTTTTGCTGCTCGGCCACGCAATGCAGCGTCAGCGTTGTCTTGCCCGAGCTCTCAGGCCCGTAAATTTCGACGATCCGTCCCATGGGAAGGCCGCCAATGCCAAGGGCGATATCAAGACCAAGCGAACCGCTCGAGCTGGCCTGGATGTCCTGGACGGCATTGCCATCGCCCAGTTTCATGATCGATCCCTTGCCGAATTGCCGTTCGATCTGGGCCAGAGCGCTGTCGAGCGCCTTCTGTTTGTCGGCGTTTTTCTTGTTATCCATGGTCAAAAGATCTGCCGTCGCCATTACCGTGCGTTCCTTATTGTCATACCCTTTGCGGGCCCGCAATGTTTGCGGTTCTGCTTCGATGTTCCTCTTGTGTTCCTTATGAGATCAAAAGAGGAACATTTCAATCAAATTCGTACAAACTCACTTTTGCCGCCGAGGGTTAAGGAGTAGTTTATGCCTCAACAAAATAGGCGGAGAGCAGGCAGATGATGGTATTCTACAAGGCGCGCCTCGTTGTGCTGGCAGTCCCCAAGACGGGGTCCACGGCATACGAATCCGCTCTGCGTGACCACGCCGATCTGGTTATGAGTCAGCCGCCAGAGCTGAAACATGCGCCACTTTACCGTTACAACCGATTCATTCGCCCGATGTACGAAAAGGTGTGCGATGCCGAGCTGGAAGTGATGGCGGTCATGCGCGAACCGGTCAGTTGGTTGGGCAGTTGGTGGCGATATCGACAGCGCCCTTTCATGAAAGGTGAACCGAACGCAACCCACGGGATCAGCTTCGATGATTTCGTCGCCGCCTATGTCAAAGGCCAGCGACCACCCTTTGCCGAAGTGGGCAGCCAGGCCAAGTTCCTTGAACCGCGCCCCAATGGCGTCGGTATAAGCCATCTTTTTGCCTACGAAGATCAGGACGCGATCCAGTCGTTTCTGCAGGAACGGCTTGGGGTTGATGTGCAGACCAAGCGCGAAAACGCCTCACCCGAAATCGCCTATGAGCTCTCGCCTGAGATCGAGCGGCGCTATCGCAAGAAATGTGCGGCGGAATTTGACCTCTATGCGTCCATCGAACGGCAGAAGTGACACTCGCCAATCGCGCCGGAACTTGTACCGCCGTGCAATTGAACCCGGCCGCTCTAGTGCAATTGCTTGTGCACCGTCTCGGTCAGATCATTCAACGAAAACGGTTTGGGCAGGAACACCGAGTTCGGAATCTCTGCCTGGTCGTCAGTCAACCGGTCCTCGGCATAGCCCGACACGAACACGACACGGACATCAGGCCGGTTCTTAAGGGCCTCGCGAACCCAGCTTGGACCATCCTTACCGGGCATGACGACGTCGGTGACAAAAAGATCGACTGCCAATGATTTGTCTTCGAGGGTCTTGAGCGCCGCCTCCGCAGAATCCGCCTCGAGTACGGTGTAACCGCGAAGGCGAAGCGCCCGGCTGGCAAAGGCCCGGACCGGTGCCTCGTCTTCGACCAGCAGGATCACACCATCGCCATGCTTTGGCTCACTGACGACGGGTTCGCTTAACTGTTGCGCGACGGTCGCAGGAGCTTCGGCAAGCACGGGGAACATGAGCGTGAAGCTCGTCCCCGATCCGACCTCGCTGTCGACAAAGATGAAACCACCGGTCTGTTTGACGATACCATAGGCGGTGGAAAGGCCCAAGCCCGTACCCTCCCCCGTCCGCTTGGTCGTATAGAACGGCTCGAAAACCTTCTGCAGCTTGTCTTTCGGGATGCCGACGCCATGGTCGATGACGCGCAGGGCAACGTATTCGCCTTCCGGCACCATCACGCGATCACGCTGAAACGGGGCGGTCAAGGAAACGCCCTCAGTTTCGATCCTGATCTCGCCACCTTCGGGCATCGCGTCCCGCGCATTCACCACCAGGTTCATCAACACCTGTTCAAGCTGCCGCTTGTCGGCACGGATGGTCTTGAGAACCGGATCATGGCTCAGGGTTAGCGAAACCTTTTCTCCCACCAACCGGTTCAGCAGATGTGTCAGATCCGAGAGCGTATCGCGCAGATCCAGTACCTCGGGGCGCAGGGTCTGCTTGCGTGAAAAGGCAAGCAACTGGCCCACAAGTGCCGCGGCCCGGTTGGCGTTCTGGTTGATCTGTACAAGATCGCCGTAATCCGCGTCGCCCTGATCATGGCGCAGCAACAGCAGGTCGCAATGGCCTGAGATTGCTGTCAGCAGGTTGTTGAAGTCGTGCGCGACACCGCCAGCCAGCTGTCCGATCGCTTGCATCTTTTGGCTCTGAACAAACTGCGCCTCAAGTGTCTTGAGTTCGGTCGCATCGGTAAGGACGGCAACGACCGAGACCTCGCCGTCATCGATCAACCGGCCGAGCGCGACCTGCACGAACATCTCCTTGTCCTGACGCTTGAGCCGCAGGAACTCGGTCTGTTGGACAGCACGTCCGCCCACGGTTTCGGCCAGCCAATCGGTCATGGGCCGCCCCAAACCCTCCATGATTTCCGAAAGGTACACGCCTTCGGTCAGGCCGGGCCCAACCATGGCTGCAGCCGTCCGATTAAAGCTCTGGACAGCTCCCTGCGCACTGATCCGAAGCAGGGCGACCGGAAGAGCGTTGTGATCGCCGAGGTCTTGCGCCTTGTTCCATTCCGGCGCGGGCAGAAGATAGATGGCCCTGCGACCGGCGCCAGCATCCACCTCGCAGACAAGACAATCCCTTACACCGTTTTCGGTCATGACCTCGACGACGGTCCCGTTCTCGACGGCCACGGCATTGAAAATCCGGTCTAGCGACCGGACCCGCTGACCGATCAGCGTTCGCGCGATGTCATTCATGAACAGCACCGCACCGCCGCGACCGACCATGATCATCGGCAAGCCTGGTCCTTCCGCGGATCGACCAGCGACGGGGCCGTCAGCGAGCGTTTCAAGCCGCCAAAGCAGATGCGATGCGCCGACGCTATAGGCGGTCAGCCGGACATGGCCCTGGCGTGTGACGATGTCTTCACGGGCCGACCCATCCAGCCCGGCCTTGGATCGCAGTCGAAAGATGATGCCCTCGGGATTGGCAAAGGTGTTGCGTAGAACGCCCGCCAATGTTTCACCGACGAGAGCCGGAAACGCGTCTTTCGCCGCATCGTTCAGACCGGCGATCTCACCATCGAGATCCACGATGAAGCTCGGGCTTGAATCGTTCCTGATAAAGTTTGAGACGGCTTTGACTTCTGCCCGTTTGCGCAGCACCCGCTGTCGATCTGCCATGATCAGGGCGAGTGAAACAACGATCAGGGTGGCAGACGCGCTGTAAAGTCCCTTTTGCAACACCGCATCGGCCCAGACGAACCCGGCAACGCCAATCGCAACACCGGTGACCAGAAGAACGATGCGCTTGAACAGGGGCGAGATGGCTTTGTCTGTGGCCTGTTCATTCATGTTTGCGCTCAAATCCAAGGAGCCCCCACAGTCGAATCGTTCGAATCTGTTTCGCCCGGATTGGTTAAGTACCGCTTAAGAAAAGCTCTGATTCAGCGTGCTACTCTGCAGTATGGCGGGCGACGTTATATTTAAAGTTGAGTAACACACTGTATTATTCCCGCGTCAAGTGTGCAGCAAAAAAGCCGTCGCAATCGTCGGACACGTCCCAACGGACAGATTGAGTGCAGGACCAGTCCTGATGGCGCGAAAGAAAGGCATCGATCCTGTCTTCATCCTCTTCCCACAGGACAGAGCAGGTCGCATAGACCAGCGTTCCTTGGTCCCTCACGAGCAGTCGGGCGTTGTCGAGAATGCTGTCTTGTGTCGCAGTCAGCTCCTCCAGCCGTGCGGGCGTCAGCGCCCATTTCCCCTCCGGGCTGCGGCGCCACGCACCACTGCCGGAACAGGGCACATCGCACAGCACCAGATCGTAGGTGGCGATTTGGTCGGCCTGGGTTTCGATGGTGATCTGCGCACCAGCCCGCCTAGCCCGTTCGGGCAGATCGGCCATCCGTTTGGGGTTGGCGTCATGCGCACTGACCGCAAATCCCCGCGCAGCAATTGCCAGGGCCTTGCCCCCGCCACCCGCGCAGTAATCGAGCGCCGTCCTGGCATCCGGCAGTCCCAGCACGAGGGCCTGGCTTGCCGCGTCCTGAAACTCGAAGTGTCCCGCGTGAAAGGACTTGGAGTTGCGCAGCTGTCGGGCACCGTCCTTTACTGCCAGGGCAGTATCGGCCACCGGGTTGGGGAGCGCGGTTATCCCCTCCGACGACAATGCCACCGCAAGCTCATCGCGCGTGGTACGGGCGGTGTTCGCGCGGATCGTGATCGGCGCGCGTGATCGCAGTTGACCTGCGGTCGTTCTCCACCCAACGCCGAGTGCCCGTTGAAACAACGGCCGCATCCATTCGGGAAGATCCAAGTCAGCATCGTCCGACAAGGGACTGTTAAGGATATCCTTTTCCGGCTCAACCAAGGCGGCTGGAGCATAGCCTGCGCCGTCAAAACATATCTGGGGATCAACCCCGTCGATCCGCAGCTTGCCAAGCATCAGCGCCCGGCCCGACGATCCGCCACCGTTCAGTGCACAGGTGTTGCGCTGCCGCAGGACATCGAACACATGATCCCTCACGGCCTGTCGGTCCTTAGATCCGGCAAAACGGCTGCGGCGGGCCCAGCGCGTCAGGGCCTGCTCAGCCGCCGTGCCGCCTGCGATGTCATCAAGAACGGCAATCGCCGCAGCGACGCGCGCACCCGGGGTCATAGCAACAAACCGTCAGCAAGGCGGGCAACGACGCCCATAGATCACATCGCCCTGTAGTTCGGGCTTTCCCGCGTGATCTGGACATCATGCACATGGCTTTCCTTGAGCCCTGCGCCGGTGATCTTAACGAAACGGCAATTCTGGCGCATCTCGTCGATCGTGCCGTTGCCGGTATAGCCCATGGCGGCCCGCAACCCACCGACCAGCTGGTGGATCACCGCATTGGCCGAGCCCTTGTAAGGTACCTGCCCTTCGATACCTTCGGGCACAAGCTTGTCGCTGGCTGCATCCTTCTGGAAATACCGATCGGCGGATCCGCGCGCCATTGCGCCCAGACTGCCCATGCCCCGATAGGATTTGAAGCTGCGGCCCTGATACAGAATGACCTCGCCGGGCGACTCGTCCGTCCCCGCGATCATCGATCCGACCATCGCGCAGGATGCGCCGGCGGCAATGGCCTTGGCGAAATCGCCCGAGAATTTGATGCCACCATCGGCGATGACCGGCACGTCGCCTGCCGCACTTGCGCAATCGATGATGGCTGTCAGTTGCGGCACCCCGACGCCTGCAACCATCCGGGTCGTACAGATCGATCCCGGGCCGATACCGACCTTGACGGCATCAGCGCCCGCATCGATCAGGGCTCGCGTCGCCTCAGCCGTGGCGACGTTTCCGGCCATGATCTGGACCTCATTCGAAAGCGTCTTTGCCCGGCGTACGGCCTCGGCCACACCCTCGGAATGGCCATGGGCGGTGTCGATGACGATCATATCGACGCCTGCATCAACCAGAGCTTCGGAGCGTTCAAAACCGGCATCGCCAACGGTCGAGGCAGCTGCGACGCGCAGACGGCCCAGTTCGTCCTTGCAGGCTGTCGGGTTAAGCACCGCCTGTTCGGTGTCCTTCAGCGTCAAAAGGCCGGTCAGCTTGCCATGCTTGTCCGTAACAAGCAGCTTCTCTATGCGGCGCGCCTTCATCAGGCTGATCGCCTCTTGGCGATCGGCAGGCTCGACCAGAACCGCGAGACTGTCCGAGGTCATCATGACCGACACCGGTGTTGCGTCATCGCTGGCAAAGCGCATATCACGGTTCGTGACGATCCCCACGACGCGCCCATTGTCATCGACAACAGGGAAGCCGGTGACGTTGTAGCGGTCGCGCAGGGCATTGGCATCTGAAAGGGTCTGGTCGGCGCGCAGCGTGATCGGGTTATAGACGATGCCCGACTCGAACCGCTTTACCCGCCTGATCTCTCGGGCCTGTGCTTCGACATCGAGATTGCGGTGCACCACGCCGATACCCCCGGCTTGCGCCATGGCAATCGCCATCCGGCCTTCTGTCACGGTGTCCATCGCCGAACTGAGCAGCGGGATGTTCATTGAAATCCTGCGAGTCACACGAGTGCGCGTATCTGCCGTGGAGGGCAGAACGTTCGAGGCTCCGGGAACAAGCAACACATCATCGAAGGTAAGCGCCTCGCGAATCTCCATTGGACCTCTCCTGGGAAACATCGGTTGGCGCTTTCCTATTTCACGGCGGCTGCGAAATGGAAAGGGGCAAATAAAGCGGGCGATAGGACGCACCTTCCGGCAAGGTTCTGGCGTGGAGCACCGATAAAGTGTCGCCCCATGTCTTTTTCTTTCGGCACCAGACCCTATTGTGCGCCGAACAAAGAATGCAGTTATCGATATGAGCACCGACCCACTCGTCATCTTTACCCCTTCGGGGAAACGCGGGCGCTTTCCCGTTGGCACCCCTATCCTGACAGCCGCCCGGCAGCTTGGCGTCGATCTCGATTCGGTCTGCGGCGGGCGGGGCATCTGCTCGAAATGCCAGATCACGCCAAGCTATGGCGCGTTTCCCAAACACGGCGTCACCGTAAAGGACAACGCACTATCCGAATGGAACGCGGTCGAGGCGCGGTATGACGAAAAGCGGGGTCTGCCAGAGGGCCGCCGCCTGGGCTGTCAAGCCAGTGTACAGGGCGATGTGGTCATCGACGTACCGCCCGAAAGCCAGGTACACCGTCAGGTCGTTCGCAAGGCCGCAACCGCCCGCACAATCACCATGGACCCGGCCACGCGCCTTTACTTTGTGACGGTGGATCAGCCTGATATGCACGAACCCACCGGCGATCTTGAACGCCTTGCGCGCGCGCTCCGCGAGCAATGGGATATTCCGGGCGTCACCGCTGGCCTTGACCTCATGACACGCCTGCAACCCACGCTACGCAAGGGCAAATGGCAGGTCACCGTCGCCCTGCATAAGGGCCACCAGGACGCGGTACATCGCGTCATCGACATCTGGCCCGGCCTGCACGAAGACGGCCTTTTCGGCCTTGCCATCGATCTGGGTTCAACGACCATTGCGGCCCATCTTTGTGACCTGGCGACCGGCGAGGTCAAAGCCTCCTCGGGCGTGATGAACCCCCAGATTCGGTTTGGCGAGGACCTCATGAGCCGGGTCAGCTATTCGATGATGAACCCCGGCGGCGACGTCGAAATGACGGCAGCGGTGCGTACGGCGATCAATGGCCTGACCGAAACCATTGCGACCGAGGCCGGGATCGACCCTGCACTGATCGTGGAAACCGTTTTTGTCTGCAATCCGGTTATGCATCATCTGCTGTTGGGTATCGATCCGGTAGAACTGGGCCAAGCCCCGTTCGCATTGGCCACGTCCTCGTCCATCTCGCTCGACGCGCACGAATTGGGGCTGACCGCGATGAATGGTGCCGCCCGCGTGTTCGTGCTGCCCTGCATCGCGGGGCATGTGGGCGCGGATGCAGCGGCTGTGGCGCTCAGCGAAGAGCCCGGCAAATCCGACGATCTGATGCTTGTCGTGGATGTTGGCACCAATGCCGAGATCCTGTTGGGCAACAAGGACCGGGTGCTCGCCTGCTCTTCGCCCACCGGCCCCGCCTTTGAGGGCGCGCAGATCAGCTCGGGCCAGCGTGCGGCACCCGGCGCAATCGAGCGGATCGAGATCGACCCGGAGACGAAAGAACCCCGCTTTCGCGTGATTGGCTCTGATCTCTGGTCGGACGAACCCGGCTTTGCCGAGGCAACCGCCGGCAGCGGGATCACCGGCATCTGCGGTTCGGGCATCATCGAAGCGGTGGCTGAGATGCGCATGGCCGGATTGTTGGACGCGTCCGGTCTGATCGGGTCGGCCGCGCAAACCGGAACGGATCGCAACGTCGCCGAGGGGCGCACGAACGCATACCTCGTCTATGACGGAACAGCCGATGGCGGCCCGCGGATCACCGTGACCCAGGGCGACATCCGCGCCATCCAGCTCGCCAAATCGGCGCTTTATGCCGGGGCGCGGCTGCTGATGGACGAGATGCCGGTGGAGAGCGTGGATCGGGTCGTGTTGGCCGGGGCCTTCGGCGCGCATATCTCGACCAAACACGCGATGGTTCTGGGCATGATACCCGACGCACCCCTCGACAAGGTTTCGAGCGCCGGTAATGCGGCGGGCACAGGTGCACGCATCGCGCTTTGTAACGTCGCGGCCAGGGCCGAAATCGAAGAGACCGTGCGCAAGATCACCAAGGTCGAAACCGCGATAGAGCCCAAATTTCAGGAGCATTTCGTGAACGCTTCGGCCATCCCGAATTCGGCCGACCCCTTCCCGATCCTTAATTCCGTCGTGCCGCTACCCAAGGTCGCCTTTAACATGGGCGGCGGAGAGGCAGAGACAGGCCGCAGACGCAGGCGGCGCGGATGAGCAACGCGGATCAGGCGGAATTCTGGGCCGGTCAGGTCAGCTGGGTCACCTATCAACGCCAGATGGATCTGACGCTGGCCCCGGTGCTCGACATGCTGCTTGAGCGAGCGGATCTGCAGGCCGGGGAATCCGTTCTCGACCTTGGATGCGGCACCGGCGACAGCGTTCTGGCCGCGGCACAACGGGTTGGTCCAGGGGGTCGTGTTACAGGCCTTGATATCTCCCCCACGCTTCTCGATCTGGCACGTCAGCGGGTGAAGGGCCACATGGGCGCCCGGATCGATCTGATCGCGGCTGACGCCCAGATCCACCCATTCGCGAACCAATCCGATGTGATGATTTCCCGCTTCGGCGTCATGTTCTTTGCCGACACAGCCGCAGCCTTTCGCAACATTGCAACCGGTCTGACACCCGGCGCCCGGCTTGTCATGGCAACTTGGGGGCCCGCGCCACAAAATCCGTGGTTCATGGAAGCCGCTGCAGCCGCTCGTGCGCATCTGGGCGATCCGCCTAAGAGTGATAGGACGCTGCCGGGTCCCTTCGCCTTCGAAGACCCAGCGCGGATCCTCCCACAATTGCGACAAGCCGGTCTGGACCATGTCGCGGTCGAAGAGGTTCCCGTCGAACTCGCCGCCGGCGCGCTGGAGGATGCCGCGACAATGAGCAGCCATCTGGGGCCCGCCAACAGTGTCCTGCGCCATTTCGAAGGCACCGAACAGGACCGCGCGATCGTGCGGGAGAACATCGCCGCAAGTTTTGCAAAGTATCAGACCAAAAACGGGCTGCGGATACCGGCCCTGATCAATCTCTATACCGCGACCTGCCCCTAAGCCCCTAGAACCGACGGGTCAGTTCGAGCGAACATTCGTATGTCGTCGCATCGAACAATGCGATATTGGATGTGTTGAAACGCGAACGACATTTCGTGCGGGGCGTAAACCCTTTCCAGTTAATGCGGCTGTCCTGCAAGAAGGTGCTGATTTCGGTGAACCGGTCCTCGCGGGCAACGGACTGCAAAGGAAAGACCCCGTCGAAATCGCGATCACCGAACGAGATCGTGGTATCTATCGAAACCCCGTTACGAAAGACCTTGCGGCCGCCCGCCTGCAGAATCGTCCCGAACAAGCTCAGGTGATCCGCTTCCCGGGTGCCGTCCTCCAACAACAGTCCCAGCCACACCGTCTGGTTGCGGGGCAAAAGCCAGTTGTACCGAAAGCTGGCGGTCTTTTCGTCACCGTTCTTTGTGGGCCGGAACCGGTAGTCGTCATTTGCCTGGCTGAGCGACCAGTCGATGCGGCCCCGCCGACCCTGGAGGTGAGACCCGGATATCGTGACCGCCTCCTGCTGCCGCCGCTCGTCCGCCTGCTCCTGTTCAAGCCACCCCAGTCTCAGCGCATAGCTGTTGCGCGACCTGACATGCTGCCAGGTCACAGCCGCTTCAAGCTGACGTTCGTCTTCCAGCAGGTCCGAGTATCGGGTGTTTGTCGCTGACCAGCTAAAGATGACACGGTTGCGCAAATCCAGTGGTGCGCGAGCGTAGCCCCCCAGCCCGACCGTCTGGCTCCAGCCCGACACGGCGCGAGAGCCGTCATCGATAGGCAGCACACCTAGCGCCGTATCCAGAGACGCCTCCGATGATCCGCCATTGAGGTTCGAAGACGGCACCCAGGCCAATATAAGGTCGAGCCCGAATGGACGCTCGGAATAGATCCTTCGCAGCACCGCACGATAAAGCGCCCGATCGTCGTCTGACGGCGTCCGCGCGGCGAGTATCTCGAAATGATACTGGGCTGCCGCGTATTGACCATCGAGGATCAGCGCATAGCCGAGTTCCTGTCTGGCCGCGAGATTATCCGGCTGCTCGCGCAGAAGGGCCCGCAAGGCCTTGATAGCCGCGTCGTAATCTCCCTCGGCCCGGGCCAGCACTGCTGTTTCGAAGCGCGCCTGCCAAGCAGCGTCGCTGGCCTGCAGCCGATCGGCGCCCCCTAGGCAGAGAAGGCAGATCCACAACACAAAGAGGGCGCCGCGCACAATGGCGGGTGCCCTTTTAACCGGATCAGAGTGGCTAGTTGCGTGTTCCGACAAAGCCGCCGGCAACAACTGTATTGCTGTCATGGCCAGCGATGGCACCCACTACCCCGGTGCTGCCGATCCGGCCCGCAATATCCCCAGCAATCGATCCGCTGACAGGAGGTTCACCTCCGACGCCCACAAAGAAGTAATCAACTTCAGCGCTACCGGAAATGTTTTGGCCCGCGATCTGGGCGTCAATCGTCAGATCGCTTGTGGAGCCATCCAGGGTTCCGGCATCAAAATCTGCGCGAAGCTGAATGTTGCGCTGAGGGATTGTTGCGCGCCTTCCATCAATCGACGTGGACGACCGTTCGACCTCGTCCAAGACTGTATACTGATACTGCGTTGAGTACGTTGCCGTTCCAGTCGTAACCGCAGGGCCGACATTAGAAGACACAACGCCCGCTGCCGCGACCGCTTGCCCCCTGTCCCCATCAAGACCCGTCGCGAACTGCACCAGCCCGGATGTTGAACTGATCGACCGTAATTCCTCGGTCGACCCCAAACCCGGCGAAACCGAACCGCTGCCAGTTGGAACAATCGCCGATCGCGTCAGTTCCGCCTTCAGCCCGTCACCATCTCCGCCGCCGCCGCATGCCGAAAGAAATCCGGCAGCGAGCAGCAGCATGCTCACTCGTATCGTTGGCATTCCCTTTAAATCTTCCATTCCCGTTACCACCAAAAAGGCGTTAGCACTGATGCGGTTCAGCATCAAACCGGCACCGGGGCTTTCGTTGCGACTTCCGGCAGAGTTGCCGCCGCGCAACAGCGCCTGAGGCGCTACCATTTGTGCAGAAGATTACGATCCTTGACGGTTCCGGATCGGGGGATTATCCACAGCGACCCATGCGGGTATGGTGAAAAGGTATCACGCGAGCTTCCCAAGCTTAAGTTACGGGTTCGATTCCCGTTACCCGCTCCAAGAATTTGGTCCACGAATGACATGGGCAGCCGACCCTCGCATCTGCCAAATATCTGGTATGTCGGCGCCGCCCGCTGCTCCGTAAGGCGGCGCCGTCGCAGGAACAGGCTAGCCGATAAGGCCGCCACCTGGCCCTGTCGTTTCGTCATAATGGCGTTTGAGCCGCTGCAGCCCAATACGCAGCACTATCTTGCCGGACCGGGCTGACCAGCCCAGCTTTTTCTCAGCCGTTTCCAGGCCTTCGAGATAGCAGCAGCAGCGAAGGACAACATCCGACAACCCCGGCCCGAGATCAGCCAATGCGGCCGCAACGCGGCTTCGGGCGGCCTCGGGGCCATTTCCGATCGAACTGCCCGAACCGAAGCTGCCCCGCGCGCCACCGGTCAGGAACCGATCCCAGTTCTGGGCAACACGCGTCCCCATCTGGGCCAACTCAAAGTCTTCCCGCAGCCGCTCGCCGGCGCTGACGAGATCGTCGGAGAGGAACGGCTGGCCATCCTTGTCGCGACGGCGCGCGAGAGCGGTCAGTGGCGATTCCGCAAGGTTGTAGCGAACGCGCTGGACCTTGCCCGTCTCCGGCTCCTCAACAGTTTTTTCGGCCCATTCGCAGTGCTGCGACATGAAGGGTGTCATCGCTTCGTTGAAACCAGGAACGGCAGCTTGGTCCGGTGCTGTTTCGGCCATCAACTCTTCCAAAGCCTGGCGGCCCGCCGCCGTGATCCGGTACCGTGCAATCCGCCCTTTGCAATCGGTACTGATCCAATCCTTCAACGCCATAAACTCAGCGACTTCGCGGCCAACAACGCCGGTCCGCTGGCTTCCGCCCGCTGCGCCGCCATCCCGGACGACAACCGCCTTGTCCATTTCCGCGGCGACAGCGAGAACCGAACCGGTCTCGCACAACCGGCGGAGGATCCGAACGGCATCCTGATGGTACGCCTCGGTATGGTCTTCATCGCAAGACAAAGCGGTCTGTGCAGGCATGATATGCGTTTCCTCTTCTGTCTGAATGTCAGGTTCGGAAAGGTCTCGAACGAGCTCCGCGCCAAGTTTGCGGAGCATACCGTCTATCAAGGGGTCGTCGCGGCGCATTTCGATCCGTCTGATCTGACGCAGGATTGTTGAGGCATGACAACCGGCGTTCCGCGCCAGCTCGCGGATGGGCGTGCCTATCTCGGTATGCGCCAGATAAAGACGGGCGCCGTCGGGCACCCATGTCGGCAGCAGGGTGCCATCTGCTTGTGACCCACGGGTCAAATCCATTTGTACCATCCCCTTGCGGAACCGCACTTATCCGGCGGTGTTCCACAGCAACATCCACACAACCTAAAGATGCATCATTACTCGTTCGTTAATTTCCGTCGATGCCTGAAGCATTGTTTCTAAAAGATAAACCTTCGCTAAACGAACGCACGGAACGACCACCAACAACGCAACACCCGCTTTAGTTGTGCAACCTAAGGGTCAGTCGTGGCCGACTCAGAGCTGCGTTGAAACTGTTATTGGAGTTCGGAAATGCAAGACCTGATGAGCATGTTGCACTGCCTTCACCGCCCACGCCTGCTTATGCGCGCCGCCCGCATCGGTGCCGCAGAGTACCGGCGCGAAATACACCTGCCTCGCCTTTTGGGTTACGGCAACCTGCCACGACAGGCGCCCGCCCTGATGCGGCTGATCGAAATCGAGGGCTTTCTCAATGATCAAAGACTGAACGACGATTCAGCCTATCATCTGCTGAAGCATATCGACATCCTGATCGCGATCGTGGGCGAGGCGCGGATGTTGCGGGCCGCTCAGGCCAAGGCGGCCTGAACATCCTCAGATGAAGGCATCTGGTTCGGCAGCCTTTTTGCGGGCGATGTAGTCGCCCAACCCTTCAGCTATGGACGGATCCATAGCAGGCTGCCGATAGTCACCCAACATCCTGATAACACGCTGTTTTGCCAGCTCTTGGGTGTCGCGCGCGCCTTCTTCTTCCCAGGTCTCGAACGGCTTGTAATCAAGCAGATCTGACTTCCAGAATGCATCCTTGAAATGCGTCTGCGTATGGGCGCATCCGAGGTAGTGGCCCGCTGGCCCGACCTCGCGGAATGCATCCATCGCCTGAGCTTCCTGATCCATGCTGACCCCCGCCGCGAGCTTGTGCAGCGTGCCCAACTGATCGGCATCCATCACGAACTTTTCGTACGAACTGACCAGCCCGCCCTCAAGCCAGCCGCAGGCATGCAGCATGAAGTTGACGCCTGACAACAATCCGACATTCAGGCTGTTCGCGGTTTCATAAGCCGCCTGTGCATCGGGCAGTTTCGACCCACAGAAAGATCCCGCAGACCGGTAGGGCAGACCAAGGCGTCGGGCGAGTTGCCCAGCCCCGTAGGTGATCTGCGCGGCCTCGGGTGTTCCGAAGGTTGGAGCACCGGAATTCATGTCAATTGACGTGACGAAAGCACCAAGGATCACCGGTGCTCCGGGCTTAATGAGTTGTGAATAGGCTACGCCTGCCAGCACCTCTGCAAGCACTTGCGTTAACGTTCCGGCAACGGACACAGGCGCCATCGCCCCACCGACGATGAAGGGCGAAATGATGCAGGCCTGGTTCGCCGCTGCATAGACCTCGAGCGCACCCATCATCACGTCGTCGAATGTCAAAGGCGAGTTGATGTTGATGAGGGAGGTCATCACGGTATTCTCGGCCACGAAGTCCTTGCCGAAAAGAATCTCGCACATCTCGACCGAATCCCGGGCGCGGCTGGGTTCGGTCACCGATCCCATAAACGGCTTGTCGCTCAGCGTCATATGAGCGTGCAGCATGTCGAGATGGCGCTTGTTGACGGCCACATCCGTTGGTTCGCAGACCGTGCCGCCCGAATGGTGCAGCCATTTCGACATGTAGCCAAGCTTCACGAAGTTGCGGAAATCCTCCATTGTCGCATAGCGGCGTCCGCCTGCGGCATCGCGCACGAAGGGCGGCCCGTAGACGGGAGCAAGGACGAGGTTGTTACCCCCGATGTCGACCGAACGGTTGGGATTGCGGGCATGCTGGGTGAAAGACGCCGGTGCCGTCGCGCAGAGTTTCCGGGCAAGGCCCCTGGGAAGGCGCACGCGCTCACCATCGATGTCTGCGCCCGCGTCTTTCCATCGGGCCAGAGCACCGGGGTTGCTGACGAAGTTCACGCCGATCTCTTCGAGGATGATTTCGGCATTCTCTTCGATGATCTCTAACGCCTCTGGGGTCAGGATCTCGAAATTAGGGATGTTGCGCTCGATGAAGCGGGCCGTCTCGAACGATACGGCCTGCCGTTCGGCTCGCCGTGCTGCACCACCACCGCCACGCTTGCGTCCCCGGACCGCCGCCTCTGCCATTGTCTTTTCTCCTATTCGGGTGCCAGTCAGATACGCCGTGTCGTCCGACATACCCCAACTGAATGCGCCGTCTCTGGCGCAAAAGCGACATCTGGTTCCGGCGCAGCGTGCCAGGCGCATCAATCCCGCCTCTTGAAGCCCGGCGGTCAGCCCCATAGGAAGGCCGCATGTCGCATTCTCACCATGACCGCCTTCTCATCATCGACTTCGGCAGCCAGGTCACGCAGCTCATCGCGCGGCGCCTGCGCGAGCTGAACGTGTATTGCGAAATTCACCCTTTTCAGACGGTTACCGACGCCTTTCTCGATGAATTTGCGCCGAAGGCCGTGATCTTTTCCGGTGGTCCTGCCAGCGTCTTCGCCGATGGCGCGCCGATGCCGCCGAAATCGGTGTTCGAACGCGGGATCCCGATCCTTGGCATCTGTTACGGCCAGCAGGTCATGATGCATCTCCTGGGCGGCAAGGTTGACCGCGGCAAGGGTACTGCGGAATTCGGACGGGCCTATGTGACGCCCGACAATGCCCGCCTGCCCCTTTTGGACGGATGGTTCCAAGACGACCGCGAACAGGTCTGGATGAGCCACGGCGATCATGTCTCGGCCATCGCGCCAGGCTTTGAAGTATTTGGCACGTCGCCCAATGCGCCTTTTGCGATAACCGCCGATACCGATCGCAATTTCTATGCCGTGCAGTTCCACCCCGAAGTGCACCACACGCCGAACGGCAAGCGCTTGTATGAAAACTTCGTGCGGCTGGCGGGCTTTACCGGCGACTGGACGATGGGCGCCTACCGGGAAGAGGCGATCGCCAAGATCCGCAAACAGGTCGGCGACGCCAAGGTGATCTGCGGTCTTTCCGGTGGTGTCGACAGTTCCGTCGCTGCGGTGCTGATCCACGCGGCCATCGGCGACCAGTTGACTTGTGTCTTTGTCGACCACGGTCTGCTGCGCAAGGGCGAGGCGAACGAGGTGGTGACCATGTTCCGCGATCATTACAACATGGCCCTGATCCACGCGGACGAACAGGAATTATTCCTTGGTGCGCTTGACGGCGTCAGCGATCCTGAAACCAAGCGCAAGACCATCGGCAAGCTCTTCATCGATGTCTTCCAGAAACACGCGGCAGAGGTCGGGGGTGCCAAGTTTCTGGCGCAGGGTACGCTATACCCCGATGTCATCGAAAGCGTGTCATTCAGCGGCGGCCCGTCGGTCACAATCAAATCCCACCACAATGTCGGCGGATTGCCCGAAAAGATGGGCTTGAAACTGGTTGAACCGCTGCGCGAGCTCTTCAAGGACGAGGTACGCGCGCTTGGCCGTGAGTTGGGTCTGCCCGATCACTTCATCGGTCGGCACCCCTTCCCCGGCCCCGGCCTTGCGATCCGCTGTCCTGGCGAAATCACGCGGACCAAACTGGATATCCTACGCGAGGCGGATGCGGTTTATATCGATCAGATCCGCAAGCACGGTCTTTACGACGAGATTTGGCAGGCCTTTGTCGCCATCCTTCCCGTCCGCACCGTCGGCGTAATGGGCGACGGGCGGACCTACGACTACGCCTGCGCGCTGCGTGCCGTCACATCGGTGGATGGCATGACAGCGGACTATTATCCGTTCAGCCATGAATTTCTTGGCGAGACGGCGACGCGGATCATCAACGAGGTGCCTGGCATCAACCGCGTGACCTACGACATCACGTCGAAACCACCCGGAACCATCGAGTGGGAATGACGCGGCGCTCAAAGGTTCGGAGGGCGGGTCGCATTAGCGCGGCTCATGGTTTTGCGGCCAATCTGCTTAGATACAGGATTGTCGCGGCATGAATCCGACATTGCGGGCGGCGGCTTGGATGACCGGTTCCATCGCGTCATTTTCAGCCATGGCGGTGGCGGGGCGCGAACTCGGGCCAGCGCACGATACGTTCGAGATCATGATGTACCGCAGCGTGGTTGGCTTTGTCATCGTGATAAGCATCATCGTTGCAACAGGGCGATGGCGAGACGTGCGCACGCAGCGGCTGGGAACCCATCTGGTGCGAAACGTCGCACATTTCATCGGTCAGAATCTTTGGTTCTTTGCGGTCGCCGTGATCCCGCTGGCTCAGGTCTTTGCGCTCGAATTCACAACACCGATCTGGGTCATTGTCCTCAGCCCGCTTATCCTTGGCGAGACCATCACACGCGTAAAAGTTGTCTCCGCTATGATCGGCTTCAGCGGCATCCTGCTGGTTGCGCGTCCTGACATGCAGGGAATCACTCCGGGAATCGTCACGGCGGCCGCTTCAGCGATCTTTTTTGCCATTACAATCATGCTCACGAAACGCCTGACTCGGGATGATTCGATCCTTTCCATCCTGTTCTATCTGACAGCGACTCAGGTGGTCATGGGGATGGCGACGGCGGGCTATGACGGAACCATCACTCTACCCACGGCTGCAACGCTGCCTTGGTTGGTGTTGGTCGGTCTTTGCGGCCTAACAGCGCATTTCTGCCTGACGAACGCATTGGCGCTTGCACCGGCTACTATTGTCGTTCCCATTGATTTCATTCGACTTCCGGCCATCGCAGTCATCGGGATGCTGCTGTATGACGAGGCGCTCGGCCTCTGGGTTTTCGTTGGCGCCCTGCTGATTTTTGCGGGCAATTACCTCAACATTCTGGCCCAGACACGCGTTGCCCATTCGTGACTAGCGGGAAGTGCGTTACATAACCGTGACGTTCCGTCATTTCTTTGCCTCTTCCCCTCCGTCAAGATTGACGCAGACCCCTTGAAAATTGATTGGTTCGTCCCCAGGCCACCACCTCGGCCCTCACATTCGGGAGGACAACGAATGAATAAGTACTTTCTTGCGGCGGGCGCCCTAGGGTTGAGCGCCGCAACAGCCTATGCGGGCGGCATCGAACGCTCCAACCAATCCGTCGGAGTATTGTTCGAAGAGGGACGATACCTGCAGTTCAGCCTTGGCCACGTTTCCCCAGACGTGAGCGGTAGCGTTCTGCCTGCATTTGCGGGCACGCTCGGGCTCGACTCCGGCAACATGGTGGACAGCTATCTAAACTTTGGCGCCGCATATAAGGCCGATATCAACGAAACATGGTCTTACGCGATCATTCTCGACCAGCCATACGGGGCCGACGTCGATTACCCGGTGACGCCAACATACTTCGCGTCCGGGTCCACGGCTGAATTCAACTCCACGGCCCTTACGGGGATCCTGCAATACAACCTGCCAAGCAACGTCAGCTTCTATGGCGGTGTCCGGCTGCAAAATGTCGAAGCTGAAGCGAACATTCCGTTTGTCGCGGGCTACGAAGCCACGGCCGATCGCAGCTTTGGCGTCGGCTATCTGGTCGGTGCCGCGTATGAGCGCCCTGATATCGCCCTGCGCGTCGCTCTGACATATTACTCGAAGATCGAGCATGATCTGGATACCACAGAAACCTCCGCTTCGCTGCTCGGCGGGCCCAATGAGTCGACAACGCCCATCGAAACACCACAGGCGGTGAACCTCGAATTCCAGACCGGTATCGCGAAGGATACGTTACTGTTTGGTAGCGTTCGTTGGGTGAATTGGTCAGATTTCGACATCACGCCTGACGATTACTTTGCGCTGACTTCCGGCGGCTCGCTTGTCAGCTACGAAGACGATCGTACGACATACACGCTGGGCATTGGCCGCCGTCTGACCGACAAGTGGTCCGTCGCCGGGTCCATTTCACATGAACCAAGCACCGGAAGCATCGTGTCGAACCTTGGCCCGACCGATGGCTTCACCAGCGTGGGTCTGGCTGCCATCTATTCGGAAGGCAACATGGAGATCACTACCGGCATCCGCTATGTCTGGGTCGGCGATGCAGAAACGGCCGTTGGCACGACCTCTCCCGCGACCGAGTTCGAAGACAACGAAGCCTTCGGCATCGGCGTGCAGGTCGGCTTCAAGTTCTGATCCCTATCGGATCCGATGCGACAACCCCGCCCCTTACTGGGCGGGGCTTTTCGTTTCAGCAAGATCCGGGTGGCAGCCCGCGCGCGGAAGCGCCTAGTGTCGCCCAATGACAGAACAGAAATCTCTATCAGGGCGGGCCTGGTCCGAGCTCCTGCTTCTCGGCGTCATTTGGGGCGGTTCATTCCTTTCGATCCGCATCGCGCTGGACGAAGTGGGACCTATCACATCAGTCGCCCACCGGACGGGATGGGCGGCACTGGTCCTTTGGGCCGTTGTTCTGCTGATGCGCCTCCCCGTTCCGAAAAGCCCGCGGATTCTGATCGGATTTCTGGGCATGGGCCTGCTCAACAACGTCATTCCGTTCGGCCTGATGGCGTGGGGGCAGTTGCATATCGAGACCGGTCTGACCTCGATCCTCAACGCCGCGACCGCCGTCTTCGGTGTCATCGCAGCCGCGCTTTTCTTCGCGGATGAACGGATCACCATGCGAAAAGGTGTCGGGGTCTTTCTGGGTTTTGCTGGGGTCGCCACCGCAATCGGGCTCGAAAACCTGCGCAGCTTTGACCTGCGCAGCCTCGCCCAACTCGCCGTGATCGCCGGAACGATCAGCTACGCCCTGGCTGCGGTCTGGGGCCGCAAGCGGTTGGGTGGTCTAGCGCCCCAGGTTGCTGCCGCGGGCATGCTGACGGCATCGATGCTGATCACAGTTCCGCTGGCGTTGGTGGTCGAAGGGCCGATCAGCCTGAAGCTTGAGACGTCGACGATATTGGCCATCGGGTACTACGCGATCATCGCCACCGCGGGCGCTTACCTGCTCTACTACCGGGTCCTTGCCATGGCCGGCAGCGGCAACCTGATGCTAGTCACCCTTATCATCCCGCCGGTGGCCATCGCCCTTGGCAAAATCGTTCTGGATGAGGCGCTGAGCGCCAATGCCCTCTGGGGTTTCGGCCTCTTGGCACTGGGTCTTGTAATCCTCGACGGACGGATTTTTGACAGGCTGACGCGCAGCCAGATTGACCCTTTGGATAGCCACGGCTAGGAGTCAGGGCCAGTTAACGAAGGTCACCCAATGCTCTACCCCGACGCCGCCGCCTGGCGCTCTGCTCCGAACAGGCGCGTGATGGTTTTTGGTATGTCAGGGTTGGGCAAGACCCATCTTGCGACGATGCTGCGCGACAGCGGCCACTGGTTCCACTACTCGATCGACTACCGCATCGGCACCCGCTACATGGGTGAACGCATCACCGATAATGCCAAGGCCGAGGCCATGAAGGTGCCGTTCCTGCGCGACCTTCTGATGAGCGACAGCATCTATATCGGATCGAACATCACTTTCGCTAACCTGTCCCCCGTCGCCACGTATCTGGGTAAACCAGGCGCTTCGGCCAGGGGCGGCCTGCCAATGGCAGAATACTCCAAGCGGCAGGATCAGTTCCGGCAGGCCGAGATTTCGGCACTGCGCGACACGGCATATTTCATCGAACGGGCTGAAGCGCTTTATGGCTATCCGCACTTCATCTGCGACACCGGCGGATCGATCTGCGAGTGGATCGATCCTGGAGACCCTAACGATCCCCTGATGACAGAACTCAGCGCCAGCTGCCTGCCCGTCTGGATCAGGGGCACAGAGGCCCATACGCAGGCGCTGATCGAGCGCTTTGACAAAGCGCCCAAGCCGATGGCGTATCAGCCCTCGTTTCTGACCGAATGCTGGGTGGCGTATCTTGGAGAGACGGGCGCGGCGCCCGATGCTGTTGACCCGGATGCCTTTATTCGCTGGACCTACGCCCGCGCGCTTGCTCATCGTCAGCCGCGATACGAGGCGATGGCACGATGGGGCGTGACGCTCGAAGCCCAAGCGGTACAAGACATACAGAGCGAGGCCGACTTCGTCGATCTCGTCGCCCGCTCGCTGCGCTAGGGAAAAACCCGCAATAGTCGTGTTAGCGTAGCGGCAATTTTTGCCACACTATCAAGGGTATCCGATACCTTCTTCATGCTACGAAGGAAGCCTTTGGCCTCGTCAGCACCCCTCGCCAGCGCCCTCTCGGCCTCGGAAGGCCCCTTGGCGGAGGCCTGATAGTCGATCTCAAGCTCGCGGATCTGAAACAGCTGTTCTTTCAGCGTCTTCCGTGCCGTGGCCAGCGCAATGATATCGTCGGTGTTGGCGGCGTCCACCGCCTCATCAAGCCGTTGTTCGACCTGATCCAGCGCGCGGCGAATGGTTGTAAACAGTGAGGTGAATTTGCCTTCTGCGGCTTTCGTAATGGCTGTCATGGTATCAATCCGGGAACTTCTTTGCGAGATCGCGCAGGCTTTCCAGTAGAGCGATGGTGTTTTCGACACGGTCGGGGTTTCTGATGGTTTCGGCCATGGCACGATGCGCGGCCCTCAAGGCATCAAGCCGCGCCGTCAATGACCGGTCTTCGGTGCGCTTGAACGACGCCTCTGCGCGGTCAAGTTCGACAATGGCCTGTCGATATTCTGTGGCGGCTTGCGCGGCCGCAGCGGTATCGCCCTGCTGCCGCGCAACCACCAAAGCCACATAGGCATCGTTTGCCTCATCGTCCTTGCCCGAAAACGCACGCAGGGCCTCGGCATAATCGGCGTCGAACCCCAGCCGAAAGAGCTTGGACTGGGTTTCACGGACGACCTCCTGAAACGCATCGTCGGATTGCAGGACGACCTGGCGAAACTTACGGGTGCGCAACTGTTGAACGGCAAAAGATACGACCGCCTCGCGCTGCGTTTTCGTGGCCTCAAGCGTTTCGACAAGGCCGCTGATCGCATCACTGCCTGCGGTTTCGCCCAGTTCGGCGATGCTCTTGGTGGCGGCGGCGAAGGATTTGCGTACATCCGCTTCGGATGTCGAGGACATCAGAGCGTCGAGCGCATCAAGATAGGCCTTGATACCGCTCAGTTTGCGGTTCACATCCAGCGCCAGCGTAGCAGGCGGCTCAATTGACGGGCTTTCTCGGCCCTCCGGGATGCGCGCGATGACCCGGCAATCTGGCACACCATCATCGATCCTGCGCTGGATCACATCCGCGCAATCGTCCGACAACCGCCTTCGATGCAGATCGGCGACCGCCACGTCGTAGGCATAGGAATCAAGCGCCTCTTCGTCGGCTTCAATGCGCGCCTCAAACTCTGACGATTTGACCGATGTTTCCAATCGCCCTGCTGCATCCGCAACGATACCGAGCTCCGATGAAAGATCTGCCTCGGTCGCGCATCCGGCAATCGCCACCAGTCCGACAACAAATAACGGGGTTTGTTTTGAAACAAACATATGCCTTTCCCAACAATAACTTTTCAAAAATATCCTCAACCATCGGTTATTTCGGCATTTTGGTCAAGCGTTGGTGATTGCGGCCAAGGGTACTGGCAGTTTCCGAACCATCCGATTATCTCTGCCCGACGCAGCAAATCTTAACAAAGACCTGACAGACCCATGCCCATCAAGATACCCGCCACCCTGCCCGCCTATGACGTGCTCAAGCAGGAAGGCGTCATGGTCATGGACGAAGATCAGGCGGCCCGTCAGGATATACGCCCGCTGCGCATCGGCCTGCTGAACCTGATGCCCAAAAAGATCCAGACCGAGAACCAGTTCGCACGCTTGATCGGGGCGACGCCCCTGCAGATCGAACTGAGCCTGATCCGGATGTCCGAGCATCAGACGCGCAACACCGCCGCGGCCCATATGGAAAGCTTTTATCGCCCGTTCACCGACGTGACGGACGAAAAGTTCGATGGCCTGATCATCACCGGGGCACCGATCGAACACCTGCCCTTTGAAGAGGTCACCTATTGGGACGAGCTGCAACAGGTGATGGACTGGACCCAGACCAACGTGCATTCGACCTTTGGTGTTTGCTGGGGTGGCATGGCCATGCTGCATCACTTCCACGAGGTGCCAAAGCACATTCTAGACGCCAAGCTCTTCGGCACGTTCCGCCACACCAACATGGCGCCCGCCTCGCCCTATCTGCGTGGGTTCTCGGACGATTGCGTCGTACCAGTCAGCCGCTGGACAGAGGTACGCGCGCCCGAAGTCGGGGCGGCCGGGCTGCCGATACTGCTTGGAAGTGATGAAGCAGGCCCCTGCCTCATTGAAGATCCGGCGCATCGCGCTCTCTATATTCTCAACCATTTCGAATACGACAGCGGAACGCTGAAAGAGGAGTATGACCGGGACCGCGCCGGGTCTCAGGTCGAAGGAACGGAAATCGCATTGCCCGTGAACTATTTTCCAGACGACGATCCGGCCAGCAAGCCGCAGAACCGGTGGCGCAGCCATGCCCATCTGCTCTATGGCAACTGGATCAACCAGATCTACCAGACAACGCCATATGACTCCGATGCAATTGGCCGTTAGGTTGCTCATCCTCGTTCTAAGCATCGGCGCATTTGTGGGCCTGGTCCACTGGCGTGCGCTGGCCCGCGAGGCAGCCGCCCTCGAAGAGAACCCGCCCAGGGGTCAGATCATCGAGGTGGACGGTGTTGACGTGCACGTGGTGACCATGGGATCCGGCCCCGATCTGATCCTGCTGCACGGTGCGGGCGGCAATATCAACGATTTCACCTTTGCGCTGGCGCCCCGATTGGCCGAGAGGTACCGCGTTATCGTGTTCGACCGGCCCGGACTGGGCTGGACGGGGCGTATACCCGGCGCCCATGGCAAGCTATGGGACACACGCGCGGAGTCTCCCCTCGAACAGGCGGGTTTCCTCCAAAAGGCGGCCGATCAAATTGGCGTCAAACGCCCCATTGTGCTGGGTCAATCCTTTGGTGGAGCGGTGGCTTTCGCCTGGGCGCTCAGCGATCCAGACACTGCGGCGGTGGTGTCGGTAGCTGGCGTGGCGAACCCATGGCCCGGGCAGCTGAGCCGCCTCTACCGGGTCAATGGTTCACTGGCCGGTGGCGCGCTTGTGGTGCCGATGCTGACGGCGTTTGCCCCCCAATCGCTGGTCGAAGACACGCTTGCGAGCATCTTTCATCCCCAGCCCGCACCGGACGGGTACCTCGATCATGTGGGGCCAGGCCTTTCGCTGCGGCGCGAAACGATCCGGGCCAATGCGCGCCAGGTCCTGTCACTCAGACCCCACGTTGTCGAGATGTCCGAGCGGTATCACGAGCTCGACCTGCCGGTGGAAATCGTGCACGGCTCGGCGGACACGATCGTGCCGCTCAACGTGCATTCGATCACCCTGCCCGACCAGATCGAAGGCGCCAATCTCACCGTGCTGGACGGTGTTGGGCACATGCCGCATCACACCCATATGGAGGACGTGATAGCCGCAGTCGACCGGGCCGCCACCCGCGCCGGTTTGCGTTAGGCCGTTTCGTACTCCATATAGATGTAAAAAGCAGTAACTTCCCAGGAGCGTTGCGATGTCTCTTCCGTTTGACGGTGCCATCAGCCAATTCGCCGAACACGATGCGCCCAAATCGATCCGTAAAGCGCTCGATGATGCGGAAAAGGGTGAGATCCTCGAAGAAACCTACCCCCATGATACGGTAATGGACCGCGACGATTACGAAGACCAGATCAAGCTTTTGCAGATCGAACTGGTCAAGATGCAAGCCTGGGCCCGGACTGCGGGCGCCCGGGTCGCCATCGTCTTCGAAGGCCGGGATGCGGCGGGCAAAGGCGGTACGATCAAACGCTTCCGCGAAAACCTGAACCCGCGCGGCGCCCGTGTCGTCGCACTGTCAAAACCCAGCGACGTCGAAAGCGGTCAGTGGTATTTTCAACGTTATCTCAAGCATTTGCCAAGCGCGGGCGAGATCGTGTTCTATGACCGCTCTTGGTACAATCGGGCGGTTGTCGAAAAGGTGTTCGATTTCTGCACGGACGAAGAGCGTGCGCATTTCTTCACCCAGGTGCCGTCAGTCGAACGGATGATCGTCGATGACGGGGTACACCTGTTCAAGCTCTGGCTGAACGTTGGACGGGCAGAACAACTGCGAAGGTTCATGAAACGGGAGCGCGACCCGCTCAAACAATGGAAGCTCAGTTGGATCGACGTGGAGGGCCTGAAACGGTGGGACGCATACACCGACGCGATCCGTGAAACCTTTGGCTCAAGCCACTCTGCCCACGCCCCGTGGACCGTTGTCCGCACAGATGACAAACGACGCGCCCGTCTCATGGCGATCCGCCATGTGCTGTCGTCGCTCGACTATGCGGGAAAGGACGCTGACGCCATCGGGCCAATCGACGATGCCGTCTGCGCCGGGCCAGAGATCTGGCATGCCTAAACGCGGGTACCACCACGGCAACCTGCGGCAGGCGCTGGTCGATGCGGCCCTTACGCTTGTCGAACAAAAGGGGCCGATGGGTTTTACCCTGTCCGAGGCGGCTAAGCAGGCGGGGGTCACCCCGGCGGCCGTCTATCGCCATTTCGAAGGGCGCGAAGACCTGATCGCAGAGGCGGCGCTGCAGGGCTACCGGATCTTTGCCGACACGATGGAATACGCCTTTCAAAGCGGGCAGCCCTCGGCCCTTGCCGCGTTCGAGGCGACCGGCCGGGCCTATCTTGCCTTTGCGCGCAAGTATCCGGGCCACTACATCGCGATGTTCGAAAGCGGCATTTCCGTCAATCGCTCACCTGAACTGGCGGACGCATCGGCGCGGGCATCGGGCGTGCTGGAAAAGGCCGCAACCGCGTTGTCACAGCACATCCCCGAGGACAAGAGACCCCCAGCCTCGATGTTCAGCGCACATATATGGGCGATGAGCCACGGGGTTGTCGAACTGTTCGCCCGCAACTCGCCCGGGCGCGCCTCACCTTTCCCGCCCGAGGATCTCTTGGAAAGCGGTATCGGCGTCTATCTTCGAGGTCTTGGCATCATCCCGCCCGACACGCCAAAGGGTTGACCCCGCAGATCACACCGCGGGGTCATTTCGCATCAGGCGGACTTGCGGCGCAGTGCACCGAAGCCAGCGATTGCACCGATCAGCAGCAAGGCCGAGGCCGGTACCGGAACCGCCGAAAGCTGGCCCCGCAGTTCACCTGAACCAAAAGCGTCAGTGTGAACGTTGATGTAATATTCACCACTCGAGAGCCCGGTCAGGAAATCGCTGAAACTGGTCGTCGATCCGCTGATGGCGACCGCATCCGCATAGGCATAATCTTCTACCTCAAGGGTGAAGCCTGATGCGGTATCGGTATAGTCAACGGTGTTGAACGCGAAAGGGACAACGATCGGTCCGTTTGACCCGGCTGGTGCGTTGTGTAGGTGAACCGGGCCAACCGGCGCGGCAACAAGATCGTCGAACAAACCGTCAAGATCGATACCCTCGATACTCATCATAAATGACAGCGTTTCGGTGACATCGTTCACCTTCAATTCCGCCGAACCCGAGGCGGGTGTGACAACCGGTGGAACCTCCTGATCACCGCTCAGATTACTATCAAAAGCAAAAACAGCAGCCGAGGCATGAATGGCGCCGAATAGTGTCAGCGCCGCCGCGGCTGCAGCAGTCTTAAGTAATGTCATGACGTGTCCTCACATCGTTATGTGGGCGGGCACGGAATGCGCCCGACTTGCCTCCACAAGGGAGTAACGTTTCAGGGCACCAAAAAATTTCACTCGTGCGCAAAAAAAGTTACCGCATGCCGATGCCGCGAGGGATGGAAAGCGGGTGCGAAACCGATATCAGCGGCATTTCGCCAATCCCCTTGATGTCGTATTCGCCCAGATCCTCGACCTTGAAGGCGTCCATCAGGTCGTCTTTCATTTCGGCGGGCGCCACGATCTTCATTGGATGGGCAAAGACCTGCAGGCGCGCGGCGAGGTTCACGGCTGGCCCAAACACGTCATACACGTATTTCTGAATTCCCACGACCGAACCCACAGCCGCCCCCGACCCAAGACCGATCCGGGCCCGCCATTTGTATTGATGGCTTTCGTTGCGCCGTTCGAGATACCGCAGGAAGCGCACCGCACAATTGGCCACCGCCACGGCATGGTCGGGTTCGGGATCGGGCATACCGGACACGGCCAAATAAGCATCTCCGATTGTCTTAATCCGTTCACAGCCGAATTGTTCGGCAATCCGATCGAAGGCAGTAAAGATGTCGTTAAGCTCGCCCAGCGTCACGGTCGGATCCGACTTCTCGGCGAAAGCCGTGAAATCCACGAAATCCAGCATCACAACCGAGACGTCGCGATAAAGCTGTGGGGTGACAACACCGAACGTCTTGAACTCCTCGTAGACCGACCGGGGCATCAGGTTCAGCAGCAACCGCTCGACCCGCTCTTTCTCGCGCTCAAGCTCGCGGGTGTTGCGCTCAACCATGTTCGAATAGCTCTCGATCACCTTTTCGAGCTCACGCATCCGCGTGATGTTCTGGCATTCGGCTATGATCATCTCTTCGCCGTCAACTTCGGCAAGGGAAAGGCTGACGGCGATGATCAGCGTACGCCGGCGTGGCTTGACTTCGACCTCGGCGACGAACTGGCCCGTCTCGCGCAGAGAGCTCCGCGCCTCATCCCTGAGATCCTCGATAATAGAGCTGACAACATCGCTCGTATCAGGGCTGCCGAACCACTCGCCAAATGACTGGTTGTGATAATAGAACTTCAGGTCGGAAAAGCGCAGAATTGCGACCCCTACCCCAAGAGAGCGCAGCAAGTGCTCGTTGATGGCGGCGATGCTCATGCAGCCGAACGCGCGACGATCACCGACCGTTTGGCTTCGATAGAGGATATGACCGCTCCGATATCAGCATCGTCCATGCCGTGTTTTGCCATCGCCTCACCCAGAATGCGCGCCATCTCATCGAAATCGGTGTCCGAAATGGCCAGATGCTGATGAACCTGTCGCAGCCGCTCATTGCTGAAGGATGCCGGGCCACCCAGGAGAGACGCCACGAACTTGGTCTGGTGGTCGACCAGTCGGCCCATATCGATATCGTCGAAGTAGTCACCGATCTGGTCGCTATCGAGAACCAGATCGTAGAAGGTCATGACGACCTTACTGATCGTTTTGAAACCGCCGTACTTCTCAAAAATTGTTTGTGCCATAATAAGCACCGCCCCCAAGGTAGGCCGACCAAAAGACCCTACGCCGGATACGTGCCACGAATCAAGAAAGGTGGCGGGCGGCCGGATTCACATGCGTCTTATGGTGGTGAAACGAAAAAGGCCGCCAGAAATGGCGGCCTTTTCGACAAACGCTGATAAGGAAGTCTTAACGTTTGGAGAACTGGAAGCTCTTCCGCGCCTTCGCCTTGCCGTATTTCTTACGCTCAACGACGCGGCTGTCGCGCGTGAGGAAGCCAGCTGCTTTCAGCGCGCCGCGCAGCGACGGCTCGTACAGCTGCAGCGCTTTCGAGATGCCGTGCTTGACCGCACCGGCCTGCCCCGAGAGACCACCGCCCTTGACCGTTGCCTGCACGTCGAACTGATCCTCGACGCCTGCAACCTCAAACGGCTGCCGCAGGATCATCTGCAGCACGGGCCGCGCGAAGTAAACGTTGAGGTCCTTGCCGTTGACGCTGACCTTGCCCGATCCTGGCTTGATCCAGACCCGTGCAACGGCGTCTTTACGTTTGCCGGTCGCGTACGAGCGGCCGAACTCATCCCGAACGGGTTCGCGCGGTGTGAGCTCCACCTCGACCGGTGCGGCATCGCCTGCAACAGCCTGGAGATCTTCGAGTGTGTTGATTTCGTCAGCCATTCTCTTAGCTCCGCGTGTTCTTTTTGTTCATCGACTTGACGTCGAGAACTTCGGGGCTCTGCGCATCGTGCGGGTGTGCAGCACCGGCATAGACCCGCAGGTTGGTCATCTGCTTGCGGCTCAGGCGGTTGCCCGGCAGCATGCGCTTAACGGCCAGGGTCACGACACGTTCGGGATGCGCCCCTTCAAGGATCTGCGCCTTGGTGCGCGACTTGATCCCGCCCGGATGGCCCGTGTGCCAGTAATGGTTTTCTTCGCGCTTCTTGCCGGTCAGCTGCACCTTGTCGGCGTTGATGACGATGACGTTGTCGCCCATATCCATGTGCGGCGTGAAGGATGGTTTGTGCTTGCCACGCAGACGCATGGCGACGATCGATGCAAGACGGCCCAGCACCACGCCTTCGGCGTCGATGATGATCCACTTCTTGTCGATGTCCGCAGGAGTTGCGGTGTAGGTTTTCATAACTCGGTCCCATAGGCATGAGATTTTCGGATTGCGCGGTTATACAGGACGGCAAGTTCGGGTCAATACGGCTTTATGCAATTTATTCATTGCAAATCAGTACTTTAAAAATAAGGTATAAAAATACCTCAATTTTAGACGCCGATCTGCTCGGGCGGATTGTCCAACAGATCGCGCAGCCGCAGCATCGCGGCCTCAAAGCTCTTGAGGGAAACACCGGCGTTAACGGCAAGGCGAACGGCGTGCGGCGTGCGGGCATCGCGGCAGGCGAATTCGTCGGCCGAACGCAGTCGCACCCCCTGCTCTTCTGCGGCCTGGCAAAAGGCACCAGCGCGCCATCCCTGCGGCAGCATCAGCCATAGAAACGGGACGTCCCGCCGCCATGTCAGGTCGTATGACCCCAGAACATTGACGGCCACCTTAATATAAGCACTCGTCACCTCCCGCACCTTGTCGGTGTAGCCGGGGATGTCAGGATGCGCCAGGAGCTGCGCGCATAGATCGCCCAGCGGAGTGGCAAGACCGAAAAACCCATGCTCCGCCGCGCGTCGCAAGGCCGCCGCCTTCCCCTTCGGCGCGACCGCAAAACCCAGCCTGAGCGACGGCGTGATTGTCTTCGAGATCGAGCAGACATACCAGCCGCGTTCCGGCGCAAGCATCCGATAGGATGACGCCTGCGCGCGCCCCATACGGTAACAATCGTCTTCCAGTATCTGAAAATCCAAACGCTGCGCGACCTGCGCCAGCTGCAGCCTGCGCTCTTCGGGTGTGAACCCGCAGGTCGGGTTGTGCACCTCAGGCGACGTGCAAAACACCTGCGCGTCATGCATTCGCGCGACCCGCTCCAGCGCCTCAGGAACAACACCGTGTTCGTCCATTTCGACGGGAACTACCTCGGCACGCAACAGCTCTGCCGCGCGGCGAAAACCGGGATATGAAAGCTCCTCCGCCACGATGACGGGCCGCCGCCCCCGCAGCACCGCCTGCAGCACCAGCAGGATGGCGCTTTGCCCACCATGGGCCAGTACGACGTCGCATTCCCCGAACGAACCGATTGGCGCGTTGTCCAGCCAGCGGACGACGGCTTCGCGGGCCGGTTTGAAAGCTGCTCGGCTGGGATAGTGCATCATTCCCGATGGCGGCCGCTCTGCGATTTGCGCCAAGAGGCGCCGGATCAGCTTGTCCTGGCCGACGGCTGGTAGGTGAGGGGAAAACAGGTTGACCTGGTGGGTGAAATCTTCGCTTTCTGAATTGTGTACGATCGAGTCGATCTCGATCGGATTTTCCGAGACGTGCGTTGTTCGGGCCGGAGCGACAAAGGTGCCCCGCCCGACCTCGGCACGCAGCACGCCTTCGTTGGTCAGGATCGAATAGGCCCGCGCCACGGTGCCCGGAGTAATGCCCAGCCGCCACGCCAGATCGCGCACCGGCGGCAGCTTGCCCCCAACCTCAAGCACACCCTGCGCTATGCCGGAACGGATTGCATCAGCGACGCGCGTGTATTTCGGCCCAGCGCCGTCGGTCAGTTGAGGCCGCCAAATTGTATCCAATACAATATATCCTTAGGCCAATTGTATCGCTTATTGTATCTCTTACCGTGATCAATTGATCATATTGTGTCAATACAATTCTGAAGGAGGCTCCTTATGACACACTACGTGACTCTGCCCGCCCAACACATGGATTACCTGAATGCGCAGCACCGCATTCCGTTCAGTGCTGCTGTGGCTTTGCGTGTCGCGGTGGTGCTGTCGCAATGGGCAATGCGCCGGCGTACGCGTCTAGCGCTCCACCAACTATCCGATCATCAACTCCGCGACGTCGGCCTGACCTATCCCGAGGCGTACCGCGAATCCCGAAAATGGTTCTGGCGGTCGTAACCTTCGGGATCGGCAACAAAAGCCAATCTCCCCTAACTGGCCGGGATCGCCCCGGCCACTTTTCTGTCTGGCGCTAACATGGCAGGTTGTTAAGGTTTCATGGCCAGTGCAGCGGAGGCCGCGATCAATGACAACACTCAACTTCAAGCGAGCCGATTTTCCGAATGATTTCATATTTGGTACCGCCACATCGGCCTACCAGATCGAAGGTCATAGCTTCGGCGGCGCGGGCACCACCCATTGGGACAGCTTTGCCGCGACCCCGGGCAATGTCGTCCGAGGCGAGAACGGCACAGTTGCGTGCGATCATTTCCACCGGTGGGAGGCCGATCTCGACCTTGTCGCCGCAGCCGGGATCGACGCCTATCGGTTTTCTACGTCATGGGCGCGGATCATGCCCGACGGGCGCGGCACGCCTAACTCCTACGGCCTCGATTTCTACGACAGGCTTGTAGACGGGATGCTGGCGCGCGGCCTGAAACCCTGCGCAACACTTTATCATTGGGAATTGCCGCAGCCGTTGGCCGATCTGGGCGGCTGGCGCAACCAGGACATTGCGGGCTGGTTTTCGGATTTCGCAGCGATTGTGCACGATCGTCTAGGCGACCGGCTCTTCAGCATCGCCCCGATAAACGAGCCATGGTGCGTGGCGTGGCTGAGCCACTTCATGGGCCATCATGCGCCGGGCATGCGCGATATCCGAGCCGCCGCCCGGGCCATGCATCACGTGCTCTTGGCGCAGGGCGCGGCATTGCAGACGATGCGGGCTGCGGGAGGTAAGAATCTCGGCGCCGTGATGAATTTCGAATATGCCGAACCCGCCGACGCCTCAGAGGAGAGCCACCGCCTCGCCCATCTCTACGACGGGATCTATAATCAATGGTTCGTCTCTGCCTTGCGACGCGGCGAATACCCCGCACATGTTGTCGACGGGTTGGCACCACACCTCCCGGACGGATGGCAGGACGATTTTGCCACGATCCAGGCCGAGGTCGATTGGCTGGGCATTAACTATTACACTCGAAAACTGATTGGCCCATCCGGCGGGCTGTGGCCCGGACTGGAAGAACGTGAAGGCCCCCTGCCCAAGACGGCCATGGAGTGGGAAATCTATCCCGATGGTCTTTACCACTTCATGACCTGGGTGAACCGCGAGTTCGGGGATGGTCTGCCAATCTATGTCACCGAAAACGGCATGGCGGCCTATGACAGCGTTGTCGACGGCAAAGTCGACGACCAGATCCGTATCGATTACCTGAATGCCCATGTCAAAAAGGTGCAGCAGGCCCTGTCAGACGGCGTTCCGCTCAAGGGCTACTTCATCTGGTCGCTGATGGACAATTACGAATGGGCGCTTGGCTATGACAAGCGGTTCGGATTGGTTCATGTGGATTTCGACAGTCTGGAGCGAACCCCGAAAGCCTCGTATCACGCGCTGGCTGCTGCGCTGCGTTCTGGTGGAATGGCATAGGTCAGGCCAGCGCGGGCAACAGGCTCTGACTGACCCTCGGAAAACAGCAGAACATCTGACACCGAGAACTGCCGACCCAGCTTGAGCAGCCGGCCCTTGGCAACGACATCGACGTCGGCCACAGGCTTGCGCATGAAATCGATGCTGCAATTCGTGGTCACGGCAAGCGCCTTGGGCCCAATCATCGCAAGGGTCATCAGATAAGCCGCCACATCGGCCAACGCGAACATAGCGGGCCCCGAGACAGTTCCACCCGGCCGCAAATGCCTGTCGCTGGCAATGAGCCGCATGGCGATCGCCCGTTCCTCAACATGGTCGATCCGAAAATCGCCCGCGACCTGCATAAACTCGTCCTTCAGGAACGCGCTCAGATCATCCGCCTGCATCGCCAGCGCCATACTTTCCCTCCCACGGTCTTTGGCTTAGGCTGGCTTGGGCAGCGAGGGAGGACAAGATGACAATTCTGGAACGTAAGGTCACGGACGGCGTGGCGCATGTCGAGATGAACGCGCCAGACCGGCTGAACGCCCTGTCTGACGAGATGATCGCGGCGCTGCACGGTACCTTTGATGACGTCGCCGAAAGCCCCGGCATTCGTGCCGTGATCCTGTCTGGCGCCGGCAAAGCCTTCTGCGCGGGTCACGACCTCAAACAGATGACCCAGGGGCGGCAATGCGAAGACGGCGGTCAGGCCTATTTCAAGGATCTCTTCGATCGCTGCGCTGCCATGATGACCCGCATCCAGTCCATGCCTCAGCCCGTCATCGCTCGCGTCCACGGCATCGCCACCGCCGCCGGTTGCCAGCTTGTCGCGTCATGCGACATGGCCGTCGCGGCTGAGGGAACGCGGTTTGGAGTGAACGGCGTCAATATCGGCCTCTTCTGCTCAACCCCGATGGTCGCGCTGTCCCGCAACATCCCGCGAAAGCAGGCCTTCGAGATGCTGACAACCGGTGAATTCATCGACGCGAACCGCGCCGGCGAGCTGGGTCTTGTCAATCGGGTGGTCGCCGAGAACGCGCTGGCTGACGAAACCATGGCCCTGGCCCAGACCGTCGCGGCCAAGTTGGCGAGCGCGGTGAAGATCGGGAAAGAAGCGTTCTACCACCAACTCGATCTGCCCACAGCCAAAGCCTATGCCTATACCGGTGATGTGATGGTTGAAAACATGCTGCACCGCGATACCGAAGAGGGCATTGCCGCCTTCCTTGAGAAACGGGAACCAAATTGGAGCAACTAGATAAACTGTTTCCAAAGGGGAATTGTTCCATTTCCAATAAAGTACTAGCAATTATGACACCTTTCGGGCACTAACGTGTTTACAGGTTATCCAAACCTTGAAGTTTTTGGGTCGCCGCCGGCGGAAGGTCCCTCCAGATCAGCCTCTCACTGATCGACCGTGCCCGCAGCGGCGACCCCAAAAGTACCTCGACATCATTGCAGCACGCGGCGCCTTGGCGTAATGGACCGCATGGCAGACACGCTTCACATCGTCGGCGGCGGAATGGCCGGGTCCGAAGCCGCATGGCAGGCAGCCAATATGGGCGTGCCCGTCGTCCTGCACGAAATGCGGCCCAGTGTAGGCACCTTCGCCCACCAGACCGGGCTGTTGGGCGAGATGGTCTGCTCGAATTCCTTCCGCTCAGACGACGACGAACAGAACGCCGTAGGGCTTCTGCATTGGGAGATGCGGCAGGCCGGCGGGTTGATCATGGCTACGGCTGACAAACACCGGCTGCCAGCAGGCGGCGCGCTGGCGGTCGACCGGGATCCATTCGCGCAATCGGTGACCAATGCGCTGATGAGCCATCCGAACATCCGCGTGGAATATGGTGAGATCACAGCTCTGCCCGAGGACGGCCAATGGATCATCGCGACCGGCCCGCTTACCTCATCCGCCCTTGGCCAGGCCATTGCCGCAGAAACCGGCGCCGAGGCGCTCGCCTTTTTCGATGCCATCGCACCCATCGTCTATTTCGACAGCATCGACATGAGCCAGGCCTGGATGCAATCGCGCTATGACAAGGGCGAGACGGAGGAAGAGCGGACCGCCTATCTCAACTGCCCCATGACCCGCGAGCAGTACGAGGCATTCATCGACGCGCTGCTGGCCGCCGACAAAACGGTCTTCCACGAAGGCGAAACAGCAGGATACTTCGACGGCTGCCTTCCGATCGAGGTGATGGCAGAGCGCGGTCGCGAAACCCTGCGCCACGGGCCGATGAAGCCGGTGGGCCTGACCAACCCGCATCAGCCGGACGTCAAACCCCACGCGGTTGTGCAGCTGCGACGCGACAACAAGCTGGGAACACTCTACAACATCGTGGGCTTTCAAACCAAGATGAAGTACGGTGCGCAAGCCGATGTTTTTAAAACAATCCCAGGGCTTCAGGATGCCCGTTTCGCGCGTCTGGGCGGCATCCACCGCAATACGTTTCTGAATTCCCCCACGCTGCTCGACGGCCAGATGCGGCTGCGCTCGCGCCCGAACATTCGATTTGCAGGGCAGATCACTGGTGTAGAAGGCTATGTTGAAAGCGCCGCCATGGGCCTGCTGGCGGGGCGGCTGGCCGCGGCCGAAATGCGGGGCGCTACGCTCACCACCCCGCCCGACACAACCGCCACCGGCGCGCTGATTACCCACATCGCTGGCGGGGCCGAGGCCAAGACGTTCCAGCCGATGAATGTCAATTTCGGGCTCTTTCCTTCGCTTCAAGGGATGAGAGGTGGGCGAAAGGGACGCAAGGACCGCTACAAGGCCTACACGGACCGAGCCAAGGCAGACTGGGTCCAGTGGCTGACACCGCAGGCCAAGGCGGCCTGACGCCCCATATTTTTCCCAAAATACTCCGGGTTCTGGGGCAGAGCTCCAGTCCAATGACAGCCATGGGCTGGACGGAGTGAGGACTTGGAGACTATCCTTGATGCATGACGGGTTTCCTCGACAAGGTATATGATGCGCGCGATGCCAGCGAAACGCGCGCACTCTACGACGACTGGGCCGCGAGCTACGATGCCGAAGTGGCCGAAAACGGATACGCCACACCCGGCCGCTGCGCAGAAGCGCTGAAACAGCACCTTAGCGACCCGTCTGCCTCCATCCTCGATTTTGGATGTGGCACGGGGCTTTCAGGCCTCGCTTTAAAACTCGCCGGGTTTCAGGTGATCGACGGTGTCGATCTGTCCACCGAAATGCTGGAGGGTGCGCTGGCCAAGGGTGTCTATCGCGACCTACGGCAGATCCAGCCCGATCAAAACCCGATTCAGACGCCCGGCGATTATGCCGCCATCGCGGCCATCGGCGTCATCGGTGCAGGCGCGGCCCCAATCTCGGTCTTCGATACGCTGATGCGCGCGCTTGGACCATCCGGCCTATTTGTTTTTTCCTTCAACGATCACGCCCTGCAGGACCCGGTTAACGAGGCGCGGATCGCGGAATGGACCGATTGCGGCGCCGCGCGGCTGCTCTTCAAGGAACATGGGCCCCATCTGCCAGCTCGTGATCTGGGCTCGAACGTCTATATCCTCGAAAAACTGTGACATTCGTGACCCGTTTCGCCCCGTCTCCCACGGGGCCACTGCATTTGGGGCATGCCTATTCCGCTTTGCTGGCCCACGACATGGCGCAGGCCGCGGGCGGCACTTTCCTTTTGCGCATCGAGGACATTGACCAGACCCGCGCCCGCCCTGAATGGGAGAAACAGATCTACGACGATCTTCACTGGCTGGGTTTAAGCTGGCCCAAGCCGGTCATGCGCCAGTCAGATCGTTCGGATGCATATGCCGTGGCCCTCGATCAGCTCTGGGCGTGCGGCCTCCTCTACACCTGCACCTGCAACCGGCGCGATATCGCCGCCGCGCTCTCGGCCCCGCAGGAAGGTGCTGAACCTCTCCTTGGCCCGGATGGACCGATCTACCCGGGCACCTGCCGACCGGCAAAGCCGCTCGGCACCCGACAGCGCCCAGATGGCGCGATGCGACTGGACATGCGGGCAGCAATCGAAATGCTCTCGCCCTCACCCCTGATCAGTTTCCAAGAGACGGGCACCGGGCCCGACGGCGAAACCGGAACCATCACCTGCGCAGATCTCGAACACACCGTCGGCGACATTGTTCTGTCACGAAAGGATTTCCTTGGCTCCTACCATTTGGCCGTCGTCCTTGACGACGCTACACAAGGTGTCACGCATGTCGTGCGCGGCCAGGACCTTTTCGACGCCACCAAGATCCATGTTCTGCTGCAAAGCCTTCTCGGGCTTCCGACACCTCTCTACCATCATCACAAGCTCATTCGCGACGATCTGGGCAGACGACTGGCCAAGCGCGACGATGCCCGGGCCATTGCGAAATACCGGGCAGAGGGGGCGACACCCCAGGACATCCGGCAGATGGTGGGGCTCTAGGTCTCTGGTTCCATCAACTCGACCGCTTCGCCTTCGCGAACAGCGGTGTAAAAGCAGGTGCGGCGACCGGTGTGACAGGCAGGACCGGTCTGGCGAACGAGGACCAGCAGACAATCCTGATCGCAATCAACCCGCAACTCGACAAGCTCCTGCACATGCCCGCTGGTTTCGCCCTTGACCCAGAAGGCCTGACGCGACCGGCTCCAATAGGTAACCCGGCCCGTCCGCAGCGTTTGCGCCACAGCCTCGGCATTCATCCAGGCCATCATAAGCACCTCACCCGTCTCGGCCTCCTGCGCGACGGCCGGGATCAAACCTTGGTCGTTATAGACAAGCGTGGCGGGATCGAATGTCATGGGCCAACCTTTTGCAGACAGGATCTTTTGCATACCGGGCAGAGTGCCTTATGTAGGGTCCGGCAAGGAAAGGAAACCGGCATGGCGTCCGACACCGATCTGATCAAGCTTTATTCGTCGCGGATTCTCGCGCTGGCTTCGGACATTCCGCATAACGGGCGGCTCAACGCGCCGGATGCGACGGTCAAGCGCCGCTCGCCCTTGTGCGGATCAACGGTAACTGTCGATCTCAAGGTTGAAGACGGGCGGATCGTAGATTTTGGGCAGGACGTCAAAGCCTGCGCGCTCGGGCAGGCCGCTGCGGCTGTGACCGGGGGTGCTGTGGTTGGGCGTACCCTGCCAGAGATCGAGGCGGCGCGCGATGCGCTGACGGCCATGCTGAAAGAAGACGGCCCCGTTCCCTCTGCCCCTTTCGATGGGTTCCAAGTGCTGGAACCCGCGCGCGACTACCGCAATCGGCACGCTTCGATCCTGCTGAGCATCGAAGCCACGGCAGAGGCGATGCAGCAGGCGATGCAATCAGACTGCGCCTGATACGCCCCCGAGAAACCGCGAAAAAAAACGCCGCGCATCCTAGGGGATGGCGGCGCAGGAAAGCGTCACTCGTGCGGGACCCGGTGCTTGCATAGCCAGAGCGGTCTGGCCTCAGGTGGGACAGGCAGTACCTGATCGCGCGAAGGTAAGCAGGTCAGCGCGGCAAGAACCGGCACGAGGATCGCAGGCAGAACTCAGATCAGAACAGGAAGATGCAGACCGACGACAAAAATAACCATCAATGCGGCCGCCCCAATCGCATCCTGAACAAGGGTAGCCTCGGCGCGATTGGCAATGGATCGGATCTGGCGGAGCGTCGTCATCGGTGGGTGCCTCTTCGTTCTAAGTTGCCCTTTTGTTCTCACATCATTAACCATGTGTAAAGAACTTTTTGAGAACAAAAGTGAACTTTTGAGGTTTTTGTTCCTATCCTACGGAAATGAGCCTGATCGCTTCATCCTGCCGCATCAGCCATAACAGTACCCGCGCCGCCTTCCCCCGTTCGCCTGTCAGATCGGGATCATCCGCCAGCAGCCGCCGGGCATCGCTTTGGGCGGTGGCCATCAACCCCGCCTGCCGATCCAGATCCGCGACACGAAAGCGCGGCACGCCGGACTGGGCCGTGCCGATCAGATCGCCAAAGCCGCGCATTTGCAGGTCCGTCTCTGCGATGCGAAAACCATCCTCGGTCTCGCGCAGAACTTCGAGGCGACGCTTGCCGGTTTCCGACAAAGGCGGCTGATAGAGCAGCAGACAGGTCGAAGCCGCATCGCCCCGCCCCACGCGCCCGCGCAACTGATGAAGCTGGGCGAGGCCGAATGTCTCGGCCTGCTCAATTACCATGATCGTCGCATTCGGGACGTTAACGCCCACCTCGATCACCGTTGTCGCCACGAGAACCTGTATGTCGCCCCGCTGGAAGCGGAGCATTGCGGTGTCTTTTTCGGCCACGGGCATTTGCCCGTGTACGAGACCCACGACGCCCTCCCCCAGCACCGCACGCAGGCGTTTGAACCGCTCCTCCGCCGCAGTCAGATCCAGCGTTTCGCTTTCATCCACCAGCGGACAAACCCAGTAACATTGCCGCCCCTCGGCAATGGCCGCGCGCAGCCGCTCAATCACCTCGTCCATCCGTCCCGTGCTGACCATCGCGGACTGGATGGGTTTTCGCCCGGGCGGCTTTTCATCGAGAACGGACACGTCCATATCACCGTATTGAGCAAGCGCCAGCGACCGTGGAATTGGCGTCGCCGTCATCACCAGCACATCGGCCCGTTCGCCCTTTTCGCCGAGGAGCAGCCGCTGCCGCACGCCAAAGCGGTGCTGCTCGTCTACGATGGCCAGCCGCAGATCGGCAAAGACGACATCGGCCTGAAACACGGCATGGGTCCCAACGAGGATCTGTATGTCGCCCCGTGCCAGGGCTTCGAGCTTGCGGGCCCGCTCCGCCCCCTTATCGCGGCCGGTCAGGATCTCCAGCACGACGCCTGCGCTTTCAGCCAGGGGTTTCAGCCCGTCCAGATGCTGGCGGGCCAGGATCTCGGTCGGGGCCATCATCACGCCCTGCCCGCCCGCCTCGACCGCGATCAGCAGTGCCATGAACGCAACCAGGGTCTTGCCTGAACCGACATCTCCCTGCAGCAGCCGGTTCATGCGGATTGGTACCGCCATGTCGTCGGCGATATCCGATATGGCCCGCATCTGCGCACCGGTCGGGCGATAGGGCAACTGATCCAGCACTCTGTTCTGCAGGTCACCTGTGCCCCGGGTTTCGCGACCCGGCGCCTTTCGTTCCCGCATACGCGCCAGCGCGAGCGTGAGTTGGTGGGCCAAGAGCTCATCGTAAGCCAACCGTTTTCGGGCCGGGGCCTCAACCGCAAGGTCAGCCTGTTTTTTGGGGCCGTGCGCGGCATGGGCAGCACCGGAAAATGATGGCCAGCCCTCACGCTCTTTCAGCGCTGGATCGATCCATTCGGTCAGATCAGGCGTGCGTTGCAGCACCGAACGGGTCGCCTTGAACATCGTTTTCTGACTGACCCCGGCGGTCAGGTGATAAACGGGTTCGTAGTCCGGAATGTCACTTGCCTCGGCCTCCGCCACTATATGCTCCGGATGAACCATTTGCGCGATACCATCGAACAACTCGACCTTGCCGGAAACCACCCGGCGGCTGCCAACGGGCAGCACCCGTTTGAGATAATCGGCGCGCGCGTGGAAAAACACGATCTGAAAGCTTGTCTCATTATCCTCGACATGCACGCGATATGCCCCGCCCTTGGTGCGCGGCGGGCGATGCTGGCCCACCGACACCGCCACCGTCAGCGTTTCCGGCAGTGGCACATCGCGGATCGTATCCCGCAGCCGCCGGTCCACCCCGGCATAGGGCAGCGTATAGAGCAGATCGCGCGGATGCTCGATATCCAGATGGGCCAGATGCTGTGCGGTTTTGGGCCCGACCCCTTCGAGGGTTTCGAGACCGGCGAAAAGCGGAAACAGGATCTCGGGCCGGCTCATCCCGCGCCGATCAGGGTAAGCCAGCCGTCTTCGTCCAGCGTCTCGATCCCCAACTCGGCCGCCTTTTTTGCCTTCGACCCTGCCCCGGGTCCGGCCACCAGCAGATCGGTCTTGGCGCTGACCGAGCCCGACACCTTTGCACCCAGCGCCTCGGCGCGGGCCTTGGCCTCGGCCCGCGTCATCTTTTCGAGTGTACCGGTAAAGACCACGGTCTTGCCCGCAACGGGGCTGCCGGAGGTGTCTGACCGCACCACATCCTCGACCGAAAGGTGAGCAGCAAGGCGGTCGATGCTGGCCCTCTCAGCCTCTTGCGCGAGGGTCCGGATAAGCGACGTCGCCATCACCTCGCCAACGCCGTCGATCGAAACCAGATCTGCATAGGCGGCGCTGCCGGGATCCTGCGCCTCGTCCATCGCCTCGATGAAAGCGGGCCAGCTGCCGTAGTGGGTCGCCAGCAGGTTCGAGGCAGCCTCGCCCACATGCCGGATGCCCAGTGAAAAAACGAGACGGCCAAGCGGGATCGTCCTTTTGTCGTCGATCGCTCGGAACAGGTTTTCCGCCGACTTTTCGCCCCAGCCTTCGCGGTTCTTGAGCTGTTGCAGACCCGATCCATAGCGATCCCGAAGGGTAAAGATATCAGCCGGCTCGGCAATCCAGCCGTCGTCGTGGAATTGCTCAACCTGTTTTGCCCCCAGCCCTTCGATATCGAAGGCGGCACGGCTGACGAAATGCTTGAGCTTTTCGACGGATTGCGCGGGGCAGATCAAGCCGCCCGTACAACGCCGGACCGCATCGCCGGGGTCGCGGATAGCGGCGCTGCCGCATTCCGGGCAGATCTCTGGGAACTCGTAGGGGACTGCTTCGACGGGCCGCTTCGACAGATCGACATCGGCCACCTTGGGGATCACATCACCCGCCCGGTAGACCTGCACCCAGTCGCCTTCGCGGATATCCTTGCCATCGCGGATGAGCTGGCCCTTGCTGTCGCGGCCCTGAATGTAGTCTTCGTTGTGCAGCGTCGCATTCGACACCACGACGCCACCGACAGTCACCGGTGTCAGCCGGGCCACGGGGCTGAGCGCGCCGGTGCGGCCCACCTGAATGTCGATCGCTTCCAGCCGCGTCCAGGCCAGTTCAGCGGGGAACTTGTGCGCGACGGCCCAGCGTGGCGTGGTTGAGCGGAAACCCAGACGGGCCTGCAGCGCCAGATCGTCGACCTTGTAGACAACCCCGTCAATGTCATAGCCCAGATCGGAGCGGTGTTGCTCGATCATTGCGTAGTGGGCCAGCATCGCCTCTGGTCCGTCGCAAAGGACCGTCATCGGGTTTGTTTGAAACCCGAGGCTCGTCATACGTTCGATCGCACCCATCTGGGTTTCGGCCAACGGTTCCGACAATGCGCCCCAGGCATAGGCAAAAAACCGAAGTGGCCGCGCCCGCGTGATATCCGGATCAAGCTGGCGCAAGGACCCGGCGGCCGCATTCCTTGGATTGGCAAAGGTCTTGCCACCCGCGTCCGCTTGCCGCGTGTTCAGCGCGGCGAAATCGGGATGGGACATGTATACTTCGCCCCGGATCTCGAGAACCGCCTGATCGGTGTCGATCCGTTCGGGGATGTCGTCAATGGTCCGGGCATTCGCCGTTACATTCTCCCCCACCAATCCGTCGCCGCGTGTTGCGGCTTGTGTCAGCGATCCGTTTTCATACCGCAGCGACAGGGATAGCCCGTCGATCTTTGGCTCGGCGGTATAGGCGAGCGACGCATCCTCGGCGAGACCAAGATACTTACGGATCCGACCGTCAAACTCGCGAACATCGTCGTCGTCAAACGCATTCGCGAGCGACAGCATTGAAACTGCATGCGCGACCTTGGCAAACCCTTCGGATGGCGCACCACCCACCTGCTCTGACGGGCTGTCGGCCCGTTTCAAGGTCGGAAAACGGGCCTCGACTTCGGCGTTGCGGTGCTTCAGTGCATCGTATTCGGCGTCACTGATCTCGGGCGCGTCTTCGGTATGGTACGCGCGGTTGGCCGCATCGATCAGAGCCGCGAGACGCTCAAGCTCTTTCCTGGCCTCCGCCTCGGTCAGCGCGGCAACGTCCTTATCGTTCATAGCGGTTGCGGCCCCCTCACTCCGGCTGTCCGAGAAATAATCCCAGCAGCCGGGCAGGTCCAGCCGGATTGGCCAAACGAAAAACGGAGCCCGAAGGCCCCGCTCTCGTATTCACGTCAATTTGGGGACTTACGCGCCGACCGCGATCTTGTGATCGTCATCCTTGTTGCCTGCCTCAGGGTCGCGCAGGACATAGCCCCGTCCCCAGACTGTCTCGATATAGTTTTCGCCCCCGGTCGCGTTGCTCAGCTTTTTGCGAAGCTTGCAGATAAAGACGTCGATGATCTTGAGTTCTGGTTCATCCATGCCGCCATAGAGATGGTTTAGGAACATCTCTTTGGTCAGCGTCGTGCCCTTGCGCAGCGACAGCAGTTCGAGCATCTGGTATTCCTTGCCGGTCAGATGCACCGTCTTACCTTCGACACTGACCGTCTTGGCGTCGAGATTAACCGAGATGTTGCCGGTCTTGATGACCGACTGCGAATGCCCTTTCGACCGGCGGATGATGGCATGGATACGCGCCACCAGCTCTTCGCGATGGAAGGGTTTCGTCAGGTAGTCGTCCGCGCCGAACCCGAAGCCCTTGATCTTGTTTTCCGTGTCATCCGAGCCGGTCAGAATGAGGATCGGCGTTTCGATCCGCGCAAGGCGCAACTGGCGCAGCACCTCGTGGCCGTTCATGTCCGGCAGATCCAGATCGAGCAGGATCAGGTCGTAGTCGTACAGCTTTGCAAGATCGATCCCTTCCTCCCCAAGGTCTGTCGCATAGACGTTCAGGTTGGCATGAGTCAGCATTAACTCGATGCTTTTGGATGTGGTGGGATCGTCTTCAACAAGCAGTACACGCATTTTCGTAAAATCTCCGCATCTCGGTTAACGCTCGTCCAAAGTCGTGACCAAAAAAGGTTAATTGCCCGTTACCATAGCAGAGATTATTGACGGATCAACTTAAGGTTGCCGAAACTTTTTGAGCGCCGTCGCCTTCAATGCCTCTTCGCCGTGCGTACTGACGGCGCGAACCCATTCCTGAAACTCCTCGCCGCTCAAGCCATAGCGTTTCAGCGCATCGTCCTGCGAAACAAGGCCATATAGCACGCCACGCACCACCGCCGCCTTGCGCGACGCCACCCATCTGCGCGTGCCTGCCGGGGGTAAATCGGCCTGTGTCATGATCGTTCCGTCAGCCAGCCTGACGGCCCGCGGTCCTTCCACTTTCTTAAGATACATCGTTTGCCCAACCTCGTTACCTGACGACATTTTGGTTTCCGGGCCTTAAGGACGGGTGAATCTGCCCCTTGAGAGTGTTTACGATTTTCCTATATTGCGCCCGAACCTCCCGGAGCCGAGATCATGCTTGATGTTCCAAGCCCATTGAATTCACTGGGCTTTGACAAACCGCCATCCGAGACGCGCGTCGTCGTTGCCATGTCTGGCGGCGTCGATAGTTCAGTCGTCGCGGCGCAGCTGGCCGAAGAAGGGTACGACGTCGTCGGTGTGACGCTGCAGCTTTACGATCACGGTGCGGCGCTGGCCAAAAAGGGCGCATGTTGCGCGGGCCGCGATATTCACGACGCGCGGCGGGTGGCCGAGACGATGGGCTTTCCCCATTATGTCCTTGATTACGAAAACATCTTTCGCGACGCGGTTATCGACGAATTCGCCGACAGCTATCTCGGGGGCGCGACACCGGTGCCCTGTATCCGCTGCAATGAGCGCGTGAAGTTCAAGGATCTGTTGGCGACGGCCAAGGACCTGGATGCCGATTGCATGGCAACGGGCCACTACGTCCAGCGCAAGGTCGGAGACCGGGCCGCAGAGCTGCATTGCGCCGCCGATGCCGCCCGCGATCAAAGCTATTTCCTGTTCTCGACAACTCCGGAGCAGCTTGACTACCTGCGCTTTCCGTTGGGCCATCTGCCGTCGAAAAAAGAAACGCGGGCGCTGGCGGCGCGCTACGGCCTGCCCGTAGCGGACAAACCCGACAGCCAGGACATCTGTTTTGTTCCCAATGGGGACTACGCCTCAGTCATTCGGAAACTGCGGCCTGAAGCCGCGGCACCGGGTGATATCGTGGACGTTGAAGGGCGCGTGCTGGGCAAGCACGACGGTGTGGTGAATTATACGATCGGGCAACGCCGCGGTCTGGGCATCGGCGGTCTGGCCGATCCGCTTTATGTGATCAAACTTGACCCCGACGCACGGCAGGTCGTTGTCGGCCCCCGTGACCTGCTGGCCACCCGGACAGTGCCGGTGCGTGAGATCAACTGGCTGGGTGACGCGCCCCTGGCATCACGGGCGGAATGGGAAGTCGCCGTCAAGGTCCGCTCGACCCGTCCACCGACCGATGCAATCATCCGTCCGGTTTCGGAAACGGAGGCATTGGTCGAGCTTACCGTGGCCGAAGAAGGCGTCAGCCCGGGACAGGCCTGTGTGTTCTATGATCGGGAAACCACCCGGATCTATGGTGGCGGCTGGATTCACAAAGGTTAGTGGGCCTGCGCCTCGGCGCGGGACTTTCCGCTGACATCCAGCGCCAGCGTCGCGGCCATGAGCCCGTCAAGATCACCGTCCAGGACACCCTTTGTGTCGGATGTCTCAAAGTTCGTCCGCAGATCTTTGACCATCTGGTAAGGCTGCAGAACATACGACCGGATCTGGTTGCCCCAGCCCGCATCGCCCTTGGCTTCGTGGGCTGCGTTGATATCCGCGGTGCGCCGCTCAAGCTCGAGCTGATAGAGGCGCGATTTCAGGGCTTTCATCGCGATATCCCGGTTCTGGTGCTGCGATTTCTCGGAACTGGTGACGACGATGCCCGTGGGATGGTGGGTGATCCGAACGGCCGAGTCGGTCGTGTTCACGTGCTGGCCGCCCGCACCGGAGGAGCGATATGTGTCGATCCGGATATCGGCCGGATTGACCTCGATCTCGATATTGTCGTCGACCACCGGATAGACCCAGACCGACGAAAACGAGGTATGCCGCTTGGCCGCACTGTCGTAAGGGCTAATGCGGACAAGGCGATGCACGCCGCTTTCCGACTTGAGCCAGCCATACGCATTATGGCCGCTGATCTTATAGGTCGCGGACTTGATGCCAGCCTCATCGCCCGCGGATTCGGACTGCAGCTCGACCTTATAGCCCTTCTTCTCGGCCCACCGGACATACATCCGCGCCAGCATCGATGCCCAGTCACAGCTTTCGGTGCCCCCGGCCCCGGCGTTGATCTCGAGAAATGTGTCGTTGCTGTCAGCTTCGCCATCCAGCAACGCCTCAAGTTCTTTCTGCGCGGCTTTTTCGGCAAGATCCTTCAGGGCGCCCTCGGCATCGGCAACGACCTCTGCGTCATCCTCCATCTCGCCCAGTTCAATAAGTTCGACGTTGTCCGAAAGCTCCTGCTTGATGCCGTCGTAGACCTGCATCGCATCCACAAGGGTCTGCCGTTCCCGCATCAGCTTTTGCGCCGCTTCGGGATTGTCCCAGAGGTTCGGGTCCTCCACGCGGGCGTTGAATTCCTCCAGCCGGTGGGGCGCCGTCTCGACATCCATGCGCTGCGCCAGAAGGTTCAGCGACTTTTCAATCTCGGTGACGATATTCTCGACTTCGGCGCGCATTTTCTCTCCACGGGGTCTGGTGAAGGATCATGTAACGCAGCGGCCAAAGGCTCACAAGTCGGTGGCCCCTAGTAGAGGCCACCCGAACTGAGCGTGCCGAAATTGGCCTTGGGGCCCACCGTAACCGTGCGGCCCGTGGAGGTCGTCACCTGCTGGGTGGCACTACGTGCGCCGTCGAACAGCGGCAGGTCGGACCCCATGGCAAAACCACCGTCGAACCAGACGCCAAAGATCGGCTCTTCGCCCTCGCGGAAATACTCGGCAACAACATTGTCACCGACGGCCTCATCGCTCAGGCGGGCGCCGGTAAAGCGATCGATTTTGATAAACCGTCCGCCGTCCGGAACAGTGAAGGGTCCACCGCCGTATTTCTCGATAGCTTCTGACATGAAGGCGTTGAAAACCGGTGCGCACAGGCGCCCGCCACCAGCGCCTTTGCCCATGGGGCGCGGATTGTCATAGCCGATATAGCACCCAGCCACCACGTTCGACGAAAAGCCCACGAACCACGCATCCTTTTCGTCATTGGTTGTCCCGGTCTTGCCCGCGATCGGAACCGGCAAATTCACCGCCCGTGCGGCGGTGCCGCGCAGAACGACGCCTTCAAGCATCGAGGTCAGCTGATATGCCGTGATCGCGTTCATCACACGGCTGCGGTTCGACACGATCTGTGGCGCGGCACCCGGGTCGAGGCTGGCCAGCCGGGTGCAGTCGACGCATTCCCGCTGGTCATGACGATAGACGCTGCGGCCATAGCGATCCTGAATCCGGTCAACCAGAGTTGGCCGAACCCGCTCACCACCGTTCGCGAACATCGCGTAGGCAGCGACCATCTGATAGAGTGTCGTTTCTTCGGAGCCGAGCGAGTTGGCAAGGAACGGGCCCATCCGGTCGTAGACGCCGAACCGTTCAGCATAGCTTGCAACCACCGGCATACCGACCTCTTCGGCCAGCCGGATCGTCATCAGGTTCCGCGATTGTTCGATCCCGGTCCGCAGAGGGGTCGGACCATAATAACGGTTCGATGCGTTCTTGGGTCGCCATAGCCCCTGGGGCGTATCGATCTCGATCGGAGCGTCGATCAGGATCGTGGCAGGCGTATAGCCACTGTCCAGCGCGGCGGCATAGACGAACGGCTTGAACGCCGAACCCGGTTGCCGCTTGGCCTGCGTCGCACGGTTGAAGACCGAATTCTGATAGCTGAAACCGCCCTGCATCGCGATAACGCGACCGGTGTTGACGTCCATCGCGACAAAGCCGCCCTGCACTTCGGGCACTTGCCGAAGGGTCCATCGGATGAACCCTCCATCATCGCCAGTCATCCTGCGGACATGGACGATGTCGCCCGGTTCGAAATTGTCGAAAAAGTCACCCTGCAGCCACCGGATGTCTTCACGCGGCACGACAGGGGCCGGGTCGCCTTCGGACCAGCCTTCGATCCCGAGCGTCAGCGATTGGTCGGCTATCTCGAGCACCACGGCAGGCCGCCACAGGCTTTCGAGATCAATGTCGCGCGCCACTTTCGCCGCCGCCAGTTCGATCTGCCAGTTTCCGAGCTTGTCAGCGTCGATCTTCTTGCCCGTTCCGCGCCACTCACCCTGCTGCCGGTCATAGCTTTCGAGTTGGCGGCGCAACGCCTGCGCCGCAACCGGCTGCATCTCGGCGTCGATGGTCGCCCGAACGGTATAGCCGCCGGTAAAGAACTCACCTTCACCAAAATCCTCGCTCAGCTGCCTGCGGATTTCATCGGTGAAGTAGTCGCGGGGCGGCAGTTCCGTCCGATAGCTTTCAAAGTCGCCGTTCTGGACCGAGCGCAGCGGCATAGCGCGCTCTTCTTCGTAGAGCGCCTGCGTGATGTAACCGTTTTCCTGCATTTCCTTCAGGACAAAGTTACGGCGGGCCAGCAAACGGTCCTTTTGCCGGACGGGATGATAATCGGACGGCGCCTTGGGTAGCGAGGCGAGGAATGCCGCCTCATGCGGGGCCAATTCGCTCAGGCTCTTGTTGAAATAGGTTTGGCCAGCAGCGGCCACGCCATAGGAGTTCTGGCCTAGAAAGATCTCATTGAGATAAAGCTCAAGTATCTTTTCCTTGTCCAGCGTATCCTCGAGGCGCGCGGCAAGAATGATCTCTTTGATCTTGCGCTCGGCCTGGCGGTCCCCGCTTAGCAAAAAGTTCTTCATCACCTGCTGAGTGATGGTCGACGCGCCGCGCAGATCGCGGCCACGGGACCGGATCGCCTCGACTCCGGCGGCCGCGATGCCGCGCAGATCGTATCCCTGATGCTGGTAGAAATTCTTGTCTTCGGCACTGATAAAGGCCTGCTTGATCAGCGGCGGGATATTGTCGGCCGGCACGAACAGGCGGCGTTCCTTGGCGAATTCATCGATGATGCGGCCTTCGCCGGAATAGATGCGGCTGATAGTAGGCGGCGCGTATTGCGCGAGGCTCTCGTGGCTCGGCAGGTCGCGGCTGTACATATAGAAAATGGCCCAGACCGAAAGGGCCCCCATGGCGATGGCCAGAGTGACTGCCGAAAAGATGGTCCCGAAGAACGAAAAGATGAACCGCAACATCGCTTGCCCCTGTTTGAGGTCTTTACACCTCTATATGCGATGGCCCGGCAAGGGTCAAAAGAGGCGGCGGCGCCGAAAGAGCTATTTTCTGCGCAGCGGTGCCTTTGCCAGATCGTCGTCACGCCACGTCAAGATACCGCGCGTCAGCCCCTGCACCATGTCTGCACGCCATGCCGGATCGCGCAGGTTCATCAGATCGCGCTGATCCGACAGAAAGCCGACCTCGATCAGCACTGAAGGAATATCCGCACTTTTGAGAACGCTGAACGCGCCCTCGCGTCGGGGGCGGCTGTTCATGGGGCCGCCAGATTGGGTCATCGATGCGATCAGAGCCGCGGCCAGATCATCGGAGCGCGGCGCGGTCTCCTGCCGCGCCAGATCCATCAAAACGCCCGCCACCACGTCGTCCGCGCGGGTCAGATCGACGCCAGACAGAATATCATCCCGATCATGCTGAGCTGCAAGCCGGGCCGAGGCCGCGTCGCTGGCATCGTCCGACAGGGTATAAACAGTCGCACCGCGCGCCTGCCCCTGGCTAAGGGCGTCGGCATGCAGCGAAAGGAACAGGTCAGCGCCCGCTTCGTGCGCGATTGCAACGCGGCGGGGCAGCGACACGAAGATATCCCTATCGCGGGTCAAGACCACATCGACATCGCCCGCCCGGCGCAGTGCCTCGCGCAGCTCGATGGCAAGGCTCAGCATCAAGTCCTTTTCTGGTGTCCCGTCACCATCGGCGCCGGGATCGACCCCGCCATGACCCGGATCGATGACAACCACAAAGGCGTCGGCGGCGGAAGGTTGCTGGCGCGGGATCGGCTGCGGCAAGGCATCGTCCGGCGCGCCAGACCGCGCCGCGAAGGAATCGGCATCTGCGGGGCGCAGGCTGATCGTCAGCGTCGCGCCACCGCTTTCGGGGTCCACTTGCATGGCGATCTCATCCGGCAGCTTGGGCCGGGCAAGTGCCGCGACCAGCCGGGACCAACCTGGTCGAAACGCGCCGAAGCGAAGGCTCTCAATCGCACCCGGCTCGGGCAGCAAATCTTGGGGGCGCAACAACCCCCAATCCACTTCGCGAAAATCTACGACCAGGCGGGGCGGCGCGTCGAGCGTGTAGACGCGGTAGGGCACGCCCTGGCTTAGCGACAAGGTCAGGGTCGCCTGGCCAAACCAACCGTCCTCGATCGTGCTTTTCAACGGATCTACGCGGGCAATCCCGGTCAGTTCCTGCGCGACGGCTACCCCGGCCATCAACCAGATCGCACACAGAACGCGGATCACGCACGCGTCTCCATGAAAGTTTTGAGCCGGGCCAGACCCTCTTCGATATCCGCCGTACTGCGGGCATAGGAAAAGCGCAACGTTTGGTGCCCGCGCTCCTTGTCGAAATCGAGACCGGGGGTGACGGCAACGCCGGCCTTCTCAAGGATCTCATTCGCAAAAGCATGGCTGTCATCCGTCAGGTCCGAGATATCGGCATAGACATAAAACGCCCCATCGGGCGGTGCGATCTTGGTGAAGCCCGCCTTTGGCAACCCTTCCAGCATCAGCGCACGGTTGGCACTATAAACCGAAAGGTTGGCCTGCAATTCGCCATCCGCATCCATGGCGGCCAAGGCGGCGACCTGGCTGGCATGGGGCGCGCAGATGAACATGTTCTGGGCGATCCGTTCGACCACACGCACATGATCCTCTGGCACGACCATCCAGCCAATACGCCAGCCCGTCATGCTGAAATACTTAGAAAACGAATTGATGACATAGGCCTCATCGGTGATCTCAAGCGCGGTGACCGCTTTGGCCTCGTACTCGATACCGTGATAAATCTCGTCGCTAATAAAGCTGATCCCATTCGCCGCCTCGATCAGCGCCGTCATCGCGGCACAATCCAGCATTGTGCCCGTGGGGTTAGCGGGTGAAGCGACCATGAGGCCCCGCAAATCAAGACCGGCCAGATCGGCGGGAACGGGTTGCAGGCGGTTTTCGGGCGCGGTCTGAATGTCGACCGGCGTCAGGCCAAGCCCGCTGAGGATCTGCCTGTAACTGGGATAGCCCGGTGCCCCAATGCCCACCCGGTCGCCGGAATCGAAGAGCGCCGTGAAGGCCAGGATGAAGCCGCCAGATGAGCCCGGAGTGACCACCACGCGGTCTGGGTTCAGATCGACGCCATACCAATCGGCATACATCCGCGCGATCCGGGCCCGCAATTCGGGCAGGCCCAAAGCCACTGTATAGCCAAGCGGCCCTTCCTCCATGGCGCGAGCCAAAGCCTTTGTGGCAGCGCGCGGCGCGCCAGTTCCGGGCTGGCCAACCTCCATGTGAATGACATGGCGGCCCCCGGCTTCGGCTTTGCGCGCCGCCTCCATCACATCCATCACAATGAAGGGATCGACAGCGCTACGGCTTGAGGTTCGCATGGGCTCTCCTATGATCGGGCCATGGGGTTTCACACCGCCTTCCGCGCCGCGTCAATGGCCTTGATGCTCATGGTTCTTGCCGGGGCGGCTCAGGCCATCACCCTGCTGCGCGACGCCGACATGGAATACGCGCTGAAACAGGTTGGCGCTCCGGTGTTGAAGGCCGCTGGACTCAGCCCTTCGCGGGTCAAGATACTAGTGGTGGATGACGGCGATCTGAACGCCTTTGTGGTGAGCAACGATATTATTTTCGTCAATTCTGGCCTCGTTCAGCGGATGGAACGGGCCGACATGCTGCAGGCAATCATTGCACATGAGGCCGCCCATATCGCCAACGGGCATATCACCCGGCGCATAACGAACCTTGGAACCGCACGAACGGCCGCTGGGCTTGGTATGGCACTCGCAACGCTCGCAGCCGCTGCTGGCGGTGGGGAGGCAGCAGCCGGCATTGCCCTTGGAACCCAAAGTGCGGCGCAACGACAATTCTTCAGACATACGCGGGCCGAGGAAGCCTCTGCCGACCAATCCGCCGTGCGCTACATGCGCGCCGCTGGAGTTTCGCCGCAAGGAATGCTGGACGTGATGCGGATCTTCAGCGGTCAGGAGGTTCTGAGTGAGGGGCGGCAGGACGCCTACGCCCGCACCCACCCCCTGTCTCGCGACCGCGTTCGCGCGCTCGAAGGCTATGTTGCGGCCTATGGCGACAACAGCGCACCCAACGACACCGCCGACTATTGGTTTGCGCGGGCCAAGGGCAAGCTGACAGCGTTCGAGCGTAGCCCAAGCTGGACCATGCGGCGGCTCGGCGACAGTGGTTATCAGGACGTAAAGCTCATCCGGGAATCCGTCGCCTACCACCGCCAATCCAAGACCAAGAATGCGCTGCGATCCATCGATAAGGCGATCGCGGTCCGGCCTAATGATCCTTTCCTGCATGACCTTCGCGGACAAATCCTGATGGAAAGCCGTCAATTCGCTGCCGCCGCCAATGCGTACGGCCGGGGCGTGCAACTTGCCCCGCGTGAGGCGTTGATACTTGCAGGCTATGGTCGCGCTCTGCTGGCCACGGGCAACGTCAACACGGCCCGCGACGTACTTGAACAGGCACGGGCCATCGACTTTCGCGACGGATCGATGTTGCGGGACTTATCGGTCGCTTACGCGCGGTCGGGCCAGCGCGGCATGGCTTCATTGGTGACCGCCGAACGCTACGCCCTGTCCGGACGCCTAGAAGACGCCGGCATCCACGCTAAACGCGCCACCGATCTACTGCCCGAAGGGTCCGGCCCTTGGCAACGAGCGCAAGATGTGCTCCTTGCATCGGAACGCGCCGCCAAGAAACGGAGATAACGCAAATGTTTAACCGCCTGATCCCCCTCGCCTTGTCGCTTCTGCTCGCGGTGCCCGTCGCGGCGATGGACCTGACGCAGATGACGGACGAGGAACGCGCCATCTTCCGCGAAGAGGTTCGCAACTACCTGCTTGAAAACCCCGAGGTGATCATGGAGGCCGTCGAGGTCTTCGAGGAAAGGCAGGCCGCCGATCGCGCCCGCGCCGATGTGGAGTTGGTAACGCAAAACAGCGAGGCCATTTTCGAAGACGGGTTCTCATGGGTCGGCGGCAACCCCGAGGGCGATATCACCCTGGTCGAGTTCCTGGATTACCGCTGCGGATACTGCAAGCGGGCCCACCCGGAAGTGGCCAAGCTGATCGAAACCGACGGAAATATCCGGTTAGTCGTCAAGGAATTCCCAATCCTCGGTGAACAATCCCTGCTGGCATCGCGTTTTGCCGTCGCGACTAAGCAGGTGGCGGGCGATGAAGCATACAAACAGATGAGCGACGCGCTGATGGAATTGTCAGGTGACGTCACGATGCTCAGCCTGCGCCGACTGGCCTCTACCTTCGGTTTGGACGTAGACGCGATCGAGGCCCGTATGGACAGCGAAGAGGTGACAAACGTCTTGCGGGAAACGCGGGCACTGGCTCAGCGGCTGCAGATCTCGGGTACTCCAACCTTCGTGCTGGGGGATGAGTTGCTGCGCGGCTTTGTTCCCTATGACGGGATGGCCGAAATGGTAGCCGAGCAACGGGGCTGAGGATGATCGGCGTCTCCAGCCCTGTCGGTTGTTCAACACAACAGGTTTCGGACTGACCTATCCCGCTCCGGGCAGGTTCCAACTTGGCGTCGTTCGAAGCGAAGCTGGCTAAACGCCTGCGTCTCGCCCATAGGCCTTCCATAACCGAAGTGCCTCAGGCCAGTCCGGCACCTGTTCTGCTTCGAAACCATGGACGCGTCCGGAACCGATCAGGTCGAAAATCCGCATGGCTCGCAGATGTGCACCACAGCCCAGATAGACCAGCATCGCCTTTCGGTCATGCCAAGCCGTCAGGGTATGATAGACGCCATCGACGTTTCGGGCATCGGCAAAGCGGTTTCCATCCGCGCGCTTTGCCTGGATCATTGAGTGGGTCGCGTGCCACCAAAAGAGCGGCAAGACAATGCTCGACCTGAGCCTAAGGCCCGTGACCGAAATGTACATTACTCAGCGGCCTGAGCCTCGGCCGCGTCGAGCTCTGCAGCTTTCTTCTCAACCTGCTCGACAATGTGATCAATCATCTGGTCATTGCCCATCTTGTGACTTTGCTGCCCAGCCAGATAGACCATGCCCGCCCCGTTTCCACCGCCGGTAAAACCAACATCCGTCATCAGCGCCTCGCCCGGCCCGTTAACCACGCACCCGATGATGCTCAGGCTCATCGGTGTCTTGATGTGCTCCAGCCGCTCTTCCAGCTTTTCGACGGTCTTTATCACGTCAAAGCCCTGCCGCGCGCATGAGGGGCACGAGATGATGTTAACGCCACGGTGACGCAGGCCCAGCGACTTCAGGATTTCGTACCCGACCTTGACCTCTTCCACGGGATCGGCGCTGAGGCTCACGCGGATCGTGTCTCCAATGCCCATCCACAGCAGGTTGCCAAGGCCGATGGCCGACTTGATCGTACCGCTGGTCAGCCCGCCCGCCTCGGTGATGCCAAGATGAATGGGCGCGTCCGTCGCCTCTGCCAAGGCCTGATAGGCTGCCGCCGCCATAAAGACGTCAGAAGCTTTGCAGCTGATCTTGAATTCATGAAAATCGTTGTCCTGCAGGATCTTGATGTGATCGAGGCCGCTCTCGACCATCGCTTCGGGCGTCGGCTCACCATGCTTTTCCAGCAGATGTTTCTCGAGAGAGCCCGCGTTCACGCCAATCCGCATTGAACAATTATGGTCGCGTGCGGCTTTAATAACCTCGCGCACCCGCTCTTCCGAGCCGATATTGCCCGGATTGATGCGCAGGCAGGCCGCGCCCGCCTCTGCGGCTTCGATCCCGCGTTTGTAGTGAAAGTGGATGTCGGCAACGATGGGAACCGGGCTTTCCGACACAATCTCTTTCAGCGCTTTCGAAGATGCTTCGTCAGGTACGCTGATCCGCACGATGTCTGCGCCGGCCTCAGCAGCCGCCTGAACCTGAGCCACCGTTGACGCCACATCGGTCGTCAGCGTATTGGTCATTGTCTGCACGCTGATCGGCGCGTCACCCCCAACCGGAACGTCGCCAACCATGATCTGACGGCTCTGGCGGCGATAGATGTTGCGCCACGGGCGGATGTGGTTGAGCGACATAGGGGCGGGCCTTTGACAGATGCTGTTGCCCGCAAGATAGACAGGGCGGGATGCCCTCGCAATGGGCGTCTACTCAGTCTGGAGCGACTGTTCCCGCGCCTCTGCATAACGGGTCAGACCCTGATCCGCATTCGGATCGGCAACGTCAAAGCGATCCTTGAGCGCGGCAACCGTCAGCGGCAGACCCGAGGTCACAGCACCCGGTGCGCCAATCGGCCCATAGAAATCGTCACCCATTGCGAAGTAGATCGCGCCGCTCTCCCCTGCCCTCAGCACCGGCGGTTCTTCGGTTGCAGGGACATCCCAGGCTGCCCCCGGCTCCATGACGCCTTCGAATATGACCGTCCCGTCGGCTGCCCGAACACGGACCCATGCCGGGCGTACGGCAACCATCTGCAGGCGCGGCCCAGGTTCTTCGACGACCTGCGGCACGGGCGGCAAAGGCGCGAGCGACGGGGTTTGCTCGTCAAGAATGGCGCGGGCAATCGCGGTCTCGTCGGCTTCCGGTTTTGCCGGCTGAGCGAAGTTGCCGATTTCTCGCGGGTCGAGCGTGGCGATCGGCGCGTCGCGGGCCACCAGAACCGGAACATCAAGCGCCTGCGGCCGGTAGAGCCGGTCCAGCGCTTCAGCCCGGCGCGCAGGTTGAGAGCTGGATGCAAGCTCGGCCCCCGGCGCTTCGATTGGTATCTCTGCCGCAGCATCAAGCGGGTCCAGATCGGCAAATACGACCGGCGCCTGTTCAACGGGTGCGACCTGAACGCGCTGCACTTCTTGCAGAACGGTATAACCACCGAAACCGATCAGACCGATCAGGCCCAACAGCACCAGCGATGACCCGACGGCCCGCGGTTCGATGCCGGAAAAAATCGCCTCGCCTTCTGGAATGAAGGGCGTGGCCGAATTCGAGAAGATGTCGTTGCCGAGGCCTCGCGAAAGGCGTTCTTCACGTGAGGAGCGACGAATGCCCGAGGCATGTTCGGACATGCCATGTGCAACCGAAAACCCGCTTTCCTCGCAAAACGTCTCGAACGCTTCGTCCGGGTCCATATTCAGATAGCGGGCGTATGAGCGAACATATCCTGCGATAAAGCCCGGCGTATCAAACGCGCCAGGATCGCAGTTTTCTATCGCGGCGATATAACTCGCCTTGATGCGCAGTTCGCGTTGAACATCCAGGAGAGATTTGCCCATCGTCGCGCGTTCGCCGCGCATCGTGTCGCCAAGACGCAACTCAAAGTCGTCAAACCCCTTTAGTTTGACACTTTCCTCTTCCACGTCTTTGCCGGCCTTCCGCCCGATCATTCTTCTGCCCCGTGCATCCGCAATCGCCAAAATCGTCCCGCTCGATTCGGCTAGCGCCACTTTGTTTCCGAAACGCTAACATAAGCCAAACGGTATTACACGGATTCGTATACTAAGCGGACAACTCAGCGCGATTGAGCGCACAATGCGACCAAAGTTCGTCCATTGCGTGCACCAATGCATCGATCTCTTTGGGTCCATGGATCGGTGAGGGCGTGAAGCGCAGCCGCTCCGTTCCCCGCGGTACGGTTGGGAAATTGATCGGCTGCACATAGATCCCATGCTCTTCCAGAAGCATGTCGGAAATCATCTTGGTGTGCACCGGATCGCCGACCATCACCGGCACGATGTGGCTGCCATGGTCGATCAACGGTAGGCCCAAACCCTTGAGCCGCAGCTTCAGAATCTTGGCCTGAGTTTGATGTTCGTCGCGCAACTCTTGCGCCTGCTTGAGATGCGCCACCGACGCTGCAGCGCCCGCTGCAACCGCAGGCGGAAGGCTCGTAGTAAATATGAAACCCGGCGCGTAAGACCTTATTGCATCGCACATTTTGGCAGATGCCGCGATATAACCGCCCATCACACCATACGCCTTTGCCAGTGTGCCGTTGATGATGTCGAGACGCCCCATCAGCCCGTCGCGTTCGGCCACGCCCGCGCCGTGCGGTCCGTACATGCCGACGGCGTGAACCTCGTCGATATAGGTCAGCGCGCCGAATTCATCAGCCAGATCGCAGATCGCCTCGATCGGGCCAAAGTCGCCATCCATCGAATAGATCGACTCGAATGCGATTAACTTCGGCACGTTCGGATTATCGGCTTCCAAAAGACTGCGCAGATGCTCGACGTCATTGTGGCGGAAGATCCGTTTGGCCCCGCCATTACGGCGCACGCCTTCGATCATCGAGGCATGGTTCAATTCGTCGGAATAAATGATCAGACCGGGAAACAACTTGGGCAAAGTCGAAAGTGTGGCGTCGTTTGCGATATACGCGCTCGTGAACAACAGCGCCGATTCTTTCCGGTGAAGATCGGCCAGTTCGGCCTCGAGCCGTTTGTGATAGACGGTCGTCCCACTGATATTGCGGGTTCCGCCTGAACCGGCGCCAGTCGCTTCAAGAGCCTCGTGCATCGCCGCAAGTACGATCGGGTTCTGCCCCATGCCGAGGTAATCATTCCCGCACCATACCGTGATAGGTCTTTGCGTGCCGTCGGGGGCCGTCCAAGTGGCGTGCGGGAATTGTCCATTGGTCCGCTCGATATCGATGAAGGTCCGGTACCGGCCTTCGTCATGCAGGCGCTGGATCGCGGTATCGAGTTTCGCGGTATAGTCCAAGACAGGCCCCCTCATCATTTGCATCCCACTCGTTTAGGCGGAAGATGACACATTCCGCCTTTGGAATGTATCTGCTTTTAGAATGAATATAGGTTCCATGCAAAGCGTTCAATCACAATGACATGCGCGTCATGTCGCAGCATTGATGTGAATCAACGGTCGAGCGTTCCGATCGGAAACCAGTAGAAAGCGCTGAGGCGGAAAAACTGTTGAGAATCGGGCGTTTGGGTGCGGAACCAGCGGGCTCACTACCACACTGTCGAATGCAGATATTCTACGGCAGGTTACGCCGAGTTTTGGCGACGCACGAGCCCGAAACCGGCAAGTGCAACGATCAATAACCAGCCGCCGGCCGGCAATGGTACCGGAGGAACCGACGAAGCGGTCCTCGGCAGCGAGGTGTCCGAGGTCCCAGCGTCAGTCAGGATGAATACCTCACCGCCCAAAGCAGGGGTGCCGCCACCCTGCCCATCGGGGATGCTGATGGTCACTTCGCTGAACCCGTCTTCGTCGCCGATAATTGTCACGAAGTCGGTACCGCCATCGTCGGATCCCGTATCATCGATGATCAGGTCGGTCGCAGTAAAGATCACCGGCTCTTCATCGTCCACTAGCACCACCACTTCCGGTGATGTGGTGTCGCAGCAATCGAGCAGGTCGTCGATTTCGAAACCAAGGGCGGTGATCATTTCGTCGAATGTCAGCGTGACGCCGTCGCCGGACGGCTGCCCGCCTGACGAACTACCATCGTCGGACACCGAACCCAAAAGCGTACCGCCAGACTGACCAGTACCGCGCGGAGCGAGGGTTCTGCCTGGTCCAGCAGGCGCAATCGTGAAGCCGCGACGCTGTACGGTCGCCCCACCCGTCACACCAATAAGAGTGTCGGCGATGACAATGCGGTCCGAGCCGTAGCTCAGCGTCCCAAAATCGCTCTTACCATTCGACAAGCCGTCAAATATTTTCAGAGCTGTCACATCAGCTGAGACAGATGAACAAGATAATAGAACAGCAGTCGTCACAACGACCGCAGTACACTTCCGTAAGTTGCCAAACATGGCAGTCCCCCAATCATCCCAACTCGCCTTTATGTTGTATTCTGGCGACGAGCGGCACAAACCTAGACTGTCACGAATGTCTCATTTCTCTGACAGTTTAGCAACGCGAATAACCCAATTACGTCAGATTTTTAGTAAATTTGGTTAATACCCGCGCTCATTGGATAACAGTTTGAAACAGTCTGCCAAGCTGCTCGGGATCGTTGCGCGGACATTCGGCATCGAATGCAACCATAGCCTGTATTTCTCGGATTTGGATATGAATGCCGGTGCGGTACGAAGGGCGACCGCGATCGGTCCAGCCGCCCTGTCGCGTGATCCATCGGCTACTCTTCGTCGAGCGCCTCGACCGCCTTTTGCAACGTATCCTTGTCGATCTCTTTTTCAGAGATCTTTGCCTGCTCAAAGATGTGATCGACGACCTTGTCTTCAAACAGCGGCGCCCGGATCTGCTGCTGCATCTGCTGGTTTTGTTGCACGAACTCGAAGAACTGACGCTCCTGACCCGGATACTGGCGCGCCTGCCCCATGATGGCCTGGCTCATCTCGGCGTCCGACACTTCGATCTCGTTCTGGCGGCCCAGCTCGGCCAGCAGGAGACCAAGGCGCACCCGGCGCTCGGCCAGCGCGTTGTGCTCGTCTGTTGGCTCGATCTTGTCGTGGTCGTGACCTTCGACCTCGGGATTTTCCTCGTGCCACAGCTGATGCGCGATCTGGCCGGCCTCGGCCTCAACAAGGCTGGGCGGCAAATCGAAGGAGACGATTTCATCCAGCTTGTCGAGAAGCGCGCGTTTCATGACCGCGCGGGCCGCGCCCGCATATTCCGCTTCCAGCCGCTCGCCGATCTGACCTTTCAGAGCCTCCAGATCGTCAGCACCAAACTTTTTCGCCAGTTCATCGTCGATGGCCGCTGCAACCGGCTCCTTGACCTCTTTGACGACGCAATCAAAGACCGCTTCCTTACCTTTGAGGTTCTCGGCCTGGTATTCTTCGGGGAAGGTCACCGTCACTGACGGCTCTTCACCCGCTTTTGCACCGACCAGCTGCTCTTCAAAGCCGGGGATGAAGCTGCCGGAACCAATGACCAGCGGATAGTCTTCGGCGCTGCCGCCCTCGAAAGCCTCTCCGTCAACCTTGCCCACAAAGTCGATCACAACCTGATCGCCATCCTTAGCTTTCGATCCCTTCTTGCGGGCCTTAAAGTCTTGTGCCGTTTCTGCGAGGTTGCCGAGCGCTTCGTCAACCGCAGCATCGTCGGCCTTCACCACCAAACGCTCAAGCGCGATCGCAGCCATATCCACTTCGGGGATTACCGGCAGCGCCTCATAGTTCATCTCGACATGAACATCGTCGCCTTCTTTCCAATCCTCGTTGGTCATCCTGACCTGAGGCTGCAAGGCAGGCCGGTCGCCGCTGTCCTCGAAATGCTTGGACATCGCGCCATCGATACTTTCCTGCATGACTTCGCCCATCAGACGCTGACCAAACTGCTTTTTCAGCAGCGGCATAGGAACCTTCCCCTTGCGAAAGCCCTTCATCTCGATCTCCGGCTGCGCCTCGACAAGTTTAGCGTTGACCTTTTCGTCCAGTTCGGCGGCGGTCACGACAATCGAATAGCCGCGTTTCAAACCCTCGTTCAGCGTCTCGGTGACCTGCATCGGATATCCCCATAGGTGAGTTAGCGCACGACCGGGCATGCGCGTTGAGCGAATTTGGGGCCTTCTATTGGGCACGACTGGCCTGTGCAAGAGCCATTCGCAGCGGCGACCAGCAAGCGCTGGCCAAGGGAAAACAGTCTCGGTTGGGCGCGGGTGCACAGTGTCGCCAGGATGAAGTCAGTGATACGACCTTTTGCGATTGGTCGACCAAATACGCTGGTGTGGAAGTCCGTGCCAATTAGCGCATCATGCTGCTGGAGGCTCAGAAGTTGAAGACACGCCGGCTAGGCAGATTGTGCTCTTCCCCGATCGTCGTCGATTGTCCGGCTAACAGCCCCATCTATGCGCACTAGTGGGTTGGGAAAGGCCCCTCCCGCGTCGGCAGGGCTTGCATCCAGCGGACGTAGTCCTCTTTTTCGACCCGGGCGACCAAGTTTGCCAGGTCGCCAAGCGGGTCAGTAGAAAAGTCGATCCTGAGGTCGATCGGGGGATGGTCTACAGCAACGATGAGGACAGCGGCTGACATGAGGCCACGCACATCACCGCCTTCTGCGGCACCAAACTCGAGCCCATTCAGTAACCGACGCAGCAGACTCCCCGACGCCGCTCTGTATCCGTCGACCGCCGCTTCAACGACACGCGTCGTTGTCAACATGTTTCCAGCTGAACAAACATCGGCCTGGATCAGATGCGAGACCTGCGCGACGTTGCCTTGGCCGGAGAAAGCACCACCCTGGCCGTACTGACTGAGCGCGACCAACTGCCTGAAAGCGCGTCCGCCATCGGGCGCCACCGTGTTTTTGATTGCCCGGTCGGTCTCGACTCGGCTTCTCATTTCATCGAGAACGTTTTCTCCCCAGAGCGTACTGGGGTAGTGGCCCTGGCTGGCCGAGATACCGACCCCGGGCCGACCGCGCAGCACCCAAGCACCGACGCACAGATTGCCAGTTACCGCCGCACCGCCAAGGGCACCGCTCTGCGGATCACGGGCCAAGAGTGAGAATGTCATATCCGGCAATCCCTTTGCCAAAGCAGCCCGATGATGAGTAGTTTGTTTCACGATCCACCAAAAGTAGTCAAATATGAACGATCAGAATGAGAAGACCGCCCGGCTTTCCGAACGCATTCTGGAAAGCTTCGATGAGCTGACCAAATCTGAGCGACTGCTGGCGGATCACTTTCTGGAGTACCCTGACAGTCTTGTTCTTCACACCGCAGCCGAGATTTCTTCACAAGCCAAGGTGTCTAAAGCAACGACCGCAAGGTTTTTTAAACGACTTGGCTTTCCAAGCTTCAAAACCGCGCAGCGCATGGCGCGGGTGGGCCGTGACGACAGCGATTACCGGAAAAACGTATATTCCGCACCCGTCCCAAACCTGAGCGGCCGCGGCGATCTGGCCGATCACCTCGCATCAGACGTCCAAAATCTAATCCGAACGATCGAAGCAATCCGAAGCGATGACTTGAGATCTGCGGTGACCTACCTCGCGAGGGCCGAAAAGATTTGGGTGGTCGGTTTTGGCGACAACTACCCGCTGGCGCATTTCGCGCGAGCTCAGTTAATCAAAGTAAAACCAGACATACGGATGATCCCACTTGGAGGGTTTTCGGTTCCAGAGGAATTTGCGTCGATCCGGCCAACGGACTCGGTGCTTGCCCTGGCGATCGGTCGCAGAACCCGCACCCTGAGATCAATCCTGCAATCGGCACGGCTGGCCGAAGCCAAAACGATTTCGGTGACTGATCTGACCAATGCTGGAAGCCCGGAACTGGCCGAAGTCACGTTGCGTTGCCGCACGAGTGGGTTGACATATTTTGACTCTCTGGCGGCACCTGTCTCCGTCATCACGTACCTCTGCATGGCCGTCGCGGATAGGCTGGGCCAAAACGCGGTCGAACGACTGCGCTACATCGATGGCATCCATGCCGAGTGGGGGGATGCAGGGTAAGTGGCGTCAATTGCGCGTGTCCTGTCGGCGAAAATTACCCAAAAAGAGTCAAAAGTGAAAAAAGAACAGTCAAGATTGCAAACTTTTTGACGCACTGACTGTTCATCCCTAGCGTTCCTCACTGGGGAGCAACCCACTAGAAAATCGACAAAAAAGGTTTGCCATCGGGATCAATCCCGGTGCGCCCGAGAGTTTTGCCTGGCGCAGAGCCTCCGGCCTTTGCTCGGCTGCCATACCGCCGACGCTCTAACAGAGAGGAAGATCACATGAAGTTTTTCGGACGACCCTTGTGCCGTACTGCCGGGGCCATTGCGCTTGCCGCAGGGTTGGCAACATCGGCCACCGCCGACGACATTGTTTGGGCACGTTACGGTGATATCGACTCGCTCGACCCGCATCGCGCGACCAGCACATTGTCATTGCAGGTTTGGAGCCTGGTTTACGACACACTCCTCGCGACTGATGCGGATGGCCTGCCGGTTCCTCACTTTGCGAAGTCGTGGGAAGCGAACGAGGACGGCACCGAATACACATTCAGCCTCGAAGACGGAGTGATCTGCCATGACGGGACACCGCTGGATGCCAACGACGTAAAATACACTATCGACGCGGCCTTCAGCGAAGACACCCCCAGCGTGACGAAAGGCAGTTGGGGCCCGATTACCAGCGCCGAGATCATCGATCCCTTGACGGTAAAGTTAACGTTGGAAACGCCCTTCGTCGCTTTGATCCCTTTCCTCGCAGACAGTTTTTCGTCCATCATCTGTGATAGCAACGGCGAAGGCTTTGGCACCACATCGGCCATCGGCTCCGGACCCTGGAAACTGGTCTCATGGACAAAGGGGGACCGGATCGTTCTGGAGAAGAACGCCGACTACAAGAACTTTGGCAAACTGGCCGAGAACCCCGGCGCCCCTTACGAGGATGGGCTGATTATCGCTGTTGTACCTGAACCACAGGCCCGTCTGGCCGCGCTCAAGACGGGTGAAGTACACATTGCCGAGCCACCATTCGACGATGTTCCGATGATCAAGGATGAAGGCGAGCTCTCGATCATTGTGGCCGAAAATACGGGCCAGAACGTCTTTTGGGAGTTTGCAGTTCATCGCCCGCCGTTCAACGATGTGCGGGCGCGTTTGGCTGTTGCCCATGCCACAGACGCTGCCGCGGCCATCGGTTTGATCTATGGCGATCTGTCCATCCAAGAAAATTGTCCGGTTTCGCGCGGCGTGTTCGGCAACGATCAGGATATTTGCGCCAAGTATCGCCCGGCTTACGATCCAGAGAAATCCAGGGCGCTTCTGGCCGAACTCGGTTACACCGCCGACAATCCTCTTGAGACAGCGCTCTTGGTTTGGACTGGCGGCAACCGGCAGAAGCTCGGCGAAGTCTTCCAGGCCCAATTGGCCGAAGTCGGTATTAAGGCATCGATCGAGATCATGGATATCGGCTCGCTCAACGCCCGCGTTCGGCAGGAAAACGAGAATACCGAGGGCACCACCGGATCCATGGATATGATGACCTGGTCTTGGTATGACCCCGATATTCTCTATGCGCTTTGGCACACGCCCGGCGCCTATCGCGGCTACACCTCACCGGAGTTGGACGCAATGCTGGACGAGACCCGGGTGCTGACGGATGTTGACGCGCGCAAAGCGAAGGTACAGGAGGTCTTCAAATACCTCCTGGAAAACGCGATCCACGTGCCTCTTTACACACCGGGCTGGGAATGGGTCTTTGCCGTGCGGCCCGAGGTCGAGGGCTTTTTTGTCGCCCCCTTCGTCTATCCGAACTTCTCGGATGTGAAGCTTGGCGGATAAAGGCTGAGTATGCCCCGGGCGTTTCGGCCCGGGGCATCACGTTGAGGGGCACTTTACCATGTGGCGGTTTCTTGGCACCCGAATAGCAATGGGTGCCCTTACAATCTGGATCACGACCATACTCGTGACTCTGTTGATCCATGCCGTGCCGGGCGATCCGGTGCAAATTATGTACGCGCAAAGTCAGGGCACGACACCCGAACAAATCGAGGAGGTGCGGCGTTCACTCGGGCTCGATCGACCGATACCAGTGCAATACGCCATGTTCATCGAGCGGCTGGTTCAGGGCGATCTCGGCAATACGATCCGCGGTGGTCAACCCGTGCTGGACGTGATCCTGCAGCGCTTACCCAACACCCTTCTGCTCGCATGTTCTGCCATGTTTGTTGCGATCCTGATTGGCGTGCCGATCGGGTTCCTCGCCGCCTACAACGAAGGCAGTCTGACCGATATTGCCTTGATGATGGTTGTGATCGCGGGGATTTCGATGCCGCATTTCTGGCTTGGTTTATTGCTGCTGTTTTACTTCGCACTCGAGCTTGGCTGGTTGCCAGTCAGCGGAAACGGTTGGCTCAACTTGATCCTCCCGGCCCTGACGCTTGGGCTTTCCAACGCCGCTATCTTTGCGCGCCTCACACGCTCCTCAATGATCGACATCATGAGCCAAGATTACGTACAGACCGCCTTCGCCAAGGGTTTGCCGAAGGCGCTTGTCCTGCGTCGCCATGTACTGCGGGCCGGGCTTTTGCCGGTCGTCACCATGATGGGATTGCAATTTGCGTTCATGATGGGCGGCGCAATCGTTGTCGAGAACATCTTTTCTTGGAACGGGGTGGGTCGCATGGCGGTTGAGGCGATCTTCCAGCGCGACTATCCGATCATTCAGGGCTTTATCCTGACGTTCTCAGTTGTTGTGGTCGTTGTCGCCATTGCAATTGACACGATCTACGCCGTGCTCGACCCGCGCATCCGCAGGAGCTGAGATGGCGGCTGTGAGACAAACGCCTCCGGGTTTCTGGCGCAGGTTGCTTAGTTCGCCCAGCGGTGTCATCGGACTCGCAATTGTCGTGCTTCTTGTCATTTGTGCCGCGTTTGCAGAGATGTTGGCCCCCTTTAGCCCTACCAAGATGGGGGCCGGCGGGCGGTTCTTGCCGCCGGGGGACAAACACCTTCTGGGCACTGATGAGTTCGGGCGCGACATGTTTTCAAGGATCATATTCGGAGCTCGCGTGACGCTTTTGATCGGTGCGGTTGCCGTGGGCATATCACTGACCCTCGGCATGGCGGTCGGCATGATCGCTGCCTTCCGCCGCGGCTGGGTCGAAGCGATCCTGATGCGTGGCACGGATGTACTGTTTTCCTTCACCGAAACCCTTATCGCCCTCAGTTTTGTCGCCGTCTTGGGGCCAAGTCTGCAGAACGCCGTGATCGCCGTTGGTGTCGCAGGCATCCCGTTTTATGCGCGCACTTGCTATTCAGCGGCGTTGGTCGAGACCTCGAAACCCTACTTCGAAGCCAGTGTCGCTGCGGGGGCCGGACCAGTTCGACTGTTGCTGGCACACCTTTTGCCGAACGTCCTGCCAACAATGATCGTGGTGGCCACGCTGGGCGTTTCTACGGCTATCCTCGCCGCTGCCGGCCTCAGTTTCCTCGGGCTTGGAGCGCAACCGCCAACGTCGGAATGGGGCTATATGCTCGCGGGCTCACGAGACTACATCAACCGCGCGCCCTGGCTCATGACCATTCCGGGTCTTGCCATCGCCCTGACCGTTTTGGGGTTCAATCTGCTGGGCGACGGGCTACGGACGAGCCTCGATCCGGTCGAGCGGAAATGAGCGCGCTTCTGTCCGTGCGCGACCTGGCCGTCCATCTTGGAGATGCGCCCTTGGTTGACGGGATCAGCTTCGATCTCTCAGCGGGCGAAGTGCTGTCCATCGTAGGCGAAAGCGGTTCAGGTAAGAGCATGACGGCCAAGGCGCTGATGGGTCTTTTGCCACCAAAGGCCCGGGCGCATGGGACAGCGATGTTTGATGGAACCAACCTCGTGTCGCAAGAGGCTGCACCGCCCCGAGGCACCGGGATAGGGCTGATCTTCCAGGAGCCGATGACGGCGCTTACACCCGTTCTCACCATTGGCTTGCAATTGACCGAGGCCCTGCTGAGCCACGGGATATGCGATGCAGTCGAGGCGAAACGCCGTGCCAAGGCGATGTTGGATCGCGTTGGCATCCCCGAGCCAGACGTACAGATGCGGCAGTATCCACATGAATTGTCCGGCGGCATGCGGCAACGGGTCGTGATCGCGATGATGATGCTTCTCGATCCGCGGGTCCTCATAGCAGACGAACCGACAACAGCACTCGACGTCACAGTACAGGCGCAAATACTGGACTTGCTGCGCCAGATCGTAACCGACGCGCAGATTGGCCTGATCCTGATTACCCATGACATGGGCGTGGTTGCGGAAATGGCCGACACGGTTCTGGTGATGAAGTCCGGACGCACCCAGGAATACGGCCCGGCGGCTCAAGTGTTCGCACAACCGGAATCTGTCTACACTCAAACCCTTTTGGACGCGGTGCCACGCATCGACAGCATCAGCGAACGCGAAAGAGGGGCCACCGACATTCTTTTGCAGGCGCATGACATCACCAAGACCTTCAAGAAACGCACTGCCCTATTTTCCGGTCATGACAAACACACAGCTCTGGACGACGTCTCGCTTGATATCAATCGCGGCGAGACACTCGCGCTGGTCGGCGAAAGCGGATCGGGAAAAACTACGTTGGGCCGGGTCATTGCCCGCCTGACAGAGCCCGACACAGGGCAGGTTCTTCTGAATGGCTCGGATTTGATGACGCTCTCAGGACGCGACCTTCAGGCACGGCGGCGCGAGGTTCAGATGGTGTTTCAGGACCCGTATGCGTCCCTCGATCCCAGACAGACCATTGGGAAAACGATAGTTGAGCCACTCATCATTCATCAGAACCTATCGAAACAGGACCGGAACAATCAGGTCGCGGGGCTGTTGGAGAAGGTTGGCCTTGATGCAGATATGGCACTGCGTTACCCGCACGAGTTCTCTGGCGGACAACGACAGCGCATCGCCATCGCCCGTGCGATCGCCGCAAACCCCTCACTTGTCGTTGCCGACGAACCCACATCGGCGCTGGATGTTTCCATCCAGGCCCGTGTCCTCGATTTGCTCGACACGCTCAGGCGCAGCGAAAATCTCACCCTGCTCTTCATCTCCCACGATCTTGCCGTGGTTCGGCAGATCGCCGACCGCGTCGCTGTGATGCGGAGCGGTCGCATCTTGGAACTGGGGCCAGCGGCGAGTTTGTTTGCCGAACCGAAGCACCCCTACACCCGGGCTCTCCTCGACGTCGCCCCTGTGCCAGACCCGTCTCGCAAACGCGGCAAGCGCCCAGCCATCATCGGAGACTATCCAGCAGGTCCTTTGTGCGAAGTTGCGCCCAGCCATTGGGTTGCCATATGACAATCGGGATCGCCGCCACCGGGCCTTGGGCCGGCGCGGGGGTGCTTGCCGGATTGCGAGCTGTCGAAGCCGTTGGACGGGGAGCCATCAAAGGCTTTGTCAGCCTTGCCGTATTGACCGAAAGCCAGGAACTGCTCCGCGCAGAAACACAAGATGGCGGGACCAAGGGATTATTCGCAGACCAGCCGCCAGATCGCATTCTCAGCGCCCCCTATGCTGCGCTGATCTCAAGCGGGCCCAACCGCCCCACACCCCTGTCCCAGTTTGTCGCAGCGGCGCCCGGAGTTGGCCTCGTCACAGGCCATCGCTTCCCGCACATGGTGGCCAAAGATGGCAAGCCATTGAATACCAACGTCCTCGCTTCCATGGGTTCCGGTCTTTCAGCCCAGAAGGCCGTCGATGACGTAATCGCCGCGAACCCTGGGGCAGACGCCGGGTTTGTCGCGCTCTCTACCAAGGGGGATATCGGGTGGGGCAACATGCCCTCGGTTCTGCGCCGTTTTGATCATGGCGCCGCCACGCGACACTGCAACGAGATGGGCGCGGTCGTCACCGCGCTGCACAACGCAATCCACCCGCACCGGGCCATCGCGCTGCTGACAAGCGAAGTTGCCCTGGACGAGATGCGCCTCCGGGAAACCACCATCCGCACCATTACCGTGTCGTCCGGTGTTGAGCTGAGCCCGGGCGAGAGGCCGGAAATCCACGTTGATAACGCGTCACACGCCACACGTATCTTGCACCCCGAAGCACAAATGCTGGCCAAAGAAACCTCGTTTGGCATGGGAGACAGGGTCAGGGTCGTCCAAGTTGGCGAAACACTTGGATGGCTCGGGCATGAGCCATTCATGGTAACCAGGAACGGTTCAATCTTCACCCTGGATGGCGAAACCGAAGTTAAATTGCCGGTACACATCCGCAACGTCTCGACACACAACTCATAGCATAAACGGGTCGCGCTGGCTGACGTCTACGTCGAAACACACGAAGACGTTCCGCCGCTCGGTCGTTCGGAAATAGGCGGCTGTTCCTCACGCCTCGATGTGCGAAGCGAGGGGTTCGGCCCAGTGGAGGATATCACCGGGGGAGCGCGGCTTGAACTCGGCGCCGAGCGGTGCGGTCCAGCCAAGTGAAGCGATGTGGGAAAAGATAGCCGCGTAGTTCAACTCGCCCTGATCCGGAGGGCCCCGGTCGGGAACGGATGCAAATTGAATGTGTCCGATCAGAGGCAACAGCTCGGTCAGCCGGGTGATAACATCACCCTCGGTGCGGCCCACGTGATAACAGTCGAACATCAATTTCAGGTTTTGGGCGCTTACACGCTCGATGATCGCGCGGGCCTGATCCGTTGTTTTCAGAAAGTAGCCCGGTGCATCATGGCGGTTCAAAGGTTCGATCAGGATCGTGCGGTCAGTCTGTGCGGCGGCATAGGACAGGTTGGCTTCGAATGCTGCTTGCGCACCCGCCCCGTCAGAAAAACCCGCCATGACATGAACGGCGCCCGCACCAATTGTCTCGGCGTATTGTATGGCCTGGTCGATCGCCGCGCGTGCCTCCACCTCTCGCCCGGGGAGTGCCGCGAGACCGTTTTCGCCCGGCTTCCCACGTATGGTGTTCAGACCAAGCATCGGCAGTCCCGATGCGGCGAGTGCGGCCCGCACCTCCTGCGCGGGGGTCTCGTAAGGCCAGTGGCACTCCACCGCCGCGAATCCGGCGGCCTGCGCAGCGTGTATCGCCTCCGGCAGAGGGCGGTCCGTCCACAGGAAGCCAAGATTGGCGGAAAACTGCATCACTGGTCCCACTCAACATCAAATTTCGCGACGACCTGCGACACCTGTTCGGCCGACAAGGCCTGGGCCGGAACCCCGCGCATTATGAGGGCAAGGCGGGCCGTTGCCTCAAGTTCTTCGATCGCGTTGCAGGCACTCTCGACGCTCTTGCCCGCCACAACGGGACCATGATTGGCGAGCATGACGGCCGCACGTTTGCCCGCAAGACCGCGCACGGCATCCCCAATGGCCGGGTCCCCAGGAACAAAGAACGGCAGGAGCTTTACGCGCCCCAAAAGCATGATCGCATAGGGTGTCAGCGTCGGCAGAAAGCAATCCTCGTCGTTGTCTGGCATAAGCGACAACGCAACGGAGTGACACGAGTGAAGATGCACCACCGCACCTGCTGTGCCGCGCGTATCGTAAAAGGCTGTGTGGAGCGACATCTCTTTGGTCGGAGGGTCACCTTCGATCAGTCGCCCCGTGGCGTCAAACCGGCTGAGGCGGGCCGGGTCCAGTCGGCCGAAACTGGTGCCCGTAGGCGACACAAGCAGCCCGCCATCTGCGGTTCGAGAGGAGATGTTACCGGTAGAACCGTGGGTCAGGCCGCGATCATAGAGCGACATTGCCAACTCGCAGATCGTTTCACGAAGTTTCGCTTCGCTCATGGTCCCATCACTCCAGCGGCTTTCTGAAAGAAATCCTCGGCACCGAAGTTTCCGGACTTTAGCGCTACGGCGAGATGCGGGCTCACCCGCAGAGCAGGTACGCCGGGGTCGATCTCGGGTCCGATACGCATCTCGTCAATATCCAGCGCTTCGACGACAGCGCCGGAAGTCTCGCCGCCGGCGGTTATGATCCTGGTAACGCCTTTCGCAACCGCAAGTCGGGCCAGTTCGGCAAAAAATGTTTCGATTGCAGCGGCGGCCACCTCGCGCCCAAAGCGGTTCTGAACGGCTTTGACCACCTCTGGCTCGGCCGAACTGTAGACCAGAGGCACTCCCTCTTCCGCCAAGGCCCATTCGAGAATTTTGGCAGGCTTCATACGGGCTTCGATGATGTCCTCGGCCCGGATTTCCAGTACCGGATGGTCCTTGGCATGATAGGCGACCTGGGCGCGCGTGGCGATGGAACAGGAACCGGAAAGCGCAAGCGCGGGGCCGCCATGCCCCTGCCAATCCGGTGTGCCCGGCGTCGAGCCGAAATTGGCGGGCAACCCCATGGCGACACCGGAGCCGCCCGTCACGAGTTTCAGGTCCGCCCCAGCGCGACCGATCTCCATCAGGTCCTGGTCGCGGATCGCGTCAACCACGATGTGCCTTTTGCCAGCCAAGTGCTCAGCATCCATCGCAGCACGGATTGCTTCGGCACCGAGAAAGACTGTCTGTGCAGCCACGTGGCCAATCTCAAGTTTGCTTTGAAGGGCCATCCACCGCCTGAGATCGGCATCCGTCATCGGGGTCAGCGGATGGTTTTCCATGCCACTTTCGTTCAGCAGCTTATCGTTAACAAAAAGATGCCCCTGATAGACCGAGCGACCGGTGCCCGGAAAGGCAGGGCATACAATGACCCGGTCGGCCGCAAGCGCATCCGCGAGAGCGTCCGCCACCGGGCCGATATTGCCTTCGGCGGTCGAGTCGAATGTCGAGCAATATTTAAAAAAGAACTGCGTGCACCCCTGCGCCTTTAACCACTCCAGCGCGGAAAGAGACTGCGCGATCGCGTCTGCGGGATTGATCGAGCGGGATTTGAGTGAAACGACCCCTGCTTCAACATCTGGCGCCGCGGATCTTGCAGGAATGCCCGAATACTGGACCGCGCGCATCCCTTGCTTGGCCAACGTGTTGGCAAGATCGCTCGAGCCGGTGAAATCGTCACCTATGCAGCCCAGTTTCATTGTTTGGCTTTCGGGAGTGTAAGTCCCGCCTCCTGCGCATAGACCTTGGCGACTGCGGCGTCGTCTTCGTGGCCAAGACCCATCTCAACGGCGCGCGCGTACCGCTCCAGCGCGGTTTCCGTGATCGGAGCATGAAACCCCGACGATCTTGCAGCCTGCAGAACGATACCAAGGTCCTTCGGCCAGATATTGACCTGGCTAAGCGGCTTGTAGTCGCCAGCGACGACGTGGGGTGCGCGGTTTTCCAACATCCAGGAATTGCCGGCGCATTTGGTGATCACTTCAACGAATGTTTCGGGACAAATGCCTTGCGTCATACCGAATGTGAGCGCTTCGGCCATTGTGGCAATATGCACGCCTGCAAGCAGCTGGTTTACCGCCTTCATCGCCGACCCGGCCCCCGCGGTATCGCCGAGCCGGAAAACGGTCGTGGCAGTTGCGTCGAGAATAGGTTGAGCGGCCGCAAATGCGGCCGCGCTGCCAGAGGCCATGATACTCAGCTGTCCTGCCGCCGCCTTTGTCGACCCACCCGATATCGGCGCGTCGAGAAAATGAACGCCATGCGCCTCGCAACGCTGTTCCATCTCTTTTGCGAAGTCGGGTGGCACGGTGGCGCAGGCCATGACGACACTGCCAGCGCGCAGGCGAGGAACGATGCCCTCGTTCCCAAACAAAACACTTTCCACCTGTTCGGCGTTCAGTACCACGACGACCAAACCATCGAGGGACTGCGCCGTATTGGCAATCGGGCCTCCATTGCCCCCATCGGCTTTGAAGCGTGCGACGTTTTCGGCCATCACGTCCACTCCATGCACCGTGAGGCCCGCCCGCAGACACGACTGCGCCATGCCGTACCCCATGGACCCAAGGCCAACGACAGCAACAGTCAGAGCCATATCAGTTATCCACTCCGCGCTTACTCAAGACATGCGATGCCTCACAGCGGAATCGGCTATGCAACCACGTGTCGGCAGAGAAGCAGAAGGCTTGGGTCATGCGACAGCAGCTTCATGAAGGGCCTGCCACGGTAGCGTCCGAATGATGCCCGCATCAAAGATGATGTGGTGCCGATCAACCGTAATAGCCGCGCCGGGAATAGGTCCCTTCATGCTTCTCTCCTGGCGATGGCCCAGCCAACAAAGGGGTCGGGTTCCGCGAGACAAATATATCTGGTTGACCGTAGATGTTTACGTAAACATGGGTCAATCAAAGAATCGGAAAATGCACCTGAAATGGCCAAACGACGAACGGCTAATTCGAAGAGCCCCCAGCCGACCATGCATGACGTCGCACGCATTGCGGGCGTCAGCCAGATGACTGTCTCACGGGTGATGCGCGCGTCGGGTTATATCTCGAAAGATGTTAGAAAAGAAGTGGTTAGGGCTGCGCGCGAAATTGGCTACGTGCACAACAGGCTGGCCGGCGGAAGTGCGGCCTATGACAACCCAATTGTCGGCGTCGTCGTGCCCACGATGCAAAACCGTGTGTTTACCGAGGTATTGTCCGGCATCAATCAAACCCTTGACGAGAGCGGCCTCAGACCAGTTTTCGGGGTTTCTGAGTACTCGTTGGACGCGGAAGAGGATCTGGTTTTCGACCTGCTATCCTGGCGACCCCGCGGACTGATCCTGCCCGGCCTCGAACACACAAACTCGCTGCGGAAGATCGTCATGCAGACGGGCGTTCGCGTTGCAGAGATCATGGACACCGATGGCGATCCGATATCTGCCTGTTTCGGGATCTCCCACCTGAAGGCCGGCGAAGAAATGGCGAGATATCTGATAGATCGGGGGTACAGAACATTTGGTTATGTTGGGAGCCAGCACGGCCTCGACCTGCGGGCAGGCAAACGATTTGAAGCCTTCGCCGGGATCGTAAGGGAAGCGGGCGCACAGATTGTGGCCATCGAAACGACCGAAAAAGCCTCGTCGATGGACATCGGAAGAACCCTGACAAAGAGGCTCTTGCAACGCCATCCACCACCGGTTGCGATCTATTATGCGAACGACGATTTGGCTGCCGGTGGATTGATGCATTGCCTGGTCGAGGACATCTCGGTTCCGGACCAGGTCGCGTTGGCGGGCTTCAACGGTCTTGGTTTTCTCGCCGCGTTGCCAAAGCTGATCACCACAACGGTGACGCCTCGTTTCGAGATCGGCAAGGCCGCCTCGTGTTGGTTGATGCGGCCAGAGGATGATCCCACCGAACAAAGACTCGAGCTTCCCGCAAAACTGCAGATCGGGCAGACCACCTGAAGTGCCACGAATAACGGCCATCATCCGGGGTACGGTGCAATTCCTGAATCGCGGCTTTGATATCGCGACCTTTCGGCGCCAACCTCCACTCTCATGTGCTCTCAATCGCCCGTTGAACTGCGGCGCTGCGACTGCGCTGAACCGCTGTTACGCGAGCTGTTCCTTTCGAAAAAGAACCCTTCTCAGCATCATTCGACCCGACGACCACCTCGCCCCAGCAGCAGCATATTGAGACACGAAATCAGGAAAACGTATCAGAGCGGTTTCGCAAAGTTGGGCAACAGAGCTCAGATCGCTGAATAACTGGTGCGGGTGGAGGGACTTGAACCCCCACGCCTTGCGGCGCCAGAACCTAAATCTGGTGCGTCTACCAATTTCGCCACACCCGCATAGCGCGCTGCCTATAACAAAGGCAATTCCAAGAAGCGAGCGCAAATTTGCCGAACCTGTGGTTTAAAATATTTGTTACATTCACCATTTCTTTGGTTAATGTATTCAGATCTTCGAGCCAATGAAAACAATATGATAGGACGCCTATGAACCCGGTAGAGGTTGGGCGTGTCTTGGGCGGTTATCCGACGGCACGCGCCGAAAACGAAGCCACAGGCATTGTGGCAGGAAGCTTGATACTGACAAGGGCCGGCGAGATCCCGGTCGAGAATCTCAAACCGGGTGACGAGATCGTCACACGCGACATTGGCGTGGCCGTTCTGCGCGCCGTTGAGATCGAGCAGATCACTGCAAGGGCCTTTGCGCTCGCACCCGGCGCCCTTGGGCAGAACCGGCCAAAGGTGCGCACCATGATCCCGGCCGGCCAATCGGTCGTGTTGCGCCAGAAAAAGGCACAGCTGGTCCGTATGGGCACCCTGCGCGGCACGCCGGGCATCCGTGGCCTCGGGCGCCGCCGTATGCTGGCGCACCGGCTGCTCTTTCACCGCCCCCACATCGTTTATGCCGACGGCGTCGAGATCCTGATGGGTCAGGCCGAGGCACAGGTCCGGGCGGCCTAGAGCCCCATATCGCTGAAGACCTGCGGCAACTTCTCTGGGATATCCTCGGCGATCAGCCCGGGCCCGAATTTCAAGGCGCATTCCACATGCAGCCAGGCGGCCACCTCAGCGGCCCGCATCGGCTCAAAGCTACGCGCGATCAGCCCCGTGATGAAGCCAGCGAGGACATCGCCCGACCCGGCCGTTGCCAGCCACGATGCGCTGCGCTCGTAAAGGGCGGCGTTAATGCTGCAACGCCCCTCGGGATCGGCAATGACGGTATCGGGGCCCTTGAACAGCACGACACACCCGGCCCGGGCAGCCGCCTCCCGCGTCGCATCCACCTTGGAATAAGCCGGACCTCTGGTTGCAGGCGCGTCGAGCTTGTCCGCAATGTCAGGGAAAAGCCGCCCGAACTCGCCGACATGAGGTGTCAGGACGCAACGCGAATGAAGTTTTTTGATCAAATCCTTGCCGCCCGCCAGCAACGTCAGCGCATCCGCATCAAGAACGGTCGCTCGCCCGGCCTCCAATGCCGCCGCCACAACCCCCGCTCCCCGGTCATCCAGCCCCAGCCCCGGCCCCAAACACAGCACATTGAGGCGCTCATCCTCCAGAATCTCAGACAGCGCCGCACCGCCGTCCACCCGCCGCAACATGATGGCGGTGACCTGCGTCGCAACCTCCAACTGAGCCGCCCCCGGCACAGCCAGGGTCACCAGCCCGGCTCCAACCCGCAACGCTCCCCGCGCAGCCAGACGCGCCGCTCCAGTGCGGCCCATTCCACCCGAGACAACAAGTGCATGGCCGTGCGAATACTTGTGTCCCAGCTGCTTTCTTAGGCTGTCGCGAGGCCAGATGCCCCCTCGCCCCTTTTTCGTCCGCCCCCAATCGGCGTCGAGCAATCGGATCTTGTCGGGTCCCGCGGGCGTCAAAAGATGCGCCGGATGCAGGTCCTCCTGTCCAAGACCGATATCAACTACGCGCAGCCTGCGGGAGAGATCATTCAGAACGTGTCCAACTTTGAGCCGGTGAAAAGAAACTGTCAGGTCGACCAGCAGCAATCGCTTCGAGGCTTCGTCTAGCCACCACTGGTGCCATGCCTCTGGGTCTTTCTTCGCGGCGCCCAATTCGTCTGGCGGTGGTGGCAACAAAAAGTGGCCCGAATCTGTGTCGAAGCCCGAAGCGCAATCCACAGCCACGGCACGACAATGCTGGCTGCGCGGATGCACAGCGTCGATCCCCCTCTTTCGCACCGCGTGATATGCTAATGTGAGCTCAAGCGGGATGGCACGGGTCAATCCCGTGCCAAACATAGCGTCAATCAAAAGAAGCGGGCGTGACCCTTTGCCTGCGGCCTCGGGGTTGAGCGGCAGAACCGCTCCCAACTCCAACCACCGCTCATAATTCACCCGCGCATCCGGCGGCAGCTTCTTGGGATCGCCATAAAGAAACACCTCGACGTCCCAGCCGCGTTCGCGCAGCAGCCGCGCCACAACAAACCCGTCGCCCCCATTGTTGCCCGGCCCGCACAAGACAACGGCTCGCCGCCCATGTGCGTCCCCTGCTTCTTCTCGTTCCAAATACGCGTCATTGCCCTCGGCAGCCGTCGCGCCGTCGGTCAATTCCGGCCATTGCTCGAAAATGGCGTCGACAACGCCCTGCCCGGCACGTTCCATCAGCTCAAGACCTGTCACCTCACCCGACTCAATTGCCGCCTGTTCGATGGCCCGCATCTGAGCTGCAGTGAGCACCTCCGTCATTCCCTTCACCTCACGATTCATTTCCGCCTATATATTAGGCAACACGCACACAAATTGATCAGCAAATGATCACAGGCTGACGCTCTATTCAATTCGCATCCGCGCCCAATGGACGGTCTCCGACACCAATGCTCTGTCCCTAGCCCAAGACGTCAGGAGGGACTCCCATGAAAAAGATCGAGGCGATCATCAAGCCCTTTAAGCTTGATGAGGTCAAGGAAGCCTTGCAAGAGGTCGGCGTGCAGGGCCTTTCGGTCATCGAGGTCAAGGGCTTCGGCCGCCAGAAGGGTCATACCGAACTCTACCGCGGTGCGGAATATGTTGTCGATTTCCTGCCCAAGGTGAAAATTGAAGTCGTGCTTGATGACGACCAGGTCGACGGCGCGATCAACGCCATTATCGACGCGGCCAAGACGGAAAAGATCGGCGACGGCAAGATCTTCGTCAGCTCGATCGAACAGACCATCCGCATTCGTACGGGCGAAACCGGCTCCGACGCACTCTAGGCGCACTCAAAAAGAACACCCTAAATTCCAAGACAGGAAGGATACTGGAATGAGCAACAAGGTACTTGATCTGATCAAGGACGAAGAAGCGGAGTACGTCGATATCCGTTTCACCGATCCTCGCGGCAAGTTGCAGCATGTGACCGTTATGGCGGACCTGGTCGACGAGGATTTCCTCGAAGAAGGGTTCATGTTCGACGGCTCCTCGATCGCCGGCTGGAAATCGATCGAAGCATCGGACATGAAACTGATGCCGGATCAGGACAGCGCCTATGTTGATCCGTTCTATGCGGAAAAGACGATCTGTCTGCACTGCTCGATCATCGAACCCGACACGGGCGAGGCATACGAACGCGACCCCCGTTCAACAGCCGAAAAGGCCGAAGCCTACTTGAAATCAAGTGGCATCGGCGACGTGGCCTATTTCGGGCCGGAGGCCGAATTTTTCCTCTTTGACGATGTCCGCTTCTCGAACTCGATCAACAAGGTCTCCTACGAAGTAGACGCGACGGACGGGTCGTGGAACTCCGACACCGAATACGAGATGGGGAATATGGGCCACCGCCCGGGCGTCAAGGGCGGCTATTTCCCGGTCAACCCAGTAGACGAGTCGATGGACTTGCGTTCGGAAATGCTGTCGACCATGAAACGCATCGGCATGAATGTCGACAAGCACCACCACGAAGTGGCGTCCTGTCAGCACGAGCTGGGCCTCGTCTTCGGCAGCCTGACCAAGCAGGCGGACGAGCTGCAGAAGTACAAATACGTGATCCACAATGTGGCCGCCGCCTACGGGAAGACGGCGACCTTTATGCCAAAGCCGATCGCCGGCGACAACGGCACCGGGATGCACTGCAACATGTCGATCTGGAAAGACGACAAACCGCTTTTCGCCGGTGACAAGTACGCGGATCTTTCGGACGAAGCGTTGTGGTTCATCGGCGGCATCCTCAAGCACGCCAAGGCACTGAACGCGTTCACCAACCCCGCGACGAACTCGTACAAGCGTCTGATCCCGGGGTTCGAGGCCCCCGTTCTTCGCGCATATTCGGCCCGCAACCGTTCGGGCTGCGTCCGTATCCCATGGACGGAAAGCCCCAAGGCCAAGCGCGTCGAGGCGCGCTTCCCCGACCCGTCGGCGAATCCCTATCTGTGTTTCGCCGCTCTGCTGATGGCCGGTCTCGACGGCATCCAGAACAAGATCCATCCGGGCGAGGCGATGGACAAAAACCTCTACGACCTGCCCGCCGAAGAGCTGGCTGGCATCCCGACGGTCTGCGCATCGCTGCGCGAAGCGGTCGAAGAGCTGGAGGCCGACATGGACTTTCTGCTTGCCGGTGATGTGTTCACCCGCGACCAGATCGAGGGCTATATTGAGCTGAAAATGGAGGAGATCGAGGCGTATGAACACACGCCGCACCCGGTGGAATTCCAACTCTACTACAGCTGCTAGGGCTCACGCCAGGCAGATCACAAGGGGGCGCTCCATCCGGGGCGCCCTTTTTCTTTCATACTTCCAATGGGAAAATTCAACTCCACGGCGCAGCACTGTCCGTCAGGGTAGCGATGCACACCAAATGGCACTGCTTTTTTCGCGCCAGCGCCCTTATTTGGACGAAATGGGCTGGCTAGATGATGCTCGTAGTAAAGAGTTCAAGAGTACCCGATGTCCGCTGCCCTGACCCCGCTGCCGGAGGTGCAGACTGCTGCCTCCATGTTGTTTCGCCGTGCCCCGCGCCTGACCGCCAAGGCCTTGTGCGAGGCGCTGAACACCCGCCTCGCGAAAACGGGTCATGATGCGCGGGTTCATAGCAATGACGAAGAGATCGAGCTCATTGTCTGCGCGACGCCGATCCGTTTCAAGCGGGTCGCAAATCGCATCTCACCCGATGCGCTCCTCCGCCCGCGGATGGCCAGCGCAACGTCGGACCGGCTGAAGACCCACGACCGCCTGATCGAAAACCACCGCGGATATGTCGAGATCGTCGTGGGCGACGAACCGATGCGGATCGAAACCTTTGACCAGCCACTTCTGTCATCCGACAAGATCGAAGAGCTAAGCCCGCTCAACCGCCGCCTGCGCCTTCTGTTCGAGGCGGTTATGGCGGTTATGGAGATCGCCATTCCCCGCCTGATCCTATGGCGGCAATCAGACATGCTGTTTTCGCCAGACGAAATGCTGGAAACCGAAGGTCTTGTGCTGCCCACGCCGTTGACGGTTCGGCTTGAACCGCTGCGCAGCGACGGTCGAGCGCCCGGCGTTCGGGTCGATGGCAGCATGCCATTTCTGGGCAAAACCCTCGCCATCGACGCTCAGGGGCTGGGGCTCGAACGCAAACGGCGGATCGCGGCCTCCGTGCTGCTTGCACACCAAGCCGGACGGATTGAATTGGCCCATGGGACGGTGCTCGAAACCAAGGGCGGCGAAACGTTCCGCGTGCGGCACGAACCCCCCGATGCGCGCGACGCGACCGGCCGGATCTGCCTTGGCAAATACGTACCGCGCCAACATTCGCGCATCATCAGCCCCATACCCGCGCCGGGCACCGTGCCCTCGCCCGACTTCGCACAGCGTCTTGAGCGGATCGAGACTGGACCGGCGGGGACAACAGTTGCGAAGGATACCGGGGGCGACGAACATCTCAAACTTGTTCACGAGGGCGAGCCGCAACCGTCTGCCCTGCGCCGTGCCGCGCCCAAGTTGATGGTAATCTGCTCTCTGCTTCTGCTTTACCTCGGGATCCAATTCCTGCTGTCCACGGAAAGCGGCGCAAACATCGCCCGCCACTTCGACCCCGCCAGCGTCAGTGTAGTGGAGTAACTCCGCGAACATGGGTCAAGCCTCGCGGGGCACCCAAGCGGCCAGCATTCCGCCATCTTTGTGCCACCTGTATGAATAAATCCGCCGTGAAATGGCGCTGAATCCGTCTCACCTCCGCCCATTTGAGCCGCCATGAACGGGTTAACCATCAGGTATGAGATGAGGAATCCGATGAGCGGAAAAGACGCATTTGCCGAGCGCCTGGCCCGGCTGGAAGCAGAAGCAAAGGGCCAGCACGTCGCTGTGGCCGCCCCCATGGGCAATGCAGCGCCCGCGTCTTCGGCGCGCAGCGCGGCACCACGCGGCAGCGGCAGCTCGCTCGGGCTGTGGCTCAGCATCATCTTCTGCGTTCTTGCAGGGCTGGCCTTTGCCATCATGTTCTTTCTGACGCAATACGGCGGCACGCTGAGCTAATTCCCGCAGTCAGAGAAGATATTGTTTACGCGGGCTGCGCGCAGCCGTCATACTCGCCGCAGGATCAGTCCCCGCGCGAGGCCAGCAATGTCCCTTTTCTCCCGATCCGCCGTAGCATTGGCGGCGCTTGCCCTGTCGGCACACACCGCCGCTGCCTCCTCATGCGGCGATACAAGCGCAGGTTTTGACGCCTGGAAATCCGACTTTGCCCGTGTCGCAAAACGCGCGGGCGTCAAGCGTCCAGGCCTCGATGCGCTGGCCCGCGCCCAATACGCCACCCGGACCATAGCGGCGGATCGCAACCAGAAATCGTTCCGCTATCCGCTCGACAAATTCATGCAGGTTCGCGGGGCATCGACGATCGTCGCACAGGGTCGTCAGCGCAAGGCAACAAATCCACAATTCTACGCGGCTCTCGAACGGCAATTCGGCGTCCCGTCCGGCGTTTTGATTGCAATCCACGGGATGGAAACGGCGTTTGGCGGCTTCATGGGGGACAGTTCGGTCGTCTCAGCCATCGTCACGCTGACTTTTGATTGCAGACGATCGGAATTCTTCCAACCACATGCCATCGGCGCGCTGAAGTTGGTGGATCAGGGCGCAATCACATCAACCACCAAGGGCGCCAAACATGGCGAGCTGGGGCACACCCAGTTCTTGCCCGGGAACGCATTGAAATACGGCGTCGACGCCACGGGCGACGGGCGGGTCGACTTCTATAATCAGGTGGACGCACTGGCCTCGACCGCGAACTTCCTGCGGCAGAAGGGCTGGAGACCCGGCCAGGGGTATCAGGAGGGTCAGCCCAACTTCGCAGTGATCAAGCATTGGAACGCCGCGACGGTTTATCAACAGGCTATAGCCATTATGGCAGCGCGGATCGACGGTTAGATCGCGCATAACCGTTGCCGCCTAGCGGAACCGCGCGCCCGATGCTAGGCAGATCCAAATACCAAGGAGGGATCGATGCGGCGGAAACTGGCGGCTGGCAATTGGAAGATGAATGGCACACGCGACGCGCTGGCCGAACTGACCATTCTCGCGGAGCTGATCGGGGAAGGCGGGCCAGACGTAGTGATCTGCCCGCCCGCGACGCTGATCTTTCCCGCCGTCGAGGCGACCAGCGACACCGGCATCGGGATCGGCGCGCAGGATTGCCATAGTGCGGCCAGCGGTGCCCATACCGGCGATATCGCGGCTGAGATGATTGCCGATGCCGGTGGGTCGCATGCCATCGTCGGCCATTCCGAACGACGCGCAGATCACGGCGAAACCGATGCAGTTGTGCATGCCAAGACCGAAGCGGCGTGGGCTGCGGGCCTTGTGGCGATCCTCTGCATCGGCGAAAGCCTCGATCAGAGAGAGGCCGGCAAAACACTCGATGTGATCGGCAGCCAATTGGCCCAATCGGTGCCAGATGTAGCATCCCCAGACACGCTCGTCATCGCATACGAACCAATCTGGGCCATCGGCACTGGCAAGGTGGCAACGCTGGACCAGATCATCGAGGTGCACGACTTTATCCGGGAGACTCTGGTAAGCCGGTTCGGTGAGATCGGGGCAACATTCAGCCTGCTCTATGGTGGATCGGTCAAGGCCGCCAACGCCACCGAGATCTTTACCGCCGAAAACGTCGATGGCGCACTGGTTGGGGGCGCGTCACTCAAGGCCGCAGACTTTGCACCGATCGTGATGGCCTTGGCGAACGCATGATACCTTTGGGCAAGGCCGCAAAGAGGTTTGGTCGGCTTTCCGGATGATGGATGAATTCCCGGCATCTGTACCAAGGGCCAGTTGTCACGCTGACGCTTTGGACAACGACCACGAAGTCACTTCAACACTCCCTAAAGGCAAAAAAGTTCTCGCAAAGCGAGAATAACTCCAGCCCCTCAGGCGTAACCCATTCGCAAGGTCGACGCGATGTCGGCCCTTGGGAAACTGGAACGCCACTACAGGAAATGGAGCCATTCAAGATGACTATTCAGACTATCGCCATCGGCGGTGACCACGGCGACGACTTCGACATTCAAGCTATTCACTCCATCGGCTTTCGCGCCACAGACATGGTGGAGGCCATCCTGCTCAACGGCGAACGCTATGGCGATTTGCAGGGTAAGGAAACGCTCGTGCTCGATATGCAGCAGGATGAGTACATCAACCGATTGGTCGTCTATGAGAGCTACGACAGTAAGAAAAAGGAAACCCGGATCCGCGGACTTGAGCTGTCAACAAGCATTGGTCGGAAACTCAAGGCAGGCACCCTGAAAGGACCAACAACGAAACTGGAAGGTGTCCGGATCATCGGCCTCGGTGGCAACGGCGGCCATATGCTGTTCAAGCTGCGTGCGCGCTATATTGCGGACTACAAAGAATCTGGATTGATCGAGACGGGCGCGATCGCAGTGACAAGCGTCATCCCCCAGGGCCAAACGTTTGAAAGCTTCGAATCCAGCCGAGTGTCAAAAATGCAGGCCTCGCGGCTCTTTATCGAAACTGTGACGAGCATCCAGCAGACGACTGAAAGCAGTGCCGCAATCGGCGAATTCACCGCAAAGGCCAGTATGACCTTCGGTCTGAGCGTGACCACCCAAAATGAGTTCAGCGAGCAGGTTGAAACCGAGACGATCAACAGCGAACGTCTGACATACGCACCGCCAGCTGGTCATGTTGGGCTTGAGGTGGTGCGGATGGACGCCTTCCGGGCCAGCGACGGGACGGTCTGGTTCTTCCCCACCTCAGAACCTTCGATCGTGTCGGCGCCGGTGTCTGGGGACGCGGTCATCAAGCAGGCCCTCTATGACATGACTGGCACACTGCCACTGCACCTGCCCTACATGGCAGACCAGTGCTACGGCTACGAGCGGTTTTCCGCGCTCGAGCCGGCGTAAATTGCTATATTGAACTCGTGGTTTGGGCCCCTTCGTTTCGAGGGGCCCTTTCCCTTGAAAGGACCTGGCACCTTGCACCATCGACCAAGGGCGGGCTTTTACAAACTCGCATTGTCTTCCACATAAGACCCACGGCCAACCAGCAGTCAGACCACATCCCGCCATTATAGAGTTCACTGGGGTTCCTTGGGGGTCAGAGCCCCCTCCCCGCTGCTCTAATTGGTTATGATCTCTGGCCCCATGATCGTCGTCGGTAGCCACGTCGAAATCGCCGGGATGTAAGTGATCATTATAAGAAAGATGAAGAGAACGCCCAGGAATGGCAGCGCCGCCCGAACGACCCGCATCATCGACATGCCCGCCACGCCGGAGGTGACAAAGAGATTCAGACCGACCGGCGGTGTGATCATCCCGATTTCCATGTTCACGACCATAATGATGCCCAGGTGGATCGGGTCGATGCCCAGCTCGATCGCAATCGGGAACACTAGGGGTGCGACGATGACGATTAGGCCGGACGGCTCCATGAACTGCCCGCCAATCAGAAGAATGACGTTGACGATCACGAGGAACATGACCGGACCCAGCCCCGCATCCAGCATCGCCGCCGCGATGCTCTGCGGGATCTGCTCATCGGTAAGGACGTGCTTCAGGATCAACGCATTCGCGATAATGAACATCAGGGTGATGGTCAGCTTGCCAGCCTCGAAGAGCGTATTCTTGGTATCCGGGTGCACAAAGGCCGTCACCAGCGCCCATGGTTTTTGAAACAGGTTAGACGGGCGAGCCTCTGGCACTGCGGCGGCCGACAAGGTCCCCGCTGCCGGTTCACCACCCATGACGGTCGAGGGTGTCCCGGCCTTCAGCGGCCCGATGTCACGATAGACGAACATCGCGATGATGAAGGCATAGACAGATGCGACAGCCGCAGCCTCGGTCGGGGTAAAGATCGCTCCCGTCACACCGGGTATTCCGTAGATGCCGACCATAATGATCCCGATCAGCATCAGACCCCAGAACGCGTCACGGAATGAGGCAAATATCTCGCCCCAGCCCAGCCACTCGCCCTTGGGCATGTTGCGCAGCACGGCCATGATGTAGATCGTTACCATCAGCATCAGACCGGCGATCAGACCGGGAAATACACCCGCCAGGAACATACGCCCAACCGATACGTCCGTGGCCGAGGCATAGACGACCATGACGATGGACGGCGGGATCAGGATTCCTAGGGTCCCCGCGTTACAGATCACACCGGCCGCGAAATCTTTCGAATAGCCGGCCTGCTTCATGGCGGCGATGACGATCGTCCCGATCGCGACCACGGTCGCGGGCGACGACCCCGACAGAGCGGCAAAAAGCATACAGGCAAAGACACCGGCGATGGCCAACCCGCCCCGCAGGTGTCCTACGCAAGCAATAGAGAACCGGATGATCCGCCGGGCAACCCCGCCCGTCGACATGAAGCTGGAGGCCAGGATGAAGAACGGAATGGCCAGCAGCGTATAATGGCCCGCCATCGCCTGATAAAAACTCTGAGCGATCGACCCCAGCGAAGTGTCCGAATAGACCAGCAAGAACAGCGTCGATGAGAGGCCCAGCGAAACCGCGATCGGGACACCGATTAACAGCAGCCCGATCACCATCGAGAAAAGAAGAACGACATCCATAGATCAGGTCCCCCGGTTCGCGGCGGCGGCTTCCTCGACCGCGTCCTCTGCTTCGTGACTGACGATCAGGCTCTCGCGGTCGCCGCGGATGATCCCGATGGTGGCTTCAATAAAGCGGTATAGTAGCAGCGCACAGCCGACGGGCAGGATCGCATAGGGGATCACACGCGGCAGCTTGTCGTACTCGTCACCATAGTTGATCAAAGGTTCGAGCCAGCGAAACATCTCGAGCATCGGCACCTGATCAGTGGTGTAAAAGGCCCGGTCGCGTACACCTTCGGTAAAGCCCATCGGGAACCAGCGGCCCTCGGTCGGTTGCATGGCGGCGAAGGGTGCCCAATAGTCCCACGATCCTTTGAGCAGAAGAAAGGCGTAGAAGATGCAGCAGGCGGCCGAGATCAGCGCGAGTGTTTTGCGCCATTTCGGACTGAGAAGGTTGATGATCGCGTCGACGCCCAGATGGGCCGTTATCTTCACCGCATAGCTGACGCCGAACACGATCAGCCAGGCAAACAGGATCAGGACGACCTCAAGACCCCAGATCAACGATGTGTTAAAGCCGTATCTGAGGACGACGTTCACGAAGGTGATCATCGTCATCAAACCTAGAATGACCGCGATCGCCGTTTCTTCCAGTTCGTGGATGACCCGGCCAAGCGCCGTCTCAGGCGCGTATTTCCCACTGCTCATCGGAAGTCCCCGGTAAAAAAGGATGGCCGGGCGCTCACGTCGTCCGGCCATGTTTGGATGGCGGCCTGCACCGCCATCCGAAGCGTCTTACATGGACGCGTTGATCGCCTGGGCGGCGGCAATATTATCGGCGCCCACGTCACCCTCGAACTGTTGCCAGACGGGCTTCATCACATCGACCCATGCCTGACGCTGTTCCGGCGAAAGCTGCCGGATGGTGCCGCCGGCATCGACAATCGCCTTCTTGGCCGCTTCGTTCACAGCAAAGGCTTCGCCGTTCCGCACTTCGGTCACTTCGCGCAGGATCGTGGTGAACTGCTCCCGCACCTCTGGATCCAGGCTTTCCATCCAGTCGACACTCGTCACGACCAGATAGTCGATGATGCCGTGGTTGGTTTCAGTGATACCGTCCTGTACTTCAAAGAATTTCTGGCCATAGATGTTTGACCATGTGTTCTCTTGGCCGTCGACAACGCCGGTCTGGAGAGCGCCATAGACCTCTTTGAAGGACATCGGCTGAGGCGACGCACCCAAGGCTTCCATCTGCGCGACCAGAACGTCGGAAGGTTGGACGCGGAATTTTAGGCCGTCGGCATCACCGGGATTCATCAGCGGCTTGTTGGCCGAGAACTGCTTCATCCCGTTGTGCCAAAATTCAAGACCCAGAAGGCCACGACGCACCATCGACTCCTTCATCGCCTGCCCCGTGTCTGACACCTGGAAGGCATCGACCGCGTCGATGTTCACGAACATGAACGGCAGATCAAAGATGCGGAATTGCTTTGTGAAGGTTTCGAATTTCGACAACGAAGGTGCAGCGATCTGAACATCGCCTTGCAGCATCGCTTCAAGAACTTGGTCGTCATTGTAGAGGGTTGAGTTCGGATAGACCTCCATGCAGGCCGTGCCGTTCATCTCGGTGTTGACGCGCTCGGCCAACAATGTTGCGGCAATGCCTTTGGGGTGGCGGTCAGTATTGGTGACGTGGCTGAACTTGATAACCATCTCGCCTGCGTCACAAGCGGCCTGAACAGCTTGCGAGCTAACGGTGAGAGCGAGGACCGCCGCGGCGGCTTTGAGCAACTTCATAGTGTTCCCTCCCAGAAACATTTTGCAGCTTTCGGCCCGCAGGGAGCGCGGGACTTCTGCAGTCTCTGATTTGCGGCAAAACCGTGGCAATCCTTTCTCTCTAAAGTTGTTGATTAATTTTTTATTAAGGATTTTCAAACTGTTAAAGAGGCTTTCTAAGATGCAGAGTACTACCACTACTGCGGGAAATGCGGATATCCACACAGGTATAGGGCGTGATGTGCGGAAATCCGCACAGATACTAACGGAATTCCTCAGGCCGAATCCCGTGTCGCGCGAGCTTGTCGTAGAACGTCTTGCGCGGCAGTTTCAGTTCCTCTGCGGCAGCAGTCGCCTGACCTGCATGTCGGCGTAAAGCCTGTGCAAGGATCGACCGTTCGACCTGCGCCATTTGCTCCACAAGCCCCAGTCCGACCTCGGCCGCCGCGTCGTGCTCGACCCCGAGCGCAAATCGCATGGCCGCCGACATAAGGGCCCGTGCATTGCCGGGCCAATCCTGCGCCATCAGTTCTGCAATCACCACCGGAGTAATCTCGGGCGGGTCAAGCCCGGCCTGCTCACTGGCCTGATCGACATAGTGGCGGAAGAGCACAGGAATATCCTCGCGCCGCTCAGAAAGCGATGGAATGCGGACCGGCATGACTTCGAGCCGATAGTACAGATCGACATTTAACTCGCGAGCCTCGACCGACGCAGCCAGATCGCGAGTGCTGCCCGCAATCAGCCGGGTCTCTGATCCGGCCTCAATCGCTTCAATCAGCAGGAGTTGCGTCGCTGCGGGCATCTGCGTGATCTCATCGACAAAGAGGCTGCCGCCCTTGCCCGCAACCAAAGCCTCTTCCAACGCATCGGGATCTAACCCCTTGGCGGCGCGCTTGACGAACGGCGCCTTGGATCTGGGGGAGCTGAGATGAACCACCTCGGCCACTTTGGAGATCCCCGTGCCGGGCGCACCGGTAACCAGCACCTCGGTCTCCAGCGGACCAACGCGGCGCACCCGCGCCCTTAGCCCGTCGGCCAGATCCGATCGGCCGAATATCATCCGGGCCGCCGGATCCCCGCTTTCAACCAACTCGCGCAGTCGGCGGTTTTCCAAGACGAGCGACCGGGTCTTGAACGCACGTTCGATGACGGCCACCAGATCGGCAGGGGCGCAGGGCTTCTCAAGGAAATCGAAGGCACCCTGCCCCATGGCCTGAACCGCCATCGGAATGTCGCCCTCTCCCGTCAGCAGAATGACGGGCAAATCGGGATCAACCTTGCGCGTATAACCCAACAGATGGAATCCGTCCCGGCCAGGCATCCGGATATCGGACAGGATCACCCCGTCGAAATCCGCCCGTATCCTGTCTTTGGCAGCAACGAACGACGCGGCAGCAAAAGGATGCATGTCCGCCAACTCCAGCGTCTGCGAAATCGCATCCCGCACCGCTGCATCGTCGTCGACCACCAGAACGTTCCGGCTCATGCGGCCTCGCTTTGTTCCCAAGGTTGCAGGCTGACGGCAAAGACCGCCCCCTGGTCGCCGTTATAGCCCTTGATGACTCCTCCGAAACTCTGAACGATCCCGTAACTGATCGACAGGCCAAGGCCCAAGCCCTCTGAAGCACCCACTTCCTTAGTGGAATAGAACGGCTCGAACACCTTGTCCGGCATATCGATGCCTGGGCCGGTATCCGAGAATTCGATGGTGATGGCGTCGCCTTGGCCTATCACGACGGTCAGTCGGCGCTGTTCCTCTCCGGCCATGGCGTCAAGAGCGTTCGAGATCAAGTTGACGAAGACCTGCCCAAGACGGACCTCACCACCACGCACCCAGATCGGTCCGGCCGGCGGTTCGTAATCAAGCGTAACGCCTTCTTGCCGCATCCGGACGCCCGCCAGTTCGATCGCCGACGAAAGCACCTGCGCGACATCCACCCGTACCGCCGGCTCCGCCTCTTGCTTGGCAAAGGCCCGCAGGTTCTTGATGATCCTGCCCATCCGCCGGGCCATGTCCGAAATGCGGTCCAGGTTCTCGGCCGTCCGCTCCGGATTGCCATTCTTCAGAAACGCTACACCGTTTTCGGCAAAGGACCGGATCGCCATGAGAGGTTGGTTGAGTTCATGGCTGATTCCGGCGCTCATCTGGCCCAATGCGCTGAGCTTGCCCGCCTCGACCAGATCGGCCTGCGCCCGCGCCAAGGCTTTTTGCGCCTCTTCGCGCTCATAGATCTCGTTGAGCATCCTCAGATTAGCGGCCGAAAGCGCGCCCGTCCGTTCAGCAACCCGTGCCTCAAGCTGGGCATTCGCCTCAGCGAGTGTTTGCCGCCGGATCGTGGCAAGAAACAGGAGCGCCCCAAAGGCGAGGCACAGCGCGGCAAAGGCCGCCGTCTGCAACGTGGCCAGACGCCGTGCGGGTGCGACGTCGACCAGGACCTCGCCGGTCAGTCCGATGACCGGCAAGGGGCGCACGAGATGGAGCGCGTTTGCGGGCAGATAGGGCCCCCAACCCATCTGCCAGATTTCGTGTTGCATCAGGTCATAGCTGTCGAAGGGTTTTGGCGGCCCGCCCGGCGGGACAAGTCCAGGCTGCCCTTCGGGTCGCCGCCAAAAGATCAGTTCGGATCGGTTTGTGACAAACACGATCCCGGCCTCGTCGGTGAAAAAGACCGCTGGGTTCGATCCAACCCAATCCCATTCGACCCCGCCCATGTCGGCGATGACGACAACTACGCCTGCAACCGCACCGTCGGGTCCGAAGACAGGTGCGGCATAGCGATAAACCCTCTGGGCTGTTTCGGGCACCAGACCATGCCCCAGGCCCAACGCTCCCTGCAGGGCCCGGCTGATATGGGGCGCGCCACGCAGATCTCCCCGGATCATCATCCCGGCGGCCCCCGCGATCTGGCGGCCCTTCACATCGATCAGTTGCAGATCCAGCGCGGCCGTCTTGTCGGCGATCTCAAGCAGCAGATCATTGACAGGGCCCGTGGGACCATCTTGCAGTGCCCGCATGATCGTCGGATGATCCGCCGTCAGAACTGCCAGTTCCCGGTATCGCTGCAGCTGACCGGTAAGGCGGTCGCTGGCCAGCGCAAGATCCGACGACGCCTGTCGGCTCAATTGTCCAAGGGCCTGGATATAGCCGTAACGCCAGACAAAGGCGCCCGCGACCGCGACGGCGACCAGAAACCCGACAGCAATGAAGGCGCGCCGCGCCGATCCACTCATCATGGAACATACTCTAGCCGCAGGGCCTTTGCATTGGCCAGACCGGGGCCTAAGGATGGGCCCATGTTCATACAATCGCTTTCCGATCCGGAGTTTGTACAGGATCCCTACACAGCCTATGCACGCGCGCGCAGTCAGGGGCCAACGCTTTTCTGGCAGGATTACGGCATGCTGGCCGCCTTCGATCACGCGACGGTTCATGCCCTCCTGCGGGACAGGCGTTTGGGGCGGCAAGCGCCCGGCGGCAAATCGTTCCCTGGCCATCTTGCGGATTTCGATGCGGTCGAACGGCACTCGCTGCTGGAGCTTGAGCCGCCTCGGCACACACGCCTGCGCAGTCTGGTGCTGCGGGCCTTTACCTCGCGCCGGATCACGCATCTGACACCAGACATTACCGAGATTACGGGCGATGCGCTCGCCCGGTTCGAATCCGGCGCGGATCTGATCCCCACCTTTTGCCAACCGATCCCAGTGCGCGTCATTGCACGGCTGATGGGCGTGCCGGAAAGCATGGCGCCTGATCTCTTGCGGTGGTCGACGGCGATGGTCGCCATGTATCAGGCCAACCGGACCCGCGCCATCGAAGAGGCGGCGGCCGATGCTGCGCGGGAATTCTCGGACTTCTTGCGGGCTTACGTCGAGGAGCGCCGGACAGCCCCAGGCGATGACCTGATCTCGCACCTGATCGCGGCGGAAGAGGATGGCGAAAGGCTCAGCGCCGACGAAATGATCTCGACCCTGATCCTGCTGCTGAACGCAGGGCACGAGGCGACGGTTCACAGCCTGGGTAACGCGATCAAGACATTACTCGAAAACCAGACACCTGCCTCGGCACTCGTCCCGGGCGCTATCGAAAAAACTGTCGAGGAATTGCTGCGCTTCGATCCGCCTCTGCATGTGTTCACGCGGTATGTGTACGAGCCGGTCGGGTTGGGCGAACACCGGCTGCAACCCGGTGACGAGGTTGCATTGGTACTGGGCTCGGCCGGCCGCGATCCGGAACGTTGGTCCGATCCGGACCGGTTCGACCCGACGCGTGATGCCAGACAGCATGTGGCCTTCGGCGGCGGCCTGCATTTCTGCATCGGGGCGCCGCTGGCGCGGCTCGAGATGCAGGTCGCCCTGCCGGCCTTGTTCAAAGCGCACCGCGATCTCCGGCTCGCGAGCGCACCCCAGTATTCTGACAGCTACCACTTTCACAAACTCGACGAACTGGTCGTCGAAATCTGACAAGCTGCCCCGACGCCCAAGGTGAGCGGCGCGGCACAACTTGTTATGAAACGAATGCGCGGAAGCGCACCTTTTGGGAACAGCCCCTAAAGCGGCAGCATCGTTGTCGACTTGATCTCTTCCATCGACAAAAGCGCCGTGACGTTATGCACCCGCACTTCCGAGATCAGCGCCTGATAGAACGCGTCATAGGCCCGGGCGTTCTGCACCCGCACCTTGAGAATGTAATCGATATCTCCCGCAAGCCGGTGCGCCTCCTGCACCTCGGGCCGATCGCGAAGCGCCTTGAGGAACCGCGCCTGCCATTCCGCTTCATGTTCCGACGTGCGGATCAGGACAAAGAAACACGCCTCGAACCCAAGCGCCTCTGCATCCAGAATGGCGGTCTGCTGGCCGATCACACCGGCCTCGCGCAGTTTCCGGATCCGGTTCCAGACAGGCGTCTTGGAACTGCCCACCTCCCTAGCGATCTCGTCCAGCGACTGGCTCGCATCCCTCTGCAGTTCAGCAAGAATTTTGCGATCCAGCGCATCAATCCGAACAGACATTCCGGTCTCGCGTCATTCTTGGTTCTCCCGTTCCAACCTCTCAGCCATTCAGAACATATGTCCTTATTCAGCTAGCCATATAGCTCATAGACAGAACAATTTCCTATATTGCAACCCAAGTCTTACAAGCCAGGCACCTACCAGACATGGATCATTTCCCAATCTTCCTCGCCACATCGGGCCGCCGGGTCGTCGTCTCAGGCGGCGGCGATGCGGCACTGGCCAAACTTCGCCTCTTGCTCAAGACCACTGCCAGGCTCTCCGTCTTCGCCCAAAACCCCGCCCCCGAGATTCTTCGCTGGAGCGCCGAAGGCAAGCTCTATCTCGCCCGCCGCCCGCTCGAGCCCGGCGACACGCTGTGCGCCGCACTGTTCTATGCTGCCGACGAAGACAAGGCCGAGGATGCTCGCACCGCAGCGATTGCCCGCGCCGATGGGGCTTTGGTCAATATCGTCGATAACCTCGCAGACAGCCAGTTCATCACCCCCGCCATCGTCGACCGTGACCCTGTGACCGTCGCGATCGGCACAGAGGGGGCCGCGCCCGTTCTGGCCCGCGCCATCAAGGCTGATCTCGAAGAACAGCTGCCCGCGACCCTTGGGCCCCTCGCCCGGATCGGCAAGGGCTTTCGGACCATGGCCGAAAAACTACCCTTTGGTCGCCCCCGCCGCGATTTCTGGCGCGACTATTACTTCGATGCAGGCCCGCGCGCCATGACCGAGGGTATCGAGGCGGTCGAACCGGCGCTGCACTACCTGCTCGCCGACCACCTCACAAAAAAGGCACGGCCGGGCCATGTCGCTTTCGTGGGCGCAGGCCCCGGCGACCCTGAGCTTCTGACGCTCAAGGCCCGCAAGGCGCTCGATGAGGCGGATGTCGTGATTTACGACCGCCTGGTCAGCGCCGAAATCCTCGAACTCGCCCGCCGCGAGGCCACGATGATCGATGTCGGCAAGGAAGGGTTCGGACCCTCCACGGCTCAAAGCGATATCGACGGCTTGCTGGTCGAGCACGGATCGCAAGACGCGCAGGTCGTGCGTCTGAAATCTGGCGACGCCACTGTCTTTGGCCGCCTCGACGAAGAAATCGAAGCGGTCGCGGCGGCAGGCATTGCGTATTCGATCGTCCCGGGCATCACATCGGCCTCCGCCGCAGTCGCTACGATCGGCCAAAGCCTCACCAAACGAGGCCGCAATTCCTCCGTCCGGTTCCTCACCGGCCACGACATGAGGGGCTTTGCCGATCACGACTGGAAGGCGCTCGCCCGCTCGGGTGAAGTCGCCGCGATATACATGGGCAAGCGAGCTGCCCGCTTTATTCAGGGGCGGCTTCTGATGCACGGGGCCAATCCCGCGACCCCTGTCACCGTGGTCGAGAACGCATCCCGACCCGAACAGAAGATCCTCGAGACGACACTGGCCGCGCTGGAACCCGCGCTCAGCAACGCCAACCTGACCGGCCCCGCGCTCGTTTTCTATGGCTTGGCACCCCGCGCCACGGCGACACAGTTGCGCGACATGCCTCTCACACCAAAACCACCCAACAGACCGCTCATCCCAGTTCAGGAGGTTCACTGATGGCCCGCCCCTTTACCCCGAAAGTCGTGACCGCAAATCACCTGCTCAAAGGCGACGTGGTCTATCAGGCGCTTGATGGCTGGACGCGGCACATTCAAGAGGCCGAAGTGCTGGCGGATGAGGCGCACGCCGACTTGCGCCTGATCGAGGCAACCCAGCAGACCGAAGAAATCGTCGGTGCCTATCTCGCAGACGTCCAGGTCGAAAACGGCGTCGCGAAACCCACACATTTCCGGGAAGATTTCCGGGCAACCGGCCCATCCAACTATCACCATGGCAAACAGACCGAACAGGCCTGACGGAGCAGAGCAATGTATCACTATGATGATTTCGACGCCGCCTTTCTGGCCGAGCGAAACCGACAGTTCCGCACCCAGGTCGAACGGCGCATCAGCGGTGCCCTGACCGAGGACGAATTCAAGCCCCTGCGCCTCATGAACGGCCTCTACCTGCAACTGCATGCCTATATGCTGCGGGTCGCCATTCCCTACGGCACGCTCGACAGCGCAAAGATGCGGCAACTGGCTTACATCGCTGATCACTGGGACAAGGGCTATGGGCATTTCACCACCCGCCAGAACATCCAGTACAACTGGCCGGAACTGCGCGACGTGCCTGACATGCTCGACGCGCTGGCCGAGGTAGGCATGCACGCCATCCAGACCTCCGGTAACACCATCCGGAACGTGACCGCCGACCACTTTGCCGGGGCAGGAGCCGATGAGATCGCCGACCCGCGCCCTGTGGCGGAGTTGCTGCGGCAATGGTCGACCGACCACCCCGAATTTCAGTTCATGCCACGCAAGTTTAAGATCGCCATTGCCGGCGCGCCCAACGACCGAGCCGTGACCAAAGCGCATGACATTGGCATCCAGATCGTCAGACGCGGCGATCAAATCGGATACAAGATCATTGTGGGCGGCGGGTTAGGCCGCACTCCCATGATTGGTAAGGTTATCAATGATTTCACTGCCGAAGCTGATCTTCTTCCCTATCTCGAAGCCATCGTATCGGTCTGGAACCAGATCGGGCGGCGCGACAACAAGTACAAGGCCCGGATCAAGATCACCGTGCATGAACACGGCATCGACGAGATCCGCGCCCGCGTTGCCGAACGGTTCGAACAGATCAGGTCGGCGTTCAGGGGCGTCGACCAGATGCGGCTTGAAAAAATCCGCGCCCAGTTCGCCCCACCGACCTTCCGTACTGCCGACACACAGCCCTTCGAACAGGCCTACGAAGCCGATCCGGTCTTCCGCTCATGGGCCGACACGAACCTCGCCGACCATCGGGCCAACGGATACGCGATTGTCCAGATCAGCCTCAAGGCGCACGGCGCCACGCCGGGCGACGCATCATCCGAACAGATGCGCGTGATGGCGGATCTGGCTGAGCGCTATGGCCACGACGAACTGCGCATCAGCCATGAGCAAAACGTGATCCTGCCGCATGTCCACAAATCCCACCTGCCCGCCCTTCACGCGATCCTCAAAGAGCACGGGCTCGCCACGGCCAATATAGGCCTGATCTCCGACATCATCGCGTGCCCCGGCATGGATTACTGCGCGCTCGCCACGGCCCGGTCGATCCCGATCGCCCAAGAGATCGCCACCCGGTTCGATGAACTGAAGCTCGAACACGAAATCGGAGACCTGAAAATCAAGATCTCGGGCTGCATCAACGCCTGCGGCCACCACCATGTGGGCCATATCGGTATTCTCGGCCTTGACCGGGCCGGCGTCGAAAACTACCAGATCACGCTGGGCGGCGATCACACCGAAAATGCCGCTCTGGGCCAACGCACCGGCCCCGGGTTTTCGGCGAACGACATTATTCCCGCCATCGAGCGCCTGATCGGAGCCTATCTCGACATCCGCGACGACCGCGACGAGGCCTTTATCGAAACCTATCGCCGCGTCGGCATGGCCCCGTTCAAGGCCGCGCTCTATCCTCAAACGGCTGTGGCGGCAGAGTAAACTGATGCTTCTTCTCGCTGAAAATACGCTTCCCGAAGGGTCGGCTCGCCCCAATGCCGATGTTCTGGTCGGCGCGCTCAATGCGAAACTGACCCATCATGGCGCCACAGATGTCTTGCGCGCGGCCTTCGACGCGATCCCGAACCTTGCGCTGGTGTCGTCGTTCGGGGCCGAATCGGTCGTCCTCCTTCACCTCGCGGCGGTAGCGCGCCGCGAGGTGCCGGTTCTCTTTATCGATACCGAAATGCTCTTTGCCGAAACACTGGCCTACCAGCAGGAGATTGCGGAGCGTTTGCGGCTCCAGAACGTCCAAATCATCCGCGCCCCGACTATCCGCGACCACGACCCCGACGGTACCCTGCATCTGCGTAACCCCGACACCTGCTGCCATCTGCGCAAGACTGCACCCCTGCAAGAGGCGCTCATGCCCTTCGATGGCTGGATCACAGGACGCAAACGGTACCAGTCCGGCCGCCGCGCCAATCTCGACTTCTTCGAGGTTGAAGACGGCAGGGGGCGGATCAAGGTCAACCCGCTGGCCCGCTGGTCGCCACAAGACATTCAGGACTACATGACCGAAAACCGGCTGCCGCGTCATCCTCTGGTGGCGCAGGGCTATCCCAGTATTGGCTGCACCCCCTGCACATCGCCGGTGGCCAAGGGCGAAGAGCCGCGCGCAGGGCGTTGGCGCGGTCAGGACAAAGACGAATGCGGCATTCACTTCGTGAATGGTAAACTTGTGCGAACAGGAGCAGCATCATGACGATTATCGTGACCGATCAGGGCTTTGGGCCCAACACCTGGAGTGCGGGCTATACCCCAATGGGCGAGGCCGCCAATGATGTCCGCGCCATCGACGTCCCATCCGATGCCGACCCGGCAGAAATACCGCTCTCGGCCGAAATCATCCGCGTCGACTTTCCCAGTTTTTCCGACGGGCGCGGCTTTACCATCGCGCGGATGCTGCGGCTGCGGGGCTATCGCGGGCGGCTGCGGGCCAAGGGCCATGTCATCGCCGATCAATACGCGATGGCCCGACGCGCCGGTTTCGACGAGGTCGAGATCAGTCAGGCGCTGGCAGCACGACAACCCGAAGACCAGTGGATCTTTCGCGCCGACTGGCAGGCCCACGACTATCAGGCCCGCCTGCGCGGCTGATTGCCCTCTTCCGCCTCAAGAAATCCCTTCCTAAAACAAGAGGCTCAGGTGTAAACCTGCGTTGACACATCATGACAGAGCATCGACCCGTGAACCAAGAAACCGCCGTCAAGGCCCCGACGCTGCCCGACGCCCAGACCGTTACCAAGGTCGAGCATTGGACGGACCGCCTGTTCTCCTTCCGCGTAACGCGTCCGGCCTCGCTGCGGTTTCGATCGGGCGAATTCGTCATGATCGGACTGATGGGCGAACCCGACCCGAACACCGGCAAACAGAAGCCGATCCTGAGGGCCTATTCCATCGCCTCGCCCGCATGGGACGACGAGCTCGAATTCTATTCGATCAAGGTGCAGGACGGCCCACTGACATCGAAGCTGCAGCATATCCAGCCGGGCCAGCAGATCATCCTGCGCCCCAAACCCGTGGGCACGTTGGTCCATGATGCATTGCTGCCAGGCAAGCGGATCTGGTTCTTTGCCACCGGCACCGGCTTTGCCCCGTTCGCAAGCCTCCTGCGCGAACCTGAAACTTACGAGAACTACGACGACGTCATCATCACCCACACCTGCCGTGACGTGGCAGAGCTGGAATATGGCCGCCGCCTGATCGAAGAACTGAAGGCCGACGAGATGATGATCGAGCTTCTGGGCGCCGAAAACCTGGCAAAGATCCGGTATTACCCCACCACCACGCGGGAACAGAGCCCCAAGATGGGCCGGATCACGACACTGCTGCAGGACGGGACGGTCTTTCGCGACCTCGGCATCGACGGCATCACCCCAGAGACGGACCGCGCGATGGTGTGCGGCAGCCTCGATTTCAACACGGACATGAAGGCGCTGCTCGAAGGATTCGGGCTTGATGAAGGCGCCAACTCCGATCCAAAGCACTACGTCGTCGAAAAAGCCTTTGTGGGCTGAAACCCGCGCCGATTTTCGCCAGTGCCATGCCCCCGGCCGAAACTTCGTATCGAGAATATCACAGCAAGACCTGACAAGGGGCCTGTCCCCTTGTATTCTGGCTTGAATAAGAGATACCCGACCGCTACTTACATCGCTCCATAACGCAACGACACAAGGACATTCACCATCGCTCGCAGACCCCACAACGCGCCGCCGCAAAGGGAAACCGGCCCGCGCGTAAACGACCGCATCCGCGCCTCCGAAATCCGGCTTATCGGCGCTGACGGAGAAAACGTAGGCGTCGTTAGCCCTGCAAGGGCCATGGACCTCGCCGATCAGGCCGGCCTTGACCTCGTGGAAATTTCGCCGAACGCAAGCCCGCCGGTTTGCAAGATCATGGACTTTGGCAAGTTTAAATACGAACAGCAGAAGCGCGAAAGCGAAGCGCGCAAAAAGCAAAAGACCATTGAGATCAAAGAGGTCAAATTTAGGCCGAACACGGACACCAACGACTATGACGTCAAGATGCGCAACGTATTCAAATTTCTTGAGAACGGCGACAAGGTAAAGGTCACCTTGCGGTTCCGGGGTCGTGAGATGGCGCACCAGAATCTGGGACGCGAACTGCTTGAGCGAGTCGCCGAGGACGTGAAAGAACTCGGAAAAATCGAAAACATGCCCAAGATGGAGGGCCGTCAAATGGTGATGATGATCGGGCCCGTGCCACAAAAGGGCTAATCGCCGAAGCGTCTATGCAAGAAAGCGTCGCATTGCGGCGCTTTTTTCGTCTTAGGCCCTGTGTTCGACCTCAATCGCCGTGATGTGTGTCGCCGCCGCGCGGTCGGGGCCGCGTCGGGATCTCTTTCAGCAACCCGCCGACCCCCATGGCCGAGATGTCGCTTTGCCCCAGTTCGATCCCGCAGATCAGCCGCTCAAGCACCCAGTCGGCCCCGTTCATCGCCGGTGAGCGGGCGCAGCCGGGGAGTCCGATCACCGGCTTCTCGCCCAAGGCCCCGAAAAACAGCAGGTTCCCCGGATCGACCGGCATCCCGTAGGCCGCGACGGTACCCCCCGCCCGGCGCAGCGCTTCGGGGGCCACGTCGTGTGGGTCGGACGTCGCCGATGCGGTCAGAACGAAAACGAATTCGCCAGCGGCTTGCGAAATAGCCTCGGCCAGCGGTTCTTCGAGATGACCAACCACGACTCGGTCCGTCAAACCAAGGCCCAACCTGTCCAGCCGCTCGGCCAGCGCGGCGCGCCCCTTGCGGCTGGGTGTTTCATTGCCCACGCGCGTTTCTATCAATGTCGCCATACCGTATACCGGCGGACGCAATTCCAGTGTACCTTGCGCATCGGCGCAGACCTCTTTCAGCGCATCCTCGGGTACGGCATAGGCGATGATCTTGATCGTTGCGACCATCTGCCCTGTCTCGACCCCCTGGTATTGCTGCAGGGTCGCCAGCGTGATCATCGGATGCACGGCGTTCATGCCATTAATACGGGCAACATCGAGGGCAAGGATACCTGACCCCGTCGCATAAAGGTTCACCCGGCCCGCCCCCGCGCCGCTGGCCCGCAGCCCCGACCCTTCTGTCAGGATCGCGTCGGCAAGGGCCTGAGCGGCAGCATTTTCTTCGATGTCGCCGGGTTCCAGCACTGCGGCGATCACTTCAGAATGGCCTGCATCCTGCAAGGTCGCGATCGCATCAGCCGTCAGCACAGATCCTTTGGCCAACCGCCCCCGATCAGGCAGGCGCAGCGAATGGGCCAGGATCGCGCCCTCCGCTTCGGCCACTGGTATGGACCCGAACTTCACGACACACGCCGCAGGGTCTGGATCATCTCGGCAAGGATGGACACAGCGATCTCTTGTGGGCTGGCCGCCCCGATATCGAGGCCAATAGGCCCGTGGATCCGACCGATGTCAGTGTCGCTGAAACCGGCCTCCTGCAGACGCGCCACGCGCTTGGCATGGGTCCGGGTGGAGCCGAGGGCACCGATGTAGAAAGCTTTGGACTTGAGCGCCAATCCAATCGCCGGATCGTCCAGCTTGGGATCATGGGTCAACAAAACCAACGCCGTCCGGGCATCCAGGCCATACTCGGCCAGCGCCTCGTCGGGCCAATCGCTGAGGATCGTCTCACCCGGAAACCGCGCCTCGGACCCGAAGGCGCCGCGCGGGTCGATCAGCACCGGATCGAAACCCGCAATGCGCGCGATCGGCAACAGGGCCTGAGCGATGTGAACGGCACCCACGACCGCCAGACGAAGGGGTGGGTTATGGATGGCGACAAAGGTCTTTTCGTCTTCTTCAAAGCCTGACCGGTCGGATGCAAAGCGCGCCGGGAATCCATCCATGCTGATCTGTCGCGCGCCGGTATCTGTATCGACGGAATAGGCTATGGGCTCGCGATTGGCCCGGGCCGCGACCAGTTTTGCAAGAATGTCCTCGGGCATGGCCGCGCCAATGGGTTCGACCAGCACGCGGATCGTGCCGCCACAGGCCAACCCCACGGCAAAGGCGTCGCCGTCGCTGACCCCGTATTCCAGCATCCGCATCTGGCCCTTGTCGAGCGCATCCTGCGCCTCGAGAACGACAGCCCCTTCGACGCACCCGCCCGAGACCGAACCCTGCATCTCTCCATCACCCGCGATGACCAGCTGCGCGCCAACACGGCGGGGCGCGCTGCCCCAGGTTTCGACCACGGTGGCCAGCGCCGCGCCGCGGCCAGAACGGTGCCAATCCAGTGCTATTTCAGGTGCTTCGTCCAGAACGCTCATGTGATTTCTCCCACGATCATGATCGACTTTTTCTGCCAATCATTCACCCCCGACTTCGGTCGCATGGGGCTGGCATCGTCGCCAATGGGAAACGTATTGTCGGGGAACTGTCAGAGCAAGTGGCACATCGGCTTGCGAAGGGGCGCGCGCCCAACTAAGTTCCTAACATCCCGCATTCGGAGCCACTCATGCCGATCGCCGCCCAGGAAATCGAAGACCTCATCCGCGCAGCCTTTCCCGAAGCCAAGATTACCATCACCGATCTGGCTGGCGACGGAAATCACTATGCGGCTGAGGTGATCGATCAATCGTTCAGGGGCCAGAACAGGGTCCAGCAACAGCGCGCTGTTTATGCCGCGCTCAAGGGCAAGATGGATGGCAGCAACGGCGAACTGCACGCCTTGGCTCTGACAACGAAGGCTCCGGATTGATGGAGCCGGACGCCCTGCGCAACATCGGCCGTCCGCAGGGCCCAATCCCCAGAGGAAAAGACAGATGACTGAAGCAAAGGACCGCATCCAGGACACCATCACGCAGAACGACGTGGTGCTTTACATGAAAGGCACCAAGTCCATGCCGCAATGCGGTTTCTCCAGCCGGGTCGCCGGGGTGTTGAATTACATGGGCGTGGATTATCAGGACGTTAACGTCCTTGATGACGACGGCATCCGCCAGGGCATCAAGGAGTTTTCGGACTGGCCCACCATTCCGCAGCTGTACGTGAAGGGCGAATTCGTGGGCGGGTGCGATATCATCACCGAGATGACGCTTTCGGGGGAACTCGATACCCTGCTTGAGGACAATGGCGTCACCTATGACAAGGATGCCGCCAACAAGATCCGGGAAGCCAACGCCTCCTGATCGGTGGCCATGCGGCGTGCCCGCCGTGGACCTTTGGCGTTATCAGATTATCAGAGGTGCCTAGCCCCCCCGTTCCTGGGCCACTGATGAGGGCTGTCTCTAACAAAGTTTCCGGCACTGGTGGCCGCATGTTGCGTGCCTGATGCGGGCGGGTGTGGTTGTACTGTCTAAGCCAGTGATTGATGATGATTTGCGCCTGCTCGGTCGTGGTGAACCACTCCGCATTGAGAACTTCTTGGCGCAGCGTGCCATTAAACCGCTCATTGTATCCGTTCTCCCAGGGCGATCCGGGATAGATACGGATTGGCTTGATACCAACTCTTCGAAGCCATGCTTGCATCGCTTCGGCAGCGAACTCAGGCCCGTTGTCTGATCGGATATACTCTGGGGAGCCGTGCTTCAGCAGGAGTGGATAGAGCACCTCGAGGACGTCGTTGGCTCCCATCCTGGTGCGTACCGTCACCGCCAACGCCTGCCGCGTGAACTCATCCAGAACGGTCAGCATCTTGTAGGCCCGCCCGTTGCTGAGTCTGTCGTGCACGCAGTCGATGGCCCAGACGTGGTTCGGATGCGTGGGCCTCATTCGGATGATCGAACTGTCCTTGTGATAGA
>JBCBKL010000002.1:0-314517 GCA_038521825.1 Pseudomonadota bacterium | reverse complement strand
CGATGAAACGCCGGATGGCCAAGTCTTATAGTTTAGAAAAGTATTGCCTTGGGTGTGAACGTTCTCCGGCTCCCGACAAACCGGACGTCGATGCGTCCGGTGTCTGGGCCAGGCAAGCGGTTGCCGTGAATGTCCGGTGACTGGGCTGCAACCGCGTCATCTAAACCGACTGTTGGATGAACGCTCCGGGCCCGTTCCCAGCCAACGCGTTATGTTCTAGCGCGCGACAGGCTGCGCCGTCTCGACCAGCCGGGCTAGAAACGAGGCACCTATGGGCGAAATCTCGTCGTTGTAGTCGTATTGCGGATGATGCAGACCGTGCCCTTCGCCCGCACCCAAAAACAGGTACGAACCTGGGCGAGACTGCAACATATAGGCAAAGTCCTCGGCACCCGCGACCTTTTGGAAATCGTCGGTGACCTTGTCCTTGCCGACCACGTCGCGGGCCACATCCGCCGCAAAAGCCGTCTCGGCGGCGGCATTCACAGTCGCGGGATAACCGGACTCGTAGTCGAGCGTTGCCTCGACCCCAAAGCTCGCGGCCTGACCCGCAACGATGTCGTGCATCCGCGCCTTGACCATGGCCTGCACCTCGGGATCGAAGGTGCGGACCGTGCCATTGATCATGGCCGTTTCGGGGATGACATTGTTGACGGTTCCGGCGTGGATTTGCGTGACGGATACGACCAGCTCGTTCGCTGTATTATGGTTGCGACTGACGATGGTCTGGATCGCCTGAACCATAGAGCAGGCCGCAACAACCGGGTCGACGGTATCCTGCGGCATCGCCCCGTGGCCCCCGCGGCCCTTCACGTTGATTGTAAAGGTATCGACCGCCGCCATGATCGGCCCCGGCGTGGTGTAGATCGAGCCGAATTCAAGCCCCGGAACATTATGGATGGCATAGACCTGCGCGATATCGTAGCGATCCATGATCCCCTCATCGACCATCACGCCAGCTCCGCCCCCGTCTTCCTCGGCGGGTTGAAAGATCAAGGCTACCCGGCCCTTGAAGTTCCGTGTCTCGGCCAGGTACTTCGCGGCGCCCAGCAGCATTGATGTATGCCCATCGTGGCCACAGGCATGCATCTTGCCCGCATGATCACTGGCATAAGCGACACCAGATGCCTCTTCGATGGGCAAAGCGTCGAAATCCGCGCGCAAGCCAATTGTGGGGCCTTCGCCCTGACCGTCGATGATCGCAACCATGCCGGTTTCCGCGATGCCTTCCTCGATCTCATCGACGCCGATTTCGCGCAGGCGTTCGGCAATGAAGGCGGCGGTCTTAGGGCAATCGAATTTCAGCTCTGGGATCTGGTGTAGCGCACGCCGCCAGGCGGTCATGTCGGCCCCGAACTCTCCGATACGGTTGATGATTGCCATGGCTGGACTCCTGCGTGCGTGATGGGTCAGATGCCAGCAAATCCGAAATCCAGCGGGGCTGCAATGGGCGACGATCTGATCCATGACCAATCGGCAGGTATTGAACGGCTGCTTGAGATCATGCGGCGGTTGCGCGACCGCGAAAGCGGCTGCCCGTGGGATATCGAACAGACCTTTGGCACCATCGCGCCCTACACGATCGAAGAAGCCTACGAGGTCGCGGACGCCATAGAAAGGCAGGACTGGGCCGAGCTCAAGGGCGAGCTGGGTGATCTCCTGTTCCAGTCGGTCTTTCACGCGCAGATGGCCGACGAGGCGGGCCATTTCAGTTTTCAGGACGTGGTCCGCACCATGTCGGACAAGATGGTGTCGCGGCATCCGCATGTCTTTGGCGACGAAAGCCGGGACAAATCCGCCGACCAGCAGACCGTCGACTGGGAAACGATCAAAGCAGCCGAACGCGCAGGCAAGGCGCAGCAGGGCACGCTTGACGGGGTCGCTGGGAACCTGCCCGCCCTCTTGCGCGCGGTAAAGCTGCAGAAACGCGCGGCCCGGGTGGGCTTTGACTGGCCCTCGACCGACGAAGTGCTGGCCAAACTGCAGGAGGAAGCCGCCGAACTGGTCGAGGCAAGGGATCAGATGACCCAGGACGAGGTCATCGACGAATTCGGGGATCTTCTGTTCGTGATGGCCAATCTCGCCCGCCATTTCGGCGTCGACCCCGAAGAGGCGCTGCGCAAGACCAATGCAAAATTCACCAGGCGGTTCAAGGCCATCGAAATGGCCCTTGCCCGGAACGGCAAACGGCCCGAAGACAGCGATCTGGCCGAAATGGACGCGCTTTGGGATGCCGTAAAGGCCGAGGAAAAAGCTAGATCAGCGTGACGCCGTCCATCTTACCGATCTGCTCGACATCCTGATCATAGCGGGCATCCAGCTGGGTGGTTTCCACTTCGTCGAAACGCGCATATCCGCGGGATGCGGTATCCTCTGCATAGTTCGCGATGACGGTTTGCCACTCTGCCCGGTTCAGTTTCTCGCCCTTTGCATAGCGCTCCTGCAGGTGCAGCAGCGCCGCATCGGTGGCACTTTGGTTCACACGGTCCTCCGGCTCGACCAAACCCGCCGGTAGGTCCGGAACGAGACGGCTCAGCAACGCGATGCTTGAGCCGCGCTTGTGATAGTGCAGCACGGTCAGCGCTTCGGGTCGCAAGAGGTCGCGAAATGCGGCGATGATCTCGGGCCAGCCGCGGTCCATCGACAGGTAATGCTTGCGAACCTCGTCGAAGGGGTCGACGTAATTGTCCTCGGCCCGTTTGCGATATTGCGACATGTAAAGCGCGGCATAGGGTCGGATGACGAAAAGAACATGAGCGAACCGGCCAGACCACGCCTTGCGCAAGACCTTGATCCGACGCTCGGCCCGCGGATAGAACCGCCCGTTCATGAAAGGGCGCATTGGGCCGATCAGGTTTTCCTCTGACACGATCAGGGGCCGGTCGCCGGCGATACCATCCAGCATCGTCCGCGCGCGCTCAATCCAAGGCTCCAGCGGCTGGCCAAGGTGGCGCGGAGCAGGCAAACGCAGGGCCAGATCGCCGCGCGACAGGCCATCTCGGCTGGTATAGCCGACAGCATATCCCTGCTCTTCGAGCCAGTCGCGGTTGCGATCGAGGCAAAGTTGGAACGAGGATGTTCCCGTCCGGTGCGCGCCGGCGTGCAGATATAACGGCTGATCAGTCACGGCTCTCGCCTATGCCTTAGCGCTGCTCCGCGCAAGGTTACGCCCGGCGCAGCGGCAACTTCTGGACAAAGTGAACACGGCTTGCAACGGTGCGCCCAAACGAGAGGCACCATGGCTCCCCGAAAGATTATCATCGACACAGACCCCGGCCAGGACGATGCGGTTGCTATCCTGCTTGCGCTGGCCAGCCCCGACGAGATCGAGGTGGTGGGCATAACAGCCGTCGCGGGAAACGTGCCATTGGATCTGACACAACGCAACGCCCGCATCGTGTGCGAGGTCGCGGGTAAAGACGAGGTCAAGGTCTTTGCCGGCTGCGACCGTCCAATGGCACGCGATCTCGTGACGGCCGAACATGTGCACGGCAAGACCGGTCTTGATGGCGTCGAACTGCCGGACCCCAAGATGCCCCTGCAGGATGAGCACGCCGTCGATTTCATCATTGAGACCCTGCGGGCCGAACCGCCGGGAACAGTGACACTCTGCCCTTTGGGTCCGCTCACCAATATTGCGACCGCGCTGCAGAAAGCGCCAGATATCGCCAAGCGAATCCAGCAGATCGTGTTGATGGGCGGTGCCTATTTCGAAGTGGGCAACATAACACCGACAGCTGAATTCAACATTTATGTTGATCCGCAAGCCGCTGATATCGTGATGCAAAGCGGGACAGATATCATCGTGATGCCTCTCGATGTCACGCACAAGGCACTGGTGACCAAGCCCCGTAACGATGCCTTTAGGGCGCTTGGTTCCGTGGGCGAAGTGGTGGCATCTTGGACCGACTTTTTCGAACGCTTCGACAAGGAAAAATACGGCAGCGCAGGCGCCCCCCTGCATGACCCCTGCGTGATCGCCCATCTGATCCGGCCGGACCTGTTTCAGGGCCGCCACATCAATGTCGAGATCGAAACCCAGTCAGATCTCACCATGGGTATGACCGTCGCCGACTGGTGGCGGGTATCGGGACGCGAGGCGAATGCGGTATTCATGGGTGATGTGGATGCCGACGGCTTTTTCGACCTTCTGACCGAACGGCTGGGCCGGTTATGAGCGCGGCGCTCACCCTTGCCATGGGCGACCACGCCGAACGCCTTCTGGGCCTTATCGCCGCCTATCATGAGGAAGAAGGGCTTTCGCTTAGCGCAGAGGCACGAAAGGCGGCTGTCATGCCGCTGCTTCAGGGTTCTCCGCACGGCGCGATCTATCTGATAGGTCCGGCCAAGGCCCCTATCGGTTATGTCGCACTGAGCTTTGGGTGGTCTATCGAATTCGGCGGTATGGACGGCTTTGTTGACGAATTGTTCATCCGGCCCGGCGTGCGCGGACGCGGCATCGCGACCGAAGTATTGCAGGCCCTGCCCCGGGCTCTGGCCGGCGCGGGTCTGAAGGCCCTGCATCTTGAGGTTGCCACCGCCAACGAAACGGCACAGCGGCTTTATGGCCGCAGCGGGTTCCAGATGCGTGAGAACTATCACCTGATGACGCGGAGGTTCTGAGCCGTCAGGCCGAGTTTTCCAGCGTCTTCAGGATCGGGCAGTCGGGCCGGTCGTCACCCGCGCAGGCTTGCACCAGATCGGACAGCGTATCGCGCATTGCCTGCAGATCGGCGATCTTGGTCTCGATCTGGGCCAGATGATCCTTGGCGATGGTACGCACATCGGCGCTTGCCCTGTGCTGATCCTCCCAAAGCGCCAGAAGGTTGCGGCAATCCTCGATGGAAAACCCCAAGGCCCGCGCGCGACCCAGAAAGGCGAGCTTGTGCATGTCCGATTCGCGAAAGGCCCGATAGCCGTTGGTGTCCCGAAGCGGTTTCACCAGGCCGATATCCTCGTAATACCGGATCGTCTTGGGCGGCAGGCCCGCGCGTTCGGCAACCTCTCCGATGTTCATGACATTCTCCTATTCCGCCGGAGCGGTTTGTAGTTTCGGGGTGCGCCCGCCCGTCTCGGATCCATGCCGGGTTACCGGTGCGATCCAGCGCAGACGCAAGGCATTCGACAGGACAAACACACTCGACAGCGCCATCGCAGCGGCCGCCAGCACCGGCGACAGAAGCAAACCGAAGAGCGGATAGAACAGCCCGGCTGCGACCGGGATGAGCAGCGTGTTGTAGCCAAAGGCCCAAAAGAGGTTCTGGCGGATGTTCCGCATCGTTTCGTGGCTGACCGAGATCGCGTTGACCACGCCGCCGATATCGCCGGATATCAGCACCACGTCAGCGGCCTCGATGGCCACGTCGGTTCCGGTTCCGATGGCGATGCCGATATCGGCCTGGGCCAGCGCCGGCGCGTCGTTGATACCGTCACCCACAAAGGCCAGCCGCCCCGATTGCCGCAGCCGGTCGATCGCGGCGACCTTGCCCTCCGGCAGAACCTCGGCGACCACCGTGTCGATCCCCAGCTCTGCCGCGATGGCATCGGCAGTCTTCTGATTGTCGCCCGTGATCATCGCCACCCGCAGACCAAGGTCATGCAGGGCGACGATCGCATCCCACGATCCGGATTTGATCGGATCCGCCACGCCGATCACCGCCGCGACCCGCCCATCGATGGCGGCATATAGCGGCGTCTTGCCCGCGGCACCAATGTCACGCGCGGTCGCTTCGAGATCACCAAGCGAAAGCCCGTCCCGGGTCATCATGCGGTCAGCGCCGACCGTGACATGTCGCCCATCGATCTGGGCGTGAACGCCAAAGCCGGGATCGGCTCCGAAATCGTCGACGGCTGACAGATCCAGCCCCCTGCCCTTGGCATGGGCGACGATGGCCTGGGCAATGGGATGCTCCGATTGCGCCTCAACCGACGCGACAAGGCGCAGCACCTCGGCCTCGTCAAAACCGGGGGCGAGGGTCAGATTGGTCAGCGCGGGGCGTCCTTCCGTCAATGTGCCGGTCTTGTCGAAGGCAATAACGTCCACTTCGTGCAAGGATTGGAGCGCATCGCCCTGCCGAAAGAGCACCCCCAGCTCTGCCGCCCTTCCCGTCCCCACCATGATGGAGGTCGGCGTGGCAAGGCCCATGGCGCAGGGGCACGCGATAATCAGCACGGCGACGCCTGCCACCAATGCGTGGCTGAGCGCCGGATCGGGGCCAAAAGTCAGCCATACAACAATGGTCAGAACGGCGATGGCGATGACGGCGGGCACGAACCAAAGCGTGATGCGATTGACCAAATCCTGAATGGGCAGTTTGGCCCCTTGGGCGGCCTCGACCATGCGGATGATCTGGGCCAGCATCGTGTCTTCTCCGATCTTTGTGGCCTCAAAGCGGAAGGCTCCAGTTCCGTTGACCGTCCCCGCGACGACATCATCGCCGATAGCCTTGAGAACCGGAACAGGTTCACCGGTGATCATGCTTTCGTCGACATACGACTGGCCCTGCGTCACGGTCCCGTCTACCGCGATCTTTTCTCCCGGCCGCACGTGGATGACATCGCCGAGCACGATCGACTCGACCGGCACGTCGTTATCCGCGCCATCGCGCTCCACCCGCGCCGTCTTGGGCCTCAGACCGATAAGCGCACGGATCGCAGCACCCGTCCGGCCCTTGGCCCGGGCCTCAAGAAACCGGCCCAGCAGGATGAGCGTCACGATGACCGCCGCCGCTTCGAAATAGACCGCGCGGCTGCCCTCGGGCAGCAGCCGGGGTGCAAACAGTGCGATGACCGAAAAGGCCCAGGCTGCGCTGGTTCCTAACGCCACCAGCGCATTCATGTCTGGCGCGCCACGAAAGAGGGCCGGAAGCCCCTTGGCAAAGAACTGACGGCCGGGCCAGGCAAGAACGGCGGTCGTCAAGACGAACTGGATCGTCCAGCTGATCTCGATCCCGATCGTCCGGTTCAGCCAGTGATGAAAGGTCGGCACAAGATGCGCGCCCATTTCCAGAACAAAAACCGGGATGGTCAGGGCCGCGGCCAGCAGCGTCATGCGCTGCAGATGCCGCCGTTCGGCCTCCTTGCGGTCCTCGGCCTTGGTATCGACGGTATCCGAAACCGGACGTGCCGGGTACCCGGCGGCAGATGCGGCTGCGGTCAAGGACGTGACCGGCAACGCCCCTTCGAAGATCGTCACAACCGCCTCTTCTTTGGCAAGGTTGACCGCGACGTCAACGACGCCCGGGACAGAGGCCAACGCCCGTTCGACCCGCCTGACACAAGATGCACAGGTCATGTTTTCAATCGCCAGTCGCAGCGTCTCGTGACGGGCCGGATACCCTGCAGCCTGCAAGGCGGCGTCGGCCGCTACCAGCACGTGCCTATCCGAAACGGTGACCTGGACCGCCTCGGCAGCCAGGTTCACGGTCGCGTCGCTCACACCGGGCACCGCACGTAACGCGGTCTCGACCCGGCCCAGACAGGAGGCGCAGCTCATCCCTTCGATCCTGAGGGTCAGCGACGTGTCGGGTTGCATCCAAGGGCCTCCTGTGGCGGGTGTGCCCATCAGATGGGGGTTCCAGCCACTGGAATGTCAAGAGGCCCAAATTCAGTGGACCGACTTTCCCCGCGCAATGCCAAGGTGGTGCGGACGGTGATGGTCGCCTGTTGCCATCAGCCCATAGAACCCAAGCGCCCGGATCTGCGCCGCGTCACCGGTAATGCGCCAGATCAGACGATCATCGCGCTGCTCTGCGATCGAGGTCCAGCCCGTTTCTGCCTCAAGAACAGGCGCATGCGCCGGAACCATCCGCAGCGCCGTACCTTCGGCGGGCAAAGAGATTTGCAGGCCGCCATCGATCGCCGTTTGCTCGACATCGGTCAATTGCATCAGGTCATCCATATCGATGAGGTGGCGGTGCAGAGCCGCGATATCGACATTGCTCCAATCGGTCGACGGATCGGCCCGCAGCATGGTCACGATTTCGGTCAGAGCAGCGAACGTATCCTGCCCGGGCTCGGTTGGGAGGGTGATGGCCTGCCCGTGATCGTGACCGGAATGGGTGGTGTGCTGAGCGGTCGTGGTGGACGGAACGACACTGCACCCTGCTGCAGCGAGGATGGCGGGAAAAATGTACTTCATCTGAGACCTCCTGTTGTCCAAACGCCTAGCACGGAGCGTCAAGACAACTTATGATCAGGATCATATGATTGTCTTGCCGATCCCCTTCGATCGCCTGCCTGCCGCTGCCCAGCGTATCATGACACTGGCGCAGGATGCTGCGCTATTCCGGCAGGATGACACCAGCACCGGCATCTTCTGGGTACGCTCGGGCAGCGTGCGACTGGTCCGGCACACGGTCTCGGGAATTGCCGTCCCGTTGCATACGGCGCGTAAGGGCGGGACAATAGCTGAGGCTTCGCTGTTCTCGGACAGCTATCACTGCGACTGCGTCGCGCTCGAAAAGACTGAGGCCGTTTGGCTGAGCCGAGCCGCAATATTGGACCGGATGGCGCAGGATTCCGATTTCGGTCAGGCCCTCATGGCAAGGCTGGCGGGTCAGGTACAGCAGCACCGCCGCCAGATCGAGATCCTGTCGATCCGCAGCGCACAGGACCGGATCGAGGCCGCGCTTGCCGACGGCTGGCTCGACGGGTCAATAACACGGTTTGCCGAAATGATCGGATTGACGCGGGAAGCCACCTACCGGGCACTTTCGGTTCTGGTGCGATCGGGTCGCGCACGCAAGACCGGGCGGGGCCGCTACACCAGTGTGGGTGAGAGCTCTAGCGCCCCCAGATCTTTTTGACGTAGTTGCGGGTTTCGCGATAAGGTGGCACACCACCGTGCTTTTTGACTGCACCGGGGCCGGCATTATAGGCCGCAAGGGCAAGCCGCCATGACCCGAATTCACGGTGCTGTTCGCGCAGGTAGCGCGCGCCACCGTCAAGGTTCTGGTAAGGATCATGAGGGTCGACGCGCAGGCTGCGCGCCGTTGCGGGCATCAGCTGGGCCAGACCGATGGCGCCCTTGTGCGAGCGGGCCTTTGGGTTCCAGTTCGATTCCTGCTGGACGAGACGCAAGAACAGCTCTTCGGGGACGCCATGCCGCCGGGCGGCCTTGCGTGCCATACCGAGGTACTGGCCCTTATAGCGACCGTCATAGGTCAGCCCGTTGTCCCATTTCGTGGGCGTCCGAACCGGGGCCGGCGTCAGGCGGACAGAGTTGCGGTATTGCGAGGCCGCGCGATTGTCGAGGATGTTGGTCTGGGACCGAAACAGGTTGGCGCGGTTGCGGCTCGAGAAAACATCGGCGAGTGCCAGCGGCGCGGACAGCGCAAAGATCACCAAGGCCACGATCAACCTGCCCATGTTCCGCTGTCCTGTACCCTAGCCGTCCCTCGTCGCGCGGAACTATAGGCAATTTTCCTCGCCAGACCAGTCTTTGCAGTCCTTAACCATGTTTAAAGATAACCATGGTGCGTATATCGTGCCACATCAGCGCTGACGGATTCGCAAAGCAAAACCAACAAATCGGGGGAAAATCATGGCAGGTTCGGTCAACAAGGTCATTCTCATTGGCAATCTGGGGCGCGACCCCGAAGTGCGCACGTTCCAGAACGGCGGCAAGGTCTGCAACCTACGCATTGCAACATCGGAGACCTGGAAAGACCGCAACACCGGCGAGCGGAAGGAAAGAACCGAGTGGCATTCGGTCGCGATCTTTTCCGAACCACTGACCCGCGTGGCCGAGCAGTATCTGCGCAAAGGCTCCAAGGTCTATATCGAAGGCCAGCTAGAGACCCGCAAGTGGCAGGACCAGTCCGGGCAGGATCGTTATTCGACCGAAGTGGTGCTGCGCCCCTACAAGTCCGAGCTGACGATGCTCGACGGTCGCGACGGCGGCGGTGGTGGCAGCTTTGGCGGCGACAGCGGCGGCGGTTCGATGGGCTATGACGACCGCGGCGGCGACAGCGGAAGTACCGCACCTGCACAATCGCGCGACCTCGACGACGAAATTCCGTTCTGAACGATTGGGGGCTCTGCCCCCGGCGTATTGATCGACGAGAAGAAGCAGGCCGTCCTTTGATCGGGTCGGCCTTTCATGTTCCGGAAATACTCCGGAGGGAGGCTCCAACAGAGCCCCTTTCGTCGGGTGAGATTGGGCAACGCCCTCCGGCCGCTGGCGGGTGCTTTCCGCAGCGGCTCGGCCGTTTTCGGTTGTCGTCAAGGATCTGGCGGGCCCGCCATGGGGGCGGAAATGCGGTGTGCCGGGGGGTTCATGCCGGCCCAATCATCGCCTCTGCTGCGAGGCTCCAGCGCGGGTGTCTGACAAGGCGTGTCGCCCATATGGACACGCTCTTCACACCTGTTTTCCTTGGTTTGCGCCTTGAGGGGCGCGGTGGTTAACCGGGGATGGGTTCTAGGGCCCCGAGGTTAACGAAGGCGAAAGGGGGCGGGCGCTGGCTAGAAGAGCGAGCCCTGTTCCGGTTCAGCATCGCGCCCTTTTTTCTTAGCCGATCCGCCGACACGATACCGGCCATCGACGAATTCGATCTCGAGCGCACTCGCCTTTTGAGCCGCGGCCTTTGTGGTCACCACCTCGGCTCCGCTGCGCACCACCGCATAGCCTCGGGCGAGCGTCGCTTTATAGCTCAACGTCTCACGCAGCCGGTCCATCGCCTCGATCCGCGTTCGCAGCGCTTCCACCTGTTGCCGGCCGAGGGCCGAGAGCCGAGCGGCCCGCTCCGTCAGCCTTTGCCGTTTGTCGACCATATCCCGTTGCAGCATCGCAGGCTGGAACCGGGCCACCAGCCCGTTGAGCCGCTGCCTGTCCGACTTCAGCGCACGGCGCAGCAGTGAGGGCCGCAGGAGCCCCGCCGTATCCGCAAGGGTCACTTTTCGCCGCTGCACTCCAGCGATCAGCGCCGGTCCCAGCCGGTCGCCTAGAACGTCAAGCCGCTGGCGCGGGGTTTCCACCAGCGTTTCGGGTCGGGGTAAAACACGCGCAAGATCGGCCAACCGCTGACCGCGCCGCTGCAGCCCCTGCGATAGCGCCGCACTCATCCGCGCGCCCTGTCCGTCGAGCCAGGCCATGAGCTCGTGCCGCACGGGCACCGCCAGTTCCGCCGCTGCCGTCGGAGTGGGCGCGCGCTGATCAGCAACAAAATCGATGAGCGTCGTGTCTGTTTCATGCCCCACAGCGGAGATCAGGGGGATTTCGGACGCGGCGGCCGCCCGCGCCACCGCCTCTTCGTTGAAGCCCCAGAGATCTTCGACCGATCCGCCCCCGCGCGCCACGATCAGCAGATCGGGTCGGGGCAAGGCACCACCCGGCATCAGCGCGTTGAACCCATTGATTGCAGCGGCAACTTCGGGCGCGCAGCGCTCACCCTGCACTGCAACTGGCCAGACCAGAACCTTGCGCGGAAACCGATCCCGCAGCCGGTGCAGGATGTCGCGGATCACCGCGCCGGATGGCGAGGTCACGACCCCGATCACTTCCGGCAGATAGGGGAGGGGTTTTTTCCGGGCCGGATCAAACAACCCTTCCGCCTGCAACTGGGCCTTGCGCTTTTCCAGCAGCGCCATGAGTGCGCCCATGCCCGCCGGTTTGATCTCTTCGATCACGATCTGGTATTTCGACTGGCCACCAAAGGTGGTGATGCGGCCGGTTGCCACCACCTCCATCCCCTCTTCGGGCTGCGTGGCCAGTCGCCCGGCGACGCCTTTCCAGATGACGCCGGAAATCACCGACCGGTCATCCTTGAGATCAAGATAGACATGCCCCGAGCGCGGCCGCGACACTCGTCCGACTTCACCCCGGATCCGCACATGACTGAACTCGCCCTCGATCACGCGCTTGATCGCGCCCGAGATTTCGGTCACCGAAAACTCCGGTGCGTTCAGGCCATCGGGGGCGTCGTCGATCAGATCCATGCTGCTTCCTTGTTTCTTGCCTGCTCGCACCGTAGAACGCCGCGCGAACAAGGCCAAGGGAGCAGCCATGAATATCCTCATCCTCGGTGGCGGTGGCCGCGAACATGCGCTTACCTGGGCCATCCTGCAGAACCCCAAATGTGACCGGTTGATCGTGGCCCCGGGCAATGCCGGGATCGCGCAGATCGCCGAATGCGCGACCCTCGACATCGAGGATGGCGGCGCCGTCGTCACCTTTGCCGAGGAAGAGGCTATCGACTTTGTCATCATCGGCCCCGAAGCCCCACTGGCCGCGGGCGTTGCCGACCGGTTGCGGGACGCGGGCGTTCTGGTTTTCGGCCCGTCGCGCGATGCGGCCCAACTGGAGGCCTCGAAAGCCTTTACCAAGGCTGTTTGCGATGCGTCGGGGGCGCCAACCGCGGCCTATGCGCATTTTTCGGATGCGGCGGCTGCCAAGGCCTACCTGCAGACCCAAACCGCCCCCATCGTCGTCAAGGCCGACGGCCTTGCGGCCGGTAAGGGTGTCATAATTGCCGAAACACTGGCCGACGCCGAGGCCGCCGTTGACGACATGTTCGGTGGCGTCTTCGGCGGCGCAGGCGCCGAGGTGGTCATTGAGGAGTTCATGGAGGGCGAAGAGGCTTCATTCTTTGTGCTCTGCGACGGCGCGGACGTCTTGCCCATCGGTACTGCGCAGGATCACAAGCGCGTCGGCGAAGGCGACACCGGCCCCAATACTGGCGGCATGGGTGCCTATTCTCCCGCCCCGGTGATGACAGATCCCGTTGCCCAGCGGGCGCTCGACGAGATCATTCGTCCGACCATGGCAGAGATGGCCGCGCGGGGCATGCCCTATCAGGGCGTCCTTTACGCCGGTCTCATGATCAAGGACGGCGCGCCCCGCCTTGTCGAATACAATGCCCGCTTTGGCGATCCGGAATGCCAGGTCCTGATGATGCGTCTTGGCGCGCAGGCCTTTGACCTGATGCAGGCTGCTGCCGAGGGTCGACTGGCTGAAGCGCAGGTCAACTGGGCCGATGATCACGCGCTGACCGTGGTAATGGCGGCAGATGGCTATCCCGGCACTTATGCCAAAGGGTCGGTCATCGGTGGTCTTGACGCCCTGTCCGCCGACAGCAGCCACATGGTGTTTCACGCAGGCACGGCGGAGAAATCGGGTAAGATCATCGCGAATGGCGGCCGGGTTTTGAACGTCACCGCCCGGGGCGACACGCTGGCGGAGGCTGCGCAGCAGGCCTATGCCATGGTCGAAGGGATCGACTGGCCCGAGGGGTTCTATCGCAGCGACATCGGTTGGCGGGCATTGACCTAGAGCGCGCTTCGTTTGGCTCGAAAAGGTTCGGCACGGACATTGGACCTGCTGGGAGATAAGCCGCGCCGTTGCCATGCCGCGGGGTGGCGACCGATATTGGATCTATGCCGGTTTATCTCAGCGACTGCCGCGCAGGATCAGAGCTTTGCCCCAACTGAAGTCAATCGCTGGCCCGGGGGGCGGTCTGGCGGTGGCGCGGCGGCCTTTGTTCCGCGCCGATGTCCGAAGCTCGAATGTCAGCTTCGGACCGTTTCACCCGTCATCATTCCGCTCTAGCGGGGCACCAGCAGACCGCTGGGAACGCTCTCCGGCACGCCGAGGGCGCCCTGGATCGACTGCGGGTCGGTCAGCGTTTCGAGAAAGGCAAGGATCGCGGCGACCTCTTCATCCTCGAGGTGGACCGGCTCCAGTTCGTTGGCGGCGGCGATCACGGCCATCTCGGCCTCGTCAGCCAGAACCGCGAAATCCCGCTGACCCTCGAGATTTGGCAGGATCGCCTGCGCAGGATCATAGGCCATCAACGAACCAACCGGGTCGAGGTGGTGCCGAACGGCGGCCTCCAGCGTGGCGTAGGTGCCGGCATGGCCGTAGGGTGCGGTTTGCACCACATTGCGCAACGATGGTGTACGGAACCTGTAGGCATCCGCTGGGTCCCCCGTGACCCGCATGCGCCCCACATCCCGCTGATGCCGTTCGAACCGCGCTGCCTTACCCGGCCCGATCTGAGGCATGGCGATGGCGTGATAGCTGTGGTCAGTCTGGAACTGGCCGGAATGACAGGTCGCGCAGCCCGCCGCACCATAGAACAGGTTCATCCCCTTCATTGCTATATCGGGCAGATCGCCGACACCGCGCAAATACAGGTCAAACGGGCTGTTATCGCCCCGCCACTCGAAATCGACAAAGGCGGCAATCGCGTCGGAGATATCCGTGAAATGGATGGGTTTCGGCCCAATCACCTGATCGAAGCGGGCGCGGTATTCGGGGATCGCCTCGACCCGCTTGGTCAGCTTGTCCCACGCGCCATCCGGCCCCGTGATCAGCCCTTGTCTCACGGCTTGAGAGACATCATTCTCGGAATAATGCCCGGCCATCTCATCACCCGACAGCACCGGAAACATCGTCTGAGCCGAGAGCGCATTGGCAAAGCCTTGCTCCATCTCGGCGCCCAGAGGGGTGCGCAGACCGTTGGCCGTTTCTTCAAGCCGTCCATCGTGGAAAAAGGCGGTGAACTCGGACGCTCCGAGATTGAATAGCGCGGGAGAGTTGCGGGGGATCCGCTGTTCTGGTCGGTTGTCCGGATCGGCGGTCCGCTCAGGCCCAAGCCCGATACCGCCATCGCCCAGACCGAGCGAGACGCCGTCGCTGGTGCCATGTTTCGGGTGATGGCACGTCGCGCAGGCGACTGTCCCGCTGCCCGACAGGACGGGATCGTAGAACAAAAGCTGGCCGAGTTCGATCTGCGGGCCGTTCGCGGGTGGGAATTGGGCATTGGCCTCGGGCAGCTCGGTTGCCTGCACGAACAACGGCACCACTGCCAGAATTATGCCAGGAATGATGTGCCGAGGGCCGCGACGGCACACCCGATGGCGCAACCGCGCCGCCCGGCGTTGCCGCGGGGCACGTACACAATTGCGTAACGCGCGCAACGTCCGCTCAAACAAACCGATTGACATAATTCTCCAGCATCTCCTGCCGTCCGGATCGCGGCTGTGGATCAATCTCGCCTGAAATAACCCGAGCCGCGATGCTGTCAAAATCACTTTCCAGCATGGCCCTGGCACCATCCGTGTCCCACCCCGCGTAGCGATCCGCCAGAGCGGTCTCAAGCCCGCCATCCTCGATCATTGCCGCCGCGGCCTTCAACCCGCGGGCACAGATATCCATCCCACCTACATGAGCTGCGATCAGATCCTGGGCATCAAGCGATTGCCGCCGCAGCTTGGCGTCGAAATTCGTGCCGCCCGTCCCCAGACCGCCGGCCTTGAGGATGTGGTAATAGGTCAGAGCAACCTCAGGCACATTGTTCGGGAACTGGTCGGTGTCCCAACCCGATTGGTAATCGTTGCGGTTCATGTCGATGGAGCCGAGCATCCCCTCGGCCGCCGCGACCGCAATCTCATGCTCGAAGGAATGGCCCGCAAGGATCGCGTGGCCCTGTTCGAGGTTCAGCTTTACCTCGCCCTCCAGCCCGTACTTCCGCAGGAACCCGATGCAGGTAGCCGCGTCGTAGTCGTACTGGTGCTTAGACGGTTCTTGCGGCTTGGGCTCAACCAGGATCGTTCCTTCGAACCCGATCTTGTGCTTGTACTCGACCACCATGTTCAGGAACCGGCCCATATGGTCCAGCTCGCGCCCCATGTCGGTGTTGAGCACCGTCTCGTACCCTTCGCGGCCGCCCCAGAGGACATAGTTTTGCCCGCCCAGCCTTTGCGTCGCGTCCATGCAGGATTTTACCGTCGCCGCTGCATAGGCAAAGACATCCGGATCGGGGTTCGTCGACGCCCCACCCATCCAGCGCCGGTGCGAGAACATGTTGGCCGTACCCCAGAGACAGCCGATAGTCTTGCCCTCCATCTTCGACAGGAAATAGTCGGTGATCTCATCGAGCCGGCTTAGGCTTTCGGCAAATGTCGCCCCTTCCGGCCTGACATCCGCGTCATGCCAGCAAAAGAACGGCTGGCCTAGGATCTCGAACATCTCGAACGCCACATCGGCCTTCATCTTGGCCCGCCCCATATCATCTTGGGGGTGCCACGGACGGATCAAGGTCTGACCGCCGAAGGGATCGCCACCCTCCCACGCGAAGGAATGCCAGTAGGCCACCGCAAAGCGCAGATGATCCTCCATCCGCTTGCCGAGGACGATTTCATCAGGATTGTAGTGGCGATAGGCTAAGGGGCTTGTGCTGCCCGCCCCTTCGAATTGGATGGGGTCGATGCCTTCGAAAAATCCAGTGCTCATTGCATTGCCTTCAAGTGAGAGTAACCCGCGCGGTAGGTTTCATATGCCTCTTCATAAGCATCGCGCAGGGATGGGTCGGGGCCGATGGTTTCGGCGATGACGGGCTTCGTCATGACCGAGGCCGGATCAGCCCCCGTGACCCCGCACATCGCGATCCGGGCCGCACCCATGGCCGCGCCGAATTCACCCTGAGCGGGGCGTTCGAGCGGCAGATCGAGGGCCGTGGCCAGCATCGCCGTCCAGTGATCGGATCGGGTCCCGCCGCCGATGGCCAGCGCGCTTTCGATCCGCGCGCCGGTGAATTTGAGCGCTTCAAAACTGTCGCGCAGGGCAAAGCACACCCCGGCCAAAACCGCGCGGGTCATGTCTGTGCGGTCGGTGGCGATGCCAAGCCCGGTAAAGCCACCCCGGATGTGGCTATCGTTATGCGGCGTTCTCTCGCCCGCAAGGTAGGGGTAGAACTGCAAGGGACCTGGAGCCGCCAGCACGCCCAGTTCATCGGTCAGTGCCGCGGGTTCTGCACCGACGACACGGCTGAGCCAGTTCAGGCTGTCGGTCGCTGCCAAAACAACGCCCATCTGGTACCACTTGCCGGGGACTGCGTGGCAGAATGTGTGGACGGCACTTTCCGGCAAGGGTGTGTAAGCATCCCGGCCCGCCAGCATCACGCCCGACGTACCAAGCGACACGAAAGCGTCACCTTCGCCCATCACGCCGACACCGCAGGCCGCCGCCGCATTGTCGGCCCCGCCCGCAATCACCGGGGTTCCTCGGGGCAGACCCAGCTCATCGGCCAGCGCATCACGGACATGGCCCACCGTACCGGTTCCCTCGATCAGACGGGGCATCTGATCAGGGCCCATGCCGCCCGCCTTCAGCAGCGGCTCGGACCAGCACCGCGCGCCGACATCCAGCCACGACGTGCCCGCCGCATCCGACATCTCGGTCACGTGTTCGCCCGTTAACCAGTAGTTCACGTAATCCTTAGGAAGCATGACGGTCGCGACGCTGCCGGAAATGTGCGGCTCGTGATTGGCGACCCAGATCAGCTTGGGCGCGGTGAAGCCCGGAAAGACGATGTTGCCGCTGAGCGCGCGGACGCCGTCTGTCTCATCCATCTGCGCGGCCTCGGCATGGGCGCGCGTGTCGTTCCAGAGGATGCAGGGCCGCAGCACCACACCGCCTTCGTCGAGCAGCACAGCGCCGTGCATGTGGCCGGAAATGGCGATGCCCTTGGTGGCGGCAAAGGCCTGGGGCGCGTCCTCGCGCAAGGCCCCGAAAACGCTGTGCGCGGCGGCAAGCCAGTCGCCCGGGTCCTGCTCGCTCCAGCCGTCATGGGGGTTCGACACCGAATAGGTCGCTTCGGCCACGGCCAAGGGCGCCGCATCCTCAACCAGAATGCCGCGCAGACCCGACGTGCCTAGATCCAGTCCGATATACATTGTGCCTCCCCTCGCGCAGATTTGCACAATTAATTTGGATGTCAAATTTATTTTCGCGGTGGTCTTTCCTCGCATCTTGTTCCAGAAGGCGAGGCCATGACAGACCCTTCCCAACAAAAAACCGCTCTGGTCACCGGGGCCGCCGGATTTATCGGATACTTTATGGCTCGCGCGCTGCTGGGGGCGGGTTGGCGGGTCGTTGGGATCGACGCGTTGTCGGATTACTACGAGTTCAGCCTGAAGGAACGGCGGCGCGACATGCTGCTCGAAGACCCGGGCTTTGATTTCGTACATGAGCGTATCGAGACGCCCGGCATTCTGAATGGTCTGTTCAAGGAACACAGGTTCGACGCGGTCGTTCATCTGGCCGCCCAAGCCGGTGTGCGTCATTCGATCAACGCGCCGGACGACTACGTCGCCGCCAATATCCGCGGCACGTTCGAATTGCTCGAAGCGGCACGGGCCCGTCCCCCGGCGCATATGCTTCTGGCGTCAAGCTCGAGCGTTTATGGCGGCAACACCGACATGCCTTATGCCGAGACGCACAAGACCGACCTGCAGATGTCGTTCTACGGAGCCACCAAGAAGGCGACCGAGACCTTCGCCCAGAGCTATGCCCACCTTTACCGTCTGCCCGTGACCATGTTCCGGTTCTTTACCGTCTATGGGCCTTGGGGCCGGCCAGACATGGCCCATTTCAAGTTCACCAAGGCGATCCTGAAGGGCGAGCCTATCGAGGTCTACAACAACGGCCAGATGATGCGGGACTTTACCTACATCGACGATCTAATCCGGGCGCTGATGGACCTTGTCGATGCAGTGCCCGGAAATACGCCGGTTAACGGAGACAGCCTGTCGCCGCTGGGCCCCTTCCGGATCGTGAACATCGGCAATGGCGCGCCAGTCAAGCTGCTTGATTTCATCGGCGCGATCGAAGCGGCCTGCGGTCGTGAGGCAGAGATGATTATGCGCCCGATGCAGCCCGGTGACGTGCCCGCGACCTGGGCCGATACGACGTTGCTGGATGCATTGGTCGGGCCGCGACACGCCACGCCGTTACCCATCGGGATTCAGGCTTTCGTCGATTGGTACCGCGACTATTATAAGGTCTGATTGAAAGGACGCCGCCCATGACATTCGACCGCAAGATCAAGATCGCGCCATCGATCCTTGCCGCAGATTTCGCCGCATTCGGGGCCGAATGCAAGGCAATCGAAGCTCAGGGCGCCGACTGGATTCATGTGGATGTGATGGACGGGCATTTTGTGCCCAACATCACCTTTGGCCCCGCCACGTGCGCCGCCATCCGCCCCCATATCAAGGGGGTTATGGATGTTCATCTGATGATCGCACCGGTGGACCCTTACATCGAGGATTTCGCCAAGGCCGGTGCCGATGTCCTGACCGCCCATGTCGAGGCCGGGCCGCACATTCACCGCACGCTGCAGGCGATTAAGGGCGCGGGGATGAAGGCCGGTGTCGCCATCAATCCCGGCACGCCAGCCGAGGCCGTGGCCGAACTGATGGACCTTATCGATCTGGTTTGCGTCATGACCGTCAACCCGGGTTTTGGAGGTCAGAAATTCATCGAGATGACGGCCAAGATCCGCACCTTGCGCCAAATGATCGGCGACCGTCCCGTGCATATCGAGATCGACGGCGGCGTGACCACTGACACCGCTCCGCTGGTAGCGGCAGCCGGGGCGGACGTGCTGGTGGCTGGCTCCGCCGTGTTTAAGGGCGGATCGGTGAGCGACCCATCCCCCTATGGCGCAAATATCAAGGCGATCCGAGCCGCTGCTGAAGGGGCGTTGGCCTGAAACGCTCCAACAAGTGCCGCAACTGGCCCACGGAGGGTATGCGCGGCATCGCGCTGCGATGCTTATTATAGTCGGACAATCCGTTGGCGTTTGATATAACCGCGAACACGAGCGCTCCCGGCGGACTGGCCATCGCGCGGCTTCTCTCCCAACGGGTCCGACGCCCGCTTCGGACCGCTTCGGATCAACGCATCACGCGCTAAATCACCTGATCGACCACCCGCCGCAGCCGTCCAACCGTGCCGTCTACGTCGTATAGCTTGTCGAGACCAAAAAGTCCGATCCGGAAGGTCCTGAAATCGGCTGGCTCATCGCATTGCAACGGCACACCAGCCGCGATCTGCATGCCTTGGGCGGCAAAGCGTTTGCCGGTCTGGATGTCCGGTTCAGTGGTGTAGGATACAACAACGCCTGGCGCCCCGTAACCTTCGGCAGCGACCGAAACCACACCCTTCTCGGCCAGCATTGACCGTACGGCCTGACCCAGCGCCCACTGCGCATCGCACAACCTGTCAAAGCCATATTCCTTGGTCTCGATCATCGTATCGCGGAAATCGCGCAAGGCGTCTGTCGGCATGGTCGCGTGATAAGCGTGACCGCCACCCTCATAGGCCATCATGATCTGGTACCATTTCTTGAGATCGATGGCGAAGCTGTCTGACTGCGTCTCTTCCATCGTGGCAACCGCCCGGTCGGACAGCATCACCAGACCGGCACAGGGCGATGCGCTCCACCCCTTCTGCGGGGCAGAGATCAGCACATCGACACCAAGCGCTCGCATGTCGACCCAGGCACAGCCCGACGCGATGCAATCAAGCACCATCAAACCGCCAACCTCATGCACCGCCTCTGCCACCTGCGCGATGTAATCGTCGGGCAGGATCACACCTGCCGACGTTTCCACATGGGGAGCAAAGACCACATCCGGTTTCTCTGACCGGATCATCGCGACGACATCCTCGATCGGTGCCGGGGCAAAGGGGGCCGGGTTGGTGTTACCGACCTGCCGCGCCTTCATGACAGTTGTCTTGTCCGTCAGATCACCCGCTTCGAAAATCTGGCTCCAGCGATAGGAGAACCATCCGTTGCGGACGACCAGCACGTTCGCATGGCGCCCGAACTGGCGCGCGACCGCTTCCATACCGAACGTTCCGCCGCCCGGGATGACGACCACGGCATCGGCAGCGTAGACCTCTTTCAGCATGTCCGAGATATCGTTCATCACGCTCTGAAAGGCGACGCTCATGTGGTTCAGCGAGCGGTCGGTGAAGACCACCGAGAATTCTTCGAGTCCTTGCGGGTCAACCGTTTCTAGCAAAGCAGCCATGACACATTCCTCCGTGATTGCAGGGGACTTAGCGGGATGAAGCGCTGCAGGCAAAGTCTACTTGGGTATACCATAAGCTTGCAGGCGTGATTTACCGCGCACATCCGAAACGGGCGTGACGCATGCTAGCCGATTGGCCCCGGTCGGCGCTCTTCGCTCAAAAGGACGTTGGCCTCAACCTCGCCCGCGCCAGGCAGCGTCATGATCCGCCGCCGCAACACCCGCTCGAAATCGGGCAAGTCGCGGGCGACCACGCGCAGGCGATAATCGTAAAGGCCCAGCACATGTTCCACGGTCTGGACCTCGGGGATGGCGCTGACGGCCCGCTCGAAATCCTCGAGGCTGACGCGGCCCTTCGCTGCCAGTTTGACGCCAAGAAAAACAGTGACCCCAAAACCCAGAGCCTCGGCATCGAGGCGCAGGCGCCGCCCACGAATGACGCCGGCCTCCTGCAGCCGCTTGATGCGCCGCCAGGCTGCCGGCTGCGACAGGCCCACGGCACGACCCACTGCCCCAGCCCCCTGCCCGGCATCCACCCCCAGCATGCGCAGGATCGCCCGGTCGATTTCATCCAGATCGATCACAGCGGCAGCGCCTCGTCAGTCTTGATCCGGGCGACATGCATCAACGCTTCAATATCGGCGATATGCGGCAGGGTCAGGATGCGGTCGCGATAGATCTGCTGATAGTGGGCCATGTCACGGGCAATGACGGAAAGCCGCACATCGACGCGGCCCAGAAAGGTCTGGATCTCCAGCACCTCCGGCACGTCGCGCGCCGCGGCGATAAAAGTATCGAACGCGCGCGACACACCCTTGTCGAGCGTGATGCGCAAAGACACCTCGACCGTGTATCCCAAGGCCGCCCAGTCAATAACCGCCTCGATACCCCCCACCACGCGGCGTTCGGCCATCCGGGCCTGCCGCCGGGCCAGCTGCGCCGGGCTAATACCGGCCCGTTCCGCCAGTTCCGCCGGGTTGAGGCTCGGGTCAGCCTGCCACTGCCGCAGGATACGTCTGTCTACATCATCAAGCATGATTTCACCGCCTTAGGGCAGTTTAATGAATGATCCAACCTTCATTTCTCCAAAAAACCTCAAATCACAACGCTGACCAGACACCAACCATTCGATATGGTCGCGCCTAATCAACCGGAAAGGACATCCCATGCGCGTTTATTACGACCGTGACTGCGACGTGAATCTCATCAAGGATATGAAAGTCGCCATCCTCGGCTACGGCTCCCAGGGCCATGCCCACGCCCTCAACCTGCGTGACAGCGGTGCGAAGAACGTCGTCGTGGCCCTACGCGAAGGCTCTGCCAGCCGCGCCAAGGCCGAGGGCGAAGGACTACAGGTCATGGGGATTGCCGAAGCGGCCGGTTGGGCCGATCTGATCATGTTCACGATGCCCGATGAACTGCAGGCCGAAACCTATCGCAAATACGTGCACGACAACCTGCGCGATGGCGCCGCGATCGCATTTGCCCACGGTCTGAACGTGCATTTCGGCCTGATCGAACCAAAGCCGGGTGTCGACGTGATCATGATGGCCCCCAAAGGTCCCGGCCACACGGTGCGCGGCGAATACACCAAGGGCGGCGGTGTCCCCTGCCTCGTCGCAGTGGACAACGATGCTTCAGGCCGCGCCCTTGAAATCGGCCTCAGCTATTGCTCGGCCATCGGTGGCGGCCGCTCTGGCATCATCGAAACCAACTTCCGCGAAGAATGCGAAACCGACCTCTTCGGTGAACAGGCCGTGCTGTGCGGTGGTCTGGTCGAGCTGATCCGCATGGGTTTCGAGACGCTGGTCGAGGCGGGCTATGCACCCGAGATGGCCTATTTCGAATGCCTGCACGAGGTGAAGCTGATCGTTGATCTGATCTATGAGGGCGGCATCGCCAACATGAACTACTCGATCTCGAACACCGCCGAGTACGGCGAGTATGTCTCGGGCCCGCGCGTCCTGCCTTATGACGAAACCAAGGCGCGGATGAAGGGTATTCTGACTGACATCCAAACCGGCAAATTCGTGCGCGACTTCATGCAGGAAAATCAGGTTGGCCAGCCGTTCTTCAAAGGCACCCGTCGCCTGAACGATGCTCACCAGATCGAGGAAGTCGGCGAAAAGCTTCGTGGCATGATGCCATGGATCAGCGCAGGCAAGATGGTCGACAAATCCAAGAACTGATGGAGATGCAGCGAAGACTGCTGCACCGCCAGTAGAAGTATAGACCGTTACGTGGCGTCGCTACCGCCACGTAACGCTCACCCTACGGTTGATTCGGCCGCCCTCCCAGCGTCGCATGGCGACATAAAATTGCGCATGGGAGGAAACAGTGGCAATTTTCGAATACAAAGGGCGCGACGCCTCGGCTGAGGTCATCGAAGCCTACCAATTGGCCCGGGTCTCTCAGGTCAATGCTTTCGGGGGCATCAGCCTGCTCGTGGACAACCCTCTGGGGGCGGCGCTCGGAGGATCGGATTACGATACCAATTTCAACTTGCCGACGGGATGGCGCGAACTGACCCCCGCGGAGCTTGGCCTCGATCCGGCCCTGCTCGACAAATACGGCGTCTGGTCCAGTCCGACCTCGTCAAGTGCCCAGATCAAGATCACTGGTAAGGTCGAGAACGGGGAGATCACGCATTTGTCGCTTGCCTTTGCCGGAACCTCGGATTTCGGCGACATCGCAGCCTATTTCGACCTCGAAGATCAAAGGATCCTCAACGATTTCACCGTCCTGCTGGACGCGGCCGCCAACTTTGCCCAGGCTTCGGGCCTGACCGGGGCGGACGTGACGGTGACTGGCTACAGCCTCGGCGGTGCGATCACGAATGCCATGGCCTTCCGCGCCGACGAAGTGGCCGACGGCTTTTTTGCCGAATCCAGCTACTTCGGCTTCGCTTCGCCGATAGTCCATGACGATCCTGATCGCATCCTGAATTTCGGCATGGAAAACGACGTTGTCTATCGCTCGGTCGGCGATGTGGATGCCTCCCTGGCCCAAGGTCTTTTCGAGGCGGCGATCAACGACGACAAGATGTTCGCCTCGTCAACCGACAACATCGTTCTTTTCGAGGACGTTTATGCCAACCCATTGTTCCCAATCGGATTTTTCAGTCTACTGAACCTCACCAACGGGTGGGCTGCCCACGTCAGGGGTGTGTTCGAGACCCCCTGGACGACCATCGCGCAAAGCACGTTTTATGAAGATATCGAGACTGACTCGGCCATCGTCATCGCGGCCCTTTCCCCGATATTGCGGCCATTCACCTGGGTTGCTGACGTGTCTCGTATCACCTCGGACCACTACGGGCAGGATGCCTTTATCCTGGGTACAAATGCCAGCGACAAGCTGCGCGACAATGTGGGCAGCGATGCCCTTGACGGGTTTGGCGGCAATGACGAATTCGACCTCTCGCTGGGCAACGACAGGGTGGCTGGCGGCGCCGGTTCGGATCGGGTGTATCTCGACGGTTCCGCCTCAGATTACACCGCCATAATGCTCGGCGACGGGACACTCTATCTCGACAGTGGCGCCCATGGGCTGAAGGAGATGACAGGAGTTGAAAAGGTCACTTTCACAGGCCCGTTAATCGATCAGACTTTCGATGTCCTGTCGTCCCGGCTCGACAGCCAAACATGGTTCACTTCAGACAAGTCCTATGCCAGCCGAACCGAGGGTTCGACGGGTGCGGACAACATGTGGGGCGGGTCAGGCAACGACAGGCTCTTTGGGCGCGACGGCGTGGACCAGATCATGGGTCAAGGGGGCGCGGACCTGTTGGTCGGCGGCACCGGTGCCGATACCCTGAATGGCGGCACAGATGATGACCGTCTGTTCGGCGGGTCGGGCAACGACTTGCTGGTCGCCGGCAGCGGCAATGACCGTCTTTCGGGGGATGCGGGGCATGACACCTTCGACTTCAGCGCCGGACTGTCTGGCAACGACACCATCACCGACTTTGACTCTGGCGCATGGGATGGGGATGTTCTGGTTTTCGGCGCGCAGACCTTCGCATCGGCCTCGGCCGCGCTCGATGCCATGTGGATGTGGGGCCGCGACACCTACCTTTCGACCTCATCCGGTAGCCTGCGGCTGGAGGATGTGCATATCTCCGAGATGGGCCTCGACGATATCGTGATCGTCTGAGGCGGGCGCGATGGCGCGGGGCATACCTGACTGGCATGCCCCGACTGCTTAAATGCGGCAGGGTCGCACCACAGCCGAGGCACCGACCGATCCGGCAGGCCCGTATCAGATGATCCTCCAGATACAGATTTGCTGCGGTCTTAAACGTTGTCCTTTGGGGCCCTCGGCGGCGTACGCGGTGCTGACGCCCATGTTAACCGTGCTCTCGGGTAAGCTGGCGAGGCCATCGGGTTGCACAAAGATTGGACAACCCGCTGTCACATCCTGCTGCTATACTTGCATCCAAGCCTTTGATACCTTTCATTTTGTTATCAGAATCGGCACAGTAGCCGTATCATTGCATTGGTTTGATTTTATATGCCTACCCATAGTTGCCAGTACGGCAGGCTTCCCGATTTCATCATAGGCGGCGCGCCGAAATGTGGGACTACATCGCTCCACTTCATCCTTGATCAAAACCAAGACATCTCGATGCCCGAGCAGGAGGTGCATTTCTTTGATGCGGACGACCCGATCACGCATCCCGATTTTCTGGGCGTAGATAGCGGGCAGCTGCGGTGGCTTGATGTGGGAACGCCGGATGACGAAACCCTGAAATGGTATGCGGGCCAGTTCGCGCCCCATACCAAGGCAAGGCTGATTGGCGAAGATTCCACCACCTATATCTTTTCCGAGGTGGCCGCGGCCCGGATTGCGGCGCTGCTGCCTGAGGTCAAGCTGATCTTTGTGCTCAGGGATCCGGTCAAACGCGCCTATTCGCAATACTGGCATCTGGTGCGCAGTGCGCGGATAAGCACATCTTTCGAAACGGCGATCTCGGCCCATACGTCGATCATTCTGGGGTCGACCTATGCCCCCCATTTGCGGCGATACATTGAAATGTTTGGCCGGGATCGTGTACGCATCGTTCTGTTCGAAGAGTTTCTGGCCGACCAGCAGGGCACAATCGATCAGCTGACCGATTATCTCGGGGCTGAGCGCTTTACCCTGAGTGAGGGAAAGACCTGGTTCAACCGCACCTATTATCCGACCAAGCCGCGCTTGCAGAACCTGATAAACCGGGTGGGGAGCCCCATCGTGTCGCGGCGGTACCGCCATCACATGGGAGCGGCGGACACACCGGGGCAGCAGGCGATGGCCAAGCTGCATTACCGCTGGTTCCGCTATATCAACCCGATCCTGCTGAAGGACACCAAACCGCCGCCCATGCAGGCTGAGACCCACAAATACCTGACACAGCACCTGCGCGCGCGAAACGAAGGGTTGGAGGCGATCTGCGGCAAGACGCTGGGTGCGCTGTGGCCAACCTTCGCGGACAATCCGTGACATGGATCCGTCTTGTGACATAGTCGTCGTTGCCGAACCCCGGTTTTCGGGCGGTTCTGCATCCGCGCTGATTGCTGACGTCCACGCCCTTCGACATCTCGGCGCCCGCGTTGGACTGCTGCCCGTCGCCTCTGCGTTCTTTGCCGGTGCACAGGATCGGCCAAATGAGCAGGTCCTGACTCTGGCGGACCATGACGATGTTGTTCTGCTCGAGGGCCAAGGCCCCGTCCGTTGCGAGATGGCGTTTTTCCATCACCCCCTGACCTTCGACTTTCCGATCGAAGAAACGTGCGCGATCACGGCCGACCACGCGCTGCTGGTGGCGCATCACCCCCCCTTTCGCGGTGACGGATCGCTGGAATACGATCCCCTCTCGGTCGTGTCCCGGGTGGCGCGAAATTTTGGAATCAGACCCGTCTTTGCACCCGTCTCGGGGGCGGTGCGCCGTCAGCTTCGGTCGTTTGCACCGCTCTTGCCGCTATCCACCGTCGATTGGGTAAATATCTTCGACCCGGCTGACTGGACTCCGAAGCGACCCGTCTTTGACGGCGGCACCCGCACGCTTGGCCGGCACAGCCGCCCCGACATGCTGAAATGGCCAGAAACGCGACAAGAGATCGAGGTGGCGCTCAATCATGGGCCGGATTGGCAAACCACGGTGATGGGATGCCCTGAGGGTGAATTGAGGGCGCTTGGCGTTGCGATGTCCGACTGGAGTATCCTGCAATTCAATTCGGTACCGGTTTCCGACTTTCTCGAAAGCCTCGACGCCTTTGTCTATCACTACAGCACCCGTTGGGTCGAAGCCTTCGGGCGCACGATCGTCGAAGCGCTGCTGATGGAGCGGCCCTGCATCCTCGATCCGCGCCTCGAACCGACATTTGGCGACCTCGCTGAGTATGCAAAACCAGCGGAGGTGGCTGCCTGTCTCGATCAGATCGCTCAAAGGCCGGACGAAACGCAGCGGCTGGCGGCGGAAAGGCGGCGGGCCGTGTTGGAAACCTATGACGCCGCTTCGATCGAGCGCCGACTGCAGAAGATCCGATCGGGCAGCGCCGTCCGGTCCCGGGCGGGAGGCGTCGAATACGGCCCGCTGACCACCGTGCGGAAGCAGATCGGACTACGTCGGAGGCGCGCCGGGCATGGCTGATCCGAGCGCTCTGACCCGGTCGTGGCAGCGTGTGGCTTGTTGCAAAACACACGGCTTGGAAGTAGCCTGCCCAGAACCAACGACCGATAATGGCCAAATCGGATCGGACCGCTCTATTCCGAGGCGGTTTTCAGAAAGTCTATTATTTGGATTGATCATGGGTACGAGAGATTTCGAAAACAAATTGAACCCAAAACGATTGTTTGAGCTCGTTTTCACTTGCAACTTTCTCGATTGCAACAAAGGGCTCCCCTTGTATGCAGGCGCTCTCGAAATTGCAAGATCGATCCGCTCAAAGGCCAACCAGCTGCAACGGGTAGAACGCTGGAAATATTCATTTTTTCCAGCGCGCGTTGCTCAGAATACAAGAAACCGGCCGCTTCGTATCCCCGCCTCGAACTTGCAATAATATAGAGTGATGTCAGTGTCTTACTCCAAAAGAAAAACGGGGATTGCTTTCGTCGGCTGTGGATATGTCGCGGATCTCTATATCGCGACCTTGGAAAACTGGCCGGATACGCTGAGCCTAAAAGGTGTATTCGACATACGAGAAGACCGCGCAAAAGCATTTTGCGATCACTATGACATCAACCGATATCAGACCTTCGAAGAAATCCTTGCGGATCCCGAAGTTGAAATCGTTGTCAATCTGACCAACCCCCACGCCCACTACGCCACGACAAAAGCGGCGCTCAATGCAGGCAAGCATGTCTATACGGAAAAGCCGATCGCGCTGGATCTGAAAGAGGCACGCGAGCTTGTTGACCTAGCCGCGGCAAGGGGCCTGCAGATCGTCAGCGCCCCGTCATCCGTACTGGGAGAAGCGGCCCAGACCATGCTGACGGCGGTTCGGGATCAGATCCTGGGAAAGCCGCAACTTGTTTACGCCGAGCTTGACGACGGGATGATTCACCGCATCGGGTATGAAAGATGGGTGACGGAATCCGGCGCCCAATGGCCGGCAGAGGATGAGTTTCGGACCGGTTGTACGCTCGAGCATGCGGGTTATGTGCTGACCTGGCTCGTGGCGATGTTCGGGCCGGTCAGGCGGGTTGTGAGCTTTGCGCACTGCCTAGAAACGGACAAGGGTCCAAAGACGCCGCCCGACTACACGACGCCTGATTTCAGTTGTGCCTGCCTGGAATTCGACGGCGGTGTGGTGGCGCGGATGACAAACAGCATCATCGCGCCCCACGATCACCGGTTCCGGATCCATTGCGAACACGGCCATATTTCGGTTGAGGAAACCTGGGATTTCGTTTCGCCCGTTCGGGCCACGCCGATCCCGTCGACCGTCTGGCGCCGCACCCTGTTACGCTATGGTCTTTGGGATGGTAGCTGGTCCGTTCCACGGACCCAAAAGCGAAAGATCAAGACTACCCGGCGCGGCTATAGCATGGATTTTTCGCTGGGCATCGCAGATATGGCGAATGCGACCTCCTGCGGCGTTCCGGCCAGATTGTCTGGCGAGTTTTCCCTGCACATCACCGAGGTTTCGCTGGCGATACAACATCCCGACATCTACGGCGTCGACTACCAGCCAGTGACGGCGCCCGCGCGACCGCTCGGTATGGAATACGGCTATGACGCCTATGAAAATGCAGGGGTGCCGGAACCAGTCGCCGCACCGACAAGCGCCCGCATCGTTTCCGAAGTTTCGACGAACAAACCGGTCTGACAGCAAAGAAGCTGATTGTTGATTTCCACCAGCTGGGTTCGATCATCGATCAGCCGACCCACGAGATCCGCAAGCGTCTGGTCGACCGGTTCCGCCACGCACAATCCAGCCTTGTTGCGCTTTAGCCATGCCCCGGTTTCGGTCCCGTCGGGGGCGATGGCGGGTGTTGCGAAATACCCACCCTCGTAAATCCGGTTGGGCAGCAGCCAGACCGAATTCGCCCCCGCCTCGTACCAGTCGCCAGCCCAGACCACGTCGATATCATTGTATATCGCTTCGAGGTCATCGGGAGCGCGATACCGGCCGTGGAATTCGATATTCGGATAATCCGCAATCTCGCCCTCGAAATCCTTGAACACTCCAGTCGCCGCGTAACCGCGCAAGACAATGCTGAGCCGTTCGGGAAACGTGCGCGCCAGCACTTTCATCAGGTCGAGCGATCGCCGGCATCTGAGGTTGCCGAACCAACCCAGCCGCAGCGGTTTTGCTGCATCAAAGACACGCGGCGTGGCGGGCCGCGCCGGAAACGCATCGCCCGCGATGAGCCGGTTTTCGACGAGGAACTGTTCGACCAGACCAGGATAGTGTTGTGCAAAATGTTCGGTGAAGAACCGGGGCGACGACACGACCACCAGCGCGCAGGATCGCAAGAGCCGTTCCTCGAACCACCTGAGGCCGCGGGCGATCGAGCCATCACCCACCAGCTTGTGGTGAACGTCGAGGCATTCATAGACCAGCGGCGCGGTCAGCCCCAGCCGAGACCGGCTTCGCTGTGCGATGGCGAGCATATCGAGATTACGCGCATAAATCAGGTCGGCCTTGTTCAGGGTATCCCGGGCGGCCATGGCCCGTGCGCTGGCTGTATAGACCAGCGTAAGCCGTTTCAGATAAGCGTTGTCTTCGGACCGGCCCAGATCGATGTTTTTGAAATCAGTCTCGGCCTTGTCACCACGAAACGGCATGAACCCGGTGACCTCCATGCCCGCCTGTTCAAAGGCAAAGGCCCGGCGGCGCACGGCTGCATCCAGTGGATTGTGACCGAAGAATGCGATATGCGGCCGCTCAGTCATCGCGCCAGTTTAGCCCCGCCCCGCTGACGACAGCCACCCAGAAACCAATGCCCCAGGCCGTGTGCATCACCGCAAGGGCAAGGCCGGAGCCAAGGCCGCAGATGTCTTTCTTCTGCAGGACGACTTTTACGGAAACGCCGATGCACAGCCCCGCATAAATCGCTGGCCACAGCAGGCCCGACACGGTCCATGGGAGCAGCGGAAGAGCGAGAAGTGATGCCCACACATGCAGGGCCGGAACCGTCTGCCTGAGCCGGGGAAGCGTGCCATGTTTCAGGCAATTGGCCGCACGACCGAACCCATAGCGATAATACTGCTTCCAGAGCCCCTGCACCGTGGCGCGGGGGTAATAGCCCATCCGAATGTCGGCATCGAGCCAGATCTTTCCGCCCTCGCTGAGCAACCGCCGGTCGTATTCAGCGTCTTCATTCGCGATAAACCTTGTGTCATAGCCTGCCAGCCTTCGGAAGCTCGCAATTCGAAAACCGGCATGGTGTCCGTGCTCGACAAAGCCGGACGCCGATCCGCCACGATGGGCAGATCCGCCAGCGCCAAGCTTGCTGTCGGCGATATGCACAACCGCCCGTTGAAAGCAGCCCCCGGACGATTCGGCATCCATGACCACCACGACCGAATCCGCCTGTGTCTGTTCCAAGGCAGCCACGACGCGGTCGACGTAATCAGCCGGGTAGCGGGCATGCGCATCGCACCGGATCAGCAGCTCGACCTTGGGAAAACGCTCGGCCAGTTCTCCGCTCAGCAGCATGTTTAGCGCCGCGGCTTGCGTCTTGCCCGGATTGTCAAAGATGTACAGATTGCCGCGCCGCGATGCGAGCGTCGATACGATTTGCTGTGTGCCGTCGGTGCTACCACCGTCGAGAACGACAAAGGCCACGGGCGCGCTGCCCACGGTATCGCATTGCAACTGCTCCAGCACTGTTTCGATATGGGCCGCCTCGTTCAGCGTTGGCAAAACGACCAGAACCTCGGCGGTGCTGGTGAGAGAGGCGTCATGCATCACCATGCGTAGGCCTCCGCTTGAAGCGTGGCATTCTCGGTCAGCTTCGGGGCCTGCTTTGCGTCGCCAAACGGCAAACGCGCCGCGATGAACCGCGAGATGCGGATCATCTCGCTTATGTCGCGTTTCTTGGCGGCCTCTCGCATGCGCCAGACCGCGCCCCGTGCAAGGGCGCTCGCGAGATCGCTGCCCGCGCGCCCCTTGGCCGCCAGTCGGATGATCCCTGTGCGGTTATGGGACAGAAAGGCTTCGGACGCGCCATGCTTGCCCGACATCGCGCGCCTACAAATGTCGGCTTCCAGTTGGGTCAGCCCGACGTTGGGCAAAGCGGCAACCGCAAGGCCGAAATCATCAATCGCGGTCTGCCAGTCTGATTTGCGGGCATAAACGCATCCGCGTTGCAGAAGTGCCGCGCGCCGGATCAGGGCCGGGTCATCCCCCTCAAACAAGGCTTCGTAGACGGAAAGAGGGATCTGACCCCTCAGATCGCGAAAGATCTGTTGATCCGCCGCACGCCAAACGGTTTCCGACTTGGCTGCCGCATGTCGGGCCGAAGCCGGGCCGCGTGCGCCGTCATGCTTGCGCTGGAGAAAAACCACCTCGTCCGTCAGCTCGACGGCAGACCGGCAAAGCAGACGAACAAACATTTCGTAGTCGATCGATCTTTTAAGATCTTCGCGGAACGGACCGACCCGTTCAAAGATCCCACGCCGGACGAAGGTCGCGTTCTGGAAAAAGAAGATGTCTTCGAGCGTATGGCGCAGCACGCTGCCGGAAGCGAGATCGGGCCAGTATCCTGTGTCGCTGGTGATGCGCTCACCTGTTCGAGGATCCGTCGAAAACCGCAGATGGCGCCCTGCCGATAAGCCCTTGTCCGGATTGTCATCGAGCATTTTGCCCAATGTTTCCGCCGCTTTCGGCAGTGCGATGTCATCGTCGTCGCATATCCAGATGTATTCGCCCTTGGCCTTGGCCAGCGCCCGGTTCAGCGCCTGTGATTTGCCGCCATTGCCCGCATGATGTATGTCCAGTGGCAGATTTATGGACTGCTCGAGCTTGCTCAGCACATCTGGCGTGGCATCGGTTGACCCGTCATTCCAGATGATGACCTGGCTTACGGGCCTCGACTGCGCAGCGATCGCCTCGACGGTCTCTTGGATCAGGTCCGCCCGGTTAAACGTGGGCACAATTGCAGTAATTTGAGCAGGCATGAATAAACGAACAAATGTTCCACTCTTGGTGTAAGATCTGCGAAAGGATTAACAAAAACAGACTGCTATTTTGTAGCCGAGTGTGCAAAGCAGATCAATTAGAACCAAGTCGTTGCGTTGTGAAAGGATATTAAAGGTATGACAGACACGTTCTTGCGGATGCTGGTGGCGCAGATCCTTGTCCTTGCTGCATTTTTCAGCGCGACGCAGACGCTTGCCGAACCTGCAGCACGCGTGGATATCGAGACCCAGCTGAATATTCGCGTCGTTGTTTATCAAGACGATATCCGCCAGTTCGCGATTTGGGACACGGTCAGCGGGTCGTACACTGTTCAGTCGGACGGCACCGTGTCGATCCCCCTTGCGGGCAGCATCGTTGCAGCGGGCAAGACCACCAAGGAAATCGAAGAAAGCGTGAAAACCGCCTTGCAGGCATCAAGCCGCATCGGGGCCACGCCGGATGTCGCTGTTGAGATCGCAGCCTATCGCCCATTCTATATCTATGGGGCCGTCGCGCGGGCCGGTGCCTATGAGGCGGAGCCGGGCATGACCGTCCTGAAGGCATTTGTCCTTGCCGGCGGATCAAACGCATCAGGCGCCACCCCGCAGCGCAATCGCGAACGGAACATGGCACAGGATTCCGGCAACCTTCGGGCTCTGATGGCGGAAATGGCACGTCTGAGAGTGGCAGCTGTCAGGATTTCGGCCGAGATCGAAGGTGCCGAAGAGTTGACCTTTCCCGCCGACCTTACGCACCCGGCTGGTACAGCAACGCTTATGCAACTCCAGGCCGAGGAACAGGCGATTTTTGAGTCGAGAAAGCTGGCCTTCGAGCTTGAGGCAAGCGCCATCAGAAAGCTCAAGCAGCTCTTGACCACCGAGGTCGCCACGCTGGAACAGAAAGTCGAAGGCGTGCAGACCCAACTGCGTCTTGCCGAAGAGCAGCTTGGCAATATCGAGACCCTGACCCAGCGGGGCCTGGGCCGGGCTTCGCAGGTGGCCAGCGCACAGACGACGGTGATCGAGGTCCAGAACAAGGAACTTGACTTACAGAACAGCATCTTCCGGGCGCAGCAGGAACTGGCCGAGGCCGACCGCGACCTTGTCGCGTTGGAAACCCGCCACGCATCGAACAACGCCATGGAATTGCAGGCGCTGAACGCAAAGATGGAGCAGCTGGAGGTGCGGCGCGATACCCTCGCCCGTCTTCTGGCGACCAACAACCTGACGTTCAGCGGAACCGATTTGCCCGAACCCATCATTCAGTTTCGGTTGGTGCAAGCCGTCGACTCGGCCCAGAACGGTCGTATTGTCGATGGTGACTATCGGCTGAAAGGTGGCGAGGTGATCGAAGTGACGCTTGAGTTCGAAGAAACAGGCGCCGTAACGTCAGCGCGCCAGTAACTTTCCCAGCCGGCGCGCCATTCCTTCGGAAATCTGAGCGGCAATGCGCCCGGCAGTGCGGGGCCGCACCAGAATACCGCGGGCGGCCTCCGCAATACTGCGATCCTTGATGTTCCTGATGACCCGTTCGGCTTCGAGCATGTCTGTGAGACGCAGCCACCTCTTTTCAAAAAGCTCGATCGCAGTTTCGCTAAGATCGCTTGCCCAACGCGTCCGCAGCTTTTGTTCCTCGGCCAGCAGCGCCTCGATATGCGAGAACGTGATCCGGTGCGAGATCGAGCCGCTGCGCACCGTGTAGCGATAGGTGGGATCAGGCGAGACGACGACCCGCGCACCTCTGAGGATTGCCTCGAGGATCAGGTTCGTATCTTCGCTATTTCGCAACGCCTCGTTATAGCTCAGGTTCAGCCGCGCCAGTGTTTCGGTCCGGAAGAGCGGCTTGAGATACCCCCAGTTGCCACTTCTCTTTTCGATCAGGTTACCGGCCAGGTAGCGATCGAACTCAAGGGGGCGCTCGGGGTCGATCCAGGCCGGATCAAGGTGGGCTGCCTCGCCGACCGCCGCACCATCAAGGTCGACGCGCCGGAAATTGGAAAGAACGATGTCTGCATCGGTGCGCGTCGCAAGATCAATCAGATTAGCGGCATGGTTTGAGTCAAGCGTGTCATCGGCATCGAGCACAAGGCTCCATGGTGTGGAGACGTGATCCAGTGCAAAATTCCGCGCTGCAGCGGGCCCGGAGTTTATCGGCAAATCAACCAATTGGACGCCCGTCAACGACCGCGCCACCGCGCTGGTTCCGTCCGTGGAAGCATCATTTGCAACTATTACCTGAGTGTCGACACCCTGCTGTTGCAGTGCCGAGTCAACACTTCGACCCAGTAAATCCTCGGCATTCCAGGCCGCAATTATGAAGGTTGCCGCATTCGACATTGGTTCTTAGTATGTGTGCAACAATTCTTTTTTTGGTTCATATCGTGCTTCAGTATTATCGCGCCATGAAGCCTCTCGCAACGACCATGGTATTCCTCCTGTTTGCGAGTGCAGCAAAGTCTGATGGGTTTATCGAGAGCTTCGATGACGCCGGTTTCCGGAACCGGTGGTTCTTTTCCAACTTCGATCAGCAGGGCGACTGGTTCCAAACCAGTTGGCGCCGTAATCTGGTCTCTCTCGTTCTTCGCCCGACCCCCGCCCCCGGGGGCGGTGCGCTTCATCTGAAACTTCAGTCGACGACCAATGGCGAAAAGCCTTACTTCGGTTCAGAGGTTCAGCGCGGAGGGCCGCACCATTTCGGCTCGTATGAGGTCATCATGCGTCCGGCCAGGGGGAATGGGATCGTCAGCGCCTTCTTTCTTTATACCGGTCCATACTTTGGCGACCCTCACGACGAGATCGACTTCGAGTTCCTTGGTCAGGACACCAAAAAGGTCTGGATCAACAAGTTCGCCTCGGGCGAAAGGATGCCCGGAAAATGGATTGATCTGCCCTTTGATGCCGCCAATCGACAGGCCGTCTACCGGATTGAGTGGAGATCGGATTCGATCACCTGGTTCGTGGATGATGTCGAACTTCACAAGATCACGTCCGAGACCCACCAGATACCCCAGACACCCAGCAAGATCTTTGTGAATATCTGGGCGGGCAACGAAAAGCAGGAGGAATGGCTTGGCCTGCCGGATGAAGAGATAGACGCAGAGATGCAAGTCTACTGCGTTTCATACAGACCAATCGGCGATCCCGGGTTGACCTGCAGCGAATATGGCGCCGGCCGATGGTGAAGGACGGGACGATTGTCGATGTCGCTGTCCTGATCGCGGCTTGGAATGCCGAAACCACGCTCGAACGCGCGGTTCTCAGCGTTCTGGAGCAAAAGGACGTGTCGTTTCAAATCGCGATTTGCGACGATGCCTCGACCGACAACACTTACCGGATCGCTAACGATCTGGCCGAGCAGCACCCGGAGGTCATCGCGCTGCAAAGCCCGCAGAATGCCGGTCCTGCCCGCGCCCGCAATTTATGCTTCGATGCAACTGCGTCGCGCTATGTCGCTGCACTCGACTCCGACGATTTCTTTGAACCGGGTCGCTTGTCTGCCTTAGTGCACGAGGCCGATGGCGCAGGTTGGGATCTCATAGCCGACGATCTTTATCGCGTGACCGAGACGAGGCTGGGCGACCGCTCAGATCGCCTGATCGGTGATCAAACCGCAGCGGATCAGACGCTCGGCTTTGAGGACTTTGTTGCCGGAAACATCAGTGCGCTCAGCGGTCAGCGCGGCGAGTTGGGGTTTCTGAAGCCCTTGATGCGCCGTTCTTTTCTGAAGAGCCAGGGCCTCCGATACCCCGAAGATGTCCGGCTGGGTGAGGATTACGCGCTTTATGCGCTGGCTTTGGCCCGCGGTGCCACCTTTCGCCTGATGCGCTCTGCAGGATATGTCGCCGTAATGCGCGAGACATCACTTAGCGGAGCGCATGATGCACGGGATTTGGCTGCACTTGCGGCGGCTGATGCCATGATTGCGAAGGAGCCAAGCCTCACGAGCGGTGATCAGCACGTCTTGCGCTTGCATCTGCTTGACACGCTCAAACGCTGGCATTGGCTGCGGCTCATCGATGCGGTCAAGGAGCGAAACTGGTCGGCGGCGCTTGGCGCGTTCTATGCGCCTCCTCAAGTCGGGTTGTCGTTACTGTCGAAGCTGTCCGAGCAGGTCGTGATCCGCACCCAGAAGCGGCTGCGCGGTATCCCATAGTCCAGAGGTCAAAGAGCAATCAGTATGTCGAGATCATTTGGCTGGGGAATCGTGGGGACCGGCAAGGCGGCGCATCGCTTTGCCGACGATGTCCCGCTGAGCGCGGGCGGGTACCTTGCCGGGATAACCTCACGATCGCGGGATAAGGCGCAGGCATTCGCCGATCGATACGGTGCACGCCTTGTCACCACCGATCTCACCAAGCTTGCGGCGGATGACCTAGTCAGCGCCGTTTATATCGCGACCCCGAATGTCGCGCACAAGGCACAGATTCTTGAGGTGATCGAAGCGGGCAAGCCCGTTCTTTGTGAAAAGCCGATCGCCTTGTCTTCGGCCGACCTCAAGGAGATCAAGGCAGGCGCGGAAGCAAATGATGTCATTGTGATGGAAGGGTTCTGGACCCGCATGCTGCCGACATTCCGCGAGGTCTATGCCAGTGTCGAAACGGGCAAGATCGGCACGCCGCTACACCTCTCCATCAGCCTTGGCCTTTCCCGTGTCGAAACTGAAGGCGATGCCGTTACGGATCCGAAACTCGGTGGCGGGGCACTGTTCGACCTGGGTCTCTATTGCGTAGGACTGCGCAACACGCTGCTGGGTCGAGGTCGTCAGGTGGTGATGCACGGCAAGCGATCAGACCGGGGGGCGCTGCGGCATGTAACAGTTGTTTCGGAACATGATGCGGGCGCGACCTGCACGCTCGAGATCAGTCATGCCTGCCAACTGGGCAACGCCATTCGTCTGACCGGAGACCGGGCCAGCATCAGCGTGCCCGCCCCTTTTATCCGCGGCTTTCCAGGACGACTGATGCCAGCCCCGGCATCGGGATACCAGGACGAAGGCGTCGCCTCGCCTCGAATGGCCCAGTTGCGACGGACCGCACTATGGCCATGGCTTCAGGCCGCCGTGCTGACCATGCGCGGAGACGGCGGTCAGACGCTGGGTTCGCGGTATAAGGGTACGGGACTTCAATACGAGATGGACGAATTGGCCCGATGTGTGTCCGGCCAGGTCCTGCAGCGCCCGGTTTTTTCGCTGGATGACAGCCTCGCCGCGCTGGTCGATCTTGAGGAAATTGATTCGATTCGGTAGATTTTTGGTGTGGGCGACCTCCAGATCAGAGGCACCAACCACCGGAAGTGGCGATAGCCTTAGGTTCTTAGCGCTTTACGCGAACTTTTCACGCGTCGCGCGCACGCGCCAAACACACAGAGCCGGATTTTTCGGCGGGGATCGATTCAAAACATCACAACGGCAGCTTCGGCGCTTGGTTCAGGAGAATCCGGTTGAGATTGGGCCACATTGTGCCCATAATCAGACCATATGTTATAAGTTCTTGGATTGGCTCAATGAAAGATATTAACGTCGAAGATATTGTCGATGACGACTTTCTTCACCCAGGCGGAGTGATTAGCCGCAACGCGGCACTCCGGTTTGCAGGTGAAGTCTTTGCTCCTCGCCTGATTTCGTTTCCACGCCGCTACATCAAGCGCATTTTTGATGTTACTGTCAGCGTCTCGATGCTGGTGTTGTTCCTTCCACTCTTTGCGCTGATCGCTGCGGCGATCGTGCTGACTGACGGGCGCCCGGTCTTTTTCGGCCATACGCGGGTCGGTCGGTATGGGCGTTCGTTCAAATGTCTGAAGTTTCGGACCATGGTCCGGGACGGCGATGAGGTGCTCGAGACCGCTTTGAAAAACGACGCCGCATTGCGCCGCGAATGGGAAGACTATCAGAAGCTGGCAGATGATCCTCGGATTATTCCCGGCATTGGTGCGCTGCTGCGCAAAAGCAGTCTCGATGAGTTGCCGCAATTGCTGAATGTCGTCGCTGGTCACATGAGCATGGTTGGGCCACGGCCCGTGACCGAGCAGGAGCTTCAGCGTTATGGCCACTACAAACGGCACTATCTGGCGCTTCGCCCGGGGTTGACGGGTGCTTGGCAGATCGGCGGTCGGTCAGAGAAGACCTACGATGAACGTGTGGCGATGGATGTGAACTATGTCGAGACGGCAACTCTCCGGACCGATCTCCGAATCTTTTTCGCGACAGCGTTTTCGTTCCTGTCAGGCGGTCTGAAAGGCAGCGCCTGATCCGCTATTCGACCCGCTTCTGTTGTTGTTGTTTTTCAACAGGGCGGGCGAAGCGAGCAACTATCAGGGTCAATGGCGCGGAGATGAGCCACGCGCCCAAAAGCCATATCCAGATCGACCCGCCAAGGAACAGAAACAGAAATAGTGCAGCGGCGCCGCAGACAAGCAACGGACCAAACAAGATCGACAATCTCATAGACGTATCAGACCCTCGTTGCCCAATTGGTTGCCTAACCGCTGCCTCCACCGCCTGCCTCTCGACGTTAGGATTACATCAATCGCCGTCAATGATTGACATGTCATCATTAGAATATTGCTAACCGCATCGAGCGTGTCATGATAGTCACAATTGGGATATGTACCTTTCGCAGGCAGTCCGTCGCCGATACCTTGGCCGGGCTGTCGCGCCAAGAGTTACCCTACGGCATAACTTTGCGCGTGGTGGTTGCGGACAATGACGTCGAACCAACCAGCCGTGATCTCGTGGAGCGAGTCGCCACGTGTCATCAGCTTGATCTCACATATGTTCACGCGCCGGCCGGCAACATCTCGATCGCCCGCAATGCCTGCATCGACACGGCCCAATCCGGTTTGCTGCTCTTCATCGATGATGACGAGGTACCCGAACCGGGCTGGATTGTAGGGCTGTTGAACGCCCACGAGGCGACAGGCGCCGATGTTATCTTCGGCCCATCCAAAGCGGTCTATCCGCAAGGCAGTCCGGACTGGATGCGCGAGAATTCCTTTCATTCGAACATACCGGTGACGCGCAAAGGCATCGTCGAAACAGGATATTCGAGCAACGTTCTGATCAATCTCGATGACCCACGTGTTGCCGAAAACCGCTTTGATCTCGCGTTTGGCAAAACGGGCGGCGAAGACGTTGATTTCTTCTTCCGGCTCTACCGCGCGGGCGTTCAGATGGATATCGCACCAGCCGCCATCGTCCGCGAACCCGTCGATCCGAAACGGATGTCCCTGCCCTGGCTCGTTCGTCGCGTTTATTCCGTGGGAAAGGTGTACGGCCACTGCGCCTCGTCCGGCCATCCCCTTACACGGACGCACAAGCTTGTTTCGAGTTCAGCAAAGGCTGTCTATTGCGGGGCACGCGCGGCCATTAGCGCATATTCGGCAAAACGCAGCAGCTATTGGTTTCTGAGAGGGGTCTTTCACGCGGGTGTCTGCAGTGGTGCCGTAACCCGGCCGACGCGTGAAGCATACGGTTTGAAGGCCCATGACACACTCGCTGCCTGACGAAATCTGCCTCTTCTACGACGGGTTCGAAGCCAAATCGCTGGATCGCCCGTTGGGCCGCCTCCAATCCGAGGCGCACGGGACCTTGCGGTCGATTTACCGGACCGTGCGCGGAAGACAGCTTTATACCGGCTATTACACGGCCTTCCTATACCTCAAACGGGGGCTCGAAGCGGCGGGCAAAACGGTTCATGTCAACAACTTCGCGAAGGCACGCAGCATGCCTGATGCACCGATCGGGATCAGCGGGTATCGCAGCGTTTACGATCGCGTTCGGCTGAAAAACCCTGCGGTCTTTGGCCCCGGCTTTGTTCCGCCGCCGGGTCAGATCGAAACCTTGGCCGATGCGTGCAACCTGCAGGTCGTCACGCTGCCGTCCGAATGGCCCTGTGAAATCTGGCGCCCTACCCTTGGCGACAAAGTCTATCCGATGTTTGCGCCGATCGATCACGGCGCATGGCCGGATCTTTCGGGGCAAGCCAAGACACTGGATGTCATCGTGTATGACAAGGTGCGCTGGAACAAAGACGAACGCGCAGCAGATTTGGTGCAGCCCATCATCAGGCACCTGGAAGCCCGTGGTCTGTCCTACCGGGTTCTTCGATACGGGGGTCACGCGCTCACCGATTTCAAGAAGGCCCTCGGCGAAGCTAAATCTCTTCTGTTTCTGTGCGAACACGAAACGCAGGGGCTGGCCTATCAGGAAGCGCTCGCATCGAATGTGCCAGTGCTTGCCTGGGACGACGGCGTTCTGGTGGATCCTTATCAGAGCAAATTGGCCCCGCCGGGGCTTGTCGTGTCCTCGGTGCCCTACTTTGACGACCGGTGCGGCATGCGGTTCAAAAGCGGATGTTTCGAAGAAGTATTCGAGGTATTCTGGCCAGCGCTCGGATCATTCAGACCAAGGGAATACACGCTCGAAAATCTGAGTTTCGAGCGCAGCGCAACGCATTATCTTTCGTTGCTTGAAAGAGCCCGCGATGCGAACTCATAAGGTTTGTCCGGTTCCTCCCAGCCATCCCAGGGGGCGGCACGACCGAGCAACGATTTCAGGCCCACCACTTCCGGCCTAAGGATTTCGCGCAACCGTTCTACCGTTTCCGGCCGCATGGGCGGTATCTCATCCCGCACTTCGATCTTGTTGGCCTTGAGGATGCCGGACACGACCTTGAAGGATTTGAGCTGTGACAACCCATCCTCGAGCCCGTGACGGCGCATGAAATCGCCGCCATAGCGCAATGCGGATCGCAGGATTGGAATGCGGGGCCTGTCACTCTCATTGCGTCGCTCGCCAAAAACCGGGCTGGTGAAATCCGGGGCGACGCCCATGAAGTCAAAGATCTCGGCCGCATACTTGTAGGGGTCTTTGGCGACATCCTCAGCAATGACGACCTTGATCTGATCGCGCGGAAAAACATCGAACCAGCGCTGCAAGTGGGTCGCGTACCGGCCCTGATCGACATAGACGGGATTGACACGCATTCCTTCCTCGAACGTACAGGGCGGAATGTGGCCCCAGACGATTTCATGCAGGTGATTTGAAAACGCCCGTTTGATCGGGTCCCGCAGCATCGCGAGGACCTTGAGATCGCTGTTGTAGCTGTAGGCCCGCTCGGGGGATCGCGGATCGTAGAAATAGGAGGGCGAGCTTTCAAAATACGCCTTGGCCCCGGCCTGTTCTTCGAAGTGCGTCTCGTACCAGAGGTACCCGTGATCGAAGTAGTAAGAGAAAAAATCGACCTCTTTCGGTTCCGACGTCGATATCTCGGGATGCGTGCTGCAGATGGCATGCACCCAAGACGAAGCGCATTTCTGAGCCCCTATGCCAATGACAGTCGGACGCATGACCTAAACAAACCTTTCCAAAGTCTAAGCGGATCCAAACATATCGATCCATACCAATTCAGGAAACAATCATAATACAACTCGAGGTTACTACTCATTCACGAAACAAACGTAACGCTCCAACAAATTTTGCTTTAGTTATCCCCACACTAACACCAATCGCCACGACGCAGCCTAAAATAGCGGCAACCAGCTCTGCAAGCATGCTCAATTCTAAGAGCTGTACGACGATAACATGAAGAGCCACAAAAAGAAGACCGACGAAGATCGGTGGCAAAACCGCCCAAACACAATCGGCGATCGCCAGGGGAACGATCCGCTTGGCGAGTACCCACCCTCGCGGCACGACCGAGCACCCCCAGAGGCTGAGCGCGACCGCTACCGCCTCTAGGCTTATGAAAACCGCAATCGCCACGAACACGATCTGGATCGCCGCACTTTCAAGCGTCAGCCGGACGTTCAGATCGGTCCGCCCTGCCGCACGGAAAAGACAAGCCAGCATGACGTTCGATGCGCCTTCGAGCGTCAGACCAGCAATGGACAGCGCAAAGATCGGCGCGACAGCGGACCAGCGTTCGGACAGCAGGATCGTAAAGATGCTTTCACCGGCCACAGCGACGAGCAAGAGCGCCGGAAACAGGATGACGGAAAGCAACCTGAGCGCAGCCAGATAGACGGCAATCAGCCTTTCCGGTTCATCCTGAACCTGCGCCATTCGAACATAGACCACGGTCGACATCGGCCCTGCCAGACCGAATTGCGGCAGACGGGTGAAACGCTGACTCATTGAAAATAGACCCAATGCCGTCTCGCCCAGAACCTTGCCGACGGCGATCACCGTTGCCTGCGTCCGAACAGCCGAAACGACCGCAACCAGGATCGCATCGAAAGCAAATCCGACATGCTTGGTCAGCAGGTGCCGCGAGAACGTCAACCGGGGCCAGAACCGAGAGAACCACAAGATCCCCAACCACCGCGCGCCAATTAGTGCCAGCTGCTGCCCGATAAGTGCCCAGACCCCTGCTCCGGCAAAGGCCAGCCCCAAGGCCACAGTGACGCTGACCAAGGTTGAAACCACTTGGACGAATGCGAGCGCCTGATGGCCCTCACGCCGCTCGATCTCGGCATTCGGGACCGCGGCCGCCGATTGCATGAACGGAACAAAGGCCAACGCGGCAAGCATCGGCGCAAGTTCCTGTCTCTCGAAGAAGTACGCCCACATGGGCGATATCGCGAGAATGATCAGACCAAGCGCGATGCCCACCCCGATCAAGAGCCAGAATACGCTCGACCATTCGTCTTCATCGAGGGTCTTCGATCGGATAAGGGACCGGCCCAGACCCGCGTCGCTCAGCACGCTACAGAACACGACGATACTCATCGCCATGGCCATGAGGGCAAAATCGTCAACGGTCAGCAACCGCGCGAGTATAGGCAGGATCAGGATCTGAGAAAGGACAAGGATTCCGCGGGCGCCAACCAATGACCCCACATTGACAAAGAACGAACGCCCCCGCATCCCGACAACGTTATGATCCTGGGCACCGCTCATTCCCGGATCGACACGTCGGACCAATCAAGCACAGTCATGCCATCGATAATGGCTCCATCAATCCATGACGGTTTGGCAAAGCCCGGCCAGCACGAACCGCCGTCCTGAAAGAGAACCGGACGGTATTGCTGCCTGAAATCCGCATCCATGAACAGCCCCTCGAATTCGGTACCGAGGCGGGGCCAGGACTGCTGGGCCTGTGCAGAGCAATCCCAATTGAACGTCGCAACGACATCAGGGCTGTTCGTCCAGAAGGTCGGTTTGTGGAAACTAGCATGGTTCCGCATTCCAACCTTGAGCGGATTGGCATGCGCCATCACGGTCCAGTTCAGGCCAAGCAGATCCAAAATCTCTCCGTCATAGCCAAGGGCGATGCCCCCCGCTGGCCCTACCCCGATTATCGGAGCCGGTTCGGCATCGCTCAGGTACTCTCCGAACGAGACGCCCCGCTCCACCAATCTGAATTCACTCTGAACAAAGAACCGAGCCTGGAAATATTGCAGCCATCCAATCCCGAGAGCCCCAAGCGCAAAACACAGGGCCGGGACGGCCAGCACGTTGCGACGGCTTGAGGGCCCGCCCATGAAGTGTTGCGCCATCCCCCCCAAGCCAAGAGCCAGAGCAACGGGCAGCAGCGGCGCGATCGGTTGATAGAACCGCCACAGCGCAAAGTGATCACCGCCCAACACCGCATAGACCACAAGGAACCCGGCGACAAAAACCCCGGCCAGGACCAGGGCCCGATTGCCAGCGATGCGGGTGGACAACGTGGCCAGAGCCCAGCCGACTGCCACGAACCATGCAGCAACGAAAACCTCGACGAACGCCCCGCCCAGCAGAAAACTGAGCATGTATTTCGTCCCGTCAGCAAGATCCTGAAGCCGGTCTGACGAAACCTTGGCGTAGAAGGTGTTCGGAAAAGGCTGACCGAAGTAGCTGATCCGGAATGCGGTGATCGCAACAAAGACCGCGACCGCAATGACGCCGGCCACAAGGCTGGACCGCCAGACAGACGGCCTGAGGATCACCGCCACGCCAAGCAGCCCCAGAGCCAACGCAATCCCCTCAGGTCGGATCATCGGCAGGCAAAACGCCACGATCCCAATCAAAACATACCCCGAGCGGGACAGTTCAAGCTCGACCGAACGTGCAATTAGAAGCAAAAACGCCAGCGCGAATGCGGACCAGAGCGCAAGCTCCATCATCGTCCAGACCGACCACATGAAGTAGCCGGGCGACGCCAAGAGCAGGATGGAGAGTACGAGAACTGGCACGATCTGATTAATCTCCAACCAGTCGCAGAATGCACGTGTCAGCCTGAGAGAGCAAAAGACGGCCAGCACCGACAGGCCAAACGTAGCACCGACAACCAGAAGTTCCGGCGTGTCGGTCAGGGCATAGAGTACGGTGAGAATGAGAACCCAAAGCAGAGTCGTAGACCCTTCGACGCGCTCTCCGCCGACATTGTAGACGTAGCCGTGGCCGTTCGCGATGTTCTCTGCGTAGGACCGGGTGATCGCAGCGTCATCGATACCGATAACCGGCAAGCCGGTCGCCAAGCCCCATGCAATCGCTGCCCCCAAAATCGAGATCAGGAATGCAAGACCGATATCCCGCCACGTTCGACCAATCATCACTCACATATCGCCTTCAGAACTTTGTCTTCATGAAAATCTTTTCCGGCAGCAGGCCAATGATGCTCATCAGCACCCGCCAGCGCAGATCGTAATATATCACCCGACCGGCCCGTTGCGCCTTGACGACGCGGGCGGCGAAACTGTCCGGATCAGTGGTCAGCGGACCGGGCAGATCCATCCCGTCAGTCATGGATGTGCGTACGAAACCCGGTTTGACCGTCATGATCTGTAAACCGGTCGCGGCATACTTCTGGCGCAAACCGGAAAGATACGCCGAAAACCCGGCCTTGGCCGAACCATAGACGTAATTCTTGGCCCGCCCCCGGTCACCCGCGACGGAGCTGATGCCTATGATCGCGCTCTTGCCCGGTCTCTCCGACATTCGGGCGGCGAGTTTTTCAAGCAGCAGCGCAGGACCCGTAAAATTGGTGGCAACGACCATCTGGGTCGCGTCCATGTCTCCCGCGTCAGCCTCCTGATCGCCAAGAAACCCGACAGCGCACACCACCGTGGCGGGCGTCGATGGGAGAGCCGCCAAGAAGGCATCGTGCGCAGCCAAATCGGTGACATCCAGGTCGAAGCTCTGAACCTCAGCGTCAGTCCGTAGCGCCAGATCTGCCGCATCGCGGTTCGACCCAGTCGCGTTGCGGGCGGCAAGCCACAGTGGATGGCCAACGCGCGCGTATTTGGTAGCGATAGCCCGCGCGATGTCCGATCGCGCGCCGATTACCAAAACGGGCTCTGTCGCGGCGCTCACAATCCAAGCCTCCGCGACATCAGCGAGGCGAACATCCGATCCGCCCCGATGTCCGAGCGTAGCGCCCGGAACGCATCGACCGCGTCGCCATAACCCGCCTCGAACGTCTTTTGGCTCATCCGGCTGTCTTTCATCAGATATGTTCGCCCCCCGGCAGCGACCGTGATTTCGTCAAGTTGATCCATCAGGGTCAGGGCTGCCGACGACAGCGGAAAATCGAGCGCCAGTGTGTACCCCTCGATCGGAAACGACAGGGGACGCTGAGGTGAACCGGGGCCAAACCGCTTGAGGACCGCGAGGAACGAACCAAGTCCCGATTGCGCGATGAGCTCAAGCTGTTCAGCCAATGCATCCCTGGCGTTTTCGAGTGGGATCGCTGTTTGATACTGCGAAAACCCGCGCGCGCCGTACAACCGGTTCCACCGCAGGATAGCGTCCAGCGGATAGAAATATCGGTCATAGTCAATGACCCGCTCCAGCGGTGGCGCGCTGCCTTTCCGGTAGTAAAGCGCGTTGAAGGCACGGAGCGACCAACGGTTCAGCGACCAAGATGGCGCATCAAGCGGCATGGTCTTTTTGCGCCGCACCGGGACCGAGAACGGATTCGGACGATGCTTTACATCTAACTCTTCCGGTTCCGCATGTTCGCCCAAAAGAACGAGCGAACGACCAAGTTGATCACCCCGCGCAAGGCAATCGATCCAGGCGACGGAATAGGTCGCATCGTGATTTGCCTCGAAGGACCGTATCGCGGCATCAAGGTTCTCCGCCGGCAGCGTCCGTTGACGGATCCAAGCAGACGGCACCTTTTTCAGATGACAGGCAACCACCAGAAGATGCCCGGTCAGACCCGCCCCGCCGATCGTGGCAAGGAACAGATCCTGGTTCGATTGGGTCGAGCAACGGCGCACCTTGCCGTCGGCACACAAGAGATCGAACCACGCCACGTGATCCCCGAAACTGCCGACGCGGTGATGGTTCTTGCCATGAACGTCACCCGCGACAGCGCCACCCAACGTGACGAATTTGGTGCCCGGTGTGACCATGGGAAACCAACCTTTGGGCAGGAAGGTTTGGATGATTTCAGCCAGTGTCACGCCCGCTTCGGCGACCAAAAGCCCGGTTTCGTCGTCGAACTCTATGAACCGGTTGCGATCCAAGGCATCGAGTGTGAGTGGCGGGTGCATCGACGCATCGCCATATGATCGACCCATGCCGCGGGCGATGGCCCCGGCCTTGAGCGCCTGCGCATGCTCATGCGCCGTGGCGGGATCTAGCCTTTCAACACGGCACCGCCGCTTGGGCCAGCGGCCCCATCCTTCAAGCAGTGTTTCTTGGGTCATGTCGCTGCTTTTCCCAATAAAGCAGGGTTAGCATCAAAGACAAAGCGCTTATCAAGGAAGAACTTCGTGACATACCCGATGGTCAGCCCAATCACCGCGCCCAATTCGCGCATGAAATCGGTCCCGCCGATCACATAGAACGAGTATTCAAAGCCCCAAAAGATGGCCGTCGTCGCCACACCCATAAGGGTATAGAGCGAGAATTGCCGCCCGTGGGTGCTGATGTCGCTGCGGCGATCACCAAAGATCCAGTACTTGTCGAGCACATACTTCACGAAGAGCCCGAACAACGTTCCGAAAAAGATCGCAACGAACAATTCGTACGGCACCGCCAACGCCTGTAGCACCAGCCGCTGGGTCGCGAGGTTCACGACCGTCGCTATGACCGCAAACAGCGCATAGCGGGTGACAATGGTTCGAAGTGACATCACTAAAGTGTCGCTGCCAGAACGATGAGGGCAGCCGCCGTCACAAAGACGCCAAGGCTGATTTTGTCACGGACAGCAAACAGGATCGGATCGTCGTCCATTTCACCCCGGAAGGAGATAATGGTCGCGCGGCTGATCCAGTAAAGCAAAAGCGGGCACACCAGCCACAGAAGACGCGGTTCGCTGTAAAGCCCCGATGCCGTGGCATTCGATACGTAGAGTGCCAAAACGAGCACCGAGCAATAGCCTGCAGACAGCACTACCCCCAGAACAACGGGCATATCCTTGACCGTATAGGCCCGACCCGATGTCCGGTCCTCTCCCCTTGCGATTAGGTCGCGCAATTCCGACTGCCTCTTGATGGCGGCAAGCGACAGGAACAGGAACATCGAAAAACCCATCAGCCATTCCGACAGCGGAACACCAGATGCCGCCGCACCTGCAATCATCCGCACGGTGTAGAGCGCGCCCAGCGTCCAGATGTCGATCATCAACTTTCGCTTCAAATGCAGAGAATAGGCAAATGTCAGAACGACATACCCCGCCAGAACCGCGAGAAAAAGCGGCGGCAGAAACAAAGAAACGGCCAGGGCGACCGCAATCAGGCCGGCTGACTGAACCAGACCGTGCGACACGGGTATGACCCCCGCGGCAAATGGTCGGTTGCGCTTGCGCGGATGGGCCCGGTCGGCCCGCAGATCGAGCAAGTCATTGATTATATAGATGCTGGAAGCCGTAAGCGAGAAGGCAACGAAAGCAATAAAGCTCGCTAGAAAGGCAGACGGATCATGGGCGGCCAGAGCCGGCAGAAAGACCAGACCGTTCTTCAGCCACTGATGTGGCCGCATCGCCTTGATGTGGTGTCGCAGGCGCTGCGTAAACGACGGCCTTGGGTCCAGATGCTGGACATCGGCGGGAATTGCGGCGGCCTTCTGTCTGACGCTGTCTGATGCCCCGGCGGTGATCACGCGCCGCGCATTTGTCCAGACAGACACATCGCTGTTGCTGTCACCGATATAGTCGAAGCCAGACACACCAAAACGCTCGACAAGGTAGTCGGCCTTGGCGTCCCCAAGCAGATTGCGCTGATCGCAGGAACCAATCGCCTCGTCGAAAATCCCAAGATGCTCGGCTACGGCCGACACCTGGCTTTGGTTCGAAGCCGATACAAGATAGACCTCGCGGCGCTGCGATCTGGCCAACTCGATTTCTTCAATGACGGCCTCGCGATATGGCAATTGGTTGGCGTCCGTGACGATGCGGTCAGCGATCTGCGCCTTGAACCCCGCCTTGCCGAGGCGCAGCCAGCCGACCATCTCGAAAAGCCCCAGGGGCCGGTCGGCTATCAGGTTAAGAACTGCTTCGTGCAGCGTGTCGGTACGGACCAGCGTTCCGTCCATGTCTACGATTAGGGGCACATCGGGAGAGGCTTGTCCTACCAACTCGTGCGTACCGGTGGAAATATCTGAAACAAGCGTTCCCAAGACAAAGGACCTCCAAAAAAACAACTCAAATATTATGCACCGTAGACTTGCGGAAACCGGAGCTCGTACAACCTACTATGCGAGACGTCAAAACTGTCCTAAGTCCTTATACTACAGAGTTTTACATTTAATCAGGTATGAATTCGTGACTTATCGACACTTTTTAGCGGCAGATCGTCGCCAAAGACAGCATGACGACCACGCCTCGACTGATTTTTTTGCCAAAATCGCCCCGCTGGTTCTGCTCTCGGGCTTTGCGATGCTCGTTTTCAACCTTTGGCTGAATAGGCACTTTTACCACGACGATTCGTTCATTTCCCTTCGCTACGCCCTGAATTTCGTCAATTTCGGCGATCTGTCATGGAATGTCGGTGACAAGGTCGAGGGCTACACCAACTTTCTCCATCTCGTTCTGACTTCGGCATTACTGTCCTTGGGGATCGAGCCTGTGCCCGCGACCCGGATTGTCAACGCGGCAGGCGCGGTGATCCTGACCATCGCCGTTTATCGCGGCGCGCGGCGCCTGCTGCCGTCTCCTGCTTTTGGTACATGGCGCGCTCTTACGGTCTTTGCGGTCCTAAGTTCGGTCACCGTCGCGGTCTGGATCCTTGGGGGCCTCGAAACCATTCTTGCATCAGGCTTTTTGGCTTGCGGTATCGTGGCGGCCCTGCCGTTGCTACTGCCCGACGAGCACAGGGAAGATGTACCCATCAGTGCCGCGGTTTGGTCGGGTGTCTTCTTTGCGCTGGCCTATCTGACCCGGCCGGACTCCGTGGTCATCAATTTCGTGGCCGGGATGACGGTGCTCATTTTTGGCATCAGCCCTTTTCGGCAGCGAATCATCCAGCTTTTTCTGATAGGTGGGATCCCGATGACCATCCTCGCCATCCACACGATCTGGCGGTTATCCTATTATGGCGACGTGCTGCCCAATACCTTCGCAGCCAAGACAGGCATTGACCTCGAAACACGGCTGGTCGGGATCGAAAGATATCTGCGCAATTCCGCGATCCTGTTTCTCCCAGCGTTGAGCGTGGGCATTGGCGCACTTGTGCTGCTGGTGTTCAAGCCGAAGGTGCTGGCAAATGTCTGGCGCGTAGCGTTTCTTTTGATCGCCGCGATCCTCGCCCATACCACCTATGTGGTTTGGTCTGGTGGAGATCACATGCCTGCCGCCCGCGTGATGGCGGGCACCTTGGGTCCGGCCGCCCTTTTGCTGGCTGTCGGACTAAGCGCGTGTCCGGCGGTTCTGCGGTGGCCTGTCCTTGTGGGCGCGATGGCCGCGCTTTGCTTTGGCACGTTCTATATCAACCCGTTCAAGATGAACCCCGCAGCGTATGTCGGGCTGGTGGTTGGCGAGCATATACAAAAGGATTGGCCCACCGGATCGGTCGTCGCCCTCAACACAGCAGGCTCGACCCCCTTCATGGCACCGAACAATGTCTATATCGACATGCTGGGCCTCAATGATCGCGAAATCGCCAAGCGAGAGAACACGCCAGTGCGGACAGAGCGCCAGAAAATGGCTGGTCATTCGGCGGGTGATGGGCGCGCGGTTTTGCGGCGAGAGCCCGATTTCATCATCCTGGGGCCAGCGGAGGGGCGACCCGCATCCGATCCCTGGTTCCTGTCGGATCTCGAAATCGCCGAAAGTCCGGAATTCGCGGAATGCTACATCGAGGAAACACGGCAACTGCCCTACAACATGGCTCCGTCTGCCGAAATTCCGTGGATCGATAACCCACTCACCTTCACCTATTACCGCCGCACCTGCTAGCGCGCCGGTTCAGGCGGGCAACTTGCGCCGGGCGGAAAAGAAAACCAGCCCCGTCTGCTCGGCCGTCATCGTGAGGAACCGTGGAAGGGCCGACCGGGTCTGATCCAGCCGCGTCTGCTCTTCTTCCACCACGAAGAGGGCCAAATCGAACGGATGGGACGTTGCGATCGTGTCGGAGTTCTCTTCCAGATAGGGGCAATCAACGATCACCAGGTCGTATTGGCTGCGCAAATCGGACAGCAGGTGGCTGGCCGATTTGTTCGACATCAGAAGGTTGGGATCGGCCACCGTGACGCTGGTCGGGATAAAATCAAAGCCATAATCCTTCAGGAACTTCGTGCTTTGCTTGGCGTTCGTCCTGCCGTAAAGCGTTGTTAGCAGGTTGTTGTTGGCATGGGGCGCCAACGATTTACTAAGGACGGCCTTCCGCGTATCGGCATCGATCAGAACAACGCTTTTTTCATCCCGTGCCGCCATCAAGGCCAGCAGGAATGCTGTCCAGCTTCGGCTGTTTGTGCCACCCGGAGCGCTGGTCACCGCAATGACCTCTTTTTTGTTGTCACTCTGGAGCTTGGCCATCCGGTAGAGGCTTCGCGCGCTTTCAAGCACGGGACTCGATAGCGCTTTGGGCGGCACAAAAGCCGATCTCCCGAAAAAGCGTCGTTGGTTCGGGCGCGCAAGTTCGGCATAAACCGGAAGGCCGGTGGATTGCGCAGCCTGTTTGACCGTGGCAAACTTTTCGGGCCGCAATTCCAGCAGGACAGCAAGGCCACAGCCCAGGATCAAACCACCAATACCGGCGAGCAGGACCGAAACCTTCTTATTCGGGAAGGACGGCCCGCTTGGCGGCGAGGCATAGGAAATGACCTCAGCATCGCTGTTACGCAGACTCCGAATTTCACTGGTGGATTTGAAACGGGCGAGAAATTCTTCATAGACCGAGCGGTTGGCTTCGACCACGCGCTGGAGCTGGTTCAGGCGGATAAGCTGGCCAGACCGATCGAGGATCAGATTTTCGAGACGCTTGAGACTGCGCTCCAGCACCTCGACGTTGATCGCCGCAATCTCTGCCGTGTTCTTGAGCTGCAGGACCGATCGGTTCACCTCGGCTTCGATGGCCGCTTCGAGCTCGGTCGTGGAGCGTTCGATTGATTGCACCTGAGGGGATTGTTCCCCGAATGTGATAGATGCGCTTGTCTGATCCAACCTGAGTTGTGCCAGATCACCTCGCAGATCGAGAATGGTGTTTGAGGTCAGGATATCGGCCGCGGGCAACAGACCGTCGCGGTCAATGATATCAGCGACCTTTTGCGCCCGCGCCTCGGTCTCGGCGAGGGTCGCACGGGCGTTGACCAACTTCGAGGTGAGTTCCCGCATCTGCTGGTCCAGTCTGTCAGAGCTGTCTGCGTCGGCCTCAATCACCGATCGGAAGGCAAGAGCCTCTTTCTCTGACTGTTCCAGCTTCTCGGCCAATTCGGCCACCCTTAGCTCAAGCCAATCGGTGACCCGGGTCGCCGATTCAAAGCGTTTGTCCGACAGGAAACGTATGTATTCGTCCATCAGGACATTCACGATCGCGGCGGCCGTTTTGGGATCTTCCGTATCGGCACGGACGGACACGACAAAGGAGGTGCCGCGCTGGCTGACACCGATCCTTTGCCGAAGCTGTCCGACGACACTTTGCACATCGCCAATCTCGAGGGAGTTTGCATCCGCGGCGGTTTCGATCTGACTGGGTTCGGCACCTTCCTCGGTGGCGATTGCCGGGCCGGGGTCAGGATTGGCCCGCGGCAATATCTGTCGCAGAAGGTCGGTGGCACGATCAACGAGGTTGGGCGCGCTGTCTTCTTCCGATTGGGGACCGAATTCAGCAGTTGTTTCAAGTTCCAGCCGCCGCGCCACGCGCGCAAGAATTTCATTTGAGGTGAGAAGGACCAGTTCGCCCTGAACGATCGAGTTGTTGAGCGCCGCGCGCTCATCGAGGTCGAAGTCGTTCCTTTGGCTGAGCCCCTGTTCGCCCAGAACAAGCTGCCCATAGGCCGAATAGATCGGCGAAAGCGTGGTCGTATAGTAATAGGTCCCAACAACCATCGCCGTGGCAACGAGCATGATCAGCCACATCCGCCGCCGTATGACGGCAACGATGTCGCCCAAACGCAGAGGTTGTGGTTCGTTATCGGTCAGGTCTGCCGCAAACAGCGGTCTAAGCGATTCATTCATTACTCAATAGCTTTGCGCTCTAATACGCAGCGCGGATGCGCCCAACTGCTTAGTGTGTATCTACCCCGGTATTCATAGCGTCTAAAGATGGGTTACAGAAGCATATTCTTAAATGCTGCGGCGGTGCGCGCCAGTATCGGATATGAAAGATGCCAGATTTGGCACGATCCGCCCCGAGCTCACCATCACTGCAGAACATGATCCGATATCAGATGATATGATGTCCGGATGGACTGGCTCCCCTATGGAATTGCTCGGAGCGCGCCCGATCGCCGAGGCAGCTGATTCCGTTTTCAATCCTTCGGCGCGTAGTGATCGGTCGCTGTCCGAGTCAGAACGCGTTAGTTGAGCGGGCTCCTGCGCATCATGCGCGAGTTCTTGCCGCTGCTCCAAGATGGGAAGTTCTTTACGTCGAAAATGTGACGTGATTGCGGTTTGGCCCCGCATTCTAGTAACGCGAGAACCTTTCCCCGAATGAGCGAGAAAGCCCGGATCAGGCCGGTTTTTGCGCACAGTTTCCGCAAGTTACCGCCCAAAACTCCCCGTTGAGTAGCAAGAAAACGCGCGTTCCGAAGGGGCGCCATTGGAATGCCATTAACTTTTCTATTTTACACCGCGTCAGTGTCCCAAACACTCGCCATCTTGTCCCAGCGTAAACGGTTTTAACCCGACGGGGTGCGTCAATGAGTAGTTTACACTCCGGTAACCTGGGCACATGTAAGAGTTGTATCGCAATCGGCGCAATCGCCTTTTGCGTGTTTTTAGTGGCGAGTATTGTTGTAGTTGCAAAGAGGAGAAAGATTAGTCCACCACTCGGCGCCGCTGCGCTCCCCACTCCGTGCAGCGTACTAATTTTCCTTCATCCTCTCCGTATCTCTCCCCAACACACCAGCCGGCAATTTGGTCGGCGAAAGGAAACTGAATGCTAGACAGCAACTCTATGCAGACACACGATCACAGCTCGGGCGGAACGGCCAACCACTCGGGAAGTGTGACACTGAAAGAAGCCATCGCACAGCAAGATGCGGCGATGATGCACGCCAGCATGCATGTGCACTCAGACGATGGCGCGAAGAAATCAGAGCATATCGCGCTGCTCGAACAATTCCCTGATGCATCGAACCCGAAGGTCGCTGTCGCGTTGAATAGCGGTTCGTGGTTTGACCCCGCCACTTGGTCGACGGGCAAGGTCCCGACTGAGGGCCAATCCGTCTACATCCCTGAGGGGGTGATGGTTAAGTACGACAAGGTCAGCGACGTCAAGATCGACACCGTCGGTGTTGATGGCGCGCTGCACTTTGCCACCGACACAGACACGCGTCTGATGGTCGATAGCCTGTTCACTGGCGCCAACTCGCACTTCACAATCGGCACCGATGACCGGCCGGTGGAAAAAGGCGTTCAGGCGGAAATCATCATCCATCGCGACAACGGTCCGATCGACATCTCCGAAGATCCGCTTCAGCTGTCCAAAGGCGTGGTCACGCACGGCAAGGTTGAGATCGCCGGTCAGGATAAGGCCGACTTCCTCATGGCCGCCGATGGCATGAAAGCGGGCGACACGGTTGTCTACTTCGATGACGCCCCAACTGGCTGGCAGGTTGGTGACAAGCTTGTGGTCGCCGGCACCAAGTACGTTGCCGACAACACCTTCCAGGACGAAGTGGTTACCATCAAGAGCATCAAGGATGTGGGCGGTGTATATGCCGTCGAACTGAACCAGGCGCTAAAGTACGATCACATCCCGCCAGAAAACGGCAGCGACGTCGAATTCGAGGTGCCCGTTGCGAACTATACCCGCAACGTCTTCATCGGCACCGAAACGGACGGCAATCAGTATCTGTCCGACGGCAAGACAGTTCCGGTGGATGAACGTGGCCACGTCATGTTCATGCATAACGACGACGTATCGGTCCAGAACGCGGAATTCTTCGAACTTGGACGAACCGACAAATCGGAACGGCTGGACGATGTGGACAATCACGCAGGTCGTTATGCCCTGCACTTCCACCGCACCGGCACCGACGATCTGGATGATCCCGCACTTGCCGAAGGCAACGCGGTGTGGGGCAGCCCAGGCTGGGGGATCGTACATCACGACTCTAACCTCGACGTCATTTCGAACGCCGTATTTGGTGTGAACGGCGGCGCCATCATCGCCGAGGCTGGCAACGAAACCGGCAAATGGGCCGAGAACATCACGATCCAGACGACCGGCGAGTACATAACGTTCAACTCCGAGCACGGCAGAGCGACCGATCACCCTGCTGCCCGGCAGCAGAATGACGACGATAGTTTCCACCAGGGGATCGGCTTTGGCTTCAAGTCGCGGATGATCGAAACGACCGACAACGTCGCGGTCAGCTCGAATGGCGCGGGTTATTCATTCTGGCCGATGGGCAAAGACGGTGGATCGGCTTCGCATATCGATCCCACGGTCCAAAACTACGAAGCCATCAACGGTTACGACCCGTTCTTCGGACAAGACGACGAGACGATTTCGAAAACTCCGAACCGGAACTTCGAAGACAACATCGCCATGGTCGGCATGGTCGGCTTCAACACGACTGCAGACAAAAAATTCGCCGATACGGACGTCTCGACCGTGATCGAAGGCTTTGTCGCTTGGGAAGTCGGACAGGGCTTGGGCGGATTCTATCAGCGTGACTATCTGGTCAAGGACAGCGTCCTGTACGGTATCGAAGGCGGCCTTACGAGTGCGCATGACCGCCTGCCCTCCGGCTCGGAAACGACCGGCTTCATGAGCCGAGACTTCTTTGAGCTGAAGCTCGTGAACAACCATGTCGAAAACTTCGACCACGGCGTTTGGGAAAAGAACCACCGCCCGAACGAGCAGAATACACACGTCATTCTGGGCAACGAGTTCAAGAATGTCGGGGATGCACTGACCCTAGACGTCGATAACGCCGCGACAGCATGGCACTATACGATCGAAGACAACTCCGCCAATTGGGAGTCATCGGTCGAGCTTGGCCGGCTGGACGCCAAAGTGAACTATGGCAAGTCGGACCTTGTGCTGACCAAGAGCTATGATCACTTCACGGTTGTCGTCGACAAGGTTGACGCGATCGGAACCCAACAGATCGAGTTCAGCAGCCTCAAGGGGCGCTATGACGGCGCAGACCAGCACACCTGGTGGAAAGAAAACGCGGCAAACAACGGTTACTACACCGAAGGTGGCAAGTACTATGTGGTCGTTGAAATCGCAGTCGGCGATCGGGTCACCGGCAGCGCTGGATCGATGGATGTTGCCATCGAACTGGCGTTTGTGAATGGTCCGGGCGATCTGCCTTCGGGCGCCGTGAACAACGGTAAACTGCCCTCCGATCTTGGTGACTTCGAGATCGTCGATCTCAGAGAAATCGGGAAATCCGGCAACCAGCTCGACGCGGAAGAACCAACTGGCGACAACACACCCGCTCCGAAGCCTGAGCCTGAGCCGACGCCAAAACCGGAACCCGAGGAACCCGTTGCTCAGCCCGAGGAGCCCGCGCCCGAGCCAGCACCGCAACCGGAACCCGCTCCGACACCGCAACCAAATCCGGGATCGGGTGCCGCGGAAGGCGAAAGCTACGTGTTGCTCGAGGCGGCCGAGATCACCGGCGGAAACCGGTCGGTCGTTACCTTCGAACCCACCGCCACAATGCCGCTGGATGAGGGAACGCTTTCCTTCAGCTTCAATGCAGACAGCGTGCGCGGTATTCGGGGTGTCGTGAGCAAGAACATCAATCCTGATGAGGCCGGTGAAACGGAATTCCTCACCTACATCCGGTTCGGCAAGCTCTACGTCAAATACACGATCGACGGCGTCGAGAACAAAGCGCTGCTGGGCGAAGTGGAAAAAGGGCAGACCTATGAGGTCAGGCTAGATTACGGTCCGAACGGGCTCGACGGCTTCCTGAACGGCACACAGACCGTGAGCGAGGCTGGCTGGGATATCGGCCTGTCCGACAATGATGGCGTGTTCGTCTTCGGCGCCGCAAAGGAAGGCTCTAAGAACCCGTACCATCGAATTTTCGACGGCAAGATCTGGGATGTCGAGATCACGACCGGTGATGTGGTCGACAGCGGAGACGGTGGTCAAGGTTCGGCGCCTGTCGAACCGGAACCCGAGGAGCAACCTCAGCAACCTCCAGAGGGGACGGATCCAACAGCAGGTCAGATAGTTGTCGAGTTCGGCGAGATTGATGTCGACCGCAAGAAGGCCAATGTCGTCTCGTTGAAACACGACAAAGCCTTTGAAGTGGACGATGCAGATTTCTCGCTTGGGTTCATCGCCGACAACATCGACGGTTATTATGGCCTGATGTCCAAGGACGTTTCGGGATCTGACACGTCGAGCCACCAGATCCGGGCCGACCTTCGCTTTGACAAGTTGGTGGTCAAGTTCGACAACGGCAACGAAACCGCCGAGTTCGAGTTCGTCGGCATCGATGCCGGAAAGGAGTACGACCTCGATTTCGGATTTGGTGATGACGGCGTCTATGCGATCCTGAACGGGAAAGAGCTCGGGCGTGACGGGGACTTTGAGTTCGACCTTTCGGGCAACGATGAAGTCATGCACATCGGCGCCACCGGTTCGCGCTCCAGCGCCGGCTCAACCGAGTTCACCCGGATGTTTGACGGCACAATCACGCATTTCGAGATGACATCCGACGACATCATCCTGTGATGTCAGCGCGCTAGGTCCATGACCACAAAAAACGACGGTTGGGCGGCAACGCCCAACCGTTTTTTGTTGCGCGCCGGCTGCATCGTCTCGGGTCACATTATTAGAGTGCACGGACAGAGATCTTCTGGCGCCAGGGGGCGACCTCAAGCAGTGCGAGGAGCATGACAACACCACGGACCTTGGGGCGCCACGATGCCTGCGATGGCGTCATGCTGGTGGGGCGTCGGCGCTCAAAGGTCGGCCGTATATGGTGTCATAGTACCATTCCGGACGGTCCAGGTTTTCTTGCAACGCAGCATCGACACATTGACAGCCCGCAAACCCTTCACCACACCAGCCCCCTCTGGCATAGTGACCGGAAACCAAAGAACGAGCAGCCCATGACCGATCTTCTCTCCGGAGCCGAGCCGACCGACTATGATGCCTCCTCAATAGAGGTGCTTGAGGGACTCGAACCCGTCCGCAAACGCCCAGGCATGTATATCGGCGGCACGGATGAACGCGCGCTGCACCATCTTGTCGCGGAGGTTCTCGACAACTCGATGGACGAGGCCGTTGCGGGCCACGCCAACCGGATCGAGATCGAGCTGCACGATGATTACGCAATAACCATCCGCGACAACGGTCGCGGTATCCCCATCGATCCGCACCCCAAATTCCCGGACAAATCCGCGCTTGAGGTGATCCTGTGCACGCTGCATGCGGGCGGCAAGTTCAGCGGCGAGGCCTACCAGACATCGGGCGGGCTGCACGGCGTGGGCGCATCCGTCGTTAACGCGCTGAGCGACAGCATGGTCGTGCAGGTGGCGCGCAACAAGGAACTTTACGAACAGCGGTTTTCCCGCGGCGTGCCTCTCGGGCCGGTCGAAAAGGTCGGCCAGGCCCCCAATCGGCGCGGCACCACTGTCACCTTCCACGCCGACGAAGAGATCTTTGGCCATCACCGTTTCAAGCCCGCGCGACTGTTAAAGATGGTTCGGTCGAAGGCCTACCTCTTTTCCGGCGTCGAAATCCGCTGGAAGTCTGCAATTGCCGACGGCGACACCCCCCGGGAAGCTACGTTCCACTTCCCTGGCGGGCTGGCCGATTACCTGCGCGAAACCCTCGGGGCTGCCTCCACCTATGCCGAGGCACCTTTTGCCGGAACGGTCGATTTTCAGGAACGGTTCAACACGCCCGGCAAGGTCGAGTGGGCGATCAACTGGACACCCAGCCGCGACGGCTTCATCCAATCCTATTGCAACACCGTGCCAACACCCGAAGGCGGCACGCACGAGGCCGGGTTCTGGGCCGCGATCCTCAAGGGTGTTAGGGCCTATGGCGAACTCGCGAACAACAAAAAGGCCGGGCAAATCACGCGCGACGATCTGATCACAGGCGGCTGCGCGCTGGTGAGCTGCTTTATCCGCGAGCCCGAATTCGTCGGCCAGACCAAAGACCGCCTGGCCACGACCGAAGCGCAAAGGCTGGTCGAAAACGCCGTGCGCGACCGGTTCGACAACTGGCTGGCATCTGACACCAAGGCTGCGGGGGCGATCCTCGACTTCCTGGTGCTCAGGGCCGAAGAACGCCTCCGCCGCAGGGCCGAGAAGGAAACACAACGCAAATCTGCCACCAAGAAACTGCGCCTCCCCGGCAAATTGGTGGACTGTACCCTGCAAACGCGCGAGGGCACCGAATTATTCATCGTCGAAGGCGACAGCGCGGGCGGTTCGGGCAAAGCAGCGCGGGAGCGCAAGACGCAAGCCATGCTGCCGTTGCGGGGCAAGGTGCTGAACGTGCTGGGGGCGGCTTCGTCCAAAATCTCCACCAATGCCGAGATCAAGGATCTCTGCGATGCGCTCGGCGTGGGGCTCGGAACCAAGTTCAATGTCGACGATCTGCGTTACGAAAAGGTCATCATCATGACCGACGCGGATGTGGACGGGGCCCATATCGCCGCGCTCTTGATGACATTCTTCTTCACGCAGATGCGGCCGATGATTGACGCAGGGCATTTGTATCTCGCCTGTCCCCCCCTCTTCCGCCTGACGCAAGGGGCCAAGCGGGTCTATTGCCTTGACGAAGCCGAGCGGGACGAATGGCTCGAAAAGGGCCTCGGCGGAAAGGGAAAAATCGATGTCTCACGGTTCAAAGGCCTCGGCGAAATGGACGCGAAAGACCTGAAAGACACGACCATGAACCCGCAAACGCGGAAATTGATCCAGGTGCGCATCGACGAGGACGAACCGGGCGAGACCGGAGACCTCGTCGAGCGTCTGATGGGGAAAAAGCCGGAATTGCGGTTTCAGTACATTCAGGAGAATGCGAGGTTCGTCGAGGAGTTGGATGTTTGAGTTCGCTTAATACCGTGAACCGCTCAAGCTAGTTTCGAAATCTACCCAGGCGAAGACCCATACTGCCGTTTGTTTCAACTCGATGAAGCGCATGCAATTGATGGCTGGACGAGGGTGTTGGCCTGGGTGCGGGTCAAGCCAATACAAGCACCTTACGGAACCTGTCAGAAAACTACTTGAAGCGCTGTCAGCCGCGCCGCGGACTTCGCCTCATCCTTTGATCTACATGCGGACTACGCTGACCGGTCCCGACAGTCATGACCCCGTCCGTGGGGCAGAAAGCGGGCATCTCCCGCTTCAATCTGCAAACCCAGACCGAAAACCCTTCCCCGCTGCGCCGATCCGCATACACTCACCCCATGCGTTTTATCCTAGCCTTTCTCCTGCTCACCTTCCCGGCCCTCGCTCAGGACACTGACCTTGAACTGGTCCTGCTGGCCGATGCCTCGGGCTCAATCGACCAGCGTGAGATCGATCTGCAGCGGCAGGGCTACGCTCTTGCGATGACCGACCCCGAAGTCCTCGCAGCCATTGCCAACACAGCCTACGGAGAGATCGCGGTCACATACGTGGAGTGGGCGGCCAATACTGCCGTCGTGGTACCCTGGACACGGATCGGATCGCTGGAGGATGCCGAGGCCTTTGCCACCGCCTTGATAGGCCCGCCGCGGCAGGCCTATGGGCGCAATGCCATCGGAACGGCGCTGCTGGACGGCCTTCGCCTGATGGAGACGAACGACATTGAAGGCTGGCGCAGGGTTATCGATTTTTCGGGCGATAGCGTGCGCAATTATTCCGGCCCCTCCATAGCCACAGCCCGCGAAACCGTGCTGGCTGCGGGAGTCACCATCAACGCCCTGCCCATCCTGCGCCCCGGCGATCCGGGCCGCGCGCAAGGGGGGCTTGAAGCGCTTTACCAAGAACAGATCATCGGCGGACCCGGCGCATTCGTGGTCACGGCCGAGAACCGCGCGGCCTTTGCCGATGCGGTCAAGCGCAAGCTGATCCTTGAGATATCGAGCCTGATCCCAGGCGCGCCCCGGCACGCGGACGTCCGCTGAACAACTTTCCGGGGTCCGGCACAAAGCGGCGCCTTTCTTGACCAACCTTCCCCATACTTGCAGACTTGGATCATGTGTTGGAGCGAGACAGCCACGCTTTCGATGGTCGGCCTCGGTACGGCTGCAACAGTCGCCGCCGCACGGCGTGGAGAGCCCAAGGCGATATGGCTGACAATGGGTTACTTCACTGCGATGGAAGCTCTGCAGGCGGCGGGTTATCGCGTGGTGGATCAGTGCGGATCGCCGGTGAACCAGAGCGTGACAGTCCTGTCATATCTGCACATTGCGTTTCAACCTCTGTTCATCAACGCCTTTGCCATGGCGCTCATGGGCGATCAGGTGACGCCCCGGATGCGGCGGACGGTTTACGCCCTTGCCGGTCTTGCTTCCGCGCTTTTGCTGCTGCGCCTGATCCCAATGGAATGGGCGGGCCTCTGCAGACCGGGAGACGCGCTGTGCGGTCCGGAGTTCTGCACGATATCGGGCGATTGGCATATCGGTTGGCAGATGCCAATCAATGATATGTGGCGGGCCATGCTGCCCTTTCTCGATACGTTTGGCCAGTTCCCGGCCTACATGCTAGCGGCTTTCCTTATGCCACTGATCTATGGATCATGGCGCTTTGTGGTGCTACACGCCCTGACCGGACCAATCCTTGCCGCGGTTATCACCGACAACGGGAACGAGATGCCCGCAGTCTGGTGCCTTTTTTCCATCGGCATCCTGATCATCGGCATCAGCCCGACGATCCGCCGCCAATTCGCCCCCGGCACCGCATCCGAACCGGCATGAGGGGCGCGGGCACCGTGAGTATCAGATTACGGCACCCATCACGGCCCAAAGGCTCATCATGGCAGCAAAACCGGCGATCGTGGGGATGATAACGCGTTCCATAGTCTTTTCCTTTCCAAGCGCCCCGCAAAAGGGGCGCGGTGCGTGCCGCGAGCGAACCCGCGATGATGGAAAGGACGTGGGACCGGTGGGCTGTAACAAACAGACCGGGCGGCGTCACGCGCCCTCACGCTTGCGAGGGTGCGGGGTGAGGTCAATCTTGAATACTTTCCAGGAACACGACCAGATCCGCGATGGACGTTGTCGTCAGGATGGGCTGACCCGCCGGGGTGCGGATGGGACGGTTTTGCGTTTCATCAAAGAAGGGTCCCCAGACCGGCATGTCAGATCCGTGACTGACCAGCGGATCGCGTCCGTCGATGCGGTAAACCACGCGGGCGGTTGGAAACACGCCGTCATTGTTCGCCGCGAGCGCCCGCAGATTGGTTGGCTGAACCAGCAAGGCTGACGCCATCGGCCCCCGGCCGTCAAGATCCAGCCCATGACATGTGGCGCAGTGGCGCAAATACAGATCCGCCCCTATCTCGGCATCCTGTGCGAAGACAGGCGTCGCAAGAAACACCAACAATCCCAGATATTTCACCGTCATTCCTCCTGTATAGCCTCAATGTACAGAACCAGTGCCGCAAGGGATCTCGGCACCGGTGTCAGCCGCCCGTCACCGACATCAAGCGGCACAGTATCTCCCTCCAGTAGCGCGCCGAATTCGGGCATTTGCTGGTCGGGTGCACCTGTGCGCTGATATCCGTCCACAGCAGAAAGGATGCGCGCCCGGTCAAATCCACGCGCGGCAAGCCTTGTCAGATCGGCTGGCGCAGGGTCCAGCCCCTTGGCCCACGGCCCGTCACCGCGTCCGCCCGCCCCATGGCAGGCGGCGCAATTCTCTGCAAACAACATCGCCCCGTCAGAGGCCACCGGCATTTCGGTTTCAACACAAGCGCCAACGATGAGTAGTGCCAAGATCAAGATATTTTTCATGCGTTCACTCTCGCTGCATCAGGCGGCTTTCACCCTGACCCAGATCAAACACTTTTGGCACCTTGACGACACTTCGGTCAGCACGCACGGTTGGGATCGATCCAGTCCCCGAGCCCGTGCCGATGCGCCTCTTCTTGATTGCCCTTCTTGTCGTTTTGACCGCCTGCGGTCGGCCAATGACCGAGGCCGAAAAGGCCTTTGCTTCGACAATTCAGGGCGACGCGCTTGACACCGGGCGGGTCAGGTTGATCGACGGTGCGCCAACACGCGCGGTCACCTTTCGGCGTCCTGCCCGCCCACGTACGACGTGCCGGGAACGCATACTACCGCCGCCCGAAGATGAGATCGTGACGTCGAAGCCGGCCGCCGTTGCCATCTGGAACCGCGTCCTCTTTGACCGGGATTGGTATCTTGATGACTACCTGCCAGATTATCCGGACGAGATCGGCCTAATCGCCGCGATGCTCCTGGCTCACGAGCTGACCCACATCTGGCAGTGGCAGAACCGTGCGCGGACCGGATATTCACCATTGCGCGCCGCGACCGAGCATCGATTTGACGACGACCCGTACCTGTTTGACCTCACGCGCGAACCGCGATTTCTAGACTATGGGTTCGAACAGCAGGGCGCCATCGTGGAGGAATTTGTGTGTTGCCGTGCCTTGGCTCCGCAGGCGGACCGAACGAAACGTCTGCATGCGCTGATCGCCCAAGAGATGCCGGTCGCCCCCCTGCCCCAATCGCGCACTTCGGACGTGCGCCTGCCGTGGAAAGGCGTAGAGTTGAAGGGGATCTGCGACTGACGGGAGGGACCATGCGCCACTTTGACGACATCTACGCAATCGCAGCTGAACGAAAGGGCGGTGCCAATGCCCTGGAGGCGATGTTGACCGACCCTGTTCCGCCTCGCGAGTTGGCCGGACTGCCCGAGGATCGCTGGCTGGCGCAGCTCACCAAGTCCGTGTTTCAGGCTGGGTTCAATTGGAAGGTGATAGAGGCCAAATGGGACGGTTTCGAAGCGGCGTTTCACGGCTTTGACATAGACCGCAATGCGATGATGAACGATGACACGTTCGATACGCTGCTCAAGGATGAGCGCGTCGTGCGGAACGGCTCCAAGATCCAGGCGGTCCGGGACAATGCGGTCTTTCTGAGCGGTTTGCGCGATCAGGGTGGCGCGGGGACGGTGTTGGGCGGCTGGCCCTCGACCGATTACATCGGCTTGCTTGATCTTCTGAAAAAAGACGGCAGCCGACTGGGCGGCGCAACGTCGCAATACGCCATGCGGTTTATTGGACGCGATGGATGGATCCTCAGTCAGGATGTGGTTACCCGGCTGATCGCCGAAGGCATCGTGGACAAGGCCCCCACATCGAAGGGCGCGATGAAGGCTGTCCAGACGGCTTTCAACACCTGGATGGAACAGTCGGATCGCGGCCTCACTCAGATCAGCCGCGTGCTGGCCATGAGCCTCTGAGGGACACTATGCAATACGCCATCATCATGTTGCTCGCCGGTATCGGGATCCCGCTGTTGGCAGCGCTGAATGCGGCCTTGGGGGTGCGCATCGGGTCGCCTTCGGCTGCGGCTGTCATCCTGTTTCTGGTGGCCCTCGCGACGGCCATGATCGCGATGCTGTTGACCGGTCCGCAGGCGCTGACCAAAGCCGTCGGGGCGCCGCGACATCTGTTCCTAGGCGGTGTTCTGGTCGCCTTTTATGTTTTGTCCATCACTTACATCGCGCCCCATTTCGGGGTCGGCAATGCGGTCTTCTTTGTGCTGCTCGGACAGTTGATCAGCGCCGCCGCCATCGATCACTTCGGGTTGTTCGGCGCGAGCGTCTCGCCGCTCGGCCTCGCGCGGGCGGGCGGCATCGGCCTTATGGCCATAGGAGTCTGGCTAACGCAGCAGGCTTGAGAGTCACGCCGCCTCGGTGATCTTCCCAGCGTCAAGGCGCAGCGTCCGATCCATCCGCGCCGCGAGATCGAGGTTATGCGTCGCGATCAGGGCGGAAAGCCCGTCTTCGCGCACAAGGCCCATAAGTGCCTGAAACACCTGATCCGATGTGGCGGGATCAAGGTTGCCCGTTGGTTCATCCGCCAGCAACAGGCGCGGCTTGTTGGCGAGGGCCCGGCAATAGGCCACGCGTTGCTGTTCGCCGCCCGACAGGGCAGCTGGCCGGTGATCCGCCCGGCTTTTCAACCCCACTGTCGCAAGCAGATCCTTGGCCCGCTGTTCTGCGGCGCCCTGCGCTTCACCAGCGGCGAGTTGTGGCAGCACGATGTTTTCGAGGGCTGAGAACTCCGGTAACAGATGATGGAACTGATAGACAAAGCCAATGTCGTCGCGCCGCGCTAACGTGCGCTGCCGGTCGCTGAGTCGGGTCATGTCGCGGCCCCTCAGGGAGATGGCTCCGTCATCCGGCATGTCGAGCAGACCGGCGATGTGCAGAAGCGTCGATTTACCCGCCCCCGAAGGTGCGACCAGCGCAACCACCTGACCGGACTTAACGGTCAGATCGACGTCCCGCAATACTTCGATCTCGTTTGGCTGCCCCTTGTTGTAGCTCTTTTTCAGATGCCGGATCGCCAGCAACGGATCACTCATAACGCAGCGCCTCGACCGGGTTCATTCGCGCTGCCCGTCGAGCCGGAAAATAGGTGACCGTCAGGGACAGACCCAGCGAGAGCGCAACCGCGCTCAGCACATCGCCCAGATGCAGTTCGGCAGGCAGCGCATAGATGCCCCTAATCGACGGATCCCAAACGCCGCCGCCCATCAGCACGTTCACGGTGGCAAAGATCGGGTCTATATAGATCGCAAAGAGGCATCCAAGGATCACGCCCGCCGTGGTCCCGATCACCCCGGTCAGCGACCCGCAGATAAAGAACACCCGCAGGATCGAACCCTCGGTCAGGCCCATCGTTCGCAATATGCCGATATCGCGCCCCTTGTTCTTGACCAGCATGATCAGCCCCGAAACGATGTTCATCGCGGCAATCAGAACGAGGATCGAGAGGATGATGAACATCACGTTATCCTCAACCTCGAGCGCCCGCAGGAAGTTGCCCGCAGCATCCTGCCAGGTTAGTGTATAAAACTCTGAACCGGCGGCTTCTTTCACAACGCGAGCGAACCTCGCGACCTGATCAGGATCAGCGACCACCACCTCGATCTGATCGACAGCACTCTCGCGGTTGAAAAAGCTCTGCGCCTCGGACAGCGGCAGGTAGATGCGCGTGTTGTCGATGTCATATCGCCCCGCACTGAAGATGTAAGTCACGTCGAATGCGCTAACGCGGGGGCTGGTGCCGAAGGCGGTTTTGACCCCATTGGGCGAGATCAGTTTGATCCGGTCGCCAACGGTCACCCCGAGATACTGCGCAACACCGGAGCCGATCGCGACCCCCTGATCATAGCGCGCTATGTCGCCAAGACCCGTTTCGGGGTCGGCGATGCGTGGTAGCGTCACGAAATCGGAACGGCGCATCCCATAGACGGCCACACCGCTGTTGCGGTCGCGCGCATTGACCATGACCTGCGCCAGAACCACCGGCGCGGCACGTGTTACGCCATCGGTCGCGGCAATCCGTTCCGCCACCGCGTCGAATTCGGCGATGGTGCGGTTGACCTGACCAGTCTCGCTGACCGTGCCGATGGGATAGACCGCGACATGAGCATTGGCCCCCAGTATCGTGTCGACGAACTCGGCCCGGAACCCCGACCTGACCGCGAGCGTGGCAATCAGGGCAAAAACAGCGAGCGTTATTCCGATCAGGCTGATCCATGTCATGACGCTGACGCCACCTTCAGCCCGGCGCGCCCGCAGGTAACGCCAGGCAATCATCCATTCGAAACGGGCGAAGGGCGCGACGGGTTTGGCCAAGGGTGATCCTGCTCGTGTTGTTGGACCACCGAGGTGGCCGATAGATGGGCCGACGTCAAGCCGTCCGTCGGCGTGCAGAGGTGTTCAAAACCGCTGCGACAAGCCGGATCAGTGACGCGCCGCCGATAAGGCCGATGCATGTAAAGATCAGACCATCAAAGGTCAGTGGAATGGCCGGCTGATAGGCCGCAAACGTGGCCCTTGCGACATCGCTGTCCCGCATCCGTGCGGCATTGGCAGCCCGCGTGAACGGGCCACCGGTTTGAAGAACCTCCAGATCGGAGCGCATCGTTGCGAGACGGGCGAATGTCCGCTCCATGTCTGCGCGCCTGCGCTCTACAAAGGCGTTTCCTTGCATCGCTTCCAGCGCGCCGTACCGGGTCATGCCCTCTGCTTGCGCAGAATTGTCGAAATCGGCCGCAACCTGCGTGAGTTCGTCAACCGCCCCGCCGAGGCGTTGCACATATTGTTGCGAAAACTCAGGGAACTGCGATGTAGCGGCAGCGGCTGCAATGCCGCCCGCGAATGTGAATGCTCTCAGGACCATCCTGACCTCTGCTGTCGAACCACCGGTCTCATCGCCGCTTTTGCGGTATCATACCGCGAAGCAGCACCCGAAGCCAGTCAGCGCAGCTCTAGCGCCGCTGCGACAAGCGCATTGTCCAACTTCCGCAGCATGTCGCTGGATGGGCAGCCGTCATAGGCCGCGATGAGCGTCCAGTCGCCGAACAGGCTGACGGCATAGGCTCCGGTCTCGACATCACCGGGAAAGCACAGCGCGCCAAAATGCCAGAAAGCAAAGCCCGGCTCGAGTTTTCTGAACATCGTGCCAAGGCCGTAATGCGCGCCCCACGCCGATGCGTAGGGCAGGTCAAATGGATCCCAACCATTGGCACTTGGCAGCGCAAACCAGAATTCGTGGAACTGCGCAAAGTCCGCGGCGGTCATCGCCCAGCCGCCCCAAGGTTGGAACCCACCAAAGCGGGCCGAGGCCGCTCCCGTCACACCCGCGGGTTCGAGCACCCTTTCGCGGCACACAGCGTCGTAGTCCTCGCCGAGCGCCGCCTCGATCATCAAGCCGGCCAGCGCGTAGTTTTCGTTGTTGTAATGGAACTGACCACGCTCACCATCCGGTTTGGCGCGCAAAGTCACGATGTCCAGAACCGCGCTGGACCGGTGCGGGGGCTGATCGCGCCAGAACGGCATGAATCCCTGCGTGCTGTCCCGGCGCAGCCCTGAGGTTTGCGTGATTAGCTCACCGAGGGACACATCCGGACCCCGCCCAAGCGTGTCGGCCGCACTGTCATCCCAGGCCATCAAGCCATCCTCGACCACGGACATGGCGCAAAGCCCGGTGATCGATTTCGACAAGCTGGCAAGTTCGATGGATGTTTCCGCTGAAATACCCGCCTCGATCACACCCAGCGGCGCGCCGTCGTGCCGCAAGGCCAAGACGCCGTTCAAACCCTGCGGCGCCAGCCAAGCGCGAAACGCCTCATCGAGACGATTCAGGGCACCATCGTCAGCCAGCCCGGCCGACGCGCTGAACAGAGAGAGGATTAGGGCGACAAGCCGCATCAGATGTAAGTGTGAAAGGCTCGCGTCGACATCATCTCGACATGCTTTCCGATGCGATGACCACTGTAAATGTCGACGACCTTGGCAACAGCGGCCTCTGGGCTGAGCACTTCGCTTTCGCCCGACCGGCGATTGGTCAGCTCCACCACCCCGTTCTTCAACCCGCGGGGGCCGACCGTGATCCGCCACGGCAGACCAATCAGATCCATCGTCGCAAATTTGCCGCCAGCCCGTTCATCCCGGTCATCATAAAGGGGGTCGAGCCCGTGCTTGACGAGTTCGGCATAGAGCGCGTCGCAGGCTGCGTCTGCCTCAGCATCACCCTGACGCAGGTTGACGATCCCGCAATGGAAGGGGGTCACACCCTCGGGCCAGATGATACCGTTTTCGTCGTGGCTGGCCTCGATTATTGCGCCGACAAGACGGCTGACACCGATGCCATGGCTGCCCATGTGGACGGGAACAGATGTCCCATCCGGGCCCTGGACGGTTGCGCCCAATGGATCGGAATACTTCGTACCGAAGTAAAAGATCTGCCCCACTTCGATCCCGCGGGCAACGCGGCGCCGCTCTTCGGGGATCTGGCTGAAGACGGCCTCGTCGTGGGTCTCATCCGTGCGGGCGTAGCGGCTGGTAAATTCTTCCATGATGGCCTGACACTGCGTCTGGTCGTCATAGTCGATCTCGCGATCGCCGAAGGTCAGATCGGTGACTTCGCTATCATAAAAGACCTCGCTTTCGCCGGTTTCGGCCAGAACGAGGAATTCGTGCGTATCCTCACCACCAATCGGTCCGCTATCCGCGCGCATCGGGATCGCCTGAAGGCCCATCCGTTCGTAGGTGCGCAGATAGGTGACGAGATGACGGTTATAAGCGTGCAGCGCGTCTTCTTTCGTCAAATCAAAGTTATAGCCGTCTTTCATATAGAATTCGCGGCCCCGCATAACGCCAAAGCGGGGGCGGATTTCGTCACGGAACTTCCACTGGATCTGGTACATTGTCAGTGGCAGATCCTTGTAGCTGCTGACATGGCTCCTGAAGATATCGGTGATCAGTTCTTCGGCCGTCGGCGTGAACAACAGATCGCGGTCGTGCCGGTCCTTGATCCGCAGCATTTCGGCTCCGTAGGCATCGTACCGTCCGCTTTCGCGCCAAAGATCCGCCGACTGGATTGCTGGCATCAGCATCGGCATGTGACCGGCACGCTGCTGTTCCTCGTGGACGATCTGTTCAACACGGCGCAAAACCTTCAGGCCAAGCGGCAGCCAGGAGTAGATGCCAGCACTTGCCTGCTTGATCATACCCGCCCGCAACATGAGGCGATGGCTGACAATCTGAGCCTCGGATGGGGTTTCTTTGAGAACAGGTAGGAAATAGCGGCTCAGGCGCATGTGCGGCTCCGGTCGTTGGCGTTTGGAGTGGTTTAGGAGGTTGCCTGCGCCCACACAAGACAGTGGTCGGCAAACGGCCACCTGTCTGAAACGTTCTTCACAACCGATCACGGAAACGCGAGGTCGTACGTCCATTCCGGCAGCCGCGCCGTAACCCGGACCACATGCAAGAGCGCATGAAGCAAAAAGACGATCAGGAGGATCGACCATGAAATCGTTCAAAAAATTCGTTGCGGCAGCTACGGCTGCTGTAACCCTTGCCGGTGCCGCCAGCGCCAACACAATCGTTGACATCGCCGCGGGCGACGATCGCTTTTCCACGCTGGTTGCAGCTGTAAGCGCGGCCGGTCTGGTCGATACCCTGCAGGGCCCCGGCCCCTTCACGGTTTACGCGCCGCTAAACAGCGCCTTTGCCGACCTGCCGGAGGGTACGGTCGACACCCTGCTCAAGCCGGAGAATCGCGGCCAACTGACGAATGTTCTTCTGTATCACGTTGATGATCGCAAACTGACGGCCGAGATGATCCCCAGCGGGTCGAACTACTTCAAGCCGATCCTCGCATCCGAACGCCTTTGCATCACCAAGCGCAGTGGTGGCGTATCGATCGCCGACGGCACCGGTGACAGCGCGAATGTCATCATCGCCAACATTCAGGCAGATAACGGTGTCATTCATGTCATCGACAAGGTCTTGCTGCCGGGCACTCGCCCAGCCTGCCACTAAAGGACCAATTAAGAACCGCACACCGGCTGGGTCAGCCAGCCGGCGTGCCATCGGTTCATGCCGCGCTGACGCACCATTTGTCGAAGGGCATCATCATCAGATGGCCGTCCAGCAGTTCCAGCTTTGGCCGGTGCGGCCTGTCCGCTGTCTCAAGGAATGACCCGTCTGGGATCTCCCAAATCAAGTTGTGGCCAGCTGAAATAAGATCCTGCTGGACAAGGCGGATATTACCGGGCGGATGATCCTCTTCATAACAAAAGCGCCGTGACGCAAAGTCTACCGCAGCGAGGCGCTGATGCGCGACAGACAACAGCGTGACATCATCTTTGTAGAAGGGGTGCAGCGCCTCGACTCCGCCACCCTCACGTGCCTGTTCCTCGAACCAATAGGGGTGTGAGCGAAAGAAGACAGTCCAGGCGGTGGCGAAATCGCAGGCCGGATGTTTGATGATCGCGACCAGCCAGGCGAGGCCTAGATCCCGATTATATTTAAGCGCAATCTCGTGCAGGGTGTCAGCGTCCAGATCTGTCAAAAATACGTGGCCTTTGGCGCTGTCGGGATCGACCGCATTCAGATCAAAAACAGGCTCGGAACTCTTCCACTCTAGCCAACGCTTCCGGTCCGCCACTTGCGGAGGTTCTTGTTCACCTGTTTCAAAATACCCTTCTGCCGCACCACCGGGAACCAGGCTCTGCCCTCTCGCCAGCCCCAACCTGTTCAGCACACCTTTTAGCTGCTCTTGTCGTACCATTACCCTGCCTGTCATGGCTCTTGCATTAAGAGTGTCGGCCAAGTGCGGCGAAATAATGTCGAAATTGGGCGGGAACCCTGCCGACGCACAAATCCGCCACCACTGTGTCCGATGAGTGCCGCGAAGGGTTGATCCCAAGCCAAAAAGCCGCAATCTCACCAGTGTCACCGCAATGGAGCGCCAATGGCCTTGCCAGTTCAGACGCAGCTCAAGTACTGGAGCATCGCCGCGGCGGTGTTCTTACTGCTGCTGTGGTTCCTCGGCAACCAACTCCTACCCTTCGTACTTGGTGCGGCAATTGCCTATTTCCTAGATCCAGTGGCTGATAAACTTGAACGAATGGGGTGCAGCCGGGTCGTGGCTGTCGGTCTGATCACGCTGGGTGCGATCCTCGTCTTTGTCATCATGGCCCTGCTCGTGGTACCGACACTGGTCGAACAGGCGGTCCTGCTGTTCAACACGGCGCCGACGTTGGCACAGAATATCGGGACATTCCTGACGCAGCAGTTTCCCGATCTTCTGAACGAGGAATCGACACTTCGCCAATCCCTGAACAGCATCGGCGAGGCAGTTCGAAATCGCGGGGGCGAGCTTCTGAATACGGCGCTGACGTCGGCGGCATCGCTGTTGAACGTCGTTGTCCTCTTCATCATCGTACCCGTCGTGGCAGTATATTTGCTGCTCGACTGGGACCGGATGATCGCCAAGATCGACGACTTGCTGCCGCGCGATCATGCGCCGGTCATTCGTCGCCTCGCGCACGAGATCGACCAGACCTTGGCCGCCTTCATTCGTGGCATGGGGACCGTATGTCTGATCCTCGGGACGTATTACGCCATCGGATTGATGCTTGTCGGCCTGCAATTCGGATTGGTTGTGGGGCTGATCGCCGGGCTTTTGACGTTTATCCCCTATCTCGGCGTGCTGATCGGGGGGATCCTCGCGTTTGGTCTTGCGCTCTTTCAGTTCTGGGGCGATTGGGTGTCGCTTGGACTGGTGGCGGGGATCTTCATGTTCGGGCAGTTTGTCGAAAACAACTTTCTGACGCCAAACCTTGTCGGGAACAGCGTGGGTCTGCACCCTGTCTGGCTCATTCTCGCCTTGACGGTCTTCGGCTCGCTCTTTGGCTTTGTGGGCATGCTTGTCGCTGTCCCTTTGGCTGCCGCCCTGGGCGTTCTCGTGCGGTACTTGGTGGAACGCTACACCGACAGCCGCCTTTACCGCGGTGTTGCCGGACACGGCGAAGACTGATGAACGACCAGCTGAGTTTTGAACTGCCGGTCCGGCCGGCCTTGGGGCGTGACGATTTTATGGTTTCGCCGTCGAACGCAATAGCACTGGCCATGATCGACGGCTGGCGCGACTGGCCCTTGGGCAAGCTGGCGCTGAGCGGCCCGCCGGGGTCGGGCAAGACACATCTGGCCCAGGTATGGGCCGCGGACAGCGGCGCGCGCGTGATACCTGCCAGCGCCCTTGACGAGGCCATGATTGCCGAGTTTTCGACAACCCCGGTCGCTATCGAAGACCTGCCCGAGATCGCATCTGATGTTAGCAAGCAGACCGTGCTCTTTCACATTCACAACGCGCTTTCAGCGGCCTCGATGCCCCTTTTGCTAACAGGTTCCCCGCCGCCAAACCGGTGGGGCATGTCACTGCCGGATCTTCAAAGCCGTATCGATGCTGCCGGGCATGCCGAGCTTTCGCCGCCGGACGACGCGCTGCTGTCCGCCATTCTCGCAAAGCTGTTTGCCGACAGACAGCTCAGCCCGGCACCCCATGTCATCAAGTATCTCGTCCGCCGGATGGAACGGTCTTTCGTCGCAGCGCAAGACGTCGTATCAGATCTGGACCGCGCAAGCCTTGCACAACAACGGCCGATCACACGGGCGCTAGCAGCCGAATTGCTGGACGCAAGTGCCTGAGCACAAACACCATTCGTCACCGAACCGTCACAACTAAAAGCCATATCGCAATTATGACTTACGCAGATTTCCTTGATGGCCCATTTCCCGAACCGGTCGAAATGCCAGAGCTCGACACGACTGGCCCCGGTCGGTTTTTCAATCGCGAACTCAGCTGGCTCAGCTTCAACTGGCGCGTTCTGGAAGAGGCCGAGAACCCCCGTGTGCCATTGCTGGAACGGCTGCGTTTTCTATCGATTTCGGCCGGGAACCTTGACGAATTCTATACCGTTCGAGTGGCCGGTTTGCGGGAACTGGCCCTCGCGGGAAACACGACGCCCGCTGCGGATGGCCTCACGCCGGCTCAACAGTTGGTTCTGATCGACGAAGACACCCGCAATCTCATGCAGAGCCAGCAGCGGGTTCTGGGCGACCTTCTTGCCGAGATGGAAAGGGAAAACATCAGCGTCCTGCGCGCCAAGGAGTTAACCAGCGACGACAAAAAGCATCTGGACGCGGTATTTTTGAATCAGGTCTTTGCCGTCTTGTCGCCGCTAGCCATCGATCCGGCGCACCCTTTCCCATTTATTCCCAACACCGGCTATGCGCTTGCGCTGCAGCTTGAAAGGATATCGGACAAACACCCTCTGCAGGCGCTCCTGCCGATTCCCGCGCAGATTGACCGCTTTGTCGCGCTACGGTCTGATGATGAAAACACTCACCGTTTCCTGCCACTCGAAGAGCTTCTGGTTCTCAAGATCGGAACGCTCTTTCCCGGGTATAAGCTGAAATCCCATTTCCAGTTCAGAGTGTTGCGCGACAGCGATCTTGAAGTCGAGGAAGAGGCCGAAGATCTGGTGCGCGAATTTGAGGTTGCGCTAAAACGCCGCCGGCGGGGCGAGGTCGTGCGGTTAACCATGTCGGCGGGGGCACCCGAGGGCCTGAAGGCAGTGATCATGGAAGAGCTGAATGTCAGCTCTGCCGAACTGATCGAGCTTGAAGGCATGATCGGCGTTGCCGATCTATCTGAACTGGTCCTTGACGACCGGCCAGATCTGCTTTGGCCGAGCTTTACACCCCGGGTGCCGGAGCGCGTGCAGGATTTTGACGGCGATATGTTCGAAGCGATCCGGCAAAAGGATATGCTGTTGCACCACCCTTACGAAACCTTTGATATGGTCGTCCGGTTCCTGCAGCAGGCCGCACGCGACCCCAACGTGGTGGCGATCAAGCAGACACTTTATCGAACATCGAAAAACTCACCCATTGTCGAAGCGCTTTGCGAAGCGGCCGAAGACGGCAAATCGGTCACCGCGCTGGTCGAACTCAAAGCTCGCTTTGATGAGGCTGCAAATATCCGGCAATCGCGCCGGCTGGAGCGCGCAGGCGCGCACGTCGTCTATGGTTTTTTGGATCTCAAAACCCACGCAAAGATCAGTACGGTTGTCCGCCGGGAGGGCGACGAATTGGTCACCTATACCCACTATGGAACCGGCAACTACCATCCGATTACCGCTCGGATTTATACCGATCTGTCGCTCTTTACCTGCGATGCAAAGCTGGGGCGGGATGCCACGAAAGTCTTCAACTATCTTTCCGGCTACGCCCATCCCGAAGCGCTGGAGAACCTTTCGATTTCGCCCACCTCGCTCAAGCTCAAGCTGATCGAGATGATTGCGGCAGAAGCTGAATATGCCAGAGCGGGGAAACCGGCAGAGATCTGGGCCAAGATGAACAGCCTTATCGAACCTGAAGTTATCGACGCGCTTTATGCCGCCGGACAGGCCGGGGTGAAGGTCAGCCTGGTGATCCGCGGCATCTGCGGGATCCGTCCGGGCATCAAGGGCTTCTCGGAAAACATTCGTGTCAAATCGATTGTTGGCCGCTTTCTGGAACATTCGCGCATCGTTTGTTTCGGCAACGGGCACGGCCTGCCCTCGAAACAGGCCAAGGTCTATATCTCGTCCGCAGACTGGATGGGCCGGAACCTGAACCGCCGGGTCGAGACGCTGGTCGAAATCCAGAACAAGACGGTCAAGGCACAGATCGTCAGTCAGATCATGGCGGCAAACCTCGCCGACGTGGCGCAAACCTGGGTGATGGCACCAGATGGCTCTTTCGTCCGACCATCGGTTCCCAAGGGTGAATTCGCGTTCAACTGCCACCGATTCTTTATGGAGAATCCATCGCTTTCCGGCCGCGGATCGGCGGGCGCGGCAGATGTCCCCAAACTTACCCACACCGAATCCTGACTTTGCGGCCCAGCGATGCCGTTCATGACGAAAGGATGATTGACGCTGACCCCGCTGCTGTTACACGCTGCCGCCCAATCGGGGTTGGTTTGGGTCAGATGGACGGTACAGCAGAAGCATCGAACGCTGAATGGGGTCCATTCGGCCGGCCCTTGTTCGATGATCCGACAGCGCGCGCCTTGTCCCGAGTCGGCGTGGTCGACGTGGGATCAAACTCGGTCAGGCTGGTCATATTTGACGGAGCGGCGCGCAGTCCCGCCTATTTCTACAACGAAAAGATCATGTGCGCCCTTGGTGCGGGTCTTTCGGAAACGGGCAAGTTAAGCCCCGAGGGCCGTGTTCGCGCACTTGCCGCGATGCTCCGGTTCCGCAGTGTCGCCACGGGTTTGGGCCTCAAAGATTTGTCAGTGGTCGCCACAGCCGCTATTCGCGACGCCAAGGACGGACCGGATTTCGTAGAAGAGGTCCAACGCGAGACCGGGCTTAACATCTGGACAATCGACGGCGCCGAAGAGGCCCGGCTATCGGCCCAGGGTGTACTTCTGGGCTGGCCAGGGTCTTACGGGCTGGTCTGTGACATCGGCGGTTCGTCGATGGAGCTGGCCGAAATTGCGGATGGACAGGTCGGGCGCCGTGTTACGTCCAACCTCGGGCCTCTGAAATTGCGCGATCTCAAGGGTGGCCGCAAAGGACGCGCGGCGCATATTCGCGAAGCGTTGCAGAACCTGCGTGAAACCATGGGCCCGCAAAGCAACCGGTTGTTTCTTGTTGGTGGGTCATGGCGGGCCATCGCGCGGATCGACATGCACAGGCGGAACTATCCGCTGCATGTTTTGCACGAATACCGCATGACCCCCGCAGCGGTGTCAAAGACCCTGCAATTCATCGCGGCGAGCGAAAACCACGATGCGTTGCGGTCGGCCTGCGGGATATCTTCGACGCGGATGTCGCTTGTCCCCTATGCGGCAGAGGTTCTGGGACAGGTTATCAAGACCTTCAAGCCGAAGGACATCGCCATTTCATCCTATGGCATCCGCGAAGGCCTGCTTTATGAGCAAATGCCCCAGATCCTGCGCGATCGGGATCCGCTGATAGAAGCCTGCCGGTTTGCCGAGGCAAAGGATGCCCGGATGCCCGGATTTGGTCGCGTGCTCTATGACTTCGTGTTGCCTCTGTTCGGAAACGTTCCACTGACGCAGGCGCGTCTGATCCGGGCGGCTTGTTTGCTGCATGATGTTAGCTGGCGCGCCCATCCCGATTACCGGGCCGAGGTGTGTTTCGACAATGCGACCCGCGCCAACCTTGGTGGTCTAAAACATTCTGAGCGGGTGTTTCTTGGCCTTGCGTTGCTGCATCGCTATTCGAACAAGCGCGAAGGCACACGGTTCGATACACTGGCCAACCTGCTTGATGACAAATCGCTACGTCAGGCCGAGATCCTCGGTAAAGCCATGCGCTTTGGCGCGATGCTCTACATGAAGCCCGACGCAGATCCGGCCACTTTCCATTGGTTTCCCAAAAAAAGGCGCCTTGAACTGCATCTTTCCAAGGATGCTGTTCCTCTCTTCGGCGAGGTGGCCGAGGCGCGACTGAACTCGCTCGCGTCGTCGATGCAAGCGGATCTGGTAGTAAAAAAGGCCAAATAGGTCTCAGATGTCGATCTGGCCATCCAGGGGTGGTTCGGCCTTTGGTTGCTTGCGCCGGATTATGATGTCGCCGTTCTCAAGAATCTCTGGCGCTTCGTAAACGCTCCAATCCTTGACCTCTTCCATCAACTCGCGCAGTGCCGGACCCATTTCCGTGACAAAGCTGCGCATCGCTGGGCCAAAATCTTCGGCGAGTTCTTGCAGTTCCTGGATGCCCGGTTCCATCTGCTGCAGCAGGCCGTCGAGAAAAAGCTCCGCACCTCGCTCCATCAGTGACAGACCGTTCCCGTCGTCCTCTTGCGCTTGGAGCGGAAAACCAAGGCAGACGACCAAGACCAGTGTTGGTGCAATGCGCATGCTTTGAATATGGGGCCAGTGCCCCGATTCACAAAGGGCTAAAGCGTAATGTCCAACGTCACCGGGAAATGATCGGAGGCCGCAATCAACGCATCCCGCAACTCTGGGCGCGTCCAGCAATCGGGGTCATCGAATGGGTGCCAAATGCGCCAGACCGGGTCTAAAGCCCCCAGATCGGGCGAGACCATGATATAATCGAGCAACGCTTGCAGGTAACGTTTTTCCTCGTGAATATAGAACCTTGCGGTCGTTGGAGTGGCCCCCAACTTGCGTAAAAGAGCACGCTCTGCATGTGGGTCAAAGAGAGTTCCGGCCCCGTCCTGGCCAATGACGATTTCAACCGAGGACCGCCCGAACAGGTGTTCGAATTCATCAAGTCCTGGACCATCATTGAGATCGCCTAGAACGACCAGCGGGATCTTATCGTTCAGATGCTGGGTCACGCGCTGACGCAGCCAGATCGCCTGGGCCAACTGCTTGCGCCGATTGGCGATCGAGATCCGCATAATCTCGTCATGGTTCTCAGCCCCATGCGGAGCTTTGGATTTAAGATGGGCGCCGATCATCCGCATCTCGAAGCCGCTTGCCGTTTCGATCGCCAATTCAAGCGGTGGCTTCGAAAACCGGACCAGATCCTCGGTCGCGTCGATGTCGAGATCGATCCGAAAGATGCCGTCAAAACGGGGCGCATCACCCCGTCCTGCGCTGCCCGTGATAGGACCCTGAGGATCGTGTCGCGCCGCGAGCATGTCGGGATCGTAAAGCAGTGCGATCTCCTGCTGGGTATCGTTGACAAACCCGCGCACCGCAGCGCGCGTTCGCAGACCCACCCATGCGGCAAAGGCCTCGAGCGCCGCCACGGTATCGCGGCGATTCGACCCGTCAGGGGCCTCAATCACCATCACCGCATCCGCGTCCATCGCTTCGAAGACGACGCGCAAAGCCCCGAGTTGCTCAGACCGCGTTACCTTGTAGCGTGATGACCACTTCTCGTCCGGCATCGGACGATTGTGATCGTCAAAAAGGGCGTTCATCCATTCGATGTTGTAAGTCGCAAAGCGCATTCAGGCGCTGGCCGTCTCTCTGCTCGAAATCTCGTCCCAGGCGCGATTGATGTCGATCATCCGCTTTTCGGCGAGCCGAATCGCCTCCTGGGGGACACCCCGGGCAACCATTGCATCCGGGTGATTTTCGCGAACCAGACGGCGCCACGTCTTACGCACTTCCTGAATTGGTGTGTCAGGTGTAACCCCCAGGACGCAATAGGGATCCGGCTCCGCATCGGGCACGAACCGGGCGCGCAAGGCACGGAAGTCAGTTTCTGACAGCTGAAAAATCTCGGCAACACGTTCAAGAAAAGCGTTTTCGTTGGGATGATAGAAGCCGTCGGCCATCGCGATATGGAAAAGGCCATCCATGAGGTCGATTAGCGTCTCAGGTTGCCCTGCAAACATTGCGTTGATCTTGTTGGCGTACTCTTCGAAACCGGCAACATCCTGGCGTGCAAGATTGAACACGCGCGCCGCGCCAGCCTCATCCTGCGCCGCGATATGGAACACGTCGCGAAAGGCCGTAACCTCATCGCGGGTGACGTGACCGTCGGCCTTGGCCATCTTGGCACCAAGCGCGACAACGGCGATCGCAAAAGCTACGGAACGTTCCGGCGGGGTACGCAACCGGTCGAACAAGGCGGCCAGTCCCTCGCCCGAGGCGAGCGCCGACAGCGCTTCGGTTATGCGAGTCCAGATTGACATGTTGTCAGTCTAGCTTGTCAGACACAAAGTGTCAGGTCATGGTTGTGTGACATTCCGTTCCATGGGGGATGCACGCTCAAATCCGCGGCAATTCCAACCCGCCTAGAGCAAACGTTCGCCCTGTGGTGTTGTGAATGCAGCACTGAGAGCAGGCGCGCCCATTTCAAAGGCCACTTGGTCATCGTCGAAATGCGGCTCAAGCAGCGCCGCCAAAACATCTGCCTGTGGATGCTGGATTGTCAGACGCCGCAAGCGAATTTTCGATGTTTCGAGCATGCCGGCCGGATGCCTGGCCGTATCCCACTGAATCAAAGCAGGAAACAGGTTGTCAAAGGGCAATCGACCGCTCTGCGGGACAGCCATCCGCCACCGCAAATCGCCGCGCCGCAAGGCAACGGCTGCTCCGGCATCAACATCCACCTCCCGCAAGAGCCCTTCGATATTGTCCGTCCTGCAGATCCAGTTTGTCAGGCGCGGGGTGCCCGAGAAACGGTCAAGATCGAACCAGCGCGGGCGATCAGGCGTCGGAGCTTCGGGATTTACGGCTATGGCCTCCAGATAAAGGCCGCTTTCCAGCCCAAGAAGCCGGTTGTGGGTATGAAACACATCGTGCTGCCCGCCTTGAGCCATGGTCACACCGAGCGCCTCTTCGACATAGGTGGTCGCTGCCGCGAGGCTTTCACCAGCGACCGCGATATGGTCAAGCTCCATTCGCGCAGCAGTCATGATGTTTCTCCGAACCCGGATGGGGATAGCGAGGCCGTTGCACCAGCCCCGTCATCATGTGAACAGATCAGACTGCGAACGTGCCAAATGTCCAGAGCGCGGTGACCACAGTCGGGTAGAAAGTGGCGGCAAAGCCGAAGGCCCGCAGCGGAGGCGACAGGTGATAGCCAAGCCAGAAGGCAAGCCGGGCGATGAAGAAGGCCAGACCCAGCACAAGCGGGACCCCGGCCCCAAGGATGAAACCCGCAAACGGCCAGATGCAAAGCGCCAGTACAATTTGCTCGACCGTGTTCGTCAGCACCCGCTGATCGATCTTGGCGCGGGATCCATCGGCAAAGCGCGCCCCGTCGATTATCTCATCATCAAGAAACCGTCGTTGCGCCAGCCGCCCGATGACCAGAAGCAGGAACAGACCGGGCGGGAACGCCGCGCCAAGCAGGGCGGGTTGGATCATTGCGATCGGCAGCGGGATGGCCATACCGATAATGAGCAGCCCAATCGCCCAGACAAGACCGGCCACCATCCCCAGAAGGATCAGCGCCCGCTTTGGGTTCATACCGCCTCGGACCGCGCCTCGCGGATAAGTGTCAGGATGTCCTTGGCCGCCTGCGGGATGTTCGTGCCGGGCCCAAAGATCGCCTTGACGCCCGCGTTGTAGAGGAAGTCGTAATCCTGCTGCGGAATCACGCCACCGCAGATGACGATAATATCCTCGGCACCTGCCGCCTTGAGCGCCTCAACCAGTTGCGGCGCAAGCGTCTTGTGGCCCGCAGCCTGCGACGAGATGCCGATAACATGAACGTCGTTGTCCACCGCGTCCTGCGCTGCCTCAGCGGGGGTCTGGAACAGTGGGCCCACATCGACGTCAAAGCCGATATCCGCAAAAGCCGTCGCGATCACCTTCGCGCCGCGGTCATGTCCGTCCTGACCCATCTTGACCACCAACATCCGTGGGCGACGCCCCTCAGCCTCGGCAAACTGGGTTACGGCCTGCTGAATGGCGGCAAAGTCCTTGTCGCCCTCATAGGCCGCGCCATAGACCCCGGCGAGGGTTTTGACCTCGGCCCGGTGCCGCCCAAAGGCTTTTTCCATAGCCATGCTGATCTCTCCTACAGATGCCCGGTGGCGCGCGGCCTCAACCGCAACCTCAAGCAGATTGCCGCCTTCGTTCGCCCGCCTGGTCAGTTCGTTCAGCGCAGCGTCGCACTGCGCGTCGTCCCTGGTTGCGCGCATGCCCTCCAACCGCGCAATCTGGGCATCGCGCACGGCGGCGTTGTCGATGTCGAGGATGTCGATCTCATCCTCTTTTTCGAGCCGGTACTTATTGACGCCGACGATCACCTCTTCGCCTCGGTCGATCATGGCCTGACGCCGGGCTGCCGCCTCTTCGATGCGCAATTTCGGCATGCCGGACGCAACCGCCTTGGTCATGCCGCCCATCTCTTCGACCTCTTCAATCAGCGCCCATGCGGCCTCGGCCAGATCGTGGGTCAGCTTTTCAACGTAATAAGACCCCGCCAACGGATCGACGACGTTGGTAACGCCGGTCTCTTCCTGAAGAATGAGCTGGGTGTTGCGGGCGATGCGCGCACTGAACTCGGTCGGAAGGGCAATCGCTTCGTCAAGCGCATTGGTGTGCAACGACTGGGTGCCACCCAAGACCGCTGCCATCGCCTCATATGCAGTGCGGACCACGTTGTTGTAGGGATCTTGCTCCTGCAGGCTAACCCCGCTGGTCTGGCAATGGGTCCGCAGCATCATGGATTTCGGGTTCTTCGGCTCGAACTCCGACATGATCCTGTGCCACAGCAGCCTGGCCGCCCTCAGCTTGGCCGCCTCCATGAAGAAATTCATGCCGATCGCGAAGAAAAAGCTTAGGCGCCCGGCAAACTTGTCCACGTCCATGCCCCGCTCAATCGCCGCCCGCACATATTCGCGCCCGTCGGCGAGGGTGAAGGCAAGCTCCTGAACCAGGTTCGCGCCGGCCTCCTGCATGTGGTAGCCCGAGATCGAGATCGAGTTGAATTTCGGCATCTCGTTCGAGGTGTATTCGATGATGTCCGCGATGATCCGCATCGAGGGTTCGGGGGGATAGATATATGTATTCCGAACCATGAACTCCTTGAGGATGTCGTTCTGGATCGTGCCCGAAAGCTGGGCCTTGTCGACCCCCTGCTCTTCGCCTGCCACAATGAAGTTGGCGAGGACCGGGATGACTGCACCGTTCATCGTCATCGAAACGGAGACTTTTTCGAGCGGGATGCCGTCGAACAGGATCTTCATGTCCTCGACGCTGTCGATGGCGACGCCCGCCTTGCCGACGTCACCCACGACCCGTTCATGATCACTATCATAACCTCGGTGGGTCGCCAGATCGAAGGCAACCGATACGCCCTGCTGCCCGGCATCAAGCGCCTTGCGATAAAACGCGTTCGATTCCTCGGCCGTCGAGAACCCGGCATATTGCCGGATGGTCCATGGCCGCCCGGCATACATCGTGGCCTTGACGCCACGCGCAAAGGGCGCCGCACCCGGAATGGTCCCAAGATGATCCAGACCCGCGACGTCTTCGTCGGTATAGAGCGGTTTGACCTCGATCCCTTCGAGCGTCTTCCAAGTCAGATCATCCAAAGGGCGTCCGCGCAGTTCCGCTTCAGCCAGGTCGCGCCATTGCTCTTTCTTTGATTGCATTGGGTCGTCCTCTGTTTCCTGTCATTTGCGGCACGCCCATTTTGTTTTCTTGGGTGCGCGCCGGATCCTCGATTAGCGTGGCCAATCCATCGGCCCCGGCATAGAGCCAGTGCATGTCTTCGGCATAAAGTTCTCTCAAGGCCGCGGTCTGCCTGGCATCAAACGGCGACCAGCGACCCTCCCCCGTAGGGAGGTCACCAAAGCGATCACCGCGTTCACGCAAAACATGGCGCAGCTTTGGCAACGAAGGCGACCGGTTCAGCCAACTTTGCCCCGCTGCCGCCGGCGCGTAGCAGTCTGCGCCAGCCGCCAGCATGTCGGAAGGGCGGCCTGCGAAACATTCAAACGGGAACACCCGAATTTCGGCATCGGGCACGGCGCAGGCCAAGTCGGCGATCACATCGCGCCAACTGCGCCGGGCCGTTGCAATCCGGCCCCAGTGATCGGATCGTGGCATTGGCTGTCCGCGAGCGACGGCAAACGATGCGACGGACGACCAGTGGTGATCGAGGCTGCGCACCGAGAGCATGATTTTGGAAGCGCGCCCGGTCATGGCGGCGGCATAGCGCGCCATGCGCTCGCCAACCGCTGGATAAAGGCTTCCCGTCCGCAGATTGTCCCGGATCGACCCCATCATATTCTCTTCGCTCACGATGAGTGTATGACGACCGCGTGCTTCAGCCTGCGCAACTTGCAGGCTGATCCGGCCCTTTGCGCGATTCAACTGACTTGCCGCCGCACCAAAACCCGGGCGCGGCATGATACCCGCAAACATCCCCTTGCGTATGCGGTGCGGCCCCCAGAAACCGATACCCCAATGGGCGAGTTCCACGCTGTTGTCCCGCATATAGGCCTGAAACGACGTTGACCCAGTGCGATGCGCACCCAAATGCAATACAATGTCCACTGCAGACCTCGCCACCTGACACAGGGCCGCCCCAACCGGCCCGATGATGGGATATGCAACGATCATTGCGCCCGATCCCTTGCTCGCGCATTAATGATAAAAATGGCGAGGTCGGGCATCGCATTCGGCTGCGAATACCTTACATTCATCCCCGTCGGAGGGATCATGACTCGAATACTAGCCTTTGTTTTTATTGCGTTTTTCTCACTTTCGGCGTGGGGCAGCGATGCGATGGAAGAGCCCGAGACGATCTTTCTGGACGAAGACGTCGAGGATTTGAGCCAATTCATCTGGATAAAACGGCCTGTCATCGTCTTCGCAGACAGCCCCAACGACCCCCAGTTTCGGCAGCAGATGGAGTATCTCCGTGATCGGGAGGCGGAACTGGCCGAGCGTGATGTCATCGTTCTGACCGACACGAACCCATCCGAACCGAGCCCGCTGCGGTTGCTGCTCCGGCCACGCGGTTTCATGTTGGTGCTGATCGGCAAGGATGGCGGCATCAAGTTGCGCAAGCCGTTCCCGTGGAGCGTTCGTGAGATTGGACGAAGCATCGACAAGATGCCGCTTCGGCAGCGCGAAATCAGGGAACGAAAAGAGGGCGGCTGAGCAATTGCCATCGACGCCCCAAAGCGGACGCGGTCAGAGTAAGCAAGTGCTACAGCCGAACACATGATCCTATTCGAACTCCATGATCACATCATCAACCGCTAAGCTATCGCCTGCGCCCGCGTTGATCTTCGCGACGGTCCCCTTTCGTTCAGCACGCAGGATGTTTTCCATCTTCATCGCCTCGACGGTGCAAAGCGCCTGACCTTCCTGCACCTCTTGACCCACTTCGACGTCAACCTTCACAATTAGCCCCGGCATCGGGCAAAGCAGCATCTTTGACGTATCGGGCGGCAGCTTTTCAGGCATCTTCGCCGCAAGTTCCGCCTGACGCGGCGAACGCACATGAACCTTAAGATCCGCACCACGCGTTCGGATCCGAAATCCAGCCGTTACCTTACCGACCTTAAGCACAAGTGGTTCGGCATTCACCGTCATCGCAGCCAGAGTATCGCCCGGCGTCCAATCGCCCGCAACGCGCAGCGTGGCACCATCATCGAACCGTACCGTCGAACCATCGTGGTCCGCGTCGATCTCGACCGGGAATTGCTGACCCTGAAGCGAAACGACCCAATCGCGCCCAACCTTGCGTTCGTGATTGTCCATCCGGCCCGAAACGCGGGTACGCCTGATCTCGGCCACACGGTGCATGGCGGCACAAGCCGCGGCGACGCGGCGCGCCTCCGGGTCGGCAAGGGTCACACCAGCGAAACCATCCGGGTACTCCTCCGCGATAAAGGCCGTGGTTATATCGCCCGACACGAATTTTGGGTGATCCATCACAGCGCTGAGGAAGGGCAGATTGTGTCCGATCCCTTCAACCTCGAAACTGTCCAGCGCCACGCGCATCGCGTCGATTGCCGCGCCACGGGTCGGCGCCCACGTGCACAGCTTTGCAATCATCGGGTCGTAGTACATGCTGATCTCGCCGCCCTCGAAGACACCGGTGTCATTCCGGACGGTATGGGTTTCGAGAACGGCCTCGGCGGGAGGGCGATAGCGGGTCAGGCGACCAATCGAGGGCAGGAAACTGCGATAAGGATCCTCGGCGTAAAGCCGGTTCTCGATCGCCCAGCCATTGAGCTTGATGTCATCCTGCGTGATCGAAAGCGGCTCACCTGAGGCCACGCGGATCATCTGTTCGACAAGGTCAATGCCGGTGATCAGTTCCGTCACGGGGTGTTCAACCTGCAGACGGGTGTTCATTTCGAGAAAATAGAAGTTCTTGTCACCGTCGACGATGAATTCGACCGTTCCAGCACTGGTATAGCCGACAGCCGATGCCAAAGCGCAGGCCTGTTCGCCCATGGCCTTGCGAGTCGCCTCATCGAGGAACGGCGAAGGGGCCTCTTCGACGACCTTTTGGTTCCGGCGCTGGATCGAACATTCCCGCTCGCCTAGATAGATGCAGTTGCCATGCGCATCGGCCAGCACCTGAATCTCGATGTGCCGCGGCTGAGTCACAAATTTCTCGATAAAGATCCGATCGTCGCCGAAGGAACTTGCCGCTTCGTTCTTTGACGACTGAAACCCCTCGCGGGCCTCGCCGTCATTCCATGCAACACGCATGCCTTTGCCGCCGCCACCCGCGCTGGCTTTGATCATCACCGGATAGCCGATCTGGCCCGAGATCTTGACGGCCTCATCCTCATCTTCGATCAGGCCCATATAGCCAGGGACGGTCGAAACCTCGGCGTCCTGTGCGATCTTCTTCGACGTGATCTTGTCGCCCATAGCCTCAATCGCGCCTTTGGGTGGTCCGATGAATGCGATGCCGGCAGCCTCAAGAGCCTCGGCGAATTTGGGATTCTCGGACAAGAACCCGTATCCCGGATGGACCGCCTCGGCGCCACTCTCCTCGATCGCATCCATGATCTTGTCGATCACGATGTAAGACTGGTTGGCCGGCGGCGGGCCGATAGGGATGGCCTCATCCGCCATCTTTACATGCAGCGCGTTCTTGTCGGCATCCGAATAAACGGCGACGGTCGCGATCCCCATTTTGCGCGCGGTCTTGATGACCCGGCACGCGATTTCTCCCCGATTGGCGATCAGGATCTTATTGAACATATCGTTTCTCATTCTTGTCTTGCAGAAAACGAAAACGCCGCTGCGCCCGCACGGGCACAACGGCGTCTTGCAAAGTGTTTAGGGCGATTGCCCGATGAAGCGTGTCAGCAACGCTCCGGATATTGTTGGCAATAGAGGACATTGCCCGCCGCACCAACGGCTGCGCCTGCCAGCGGATCGCCATCAAGTACGACAGCCGTTCCTGCGCCTGCAGCGCCGCCCACGAGAGCCTGTTCCCCCACCGTATCCCCGCATGCCGCCAACGCTGCAAGAGCCAATACTGCCAAACCGATACGCATCTTTTCGTTCCTTCTTTAACAAGGTCAAAACGCCCAAACAGCCAAGCCGAAGGATAGAGAAGCAGCAAGAAGATCGGCCTAATCAGCCAGTTCCGCGCGGGTTCTCGCTTAGCTCCCGATTCCACGAAGGCGGCGCATCGCCAGACATCGCGCAGACTCCATAAAAAGACGGACAGCAAACCAGAAATTGGATGCTGCCCGTCAGGGGAAGGGGTACGGAAATGGTATGCGCCATCAGAAAAGTCTAGGGGAACTGATGCCGCAAATCGAAAGTTGCACAAACTACCTATAGGTGTATAGCCCAGAAATGTGGGTCGCAAAACATGAGCCGACAATTGCCCAAAGTATTCTTGTCTCAGCAACTTCACGCCGATCCCTCCTCGAACGCTTCGGGAAAACTCGACCGGGCAAGTGCTTCATCAATGATCAGCAATGCCTTGTAATCCGCCGGATCAAAGGGATCTGTCGCGGGCCTTATTTCACGTTCGAAAAGCCAGCTAAGGCGGCCAGCATCAAGATTACCGCGTTCGAACGCTTCGGAGCCAAAGTAAGACCAGAGCGCGGCCATGAATGCCGCATCGGCACGTCGATCGGCTGGCCGCCGATCAGCATAGCGTTCGCGCCGAATGAGAGGCGTGACACCTTTGGGGTTTGGTCGTCGGATTGTGAATTGAAAATCAGTACCCGGCATTCGACCGGGAAAACCGCGGTGTTTCAGCATGGACCACCTCCGTCACCGCGCCGGAGTGGCGTGGCGGGCGTTTCCGCCCGCCGCCAGTATGCTCTACTTGAACTTGCCTGTTTGCACGGGCTCGGTCGAGATCGGCTCGACCACGACAACCTCTTCTTGCTCGCGCGCGCATGCGGCGACGGCAACCATAAAGCTGAATGTGGCCAGCAGCTTGATGCTCTTCGACATCCGTCTCTCCTGTCTTTCAATGCTTGGGGCCCTGCCTCAAAGGCAATGCCCCGTTCCGGGGTAAAGGGGCCATTGGTTCGGCCTCGACCTATCATATGACAACGAATAGCAGAATCATACGCCCCCTCGGCTTGACCGGCGGCATGTGGCCACAAAGCCGCACGTGATGAACAGACAGCAGCCTGCATCAGAACGGCTCCCACTGACACGACCCGTCCGAGACCCGATACGCTTCGAAAAACTGGATCGCTTGCGGGTTGGTTTCGCCAAAAGGGACATCCCGGTCCGATACCGAGATTACGACGACTTCCGCTTTGAGTACGTTCTGCTTCAGATACGGCAACGCGCGCCTCGAACAGAGCGCCGCCATATCCGTTTCGATTTCCCTGCTATCAGCCTGGGCGGCGTCCTCGTCGAGCTCATCAGAGACAAAACGAAAGCGGGCCCACGTTTCTGCACCCACTTGATCAAGCAAAACGTCCCGCAAATCGACCGAGCGACCGGACGGCAAATCACCAGCTTGGGCGAGTGTCGCGGAAAGGATCAGCATGTAGCAGCCCCGGACCCTTGCCCCCGAAAAGGCCCAGGCTCCTCCCTCCGGGGCTGCTGCGCGCCTGAAAATCCGGCGCACTGTCTCAAACCGCTCCGCCGTCATGGTGCAGATTCATCTCGCGTTGTAAAGTCTGCTGGTGACACGATTTCAATCAATTCCATGTCGTCGGAGTGTCGAACCTCCCGATGTTTGATTCCCGGAGGCTGCAGAACACACGATCCCGTACGGAAGACGTGTTCGCCCTGCCCTTCGTATTCGAACACAACCCACCCCTTGGTGACGTAGACCATCTGGAATTCGAGATCATGCGAATGCCAGGCGCCGGGCGACTCCATCCCCGGAACGGCCCGAATGACATGAGCGGCAAACTTGCCTTGTGTCGCATCCTTGATGCCAAGATCGCGGTATTCGAAGAAGGCGCGCAGACCCGCACCCTCGAACTTGCCGCTGTCGGCGTGAGAGATGGCAAATGCCTGATTTTTCCAGAGACTCATCTTCACACCTTTCGCCGCTCTGTCGCAAACCGGCACCACCGCGCCCGGTGCTCCGCCGAATGCAGGAGGTTGGAAATCCTGGCGTCGGTGTCTTTCGGGAAATCGCCACGCACGCTGCCGCCAGCAGTGACCACAAGGACGTCTCTATCCGTCTGAACCTGCACGATTGGCAGAAACCCCCGGAGGCGCCGCAGCATCCGCCACATGTCCTGGCGGATCTGGTGCGCCAGCCGCAAGGGGTTAACGACTGGAAAGATTGCAAGTGCTGACACGTCGAAACGGATCGGCAAACGCCGAAACAGGGTCAGCCCTTGATCGTCCTGCAATATGTGCCAACCCTTCACCATCAAGTTCAGAGCGGAATGTTGTCGTGCTTTTTCCACGGGTTCTTGAGGCTCTTGCCTCTTAGCGATGCAAAAGCCCGGCAGACACGTCGGCGCGTCGACTGGGGCATGATCACCTCGTCGATGAATCCGCGCTCTGCTGCAACGAACGGATTGGCAAAGCGATCTTCGTAATCCTTGGTGTGCTGCGCGATCTTTTCCGCATCCCCCAGATCGGCCCGGTGGATGATCTCGGTCGCGCCCTTGGCCCCCATCACCGCGATTTCGGCGGTTGGCCAGGCATAGTTGAAATCACCCCGTAGATGCTTCGAGGCCATCACGTCGTATGCTCCGCCATAGGCCTTTCGGGTGATGACCGTCACCTTGGGCACCGTCGCCTCACCATAGGCAAAGAGCAGCTTGGCACCGTGCTTGATGACCCCACCATATTCCTGACTGGTGCCCGGCAGAAAACCCGGCACATCCACAAATGTCAGGATCGGAATTTCGAAAGCGTCGCAGAACCGCACGAACCGCGCGGCCTTGCGTGACGAGTCGATGTCCAGGCATCCGGCCAGAACCATCGGCTGGTTTGCCACAACGCCCACGGTTTGGCCTTCCAGACGAATAAAGCCCGTGATGATGTTCTTTGCGAAATCTTCCTGGATTTCAAAGAAGTCCGCCTCGTCCCCGATCTTGAGGATCAGTTCTTTCATATCGTAGGGCTGGTTGGGGTTTTCCGGCACCAACGTATCAAGTGACGATTCCACCCGCGCCGGATCGTCAAAGAAGGGACGGACCGGCGGCTTGGCCCGGTTGTTGAGCGGCAGGAAATCGACAAGGCGGCGCACCTCGGCCAGCGCTTCGACATCGTTCTCGAAGGCGCCGTCTGCTACCGACGATTTCTTTGTATGGGTGCCGGCGCCCCCGAGCTCCTCGGCTGTTACCTGCTCGTTCGTGACCGTCTTCACGACATCCGGTCCGGTGACGAACATGTATGAGCTGTCCTTCACCATGAAGATAAGGTCCGTCATCGCCGGGCTGTAGACAGCGCCACCCGCGCAGGGGCCCATGATAACGCTGATTTGCGGGATAACGCCCGAGGCCATGATGTTGCGCTGAAAGATCTCGGCGTAACCGGCAAGGCTGTCGACACCTTCCTGAATGCGCGCACCACCTGAATCGTTAAGCCCGATTACCGGCGCACCGTTCTGCATGGCCATGTCGAGGATCTTGCAGATCTTCTTTGCATGCGTCTCCGACACCGAGCCGCCCAGCACGGTAAAGTCCTGGCTGAAGACGTAGACCATTCGGCCGTTGATGGTGCCCCATCCCGTCACGACACCGTCACCGGCCGGTTTCTGTTTCTCCATGCCGAAGTCGGTGCAGCGGTGCGTCACGAACATGTCGAATTCTTCAAAGCTGCCTTCATCAAGCAGCAGGTCGATCCGTTCGCGCGCTGTTAGCTTGCCACGGCCATGTTGCGCGTCGATACGCTTTTGCCCGCCGCCAAGCCGAGCCGCGTCGCGCCGCGTTTCGAGTTCGCTCAGAATGTCATGCATACATGTCCCCCCGGTGCAGGTTTTGCGTCTAGTATCAGGGGACGCTGCAAAAGCGAAAGGATGATTGCGCAAATTTGCAAACTGTTTTTATTACTGAAACTGCAAAACGCAAATTTGCAAATTTCTATCTTTGCGGGTGACGGGATGGACCTCAACCAGAACACGCAATAAGTCAGAGCCATGGCGAGTTCCATCGAGGTCCGTTTTTTAGACCGGGCCACACCACCACATCTGGCGACCCTCGTTCTTCTGTCCGGCATGTCCGCGATGGTCATGAACATGTTCTTACCAAGCCTGCCCACGATGACCGCATATTTCGGGACCGAATACCGGCTCATGCAGCTTTCGGTTGCGGTCTATCTGGGCGTCAGCGCGATCCTGCAGCTGCTTATCGGCCCGATTTCCGACAAATACGGGCGTAGGCCCGTCATGCTGGGCGGCCTCATCCTGTTCCTGCTGGCCACTCTCGGCTGTATTTACGCCCCAACGGCCGAGGCCTTTTTATTCTTTCGGATGGCCCAAGCGGTGATCGCGGTGGCCATGGTGCTGAGCCGAGCGGTGGTTCGGGACCTCTATGATCAGGACAAATCAGCATCGATGATCGGATATGTGACGATGGGCATGGCCATCGTGCCCATGATCAGCCCGGCCATTGGCGGCCTGCTTGACGAATTCTTTGGGTGGAAGTCGAACTTCTGGGTGTTCTTCCTTTTGGGCGCACTGTCGTTGTGGTTGGTCTGGGCCGACCTTGGTGAGACAGCCGTTTCCAGTGGCAAGACGCTTGGGCAACAGTTCCGCGAATACCCCGAGCTCTTTCTGTCTCCCCGATTCTGGGGCTATTCGCTCGCTGCGGCGTTCTGTTCTGGGGCGTTCTTTGCCTATCTCGGCGGGGCGCCTTTCGTGGGATCGCAAGTCTTTGGAATGAGCCCGGCCGAACTTGGCTTTTTCTTCGGCGCCCCCGCGGTCGGCTACTTCAGCGGCAATTGGTTCACGGGCCGGTTCGCAACTAGGTTCGGTATTAACCCAATGATCCTTTGGGGTTGCATCACCAATGCGCTTGGCACGTTCATCTCGCTTGGGCTGATCCTCATGGGACAGGGCACGATGCTGAGCTTTTTCGGGCTGATGACACTGGTCGGGATCGGGAATGGCCTGGTCATTCCGAATGCAACGGCCGGCATGTTGTCCGTTCGGACGCATCTGGCCGGCACGGCCTCGGGTCTGGGCGGGGCAATCATGATCGGAGGTGGCGCGATCCTCAGCGTTCTTCCCGGTTTCTTTCTGTCAAAAGACACTGGGGCCGCACCGCTGCTTTGGCTGATGGCCGCGTCTGCCACCGCCGGCTTGCTTGCCATTCTCAGTGTCTATCGTCGCGAAAGGCGTATGCGCACGACCTGAGCCAGTGTTGCGACCTTTGCAAATCTGCATTAGCAGGTTTGCAAAGGTCGTGAGAGGCTCATCCCGATGGCAAATCCCAAACTCTATGCCGGTGCCAAGTTGCGGGAAATCCGCACGCGGATCGGCCTGACCCAGAAAGACTTTGCCGCCCGTCTGGGTATATCCCTGCCGTATCTCAACCAGATGGAAAACAATAACCGCCCTGTCAGCACGGCGGTTGTGCTGGGCCTCGCACAGGATTTCGGACTTGACGTTGCCGAACTGAATGCCGGTGACGACGAAAGACTTGTCAGCGATATGCGCGAGGCGCTTGCTGATCCTGTCTTCTCCGGCGCGCAGCCTCCCTTGGCCGATCTGCGGCTGGCGGCATCGAACGCGCCCGCCCTCGCCCGCGCCTTTCTAGATCTCCATCGTGGATACCGGCAGATACAGGAGCGGCTGGCTTCGCTGGACGAGGCCCTGGGGCGCGAAGATGCGAGAATACGGCCCAGCCCATGGGAAGAAGTGCGCGACTTCTTTCACTATTGCGACAATTACATCGATGCCGTGGATCGTGCCGCCGAACACTTTGTGGCCACTCACGGAGAGCGGGGCAACATCCGGGCCACGACCATTGCAGCGCTGGATCAAATCGGCGTGCAAGTCGAACTCAGCGACACCGACACGTTGCGCAGCTTTGATGCCGCGACCAAACGGCTGACCATTTCATCCCGAGCGGCGCCGGAAACGCAGACCTTTCATATCCTCTTGCAAGTCGCGCTGCTGCGGCAGGATCCGCTCTTGGAAGCTACGCTCGATCTCGCCCGATTTCAGACCGATGAAGCCAGAGCAATCGCGAAGATCGGTCTTGCCAACTATTTTGCTGGGGCTGCCATGCTGCCCTATGACACATTTCTTAATGCCGCACGGGACACGCGCCATGATCTGGAGGTCCTGGCCAACCGCTTTGGCGCGTCGATCGAACAGGTGGCGCACAGGCTTTCAACGCTGCAGCGTCCGGGGGCAAAGGGCATTCCCTTTTTCTTTGTCCGGGTCGATCAGGCGGGGACGATCACCAAGCGCCACTCCGCCACGCGCCTGCAATTCGCCCGCTTCGGCGGCGCCTGCCCGCTTTGGAACGTGCATCGTGCTTTTGAGCAACCTGGGCAATTCCTGCGACAGTTGGCCGAGACGCCGGATGGCGTGCGTTACATCAGCCTCGCACGGGACGTGACCAAACCCGCGGGCCGGTACGGCGTGCCGACCCGCCGTTTTGCGATTGCCTTGGGGTGCGAGATCAGCCACGCCGATGCGCTTGTCTATGCCGATGGATTGGACCTGCGAAATGCCGACGCCTTTGAGCCAATCGGCATTTCCTGTCGCATCTGCGAGCGGTCGGACTGTCACCAACGATCCGTCCCGCCGCTCGAGCGACGGCTTGCGGTCGATCCTGATCGGCGGGACGTGCTGCCCTACCAGGTCAGGTAGTTGTCGCTGCCCGGATCAATCCCCAGATCTCATCCTTGAGTGCCGCCCGCGACTTGCGTAGGTCGGTCTCTGCCGCGGGACTGATGGGTTCGACATTGGTCTCAGCCCGGTGAATCGCGCGATTCAGGTCATGGTACTCATCGGCTAGCCGGGCGAAATGGGCATCGCTTTGGCGCAGCGTCTGCATAGTCTCGACGTGATCGGGGAACTCTTCGTGCAGTTCGTGCGGCGTGTGGGACATATGGGCCTCCTCATGTTTTCGGCACCATGTCTCCGACCGCCTGTGTCGGCTTTGACTTGGGTCAAGACAGCGGGGGCAATCGTTAGATCACAACTTGGTCGCGGGGGTCGGCGGTGTGACAGGCCGCCGCCGCAACACTGCTTCGCGCCAGGTGATGTAGGTAACAGAGGCCATGATCACCAAACCGCCAAGGACCACCCAGAAATCCAGCGGCTCCGCAAAAACGAGCGCACCCAGAAGAACGGCCCAGACCAGCTGCAGGAAGGTAACCGGCTGGGTGACGGCGACCGGGGCGGCAGCAAAAGCCAGCGTCATTGTGTAGTGTCCGGCCGTTGCAAAGCACGCCACAAGGAAGAGCAGCCCGAGGTCTGAGAGCGTCGGCGTCACCCAATCGGCCAACGCGAACGGGGCCAACCCGATCGTGACAAAGATCGACAGCATCGCCACGACAACCGAGGGCTTGAATCCGTCGGCTAAGACTTTGGCCATCAGGTAAGACCCCGAGAACGCAAACCCGGCCAAGAGCATCGCGTAATGCCCTGGCAGCACCTCGCGAAAGCCCGGGCGAAGGATGACCATCGCCCCAACCAGCGCAATGACGACGGCTGCTATCCGCCGCATCGCCAAGCGCTCACCCAGGAACAGGGCTGCGCCGATAGTGACGTAGACCGGTGCAACATAGTTCAGCGCAGTGACCTCAGCGATCGGGATCCGCGTCATCGCAAAAAACCACATGATCACCCCAAGCGAATGGAAAAGGCCCCGCATGCCAAACAGCCCCACCTGACGGGCCGAAAGCCGCGTCTCCATCAGGCTGGGGAGCATTGGTACGAGAAACACCAACCCCATGACGTAGCGCAAAAACGCTGCCTCAGCCGGAGGAACGCGCGATCCCATAACCTTGACGATCGCAGTTACGGCGACAAAGCAGATGCCCGTCATGAACATCCAGAAGATGCCGACCACCGGTTTTAATTGCGCCGCGCCCATGCGCGCATCAATGCCAAAGCGCCCGGGACATGCAACCTATTGCAACAGCAGTTTCGCGGCGATGGCCCACATGACCAATGCGATAACGACATCCAGCACCTGCCACGCGCGCGGGTTCGAAAAGACCGGGCTGAGCAGCCGGGCGCCATATCCCAAACCGAAGAAGAAGGTGAAGCTGGCAACGACAGCTCCGGCTCCAAATTCGAGCTGGTCGGGGTATTGCGCTGAAACCGAACCCAGCAAAACCACCGTATCTAGATAGACGTGGGGATTGAGCCACGTCAGCGCAATTGTCGTCGTGGCAGCCGAAGCCAGACCGATTGACCCATGGCCGCCGGCCATAAGTGCCTCGCCCCCTCGAAAGGCGGAAACCGCATTGCGCATTCCATACCAGATCAGAAATGCAGCCCCGCCCAAACGCATCGCGGTCTCGAACCAGGGGACAACTGTCGCCAACGCGCCAAATCCTGCGACACCGACCGTGATCAGCATAGCATCGGACAGCGCACAAATCAGGCACACCCAGAACACGTGCTCCTGCCGAAGACCCTGTCGCAGGACAAAAGCGTTCTGGGCTCCGATGGCGAGGATCAGGGAAAAACCAAGGCCGAAGCCCGCGAAAAAAGATGGCATCGTAGTCTCTTACTGCTCGTTGGGCTTTTGACTAACCGCATGCCATCCATTACTCAAATTAAAGAACTTGCACCAACATTAGGTTGACTGATGCACCTTCCCCCCAATCAACTGGCGGCGCTGGCCGCGGTTCTGCGCTATGGCAGCTTTGAAACGGCTGCCACATCGCTACATGTCACCCAATCGGCAATCTCCCAAAGGATCCAGAACCTTGAAGAGCGGGTGGGGTTCATCCTTGTTGAGCGGGGCGCGCCGTGCACGGGAACCAAAGAGGGGATCCGGCTGGCCAAACATGCCGACGATCTAAGGTTGCTGGAACGGCAGGCGCTTGAAGACGTTGGTGTCGGAGCGGCCGCCGGACCCGGTCGCGTGAAAATCGCGGTCAATGCGGACAGCCTCGCCACGTGGTTTGCCCCGGTTCTGCGGGGCGTCGATGGGTTGCTGATCGATTTTATGATCGATGATCAGGACCATTCGGCCGACTGGTTGCGGCGCGGCGTCATCTCTGCCGCGGTCACGGCTGCAAACCAAAATGTGCCCACGTGTGATTTCCACGATCTTGGGGCGATGCGGTACATTGCGACCGCCAGCCCGGACTTTGTCGAACAATGGTGTCGGGCTGGTGTCACGAAAGAAACGCTATCAGGTGCGCCAATGTTTCGCTTTAACGAGAAAGACGGATTGCAGACCGCGTGGTTGGATCGCGAATTTGGGCTGAAAGCCGATCCGCCGTCGCAAATGCTTCCCTCGACGCAGGCCTTTGTCGAAGCGGTTCTGCAGGGTGCCGGGTGGGGCATGAACCCTGCGCCGCTGATTGAGGATCACATTCGCCACGGGCGCTTGGTCGCCCTGGGCGAAAGACCTGAATACGATGTTCATCTGTCTTGGCAGGTGACTCGCGCCCTGGCCCCGGCCCTCAGCGATTTGACGCGCAATGTTCGTTCCGCCGCGCGGTCCGTCCTGACAGAAAATGTCACTCCATCGTGATAGGGATGAAGTAATTCGAAATGATCTAGAACAAGCCCATTGGCGTACTTCTCCACAGTTCCCATATGCTGGTTCAGCAGACAAGGATGCCCTCAGATGCTCGACGATGTTCATAGTGTAGATTTAACGAAGCAAGATCTCGAGATGATCGAGGCTGCTTTGCATACTCAAGAAAAAATCCTTACGGTTCAAAGCCGTGCGGGAGGCGCCACGGCGCGCGACCGTCTGAATGAATTGAAAGGCCTGATGCGGCGGCTGCGGCGTCAGTCACCCGAACCGAATGCCGGCCCCTCACAAAGCTGGAGCCAGATGGCACGGTCGCTGTTCTGCTAATCGTACCGGATAACCAATACGTGAACGCCGCCCTCACGCAGGGGCGGCGTTTTTCGTTCAGGCGAGTTGCGCCATAACCTCGTCGGTCGCCTCGAAATTGGTCGTGACCCGCTGGACATCATCGTCGTCTTCAAGTGCATCGACCAGCTTCATCAGCTTTTCCATCCCGTCGAGATCCAGCTCAGTGGTGGTGGTCGGTTTCCAAACCAGCTTGGTCGACTCGGATTCACCCAGCTCGGCCTCAAGTGCGTTTGACACGTCATTCAGATCGGTATCGGCGCACCAGATGATATGACCATCATCACTGCTTTCGACATCCTCGGCGCCCGCTTCGATGGCAGCCATCATGACGGTGTCGGCGTCACCAACAGAGGCGGGATAGGACACTTCGCCCTTGCGTTCGAACATAAAGCCGACGCTACCGGTCTCACCCAAATTGCCGCCATTCTTGGTAAAGGTTGATCGCACATTCGAGGCTGTTCGATTGCGGTTGTCCGTCATCGCCTCGACGATCACCGCCACACCGTTCGGGCCATAGCCTTCGTACCGGATTTCTTCATAATCCTCACCGTCGCCCGCCTGGGATTTCTTGATCGCGCGTTCGATATTGTCCTTGGGCATCGACTGGCTCTTGGCCTCTTTCACCGCCAACCGCAGGCGCGGGTTCTTTTCCGGATCTGGATCGCCCATCTTGGCCGCGATGGTGATTTCTTTGGACAGTTTCGAAAACAGCTTGGCGCGCAGTTTGTCCTGACGCCCCTTGCGGTGCTGGATGTTGGCCCATTTTGAGTGGCCTGCCATCGGTGCCTCCATCAGAAATCGGTTTACGGTCTGGCAGGTGCTATAGGCCAGAGCGACGCCGAAGGGCAAGACCGGCGCCATCATCCCACGAGGCCACTGGTGGTACGGGCAAAGTACTCATAGTGTCCGGCCCATGACGACCGATCAGATTATCCTCTTCAGCCTCTTCGCCCTTGTCTTTGCCCTGCTTCTGTGGGGCCGCTTCCGGTACGATATCGTTGCCTTTTCCGCCTTGATGGCGGGCGTCGTCCTCGGTGTCGTTCCTTCGGATCAGGCGTTTTCGGGGTTTGGCCACCCCGCCACCCTCGTGGTCGCCCTTGTCCTGGTGGTTTCGGCGGGCTTGGTGCGGTCGGGGGCCGTATTCTTAATCACCCGCACCCTTGTCGATTCATCGCGCGGCATCGGCACCCACATTGCCCTGATGGGCGGGATTGGTGGCGTGCTCAGCGCATTCATGAACAACGTTGCCGCCCTCGCCCTCCTGATGCCGGTCGACATTCAGACCGCACACAAGGCGGGGCGCAACCCGGGGCTGAGCCTGATGCCCTTGTCGTTTGCTACGATCCTGGGCGGGATGGTGACGCTGATTGGGACGCCGCCCAACATCATCATAGCATCAATCCGGCAGGATAATCTGGGCGAGCCCTTCCGGATGTTCGATTTCGCACCTGTCGGCGGTGTCGCTGCGATTGCCGGAATGATCTTTGTGGCCCTGATCGGCTGGCGGCTTATCCCGCAGCGAAGCGACGCCACTGCAGAATTGGAGGACCTCTCTGAATACATCGCAGAGCTGATTGTACCCGAGAAAAGCAAGCATATTGGCCAGCGCCTCGGTGATCTGACCGAGGATGCAGAAAAGGCCGACGTCGCGATCATCGGCCTGATCCGCGATGGCAAGCGTCGGTATGGGCGCGCAATGAATTCCGAACTGCGCGCCGGAGACACACTGGTCGTCGAGGCTACGCCGGAAGCGCTTGATGAATTCCGCGCAGCCCTGAGCCTCGCCGTCGCCGATGCTGAAAGAGAGGAACGGCTGAAAGCCGGAGGCGAGGGCGTTGAGATCATCGAGGTCGTCGTGACGGACAGCAGCCGTCTTGTGGACCGCACGGCTCAGTCCATTGGCCTGTCTTGGCGCCGCAACAGCGTCCTGATGGGCATTTCGCGACAAGGCCGGCGCATCACGGAACAGATCCGAAAAACGCCGATTAAGGCCGGGGATATCCTGTTGCTACTGGTACCTCGCGACACGGGCCCGGATGTCACGGCTTGGCTCGGCTGCCTGCCGCTCGCCGAACGGGGTCTGGCAGTAACGCAAGACAGCAAGGTTTGGCTGGCCATCGGCTTGTTTGGCGGAGCGGTGGCGGCGGCCAGTTTCGGGCTGCTCTACCTGCCAATCGCGCTTGGCCTTGTGGTGATCGCTTATGTGCTGGCGCGCATTGTGCCGCTCTCCGAACTCTATAACCATATCGAATGGCCAGTTGTGGTGCTGCTAGGGTCAATGATTCCGCTCGGCGCCGCGTTGGAGACATCAGGCGGTACCGAACTGATCGCCGGTTGGCTGATAACGCTTACGCAGGGCCTGCCTGCCTGGGTCGTGCTGACCGTGTTGATGGTTGTGACCATGTCGCTGTCGGATGTCTTGAACAACACGGCAACCACCATCGTCGCCGCCCCGGTGGGGATCCAGATGGCGCTGGCCCTTGACGTATCGCCCGACCCGTTCCTGATGGCGGTGGCGGTCGCGGCCTCTTCCGCGTTCCTCACGCCCATTGGTCACAAGAACAACACCCTCATTCTTGGCCCCGGCGGCTACCACTTTGGCGACTATTGGCGGATCGGCCTGCCGCTTGAAGTCATTGTGATAGCCGTATCGATCCCTGCGATCCTTGTGTTTTGGCCACTGTGACCAAACGTTAGCCATTGCGCCGCAGCGTTCGGCCACCCAAGGTTCGATCAAGGGTTTAAGTGGAGGAGAACCCCTTTGGATATTCTGATCGACGTGGTGCTGCCATTGTCGCTGGCCATCATCATGTTCTCGCTGGGTATAGGGCTGACGGCCAGGGATTTCGGGCGGGTCCTGAGACGACCAATCGCCTTCATGATCGGGGCCTGCGCACAAGTCATTCTGCTGCCGCTGGTGGCTTTTGGCATCGTTTACGCATTCGATCTGCCGCCGGGCTTTGCACTTGGGGTCATGCTCCTGTCATTCTGCCCAGGCGGTGTGACATCGAACATGATCTCAAAGCTCAGCCGGGCCGACGTGGCCCTTTCAGTTTCGCTAACGGCGGTCATCAGCTTGTTGAGCATCCTGACAGTACCATTTCTTGCCACATGGGCTGTGCTGCACTTCCTTGGTGCAGACGCACCAGACATCTCCATTACATCGCTTGCCATTGCTCTGTTTCTGATCACCACGCTGCCCGTCCTTCTGGGCGTCTTGATCCGGCATCTGCGCCCCGATTTCGCCGACCGGGTCGACGGGCCAATGTCGACCTTCGCGACCGTCCTTTTCATCCTCATCGTTGTTGCGGCGCTGGCCAGTAACTGGGGGCTTTTCGTCGAGAACGTGATGATCCTGGGACCTGCGCTGATCACCCTCAATCTGAGCCTTTTGTTAATCGGGTTTGGGATCGCTTATGCCTCGGGTCTGAACTGGCCGGAAAGCAAGGCGGTCTCAGTCGAAACGGGGATCCAGAACGCAACGCTTGGCATTACGCTGGCCGCACTGATTTCACAACAGGACGGGTTTGGCGCAATGTCTATACCATCGGCTGTCTACGGGATAACAATGTACTTGTGCGCAGCACCGTTCGTGGCCTGGTATCGCAGCCGATAGGACCCCGATTATGGATCAAGCAGATGCAATTGTCGTCGGCGGCGGCCTCGCCGGTCTGGTCGCTGCGGCCGAACTCGGTGATCGTGGTAAAAGCGTCATCGTTGTGGATCAGGAGCCGCGGAGCTTCCTCGGCGGTCAGGCATTCTGGAGCCTCGGCGGTCTTTTCATGATCAACACGCCGGAACAGCGGCGGATGGGCATCAAGGACAACCGCGCGCTTGCTTTGAACGACTGGATGGGATCGGCCCAATTCGACCGCGACGAGGATGCGCTGCCCCGCAAATGGGCCGAAGCTTACATCGACTTTGCCGCCGGACCGATGCGGCCCTGGCTTTATTCAATGGGGCTGCGCTGGTTTCCCGTAGTCGGCTGGGCCGAGCGTGGGGGCGGCTTTGCCGACGGCCACGGCAATTCGGTCCCCCGGTTTCACATTACGTGGGGCACCGGGCCCGGCATCATCGAACACTTCGTCCGCCGCAGCGAAGAGCATGAAAAAGCCGGGCGGATCACGTTCAAGTTCCGCCATCAGGTCGATCGCATCGATATGGAAAACGGGGCGGCTAAGGGTGTCTCGGGCAGCCTGCTGGCCGAGGATGCCGCAGAGCGCGGCCAGAAGACGAACCGTGATGTGATCGGAGATTTTTCGCTTTCTGCCCCCTCGATCATCGTGACCAGTGGCGGCATCGGCGGCAATTTCGAGATGGTCCGCAAGGTCTGGCCAACCGATCGATTGGGCCCGGCGCCCAAAACCATGGTGGCGGGGGTCCCGGCCCATGTCGATGGCCGCATGATCGCGATATCCGAAGCGGCGGGCGGCCAGGTCATCAATGGCGACCGGATGTGGCACTATACCGAAGGCGTGCAAAACTGGGATCCGATCTGGCCCGCGCACGGCATTCGGATTTTGCCGGGCCCCTCGTCCATGTGGTTCGATGCCGAGGGCAATCGGTTCGGGCCGCCTGCCCTGCCGGGGTTCGACTCCATGGGCACCCTGCGCGAGATACTGAAAACCGGTTATGATTACAGCTGGTTCATCCTGACCCAGAAGATCATAAAAAAGGAATTCGCCCTCTCCGGATCAGAGCAGAACCCGGATCTGACTTCGAAATCCTGGCTTGAAGTCATCAAGCAACGGGTGCTGTCCGGCGGGCGCGCGACCGACGCCGTCGAAGCCTTCAAAGAGCGCGGGCAGGACTTTGTTGTCAGCCGTGATCTAACCGGCCTCGTCAATGGTATGAACCAGGTCGCTGGTGGCAATCTGATCGACGAGGCCAAGATCCGTGCCCAGATCGAAGCACGCGACGCGCAGGTCGACAACCCCTTCACCAAGGATGCGCAGATGATGTCGATCCTTGCAGCGCGGAACTATCGCGGGGATCGCTTCATGCGGACAGCAAAACCGCACAAGATCCTGGATCCCGCCAACGGACCGCTGATTGCCGTCAAGCTGCATATCCTGACGCGCAAGACGCTGGGCGGCCTTCACACAAACCTAGATAGCCAGATGATCGGAACCGATGGACAAGTCGTACCCGGCCTCTTTGCCGCAGGTGAAGTGGCGGGCTTCGGCGGGGGAGGCTACCACGGCTACAATGCGCTCGAAGGTACCTTTCTTGGCGGATGCATTTTTTCGGGCCGGCAAGCAGGACGATCCGAGGCGATTGCCTGATTTCAGACCCGCTCAGTATCAAAATCAGCCCGCACGCCAGATCCATAGCGTTGCAGTGCGCCGGTCTCACCCACAGCATTGGGCCGGTTGAAAATCCAGTTCTGCCATGCGGTAAGGCGGCCAAAGATGCGGGTCTCCATCGTCTCGGGTCCGGCGAAACGCAGGTTCGCCTCCATCCCCGTCATCGCGTCTGGGCTGAAGCTGGCGCGCTCTTCGACAAAGATACGGATCTCATCCTCCCAATCGATATCGTCGAGGATCATCGAGACAAGGCCCAGATCGTCGGCCTTCTCGGCCTGAAGCGGCTCGCCGATATGTTTCTGGGCCTGGTCCAATGCTTCGGGCTCTCCAAGAAACCGGGTTTCGAGACGGCTAAGCCCGTTGGCCATGGGCATCAGGCCGAAGTTTACCGCCGTTAACATGACCGTCGCCATTGGCCGGTTGTCGCCCTCGAATTCGCCCTCCATCATATAGGTCCGGTCGACGGCAAAGAGCAGTTCCGCCAAAAGACCGCTGAAACACGAGCCGTGCTCGACAAGCGCCACCATCGACCGTGATGTGACATCGATGCGTTTCAGGACCCGCTTCCAATAATGCAGGATCTCGTTCACGAGCCAGTTGTCAGCACCGTCCAGAAGTACCTTCTCGTGCGCCGCAAGGGCCCCGGGGTCGCCCTGGCTTCGGAAGATGAGGAGGCCCAAATCCATCTCGTTCAGCCTGAGATGCAGGATCGCGTCATCAAGCTCTCGTGCAAGGCGCAATATGTAGCCATCCGACCCAAGATTGATCAGCTCATCGACATCTCTTTGCGCATCATCTTCGGGACCATGGATCATGATCGTGGCTGTTCGTGCCTGGCGGTCAACCGAAACCTCTACGGTCGAATAGGTCACGCCATCATCGTTGAATGACCGCTCAAGCGGCTTAAGCGCGATGCCCTCCGCAACGTCCGGCTTCGTCGACCTTGCGGCGAATTCCCCTGCCCGCGCCTGTACCACCTCGTCAAACCTCGAGGTTGGCACCACCTCGTCGACCAATCGCCAGTCGAGCGCACGTTTGCCCCTGACCCCTTCTTCGGTTGAGCAGAAAATGTCGGCCCGGTCGCGGCGGACCTTTCTCTTATCGGTGACACGGGTCAGCCCACCGGTTCCGGGAAGCACGGCCAGCAATGGAACCTCGGGCAGAGCGACGGAGGATGATGAGTCGTCGACCAGCATCAGATAGTTGCAGGCCAGAGCCAATTCGTAACCGCCGCCCGCGCAGGCCCCTTTGATCGCTGCGATGTACTTTTGCCCGCTGTCTTCCTCGGCCGCTTCGTAGGTGTTGCGGGTTTCGTTCGTAAATTTGCAAAAATTGACCTTGTGGCCGTGAGCCGCGCCACCGAGCATCCGGATGTTGGCGCCTGCGCAAAACACCCTGTCCTTACCCGACTGCATGACGACCACCTTGACCTCGGGGTGCTCGAACCGCATCCGTTGCACGATATCCGCAAGCTCGATATCGACGCCCAGATCGTACGAGTTGAGCTTGAGTTCATAGCCGTCAAAAAGCCCGGCTGTTTCATCGACGTCCATGATCAGATTTGCGACCCGGCCGTTATAGGTCACCCGCCAGTGCCGGTACTTCGACGGATCGGTCTGGAAATCGATGCGAATGGTCATCCTCGGGACTCCTTCAAGTACTGCATTATAGTGCTTTCCCTACAGTGCAATGTCAGGGGTATGTGCCTGATCCCGAACAGAGCATGCAGTAAATTGCAGAAATTCGATCACTCAGCGTCCTGCTGGCGCGCTGGATGCGCGTCAGCAAAGGCCGTCAAGGCTTCGCACGCCTCACGGATCGCGCATAAGCGCGGAAACTCTGTGACGTCCACCTGAAAGCGGTCGGCCGAGAACATCTGGGGCAGGAGGTACACCTCGGCCATGCCGGGGGCGTCGTCGAACGCAAATACTCTAGCGGGACGCGCAGCAAGCAACGCCTCGGCGGCGCGGAGGCCATCGCCGATCCATCGCTGGCACCATTCATCGATCCCGTCCTGATCCTGATCGAACTCGGCCCGCAAATACTGCAGCACCCGCAAATTCTGCAGGGGATGAATATCGCAGCCGATCACGGCACAGAAGGCCCTGACATGCGCACGCTCTACCGGATCGCGCGGCAGCAGAGGTGGCTCGGGATATATTTCTTCCAACCATTCAAGAATGGCGGGCGACTGGGTCAGGATCATGCCATCCACCTCGAAAGTCGGAACCAGCGCCTGCGGGTTAAGGGCGCGGTAACTGTCCGACTTTTGTTCCCCGCCATCCCTCAAAAGGTGAACGGGGCGATATTCGCTGGAAACACCCTTGAGGTTTAACGCGATCCGGCAGCGGTAGGAGGACGAGCTGCGGAAGTATCCGTGGTGGATGATCATTCCGCTTGCCCGATCGTGAGTAACAAAGGTTCAAGACCATCAATGCGGCCCGTCAAAACATCACCCGCCTCAACCGGGCCGACCCCCGCGGGGGTTCCGGTCAGGATGACGTCTCCAGGCCCCAAGTGATAGTACTGCGAAAGATCGGCCACCATCTCCGGCACCGCATGGATCATGTCGGCCAGATGCGCGTCCTGCACCACGGTTCCGTTCTTTTCCAACCAGATGCGTTGCGGCCCGATGGCACCGACCTCTGCCGCAGGGGTCAGTTGCCCGAACACGGCGGACCCTTCGACATCCTTGGCGATATCCCATGGACGCCGCTTGTCTTTCGCGACCTGCTGCAGGTCCCGTCGGGTCATGTCGAGGGCACAGCAATACGAATGGATCACGGTGCCCGTATCCTTCGGCTCTACACGAAACGCAGGGGCGCCGACAGCAAAGGCCAGTTCCATTTCATGATGATAGTTCTGCGTGCCGGGCGGATACGGTACAGTTTGACCGCTCATCGCCGCCGCTGTGGGCGATTTGGTGAAGTAGAACGGCGCTTCGCGATCCACCTCATTTCCCATCTCGGCAGCGTGAGCGGCATAGTTTCGACCCACGCAAAAGATGCGGCGCACTGGATACTCGCCCGACCCATCGACCATCGGGATCGTGGGCCAATCGGAAAGATCAAACAGCACGCTCGTCATCGCGGTTCCTCCTAGTCACCGTGCGAGATGTGCCCACGCCAGCGATGCCCTGTCAATTGATGGGCTTGCATCGACCACACTCGATGTTAATATTCAAATATAAGAATATATTGGGGACATCATGAAAAGACGTGGTTTTCTAGCTGGTGCGTCGGCGGTTGGGCTTGCACCACTCTACAGCCATGCGGCCAGCCAGCTGCATGTGGCGGGGACGCGGATCGACACGCTCAGTGATGGTCATCTGACGCTGCCGAAATCCTTCATCGCCGGCGATCTGCCTGCGGCACAAGTGGATGCGGTTCTTGCAGCGCATGGTATCGAAGGCGACGCGTTCGAACCCCCCTGCAATGTGACGATGCTGCGGAGCGATAACCGGGTTATCCTGTTCGATGTCGGATCAGGGCCCGATTTCATGCCGTCTGCCGGTGCGCTTCTGGACGCGCTCGACGCCCAAGATGTGGCCTCCGAGGATGTAACGCACGTCATTTTCACCCATGCTCACCCGGATCACCTATGGGGCGTGCTGGATGATTTCGACGATCCGCTCTTTCCCGCAGCGCGGCATCTGATCGGCCGGAAAGAACGCGACTATTGGCTCGACCCGAATACGGTCGACACAATCGGCGAGGCGCGGGCCACCTTTGCAGTCGGGGCGGCCCGTCGGCTTGAAGCCATTGCCGATCAACTGCACGTATTCGAAGACGGGCAAGAGATTGTGCCGGGTATAATGGCCCACGCGAGCTTCGGGCATACGCCGGGCCATATGGCGTTCGAGATCGCAACCGAAAATGGCCCGGCGATGGTGCTGGGTGACGCGGTCGTAAACCACCACCTCGCGCTGGCCCACCCCGAATGGCCATCCGGGTCAGATCAGGATCCGGAGGCCGGGATCGCGGCGCGGATGCGTTTGCTGGATCAGGTGACAGCCGACCAGATCCCCGTCATCGGCTTTCACCTGCCAAATGGCGGGCTCGGCCGTATTGAAACGCACGGTGGGGCATATCGGTTCATCGATACGATCTGACTACGGGAGCTATTGCTCAACAGACGCGCGGGCAATCTCGTCGAGAAAGGCCTGAACCTCTTGCATGGGGCCTGCGGGAAAGGCGCGATAGCCCACGACGACCTCGCCGCCCCGATCAGCGACAAACACAGCATACGGACAATGGGCAAGGTTCATCGGATCTGCCTCCATGACCTTGCGCGAAAGGGTGGCCGAACAAAAAAGATAACTGTTGGCCTCATCAAAAAGCACGACGTCCGAACCGACATCGGCGCGCGTGCGTTCCAGCATCGCGCCGACATGGCTAACGTAGTCGATCACCAATCCCCGCCCGACAATCTCGGACTCGACCGCAAACGCTGCGTCGTCGAACGAGCCGTCGAACGGGTAAGTGATCACCTCCTGCGCCAAGGCGCTGAAGGGCAAGGTTGTGGCGGCCAGGCACGCCAAGAGAGACTGTTTCATCCCAATTCCTCCCGGCCGCACCAGTCAAGTCAGCCGAACATGTCGGACGTGATCCCGGCGTACCACCCTTCCGATTCACGATAGGTCGCAGCGCGCAGCTCTGCGTCCTCGCCGGTCTGACTGACAAAGCCGTCTACTTTGGCGATCTTCTCGTCAGTGGCTTCATATGTCGCGCCAACCTTCACCCCGTCATTGGTCTCGATCAAAGACCAGCATGTATTTGCGAATTTTGCGGGGAATATCCGGCTTCCTGTCAACGCGCCCCGAACGGCATTGGCGCAAACCTTGGCCTGGCTGTTGGCAGAGAAGCCCGATTTCGGCATGTCGCCCTGCTGGCTGGCGTCACCCAGAACGTAGATATCGGGATCTGCCTTGGTGGACATGTCGATCGCGTTGACCGGAGCCCAGTTGCCGTCCGTCACACCCGCAAGTTCGGCGATCCGGCCCGCCTTCATCGCCGGGATCACGTTGCACGCGTCCACCTTGGTGACCTCGCCGTCGATATCGACCGTCATCGCCGCCGGATCGACGGTCACGTTCTCGCCGCCGAAATCCGGGCCGATCCGTTCGATCATGCCACCATAGTGCTTTTGCCAGCCTTCCTCGAACAGCGCTTGCTTGGAGAATTTCGGCTTCGGATCCGCAATCAGGATCTTTGCGGTCGGGTTTGTCTGCTTGAGCAGATGCGCCACCATCGAAACGCGCTCGTAAGGCCCCGGCGGGCAGCGGTACGGATTGCGCGGGGCAACCATCGCAAAGGTTCCGCCTTCGGGCATCGCCATGATCTGCGCCTTGAGAAGCTCGGTCTGCGAGCCGGCCTTGTAGGCATGCGGCATCGCATTCTGAGCGGTCAGGTCCCAGCCGGGAACCGATCCGTCCACAAAGTCGATACCGGGCGAAAGGATCAGTTTGTCGTAAGGGACAGACCCACCACCGGCCAACGCCACCGTCTTGGCATCGCGGTCAACACCAACGGCCCAATCATGCACGACATTTACACCAAAATCAGAGGCAAGCCCGCCATAGCTGTGACCGATATCGTCGATTGTCTTGAAACCGCCGAGATAGAGGTTCGAGAAAAAGCAGGTGTAGTAGGTGCGGGTCGGCTCGATCAGGGTGACGTCAACCGCTCCCTTGCTGTCCTTGGCGATGTAGCGCGCTGCGGTCGCACCACCTGCGCCACCCCCCACGACAACGACGCGCGGAGTTCCCTGGCCCGCAGCCATCGGTGCTGAGAGCGCCGCGCTTGCCGCAATCCCTACCCCAACAAATGTTCTTCGGTTCAATTTCATAGTCCATCCTCCCAATTGTGCGACCGCCTATTCCTCCGGGTCGGCGAAATAGGCGGCGAGTGCCGCGATCTCTTCGTCATTGAGCCGCCCCGCGATCATCCGCATGGCAGGATGTGCGCGGGTTTGGTTTTTGTATGCGTGAAGCGCGATGACGAAGTCTTGCTCCGGCCAATATGTGATCGAGGGTATCCCCTCATCCGCCCCGTCCGACCGGTGACAGGACGTACATTCGCTGGCGAGGTAGGCGCCGTATTCCGCATCGCCCTCAAGCGCGAGGATCGCAGGGTCTAATGCGTGATCCGTTGGCATTGCCGTCGGATCGGCCTCGGGTATGTCGCTGGGATTGTCCGAAAAGGTCCGCAGATACGCGATCAGATTGGCGCGCGCTTGCGGGTCCTTCATGCCGCGATAGCTCATCCTCGTACCAGAGATCAGCGCTCTGGGGTTCTCAAGAAAGGCGTCGATGGTATCCGGATGCCATTCCAACCCGCCAGACGCGGCCCGCGCCAGCGCCTTGGAGTATCGGAAGTCGTCCAGCGCACCAGCCTTACGTCCAAAGAGCGCGTTCAGATGCGGGCCGATCCGGTTCTTCGCGTCGGGGCCAACCTGATGACAGCCTTTGCATTGGCTGAACAGTTTTTCGCCCACAGCCACGTCACCCAGGGTATCCGCGCCGAGCGGTGCAGCGAGGACGGCAAGGGTGATAACGACCGCAGCGCGCATCACAAACCGAAGGATTTCAGATATTCGATAACGGCTGTCACATCGTCTTCCTTACGGAAGCCAGCAAAGGACATCTTGGTGCCTTTCATGTAAGCGCGCGGCTTGGTGAGGAAGGCCGCAAGCTCATCCTCGCTCCAGACCAGGCCACCTTCGGCCGCTGTTTTCATCGGTTTCGAGTACTTGAACCCGTCAACTGCACCAGCAGGCGCACCGACAATGCCGGTCAGGATGGGGCCTGAGCGGTTCTTGGCTCCCTCTCCGATCTGGTGGCAGGATTTGCACTTGGCAAATGCTTTTTTGCCCTGTTCAACCAGCTTCGGATCGATCGCTGCTACTTCAGCAGCCGGCTCGTCCTTTGCGGTCTCAGCCACCGCAGCAGGCTGTGCCTCGACTGTCTCATCCATAGGCGTTACATCAAGAACCCGCGCGCGCATGGTAATCTCTACGCTGTCCTTGCAGTCCGACATACAGGGCGTTTGCGTGAATTCCGGGAACTCGGTTTCAACCCGGTCATCTACGATAAAGCCGCCGGCATTCGGCATCTTGACGTCGGCAAATGTTTCGTTGCTCAGCACAAAATCCTCGTCCACCAAATCGTTGGAATAGAGAATATACGCCACAATAGCATAAACCTCGTCCGCGCTCAGGCTTTGCGCGTTTCCAAAGGGCATCGATCGGTTCACGTAGTCCCAAGTCGTCGAAAGATGGGGCCAATAGCTGCCCACCGTCTTGACGGGGTCCTTGTCAGCGAGTGTATCGAAACCACCCGCAAGTTCAGGCCAGTTATCGACACCCTCGCCAAACTCGCCGTGGCAGACTGCGCAATTGGCCGAAAACAGGTCTTCGCCGGTGAGAACGTCACCTGAACCATCCGGCAGGCCCGCGCCATCGGGGCTGACATCAAGATCCCACGCGGCAATCTCTTCGGGCAGCGCGGGCCGACCAAGACCCAGAGCATCGGCATAAGATCCTGTCGCCAGCAGCGTCGCCAGAATTCCAAGTTTAAGAGACTTCGACATTTTCCGCCTCACCCTTTTCATTGACCGCCCAGGTCTGAATACAGTTGTTATGATAAATTGAGTTCTCGCCGCGATACTTCCGAAGCTGTTGCTTGGTCGGTTGAACATACCCGGTTTCGTCCATCGCGCGGGACTGAAGCAGCATCGGCTCGCCATTCCACACATGATCGAGATAGAACCGGGTCAGCGCCTTATCAGTGCCCGGGGCCGCGAGACGTGCGGTCTGCCAGTTGATCCCACCATCGAGCGAAACGTCGACGCGGGTGATCTTGCCACGGCCCGACCATGCGAGGCCAGAAATAACCAGCGGCCCTGCCCCATGCGAGATCGGCGATTGCGGGCTGGGTGCGGTGATAACGGATTTGGCATCCATCTCCCACGTCCATTTCCGCGCTGTCCCGTCTTCCAGCACATCTGTGTATTTCGACGTTTCCTCGCGGCTTTCGACCGGGCCGTCCATGACTTCGATCCGGCGCAGCCACTTCACCCACATGTTGCCTTCCCAGCCCGGAACGACCAGCCGGACCGGATAGCCATGTTCTTTCCGCAGCGCTTCGCCATTCGCCTTGAAGGCGACCAGAACGTCATCAAGCGCTTTCTCAATCGGGATCGACCGGCCATTCGACGATGCATCAGCACCTTCGACAAACACCCACTTACCCTCTGCGTTCACCCCGGCTTCATTCAGGATCGTGCGCAGTGGCACGCCCGTATATTCCATGTTGTGGATCATGCCGTGCGTGAACTGCGCACCGTTCAGCTGTGATCCGGCCCATTCCATCCCGGTGTTCGCTGCGCATTCACAAAAGTAAACATGCTGTTCACGGGGGAAACGCTCGAGATCGGCATAGGTAAAGACCAGCGGCTGATCGACCAGGCCATTGATCATCAGGCGATAGTCTGATTTCGACAGCTCGATTGCGCCTGAATGGTGCCGCTCGAAGGCGCAGCCTTGAGGCGTGATCGTCCCGTCCAGCGCGTGGATCGGGGTGAAGTTGATCGAACTGATGGTATCAGCCGTCAGCCATTCGACATTGCGCCGAACCACGTCGCTTTCGAACCGGATCGGCAATCCATACGGCGTCGCATCGACACCATCGCCAAGGGCCTGCGCCCATGGCTGCACTTCGGTGATCAGCGGATCGCCAGCCTTTGCTGCGGTCGCCCCAGCGCCAATCGCCGCGGCCCCTTGCAGGAAACGTCTGCGGGATGTCTTCATCTCGTATGCCTCCTCTACGCCCCGACGATCTTGACGCTGTCGCGCGGTTCGATCATTACGGTGCCCTGTTTGCGAATGTGGTTCTCAACAACGTCCCAGATCTGTGGCCCCTCGGTGCCCTCATTGACCGAAGCCCAGCCTGCGACGACATAATTGCGGGACGGATCAATCGCCTCGCCGGTTTTCAGCAGCGCCAGATCACTAATCCGTTCGCCCTGCGGCTTGGTGACATCGATAGAGAACCCAAGGCCGCCAACACGGACCATGTCACCGCCCTGCTGATAATACGGGTCGGGGTTGAAGAGGTTGTCGCCGACGTCTTCCAGCACGACCTTCAGGAATTCGCCGCTCATTTCTGTCCGGTAAGCCTCACCATAGGTCATGCTGGTGACGTTCCAGATATCCTCGCGGGTGATATCCTGGCCGGGCAACATCGTCGGGCCCCACCGGACACCGGGGCTGAGCGCGATTTCGGCGTCACGTTCCGACAGCAGAGCGTCGCAGATCAGATCATCCCACGTGCCGTTGAAGTTGCCCCTGCGATAAAGCAGCGAGTCAGTCCGACCAATCACCTCAGACAGGGTGTCGGCATAGGGTGCGCGCTCTGCATCGATAAGCGCTGCCATTTCGGGATCAGGCGTGATGACGTCTGAGAAAATCGGGATCAACTTGTGCTTAAAGCCCATCATCCGGCCGTCACGCACGTCAAGATCGACCCGACTGACGAATTTCCCGTTGGATCCCGATGCCACGATAATGGTTTGACCCACCTGCACCGGCTCTGGCACCGCGTCGTGGGTGTGGCCGGACAAGATGACGTCGATACCGCTGACGACGCTCGCCATTTTCTTGTCGACGTCAAAACCGTTGTGGCTGAGGCAAACGACCAGCTCTGCACCTGCGGCCCGGACCTCATCCACCATCATCTGCATGTTCTCGTCGCGGATACCAAAGCTATATTCCGGGAACATCCAGCGCGGATTGGCGATCGGCATATAGGGGAAGGCCTGACCAATGACCGCGATCTTCGTCCCGCCACGCTCAAACATCTTATAGGGCTTGAAAAGCTCGGCGGGTTCGTCCCATTCGGCATCAAAGATGTTCTGGCCGAGCGCCGCAAAGGGCAAGCCCTCGACCAATTCGTTCACCCGATCCGAACCGAGCGTAAATTCCCAATGGAACGTCATCGCATCGGGTTTCAGGGCGTTCATGACGTTGACCATGTCCTGCCCTGCCGTGTGGTAGCAGGTGTAGGAGCCATGCCACGTGTCACCACCATCCAACAGCAAAGCGTCGGGCCGATCCGCGCGGATGGCGTTTATGACCGTCGCCACCCGATCCATGCCGCCGACACGACCATAGGCTTGGGCCAGCGCCGAGAAATCATCATGCGTCAAGGCATAGGCTGCAGGTGTGCGGTCTGCGATGCCGTAGAGCTTGCGGAATGCGGCGCCGGTTACATGCGGTACCAGCCCCTTAGCGGTTCCGACGCCGATATTGATCGACGGTTCGCGGAAATAGATTGGTTTGAGCTGGGCGTGAATATCCGTGATGTGGATCAGTGAGACATTTCCGAAGGTGTCGAACTCCAGCAACTGGTCCTGCGTGAGCGCCTGTTGCGCCGCCAGCCGAGCCCAGTTGCCGAAACCGGAGCCACCATAAAGCGCCGCCCCGGCCATCGCTACCTGAAGGAAGTCTCTCCGCGAGATCATCGTGTTGTCCTTTTCTTATGCATAAACTTGAATGTGTTTACGCGCAAAAAACCCCGGGGCTGCCCCCGGGGGTTCAAATCAGTTGCGAACCGACGGCGTTTCGACCGACAGGCCCTGCGCCCGTGAAGCAAGGTAAAGCTCAAGCGCTTTGAATTCCTCGCCACCTTCTTTGAACGGTGTCGCACGGATGTTCTTCATGCATCCTTTGAACCGACCATGGATCGAGTTCAGTTTTGCGTTCTTCAGACGGTATGTCGGAAATCCGTTGATCTGCCCCTGGCTGAGGTGATCAGCGCGGATCATGACACCGTAATTGTCCTCGTGGCAATTCGAGCAGGCCATGTCGAGCTGACCAACGCGGGTATAGTAGAGCTCCTTGCCCTTATCCCAGAACGGAGCCGCATCACCGTCAATTGAGACGCTCATCGGCATACCACGCGATTGCAGGCCGATCAGCGCAGTCATCGCCGTCATTTGGCCACCCGACCACTTCCACGGCTCGGCGCCCATCCGTTCGGTCCGGCATTCGTTGACCAAGTCTTCCATCGCGACCAACTCGCCATCGTCCACCCGTGGCAGTTGGGTGCGCAAACCGGCGAAGTCTTCGACATTCTCATGGCAGGACGAACATGCCTTGCCAGCCGACCCTTCGGCCGCGTCCCAAAGATCGATCGCCTGGTCGACAAAGACGAAAGCCGGGTTGTCAAAGTCGTCAAGCTGCAGCGCCTGGGTTTCGTTAGACCGGAAGGTCCAGCCGGAATAGATTTCCGACAGGTTTTCGGTATGTGCCGGTGCTGCGGTCTTGGTGACGAAGTCCTGACCTTCTACGCTGAGCACAGCGTCCTCACCGGCATAGGCCATTCCGGCGGCGGCAATGGCCGCCGCGGCTAGGGCTTTTTTCATGTGGTTTCCTCCCCTGGCTGCCATCTTATTCGACTGCGATGGCTTTTGCCGTTTCGTAAACGGATCCGTCATCGTCATACCAAGTGAACTTGAATTCACCGGCTTCCGGCACGATCGCTTCGAATTCGAAATACGGATTGGTCGAGATCGCCGGCTCGAGCGCCACGTCGATGACATTCTGACCGTTAAACTCGCAGGTAAAGCGGTTGATGATCGAGCGCGGGATGACGTTGCCGTCATCGTCCTTGCGCTGGCCGCTTTCCATCTTGTGGCTGATCAGCGTCTTGATCGTGATCGTGTCGCCGGCGGCGGCACTCTTTGGGACCTTGACGCGGGGTTTTACACCTTTTGCCATGTTTTCCGTCCTTTCCTGATTAGCCGCCGCAGCCGCCGATTGTCACTTTGACCGCAGCTTGCGCCTTGGCGAACGTACCGTCTTCCATCTTGGCGACGGCGATCACATTCTGCGTTCCAGCCAGACGGATCCGGGTTGAACCCGAACGGGCTGCGGCCATCGGGCCGAACATGAATGTCGCAACGCCTGGCAGCGGGTTGCCGTCTGCCAGGATGATGATCTCGCTCGCGCCTGGGGCGTCGACCTCGATCGGAACGGTGTTGCCGTTCTCGGCGATCTCGGGCGCGGTCAGGGTGACACCCCCATCCGCGACCGGAGCACCGCCCGTGAAGGCGGCGATTGCATCATCGGTGGCCGATGCAAGGGCCGGAAGGCCAAGACCAGCGGCGGCAAGTGCGCCCGTGCCCGTGACCAGGAAATAGCGACGTGTGAGTGCCATCCGTCTCTCCTATTCTTTCAGTGTCAGCAAGTAGGCCACCACATCCTCGACCTCTTGGGCGGTCAGGATGGATGCGCCTGCGAAATCATCGAGCGGCCGGGTATAACCTGCGTCGATATAAAAGGCCGGCATGATCGTGCCTTCGAACATCTTCTTGGAATTCGAAACGATTCCGCGCAGTTCCTCAGCGCTCCAGCGGTCGCCCACACCGTCGAGCATAGGGCCGACCTCGCCATGAAAACTTTCTTCCGGCATTTCGGAATTCACGTGGCAGGCAAGGCAGTTGCCCAACTTGCGGTTCTTGAAAACCGAACGGCCATTCACGGGATCGCCCGCAACGCCGGTGAGCGAGGCATTCACAACCCCGTCTTCATAAACGACCGAACCGGGCATTACGTCGCCCGCATAACCAGCCGTCCCAAAGGTCAGCATCGCGCAGATCGCAAGACTTCTTTTCATGCTTCCTCCCAGAACACATTCTCTTTTTTGCATACCATAGAACACGGAGACGAGCGGGTGCAAAGGATAAATTCAATAATTTGAATTTTTCTTCGTCAGTCCGTCGATCCGTCGCTGCGTTCCTGAATCTTTCGGGCGTGGTAGCGTTGAAAATCTTCTTCACCTTCAGGCGCATACCGTTCCTCGGCAACCCATGTCAGCATGTCCAGCGTTGTCCCGGCCCCGAATGCACCGGGCATCAAAGCGACGGCTGCCGCGCTTGCAGACGCACCCTCCGGCACGTCCTGCGGCAGGAAAAGCAAAGATGGCGTAAACAACATCCCCCATTTCCGGGTCGCCTGTTTCTCGCTCAGGGCCTCGCCATCGAAATCGATGACCTCGGTATCGCCATGCAGATTGATCTGCACCACGAAGTAGTTGTCATGGATGAATTGATCGATTTCTGGCCGAGGGAAGACTTCTTTGTGCATCTTGGCGCAGTAGATGCACCCGCGCTGCTCGACGATCAGCATCAGACGTTTGCCCTCGGCGTTGGCTTCATCCAGATCTTCGCGCAGATCCTTGAACGTGTCGCGCATCCAGTCTGCCTTGTGCAGGCCATCATCGCCAATTTCAGAGGCAGCCGCGGGGACCGCGAGAAACAGAAATATTAACAGTCGCTTAAACATCGGTCTCTCCTCCTAGCCGATTGCGGAAAATACGGGGAACGTATCGAGCATCCATTGCGCGATGACGTTGACCTGATCGGTCGCGATCAGACCGGCAAATAGTAGCAGCAGAACACCCATCAGCCTTTCGACGACGGGCAGATACCGGCGGAACCTGGCTACGAACCGCAGGAAGGGCCGGATGAACCAAGCCGCGATGACGAATGGCAGCGTCATCGCCACGCCAAAAACCAGCATAAGCACAAGTCCCCGCATGGCCGTCGCTTCGGTTGACGCGGTAAAGATCACTGCGGTCAGTACGCCTCCGACGCATGGTGTCCAACCCGCGGCAAAGGCGAGGCCAACGAGGTAAGCCCCGGCAATCGACATCTTTCGGGTATTTCCCGCCTCAAGCTGGAAACTGCGGTTCAAAAACGGAATACGGATGATCCCCAAAAAATGCAGCGCCATGACGAAAACCAGCGCTGCCGCAGCTAGCCGAAACTCGGCCTGAACGGACCGAAACGCCTGGCCCAGCCCAAAAGCAGCGGCGCCCAAAAGAACAAATACTGTGATGATCCCGGCTGAGAACAGGATCGACGCCAGCACAGCCCGGCGCTGAACACCAAGGGCGATCGTGCCATCTCCGCGGATTTCGGCCATGCTCGCACCGGCCATGTAGCTTAGATAAAATGGTACAATCGGAAGCACACATGGTGAAAAAAACACCACAAGCCCGCCTAGGAATGCACTCACGATGGAAACGTCGAACATCAGCGTTCGTCTTTCTTGCTGCTTGCTCTACATATTCAAAGAAGCTTATATGTGAAGTGTTAAGAATGCGAGAACAAAATGCGTAACCTGTTGTTGACCTTGACCCTGATGGGCTTTGCAGCGCCGGCATGGGCCATCGAATTGATGATGGTCGAACAGCATGGCTGTGAATGGTGCGAACGTTGGGATGAAGAGATCTCGCACATTTATCCGAAGACAGCAGAGGGCAAATTTGCACCGCTGCGCCGTGAAAACATACGCCGGTTGCCCGCCGACATTGAACTCGACAACAGCCCAGTGTTTACACCGACTTTTATTATATTAGATGAGGGGCGGGAACTTGGCCGGATCGAGGGTTATCCTGGGGAGGATTTTTTCTGGCCGCTGCTTGAGCGTTTGTTGCGAGACAAGACGGGCTTTGTGGGATCTTGACGATGTTTGACAATCAAAAGGAATCAAACCTTCCGGTTATCAACTCCGAAATGTCGGAGGCAGAGATCAACCGGATGATGGAGAACGCCTGCGAAGCGTCCAATTTTCTCAAGGCGATCAGCCACGAAGGACGCCTGATGATCCTCTGTCATCTCGCCACTGGAGAGAAGTCGGTGACAGAACTCGAACAACTGCTGTCGGCAAGACAGGCGGCTGTGTCCCAGCAACTGGCGCGACTGCGTAGCGAAGGCCTGGTCGAACCCCGCCGCGACGGCAAGACGATCTACTACAGTTTGACAGATCGGCGCGCTGTTCAGATACTCGACGTCGTATACGAGCTTTTCTGCAAAAAGGGCTGACATCCGGAAAACCGGAGCAGCGGGAAGGAGTTGCAGGTGCTGGATTGGATGAGCGAGGGGCTTGCCCTCGCTTTGATTGGCTGTGTCGGAGGTGCAATCCTTGGCCTGGCCGCGCGTCTTGGTCGATTTTGCACGCTGGGTGCAATCGAAGATTACCTTTATCAAGAGACTTCCTTGCGTTTGCGGATGTGGGGTCTGTCCATCGGCCTAGCAATCATGATGACCTACGCGACGGCGGGTGCTGGCTGGGTCACGATTGGCGAGACATTTTACTACGCCCAAGCCTGGAGTCCGGTTGCCGCTATCGCGGGTGGCCTGCTTTTTGGCTATGGCATGGCGCTGGCAGGCAATTGCGGATTTGGTGCCTTGGCCCGGTTTGGTGGCGGTGACCTCCGCGCCTTCGTCATCGTGATTGTCATGGGCCTCTCTGCCTATGCGGCGCTGTCCGGGCCGTTGGCGCCGCTGCGACTTATCCTGGTCGAAGCGACCCAAGCACCGCGATCTGTTCAGGGCTTTGAACAACTGATCGGATTATGGGCCGGCCTGATCGGCGTGGCGATTGCGGTGTTCGCTCTTTGGAACAGGGCTTTTTTGCAAAGTAGGCGATTTCTTTTTGCCAGTGTCGCCGTTGCAGTGGCAATAACCTCGGGATGGGTCGGTACGACCTACGTTGCCCGTGCCGGCTTCGAACCCACGATGGTTATGTCTCACACCTATTCCGCCCCGTTGGGCGAGGCGATGATCTATATTATGACCGCGTCCGGCGGCGGCCTCAGCTTCGGAGTTGGGTCGGTCTTTGGCGTTTTGCTGGGTGCATTTGCAGGCAGTCTGATCAAGGGACACTTCCGCTGGGAAGCATGCGAAGACCCCCGGGAACTGCGTCGCCAGATCCTCGGTGCAGTCGCCATGGGCTTTGGGGCGGTGTTGGCCATGGGCTGCACGATCGGGCAAGGGATCTCGGCCTTTTCGGTCCTGTCCTTCAGCGCGCCGTTGGTCTTTGTCTCGATCTTTGCCGGTGCCGCTCTTGGCTTGCGGCAACTGATAACCGGTTTTTCCCTGCACCCCGCCGAATAGGCGTAGAAACTTAACAGCATGGCGGACAATTTCGCCGTGGCCTTTCCCGACATTAACGGTTCAACTCAGAGCGACGCGACGCGCAAGGCGGCGCAACTGGAAAGGCTGCGATCATGGATTGGGACGATTTTGCGCAGAATGCCAAGTTAGCCGCAGATTGGGGCGCGGATTACCACAAAACGATCCGGGACCGGCCCGTTCGGGCACAGGTCAAACCGGGCGACACACTGAACGCGCTACCGTCCGAGCCACCGGAAACCCCAGAGGCCATGGAAGCGATCTTTGCCGATTTCGAACGGATCGTCATGCCGGGCATTACCCATTGGCAGCACCCGCGCTTTTTTGCATATTTCAATGCCAATGCCGCACCTGCCAGCGTGTTGGCCGAGATGCTGGCCGCAATCATCGCGCCGCAATGCATGCTGTGGCAGACCTCCCCATCCGCGACCGAGATGGAAACGCGGATGATGGAATGGCTGCGGCACGGTCTGGGCCTGCCCAAAGTGTATCAGGGAGTCATTCAGGATAGTGCATCATCTGCCACTCTGGCTGCGGTCCTGACCATGCGGGAACGCGCGCTTGACTGGGAGGGCAACATTGACGGGCTGACCGGCCAGCACCCGTTGCGGATCTATTGCTCTGAAGAAGTGCACAGCTCGGTCGACCGGGCCATCTGGGTATCGGGCATTGGACAGAACAACCTGGTCAAGATACGGACGACGGGCGATCTGCGTCACATGGATCCGATCGATCTCCAGACCGCCATCAACGAAGACAGGGCGGCGGGCCTGATCCCGGCCGGTATCATCGCCGCGACCGGCGCGACGGGAATGGGCGCCTGCGACGATCTCGAAGCGGTCGCGGCCGTGGCCGAGAAAGAGCACCTCTATACCCATCTCGATGCCGCGTGGGCTGGCTCAGCCATGATCTGCCCCGAATTCAGGCCGCTATGGGTTGGCGCCGAGCGGTTCGACTCCATCGTCTTCAATCCGCACAAGTGGTTGGGCGCACAATTCGATTGCGCCGTTCATTTCCTACGCGAGCCTGACCTGTTGCGCCAGACACTCGCCATCCGGCCCGAATACCTTCGCACCCACGCCGAAGACGGCGTGACGGATTATTCGGAATGGTCGATCCCGCTGGGGCGACGGTTCCGCGCACTCAAGCTGTGGTTTCTGATGCGGGCGTACGGGATGGAGGCGTTACGCGACCGTATCCGCAATCATGTCGGCTGGAGCCAGGACCTGTGCGAACGCCTTCGGGCAGAGGATGACTTCGAAATCGTGACCGAACCGATCCTGTCGCTCTGGACCTTCCGCCATCAGGGCGATGACGACCACCAGCAGCGGCTTGTGGACGCAATCAATACAGACGGGCGAATCTATCTGACGCAAACCATGGTGGACGAGCAAAAAGTTGTTCGATTCCAAGCTGGTCAGTTCGACTGCGCGAAAGAAGATTTCGAGCTAGCCTACGAGACGATTACGGAAATTGCGCGGGGTCTAATAGCCGGGTGATTGGCCTCCAAAGGCTAAACACCCGCAACCCATTTGACTGGTCAACGGGCAGCCTCAGAAGCGGCCATTCACCGAGGAATACCGCCCATTTCTTGTGCAGAGTCCCTATCAGACCGATTTCAATACTGGATCGTCAACACGTGCATTGTCGCAACCGAGCAGATGTCGTTAATGGTACCTAGCCGTGTAAAGATGAGTGTACCGGTTACCGTATTAACGGGCATTTTCAGGACCGCTTGGGACAAGCACGAACCTCCTCCCTCGTGTGACCCTCAGGCGGTCCTTTTTTATGACAACCTGCCGCTCGCCGACTATTAAGCGCTAGTCGCGGAAGAATTCCATCAGGTTGCTGGCCACTTCTTCAGGCTTTTCTTCTGGCAGGTAGTGTCCACCATCGATGGGGTGGCCGCGAACATCCGCGGCCCGTTCACGCCATAAGCCGAGACAGTCGAAATGTGCCTCGATGGCACCTTTGGCGCCCCAAAGCACGAGGAGTGGCACCGCCAACTTGCGCCCCTCATCCTCATCGTCGTGCCGCAGATCGATGGAGGCGGCCGCGCGATAGTCCTCACACATCGCATGGACGGTATCAGGGTCTCGTATCGAGGCCAGATAGCTCTCCCACGCCTCCGGCAGAAACGGGGTCAGGCCGGCGGATCCCCGTCCGCATTTGAATTTAAGATACGCTTCGGGATCGGCGGCGATCATGGTTTCCGGCATGGGGCTGGGCAGGATCAACCAGAACCAGTGCCAATAGGCGCGGGCGAAACCATCGGTCGTATCGCGATACATCTCGCGGGTTGGGGCAATGTCCAGCACGGCGATACGTCGAACCCGATCTGCGTGATCGAGACCCAGACGGTGTGCGACCCGCCCGCCGCGATCATGACCACAAAGAAAGAACTGATCGTGGCCCAATATCGTCATGACCTGCGCCATGTCAGACGCCATTGCCCGTTTGGAATACGTCGTGTGCTCAGCGTCCGTCGGCGGTTTGGATGACGCTCCATAGCCGCGCAGATCGGGGGCGACGAGAGTGAAGCGCTGCGACAAGAGTGGCGCGACCCTATGCCAGATGCGATGGTTCTGCGGATAACCATGCAATAGCAACAACGCCGGACCGTTCCCGCCCATGACACCCCGTATTTCGGCGCCGTCCGTGGCAACGCTGAACTCAGTAAACCCTCCGAACACTGGCTATCAACTCCTGCAATTTAACCGATAATGACCGCGCGCATCACTTTGGCCCGCCGACATAACCTGACACGACCTGCAACAGCTTGAAAGCGGTCTGGGCGTCGGTCTCGACGACTGCCAAAAACGGTTCGGTGCCGATGTGAAGCAGTTCAAGCTCGGTCTCGGCCCGCATGTCGAGACTGCGCGGCGCATTCCGGATGAGCCCGAGTTCCCCAACAAGCGTCCCCTTATCCGGCCAGACGGTGAAGCCCTCCTTCCCGTCCTCGGTTCGTTGGACCAGCGCCGCCGCACCTTCCCAGATCAGATAAGCCCCGTCTGGCGAGTCATTGGCGCGAAATACATAGGCGCCAGCTGGTACGATCCGCCAACGTGCACCGAATGCCAAGAGCCGCTGCTGCTTGCGGGACAATCCCGAAAATAGATCGGCGGATTGAATCGCCTGAAGCTTCCGTGCCATGTCCGTCGCGCCGGCACCGTCCTGTGACATGGTCGGCTCCCGGTCGCTTTCGGTCAGCTTTCCTTGGCGCAGCGACAGCATGACGTCATAGTCATCGGCGGTTTCCGTGTCGGCTTCGATCTGCACAAACGTTGTGTCTGGCAAGAGATCCCGCAGGGCCAGAAGGGCGCGTGCCCTCACCCCGTCTTCGTAGCTCGACAAGACCTTGTTCAGAATCATGATCGGTGGGTGCTTGATGGCCGCTCGACAAAGGCTGATATGCTCGGCCAACTGCGTGGGCAGGTTGGCACCGCGCAGATCGGTTGGCAGGCCATAGATCAAGGCACCAACGAGGCCGCTGTCGCCCCTTTCTATCAGAACCTCGGCCACGCAGTCCCGCAACGGCGCTGCCCGCGCGCCCGCGCCATCAGGCAAGAGGCCGAATATGGCGTTTTCCAACACCGTCAGTCCAGGATTGTATAGCTTGGCATCGAGGCGAATAAACGGCTCAGCCCACGCACCATCGGCGGCCTTTCGCGCTGCGCGGCGGGCATCAACGATTTTCGCTTTCAACTCATCCGAAAAGGCCCTGCCGAACTGATCAGCGGGGATGCTGCCCGGTACCGAGAGCAGCAAATACGCATCCGCCTCGGACAGGCTGCGCCCTTCCGACCCCCGTGCCTTGACCGCAACGTCCCGAAGCCGAGGGTAGGATTCAGGCGGAAGGCCCAGTTTTCGGAACAGAGGGTGATCTGTTGCATCGGCATCGAACGCAACCAGTAGAACGTCTACCAGTTCGAGCGCCTGCCGCATGACCGGACCCAAAAGCGACAGGTCCTTCAGCAATGCGTGCAGCGCCTTGACCTCGTCCTCTCCCTCAGACTGGCTTGGATAACGCCGGGCAAAGAGAAGATTTTCGGTAAGCGTCAACCCGTCCGCATAGGCGTCGTCGCGAAAGCCCAGGAACAGATCGCTGAGCCCTGCATCCACGATCCGTTTTTCGATCACTGGCCGTAGCACCGAAAGACCGGACGAGGCGGCGGGATCGATGGCATTGCCCGGCGACTGATCAAGGGCCCGCAACAGAAGCGTTCTCTCTGCCCCCATCTGGTGAACAAGGCTGAGCCAAAAATCCCGGGCTGCGTCATGATCGCTTTGCCCGGGCGCGAGCCAGGCCGTATCGGGCCGGTCTATGCTGTTTCCGGATCGGACCGCCTCTGCCTTGTGATCCGGCGCAAGTGGCTGATCGGGGACCAGCCTGAGCGGCATCATGACGTTGTCACCCAGCGTCCCCCGAAACACGAAAGGCGCAGACGTGACGTGCCCGACATGCGCCGCGACAAAGCTCTGGCTTGCCGCCGAAAGATCGCGCCCGCCAATGCTGACCGTGCCGCTTTTTGGGGCAAGCTCACCGGTCAACAGCCGTGCTATTGTTCGCCTGTCTTCCTCGCGGTCCGCCACCAAAAACGCCCATTCGCCGGGTTCGATCCGCAGCGTGGCATCGTCGAGCACGGGAATTCCGTCATCGTCACTCACTGATACATTCGCGAGATCGATGGCTGCGTCCGCTGGCAAGACGCCATCAGGGTCTTCTTCGAGACGGTCGTGCGCCATCATCTCTGCCGGGCTGAACCGATCGGCGATGATGTCATAACGCAGCGAAAGCTCCTGCACCTGCGTATAATAGGTCAACAGTTCTTTCCACGGTGAGGACAGATCTTTGAACGCGGAGAGTGCCGCAACAAGGGCGCCAACGGTGAGTTCGCCCGCCAGAACCAGCAAGCCCCCGATCAAAAAGAAGAAGAAGGGCGTGAGCTGGGTGATGAAGTTGTTCAGGAACTTCATGAAGAACTTCTTGCGATAGATCAGTCGGCGGATTTCAAACAACCCACCCAGCTGTGCGCCGATCACGGCCATCCGATGGCGCCAACCCGCATTGCGGCGCAATGCTTCGGACCCCGCCGCCACCTCGACGATCTCTGTTGCGAGTTCGCGGACCTGCTGAATCCGCGCCTTGTTTAGAAGGTTGATCCGCCGCTGCAAGCGTGGGATCAGCCAGGCTTGAAGAGGGATGAGCGACACCGCCGCCAGACCGAACCAGACGTTTTGCACGAAAAGAAACGCGAGGATCGTCAACATCTGCCCGGCTTGCAAAACCGGCTGAGCGACGGCGTCCCCCATGATGCCGCCCAAGGGCTCCGACTCAGACGTGATCATCGAAACCAGCTCGCCCTCGGACGTGGTCATGAAGTAGCGGCGCGGAAAAAGCAGCAGGCGTGAGATCAGGACGTATCGAAACCGCCGCAAGAGACGCTCGGCCAGCGTTCCTTTCATCGTGTTGATCCGCATCTTCATCAGCCCGTGGATGACAACGGTGATCAGAAAGGCGAAACACAAAACGATCAGGAAGGTTTGCGGCGTGAAGGTGTATCCCAGCACTTCGATGACATCGGAATCCGAGCCGATGGCGTCGTTGATGATCCGCTTCGGCAACTCAAGCGTCAGATAGAGCAGGGGGAAAAGCAGCAGCGTCACGGCCAGTAATACTAACTGATCGCGGCGGGAATGCTTCCAGATAAAGCCCATCAACGACCGTTCGATGCCCGGCCCTTTCCCCTCAAAAGTGCTTTGGTTGAAACCGTTTACCCGCCAGCATCAATGTGCTGGTCACAGATACCGTAGCAAAGCCCGACAGCCCCCGGCATTGTCAAGGCGTTTGAACTCAGCCGACTGCTCTAGCTGGTGTTGCCCGGTCCACGGTACAGGGCGTTTCGACGTGCGGCGGCCCGATCCTCCCGGAAGACCCGCGTGATGACACCCATCAGAAACGCCGTACTGATCCCGAAGGTCAGAAGTCCGGTCACCGATGCGAAACTGGCAAATATCCGGAACCCAGGATCAAGCACGATGTCGCCATAGCCAAGTGTCGTATAGGTCGCCATGGCGAAGTACAGCGACGTCTCCATATCTGGCAGCGCCTCAAGCCAGATGAAAACAAGTGCCCAGACCCAAACTTGAACCGTATGGGCAAAGACCATCACCGCAAAGGCAACCCCCAACAGCAGGAAGACATGCAGCCTGTGAAACCGGCTCATGGAAAAGGCGGCGAGGTTTGTGAGCAGCGGAATGCTTATGGCGACAAGCGCCACATGCACAGCCGCGCAGATCCCAAAGACGGTGGTCCCAAGCAATATCTGTCTGGCAAGATCCATATGCCCCTCTCTGCTGCTCGATGCAGTGCCCTTGATCTCTCGCGCCCCATCGATACGCTCAAACCATGGCTGGGCGCTACGATATCGTTCACAAAACCTTTTGGGCCGATCCCTACCCTGATCTGGAACAAATCCGCAGACTGGGCCCGGCGGTCGAAGTTCCGCAACTCGGTGCCGTCCTGATTACAAGGCGCGATGATGTTTTCGAACAGGAAAAGCGCGTTGAAACATTTGCATCCACTCAGCCCGACGGGTTGATGACCGTTCTTATGGGTCAAAACATGATGCGCAAAGATGGGGCCGCACATCAGATCGAACGGCGTGCGGTTTTCCCTGCGCTCAGTCCCCGGACCGTCCGCGATCACTGGACGCAGGCGTTTGCCGAAGCGACCGATCAGATACTGGATGACCTCGGGCCTCGCGGCAGTGCCGATCTGGTCCGCGACTTTGCCATGCCGGTCTGTGGCGAGGCGCTGAAGGTGATCACAGGCCTGACCGAGATGGAGGCCCACGACATGGACCGCGTCAGTCAGCACATGCTTGACGGGTGCGCGAATTATATTGGCGACCCGGATGTCGAGGCTCGTTGCCATGGCGCGACCGCCTTTATCGACTCACATATTGACATCGCGGTCACGAGGCTCAGCACCGCGCCGGACACATCGGTGCTGTCGGTTCAGTTGCAAGCCGGATTGCCGATGGATGCGGTCCGTGCCAACGTTAAGCTGGTCATATCCGGTGGTCAGAACGAACCCCGAGACGCCATAGCCGGAACGGCATGGGCGCTTTTGACCTACCGGGATCAGCACACCCTGATCAAGACTGGCGCCGCGAGGTATCTGGATGCTTTCGAGGAATACGCGCGTTGGATGTCACCCATCGGGATGTCGCCCCGGCGGGTGGATCGCGAAGACAAGGTGCTCGGCCGGACTTTCAAACCGGGTGAGCGAGTGTTTTTCATGTTCGGGGCAGCGAACCGGGATCCGGATGTCTTTGACAATCCCAACCGGTTCGACATCCGGCGGGACACATCGAAATCCGTGGCCTTCGGTGCAGGACCGCATTTTTGCGCCGGAGCCGGAGCGACGCGTGTGCTGATTGCCAACATTGCCCTGCCAAAGCTTTTCGAGCGCTTTCCGGACATCCGCCTTGCTGGCGATGCACCGTTTGGCGGTTGGGCATTTCGCGGCCCACTCAATGTTCCCGTCGCGTGGGGCTCAGCCTAGGATGCCAGGGAGACGCAGGTCGTGTTCGCGCGCGCAATCCAACGCGCTCTCGTATCCTGCATCCGCGTGACGCATGACGCCGGTCGCTGGATCGTTCCACAAGACCCGCTCGATGCGACGGTCCGCCGTTTCGGTTCCGTCGCAACAGATCACCATGCCAGCATGCTGCGAAAACCCCATCCCGACACCACCGCCATGGTGCAAGGAAACCCATGTAGCACCGGATGCGGTGTTCAGCAGGGCGTTCAGCATGGGCCAATCCGAAACGGCATCCGAACCGTCCTTCATCGCCTCGGTCTCCCTGTTGGGGCTGGCGACCGAACCACTGTCGAGATGGTCGCGGCCAATCACGATTGGGGCGCTCAACTCCCCGGTTCGGACCATTTCGTTGAAGGCTAGGCCCAGCATATGGCGCACGCCCAGACCGACCCAACAGATCCGCGCGGGCAAGCCCTGAAAACTGATCCGCTCCCGCGCCATGTCCAGCCAATGATGCAGGTGAGGATCGTCGACCAGTTCCTTAACCTTGGCGTCAGTTTTGTAGATATCCTCGGGATCGCCGGACAACGCGCACCATCGGAAAGGCCCTACGCCGCGACAAAACAGGGGCCGGATATAAGCAGGCACGAAACCGGGGAAGGCAAACGCATTCTCCAGCCCCTCTTCGAGCGCGACCTGACGGATGTTGTTGCCATAATCCAGCGTTGGCACGCCTGCGTTCCAGAAATCGACCATGGCAGCCACATGCACCTTTATTGATGCGCGGGCAGCCGACTCGACCGCCTTCGGATCAGTTTCCCGGCGGGCCTGCCACTCGGCAACCGTCCAACCCTGCGGCAGATACCCGTTGACCGGATCGTGGGCCGATGTCTGATCGGTCACTATATCGGGATGGACGCCACGCCGAACCAGCTCGGGAAAGACATCCGCCGCGTTGCCAATCAGACCAACGGACTTGGCTTCGCCCTTCGACGTCCAGCTTTGGATCATCGCAAGCGCCTCATCCAGTGTCTCAGCTTTCTTATCCAAATATTTGGTTCTCAAGCGAAAATTGATCCGGCTTTCATCGCATTCAACAGCCATGCAACACGCACCAGCCATAACCGCAGCAAGGGGTTGCGCGCCGCCCATACCGCCCAGGCCACCCGTCAGGATCCATCGACCAGACAAGTCCCCGTCATAGTGTTGCCGGCCTGCCTCGGCGAACGTTTCATATGTGCCCTGCACGATGCCCTGCGTCCCGATATAGATCCAAGACCCGGCCGTCATCTGGCCGTACATGGCCAACCCCCGCTTATCGAGATCGTTGAAATGATCCCAGGTCGCCCAATGCGGCACGAGGTTCGAATTGGCAATCAGAACGCGGGGCGCGTCAGCATGTGTACGGAAGATCCCGACCGGTTTGCCCGACTGAACCAAGAGCGTTTCGTCGTCCTCAAGCTCTCTCAACGAAGCGACGATCTGGTCAAAATCCTTCCAAGTCCGCGCGGCGCGCCCGATGCCGCCATACACCACCAGCTCGTGCGGATTTTCAGCGACGTCTGGATGAAGATTGTTCATGAGCATCCGCAGCGGCGCTTCGGTCTGCCAGCTCTTGGCCGAGATCTGGGTGCCCATGGGCGCGTAAACATCGCGGATATTGTGCCGAGGATCGGTCATGGATCGCCCTCCAGTCTCTTTGTCATTTCAGTTGCGGACGAAAAACCAAAGACCGGGCCAATGATCCCAAGATGCCGGGTCTTTACAGCTTTGAAACCTCGCCTTTCATAGAGCGCGCGAGCCTTTGGGTTGGTATCGATCACGTCGAGGCGGATCGATGTATCACCTGCCCGCTGCGCCTCGGCTTCGACGGCGTCCAACAGCAGGGTGCCGATACCTCGCCCCCGTTCCGTTTCAGTGACGCAGATACCGTCCATCAGCAGCTCTCCGTCCCGTTCGGTCCGTTCCAGGAAAGACAGAGCCAGCCCGCGCCATAACGCACCTATAGGTCCATAGATCTTGCTGAGATCGGCAAAACCCAGATCGGCAAACCCGTCGCCGTTGCGCTTGAAGGCGGCAAGGCCGACGAGTTGATCGCCGGCCATAGCCGTGACGACACGGTCGCGCCTCAGCTTCGGCGTTGCGACCGTCACCAAGTCTTCTTTTCGTTGCTTGCCCAGGATCTTTTCGAGCTTCCCCCAAAACGCAGCGAAGTACAGAGCCGCTGCATTTTTTTGCAAGCCGTCGGGTAAGTCATTCATGACGGTGACCTCAGGCATCTGCTGGCTCCCAATGTGAGAGCGCGCTCAAGACCTCGGCCAGCACTTCCCGCAAGCGATCCACCTTTGCTTCCGAGAATGTCCAAGGCGCCTCTTCCTTATCGAGGTATGCGGCCTGCGCGATTTCCATCTGGATCCCGTGCGTGCGAAGATGCGGTTTGCCATAGTGCCTTGTGGTCCAGCCACCCTTGAAACGGCCATTCAAGATCGTTGTATAGCGGTCCGTGTGCCCGGCCCTCTCAGCAACGATGGCTTCAATAACCGCATCGCAACTCCGCCCGTCATTTGTGCCGATATTGAGGTCAGGCAATCGCCCTTCAAAGAGATGCGGGATGGACGACCGGATCGAATGGCAATCGTAAAGGATTGCATAACCGTGCAGGTTCCTGACCCGCGAAATCTCCCTCGACATGGCATCGTGATACGGCTTGTGAAATTGCCGAAGACGCGTCTCGACGTCGGCCTCATGCGGGGGAAGGGCCCAGATCGGATGGCCGTCAAAATCAGTCAGGGGGACCAAACCCGTCGTGTTCTGGCCGGGATAGAGGCTGTTGCCCCCGGGATCCCGGTTTGCATCAATCACATATCGGTGGAACTGGGCTCGTACCACCGTGGCATCATCCAGAAGGCCATCATACAGCCGGTCGATGTGCCAATCGGTATCGGCAAGCCTTTGACCCCGTCCGTTGAGGCGAGACGAGACATCGTCGGGCAGCCAGGTGCCCGCATGCGGCATCCCAAGGATTATGGGTCCATCGCCGCGCGTGACCGCGACCGGGGTCATGCGGCAAGTTCCGGCAGATCGAGGCCCGCCGTCAGAGCACCGGAGTGAACGAGATGCGCCATGGCTTCGAGATCCGGTGCGAGAAATCTATCTTTCTGCAAATTGGGTATCTGATCCCGCACCCGCAGCATCACAGTTTTCAGAATCGGGCTGGTCTGCAGCGGCGCCCGAAACTCGATCCCTTGAACGGCGCACATCGTTTCGACCCCGATGATGATGCTGAGGTTCCGGTTCATGCGCTCCAGGCGCCTCGCGCCGTGGGCGGCCATGCTGACGTGATCCTCTTGATTGGCTGAGGTCGGTGTTGAATCCGTCGAACAGGGATTGGCGAGATGCTTGTTCTCGCTCATCAGCGCGGCGGTCGTAACCTCCGCAATCATCAGGCCAGAGTTGAGACCCGGGTCGGCGGTCAGGAACGGTGGCAGGTCAAAACTGAGGTTCGGATCAACCATCAGGGCGACCCGCCGCTGAGAGATTGCCCCGATCTCGGCCAGGGCAAGCGCCATCAAATCCGCGGCGAACGCAACCGGTTCCGCATGAAAGCTGCCACCCGAAACAATGCGCGCCTCGTCGACCAGGACTAGGGGGTTGTCGGTTACGGCGTTGGCTTCGATCTCCAGCGTCCGCGCGGCCTGCCGCAATAGGTCGATGGCGGCACCCGTGACCTGCGGCTGGCAGCGGATACAATACGGATCTTGAACGCGCGTATCCCCGTCACGATGACTTTCGCGGATTTCGGATCCGTCAATCAAAGCAGCCATCGCGCGCGCCACGTCGATGGGGCCCTGGTGCCCGCGCAGCGCGTGCAAGCCAGGGGCGAGCGGTGCGGTCGAGCCCATGATCGCATCGGTGGAAAGCGCAGCGGAAAGAACGGCCGAGCCCGCATTGCGCCACCCATCGAAGAGACCCGCAAGCGCGCAGGCGGTCGAAAACTGGGTGCCGTTGATGAGCGCCAGGCCCTCTTTCGGCCCGAGCCGAACCGGGGCGATCCCGGCGCGGCGCAGTGCCTCTCCCCCGGGCAGCGTCTGTCCCCTGAACGTCGCCTGCCCTTCTCCGATCATCACGGCCGCCATATGGGCCAGCGGCGCAAGATCACCCGACGCGCCGACAGACCCTTGAGTCGGGATAACCGGCAGCACATCGACTGCAAGCATTGCCTCGATCTGTTCGACTGTTTGCGGTGTCACGCCAGATGCACCCCGGCCGAGCGAAAGCAGCTTAAGGGCCATCATCAGCCGCGTTGTCTGTGAATCCAAAGGCACACCGACGCCGCAGCAATGGGACAAGACCAGATTGCGTTGCAACTGCTCGACATCTACGGACGCAATCCGAACAGATGCCAGTTTGCCAAAGCCGGTATTGAGTCCGTAGACCGGCGCCTCGCCGGATGTGGCATCAGCCACCATCTCGGCTGCGGCTGCGACCGCAGGATGCGCGGACGGATCAAGTTGCGCCTTGCCACCGCTGCGCCAAAAGGCTTCGAGTTCCTTCAGGGTGGTTTTGCCGGGGCGCAGGATCATGGCGTCAACTCTCCAGCAAACCAACGTTGATAGAGCGGGTTGAACCCGATGCGGTAGGCAAGCTCGCTCGGATGTTCCACATCCCAGATCGCCAGATCCGCATGCATTCCGACCGCGAGGCGACCCAGATCTGCGAGGCCAAGCGCGCGAGCTGCGTGATCCGTTGCACCCCTGAGCGCCTCTTCAGGTGTCAGTTGGAACAAGGTGCACGCCATGTTCATAGCCATGAGGATAGATGTCAGCGGGGACGATCCCGGATTGCAGTCCGTCGCCACCGCAATCGGAACGTCGTGCGCGCTGAAAGCGTCAACGGGTGGTTTCTGCTTCTGCCTCAACGTGTAGTACGCTCCAGGCAGGAGAACCGCCACTGTCCCCGCCTCGGCCATCGCCCCGACATCCGCCTTGGTCGCGTATTCAAGGTGGTCAGCCGACAGCGCGCCAAACCGGGTCGCGACGCCCACTGCACCCATATCGGAAAGTTGCGCGGCATGCAGTTTCACAGGCAAATCCAGGGACTTAGAAACGGCAAATACCGAAGCGATTTCATCAGCGTTGAATGCGATCCCCTCACAAAACCCATCCACGGCATCGACGAGACCCTCGGCGTGAGCTGCCTGCAGCGCAGGCAAACACATGTCTGTCAGGTAGGCATCCCGGCTATTCTTGAATTCGGGTGGAATGGCATGAGCGCCAAGGAACGAAGTCCTGACCCTGACGAGCCGCTCTCGACCGAGCGCACGAGCGACACGCAGCATCTTGAGCTCCGTTTCGACATCCAACCCGTAGCCCGACTTGACTTCGACAGTCGTGACCCCCTCGGCGATCAGCGCATCAAGGCGGATCAAAGCCGAGGCGAGCAAATCCGCTTCGGACGCGGCGCGGGTCGCCGCTACCGTCGATAGAATGCCGCCACCTGACCGCGCGACTTCCTCGTATGTTGCTCCTTGCAGCCGCTTTTCGAATTCGGCGGCCCTATTGCCTCCGTGGACGAGATGCGTGTGACAATCGATCAGGCCCGGCGTTATCAGACGACCTTCGAGATCGATCCGTTGTTCGTTTCGGTATTCCGCCGGGATGTTGATGCCAATCCAGGCAATGCGCCCCTTATTGATGACCAGCGCGGCATCACGAGTGAGACCGTAGGGCGTTGCCCGGTCCATCGTCGCCAAGGTCGCATTGATGAAAAGCATTTCCGACTTCGCTTGATAAAATGGTAGTTATGCCGATAATGTGCATACATATTAAGGAGTCAAGTAACCCGAAGATGCCGATCATCTGGGCAGATCAGGCGCTGCTGCCGACCGGCTGGGCCCGCAACGTGCGGATCGAAATTCAGCGCGGGCGGATCCAGACCGTAACCACCGACGCAACGCCGGAGGGCTATCGGACGGCCATCGCCCTGCCAGCTCCTGTCAACGTTCACTCGCACGCCTTTCAGCGTGCCATGGCGGGTCTGACCGAGGCGCGCGGGCCCGACCCGCGCGACACGTTCTGGACTTGGCGACAAATGATGTACCGGTTTCTGGATCAGCTCACCCCCGAGGATGTCGAAGCCATCGCGGCGCTGGTCCAATTGGAGATGCTGGAGGCGGGCTATGCCACCGCAGTCGAGTTTCACTACCTGCACCATCAGCCGGACGGGACTCCGTATCAGAATCTGTCTGAGATGTCCGAGCGCATTCTGGCAGCTGCGGACACATCTGGCATCGCGATGACGCTTTTGCCGGTGTTCTACCAATACGGAGGATGCGACAAGCGCGCTCTTGCAGACGGGCAGCACCGGTTTGGCAACGATCTCGACCGTTTCACGGAACTCTACACTGCACTCAAGAATGCTGTACCAGATAATGCGATCTTGGGCGTTGCCCCGCATTCCTTGCGGGCCATTGACCCCACCCAGCTATCCGATCTGGTAGCCTTGGCCGAGGGTGGACCGATCCACATGCATCTCGCCGAGCAGGACGCCGAAATCACTGAGGTCGAAGCCGTTTGGGCGACAAGACCTGCTGCGTTGCTGTTTGATCACGCGGATGTCGGTAAGGAGTGGTGCCTGATCCATTGCACGCTGTTATCAGAAAACGAGATCGAGCAGCTGACCACAGCAAATGCGGTTGCCGGCCTCTGCCCAATCACAGAGGCCAATCTGGGCGATGGTATCTTCGACGCGACCGGCTGGTTCGGACAGGGTGGCAGCATCGCCATCGGATCTGACTCAAATGTCGACATTACCCTCGCCGGCGAGTTGCGCCAGTTGGAGTACAGCCAGCGCCTGCGCCATAGGGCGCGCGCGGTTCTTGCCGACACGGGCACATCGACCGGACGGCGCATGTTCGACGCGATCTGCGTGGGCGGCGGGCAGGCATCGGGTCGCGAGACGGGTAAATTGGAGCCCGGCAAATATGCCGACATACTCGCCCTTGATGCCGACCACGTCGACGCAGCAGGTCTGTTGGGCGACACGGTCCTCGACGCTTTTGTATTTGCAGGCGGGCCGATGGTGGGCGATGTGTGGGTCGCGGGCCAGCATTTGGTACGGGGCGGACAACACGTAAACCGTGATGTGATACTTCAGGAATACCGGGCAGCCGTGGCGCGCCTGCGAGGGGCACTTTGAATGGCAGGACCAAGAAATTCGTGGCAGGGAGTGCAGGATGAGGTGATGCGGCGTATCCGCACCCGCTCATGGAAACCCGGTGAGACGATCCCAAATGAGGCCGATCTTGCTGCAGAGTTTGGCTGTGCCCGCACCACCATCAACCGCGCCCTACGTAATCTGGCCGAGGCTGGCGTACTTGACCGACGCCGCCGCGCCGGTACGCGCGTTGCCGAGCACCCGGTACGAAAGGCCACGCTGCGGATCCCAATTATCCGTCGTGAGATTGAAGCGCGTGGGATGCGCCACGGCTATGTCCTGCTTGAACGATCCGAACACGCTGCGCCCGAAACCGTTTGCGCCGAGATGAATTGCGACATTGGCACGCGGCTGATCAAGGTCCGCGCCTTGCACCTTGCGGACGGGCTGCCCTACGTGATCGAGGATCGCTGGATCAATCCGAATGTGGTGGCTGGGGCCCGCGAGGCTGATTTCAGCGAGATGAACGCCAACGAATGGTTGGTGACCAATGCGTCGTTCACGAAGGGCGAGTTCGCGGTTTCGGCAAGATCTGCGTCAATCGAAGACGCAATGACGCTTGAGACACAGGCCGGAGCGGCGCTCATAAACGTCCGCCGAACGACATGGGACGGCCCACACGGGATCACGCTCGTCAATCTGATCTACGCACCAGGCTACCAGATCCAGACCGAAATCTAGTAGTCGGAAACCAGCAGCCGGATTGGTGCGACATCCTCGTCGACGCCCGAGAAGCGTGCAATCGGCTCTTCGAATACGTTGTCGGTCTTGTCGTCATTGACGGTGGATACTTCACCAATGAGGCAATCGCCGCCTTCCGCCCAAAAGGCATGCCAGATGCCGGGCATCAGCGTCACGCTTTCTCCCGGTTTCAAACGCAGATGGGCCCCGGCATTGAAGGTCCGCATCATGCCATCGGTTGGCACCGTCACATCTGCCTTCCGATCGATCCCGCCCCCCTCATCCGGCGACCAAAGCTCAAGCACGAGGTCGCCTCCGCCTCGGTTGATGATGTCTTCGGCCTTGATGTTATGGCGGTGCATCGGCGAATACTGCTTGTCGCGCGATATCATGATTTTTTCCGCGTACAGCATCCCCCTGCCGTGGCGTAGATCGTCTGGCGTTCCATTTCGCGTGGTGAAGAGGAACAGACCCAACTCATCAAACCGGCCTTGGCCAAAGTCAGTGATGTCCCAGCCCAGTCCGCGATCACGGATCAAGGCAGCCTCTTCGCTGCGGATTTCATCGGGGCTCCAACCAGCGAATGGTGGCAGCATGATCCCATGGGACAGCATGAAAGCCTCACCCGCTTGGAGTATTTCGTTGATTTCGGAGCGTTTCATATCTCTGGTCCCAGCAAATGCGTCAATCAAAGCTCGTGCCGCCAGGGCGGGTTCGCCCCTGCACGAGACACGGTCACGGCGGCGACTTTGGCGGCATGCACAAGGCACTCTCGAAGCGCGTCTGGGGAAGCGTCAACAAGCGCCCCCTTGGTCAACAAACCAAGCGCATCGGCCTCAGACAGAAAACCGGCATTGAATGTGTCGCCCGCACCAACCGTATCGACAACATTGGTTGTCGGTGCATCCACCGTGATCTCCGCCCCGTCAGCTCGGCGGATCGACGCGCCATCGCTGCCCCTGGTCAGGATGACAAGATCAGGCCCCTCGACCGCCTCAGGGCCACCGCCGTCCGGGAAAAGCCACGCCAGATCGTCATCCGATACCTTTACCACATCGGCGACAGCGATCATGCGCGAAAGGCGAGCGCGGTAACTCGTCTCGTCATCGATGAAGCCCGGACGGATATTGGGGTCGAGCATGATGGTCCTGTGCGCCGCCTCCCGCTCGGCCAGGGCCAACAGCGTATCGGCCGCGGGCGGATTGATCAGGCTGATCCCGCCGAAATAGAGGCATTGCACATCGTCCGGCAGATCCGGCAAATCGTCCGGTGTGATCATGCGACCCGCCGAATTTTCGTCGTAGAATGTGTAGGTTGCGTGCCCATCCCGAAGCCGAACAAACGCCAGCGTGGTCGGCCGGTTGCTGCGGATCAGACACGAGGTATGAACATGGCTGTCGCTCAGCGAAGCCGCCAGTTGTTCACCGAACAGGTCATTGGAGATGCCGGCCAGCATCCCAACGTCGACGCCCAGCCGGCCAAGCGCGATTGCAGTATTAAAAACCGAACCACCCGGAAACGGAACGTAGCCTGCTTCGCCAGACGTTGTGGCCTCGGGGATCATGTCGATCAGCGCTTCACCACAGCATAGAATTTTCACTGCACCCTCCCTTGCAAGCCTCAACACGATACCGCTAACGCGCTTAAGTCAAAAGGCGATTTCGTCAAGGTTTGAACCAGCTCGGAACACCAAAGGGCGGATTGTCGACGCTGTCGCCCGTCAACGCTTGCAGAAACGCAACGATATCAGCGATTTCGCTGTCATCAAGCGATCGCGCCTGCATCTTGATGGCCCGGGTCTGTCGCTCCATTTCGCGCTGATCGGACTGCACGACGAAATCCGTTGCGGCCAGCCATGGGATATCCGGCAGGTTTGCGTCTTTGCGGTCCCATGAGGCGAGAGCGGTTGTAGGATCAAGATGATGGCGAATAATCCCCTCCAGCGTCGGATAGGCCCCGTTATGACCATAAGGCGCCGTCAGCGCCACGTTCCGCAGCATCGGCGTCCGGAAGGCGTAGGCGTCGGCCAGCCGGTCACTTTCGCCCATCCGCCCCACATCGCGGGCGTAGGGGTCAAAGCGACGGGTGCGGCCGGGTCCGAAAGCAGGCAAGCCGAGGGCATGAAATTCCTGGTCCGACAGCAACGGGCCAGAATGGCACCCGTCACATCCGGCCCTTCCATAGAACAATTCCATACCCCGTTTCTGGGCGGCATCGAGGGCGGCACCCTCACCCTGAAGATACCGATCGAAGGGGGTGTCGATGCTTTGCCATTCGACCGCCATGAAAGCCGCAAGCGCGTTCGCGATCTCGACAATCGACACCTCCTCGGGTGCCGAGATGTGGTCGAAGACCTCGACAAACCGCACGCCGTAATCGCCCACAGTCCGCACCCTTTTGGCAAGGATCGGCCATGCCCCGTCGATACGGTCATGCACCGCGCCAATGATCTCGTTTTCACCGGGGTTCCCGGCCATCTCGAACTGCGCTGTCAGCGGAAACAAGGCCTGCGCGGCCAAGAGCGAATTGAGCCCGGATGGCAGCCACTCCTCCGCCGGTGAATTGAAACCGTTTTGGTAGATGTCTGAAATGCTCAATCGGCCATCATGAAACATCGTGTGCAGGTCGCGGGCGCCCAGATTCCAAAGCCCCGGCGCATTGCGCGGGATCCGCTTTTTCACGCGGCTGGCACCCATGCCTGCGGTGCGATCAGGCCCCAGCCCTGCGCCGCCCTCACCGATCCCCAACGACAGGCCATCCCCTGTCCCGAAATCGGGGTGATGGCAATGCGCGCAACTGATATTCCTGTTCCCCGACAGGATCGTATCGTAGAAAAGCGATTGACCCAGAGCGGCCTGCTTGGGATCGAAACTCAGAAAGTCGTCCTGGCTTAGCGGCTTTGGCAGATCGCCCGCCAGTGCCGACGACGCTAGAAGGGAAAAAACCAGACCATGCGCGCCATATCCCTTGCCCTTGTCCTTCTTGCCACGCCGGTCCTTGCCGAGATCGAGGCGGCGCGGGACATGATGGAGGACGGCCGCTTTGACGAGGCGTACCAGGCGCTCTGGCCTGCCGCCCGGTCGGGCAATGCGGATGCCGAAGAGCTGATCGGCGTGATGTATGCCATGGGCCTTGGCGTTCCGCGCGATGATGAGCGGGCTTTCGAGTGGTATCTGCGGAGCGCCATGAAAGGGCATCCCGGCGCGCAATCCGGTGTCGGCTGGTACTACGAGATCGGTCGCGGAATGCCGGCGCCGGACCTCGTACGCGCCTATATGTGGTACACGCTCAGCGCCATCGGCGGTGATCCGGACGCCGCGATCAGCCTTGAGGAAGTGGTCAAGAAAATGACCGCGGATGAGATCGAAAAAGCGCATATTCTCGTCGACGACTACAAGGTGTGGATGTACCCATTCCGCTAAGTGTGGCAGGGGTTTTTTCTTTTGGAAAGAGCGCGGTGCTGGTCGTTTCGAACGAAAAGCCCCTGACATGGACGTTTTCGAAGCATCATCCAACCTGGTGGCGAAACATGCATTCACGCCAGACATGCAAGCCGGATCTGGACCCAATCCGGCCGGTTCAAAAATCTGCTGATTTTCGCTTTATCCAATCCTCAACAACGCTCTCGGCGGCGGTAACAACCGCCCGCGATGCTTGCGGTCCGTCGGCATGTGCAAAGACATAATCCGCCCCCTCGATCATGCAAAGGTCAATGTTGCTTTTTGACCGAATGGGATCAACGAACTCCGGAAGGTTCGAAGGATCTTCGGTGCCAAGAACCGCCAGCGACGGAGCATCCTGCGCCATCATCTGCCTGAGCAGCGGTGTATCAAGCAGACTTGGTGTCAGCCAGACAGCGTGAGTTCTGTCCGTGGGGCATCGGTCATGCCAAAAGGCCGCTCCCATCCAAAGCGTGCCGAGAGACTTCCCAACGATCCAACTATGTTCGTAGGGCGCGCGAGCCGTCAGGTGACCAATGATGTCGCGGCCATCCGATGCAATCTGAAACAACTGAGCCGCCTCATCCGCCCCAAAAAACGCGGCATCGTCGACGTACAACAGGTTCAGCTTTGCGATGCCGTGACCAAGAGATCGAAAGACTTTGGCGGCATGGTTGAGGACAGCACGATCGCAGCCGTAGCGAAGCCCGGGCAACAAAATTGCAAGTCCGGCGCCGTCTCCTTGCTCGAAGCTGGCAATCGCGCTTCTATCATCGCCAAACGTCAATGGTATCGCCAGTGTTTGCACCATTCCCGCAAGCTAACCTGCGTACATTTTGGCGGCAAGCTGGCAAGCGCTCAGCCGTGCCGTCGAACTGAACACAATGCCGGGCAGTAACGTCGCGATGTCGTCCCAGGTAAAAACCGCATTACCCGTCTCGCCCCGGCTCGTTCGGATCGCTCGAGAACAGTGCTATCTTGTTGCCTTGTGGGTCGCGAAGGTAGCCAACATAAAAGTTAGGTCCATACGAAGCGCGAAAACCCGGCTGGCCCTCGTCGGAACCGCCCGCGACAAGCGCTGCGGCGTGAAGGTCACGAACCTGCTCTTGATTAAGTGCCTCGAATGCGACCATGGAACCGTTGCCAGCCGAGGCAGGGCGGCCATCGAATGGGGGTTTGACATAGAATTCAGGCAAAACCGGAGCCTGACCCGGCTGCACAGGCAGTGCGTAGCTCAGACCCTCGGGACCCTCATCAAGATCGTAGCCGAGTGCTGGCAGGAACGCGGAATAAAACTGTCTCGCAAGAGCGATGTCGTCGGCACCGACAGTGACATAGGCGATCATGCGTCTTCCTTTTTGGGCTGCCTCGTTATTGTAAAGAGATCACCGCGAAAAATAGCTCAACATGTGGGCCCGCTCAATGAGCGCCCCTTTACCGAAGGCTCCCGCAAAGCCCAGGTTGGCGCGATAGTATCGAAAGCGCACTTTGCCCCGCAAAACACACGCAAAAAGGCCACCCCGCGAGAGATGGCCCTTCTTTAGTCTGTCCATAGGGGCGCGGGCCCGCCTTTCCTCAGTTCAGGTCTGCCGCCCGTGCACCATTGATGTCACCCTCGGCGTCGGCAACCGCTGTCGTGAGCGCGTCAAAGATCTCGTCCCCGCGGGCCACGTTGCTTTTGAACCAGTCGTAAACCGGTGTTGCCGCCTCTTTGAAGGCCGCCTTTTGCTCAGGCGTGGGGACATAGAGATCACCACCGCCTGCAACGAAATCCTCGTAGGCCTTGATCGATTTCCGCTTGGGTGATGCGAACGTCGCCTGTTGCAGAGCATAGAAACCGTCAACCACCACCCGGCGCATATCCTCGGGCATACCCATGAACTTTTCGTTGTTCATCCACCAGAGCGCGCCCATGTACGCGTGCCCGTCCAGCGTGACGTATTGCAGACCGGCATCCGGGAATTTCATGCCCATAATGTCGGTGATGCCGTTCTTCGATCCTTCAACAACACCCGTTTGGAACGACGTAAAGAGCTCAGGCCACGGGATCGGCGTGGGCGACGCGCCCAGGGCCTTGACCAATTCCTGCGGCAGATCTGCCACGACGGTCCGGATCTTGAGCCCTTCCATGTCAGACGGGTTCGCTATGCGGCGCTTGGTGTTCGCAAAGTTGCGCCAGCCACCAGTATTGCCGATCGTCATCAGACGGATCGCGCCGCCGGAATCCTCAAGCGCCATGTCGCGCATCTTGCGGGTGAAGTCACCTGACAAGACGTGCTCGGCTACCCGGTCATCCGCCATCAGATAGGGAAGATCCAGCACCTGCACATATGGGAAAATGCCCGAGGCACCACCCGACGTCGAAATGTAGACATCGATATTGCCGTCAGCCACACCCTGAAGGCATTCCGCACCATTCGAACAAAGCTGCGTGCCGATGAAAAGCTCGACAGCTATGGCACCGTTCGATGCTGCTTCGACAAAGTTCTTGAAGACCACGAGGCCGTCATAGTCTTCATCGTTCTCATTCGAATTGGCGGTTGCGCGGATCGTATAATCCTGCGCTGACGCCGCCAAAGCCGACCCGGCCAACATGGCCGCGACGGTTAACGTCTTAAGGGTTTGTTTCAGCATGCTGTGTCCTCCGTTTACATACTTGTCAGTTTGCAAAACCCGTCAAACGCGGGATCGTCATGGAAATCGCGGGCACGTAGGTGATCAGGAAGATCACCAGGATCTCGACCGCTAGAAATGGCAGGATGGCCTTGGCGATCGTCTCCACCCGCTCGCGCGAGACGGCGGATGCCACGAACAGCACCAGTCCCATCGGCGGGGTGGCAAGGCCAACGGTCAGGTTAACGCTCATGATGATGGCAAAGTGGATGGAATCGACGCCAAGGTCTGTGAAGATCGGGGCGAGGATCGGCCCAAGGATGATGATCGCTGGCCCCGCATCAAGGAACATGCCCACCACGAAGAGCAGCAGGTTGATCAGGAACAACAGGATCAGCGGGTTGTCGGAAAGGCTAAGGATCAGGTCGGCAAGGATCTGTGGTGCATAGCTGAGCGAGACCACCGTCTTGAACGCCATGGCCGCACCGACCAGCAACAGGACAACCGCGCTCGTCAGGGCCGCCCGGCTGAGTACGTCGGGCAGATCGGCCAGCCGCATTGTGCGCAGAACGAACAGCGCCACCAGCAGCGCATAAGCGACGGCGACCGCCGCCGCCTCGGTCGGGGTAAAGACACCGGCGAGGATGCCACCAAGGATCAGAATGGGCGTTTGCAGCGGCAGCACCGCCCGCTTGCAGACCATCCGGAAGTCGTGGCTGACCAGCCTGCGCAATCCGACAAAGAATGCATGCGCCGCGACGATCCCCCCGACCAGGGTGAGCCAGGAGGCTGTCGCGGTCGGCGCCTCGCCCAGCGGCACGAATTGCGATAGCAGCCAACCAAGGTTGAGACGGACAAGGATGAATGAAAACCAAAGCTCCAGCGGGCCTAGCTTGGTTCCTGTCAGGACGACCCGATGCGCTGCCGGAAGGTCATACCGATCTGCCAGCACGCGGACCATGAACATCAGCCCCAACCCGACCAGAATGCCGGGCACGATCCCCGCCAGAAACAGCGCCGCCACGGATTCGCCCATCACGTAGGCGTAGATGATCATGATACCCGACGGCGGGATAATGGGACCGATCACCGAGCTTGCGGCCGTGATCGCTGCAGCGAAGCGGCGGGAATAGCCCTCTTTCTCCATCGCCGGGATCAGCATCGACCCAAGCGCCGACGTATCGGCCACCGCCGATCCCGAAAGCCCAGCAAACAGGATAGAGGACAGGATATTGACCTGCGCCAGCCCGCCCCGCAGGTGGCCCATCAGCGCCTGACTGAACTCCACCAGCCGGGTCGTGATGCCGCCCTTGTTCATCAACTCGCCCGCAAGCATGAAGAATGGGATCGCCATAAGGGGAAAGCTGTCCATCCCGTTGTAAACGTTTCGATAAAGCAGCGTGATGTCCTTTTCCTGCCCGTTGAGATAGAGCAGGATCCCCGGTGCCGCGAGCAGGCCGAAGAACACCGGCAGGCCGATCAGCAGGAAGATGAGGAACGTGGGCAGGAACCAGATCAGCATCACTCGGCCCCGCTCATTTCGGCTTGTGCAATTGGCCTGAGGCGCATTTCTCCACCCAGCAGGATTACGATGTTGCGCAGCAATAGCTCGACATTCACGACGGCAAGGAGGGTGACTCCGACCAGAAGCGAGGCCATCATCCAACTGCGCGGAATACGGAAGAATTCGTCAAAGCTGAGCGATGTCGGGATGTATAGCGACGCGGTTGTGAAGCGGCCCCCGAAGCCAGTCACTTCGCCCCATCCGATCATGATCGCAAAGACCAGCACCGCCAGCGAGATCACCAACAGGAACAGCGCAAGTATCTGACCCAGGGGTCGCGGCAGCAACAAGCGAACGGAATCGATGGCGACAAAGCCCCCTCGCCTGAATGCCGTGGGCGCCATCAGGCCCGTCATCCAAAGCATACAGAACCGCGCGGCCTCATCCGGCCAAGGCAAGGCATTGTTCAGCACGTAGCGATAAAACACCTGGATCAGGATCGCCACCACCATCAGGGCAATCGCAACGACACCAACCGCGCGGCAGATACGCAGCACGGTCGCGTTCAGAACCCCGAGCGGTGCAAGCACCGCCAGCAATCCGCCCATGCGGATCCTCCCTGTTTGCCAGCGGTCCAGGCTGGCGTGACGCGCTTATGTTTGCGCGAATTGGCCGAGCTTGCCGGCAAAGAAGCCTAGCGCGTCTCCGTCCCGCATCTCGGCCCTGTTGACTTGACCCAGGACGATCACGTGATCACCCCCCTCGTAACAGGCAACCCGCGTGCACTCGAAACGCGCCAGGCAATTTCGGATGAGCGGAACGCCAAATTCATTCACGTCGCTATCGGCATCATTCAGTGCAAATGCGTTTTTTGCAAATGTTTCGCACAGCTTAGCCTGATCCGATCCAAGAATGTGAATTGCGTAGTTTTTGGCCCGTTCGAAATACTTGAACCGGCGAGAACTTTTTCCGGGCGCCCAGAGCACGAGAGGAGGTTCGAGCGAAACCGACGAGAAACTGTTCGCGGTGATCCCCACCGGCCCATCATCCGAACCCGTTGTCACGATGGTCACCCCGGTCGCAAAGCGCCCGAAGGCATCCCGTAAAAGGCGGGTGTTTTCGGTGTCGGGTTGAAACGATATCGGCATGGCGGGCGCAAAGGCGTTCATTAGGGAACCTCCTGACCCAACGCGGCTTCGTAAAGACGGTACCAGTCTGGGCGGCTCAGCTCGACCCTGAGCGCGTCGGAGATCTTGCCGATCCGGTCAAGGTTGTTGGTGCCCATGACGGGGACGATCTTGGCAGGGTGAGCCAGCAGAAACGCCACGGCCACCGCGGCCCGGTCGACCCCTGCCCGCTGCGCCATCTCGTCCATTACCTTGGCCGCTGCACCGTCACCGCTCATCAACGACCCGCCCCCAAGCGGTGACCACGCCATCATCGCATGGCCCTGCCGTTGGTGGAAAGCGATGTCCCCGTTCGTAAACGGGTTGATCTCGGCCATGCTGATTTCAATCTGGTTTGTCACCAGCGGTGTTTTCATTGCCGATTGCAGCAATTCCCAATCCCATGGGCGGAAGTTCGAGACGCCGATATTACCGACCTTGCCGGATGCGACGATGTCGTCCAGCGCAGCCCCCGTTTCATGGTGGTCCATCATCGGATCCGGGCGGTGGATCAGCAGCAGGTCGATATGATCAATCGCCATTTCCTGCAGGGACAGGTCCACCGATTTCTCAATGTGGACGCGTGATGTATCGTAGTACTTGCAGGGCGCATCGGCATAGCGACCCACCGGGGCCACGATATCGCACTTGGTCACGATCTCCATACGGTTTCGCAGGGAGGGGTTAGCCTTCATCGCCTGCCCCATCACCGCCTCGGCAGTGTAGCCGCCATAGATGTCCGCCTGATCGAATGTCGTGATGCCCTGATCGAGACATAGGTTAATCTTCCGCTCGACGTTGACCGCGGTGGTGTCGTCGTCATCAGCCAGCCGCCACATGCCGTAAACGATGCGGCTCATTTCAAGGGACGGGGAAAGCGTTATGCGATCCATCAGCGGCGAACTCCTACGCCAAGTGGCGTTTCCGGGGTGCCCACCGGGATACGGCCATAGGCGTGTGGCAGCGAGCAGGTTTTCAGGTTCGGCAAGACGCGGCTGCCGAAATGGCGGGCCTCGTCGATATGCGGATAGCCCGAGAAGATGAAGGCACGAATGCCCATCTTTTGATATTCTTCGATCTTGGTCATGACCTGATCCGTTGACCCGACCAGCGCCGCACCGCAACCCGACCGCGCGCGGCCAACGCCGGTCCAGAGTCCAGGTTCGACATAACCGAATTCATCAGCCAATTCGCGGGCACGAGCCTGATGGCTGACCCCAAGCGATGTAGAGTCGAGCGCCCGTTCGCGGATCAGGCGGCCATATTCGTCATCGAGTTTTGAAACGATGTAGTCGGCATAGTCCTGCGCTTCGGCTTCGGTATCGCGCACGATCATATGAACCCGCAGGCCGTAATCAAGCGTCCGATTATACCGCGCCGCAACCTCATTCACTGCCTTCATCCGGCCCTCGATTGCCTCTTTTGGCTCGGGCCACATCAAATAGACGTCACAATGTTCGCCACAGAGTTCGAGCGCCGCAGGAGAGTAGCCACCAAAATACAAAAGTGGCCCGCCAGTCTGGTAGGGTTTCGCGGGATCCGTCGTTAGGCCGGTAAAGTTATAGACTTCGCCATCATAATTTATCTCGTCCCGCGTCCAGGCCTGTTTCAGGATATCGACGACCTCGCGCGAGCGCTGATAGCGATAGTTGCTGTCGGCCTTTTCGCCTGGGAAATCCGAACTGATGATGTTCACTGTCAGGCGGCCTTCCAGCATGTGGTCGAGCGTCGCGATGGTGCGGGCCAGCATGATGGGCTGCATTTCGCCACAGCGGACGGCGGCCAGCAGATTGATCTTTGAGGTAATGGGTGCGCACCCCGCCACGAATGACAGCGTGTCCTGACCGACCTGATAGGACGACGGGCAAAGAATGTTGCGAAAGCCCTGCGCCTCAGCCTCTTTCACAATGTCCGAGCAATGCGCCCAGGACGACCGCAGATCACCATCCGGCACGCCAAGAAACTGGTAATCGTCCGAGCACAGCGCCGAAAACCACGACACCTCGGCCGCATCGAGATCAGGCGAGGTGATTGGGACGATGGTCATGGGCTGCCTTTCTGCTGCGCAATTTCGTCTTGCGTAGCATCCGCCATGATGTAAATCAATAATGTATCAATTTGCTGCATGCCCGGATCGGAACATCGCGTGAAGTCCAGTTTTCAAGGCCCGAATGCCCTGCCTGTCTATGTGCAGGTGGCTGAGCTTTTGATCCGCGATATTGGTGCGGGCCGCTTGATCGACGGCGAACGCCTGCCGCCAGAGCGCGAGATGTCGAAGCAGCTTGGGGTGTCGATCGGAACGCTGCGCAAAGCCCTCGCAGAGCTCGAAACCAAAGGGCTTTTGGACCGTGTCCATGGTTCCGGCAACTATGTCCGAACAGGCAATGATGGGCAGGGTGTCTATGCAATGTTCCGTCTGGAATTGCTGGGCGGTGGTGGCCTGCCCCGCGCCACGATCCTGTCCGTCGAAACGCTGCGAAAGCCCGGTGATTTGCCGGAATTCGGGCAATCGAGCCATGCTTCCCGCATCCGTCGACTACGTTATCTGAATGATACAATTGTCGCTCTGGAAGAAATCTGGCTGGACCGCGCGGCGGGAGAAGTCACCGCCGCTGCGCTGTCTGATTCTCTTTATCATTTCTACCAATCGCAATTAGGGTTTTGGATCCGGCGCGCCGAAGATCGCGTGAGCCTCGCCAAAGTCCCCGAGTGGTCGCCCGACGCATTTACAAAACCGGTCGGTTCCGTCACGGGATATGTCGAGCGATTCAGCTGGTCGGATTTGCCTGAGCCGGTTGAGTTTTCACGGACATGGTTTGACACGGACAGGGCGGTGTATGTGCAGCGTCTCAGATAGGGAACGTCGATGGTAGATACGGTTCGGTATGGCCTGATTGGCTGCGGAATGATGGGTCAAGAGCACATCCGAAACGTCGCGCTTTTGGACGGAGCCGAAGTGACGGCCATCTACGAACCGGACGATGCGATGGCGCGCGCGGGATTTGCACTGACCGCAAGCGCGCGCCGCTCCGCATCGTTGGATGATCTGGTTGGCCAAAGCGATATCGACGCCTTGATCATCGCGAGCCCAAATTTCTGCCACGTCGACCAAATGGAAGAAATTGCCGCAAAGCGCGCGCTGCCCATCCTCGTGGAAAAGCCCCTATTCACCGACCCATCCGACGCAGCAAAGCTGAAGGCGTTCCGCGACAGTTACCGAGCGCCAGTATGGGTCGCGATGGAATACCGATACATGCCGCCCATTGCAGCGTTCCTCGAACGCGCCGCGACTGCGACCGGCGGCGTTCAGATGCTGACCATCCGCGAACACCGTTTTCCGTTCCTGCCCAAGGTCGGAGACTGGAACCGCTTCAATAGATATACTGGCGGCACATTCGTCGAGAAGTGCTGCCATTTCTTCGATCTTATGCGGCTGACCTTGGCGTCCGAACCCGTCCGCGTGATGGCCTCTGCCGCGCAATCGGTCAATCACCTCGACGAATCCTACGACGGTGAAACGCCGGATATCATCGACAACGGCTATGTCATTCTGGATTTTGCGAACGGCAGTCGGGCGATGCTTGAACTGTGCATGTTCGCCGAAGGATCGCGGTATCAGGAAGAGCTGTCCGCCGTCGGTCCAGGCGGCAAGATCGAAGCCTTCGTACCGGGGCCGGGACGGTTCTGGCCCAGCGATCTTGGCCCTGCGCCAATCTCGAAAGTCATCGAGAGCCCGCGGCATCCCAAGGGTCCGGTGGAAATCGAAATCCCCGTCGATGCGTCTTTGCTAGAAGCCGGGGATCACAACGGATCGACGTTCTATCAACATCAGCGCTTCCTCGACCTTGTTCGCGGCCAGAAATCGCAACCCGACGTTTCGCTTATGGATGGGTGGCGCGCGGTGATGATGGGGATGGCCGCTCAGCAATCGGCGGCAGAAGGCCGATCGGTAGATATCTGCTTCTAGAATAACGGGAAATTCGTTAACGTCCCTACCGACGAGCGTTTTAGCGCCGCCAATGGGGGAAGACGAATGCATTGCGAATTACCGGGGAATTGCGTTCGATCCGATACCTATTTTCTGAACTTTAGCTCGGACCGAAACAGACTTTTTCAAACAATTCACAAGCCGCCACGTGAGATGGGCACACATATCAAGGCATGAGAAAACTCGCTGTATTAACTTTTCAAACGCTCGATGGCGTGATGCAGGCGCCAATGTCACCGGACGAAGATCGTACCGGGGGATTTGAAACAGGCGGTTGGGCCGCGCCCTACTACGAAGGCGTGATGGAACAGGTCAAACTGCATGCGATGTCCGAACCCTATGACATGGTCTTTGGCCGGACGACTTACGACCAATTTGCCGGATACTGGCCAAACGTGCCCAGTGACGATGCGGTTGGCGCGAGGATGAATTCGGCGACCAAGCATGTGGCATCTACACGCGGCAACGGGTTGGACTGGCAAAACTCACATCATCTGGGGGTCGATGCGCCAACGGCGGTAAAGGCCCTGAAAGAGAAAGATGGTCCCCTGCTGCAAATCCACGGAAGCTGGCGTTTGATCCAGTCCCTTCTGGCTCATGATCTGATCGATGAGTTCCGCCTTTGGACCTTTCCCGTGATCGTTGGCGAAGGCAAACGCCTGTTCGAAATAGACATGCCGGTCGGCAAGCTCGACCTGATAAAGGCGGCCCATTCGCCGTCAGGCGTTACCATGGGGATTTACCGGCGTCGGCGCTAGCTCGACCGCAGATAAGCCGCCAGATGCCGCATGCTCTTTGACCAGCCGTCGCGAACTCCAATACGCCCGCCTTCCGACGCGATGGCGCGGTGTTCGAGGATGAGGCGGGTCGCCTGGCCGTGCACTCTGAACTGCAGATTGACCTCGGACAGTGGCGTGGATTGCTGTTGTCCGGCCTGATTTCTCGAGTTGTGCTGCCATGTGAAGGCAAGGCGTTTGACTGGTTCAATTACGGTATAATGGCCGTCAAGCCATTCGATCGATCCGTTCGGGCCAAACATCTCTATTTTCCAGTGTCCGCCCACGCGCAAATCGATCTCGACTTTTTGAATCCAGCTTGGATCCGCGCCAAACCATTGCTTCAGCTCAGCCGGGTCAGTCCATGCCCGAAAGAGCCGGTCGGGACTGGCAGGCAATATCGCTTCAACTATGACGGGCGTTTCACCCGGCGCAGATACAAGCACCTCCATCACTCTTTGTCTCCTTCCGCCTTCAGATAGCGTGCAAGATTCTCCATCCTGGCTTCCCAGAAGGGTCGATAATCTTCAAGCCATGAGGCCGCATTGGCAAAGGGCTCCGGTGTTAGCGAACAGTGCCGTACCCGTCCCCGTTTTTCGACCTGGACCAGGCCTGCCGCCTCCAACACGCGGACGTGTCGAGTTACGGCCGTCTGTGACATGTCAAAAGGCTCGGCCAGCCGGGATAAAGGCGCCTCACCCTCCATCAGCCGAGCCAAAATGGCCCGCCGGGTATCGTCACCGAGGGCAGAAAAGATGCTGTTCAGATCGGACATTGTCACCTCATTACTCAACTAAAGTATTGACTATCTCGAATATTTAGTCAACACTTTAGTTGAGCTTTTAACATCATTCTGTCCATGTGGAAGGGAGACCGACATGTCTGACCAACTGGTGAGCCGCGATACATGGCTCAAGGCACGCCTCGAACTGCTTGACCGTGAAAAGGCGTTTACGAAAGAACGTGATGCGCTCAGCGCCGCCCGTCGAAAACTGCCGATGGTTCTGATCGGCAAGGACTATGAATTTGACACCGAAGCAGGGCCCAAATCACTTGCCGAACTTTTTGGCGGCAAAAGCCAACTCATCGTCTACCACTTTATGTTCGCTCCCAACTGGGCCGAGGGTTGCCCCAGTTGTTCCTTCTGGTGCGATCATTTCAATGGAATCGATGTGCATCTCGCGGCCCGTAACACAGCCTTGGTCATCGCCGCCAATGCACCGCTAAAGACGCTGCTCGATTACCGAGACCGGATGGGCTGGACCCTCAACTGGGTGTCTGCCGGTCAGACGACATTTGGACAGGATTTCGGTGTCACCTTCCCCGCATCTGGTGGCGGTGAGGACCCGGTTTATAACTACACCGGCCAACCCCATGGCGAAGAAAGCCCTGGCTTGAGCGTGTTCACTCGGCTGACGGACGGACGTGTCGCGCACAGCTATTCGACCTACGGGCGGGGTCTCGATATCCTCAATACTGCCTATCACTTACTGGATATGACACCGAAGGGACGCGACGAAGATTCCCTAGCGTTTTCAATGGCGTGGCTAAAGCGGCGGGATGAGTACCAGACCGCAGCGGAATAGCCCGCTCAGGTGATCGCCTCGAGCTTTTCCTTGCTCAGATCACCCGGCACGATGGTGATCGGGATTGGCAGAGACCCAGCATTGCGCGACAATTGTGTAACGAGCGGACCGGGCCCTTTGTTGTCTGTGCCAGCCCCGAGAACGAGAACACCGATCTCGGAGTCCTCGCGGATGTGGCCCATGATCTCGTCGACGGCCTGACCTTCTCGGATGACGAGTTCGGGGTCGATCCCCTGCTTGTCGCGCATCCATTTTGCGAAGACTTCGAAATGCGCGTGGATGCGTTCACGCGCCTCTTCGCGCATGACATTGCCCACACCAATCCAGTGATTGAATTCCTCGGGCGGGATAACTGAAAGGATCGCAACGCCCCCGCCGGTGTGAGAGGCCCGCATCGCGGCAAAGCGCATCGCATTCAGGCATTCACGACTGTCATCCAACACGACGAGAAACTTGCGCATGGGGTCCTCCGTTCCGCGCGGAACCATGACGCATTCCACCAAGCGGCGCAATCACTCCCGAAGGGCCCACGCGATCGCGGCATCAAGGCGGTCGTTGCCCCAGAACAGCTCTTCGCCCACGGTCATGGTCGGCGCCCCAAAGACGCCCCTGTCTGCAGCTTCCTTGGTGAGAGCTTTCAAAACATCCTTGTTGGTCGGCGCTTGGGCAGCATCGACCACCACGCGTGCGTCCTGCTCGAGGTCAGTCAGCAGATCGACGATCACCTGCGGCTGAGAAACATCAAGATCACGGGAGAAATTCGCGTCATAGACCTTGCGGATGAACGCGCCGGCCCATGGCGCATCGCTAAAGGCACAAGCGACGCGGGCGGCCAAAAGGCTGCCGCGCGGAAAGTCGGAGGGGCGTTTGAAATCAAGGCCTTGCGCCTCACAAAGCCGCTCCAGATCCCGCCACATATAGGCGCCCTTGATCGGATAGATATTGAAAGGAGAATCCTTCAGCCCCTGTGCCGCAAAGACCGGCCCCAAAAGAAACGGGCGCCAAACCAGCGGAACGCCCTGACTGGCGCATGCGGCCTCGACCCGCATCGCTGCAGGATAGGAATAGGTGCTCGCAAATTCGAACCAGAATTCGAGGGGTTGGGTCATGTCTCGCTCTGCGCCCAATCCCAGTACATCTCGCGGACGCGCCTGGTGACCGGCCCCACCTGATACTGGGTGTCATCAAAGGCGGTAACGGGCGTCACTTTCATCATGTTGCCACTCATGAAGACCTCGTCCGCATCGTGGAAATCGTCGAAGGTCAGCACCTTCTCGTGCACCCGCATGCCATCGGCGGCCAGGTTTGCCATGTGCCGGGCGCGGGTGATCCCGGCAAGGAACGTTCCGTTCGGGACGGGGGTAAACAACTCGCCATCCCTGACCATGAAGACGTTGGCCGTCGCCGTTTCGGCAACGTTACCCATGGCGTCGGCGACAAGCGCGTTGCCAAACCCCTTGGACCGCGCCTCGGCCAACATGCGGGCGTTGTTCGGGTAAAGGCATCCGGCCTTGGCATTCACCACATTGTCCTCAAGCACCGGGCGACGGAACCGGGTGCGTGTCAACGTGGTCGACGCGCTGTCGGGGGCCAGTGGAATGACCTCGAGGCTGACGGCGAAACCAGTCGGGCCTTCCTTGGGAACCACGCCAAGATGCCCGCCTTCGAGTGCCCAGTACATCGGCCGGATGTAAACCGCTTCATTCGCCGGATACCGCTTCAGCCCCTCCCAGACGATGTCAAACATCTCGTCCGTGGTGACGGTCGGGGTGATCATCAGCGCCTCAGCCGAGCGGTTCACGCGGTCAAGGTGGGCCGTGAGATCCGGCGCTTTTCCGTGCACATACCGGGCACCATCAAATACGGTCGTGCCCAACCACGATCCATGATCGGCTGCGCGCATGATCATGACGTCGTCATCATGCCAGGCACCTTCGAAATAGGTCTTAACGTTGGTCCCGGTCGTCATGGTGCACCTCGGGTGTCTGGGAAAAGCATGTGATCTGTGCGGTCATTCATCGACGTCGGGATCGGGATGCAACTGATAAACCCCTTCCGGCAGATCCAGGGCGGCGGCGAGATCGCGCAGTTGTTCGGGCGAAAACGTCACCTTCATCATCCTATCGGTCCGGGGGTCAAATTGTTCGACCGTTATGCATTCCGCAAAGCTGTGAACCACGACGTCTTCCTGCAACGGGGCCTTGCCTTCATCCACCAACGTGATGACCGTCGCGTCAAATTCGTGCTCAATCGAAAACATGGCAGCAGCCTAACCCCATCCGCTGCCGATGCAAGGCGTCACGCACCCGTGAAGGGGACTCGCAACACCGAACGGACATGATACATTCAGCGAAATCGAAGGGTCTGATTTGGTGTGAAATGCAAAGACTTATCGCGCTTGTAATTGTTCTGGCCGCGTTGGCAGGGTGTGACGATGTGGTGATTGAATCATCAACGGGTCAGGCACCTGCATCGCAACCTTTGCCGGCCCGTTCCGATGCCCGGACTTTTGCCCAGGTCGTGCGCGCAATCGAACCCGTGGCCGAGCGCGAATGCAGGGCGCGGACACGCGGCGTCAATTGCGATTTCCGGATCGTTGTGGACGATCGCCGCGGCCTGCCTTCAAACGCCTACCAGACCGAAGACGATACCGGCCGCCCGATCATCGCTTTCACCCAGGCGCTGATCCGCGAAGCACGCAATGCTGACGAAATCGCGTTTGTCATGGGGCATGAGGCCGCGCACCACATTGAAGGCCACCTTGCCCGTCAACAGCAAAACGCCGTCGCCGGAGCGGTGATTTTTGGCGGTTTGGCGACTCTATCGGGTGGTGATGCTGGCGCCGTGGAAAATGCGCAGCGCCTGGGCGCAACCGTCGGCGCGCGCAGCTATTCCAAAGAGTTCGAGTTGGAGGCCGATGCGCTTGGCACGGTGATCACCGCGCGCGCCGGCTTTGATCCTTTGGTGGGCGCATTGTTCTTTGATCGCATCCCCGATCCCGGCGACAGGTTCCTCGGCACCCACCCCCCGAACGCCGAGCGCAAAGCGATCGTGCAGCGGGTCGCTGCCGGCCTGTAGCGGTCAGAACGCCGGTGGCTCGGCCGTCGCCGCCAGCGCAATTGCCGAAAAGAAGCAACCGGACGCAGTCAAAACGAAACTGTGCCAGATCGCGTTCTCAAAGCGCAGTCTTTTGAATGTGTAAAGAACGGCGCCGACGGTATAAAGCAGCCCACCAATCGCAATCAGGATCATCGACCAGAGCGGCAATACGAGCGCCATGGGATAGATCAACAGCAGGCTGGCCCAACCAAGCCCGAGATACAGAGGTAATGACCGCCCCGTGGAGGGCGACCAGAACCGCAGTCGCGCCCATGCTCCGATCAGGGCAATCAGCCAAACCGCACCAAGAACGACGTAGGAAAAGACAGACCCAACCATCACCACGAGGGGCGTGTAAGTGCCTGCGATCTTGAGGTAAATGGCCGCGTGATCGATCTTGTGCAATAGCGGGCGTGACCGTTCCCAAGGCAGCAGGTGATACGCGGCCGAAGCAACGAGGGCAAAAAGCAGAAAACCCGCATAGATGCTGACGCCTGCAAAAGTCCGGCCTGAGCCGAACTCACCCAAGTGCGCGATCAGCAGGATTGCCGCGATTACGGCAGCCACAAGGCCCAGCACGTGAACCGTACCGTCCGCAATGACTTCCCGCGTTGGATAGGCGTAAGGCATGGCCGAATGATACGCGCCGATCGCTTTCTGGCTACTTATCTTTGATCAACATTCTGTTTCCGCTGCCCGCCGCGCGATCCGCCTGAGATGCCAGCGATAGATCAGGGGGGCGGCGACGTGGTCATAAAGTTTGATGGCCAGCCAGTCGACCCCCGGCACCGTTACCAAACGGGCGAGCCAGCGATATCTTGGCATCTCGCGCCATAGGACGACAAAAGCCGGAATGCCCGATAGGATCTGGCCCTCTTTCAAGACATAAAGCCGCCGCGCCGCTTCGTCCGCGGTCAGACCCCATTCGGTCAGATCGCGGGTATTCAAGTCTTCGAACCGCAGCGGCAATGCCTTTTGATCGGCATAGGCGGCGTAATGGTTGATCTCAAAACTGCAGACCGGGCAATCCGCGTTGTAAAGCACCCGCGTGTCTTGTGACATACTCGGCAGATAGGCATCGCCTGCTGCCGGCCAAGTGACATTTCAACGCGGTTTGTTGCTGTCGATCCAGCGGGACATCATCGTCTTGTCGCGAAAACACTCTTCCGGGATCTGCCGACGTTTGATCCGCGCGATGCGTTCGGCAAAAGCGACTTGTTTCGATGACGGATAGGCAGCCCGGGTTCCGCGTGCCTTGTAGCGGTCGATCCACGCGGACAGCCCCACGCGGTCGGACAGCAACGCCTGCGGAACAACAGTGCCGGATTTGCGGGCCAAGGCGCTGGCAAAGGCAACCTGCTTGGCACTTGGCACCCGGTTGGCATCAAAGAGGCCGGGTAGTTCTTGCATTTCGGACATGGCTTGCCTCGCAAACGGATCGCGTCGCCAAAGTAGAACAAAATGAGAACGGATTCAAGGTTTGTTAATAATTGGCTACAGCCCGTTATGAGCCCCGTCGCAAAGCGGTGCCTTGTCGGTGGCCTTACAACCGCAGAAAAACAGCTTTTTCGAAGCCTCAGCCGTGTACTTCGTAGGCGCGATACCGGTGTCCTTGTGCGAGCCGTCGCAAAACGGCTGAGACGCCGACCGACCACAGGCACACCAAAAATAGGTCTTCCCCTCTTCGACCTCGACCGGAAACGGGGCTTTTTGGGCAACCACTGGCTTTGTCATGCATTCCTCCCTTTCTGTTGACGTTTAACCTTGCGCGCAGTCAGCAACAGTCAAGAACCGAAAGCAAATCTGCCCGGCGACCTAAGTCAGCAGACGACCCCAAAGGTCGTACTCTCCCGCCTCATCCACCGCCACGGTCACCAGGTCCCCGGGTTTGAGACCTTCGAAACCCGCATCGATGAAAAGGTTACCGTCAATCTCGGGGGCATCACCCTTTGTGCGGCAGGTTGCAGCGTCCTCGTCGACCTCATCTACAATTACGTCGAGCGTGCAGCCCACTTTAGCCGCCAGCTTCGCCTCGGATATCACTTGGGACTTTGCCATAAACCGTTCCCACCGGTCTTGTTTAACCTCATCGGGCACATGATCCGGCAGGTCGTTCGACCGGGCACCGTCCACATTCTCGTACTGAAAGCAGCCAACACGGTCGAGCTGTGCCTCGTCCAGCCAATCGAGCAGTACCTCAAACTCATCCTCCGTCTCGCCGGGATATCCAACGATAAAGGTCGAGCGCAGCGTGAGATCTGGGCAGATCGATCGCCACGCCGCAATTTCATCAAGGGTCTTGGCCGCCGCAGCCGGGCGGGCCATGCGTTTCAGAACGTCCGGATGGGCATGCTGGAACGGAATGTCGAGATAGGGCAGTACCAGCCCGTCAGCCATCAAAGGCACCAGTTCACGGACATGCGGGTAAGGGTAAACGTAATGCAAACGGACCCAGCCAGTCAGCGACCCAAGCTCTCTTGCCAGATCAACGATGTGGCTGCGGACTGCGCGAGTTTTCCACAGGTTCTCATCATACTTTCGGTCCACGCCGTAAGCACTTGTATCCTGTGAGATAACAAGCAGCTCCTTGACCCCGGCATCGACCAGTTTTTCGGCCTCGCGCAGGATCGCATGGGCCGGACGCGAGGCGAGTTTACCACGCATATCCGGGATGATGCAGAACTTGCATTTGTGATTACAGCCCTCTGAAATCTTGAGGTAACTGTAATGTCGGGGCGTAAGGGTCACTCCACTAGCTGGCAGCAGGTCGACAAACGGGTCCGGCGACGGTGGAACGGCCGCGTGAACCGCATCCAAAACCTGTTCGTACTGATGCGGGCCCGTCACCGCCAGCACGTTGGGATGCGCACCAGTGATGTATTCCGGATCGGCCCCCAGACAGCCGGTCACGATGACCCGCCCATTTTCGGCAAGCGCTTCGCCAATGGCTTCGAGGCTCTCGGCCTTGGCACTGTCAAGAAATCCGCACGTGTTCACGATCACCGCATCCGCGCCGGTGTAATCGGGCGAGATGCCATAGCCTTCAGCCCGCAATCGCGTTAAGATTCGTTCACTATCGACCAACGCCTTGGGACATCCCAGACTGACCATGCCGATGGTCGGCTGACCCGTACGTCTGTCCTGATGCAATCGAATGTCAGGGGCGATGTCGGGGCGCAGGCTGGGCGGGTTCGTGCTCATGACCGGTCAGATAGCGCAAAGCGGACGCGGCCGAAAGAGCGGCCCTTGTGCGGACTCAACCATAGGCGTAGCTAAAGATCAGCCAAGTGGGGGGCCTCGTCATGAAGTGGATTCTGCGTTTTTTTGGACTGATCCTGGTGATCATCATCGTGGCCGGGCTGTCGATCTTCTTGCTGCCAGCCGAACAGGTTGCGCGTATCGCAGCGGATCAATTGCGCAACGTGACCGGGCGGGATGTGACGATTTCCGGCGACGTATCCATGTCGGTCTGGCCAGTGCTGGGCGTTACGGCGGGCGGGATCGAAGTTGGAAATGCCGACTGGGCCGAAGGTGGCCCCATGCTGACGGCCGAAAACGCTGCGATCGGTGTTGATGCCGCATCACTGCTGCGCGGCGAGATCCGGATCACCAATATCGAGGCCACCGCACCAACCATTCGCCTTGAGCAGCGCCTTGATGGCAGGGCCAGCTGGCAATTTACGGATGCCAGCGGTGAAGCGCAGATCGAAACCGAGGTGAGCCCCGACGAACCGCCCCAAGCCTTCAGCATCGAGCGTCTCAATGTGACGGATGCCATGCTGATCTATGACGCTGAAGGCAGCGACCGGGTTTCCTATTCCGGAGTGGATCTGAGCCTCGATTGGCCCGAACAGGACGGCCCCGCCGATATCGTCGCGCAACTGCGCCCGACCGCAACGCCCGTTGATGTGACGGCAAGGATCGACAGCTTTTCGGGGTTTCTCGCCGGTGAGGTTCAGCCCGTATCTTTTGATCTGGCCGCTGGCGGCAACACGGCGAAGTTCGAAGGTCGGGCCGGCACATCCGGCGAAGTCGCCGGGCGGCTTGATATGAACATGGCCAGCACCGACACCTTTCTGGCTGCACTTGCCCTGCCCGCCCCCGGTTTGCCCCAGGGCTTAGGTCAAAGCGTCAGCGGCGGTGCTGATCTGACGCTGACAACCGACAGACAGCTGGCTCTGCGCAATCTGGGTGTCGATCTGGGCGGCAATCGCCTGAACGGCGCAGCCGACATCAGCCTGAACGGCAAACCGCAGATCACCGCCCAGCTCGATGCCGGGCCGCTTGATCTGACCAGCGCGACGGGCAGCAGCTCGGGTGGCTCCGGATCTTCCAGCGGTGCGGCTTCGTCATCATCGGGCTGGCCAAAGGACCCGATCGATGCCAGCGGCCTCGCAGCATTTGACGCGCAAATCGCCCTTGCGGCTCAAAGCATCGACCTGGGTCAGTTCAAGCTAGGGCCGACCAAGGCGATGCTCACCAACGACAATTCGCGCATGGTTTTCGAGATGCGCGAGGTCAGCGCCTACGGCGGATCCGTCACCGGGCAGGTCATTGTGAACAACCGATCCGGCCTGTCGGTCGGCGGCGATATCAATGCCGCCGGGATCCAGATGGAAAGCCTGCTGAGCGACGCGGTTGGACTGGATCGGCTGACAGGCGCAGGCGATGCCCGGATCAAGTTTCTTGGCTCGGGCGGCAATATGGACGCGATCATGCGATCTCTTTCTGGTGACGGATCGCTCAACATCGGATCGGGCCGGATCCTTGGTGTAGACCTCGACCGGCTGATGCGGTCGGGCGACATCACGGGCGGTACCACGATCTTTGACAGCCTAAGCGCCACCTATACGATGAGCGGCGGCAACCTGGTGAACGAGGATCTGCTCTTGTCGCTTAGCAGTTTCGAAGCTCGGGGGGCAGGTCGTGTCGGGCTGGGTTCACAAGACATCGACTATCTCTTCACGCCCGTCGCGCTAAAGGTGAACGAAGGCAGCGGTCTGGCAATCCCGATCCGCATTCGCGGCCCATGGAGTGGACCAAGCATCCTGCCTGATCTGGAACAGGCGCTTGATCTGAACCTGTCGGTCGAGAAGGAAAAGCTCGAACAGCAGGCGCGCGAGGCGGTCAGCCAGAAGATCGAAGAAGAGCTTGGGGTGACTGCCGAGGATGGCAAAAGCCTCGAAGACGCGGCCAAGGACAAGATCGAGAACGAACTTAAGAAGGGCCTGCGTGGTATATTCGATTAGTTCCGGATCAACCGGAACGCCGCCGATGCGAGCCACCCTGCCGCAATGGCGATGGCAAGCGACATGAGGCCATAGACCAGTGGCTGTTCACGGCTGAGGCTGAACAGCCAGCGTTCCAGCCCAACCTTACGAACATCGATCGTCGTGCTATAAGCCGAGATGACCTTGCCGCCGCGGGTCAGAAAGATGCGGGTTGCGTAGTCCCCCTCGGTCAAAGCCGCGGGCAACTCAATCGAGGTCCGAAAGAGCGTTTGATCATCGACCGCAACATGATCTTCCAGAAGCTGATAATGCCCGACCTCGGAGCGGATGCGGATCAATGCATTTGTGAACTGAGTTGCGTCCTGGATCGTCATCGGCGCCCCGACCGACCGAATTGCACGCGGCACCGAGATCTTATGGCGGAGGTCCTCGACGTGGCTGAGCACTTCCCGCAACAGCCCGGATGTCGCCACGGCGTAATAGCTTGGCGCGCGGTCGACCTCGACCGCATCGGTATTCACCCAGATGCCAAAGCGCCGTTCTTTGCGGCGTACAAGCACTGGTTCTGACGGGCCTGCCACCGTGATAACGACCTCCAGCGGCGGACCTTCAGGAATAGGGACCTCACGTTTCACCGCCCCAAAAATCAATATCTCGGACCCATCGAACTGCGTCGTGATCGCCACCTCCTTCTGGCTAAGACCCAGAACAACCTCCTCCGCGACCGCGGGCAGCGAAAACAACAGAAAGGCAAGGATCACGCGCATCTAATGCCCACCGTCCAGCGCACCAATCGAATAAAGCTCTGACGGCTGTAGCAGAAGATCCAGTGCCAGCTTGCCGCAAACGGCAAGGACCATGATCGCCAGCAGGATCCGCAATTGCTCGGCCTTCATCCGCACACCGATCTGCGTGCCGATCTGTGCACCGATCACGCCTCCCACAAGCAACAGAACGGCCAGTACGATATCGACCGTATAGTTGGTCGTCGCATGCAGCAGAGTGGTGAACGCCGTCACGAATATGATCTGGAAAAGCGATGTCCCGACAACCACCTTGGTCGGCATGCCCAGCAGATAGATCATCGCGGGCACCATGATAAAGCCACCGCCCACACCCATGATTGCGGCAAGTACCCCAACAGACAAACCGACCAAAAGCGGCGGGATGACCGAGATATAAAGGCCCGAAACACGGAACCTCATCTTGAACGGGAGTTTGTGAACCAGCCCGTGTTTCCGGCGGGATGGCATAGCCGTACCCTTGGCTGTCTTGCGAATGGCGTTCAGGCTTTCGATGAACATCAGCCCGCCAACCACGCCGAGAAAAACGACATAGCAAAGGCGCACCAGCAGATCGACCTGCCCAAGGGACTTCAGATAGTTGAAGAGCAGCACGCCCAACCCTGCCCCAATCAGGCCGCCAATCAGTAGGACCGTCCCCATCTTTAGATCGACGGTGCGGCGCCTGAGATGGGCCAGCACACCGGAAAAGGACGAGGCAACAATCTGGTTCGCCTCGGTTGCGACCGCAACGGCCGGGGGGATGCCGATAAAGAACAAAAGCGGGGTCATCAGAAAACCGCCGCCGACCCCGAACATACCAGACAGGATGCCAACAAGTCCGCCCAGTCCCAAAAGGAGGAACGCATTTACCGAAACCTCGGCAATAGGTAGGAAAACTTGCATATTCGGTGATAGCCATGCCGCGCCTGCAAAATCAAGCCGCTGCGACAGCAGCCTGATGAATTACGCCAGCTTTGCACCAGTTTGGCGGGTTCAGGCACGTTGGCGACCCAAAGCCAATGACGACCCGCTATTGAATGCGCGCGCGGTAAACGCCGGATCCTGACCCGTTTCCGGTTCCGTTGAACCGGATCAGATAGCGCCCGCCAAAGTCCGCCTCGGGATCATTCGTCCAATCAGCCGTCAATTCGACGGTCGCAAGTACGTTACCGATTCCCGCCCAATTGCAGTAAAAGCCACGCGCGCTCAGGGTCCGTTGGGCCTCTTCAAACATGAGGGGCGCCTTTGCACAGGCTGCACCAATCCCGTTAATCGTGAGATCGAAATCCGCTTCGCCCTCAACAATTGTCATCCCGGTCAGTGTCGCATTCAGGGGCAACAGAAGGCCGCCAACACCGGCCGCCTTCAAACCTTCGCTTTCGGCATCGCAGGCGCGCGTATCCTGGGCCGTTTCACAAAAGGCGAGGGTCGCGTTGGATTCGCGCGCCAAACCCGTCAGCAGCGCGGTAAGCTCCTCACCCTGTTCCTGGGTCACGGTTGCTGCCTGATCTGGCAACTCTCCGCATCCAGCCACAAAAAGAACTGCGATGATCAGACTGGATCGAACTGAAAGCATGGCCCCTCCGAACTGCTTGGCAATCTCAAGAAGCATACTGTTGTAGACCAAAGCCGGATCAGAAAAATCGGCTGGAGTGCTTCAGCGCTCTTTCACATATGGTTCACCACCCGCCCTTGGGGGGATTGCCTTGCCGACGAAACCGGCGAGGATCACCACGGTCAGGATGTATGGCAGCGCATCCAAAAGCTGGACTTGAACCTGAAATCCAAGGGCCCGTTCGATAAGATCAGGGCGCAGCGCGATGGCGCTCAGGTAACCAAACAGCAGGGTGGCCCAAAGGGCATGCCACGGTCTCCACTTGGCAAAAATCAGCGCGGCCAGCGCAATAAAGCCACGACCCGCAGTCATGTCCTTGACGAAACCCGCCTGCAGTCCGGTCGAGAGATATGCGCCCGCGATGCCGCATAAGATCCCGCAGATCCCCACGGCGGCAAAGCGCAGACCGACAACCGAGACGCCGGCAGTATCCACGGCGGCCGGGTTTTCCCCTACAGCGCGCAGGCGCAGGCCGAACCGGGTCCGAAACAAAATCCACCATGTGCCCGGCACCGCGAGCAATGCGACGTAGACCAAGATGGAATGACCCGAGATCAGCTCTGCATATACCGGCCCGATCAGCGGCACGCTGCGCAGATTTTCGGCGAACGGCAATGCAATCGCTTCGAAGCGGCCACCACCGATCAGGCTCGGTGTTCGTCCACCCTGCTGAAACCAGTCCTGTGCGACCAGCACTGTCATGCCTGCAGCAAGGAAGTTGATGGCCACACCGGATATCAGTTGGTTGCCGCGAAAGGTGATCGAAGCCAGCCCGTGAATGCCCGAAAGGGTCATCGACGCCGCGATCCCGGCCAGCAGTCCCAGCCAGACCGACCCCGTGATCGCAGCCGTTGCGGCAGAAAACATAGCAGCCGCCAACATCTTGCCCTCAAGCCCGATGTCAAAGATCCCGGCCCGTTCGCTAAAGAGACCCGCCAGACAGGCAAGCAGCAGCGGTGTAGCCAGCCGTATTGTGCTATCGAGAACAGAGAGATCGAAGAGGGCCAGTATGTCCATAACTTACTCCGCTGGCTCCACACGCTTGCGTCGCATCGTAAGGAACAGCCGCTCCAGCGGCATCCGCACCATGTTGTCGAGCGCCCCCGTAAAGAGGATCACAAGCGCCTGAATGACGACGATCAATTCGCGAGGGATCGATGTCCAAAGCGCCAGTTCTGCCCCGCCCTGATAGAGAAACCCAAACAAAATCGCGGCAAGGAACACGCCAAAGGGATGCGACCGCCCCATCAGCGCAACAGCGATGCCGATGAACCCCGCCCCTTCGACCGCGTTGAGAACCAATCGCTCGGCTTCACCCATCACGTTGTTGATGGCCATCATGCCCGCCAATGCGCCCGAAATCAGCATGGCAATCATGGTGATCCCAACGGCAGAAATACCACCATACCGCGCGGCAGGTTCAGACTTTCCATAGCAGCGGATCTCATACCCCAGCCATGTCCGCCAGAGCAGGAACCATACCAGGACACAGGCGATGACGGCCACAACAAACGAAATGTTGGCCGGCGCAGCCTTGGAAAAACTGATGCCAATAGGAGCGAGTAAGTCGTGGAGCGATGGCAGATGTACCGCCTCGGGGAAACGTTCGGTCGCCGGGTCCATGCTGCCTGCGGGCCGGAGCACATTGACAAGCACGTAATTCATCACCGCGGCGGCGATGAAATTAAACATGATCGTCGTAATGACGATGTGGCTGCCGCGTTTGGCCTGCAGATACGCGGGGATGGCTGCCCAAGCGGCCCCAAAGAGGGCCGAACCCAGTATCGCGCCGATTAGGGCGAGGGACCAATGCGGCCAGGGCAGCATCAGGCAAACAAGCGCAACACCAAGCCCCCCAAGTGTCGCCTGCCCTTCGCCCCCAATGTTGAAGAGGCCAGCGTGAAAGGCGACAGCAACGGCAAGGCCCGTGAACATGAAGTTGGTTGCGTAATAAAGGGTATATCCCCAGCCATAGGTCGACCCGAGCGCACCCGTGACCATCAGATTCACCGCCTCGATCGGGTTCTCACCGATGGCGAGGATCACCAGCGCCGAAAGGATCGCGGCAAGGAGCAGTGAAATAAGCGGGACAAGCGTTACCTCGGCCCATTGGGGCATCTTCTGCATCTAGTGCACCTCCCCGTGTCTGTGCGCGAGGGCCTGGGCAACCTCTTCCGCATCGTGCGGCTTATCGGTGTCGGTGATCCCCGCCATCAGCAGCCCCAGCTCTTTCTCGTCGGTCTCAGTGGGCAGACGTTCACCCATGATCTGGCCGTCGAACATCACAGCGATGCGGTCCGACAGGCCCATGATCTCGTCCAGTTCGACACTGACCAGCAGGATCGCCTTGCCCTGATCGCGCAGTTCGACGATCTGCTGGTGGATGAACTCGATCGCGCCGATATCAACGCCTCGCGTGGGCTGCCCGACAAGCAGCAGATCCGGGTTCCGCTCGATCTCGCGCGCCAGCACGATCTTTTGCTGGTTGCCGCCCGAGAAGTTCTTGGCCGAAAGCCGCGGGTTCGGTGGGCGAACATCGAACCGCTGCATCTTGCCCTCCGTATCCTCACGGATGACGGTGTTATTCATCAGGATACCGGACTGGTAAGCCGGATCGCGGTGATAGCCGAAGGCGGTGTTTTCCCACGCCATGAAGTCCATGATCAAGCCCTCGCGCTGCCTATCCTCAGGGACATGAGCGATACCCTTGGCGCGGCGGGACCGTCCGTCGGAATGCCTACCCGACAGATCGATGGGCTGACCGTTGAGCGTGACAGAGCCTGTCGCCTCGGCATACCCGCCCAGCACTTCGAGCAATTCGGACTGCCCGTTGCCCGCGACGCCGGCAATGCCCACGATTTCGCCCGCACGCACCTGCAGGTCGATGCCTTTCAGCCGCTCAACGCCCTTGTCGTCGATAACGCGCAACCCTTTGACATCCAGCACCACGTCGCCCGGATGCGCCGCTGCCTTGTCGACCCGCAACAGAACTTTCCGCCCGACCATAAGCTCGGCCAACCGCTCTGGGCTGGTTTCGGATGTCTTGACGGTCGCGGTCATTTCACCGCGGCGCATGACGCTGACAGTATCCGTTATGTCCATGATTTCACGCAATTTATGCGTGATAAGGATGATGGTCTTTCCCTCTTCGCGCAGTCGATCGAGGATCCGGAACAGCTGATCGGCTTCGGCCGGGGTCAAGACGCCCGTGGGTTCGTCGAGAATGAGAATATCGGCCTGCCGGTAGAGCGCCTTGAGAATTTCGACCCGCTGCTGCATGCCGACACCAAGCTCGTCGATGATCGCGTCGGGATCGACGTTCAGGCCATACTCCTTTTCCAGTTCGATCAGTGTTTTGCGGGCTTTGCTCAATGACGGCGTAAGCAGCCCGCCATCTTCGGCCCCGAGAATGATGTTTTCGAGGACGGTGAAATTCTGCACCAGCTTGAAGTGCTGGAAGACCATCCCGATGCCAGCAGCGATGGCCGCCTGACTGTCCGGAATTTCGGTGCGGTTGCCGTTGATCCAGATTTCGCCAGCATCGGCCTTGTAGAATCCATAGAGTATCGACATCAGCGTCGATTTCCCCGCGCCGTTCTCACCGATGATCCCGTGGATCGTACCGGGCATGACGCGGATCGAGATATCCTTGTTGGCCTGGACAGGTCCGAAGGCTTTGGAGATACCTTTGAGTTCGATCGCGGGTTCTGTCATCGAAGGCGGTCCGTTGTTCGGGGCTCTGCCCTCGGCGCTGGCGCGCCTCCCCTTCAATACTGAGCGCCAGATCATGCATGGCGTTTGGGGAATGCGGCGCGGCCACACGGCCTGTCAGGCGGAAAGACAAGGGCCGCCGGAAGGCGGCCCCATTTTCAGCGAGCTTCTTAGAAGCTCAGCTCCGGGCAGCTATCGTCCGACATATAGTCGTGTACCTGCAATTCGCCCGACGCGATCTTGGAGGCCGCGTCATCGACCGCAGACTGCATGTCCGCGCTTACGAGCGGCGCGTTGTTTTCGTCCATCGCGTAACCGACGCCACCGTTCGCAAGCCCCATGACCTGGAAACCGGTTTCCATGTCAGGCCCATCGTTGAAGGCTTCGTACACGGCATTGTCCACGCGCTTTAGCATCGAGGTCAGAACCTTGCCGGGATGCAGGTAGTTTTGGTTGCTGTCGACACCGATCGACAGGATACCTTCATCAGCGGCGGTTTGCAGAACACCAACGCCCGTGCCACCCGCAGCGGCATAGACGACGTCAGCACCCTGACTGATCTGCGCTTTGGTCAGTTCCGAGCCTTTCACCGGGTCGTTCCATGCGGCCGGTGTCGTGCCCGTCATGTTGGCCACAATCGTTGCATCCGGATTGGCCGCCTTTACGCCCTGCGCATAACCGCACGCGAATTTGCGGATCAGCGGGATGTCCATCCCACCGATAAAGCCGACGGTGCCCGATTTGGAGGCCTTGGCCGCCATCATTCCAACGAGATAGCTGCCTTCATGCTCGTTAAAGACAACAGAGCGGACGTTCGGCGCATCAACGACCATATCGATGATCGTGAACTTCGTATCCGGGTAGTCTGCGGCGACCTGACCAAGCGCATCGGCAAAGGCGAAGCCAGCCATCACGATCGGGTTCGCGCCCGCCTCGGCAAAGCGACGCAGGGCCTGCTCACGCTGCGCTTCGGATTGCAGTTCAATCTCGCGGAACTTCTCGCCCGTCTCCTCGGACCAGCGAACGGCACCGTTATACGCAGCTTCGTTGAAAGACTTGTCGAACTTGCCGCCGAGGTCAAAGATAAGAGCGGGTTCGGCCAGCGCTGCGCCAGCCGACAAAGCCAGCGCGGCACTTGCGCCGAGGAATTTCTGCATGAGGGTCATATGGACGTCTCCCGGTTGTGGTCATTGGGGCCATGCCCTTGAATGCAGCCGGCCCTTGGATCTGTGTTTGATCGTCGTGGATTAGGCAGCAGGGGCTTGGCAGGGTCAACCGCTTTTTGGCGGCGTGGACATGGATTGGCCAGCTTAACCAAGCGGTAAAGCTGCTCGCATGAGCACTGCGTCCTCTGCCCCACCATCTGCTGACGTGTAGTAAGCCGGCCTCGTACCGGTCACAACGAAACCCAAACCGTCATACAAGGTCATCGCTGGGTGGTTATTAACCCCCACTTCAAGAAAGAGTTCAGTCACCCCGGATCGCTGCAATTGCTGCGACAGCTGCATCAGTAGCGCACGCGCAACGCCACCACGCCGGGCCGCCGGAGCCACTGCGATTGTCAGCAGCTCCGCCTCGTCCAGAACCGCCCGGGCCACCAGGAAACCGCGATGGTCGCCCGATAACAGAACATGGGCACCGGCTTGTCTGGCCAACGCCTCGATTTCGTCCGCGCTCCATGACCGGTGCGGAAAGCAGTCTCGATGGACTGCCGCCATTTCCTGCGGCGTCATGCGATGATCTGGGGGCCAGGATCCTTGGCGGGCGCGGCATCCGGCGGCTTGATGTAGAGCGGCGCAGGTCTTTCACCGGGTTCGGGCCAGCGATCGGCGGCAATCTCAGCAATGGCCCTGGCCAGGTCTTCGGGTGTCGGATCGGGACAAAGCGGATAATCGAGTTCTTCGGCCTCGCTAAGGGGCATCATCGCAGGACTGTCATCGACAATCGTATAGACGTTGTCGCGTGGCGCAGGGACGGCCGCCCGGAATTGGGGATAAAGATGCGCCCGTTGTGCCAGGCCGTCCACACCATAGACCGGGATGCCGAGGGCCAGGGCAAGGCCGCGCACCGCCGAGACCGCGATCCGGATGCCGGTGAAGTTCCCGGGGCCAATACCTACGGCAAGGGCGTCGAGATCAGACCAAGCCAGATTTGCCTCCTCAAGGCAGTCTTGCAGCAATCCCATCAACCGTTCGGCCTGCCCTTTGCGCATCTCCTCTGTTCGGAGTGCCCGAAATGCGCCGTCTTGCAGGATCGCCGCAGCGCAATGGGCATGCGTCGTGTCGAAGGCCAGTATCTTGGGCATGGGATCAGTCATCGGCCTTGGCCGTTAGGCTGTCACGCCCGCTGCCAGTGTTCCGTTCAACGTCATCGACGATGTGCAGCCATGGCAAGGCCGCGCCGATATGGCTGTGAATCTCTGGCGGCAGGTCGGCAGCCTGATCAATTAGCCCCAAACCCACATACACCTGACCCGGAAGGTAATCATAAGTGGCCGCAACAGGCGATCCGCAGCCTTTGCAAAACCATCGTTTGACACCCGGCGAAACAGATATTGGCGTTCCGAGCAAGGGTTGGAAAGTGATCGCATTCTCTTTGAACGCCGCGAACGCGGCGACAGGAGCGCCCGTAACGCGGCGGCAGTCGATGCAATGGCAGTATGCCACGGCCTGCGGGGATGTGATCCCGACGAACTGAGTTTTGCCGCAATAGCAGCGCCCGCTGATCGGTGGATCAGACGGCAACCGGGCGAACCTCGGTCACTTCGGGGATATAGTGGCGCAGCAGATTTTCGATACCCATTTTCAGGGTCAGCGTTGATGACGGGCAACCCGCGCAGGCGCCCTGCATGTGCAGATAGACCACGCCACGCTCGAACCCGTGGAACGTGATGTCACCGCCATCCTGTGCCACCGCGGGACGGACACGGCTGTCGAGCAACTCCTTGATCTGATCGACAATCTGCGAGTCGGCCCCCGTATGTTCGGCATGACCGGAGGCAGGGGTGTGGTCGCCCTCCATCACCGGCTGACCGGACTGGTAATGCTCCATGATCGCGCCCAGGATTGCGGGTTTGATATGATCCCAATCCGTCGCATCGGCCTTGGTCACGGTGACGAAGTCGTTGCCAAAGAACACACCTGTGACGCCCTCGACCGCGAATACGCGCGCCGCGAGGGGCGATTTCGTCGCCGCCTCCGCGCTTGGGAAATCGGCAGTGCCCATCTCAAGCACCGTCTGGCCAGGAAGAAACTTCAGCGTGGCCGGATTGGGTGTGGATTCAGTTTGAATGAACATGGCGCATCTCCTGGGGTTCATTCACATATGCGCCCGCGCAGGATTGGCGTCAAGGTTTGGAACGGTTCTAAACTAACCGCGGCCGATATAGGGCATCTTAGTTGCCATGATCGTCATGAACTGGACATTGGCGTTCAGCGGCAGGGACGCCATGTTCATCACCGCATCGGCCACGTGGCGAACGTCCATCGTTGGCATGTCGGGCTGCTTTGTCTTGAGGGCGGCGACCATTTCGCTTTCTGCATTACCAATGTCGATCTGACCGCACGCAATATCATATGGCCGACCATCCAGCGAAAGGCTGCGTGTCAGTCCGGTGATGGCGTGTTTCGTGGTCGTATAGCAGACCGAATTCGGGCGCGGCACATAGGCGGAAATTGAACCATTGTTGATGATACGCCCGCCACCTTGCTTGCGCATCTGTGCAAAAGCAAGCCGTGCGGTCAGAAACATGCCCATGACGTTTACGCTGAGGACTTTGGCAAAATCATCCGGTGCAATCTCGTCGATCGTGGCGGCAGGTCCAAACATTCCGGCGTTGTTGAACAGCACATCGAGGCGCCCGGCTTTGGCGACGAATTGATCAAAGACATTGTGAAGCGCACGTTCGTCCGTCACATCCGCTGGTAGCTGGATCGCGTTTGCGTGGTTGATCTCGGCCAGCTTTTCTGCGCGACGCGCGATCAGACCGACGGTCCAGCCGGCATCCAGGAAAGCTTCTGCCGTGGCGCGCCCGATACCGGAACTCGCGCCAGTGACGATGATGGTTTTCATATCCCCAACTCCCCCTCTTCCAGCGTCAGTTTCGGCGCCATCGCTTTGAGGTCATCCACTGGCAGCGGCCCCGACGGTTTCGATAGACGATTGCGCACAACCCAGAACAGCCGTTGCTGCGCGCGGGTAATCGCGACGTAGGCCAGCCGTTTCCACAACGGCTGGCCCGCCTCGGTCCTTCCCATACGGGCGGCGACGAACAGATCCGGCGCAAACACCTGCACGTTTTCCCACTGGCTGCCCTGGGCTTTGTGGATTGTGACGGCCGCCCCATGCAGAAACGTGGCACCCATGCGGGCGGCATAGGGGATGAACGGCTCTTCCTCATCCGGTTTTTCGATTTTCACAATGGATGCCGCCGACACTTGCGGATCCTCCGCGCCTATCACATGCAGCTTGGAAAAACCTGGCCTGCGCCCTTCGCCCAGATAGACGACCTGCGCCCCCTTAATCAGGCCCCGCGCTTCGAGGTCGATGCGCTTCTTGCGGTGTTTCAGCGGCAATTCGATCCCATCGCAAATCAACGGCTCACCGGCCAGCAAGGCATCATCTGGCGCACCATAGACCGCGCGGAACGCGTTGATCAGCCGGATCCGTGTCGCATTCCGCCAGACCAGAACGGGCGAGCGAGCCATCAGATCAACCTCGACCCGCTGCCCCCAAACGACGCGATCGTCCCGCTGCGCTGTTTCTTCGACAAGGTTCTCAAAATCCTGAAAGTCGAGCTGCGGGTCGCCAAGGGCGTGGGCAAGATCGAGGATCGGGTTGTCAGCATCCTGCCGGTGGATGCGCGCAAGGCTTAGAACGTCGGGCTTTGGTAACCCTTCGAAAACCATCGCACCCGACTGGTTGACCGGGGCCAACTGCGCCGGATCGCCAAAAAGCAACAGCGTCTGAAAGATCTCTTTAAGATCCTCGAATTGCTTGTCATCCAGCATCGAGGCTTCGTCGATAAAGCCGATATCCAGTGGCTCTTCGCGCCGTTTCCATCCGGTGATGAAGTCCGATCCGCGCAAACCAGCCGCAGCAAGCGCCCCCGGCATGGATTTGTTGGTTTGGTAAAAGGCGTAGGCCCGATCCAGCGCTTCTTCGGTCAGGCCCTCGATTTCGGGGCGTTCCGCATTGCCGGCCAACCATTCCGCGATCTGTTCGTATTTCGGATCGTAGACCGGAGTATAAAGAATCCGGTGGATCGTGGTGGCGGGCACACCTCGAAACCGCAGGACAGAGGCCGCCTTGTTGGTCGGCGCAAGGATGGCGAGTGTTCGGCGGTCGCGCTTTTTTCGGGCCTCGTAATCGCCCGAAACGACGTCGACGCCAGCGGCATCGAGCGCCTTGTAAAGCTCTGATAGAAGGAGCGTTTTTCCAGATCCGGCCTTGCCCGTGATGGCCGCGACCCTGGAGGAGTTCGCCTTGGGCGGCGTCAGCAACCCGTTGTCTAGATCGACGCCAGCGCCGCGCAAGAGGCTTGCGACTGTATCATATGCCTGCGCCTGGTCATCAGAAAGGGAGAGTGAGGCCATGGCGCGACCCTAGTGTGCGATCCCAACAGGGGAAACCGGTTTTCGGCACCTGCACCATCGTCATGATAGGCGGGCCGAAGACTTCGGGAGGCAGCCACCTCAAATCGCATCGGACAAGGTACCAGGGTCGCGCCAGCGGCGGCCTCAGGCGATCCGCGCCAGAGGCTCGGCCGTTCCAACGCGCCCGAGGGAGCGTTCGAACCACAGACGTGACAATTCGAGCGAAATCCCTGCGCGAGCGGCAACCTTGGCCTGCGCCTCGGGCGCGAAATGCCAAAGGCCGACACTGATCTGTTCCCGCCCTTCGCCGGCGCTGCCCAAGACCTCGGGCGAGGAGCCGATCATCCGGTAAATCCGCACCATCCGGGCGTCGAAAACACCGACAAAGTGGTTCACGTCGAACTGCTGCATGATCTCGCCACCGCCAAGCATGAGCGCGGCTGCGACGCGGCTCTCAGCTCCGCGGGCGAGGCAGAAACGGGTGCATTCCCAGATGGTGGGAGATTTGATCGGGCCGCTCATCAGGTGGCCGAAATGTTCGTTGACCATCGTCCGTCCGACGGTCGGCAGGAACCGCATCGAACCTCCATGGGTGCCGTCGGCGTTTTCCCAGATCACGTAAAGGGGGTTCAAGGCGTCGTATTGGTCTGTTTCGAAACCGCTGTCATCGACAATAACTTCCCACCCAAGGCGGGTTTTGAACTGGTCCGCCCGGTCCCGGAACATGGACGCGGCGAGTTTTGGGAACGTGTGAAGATCGTTGGCATAAATATAGCGCAGCATGTAATGGCTCCTTGTCCGATCGCGCTTGGTGCGATGGACAAAGGGCTACTCGATCGATCGTTAAGGACGGCTGAGCGGTGCGTGCGTCAAATCGACAACGCACGCAACGGTTGTATCAAGCATTTTGCCAAGGCGTCAGACGACGATCAATCCCCGGCTCATAGCCCGCGCGACCGCGTGGGTGGTATTCATCGCGCCAAGCTTAAACCGGGCGCTTTCGATATAAACCCGCAACGTATGCTCGGAGATCGACAGGGTCTCAGCCGTCTGCGCCCGGCTGTATCCCATGGCCAGCATCGTCATCGCATCAATTTCCCGGGGCGACAGGTTCTGGGATTGCTCAGGTATCCGATCTGGTTCGAATTCAAGCGCCTTTTCGTTGAAGTAGTGTGCGATGAGAATGAGGTCACGGCGATTGGCATCAGTGAATTCCGTCCAAGCGTCGTCTGCGCAGGTCGTGCTGACCGTGAAAAGGGCGAATTGGCCTTTGGGGCCACGAATTGGAACAGAAAAACCCTGGTTTCCAACGCCATGTTCGATGGCATCCAATTGAAAGGCGCGCGCGGCCTTGCTGGACCAATCGAGGCGCTTCCAGTCAACCGGGTGAAAGCGTTGATAACAGCCGACAATGACAGGATCGACGCGCACGTAGTTTTCGGCGAGGTATTTGACTCTCCACTCATCTGAATACGTTCCGCACCCATATTGATCCCCGGCTGAATCGACCCAATGGTAAACGATGTGATCGACTTCGAAGTAATCCCGCAAAGCTTCGGTCGCAGCTTGCAGGTCGGCAAGCGTATCAGCGCGCTCCAACTCCTCCAAGATACGTTCTAACGACGTTGTCGTCGTCGCCGCCTTGAGCATGCTGCCGTTCCTTCATTGAGGAGATCTCAGCCATGGCCACGATTGCGGTGTCATCAAGTTGCTCTGCCAGAACCGGCATCTCGTTGGCGCGCGCAAAGGTTTTCAGATCGGTGAGAACGTCCAGTATCCAGTCACTTTTCATCGCGTTGATACACCCTTTGATGGTTAATGAGAAGTTGTGACAACCCTAACATGTGTTAATCCCCTGATGAAATTCGCACATTTCTACTCCCCAGAAATAGCGAGGGGCCGATTTCCAAGGCCTTGAAATCATTTGATCTGGAATCGGGGTTAACAAAAACCCCACGAACCTAGCTACGATTCGCGGGGCTTTGATCAACCTTAAGTAGATTCGGTAAATGTCTACTTACGAGCTTCGAGCGCATCTTCAAGCGTACGCAAACCGGTCTTGGGCGCCTGTACCAGAACCGACATGTTACCGGGCTTGTGTTCGTTCCGCATCATCTTCATATGCGCCTCGGGCAGGTCATCCCACGCGAAGACTTCTGACATGCAGGGGTCGAGGCGACGCTCAACCATCAGGTTGTTGGCGGCCGATGCCTGCTTGAGGTGTGCAAAGTGGCTGCCCTGCAGACGCTTTTGATGCATCCACATGTACCGTACGTCGAATGTCAGATTGTAGCCCGTTGTGCCCGCACAGATGACGACCATACCGCCCTTCTTGCAGACAAAGGTTGACACGGGGAATGTGCTTTCACCCGGGTGCTCAAACACCATATCGACATTGTTGCCTTTGCCGGTGATGTCCCAGATCGCCTTGCCGAACTTGCGGGCCTCTTTGAACCACTCGGCATATTCAGGCGTGTTGACAGTGGGCAGTTGCCCCCAGCAATCGAAATCCTTGCGGTTGATGACACCCTTGGCGCCGAGGTCCATGACAAAGTCACGCTTGGATTCGTCGCTGATGACCCCGATCGCATTGGCACCGGCGGTGTTGATCAGCTGGATCGCATAGGAACCCAAACCACCCGATGCACCCCAGACCAGAACGTTCTGACCCGGCTTCAGATCATGCGGCTCATGCCCGAAAAGCATCCGATAGGCAGTCGCCAGCGTGAGAGTGTAGCAGGCGCTTTCCTCCCACGTCAGATGTTTGGGGCGCGGCATCAATTGCTGCGCTTGCACATTGGTGAACTGAGCAAATGACCCGTCAGGCGTTTCATAACCCCAGATCCGCTGGCTGTCCGAATACATCGGATCACCGCCGTTGCAGTGTTCGTCGTCACCATCGTCCTGATTGCAGTGGATGACCACTTCATCGCCGACTTTCCAGCGCTTGACCTTGTCACCAACCGCCCAGACGATGCCGGACGCATCGGATCCGGCGATGTGGAAAGGCTGGCCGTGGCCATCGAATGGCGAGATGGGCTTGCCGAGCGAGGCCCAGACACCATTGTAATTGATGCCCGCTGCCATAACGAGGACAAGCACGTCATGGCTGTCCAGCTGGGGCACGTCGACGACCTCCAACTGCATCGCCGTGTCCGGCTCGCCATGCCGCTCACGGCGGATCGCCCAAGCGTACATCTTCTTGGGCACGAAACCCATCGGGGGCAGTTCGCCCATCTCATAGAGGTCTTTTTCGGGTGCCTCGTAAGGTGCGATACCGGTGTCGAGTGCCATTTCAGCCTCCTTTCAACGTCGTTATAATTGCCGCACCGCAGAATCGCGGCTTGCTCTGCTGAATATGGGGCGCCACGCAATAATGCAACTAAATTATGACTGATTTTGAAACTTTATGTCGCGTCGATTTTGGGGAAAAGCGAGCACTTCAAGCCCGCTTTCCATAACCGCGGCAAACCAATCAGACGCGCTTCCTCCGGATCACAGCGAACCCCGCAAGGCCGACCACCAGCAACGGCAGGCTTGCCGGCACCGGGATCGGCTCGACGGTGACTTCCACCCAAACCAGCCGGTGATCGGACGTTGGAAATTCTGCTAATGGAAACGGGTCTTCGCCTGGCTCCTGCCAGAACACCCCCGCATCAACCAGGTTCAGCCCCGTGTTCGAAGGAAGCACATAATCGACCCGCAGGTTTCCCGGTTCGACGTCAGGGTTCGGCACGCCGTCGGTAAAGCCGGCAAAGCCGAAATCTGCCGTATCGAATGCCGGGTTGCCTAGATGCGCCTCATTTGCACCGGCCTGTAACTGCGCCGCGGTCACACCCCCTTGCGACGACGGCGTAATCGACGTGTCGATCAAAGGATCATCCACAAGCTGCTGTGCAGCTCCAGGCAGCGAGTCTCCGTCGAATGGATCGGAGTTCATGTCCCCGGCGATAACAAAGCGGGAGTTCGGGGCCAGCCCGCCAACGTTCCCATCATCGTCATAGATATAGCCCGCCCCGTTAACGTAGTCGGCAATGAACCGGATCTCGTCGGCATTGCGGGTTCCGTTCCGATCTTCCGGACCATCGAACACGGGCGGCGTGGGGTGTGCGACGATGAAATGTACGGTTTCGCCATCAATCTTGATCGGAACATCCCAATGGCTCTTTGACGACAGGCGCAAGACGTCCAACTCGTCCGCCGTGTACCAGCTGGTCGTGTCGCCATTTCCATCCACATCAAGCGGATCTTCTGGAAGCCGGGCACCCGGCATGTCTTTCCAGAGGAAGTTCTGAAAGGTGCGGGCTGCGCTTTCGTCGATCTCGTATTTCGAGATCACCGTCATGCCGAACTGACCTTCGAAAAAGCCGAAGCCCTGCGCATCTCCCGGGGCAAAGTCTCCCGCAGCACCTGAATTGTCCAAGTCGAAACCGCTCGCGACACCAGTATTGGAGGGGGCGGTAAAGCTGTATTGATAGTCAACAGGCGCGACCGATGGGTTTTGCTGCTGGTTCAGATAGTTCTTTATGAACAAGTCGGTCGTACCCGGGTCATAGTCAAACTCGTTGATGAGCAGGACATCGGGATTAACCCGCTGAATGATTTCGGCGACCGCCTCAAGCTGAGCATTCGTACCAGTCTCGAGATCGGCGCGAAGGTCACCCTGGTTAGACCTGTTGAGCGACGCGTTAAAGGTAGCAAAACGGATGGTTTCGGCTCCGGCAAAACCCGCAACCAGCGAAAAAGCCAAGGCCGCGTAAACAAGTGAATTTGATCTTAATGGCATAGTGTCCCCCGTTTTCGAAAGTATCACACAACCGGTACGGGATAGAAATGACACGCCTGTGTCATCGGCAGCGTTGTGCCGCAACGCAGCGAATTGACAGCGGCAGATTATTTCCGATATGACCACTTCGTTGAAATATTATTGCCCTGGCTGATTCAGGAGTTACAGATGGCAGACCGCTCCAAAGACCGTCCCTGGCTGATCCGCACCTATGCAGGCCATTCTACAGCCAAGGCGTCCAATGCGCTTTACCGGTCGAACCTCGAAAAGGGTCAAACCGGCCTTTCCGTCGCATTCGATCTGCCCACCCAGACCGGATATGACAGCGATCACGTTCTGGCGCGCGGCGAAGTTGGGAAGGTTGGCGTGCCAGTCGCGCATCTAGGCGACATGCGCACCCTGTTCGATCAAATACCGCTCGAACAGATGAATACATCAATGACGATCAATGCGACGGCGCCGTGGCTTCTGGCGCTATACATCGCCGTGGCCGAAGAACAGGGCGCGGACATCTCCAAGCTTCAGGGCACCGTTCAGAACGATCTGATCAAGGAATACCTGTCGCGCGGGACTTATATCTGCCCGCCGAAACCATCATTGAAGATGATCGCGGATGTGGCGGAGTATTGTTACTCTAATGTCCCCAAATGGAACCCGATGAACGTCTGTTCGTATCACCTGCAAGAGGCCGGCGCGACGCCCGAACAGGAATTGGCGTTCGCACTGGCGACCGCTACGGCCGTTCTCGACGAACTGCAGCCACGCGTCGCGCCCGAGGATTTCCCGGCCGTCGTCGGACGTATCTCATTCTTCGTCAATGCCGGCATCCGGTTTGTCACCGAGATGTGCAAGATGCGCGCCTTTGTCGATCTTTGGGACGAAATTTGTCAGAAACGCTATGGCGTAGAAGATCCAAAATTCCGCCGCTTCCGCTATGGGGTGCAGGTCAACTCGCTGGGCCTGACCGAACAGCAGCCCGAAAACAATGTCTATCGCATTCTGATCGAAATGCTTGCTGTGACGCTGTCGAAAAAGGCCCGCGCGCGCGCCGTTCAGTTACCCGCGTGGAACGAAGCGCTCGGCCTGCCCCGCCCGTGGGACCAGCAATGGTCAATGCGGATGCAGCAGATCATGGCCTTTGAAACTGACCTTCTGGAATTCGACGACCTCTTTGATGGCAACCCCACCGTGGACACCAAAGTCGAGGAATTGAAGACCGGAGCGCGCCACGAGCTTGACAACCTCGACTCAATGGGTGGGGCCATGGGGGCCATCGACTATATGAAGGCCCAATTGGTCCAATCCAACGCCGAGCGTCTCAATCGGATTGAAAAGGGCGAAACTGTTGTCGTCGGTGTGAATAAGTACACCAGCGGCGAAGCCTCCCCCCTCGTGACCGGCGACGGCGGCATCATGGTCGTCGATCCAGCGGTCGAGGCGGATCAGATCGGCCGATTGCAGGATTGGCGCGATAACCGCAACCACGCAGCCGTTGAAAAGACATTGAGCGATCTGCGTATAGCGGCACGTGAGAACAGGAATGTGATGGAGCCCTCAATCGCCGCTGCCAAGGCAGGCGTGACGACTGGCGAATGGGCAGCCGAAATGCGAAAGGCCTATGGGGAGTATCGCGGGCCAACGGGTGTGGCGGCGGCGCGGTCGAACATGACCGAAAACCTCGATCACCTGATCGAAGCCGTCGATACGGTCAGCGCGAGATTGGGCCGCCGCCTAAAATTCCTCGTCGGAAAACCCGGGCTCGACGGTCACTCCAATGGGGCTGAGCAAATCGCCGTGCGCGCCCGCGATTGCGGCATGGACATTTCCTATGAAGGCATTCGCTTGACACCTGAAGAGATCGTAAAAGCGGCAAAAGATGAAGATGCTCATGTGGTTGGCCTTTCGATCCTCTCAGGCAGCCACATCCCGCTGGTCGAAGAATTGATGGAGCGCATGCGCGCAGCAGCCCTTGGTCATGTGCCCGTCATCGTGGGCGGCATTATTCCGGATGAAGATGCGGAACGTTTACAAAGAATGGGTGTTGCCAAGATCTATACACCCAAGGATTTCGAGCTGAATACGATAATGATGGATATCGTCACGCTGGCTGATCCAAAATCCGCCGCTGCTTAATAGCATAGACGGCTGACACAAAATTGCTCCGGTGTAGCTATTGCTGTTTCGGCATATCGTTGATTATGTCGTTTGCAATCAAAAATACTGTACCGGAGGATAACTAATGGCAATCGACCTTACAAAAATGACCCGCGTGGAATTGGAGCAGCTTCGCGGTGACATCGACAAAGAATTGCGCAACGCCGAAGCGCGCGACCGGAAAGAAGCCAAGAAAGCCGCCGAAGAAGCCGCTGCAAAGTTTGGCTTTTCTCTGTCGGATCTCGCGGGCGGGACTGCCAAAGCTCGCGCAAAGGTCTCTGCGCCGCCCAAGTATGCCAACCCCAAAGACGCCACGCAAACCTGGACCGGTAAGGGTCGCCAACCCCAGTGGTTCAAAAAAGCCATGGAAAAGGGAACCGATCCGAAAAAGCTTGAGATCTGATCGAGCCTCGCCTAATTGGCGAATTGTCGCCACTCTTTCGCGACTCTTTGCCCCCAATAGGCGAAATTCTGTATGCAAATACAATTTTGGCGACGTCATTGTTCAAATTGACGCGGAATAGCAGCAATGCTGTTTCGCGTTCAAACCATATGAGAGAACGAGAATGACAATTCATATCGGTACAGCCCCGGAACAGATTGCCGAGACGGTTTTGATGCCCGGCGATCCCTACCGCGCCAAGTGGGCGGCCGAAACCTTTCTGAAAGACGCCAAACTGGTGAACAACGTTCGCGGCATGCTTGGCTTCACCGGAACATGGAACGGTCATCGGGTAACGATCCAAGGGTCGGGCATGGGGATGCCGTCACTTTCGATCTACGCCAATGAGCTGATCCGCGATTACGGCGCGCAAACATTGATCCGAATCGGGTCTTGCGGCGGGATGCAGGACCACGTCGGCATTCGAGATATCATCATTGCAATGACGGCCAGTTCCGTTTCAACCCCGTCAACCGCCATCATGAAAGAGCTTAATTTCGCTCCGTGTGCCGATTACGGTCTTTTGCGAGCGGCCGTCACAGCAGCGGAAAAAACCGAGGCCAAGATCCACGTTGGCGGCATCTATTCTTCCGATGTGTTTTATGCTGAACGCGCCGATCTCGACGAACAGATGGTTCGGCACGGCATCCTCGGGGTCGAAATGGAAGCGGCAGAGCTTTATACGCTGGCTGCACGCCATAATCGCCGGGCGCTTGCCGTTCTGACGGTCAGCGATCATCTGCAAACCGGCGAAGCGCTTCAAAGTGAAGACCGCGAAAAGACGTTTGGTGACATGGTGGAAATCGCGCTCGAAGCGGCCTTCGCCTAAATTCTTTCGCAATCCCGCCCTGACGGCTGCCGTTTTTGTTGCTTAACGCTATTCGGGTGCCAAGTTGGATGATCGATCTTTACGTTCTCTTTATGTCGCGTGTTCCGCGGCCGAATACGTTGTTGGTCTTCGGGCTGACGACGCTAACGGCCTTCACGCTGTTGGCACCGTACAACCAGATGATGCTGCAGGCTGATTTGTACCTGCCGGTGCTTTGCATAGTTCTGGGCTACACGCTCGTCGCTTTGCGTAATCTGCCCACAACCGTCCGCCGACTTCGCGAGATCGACGACGAAACGGTGATCCTCTCAATACTCTTTCCCTTCGCGCTCTGCGCAGCCGGTCTTTTCTCGCCTTCTCTGGCATGGGCTCAACACGGGATCAGCGTCTTGATCGCGGTCTATACCCTTTTATTCGCATCCCTCACGTTGAGGCCGAAAGACCTCAGCACGGTCAGCTGGTTCGGGCGCTCATGGACGGTCGGACAACGCAACGCGGCCAACTGGCATATCGCGCGCCTGTTGGCACTCATTCTAGGGAACGAATTGGTGATACGCGGCGGAACGACAACTGACTGGATGATCGCGGTTTCGATCGGACCGATTGCGCTTCATTACATGATGTATTGGACCGTTTTTGCGACGCATCCCTATGACGACGACGGCGAATTTGATTGACCACCATGACTGCGGTCGTAACCGCTGCACGCAGGCGATACCCAGTTCTCCGGCTTTGGCCCCTCAAACACCTCGATCTGCAATGGATAACAAGGCGCCGCGTCCGATGAATGTTCTGCTCCGCAATCTCCCCCCGGGCAGGCGCTGAGCGCCCCCAGTAAATCAATCTCAGCAAAGAACTCGATAAAGTCGCCAGGGCGCACCGGGCTGGCTTTCATAAAGTATTGCCCGGTGTCCCGTGTGAAGCCGGTGCACATGAAGACATTGAGCACGTCGTGGACGTGATGTTCGGCTGCCGCCAGCTCCAACCCCGTTTCCCCGGCCAGCGCGCGTGTCAGGTTGGAATGGCAGCAATGATGATACTGGCCGCCCGACGACAGCAGGTTATGTGTATAGGGGTCGCACCGGGTCCCGATCACGTCATGGACCGACCCGCCAAATTCATCGATGCCATACCAATCCAGAGTGTCCTCGACGATCGTCGCCATCGGGCGCATAGCCGGAAAACCTGACCAAAGACGATCGCCCGTGCTGACATGCGTTCCATGCAGTGCGCGGGTCTTACCGGAATAGAAACGCTCCGAAAGATCCGAAGCATTCCACAGGTTCAGATCCCCAACCTGCGGCCCGCCGACTGACGCGATGCGGAAAAAGCCGCCTGCGGGTACGCGAAAACACCGGGCCTGGCGCGGAGGGACCCGGATGGTTTCCACAACGTCAGCCGCCAGACGCGCCTGCTTCAGGCTGGGCAAGTCGGGTTTGGGCAGTGTGTTTGTTGGATAGCAGATCACTGGGGGGATGGAGCGGCGTGTTTCAGCGTCTTTCGGGGGCATGATCCGAGCCTCGTGCAAATCTCGCGCGACCCTGCCCGACAGTATCCGGGCAGGCAAGCGCGTTGACCGGCATCAATGGCTTGGGCAAAGTCGGAACATGCTGGGGGCATCCTGATGCGCAAACTGCTCACAATCCTAACCATGGCGGCACTGCTCGCGGGGCCTGTAACTGCGCAGGAATGGGGTGATCTCGATACGCTCTTGCGGCGGTCGTTGTCACCCACCGGCTCGATGGAGGGGTCGATCTGGCTGCCCGACGGCGCGACGCCGCAGCAATCAGCGCGCGCCCTGGGCGTCGCCTATGTTCATGTGGTGGGTTCAGCCGGCAGCGTTTCCTTGCACAGCGCAGTCTTCACGAAAAGCGGCAATCGGTGGGTCATGGCCCTGCCCGTCCGCGGGTTGTTCGGCATCGAACCTCGAAATCCCATCTGGTTTGGCGATCGAATGGAGGTCACTACGACAGTCTTGCAGCCGGGCGAACCGCGCTGTTGTCCGACAGGGACAGGCGTATGGTCAATTGATTTACGGACCGGACAAGCAGCGCGTTTGCGTTAGGTTCGCAGGCAGACGCGTGGCTCCGCCAGACCGGGGCTCGTCGCCCCGCAAAACGCACAACGCCATTGCTCTGCCTGCCGATCCTGCCGCCACCGGCAATCGCGCGTCAGCGAAGTTGTGCGCCACCGCCACCAGAGATAGAGCGTGACACCAACGGAAAGGATGATAATCAAGAGCGGCACGAACGAGCTGAGTTTACAACGCCGATGCTTCGGTCTGCGCCTTTTGCCAATGGGGGTACCCGGCTCGCAAGACCGCATGCCCCTTGTCCGTCAGCGTAACCAGACGGGTCCGGTGGCCCTCTGTGTGGATTGTGACAAGGCCCTTTGCGCCCAGCTTGGCCATGCTTCGGCTCAGCGTTGAAAGGTCCATCGACAAAGCCGCCGCAATCTTGTGCATCCGGCCCGATCTGAAGCGCCCCGTCGCGATCAGCACCGCGTACTCTGTCGAACGCAAACCGATGGGTGCAAGTGCCGCATCATAGAGCCGTGTAAGAGCCCGGGCCCGCATACGTGCCCGTGTCACGATACACTTGCCCGCAACAGCATCCGCTATGTCATAGGCTTCTTGGTCGATCTCGGGCATGGGCACTCCTCACTGCAAGTGGATAGGCGCGCACAATCTGAGACCAGAATTTGATTTCGTCAACTAATTGAACTGACCCCGAGGGCCTTCAAAATCCACGTGGGGCATCGACCCGGACGCAAAGACACCAGAACAGTCAGACCGTCCGTTCGACCATCATCTTCTTGATGTTTGCAATCGCCTCGGCCGGGTTCAGGCCTTTCGGGCAGGTCTTGGTGCAGTTCATGATGGTATGGCACCGATAAAGCTTGAACGGATCCTCAAGGTCGTCAAGCCGGTCACCCGTTGCCTCATCCCGGCTGTCGATGATCCACCGGTAAGCATGGAGAAGGGCCGCAGGCCCAAGATACCGATCACCGTTCCACCAATAGCTTGGGCAGGATGTCGAGCAGCTGGCGCACATGACGCATTCGTAAAGGCCATCCAGCTTTTTACGGTCTTCGATCGATTGCTTCCACTCCTTTGCAGGGCGGTTCGTCTTGGTTTCAAGCCACGGCATGATGGATGCGTGTTGCGCATAGAAATGAGTCAGGTCCGGGATCAGGTCCTTAACGACCGGCATATGCGGCAGCGGGTAGATCTTAACGTCGCCCTTGATCTCATCCATGCCGTAGATGCAGGCAAGCGTGTTGATACCGTCAACGTTCATCGCGCAGGATCCGCAAATCCCCTCGCGGCAGGATCGGCGAAAGGTCAGGGTCGGATCGATCTCGTTCTTGATCTTGATGAGGGCGTCCAGAACCATCGGGCCGCAAGTGTCCATGTCGATCCAATATGTGTCGACGCGCGGGTTCTCACCGTCATCGGGATTCCAGCGATAAATCTGGAACTTGCGCAGATTATTGCCGCCGTCAGGTTTTGGCCACGTCTTGCCGGTCTTGATCCGGGAATTTTTGGGGAGTGTGAGTTGAACCATGGTGTTTCTCCTTTACGAAGCCACGGCGGCAAGCGCCACGTTGGCGATACATCTTTGAGTTGGGGGACGTTCAAGGACGAGAGTGACAAGCGCGACCGTCGCCGCGTCCACACCTGTCACAGCATCAGTTGCGAAGTTTCGGATCTCCGATCCAGAGGCGTTGTCGATCACACAATCAGTGTATGGGGTTATCGCCTCGGTCCGCACAGGGGCAGGCAACTGGGTGGCCAGCACCTTGCTGACGGTGGCCTTCGCGCTTTGGCGGGTCAGGTCCTCTGACGTTTGGGTGAATTCGGCGCAACCCGCAACGCTAAGGATCGAGATCAGTATGAGGGACCGGATCATGCGACGCCCGCCATCGATGTGGCGGCGGTATCAGGCTCCGGTTGGCCGATCAGAAACTGCTGAAACCGGCTCCGCCTCCCGGGCCGCGGCGATAGGACTTGCCAGTCGGTTGCGTCGCATCCGACGACACTTGGATGCCTTCTTTTTTGGTCCCCGTGATCGGCAGACGCTCCTCGGGGGCGGCACCGACTGCGTCGTAGCATTTCTTGAGCTGGTTGGACTGAACGCTCGCGACGATAACGGTACCGATCAGAATACCGGCAATCGAAGCACCCACATGCTGCGTCGATACCGGAACGCTTACGCCTGAATTCCCGCTGTTCGCCCGAAGCTGATTGCGGCAGTCGACCGCGGATCTGGGTGTCGTGTCTTCCACCAGCGCATTGGACGCCGTGGGCGTGGTTGTCGTCGTTTCTGCGCAGCCCGCTAGCAGACCTGCAACGGCCAGCGTCAGGCCCAGACCTTTGATCGTCTTCATTCCCTGCTCCGTACCCACTCGGCGATCGCCGTGCGCGACAAGAGGCACAAGGCGTTGCCGCGTTCTTTTCAACCTTGGGGTTAAGAGGGGATTGTGTTCGGTTTGCGGCTGGGCGGCGATTATTCAATGACCCGAACGGGTGTTTGCGGCGACAACTGCGCGCACCGCTCACGTCCCATTCTGAACTAGTCAAACCCATATCCATCCGATCAGCAGAAGCGCGGCTTAGTGCACGCGGAGTCCTCGGACACCCGCCCGATCCAGGCAGATGAAGGTCGGATATCGTTTCACAATCTGACCGACCAGCGCGACGGTTTGATCCGTAACCGCGCCCTTATCCTGCGCGAGACGTACAACCTCATCGTCCGTGGCATAAGTCTCGACACAGATGGCCGCGGCGGTGATGGCCGAGGCGTTGACCCCGCGCGCATTCGTGGCCAGCACATCAGCGCTGGTGCTGAGCGCTTTGCGATAGGTGGCCGAATTTGGTTGCGCGTATGCGGGCAACGCAACCGCCAATGCGACGAGCGCGGCGACCGGGACAGTAATTTTGTAAACGCTCCGCATCAGTATACCCTCGCCTTTGGTGCAATCTTTTTCAGATCGATTCCACCGTCGTTGTGACTGGTCAGGGGCTGCGTGATCACGCCACGATATCCCAGCGACGCCTGATTGCCCTTGAACCAGACCAGACTGTGCTGGCGCCAGTTCTCGTCGTCCCGGTCGGGATAGTCTTCGTGGGCATGGGCGCCTCGGCTTTCTTTCCGCGCGGCCGCCGCGGTGATTGTCGCCACCGCGTTCGGCATAAGGTTGGTCAGTTCCAACGTCTCCATCAGGTCCGAATTCCAGATCATCGACGTGTCGGTGACCTGGATATCGCCCATCTTGTCGGCGACACCTTCCATCTTTTTCTGACCCTCCGCCAACGTCTCGTTCGTGCGGAAAACGGCGGCGTCCTGTTGCATGGTCTTCTGCATCTCAAGGCGCAGCTCGGCCGTTGGGACATGGCCCTTGGCATAGCGTAGGCCGTCAAACCGCGACAGAGCCGCCTCGACGGAACGCTGGTTTGGCGTAGGTACCGCCGATTTCGGATTGACAACCTCGGCGGCTCGGATTGCCGCGGCCCGGCCAAAGACCACGAGGTCGATCAGCGAATTCGACCCAAGCCGGTTGGCCCCGTGAACCGATGCGCAACCCGCCTCACCCACGGCCATCAGGCCGGGTGACACGTGATCGGGGTTGCCCTTTGTCGGGGCCAGCACTTCGCCCCAATAGTTCGTCGGGATACCGCCCATGTTGTAGTGAACCGTGGGCAGAACCGGGATCGGCTCCTTGGTGACGTCGACACCTGCAAAGATGCGCGCGCTTTCCGAGATGCCCGGCAACCGCTCGGCCAAGGTTTCAGGCGGCAGGTGGTTTAGATGCAGGTGAATGTGATCGCCCTCGGCGCCGACACCCCGCCCCTCTCGGATCTCCATCGTCATGCAGCGGCTGACAACATCACGGCTTGCAAGGTCCTTGTAGGTCGGAGCGTACCGCTCCATGAATCGCTCTCCCTCGGAATTGGTCAGGTATCCGCCCTCGCCCCGCGCCCCTTCGGTGATGAGACAGCCGGCGCCATAGATGCCGGTTGGGTGGAATTGCACGAACTCCATGTCCTGCAGGGGCAGGCCTGCCCGCGCTGTCATACCGCCGCCGTCGCCTGTGCAGGTATGAGCCGATGTCGCGCTAAAGTAGGCGCGGCCGTAGCCGCCTGTTGCGAGCACCGTCATCTTGGCGGCGAACAGATGCAAGGAGCCATCATCAAGCTTCCAGCACAACACGCCCTGGCATTGGCCGTCTTCGCTCATGATCAGATCGATGGCAAAGTATTCGATGTAGAATTCCGCGTTGTTTTTCAGCGACTGGCCATAGAGCGTGTGCAGGATCGCGTGGCCAGTCCGGTCAGCGGCGGCGCAAGTACGCTGCACTGGGGGGCCTTCACCGAATTCGGTCGTGTGGCCACCAAAGGGACGCTGATAGATCTTGCCCTCTTCAGTACGGGAAAACGGCACACCGTAGTGCTCAAGCTCGTAGACCGCCTTGGGGGCCTCACGCGCAAGGTATTCCATCGCATCCGTATCACCCAGCCAGTCCGACCCTTTGACCGTGTCATACATGTGCCACTGCCAATGGTCTGGCCCCATGTTGGACAGGGACGCGGCGATCCCCCCCTGCGCAGCCACCGTGTGCGAACGGGTCGGGAAAACCTTGGTCACACAAGCCGTGCGCAGCCCTTGTTCGGCCATGCCCAACGTGGCGCGCAGCCCGGCACCACCAGCACCGACGACCACGACGTCATATTCATGCGTCTCGTAATCATATGCAGCCATACTTGGCCTCCTGTCCTCTCAGAGCGCAATGCGCGCAATCGCAAAAAGCCCCGTCGCTGCAGCGGCATACGACAGGCAGATCATTCCGATGATCAGAACCTTTTGCATTGTTCCGTGAACGTAGTCCTCGATCAGCACCTGCACACCGTCCTTGAAGTGCATAAAGCCCACGACAATCGTCAGCGCGGCCACGATCGCGGGGAACGGGCGCGCGAAATAGGCGATGACATCTGCATGGGGCTCGCCCAGCATGGGGCCGAACGTGAAAACAAACAGTGGGATCAGCACCAGAAGAGCGAATGAGGATACCTTCATCGCCCAGAAATGTTCCGTGCCGGATTTGGCAGAGCCAAGACCCATGGCGCGCTTGCGGTCAGTCAGATAACGCATAGGTGCCTCCCTCAAATCGCCAGCAGCGTGATGACCGTGAGCACGACGGAGCCTCCGACGACCCCCCATCCCAGCTTTTCGGCCGTTTCAAGGTCAAGCGCCAGGCCGTTGTCCCAGATCAGGTGCCGAATTCCAGCGAGCGTGTGATACCACAAACCCCAAAGCGAAAGAACCATCACCACAGTCCCCAGCACGCTGGTCAGTGCCCAATCCGCTGCCGCGAAAGCCTGCTCGGACGTCGACGCCGCCAAGAACCACCAGACGATCAGCAGCGCGGTGATCAACAAGGCATTGCCGGTGATCCGGGTCAGAATGGACGTGATCGAGTTGAGCTGCGGCCGATAAATAGCGAGATGCGGAGACAGCGGGCGGTTGCCCCGATTAACGTCAGCCATGGAGGCTCCTTTCTTCGGTTCCCAACACCTTACTAGCGGCTTCTATCATGAAGTCACTGTGTAGAGTTGGAGTTAAGGCGCGGTTTTTTGGCGCAATACTCGGCTTTTGCCAATTTTGCGATCACACCTGACATAAGTGTGATCACGTTTAGCGCAGAACGCTTAGCTGCTTGGTTGTTTCGCGTTGCAACTTTCGCCGGATCTGCCGCGGATAGTCTTCGAATCCGTCGGCTGTCACAACGAACGCGCCTTCACCTGCGATCACATGTTCAAAGAAGTAGGCGGTCAGATCGACATCATCCGTTTCGATCGCGATGGCATTCACGGTGATCCCAAGCGCTTGCAGGGTGTCGCGTCGCTGGCGCGGCGGAAGCCCTTCATTTGACACTCCGTCGCCTGAGACATCGATGACCTTCCTGAGGCAATGATCCACGTGCGACAGGTGGGTTTCGGCAACCACCAGCGCCTCACCGATCGCCGTGGAGTAGTTTCGCCAGACCCGTTCGTTCCGGCTCACCTGGTCGGCGAAATCGACAACATCGTCATAGGTCTCGATTGCGACCCAATCCAGCGTGACCTGCTGCCGCGAGGCCCCGGTCCATTGCAGTAGGCTGAGATGGGCGCGCTGGTCGATCAGGGCCTCGGCAACGATCCCATCCAGCAGGGCAAGCGCCAGGCCGTCCATCTGGATCCGGTATTCTTCGCGGTCCACGGACCCTGAGACATCAACCGCAAGAAGTAGGGCGAGTTCACAGGCCAAAACTGGCCGCGATAACCATAGAAAGAGGGTTAAGAGGAAACGCATGGCGCCAACCTAGCGCGAAGCGCGTGCGGTGGCATCCACTTGGTTGTGCGTCTGCGGGCACGTAACCGACCGACGACTTGGGAAATGACCTGGAAAGTCGATGCAAAGCGGAGCCCCGCTCCGCATCGCAATTTGGCAGTTTAGGAGCGCCCAGCCTCCCGTTATCAGGCGTCGTTGCCCTTGGCAGGCAAGGCGTCGGCCAGTTCCTCAAAGGCCTGCCCCGAAGCCACCAGGCAGGTCATGCCATTCGGCGAGGTAACCGTAATGGTCCAGGTGCCGGTTTCCTCCGATGCGAAAACCTCGACGACCGAATTGTTTGCGCCAAGGCCCATCGATTTGCGGGATTCACCATAGCCCTCGGCCAGGCGCCCGACCACGAGATCACGCGGACCGCAGTTTCGTGCCGTTTGCCCAAGTGTCGCTGTCGATGTCGTCAGGATGAGCGCCATAGAAAGCACGCCCAAGCTCAGCAGGTTAGGTTCGTTTTTCATAGTGTGTCAGCCTTTCACTTCAAAAAGGCGGCACCCGCTGTCATCTGGCCCAGCCGGCATTCCCGGCGATGACCGGGCGGCCCCGGTTCATTCTGCCCGATATCCCTACCGCAAAGTGTTCGGCGGCCCTGCCGAAACGGCCCTCCCGGTGATTTCGGGTGCGTAAATCCTGCCGTTTAGCCCTGAAATAAAGGTTAACGGCCCGTGCGCTGCCCCATCCGCACATTTGTTTTCTGCGATGCGGCATGAATCCGCTTGAACTATTCGGAAAAAGACTGCACCCATCCGCGCAACATTATGACCTCAAGGAGTCGCCGATGTCGCTGGACCGTCCGCTGCGATCTGTTCTTTATATCCCCGCTTCCAAGCCGCGGGCGCTTGAAAAGGCCCGGACATTGGCGTGCGACGCGATCATCTTCGATCTGGAGGATGCTGTTTCGATCGAAGAAAAAGAAGCGGCGCGCGAGACGCTTGCCGCAGCCTTCTCGGAAGGCGGCTTTGGGCAGCGGATGAAGATCATTCGGATCAATGCGTTCGACACCGCTTGGGGCGCCGACGATGCAAAGGCCGCGCTCGCCATGCAACCCGATGCGATCCTCCTGCCAAAAGTCGGCGGAGCGGCAGATCTTGACGCGCTAGAGAGGATCACGGGCGCGATCGATCTCTGGGCGATGATGGAAACACCAATCGGCATTCTGAGCTCGTCCGAAATCGCCGCACATCCAAGGCTCAGGGGCATGGTGATGGGCACGAACGATCTGGCGAAAGAACTGCAAACCCGCTTCCGCCCCGACCGGCTGCCGCTGCAAACCGGGCTCGGGCTTTGCATTTTGGCGGCCAAGGCGCACGGGGTCGCGATCATCGACGGTGTCTACAATGCCTTCAAAGACGAGGTTGGTCTTGCCGCCGAATGCCAACAGGGTCGCGATATGGGCTTTGACGGAAAGACGCTGATCCATCCTGCTCAACTTGACGTCGCCAATACTGCCTTCTCTCCATCTGATGACGAAATCGCTCTCGCCCGCAGGCAGATCGAGGCATTTGAAGAAGTAGAGGCATCCGGTCAGGGTGTTGCCGTTGTGGACGGCCGGATCGTTGAAAATCTGCACGTTGCCACAGCGCGGGAAACTCTGGCAAAAGCCGAAGCAATCGCGGCAATGCAGACAGGATAACCTATGGCACTTCTGATACTGGGCCTCGCGCTTTGGTTCGGCGCGCATTACTTCAAGCGACTTGCTCCGGAACAACGGGAGCGGCTCGGCGATCCGGGCAAGGGCCTCGTTGCCTTGCTGATTGTCGGCGGGATCGTCGCCATGGTTTATGGCTACCGCTGGGCCGACTTCATCCCGGTTTGGAGCCCACCCGCGGCTTTCACTCACGCCAACAATACCCTGATGTTGCTGGCATTCTGGGTCTATGGTTCAAGCATGGCGAAGGGACCAAAGGCCTGGCCCGCCAATCGCATTCGCCACCCCCAGCTCGTCGGCTTTTCCATCTGGGCTGCTGCGCACCTGCTGGTGAACGGCGATCTCGCATCGATCATTCTGTTTGGTGGCCTGCTGATCTGGTCTGTCGGCTCGATCCAGTTGATCAACCGGGCCGAGCCTGACTGGACAGCGCCCGGCACGGCCGGAACCGCGACGTGGATCCGGCTTGCCGTCATCACTGTCGTCCTCTTCGGCGCGGTCGCATGGCTGCACAACTGGCTTGGCAAATGGCCGTTCCCAGCGTGAAGCTTTATCGTTTCCTAAGCGAAGACGACACCAGCGCGTTTTGCCATAAGGTCAGCGCAGCGTTGGATGCCGGTTGGCAGCTATACGGTGAACCGACCTACGCCTTCGACGGCGCCCGCGGCGTAATGCGATGCGGCCAGGCGGTCACCAAGGATGTACCCGGCCAATACCACCCCGACTTGAAGTTAGGAGACCAGTGAATGGCCAAGACCAATCCCGGCCGCTTTTTTGAGGATTACAAGGTCGGTCAGGTCATCGATCACGCCGTGCCCCGCACTGTTTCCGGTGGAGAGCGCGCGCTCTATCACGCGCTCTATCCGGCGCGCCATGCGCTCTATTCCTCCGACGCGTTCGCCCAGTCCTGCGGGCTGAAGCAAAGCCCAGTTGACGACCTGATCGGCTTTCACGTCGTTTTCGGCAAATCGGTTCCGGACATCTCGCTGAACGCGGTGGCCAATCTCGGCTATGCCGAGGGCCGCTGGCTGATGCCGATTTATCCCGGCGATACCCTGCGGTCCCGGTCAGAGGTCATCGGGCTAAAGCAGAATTCCAGCGGCAAGACCGGTGTTGTCTACGTCCGCACCACGGGGCTGAACCAGAACGACGAGGCGGTGCTTGACTATGTCCGCTGGGTTATGGTGCGCAAGAACGACCTCGACACACCCGCCCCGGAAACCGTTATTCCGAACCTGGCCGAGGCCGTCGCGGCGGATGCGTTAGCAATCCCGGAAGGGCTCGACTTTTCCAACTACGATTTCGATCTGGCTGGCGAGACACACCGCTGGGGCGACTATGACATCGGCGAGCGCATCGACCATGTCGACGGCGTCACAGTTGAAGAAGCCGAACATATGATTGCGACCCGCCTGTGGCAGAACACCGCCAAGGTGCATTTCGATGTGTCGGTTCGCCCGGATGGAAGCAGGCTGATCTACGGTGGGCATGTCATCTCGATGGCGCGGGCCCTGTCGTTCAACGGTCTTGCCAATGCGCAGATGATCGTCGGGCTGAATGGCGGCGCACATGCCAACCCTTGCCTCGCCGGTGATACGATCAAGGCGTGGTCAGAAGTCATTGACAAGGCCGAGACATCAGCCCCCCGCGTCGGCGCGATCCGCCTGCGGCTGGTGGCGGCAAAAGGGGGCGCGCCCTTTGATCTGCGTGGTGATGACGGGAAGTATTTACCCCATGTCCTGCTCGATCTAGACTATTGGGCGCTGATGCCGGTCTGACGGATTTCGGCAGCGCTACGTTGCGTCACGCCACACCCCTCTCGACAGTTTTACTCTTCCCGGTCACCTTGGATCAAAGGGAGGATTTCAGATGGACATGAATTTCGGAATGCGGCCCGAAAACCGCAAGCTCTTGGACCGCGTCGCAACCATGATCCGCAACGAGATCATGCCGATGGAAGAGGAATACGAACGCGAGGTGAACACCGGCGATCGTTGGCAATACACCGATCGGCAAACCGAAATCCTGGAAACGCTCAAGGCCAAGGCAAAGTCCGAGGGTCTCTGGAACTTCTGGTTGACCGACAGTGAAAAGGGCTTTGGCCTTTCGACCGTGGAATACGCCTATTTCGCCGAAGAAATGGGCAAAACCCCGCGCGGCGCCGAGGTCTTTAACTGTTCTGCGCCGGATACCGGCAACATGGAAGTATTCGAACGGTACGGCACCGACGAGATGAAGAAAGAGTGGCTCGCTCCCCTGCTTGAGGGCAAGATCCGCTCGGCCTACCTGATGACCGAACCCGACGTCGCCTCGTCGGATGCCACGAATATCTCGCTGAGCTGCGTCCGCGACGGCGATGATTATGTCCTGAACGGTGAAAAGTGGTGGGCATCCGGCGCCGGCGATCCGCGCTGCAAGGTCTACATCGTCATGTGCAAGACCGGCGGCGAGGACTTGCCCAAGCACAAACGCCAATCGATGATCGTCGTCCCCGCGGGGACACCCGGAATCGAGATCTTGCGGCCCATGCAGGTTTATGGCCACGACGACGCGCCGCATGGCCATATGCACATCCGCTTTACCAACATTCGGGTGCCCGCCAAAAACATGCTGCTGGGCGAGGGCCGGGGGTTCGAGATCGCGCAGGGCCGCCTTGGACCGGGCCGCATCCACCACTGTATGCGGGCTATCGGTCAGGCCGAAGCCGCGCTGGAACTGATGTGCCAGCGGTCGCTTCGGCGCGAAGCCTTCGGCAAACCGCTGGCGAAACTCGGAGCCAACTACGACATCATCGCCGAATGCCGGATGGAGATCGAGCAGGCCCGGCTTTTATGCCTGAAAGCGGCGTGGATGATGGATCAGGGCGATGCGCGCGCCGCAGCCCCATGGATCTCGCAGATCAAGGTCATAGCGCCCCGCGTGTCGCTCAAGGTTATCGACGAGGCGGTGCAGATGCATGGCGGCCAGGGGATTTCGCAAGATACCCCATTGGCCATCGCCTGGACCCATCAACGGACGTTGCGGCTGGCCGACGGGCCGGATGCCGTGCACCGCAGGCAGGTCGCGCGAGCGGAGCTCAAGAAGTATACACAAGAGCCTGTTTAGGCGGCGTCTTTTTGGGATCCGGCCACCGGTGCTCTGCTTTCATTCGCCGCAGCGCCTTGCAACGTGTTGTCTCGCGCCCCAAGTCTTTCGCAGGAGGATCGACCGGTGCGTGGATTGAATGCAATGGCAATAGGGCAGGACGGGGAAACGATCACGTGGGCCGCGCTTGAGGCACTTGCCGCGCGGTCGGCCGAAGCACGCGGCGTAGCTAACGCCCAGGCGCTGCGGTTCGGCGCTGCAATCGCGAGACATTTCGCTGACCGAAAACCGGCCGAAGACGTCGCGAGGGCCATCCAGTCCCCCCAGATCATCGCCGACCTTTCGACACTTGTTGAAGGTGTGGTCGAGGCCGCGTCGGTTTCACGGGTGGAAAGCCGGGTGATCGATGCCGGTTCGCTGCCAACCCCCGCACTTGCTCAAAGCTATTTTCGCGCCCTGCCCTGCAAGGTCGATCTGATCGAAGGCAACGACACGCATCAATTCGCCGTCGGCGTCCGGCTGGACGAGCCCAACGGGAGACCCCGCCCGATTGCGGTGATCGTACCCGGCGATGTCCTTGCCGCGCTCGAAGCTCAGCCAAACGGATCTGACGGATAGCCTACACCGGCCAGGTACAGGCCATCCGGCGGGCAGACCGGACCACATTTGGCACGATCCTTGGCTTCCAGCACCGCCTTCACATTTCCTGCCGTCCACGATCCGGCACCCACCCGTTCGAGCGTCCCCACGAAACTGCGGACCTGATTGTGCAGGAATGATCGCGCGCGGACATCGAATGTCACCTCGGGACCATGAGGGCCGTAAGAGCTTTGCACGCTCAGGGTGTCTAGCGTTTTGATAGGGCTATCCGCCTGACAAATGGATGAGCGGAAGGTAGTAAAATCGTGCCGACCTATCAGATGACGCGCCGCCTCTTGCATGGCTTCGATGTCGAGCTCGTGGTTTACGCGCCAGACCAACCCCTTCAGATGCGTTAACGGCGCCCGGCGCATCAGGATACGATACCGATACCGCCGCTCGATGGCCGAAAACCGCGCATGCCAATCATCCGCGACCTGCGCGCAATCAATGATCGCAACTGGATCGGGTTTTAGATGATGGTTAAGCGCCTCTGACAGGCGGAACGGATCCCAATCCTTATCCATGTCACAATGCGCCACCTGCGCCAGCGCATGCACACCCGCATCTGTCCGGCCCGCTGCAGCGATGGTGTGATCCCGGGGTTCCAGCCGAGCCAGCGCAGCCTCGATCGCGCCCTGAACCGAAGGCTGATCGGCCTGCCTTTGCCATCCCACAAAGGGCGCACCGTGATATTCGACCTTGAGAGCATAGCGCGGCATGAGCGGCGACCTACCGTGCCGATGGCCAAGGGGCAATCCCTCTGGCAGCGCCTGCGCCCTCCGCATATGTTAATGCGAAAGAAGGCGGGGACAGGCTTGGTCTTAACGAATTTAACCGATGGCGTTCTGCGGGGTGTCGACAACGTGCAGGACACGCTTGAAAGCGTTTTCGGCGACCGTACGATCCGGTTGGGCGTCACCGGTCTGGCGCGCTCAGGCAAGACCGTCTTTATCACATCACTGGTTGCCAACCTTCTGGATCGCGGGCGCATGCCGCATCTGCTGGCCGCCAGCGAGGGCCGGATCGAGGCCGCTTTTCTTCAGCCTCAGCCGGACGACACGATCCCGCGGTTCGATTACGAAAACCACCTGTCAGCCCTGACCGGCCGCCCGCCTCACTGGCCGGACAGCACACGCACGGTGAGCGAACTGCGTGTCTCTCTCAAGGTACGGCCCAGCGGGTTTCTCTCGGGCCTGCAGGGTTCGCGAACCATCCATCTCGATATCGTGGACTATCCCGGGGAATGGTTGCTGGACCTGGCACTGCTCGATCAAGATTACCGGCAGTGGGCTGAAACCGTCATTGAGCGGCTGGAGAACCGCGAGACCGGGCGTGCCTATCTGGATCTCGTGGAGCGAACGGACATTTACGCCCAACATGACGAGGTAAAGGCAAAGGCCCTTGCCGAGACGTTCACCAAATACCTGATCGCGGCCCGGGCTGCGGGATATTATGACTGCACGCCAGGCCGTTTTTTGTTGCCCGGGGATCTGGCTGGGTCGCCTGTCATCACCTTCGCGCCCCTGCCCGGCCGCGATGGCGCGCCGCGCCGTTCCCTGATCCGCGAGATGGAGCGGAGGTTCGAGGCATACAAGTCCCGCGTTGTGAAACCCTTCTTTCGCGATCATTTCACCCGGATCGACCGGCAAATCGTTTTGGTCGACGCGCTTGGCGCGATCCATTCCGGCCCTAAGGCGGTCGAGGATCTACGCGCCGCAATGGCCGAAGTGCTGAGCGCTTTTCGACCGGGCCGCAATGCCTTTCTGTCGCAGCTTCTGCTCGGGAAGCGCGTTGAAAAGATCCTTTTTGCCGCGACGAAGGCGGACCACCTACACCACGAGCAACATGGCCAACTGACCGCCATCATGGAGGCATTGACCCGCGAGGCCCGTGACCGCGCGCGCTTTGCCGGGGCAGAGACCCGCGCCCTTGCCATCGCTGCCCTGCGCGCCACGACCGAGGATTTCATCCGCCACAAGGGCGACAAGCTTGGGGTTGTCCGTGGCAAGTTGCTCGATACCGGCAAAAAGGCAGCATTCTATCCCGGCGCATTGCCCGATGATCCGGGGCATCTGCTCGGGCCCGCGCGGGTCGGTGCAGAAAAATGGCTCGACAGCGATTACAAGGTCATGCGGTTCGCCCCCGCCCCGCTGACCTTGCGCCCGGGCGACGGCCCACCCCATATCCGGCTTGATAAGGCGATCGAATTCCTGATCGGGGATCGGCTATGACCAATGTTTCGCTGCGCGATGCAACACCGACCGACGCGGGACGCGCGGGCGCGATCCTGTCAGAATTCATTGACGAAACAGCATGGATGCCCCGCCTACACACCCGCGCCGAAGAGGTGGCCTTCGTAGGCGACATGATCGACTGGGGCTGGGTGACTGTGGCGGTGTGCGATGCTGAATTGGCAGGTTTTCTGGCGCGTAATGCGTCTGACATCCACGCCCTTTATGTTTCAGGACAATGCCGTCACACCGGGTGCGGCTCGGCCCTGATTGACCATGCCAAGCGCGAGGAAACGGAATTGTCACTTTGGACCTTTCAGGCAAATGCGGCGGCACAGGCATTCTATCGGGCCCATGGTTTTGTGGTGGCCGAACGGACCGACGGGGCGGGCAATGACGAAAAGTTGCCGGATATCCGGCTGGTCTGGAAAAAGGAGGACGCGTGATGGCGAAGGGTCCGGTTCTGATCGACCTTGAGGGGAGCAGCCGCGAAGTGCCTTCTGTGAGCGACGCGCCACCGGTTCCCGATCCCGAATCCACGATCTTGCCCGACGGCCGGGCGATGCAGATGGCAGCACAGGTTGCGGCCCGTCCGCCCTCCCGTCTGGCGCGGTTCTTCTGGGGTTCGCTTTTCGCAATACTGGTCGCGATCATCTCTGCATCTGCCTGGGATTTCTTTCTAGGCTGGATCACGCGGTCGCCTGTTCTGGGCTGGGTCTTTGCCGGGCTTTGCGCCATCTTCGTTGCGACCGGCCTGATCCTTGCGGTTCGAGAGCTTCTTTCGCTGCGCCGGTTGTCCAAGATCGACGATCTGCGCCATGCGGCGGCGCTGGCACGCGAGGCGAATGATCTGACCGCCGCCCGCGATGTGACCGATCGCATCTATGCGCTCTATGAGAATCGAGAAGAACTGGACTGGGGTCGCGACCGGTTGGACACGCTGGAAGCCGACCAGCGCGATGCCGAGGGACTGCTTGATCTCACCGATCGCGAGATACTCCAGCGCCTCGACGCCCTTGCCAGCCGCGAGGTCGAAGCAGCCGCTCGGCAGGTTGCCACGATCACGGCGCTGGTGCCTCTGGCACTTGCCGACGTGATCGGCGCTCTTTTCGCCAACCTGCGGATGATCCGGCGGATCGCCGAAGTTTACGGCGGCCGCACCGGCGTTTTGGGTGGGTGGCGCCTGACCCGCGTGGTAATGACCCATCTTGTAGCGACCGGAGCGGTAGCGGTCGGCGACGACATGCTCGAACCGGTTCTTGGCGGTTCGATTCTGGGCAAGCTGTCGCGTCGCTTCGGCGAAGGGTTGGTCAATGGCGCACTAACTGCCCGGGTCGGGGTCGCGGCTATGGAAGTCTGTCGCCCGATGGCCTTTTCGAGAGAAAGCCGTCCAAAGATCCGAACGATCGTGAAAGCCGCTTTGACCGGGCTAGTTTCAGGGTGACAACAGCACAGGACGACTGAGATGGAAGCCTTTGCGCCAGATCTCCGCACCATGGTGCGGACCCCCCTTCAGGACGATCATGTGGCCGCGATGCGCCGGGTTGGTGAAGAGGTCGACTTTGCAAGTGGCATGATGGTGCAGGAACCCGGCACCCATTTCACCCATTTTTCTTACCTCGTTGAAGGCGAACTTGAGGCCGTCGATCCGGGTACGGGCCAACGCTATGGCGATGCGACGCTGGGTCCCGGGCAGTTTTTTGGGGATCTCGCCTTTCTGGCCGGAGCAAAGACGCTGATGGGCAGCCGCGCCGTTGTCGACAGTAAGGTGCTGCGGGTGCCGCGTGATGCGCTGCTCAAGCTGATGTCCGACATCCCGGAAATGTCCGACATTATCATTACTGTCCTCGCGGCGCGGCGGCGACGGATCATCGAATTGTCCCGAGGCGGGTTGAAACTGATCGGTGGTGAAACCAACCGCGACGTACGCCGGATCGCCAGTTTTGCCTCTCGCAACCGTATCCCTTTTTCCGAAGTTGACCTTGGCTCGGACGAGAACCGGCATCTCACCGAAGCCTGCGGCATTGAGGCAGGCCGCCCCGGTGTTGTCTTTGGTCAAGGCGAGGTCATTGATCCGCCAACCCCCGATGGTGTGGCCAGGGCGCTTGGCCTCAATCTGGATCTGCAGAAAGAAGACCTGTTCGACGTGGCCATAGTCGGCGGTGGTCCGGCGGGTGTAGCGGCGGGCGTTTATGCCGGGGCCGAGGGGCTATGCGCTGTCGTGCTGGAAGACTTGGCCATCGGCGGGCAGGCAGGCACGTCCAGCCGGATCGAAAACTATATGGGTTTTCCCACCGGTATTTCGGGCGCAGACCTTGTTGGGCGCGGAGAGGTTCAGGCGATGAAGTTCGGGACGCGATTTGCAATGCCGGTCCGGGCCCGCGCGTTGAAACAATGCGAGAGGAAGCATTTCCATATCACACTCGACAACGACGACGTCGTAAGCGCCCGTGCGCTTATTGTGGCAACGGGTGTGCAATACCGAAAGCTGCGGCTTGAGGGCCTCGAAACGCTGGAAGGCAGCGGGATCTATTACGCCGCAACCGAGGTCGAGGCGCGGTGGTGTAAGGACAGTGAGGTCGCGGTCATCGGCGGTGGCAATTCGGCGGGCCAGGCAGCGATGTTTTTGGCGCGAACGGCGCGGCACGTTCACGTGCTTGTTCGTGGTTCCTCGCTGGCCTCATCCATGTCGGACTACCTGCTGCAGCGCCTGCAATCGCATCCCCGGATCACCATTCACCTTCGCACCGAAGTGACCGAGTTGCAGGGCGACGACGCGCTGACGGGGATCACCATACGCGACAAGACCATGGGGCAGGATTGGATGCTGCAGACGGCAGCGCTCTTCATCATGGTCGGGGCTGCACCCAATACAGGCTGGCTGTCTGGGCTGGCACAGCTCGACAACAAGGGATTTCTGCGAACCGGGCGCGATGCTGGCGGTAGCAGCCAGTACGAAACCTCTTGTCCCGGTCTTTTTGCGGTCGGCGATGTGCGCGCGGGTTCGGTCAAACGGGTGGCAAGCGCTGTTGGCGAAGGATCCGTCGTGATGAGTGCCGTATGGTCACATATTAACGATTGATCGACATCAATATCGGCCCCTTTGTTTTCCCTTACCGTCAAGCAAACGCAGCTCCAATCAAGGGAATACAATCCATGCGACTTGTTCAATTCATGGCGATCCTGCTCGCGGCCTTCACACTTGCTGCCTGCGAAGCCGAAACCTATCCGATTTCGGGCGAGGAATGCGGGCCGAACGACCCGGTCAAGGAGCTTGACGCAACGAACTGCCTGCCGCCCGTCTAAGTGGCTCTGCTACGCCCCCGCATTCGCGATCACGGTCACAGCCCTGACGAGATCGCCGCGCGGATCGGACGCCCCGAGGGTCGCGGCGTTCTGCGCGATCTGATCTATGGCGGCATCGACGGGTCAGTGACAACATTCGCAATCGTTGCGGGTGTAGCGGGGGCAGGCCTTTCGCCTTTTGTCATTGTCGCGCTTGGCTTGGCAAATGTTCTTGCCGACGGATTTTCGATGGCAGCGGGCAATTATTCCGGGGCTAGGGCCGACCGCGATAATGTGCAACGGGTGCGCGCCGTCGAGCACCGCCATATCGAAGAAAATCCGGTGGGCGAACGGCTCGAGGTGGTCGAGATCCTTTCACAGATGGGTCTGTCCGGCGATTTACTTGAGAAAGCTGCGGATGCCATCACCGCCGACCAGGAAAGCTGGGTCAAACTGATGATCGACGGTGAATATGGCCTTGGTGGAACAGCACCCCACCCAATGCGATCTGCCATTGCCACGTTCGTGGCCTTTCTTGTCGCCGGTCTGATCCCGCTGATGCCCTTTCTCTTCGGCCTCAACGATGCCTTTACCTTGTCCGCAGTGATGACCCTTTGCGTGTTCTTCGCCATCGGCGCCGCAAAAAGCCTGTGGTCGCTGACGCCCTGGTGGCGATCTGGCCTCGAAACCCTCGTGATCGGCGGCTTGGCAGCATCGATGGCTTATTTTGTCGGAACACTGTTTGAAGCCCCGGCCTAAAACAATCCGTCCCAGATCAGTTTAAGGCCGGTCAGCGTGAGCAGGACGTAGGTCAGCCCGAAGAACAGCCGCTCAGACACCATTGTATGGGCCTTGACTCCGATCCACGCCCCGAGCAACGCAAATGGAGCCAGCGCCAGGTTTGCGATGCCGGTTTCCCTGGTAAAGAGACCCAGACCGGCATATGGGATGAACTTCGCGATGTTGATGACCCAAAAGACCAGAACCGTGCTTGCCTGATATTCGGTCTTGGTCAGGCGCTGGCTCAGCAGGTAAACAGCGGCGGGCGGTCCCCCCGCATGGCTTACGAAACTTGTAAAGCCCGCGACCATCCCCGCAAGGCCACCGGCCCAGCCGGGAAGCGGGCTGCCTGAGATCCGGATCATGCCCCGCGCCCCGGCGAGCTGCCACAACACGAAGAGCACCGCGATGGCACCGATGAGCACGCGAAAAACGTCGGCATCGGCCCGGGTGTAAAGCAATGCGCCCAAAGCCACCCCCGGAAGCCCGCCGACCATCAGCAAAACAGCCTCGCGCCAGCGCCACTTGCCCCAATAGGGCCCAAGCGTGGCCAGGTCGATCAGCATCAAAAGCGGCAGCATGACCCCGAGCGCGAGGCCCGGTTCCAGCACCAGTGCCAAGAGCGCCGCCGCGGCGAACGCCGCGCCAGATCCGAACCCACCCTTTGAAATACCCGCAAACATCACAGCAGGCGCTGCAATTGCAAAGAACGACAGGTTCAGTTCCAGCATGGTTTCTTTGCCCTATCCGGCCATCAGGTCAAAGACTTACGGCCAAACCACCGGCAGGGCCAGCACCGGCGCTTACGCATTGCCGCGGCGCAGCACTCTTGCGCCACCGCCGAATAAGGACTACCCAGCCGCCCAGCAAAACCCCAGTTTGGAGAACTTACCCATGGCCAGACCCAAGATCGCGCTTATCGGTGCAGGTCAGATCGGGGGCACCCTTGCCCATCTTGCCGCCATCAAGGAGCTGGGCGACGTCGTCCTGTTCGACATTGCCGAGGGCATCCCCGAGGGCAAAGCGCTCGATATCGCGGAATCAGGGCCGTCCGAAGGGTTCGACGCCAAGCTGAAAGGCACCCAGTCCTACGAGGACATCGCTGGCGCAGATGTCTGCATCGTGACCGCCGGTGTGCCGCGCAAGCCTGGCATGAGCCGGGACGACCTGCTGGGTATCAACCTCAAGGTCATGAAGGCCGTTGGCGAAGGCATCAAGGCTAACGCGCCCGACGCGTTTGTCATCTGCATCACCAACCCGCTTGACGCGATGGTCTGGGCCCTGCGCGAATTCAGTGGCCTGCCCCATGCCAAGGTGTGCGGCATGGCCGGCGTTCTCGACAGCGCCCGCTTCCGCCACTTCCTTGCCGTAGAATTTGACGTTTCGATGAAGGACGTCACCGCCTTTGTTCTGGGCGGCCATGGCGATACGATGGTGCCATCGGTTCGCTACTCGACCGTTGGGGGCATCCCCTTGCCCGATCTGGTTCAGATGGGGTGGACCACGCAAGAAAAGCTGGATGCCATTGTTCAGCGCACGCGCGACGGCGGGGCCGAAATCGTGGGCCTGCTGAAAACCGGTTCGGCTTTCTACGCACCGGCAACCTCAGCAATAGAGATGGCCGAGGCCTATCTTAAAGATCAGAAGCGCGTTCTGCCGTGCGCCGCCTATTGTGATGGCGAGTTTGGTCTCAAGGACATGTATGTTGGCGTCCCGACGGTGATTGGCGCGGGCGGAATCGAGCGCATCGTAAACATCAAGCTCAACAAGGAAGAGCAGGAGATGTTCGACACCTCCGTCAAAGCGGTCAGAGGTCTGGTCGAGGCCTGCAAGGGCATCGACGAAACGCTGTCCTAAAGGCGGTTTTTGGTTCTTCTTCGGGTCGGGCGTGGTAAATGCCCGGCCTTCTGCATATATTCGGGGCGCATTTGATCGGCACCTGGGGCCGTCTGAATTATGGATCACAGCGCGCGCATTGAGCGAAAACTGACGACAATCCTTGCCGCCGACGCGGCGGATTATTCGGGTCGTATGCATCGATCAGAAGAAGAGACCGTCAGAGCCCTGCGCCGATCCCGAAAGGTTTTCGAAACCCGGATCGCCGAGCGGCGCGGCCGCGTCGCCAACACTGCGGGTGACGGGCTGATCGCCGAATTTGCGTCCGTGGTTGAAGCCGTGGCGGCCGCCGTTTCGATCCAGCGCGACCTCAATGCTGCCAAGGGATTTTTGCCCTTTAGGATCGGCCTGCATCTGGGCGACGTCATTATCGAGGGCGATGATCTGCTGGGCGACGGCGTCAATCTGGCATCGCGGCTCGAAGCCTTGGCGCTGCCGGGTGGCATCCTCGCTTCGCAACAGGTGATCGATCATGCCAAGGGCCGGCTTGCCGCCGAGTTCGCCGCCCTTTCCCCTGTCACGCCCAAGCACCTGACCGAAGATATTGCAATCTATGCGGTGATCGCCGATGGCGTTCGAGCCCCCGACACCATCGAGGCTGTCCTGCCCCGCGCAACCATGCCGAAGAATGCGAAAGAGCCGCTTGATTATGACCAGATCATTGTCGACTGGCGCGGTATCACGCTGAACCGGCGCCAGGTCTATTGGACGATGGGTGGGCTGTTTGTGCTGGATATCGCAACCGGCGCTCAGATCTGGTCACCGTTTCCGATCATCTTCCTTGCATACTTGCTGCGCAAAAAGCGCAAGGAAGGCACCCGTTAGTTGAACGTGTAGCTGACGCCGAAGTTCAGGGCATGCGTTCCGACCTCGGTGTCCAGGTTTCCGCCACCGTCGAGATCCGCTTCAATCCAGTTATAGGTGCCTTTGTATTCCCCGAACACAGCCCACCGATCATTGATCGCGTAACGTACGCCGCCCATCCATGCGACGGCGGGTCCGGCGATCTGGTACTCCTCGGTAAAGGGGGATGTCGATGTCGTCTGGACTTCGACATAAGGGATCGAAAGACCAACGCCAAAGCCAGCATAGGGTGTCCATTTTGGGCCAATAGCATCCTGCCAGCGCCAGATCGGCCCGGCTGTCAGCGTATTCAGGCCGTCAGTGAATTCGAGGCGGTTAAATCCGGAATCTGCAAGCGTTTCGTCATCTGCGTAGACTTTGAGATGGTTGAAATCGAGATGCCAGCCGAACCGTTCGTTGCGCCACCATGTTCCCCTGATGCCATAGTGGAGTGGGTTGTCGAACGACCGGCCATCCCACGAGGCGGTAAAGTCGAACGCGCCAATCCCCGCCGGATCGTCACCGTCGATGTTGCTGTCATGCGCGATCTGGGGGCCAATATACCCACTCAGTTCAAATTCTGCGCGTAACTCGTTGCCTGCAAACAGTGGGAGCACCAAAATCGGGAGGGCCCGCGCGGCCTGTCTCAAATTATCCATCGTCCTTCTCCTTATTGATCCAATAGACGACCAAAGCTGGACAAACCAGCGATCAAACCGCCGGAAAGCAATGAATTGCACAGCCCAACCCCAAAGTGCACCGGCCAACACCTGCCAGATGGTGTGTTTGCCTGCATCCACCCGGCTGGTGCCTGTAAAACCGGCACCAAGGATGGCGATGCTTTGCCCGAACGGGCTGGCTTGCAAACAGGATTTGACGAGACCCGCTGCCCCGAAAGACGCAGCTGCGGTGTGACCTGAGGGGAATCCCTTGTCCCGCCCATTGGGTCTGAGGTTGATTTCGGCGTCGCCGAGGGCGTGTTTCGGTATCTTGATCCCTGCCTCAAGCACCAGATACCGCCCGAAATACTGGACGCCCTGACCTTGGGCCATGGCACAGCCCAACCCCATAAGGGGCAGTGCTATCTGCAGGTTGTCCCCCAGTCTTTCCGCAGATCGGTCAGAACATATCAGAACTACAACCAACCCTAGAATCATATAAAGCAGCGCAAATTTCCTAAGAAGATACGCCATCACATCCGCCCCTGTGCCGTCATCTCTCCTCTAGCCGATAGACAGGGAACATGACGAGTGTGTTAATTTTTGTTCTTTGAAAGTGCGGCTTGTATGCACAGATTCTCAGCAACGAAATTTATTTGTGATCACGCATTTTTATCGTGTGATCACAGTAGTCGCTTTTTTCTCGGAAATTGAGGCTTCCATGCAGATTATCATTTACGAGGTATTAGTAGACTTCCGTATACGGCAGTCAAAAGCCATCCAGACGGGAACGCACGCTCATGAACATCCACGAATATCAGGCCAAGGCATTGCTGCGTAGCTACGGGGCACCGGTTTCGGATGGGCGGGTCGTTCTGCGCGCCGAAGAGGCCAAAACGGCGGCGGGCGAGCTTGACGGCCCGATGTGGGTGGTCAAGGCGCAGATCCATGCCGGTGGTCGCGGCAAGGGCTCCTTCAAGGAAGCGGATGCTGGCGACAGGGGCGGGGTACGCCTGACCAAGTCGGTCGAGGAAGCCTCAGAAGAGGCCAAAAAGATGCTCGGTCGCACTTTGGTGACACACCAGACCGGTCCCGTCGGCAAGCAAGTGAACCGCATCTATATCGAGGACGGCTCCGGCATCATGACCGAGCTTTACCTCGCCCTTCTCGTTGACCGACAAACCAGCCGCATCAGCTTTGTCTGTTCGACCGAAGGCGGCATGGACATCGAAGAGGTTGCTGCCGAAACACCGGATAAGATCCTGTCGTTCAGCGTTGATCCGGCCACGGGATACCAGCCCTTCCACGGCCGCCGCATCGCGTTCATGCTGGGGCTCGAGGGCAAACAGGTCAAACAATGCGTGGCATTGATGGGCACGCTCTATAAAATGTTCGTCGAAAAAGACATGGAAATGCTGGAGATCAACCCGCTCATCATCACGGATGAGGGAGATCTCAAATGCCTGGACGCCAAAATGGGCTTTGACGGTAACGCGGTCTACCGCCACCCCGACATCGCCGAGCTGCGGGATACCTCAGAAGAGGATCCAAAGGAGCTCGAAGCGTCGAAATACGACCTGAACTATATCGCGCTGGATGGCGAGATCGGATGCATGGTCAATGGCGCGGGCCTCGCCATGGCGACAATGGACATCATCAAGCTTTATGGGGCCGAGCCTGCAAACTTTCTTGACGTGGGCGGGGGTGCGACGAAGGAAAAGGTGACCGAAGCGTTCAAGATCATCACCTCGGACCCGAACGTGAAAGGGATCCTCGTCAACATCTTCGGTGGCATTATGCGCTGTGACGTCATCGCCGAGGGCGTGATTGCTGCGGTGAAGGAAGTCGGCCTGCAGGTCCCTCTGGTTGTGCGGCTCGAGGGAACGAATGTCGAAAAGGGGAAGGAAATCCTCAACAATTCCGACGTTGACGTGATCGCGGCCGACGATCTGAAGGACGGCGCTCAGAAGATCGTGCAGGCGGTCAAAGGCTAATGCGGACATGCCCCTTCGGAGTTGCGGTGCTGTGGTCGATATTCGGCTCCGCAAGCTTGGGCGGACCCGCGGAAGACGTCGTAGATCAGGTTTTGGGTGCATACCTCAAAACCTGCTCACAAGCCTTTTTGGAACCAGCAATCTATCTTCAGGCCCTGACCATTCCTGGCCCATCAGGAGAACGGGTCGTCACAACGACCCCCGACGGCCAGATTGTCTGGGTAACCACGTCGAATGAAGATCTTCTAGAGGATGTGCAAATCGCGGGTGTTCCCGGCACCCTCCAGATTACGTGTGTACTGACCAAAAATATGATCACGCCGATATCTGATGGGGCCTCTCTGACCAAAGCGCTTCGAGATCGTCTTTCTGCATTGTCTTCGGTCTCACTCGTCGGCGGCAGCGCTCCCCAGGACACACCGGGCGTCGTATACGGAAGCACAGGATTTACGCCCGTGGGTGACAGTCATGTTCTGGCCGCAAGCGGCCTCTTCGAAGACATCAACGTAGTGACCCAGTTCGAAGCGCACACCAATTACTTTGCGATTTCCGGCTTGCATCGCCTGATTGAAGAATAGGACACAAATCTGTTTTGGCTGATATCATATCACGATCGGGTCCCGCATCACGCCGAGGGCGGGTATTGACACGCTTCCAACGCATAAACCTCGCCTTTGGCTGTGCCCTCCTCGGAGCCACCTTCGCCGCCTACAAGGCCAGCGCCCAGACATTCGACGAGGCGGTGCGCATGAACGTGGCTCTTGCCCTGCAGCTTTGCAACACGCCCGGTTGGAACGGCAACCTGCGCGCAAGCCAATTTCGCGCGACCGGCTTTTCGGAAAGCGTGGATCGGAGCACGGTCAACAGCGATACGACCCACATTTTCGCCGCACCGGCGGACACTGTTTCGATCGAGCTCTACTACGGCGAGATGCCCGAGCATTGCATCGTCACCTCGAACCACCTCAGTGTCTCGGATGCCAGCGCCGTACTTGATAGTGTTATTCCCCAACTCTACCCGGGCTTTCTGCGCAAGGTTCAGCAAGGCACCATCAATCCGGCGACGGGCCGTCCGGCCCAATGCGTCACCTACGAAGACCCGACAAACCCCATTGGCCTGATCATAGGCGTCGGGGCAGGAAACAATGCCACAGGCTGCGTCGATAACGGCAGCAGCGTGTTCTTCAGCTCATACCGCGTTTAGACGAACAAAAGGACCGATCATGGCCGTACTTATCGATGAAAATACCAAGGTTATCTGCCAGGGCCTGACGGGCTCGCAGGGGACCTTTCATACCGAGCAGGCCATTGCTTACGGTACAAAAATGGTCGGCGGTGTAACCCCGGGCAAGGGCGGCATCACCCATCTGGACCTGCCGGTTTTCAACTCGGTCCACGAGGCGATGGCGAAGACTGACGCAAACGCCTCGGTCATCTACGTCCCGCCACCATTTGCCGCGGATTCAATCCTCGAGGCGATCGACGCCGAGATGCCCCTGATCGTCTGCATCACCGAAGGCATTCCTGTGCTCGACATGATGAAGGTGAAAAAGGCGCTTGAGGGGTCGTCCTCCAAGCTGATCGGGCCGAACTGTCCCGGCGTCATCACGCCGGATGCCTGCAAGATCGGCATCATGCCCGGGCACATTCACAAGCGCGGCAGCGTGGGTGTTGTGAGCCGGTCGGGCACGCTTACATACGAAGCGGTGAAGCAGACGACGGATATGGGTTTGGGGCAATCTTCGGCCGTGGGCATTGGCGGTGACCCGATCAAAGGAACCGAGCATATCGACGTGCTCGAGATGTTCCTGGGCGATCCAGAGACAGAAAGCATCATCATGATCGGTGAGATCGGTGGCAGCGCCGAGGAAGACGCCGCCCAGTTCCTCGCTAACGAGAAAAAGAAGGGCCGCTGGAAACCGACCGCAGGCTTCATCGCAGGCCGCACTGCCCCTCCGGGCCGCCGCATGGGCCACGCGGGCGCGATTGTCGCCGGTGGCAAAGGCGGTGCCGAGGACAAGATCGAAGCGATGCGCGCCGCCGGTATCGTCGTGGCCGACAGCCCCGCGACGCTGGGCGAGGCGGTGATGGAGGCGATCAAGGGGTGAGACGCCGCCCGAGCGTATATGGTTCGAGCGCAACCGTCCGACGAAAGCGGCTCATATGATCCACGGTGAGCCGGCCGGATCACAGGGACTGGATGATGACACTGATTGAAGCGACCAAGACTTCATTCCGCCAATACGCGACTTTCTCCGGCCGTGCTGCCCGGCCGGAGTTCTGGAAGTTTGGGCTCTTTCTGGTTATCGTTTCGGCTCTCCTGACGCTGCTCAATTCAGTACTCTTTGGACCAACGGTCACAGACGACGTTCGGGTTTCCATCAACAGTTCTGACGAACCACAGACAATCGTCTCGCAGAGATATGAATACAATTCGGCTTGGTTCGGCGCGGTGTTCGGGATCGCAACGATCACACCGCTCCTGGCCGTGACATGGCGTCGTTTGCACGATACCGGCCGGCTGGGCTGGCATATATTTCTGCCTGTCGCGGGAATTGCCGTTATGCTTGGAATTTTCTTCGTGGCTGCTGAGCGCGTCATCGTTGATACGACAGATCTACCGTCTTCTGTGGCAGTGCCGGAGAGTGTTTTGATTCCGAGTAATGCAATTCTGTTTTTGATTGCATGGCTAGCCGCCTTCAGCTCCTTGGCTGTGGTCATCTGGTGGCTCGCACGCCCAACCCAAACCGGTCCCAACAAATACGGTCCCAACCCATATGAGGTGCCCCAATGACCGACCAATCCCCCAACGACCAGTTCCATGCCTCCAGCTTCATGCAGGGGCACAATGCCGAATATCTCGAACAGATGTATGCGCGATACGCGAGTGATCCGGCGGCGGTGGATGAGGCGTGGCAAGCGTTCTTCCGCGCCATGGGGGACGATGAGATCAGCGTCAAGCGCGAGGCCGAAGGACCGTCCTGGGCGCGCGCGGACTGGCCTCCGCAGCCGAATGACGATCTAACGGGCGCGCTGACCGGGGAATGGGCGCAACCGGTTGAGACCAAGGCAGCAGGCGACAAGATCAAGGCCAAGGCGCAGGAGAAGGGTGTCGAGGTCACCGATGACCAGATCAAGCGCGCCGTGCTCGACTCGATTCGGGCCCTCATGCTGATCCGTGCCTACCGGATCCGGGGCCACTTGATCGCCGATATCGACCCGCTGGGGATGCGCGACCAGACCCCCCATCCCGAGCTTGACCCGAAATCCTATGGCTTTGCCGAGGCCGACATGGACCGGCCGATCTTTATCGACCAGGTTCTTGGTCTGCAGCTTGCCTCGATGCGTCAGATCCTCGAGATCGTGAAGCGGACTTATTGCGGCACCTTTGCGCTGCAATACATGCACATCTCGGATCCTGAACAGGCGGGTTGGCTGAAGGAGCGGATCGAAGGCTACGACAAGGAAATCAGGTTTACTCGCGAAGGGCGGAAAGCGATCCTGAACAAGCTGGTCGAGGCCGAAGGCTTCGAAAAGTTCCTGCATGTCAAGTACACCGGCACCAAGCGCTTTGGCCTGGATGGGGGCGAGGCCCTGATCCCCGCGATGGAACAGATCATCAAACGCGGCGGCGCGCTCGGGCTCAAGGACGTCGTGATCGGCATGCCTCACAGGGGTCGGCTCAACATCCTCGCCAATGTTATGCGCAAACCCTACCGGGCGATCTTTAACGAATTTCAGGGCGGCAGCTTCAAACCGGATGAAGTCGACGGCTCAGGTGACGTCAAATATCACCTTGGCGCCTCTTCAGATCGGGATTTCGACGGCAATACGGTGCACCTGAGCCTCACGGCGAACCCTTCTCACCTAGAGGCGGTTAATCCAGTTGTTCTGGGCAAGTCGCGGGCGAAACAGGATCAACTCGCGGACCATGACCGCACACAGGTTATGCCGCTGCTCCTGCACGGCGATGCGGCCTTTGCCGGTCAGGGCGTTGTGGCCGAATGTTTCGCCCTGTCGGGTCTGCGTGGTCACAAGACCGGCGGCACGATGCATATCGTCGTCAACAACCAGATCGGTTTCACCACCGCGCCGCACTTTTCGCGCTCCTCCCCCTATCCCACCGACAACGCATTGGTGGTCGAGGCACCAATCTTCCACGTGAACGGCGATGATCCAGAGGCCGTCGTGCACGCCGCCAAGGTCGCGACAGAGTTCCGCCAGAAGTTCGGCAAGGACGTGGTGATTGACGTCTTCTGCTACCGCCGGTTTGGCCACAACGAGGGCGACGAGCCCATGTTCACCAACCCGGTCATGTACAAGCGGATCAAGAAACACAAAACGACCCTAACGCTCTATACCGAACGCCTTGTCAACGACGGCCTGATCCCCGAGGGCGAGATCGAGGACATGAAGGCGGCCTTCCAGGTGCACATGAACGACGAGTTCGAGGCCGGCAAGGACTTCAAACCTAATAAGGCAGACTGGCTGGATGGGAAATGGTCCCATCTCGACCGCAACAAGGAAGATTATGTACGCGGCAAAACCGCGATCGAGCGGGAAACGCTCGATCAGATCGGCACTGCACTGACGACCGCGCCCGAAGGCTTTCCCATGCACCGCACAGTCGGGCGTCTCATGGAAGCCAAGAAAGAGATGTTCGAGACAGGGCGGGGCTTTGACTGGGCCACAGGTGAGGCGTTGGCCTTCGGATCCCTTCTGACCGAAGGGTATCCCGTGCGCCTCGCCGGTCAGGACAGCACGCGCGGCACTTTCAGCCAGCGGCATTCGGCCTTCATCAATCAGGAGACCGAAGAGCGGTATTATCCCCTCAATCAAATCCGTGAAGGGCAGTCGCGCTACGAGGTGATCGACTCCGCCCTTTCGGAATACGCGGTGCTTGGCTTTGAGTACGGCTATTCGCTGGCCGAGCCGAACGCGCTGACGATGTGGGAAGCGCAGTTTGGAGACTTCGCCAACGGTGCTCAGATCATGTTCGACCAATTCATCAGTTCCGGTGAATCCAAGTGGTTGCGGATGTCCGGTCTGGTCGTCCTGTTGCCCCACGGGTTCGAGGGTCAGGGGCCCGAGCACTCCTCTGCCCGGCTGGAGCGGTTCCTGCAGATGTGTGGTCAGGACAACTGGATCGTCGCCAACTGCACGACGCCCGCCAACTATTTCCACATCCTTCGGCGGCAACTGCACAGGGATTTCCGCAAGCCGCTGATCCTGATGACCCCGAAATCCCTCCTGCGTCACAAGCTCGCAATCTCGGAGACCGCGGATTTCGTTACCGGATCAAGCTTTCACCGGGTCCTCTGGGACGACGCGGAAAAGGGCAACTCGGACACCGAACTGGTCAAGGACGACAAGATCAAGCGCGTGGTGATGTGCTCGGGCAAAGTCTATTACGATCTGCTCGAAGAGCGTGACGACCGCGGTATCAATGACGTTTATCTGCTGCGGATCGAACAATACTATCCCTTCCCCGCTCTGAGCCTTGTGAAAGAACTCGAGCGCTTCGCCGAGGCCGAGATGGTCTGGTGTCAGGAAGAACCCAAGAACCAGGGGGCTTGGTCCTTTATTGAACCCAACATCGAATGGGTGCTCAGCCGGATCGGGGCCAAGCACAGCCGCCCACGTTACGTGGGCCGCGCGACATCGGCATCGCCCGCAACGGGCCTTGCCAGCCAGCACAAAGCCCAACAAGCAGCGCTCGTCAACGAAGCGCTGACCATCGAAGGATAAGCGAAATGACCACCGAAGTCCGCGTGCCCACCCTTGGGGAAAGCGTCACCGAAGCAACGGTCGCCACATGGTTCAAGCAACCCGGCGAAACCGTTGCCGTCGACGAGATGCTTTGCGAGCTTGAAACCGATAAGGTGACAGTCGAGGTCCCAAGCCCGGTTGCCGGTACGCTGGGTGAAATCGTTGCAGCAGAAGGTGAAACCGTGGGCGTCGATGCGTTGCTTGCCACGATCACCGAAGGCGCGGCCGCAAGCGCCGCACCGAGGAAACCCGCTGCACCGGTCGAAGCACCCAAGACAGAGGGTGGAAAATCGGTTGATGTCATGGTGCCCACCCTAGGCGAAAGCGTGACAGAGGCCACCGTCAGCACCTGGTTCAAGGCGGTCGGCGACAGCGTCGCGCAAGACGAAATGCTGTGCGAGCTCGAAACCGACAAGGTGAGCGTCGAGGTACCCGCTCCCGCCGCCGGCGTCCTGTCTGAAATCACCGCGCCGGAGGGCACGACCGTTAACGCTTCGGCCAAGCTCGCCGTCATCGCAGCGACTGGCAGTGTGAAACAGTCAGCCGAGGCCAAGGCGCAGCCGGCGCCTGCCACTGCCGGACACAAGGATGTCGAGGATGCGCCAAGCGCCAAGAAAGCCATAGCCGAGGCAGGGATCAGCCGCGACGCGGTAACAGCCACCGGCCGCGACGGCCGTGTGATGAAAGAGGATGTCGCCAAGGCCATCGCCACCGCATCCGCCACGCCCGCGGCCCCTACAGCCGCGCCGCGCGCACCGGTTTCAGCGGATGATGCGGCGCGTGAAGAACGGGTCAAAATGACCCGCCTGCGCCAGACCATCGCCCGCCGTCTCAAGGACGCTCAGAATACCGCTGCGATGCTGACGACCTACAACGAGGTTGACATGGGCGCGGTCATGGATCTGCGGAAGGAATACAAGGACCTTTTTGAGAAGAAGCACGGTGTACGGCTGGGCTTTATGTCTTTCTTCACGAAGGCCTGCTGCCACGCCTTGAAAGAGATCCCCGAGGTCAACGCCGAGATCGACGGAACGGACATTGTCTACAAGAACTTTGTGCACATGGGCATCGCCACCGGCACTCCCACAGGTCTTGTCGTGCCGGTCATCCGCGATGCCGACCGGCTGTCTTTCGCAGAGATCGAGAAACAGATCGCAGAAAAAGGGGTACGGGCCCGCGATGGCAAATTGTCGATGGCCGAGATGCAGGGCGGCACGTTCACGCTGTCGAACGGCGGTGTCTACGGTTCTCTTATGTCGTCGCCTATCCTGAACCCGCCGCAATCCGGTATCCTTGGGATGCACAAGATCCAGGAGCGTGTCATGGTCTATAACGGTGAGATGGTGATCCGCCCGATGATGTATCTCGCCCTCAGCTACGACCACCGCATCGTGGACGGAAAAGGGGCGGTGACGTTCCTTGTGCGCGTGAAAGAGGCACTGGAAGACCCCCGGCGTTTGCTGATGGATCTTTGATGGGCAATGCAAGGCACGGTTTGGGTGGCGATGCGCCGATGGCCACCCCGAGTCTCAACTAAGCGCTCAGGTTCGATATGGGCATAAACCCCAATACGTTGCGCCACCTGCTTCTCGCTCAGAAGCGAGGCTGTGACTATGAGAAAACCCTCATGCTCGGACGCCAGACACTCAATCTGTCGGCAAAACGCATGGCGCACATCCTGCAAGTTGAGTTCGGAAACGGCATCAGCAGAGACGAGATCGCAAAGCTTCACGCGGAACGCTTTGCCGATGGTCTTTTTCATCATCTCGGAGCGGAAGCGGTGTTGTCGATCGACGCGGACGACTACCAAGACGCCAGCCAGCTACACGACCTCAACCAACCCGTTCCGGCGGAGATGCGGCAACGTTTTTCCTGCGTCCTGGATGGCGGGACGCTCGAACATGTCTTCAACATCGTCGAGGCATTCCGCTCCGCGATGGACATGGTGGCCGTTGGTGGCAGTTTCCTCGCGGTTGCGCCGATCAACAATTACCTCGGCCACGGGTTCCACCAACTTGGCCACGAATTCTTTTTCCGGGCGCTTTCACCGGAATATGGGTTTGAAATGGTAAACTTCAGCCTGGTCGATGGACGCGATACCGCAACCTGGTACGAGATGTCGGACCCAAAGGACCTCGGGCGCCGCGCCGAAATCACGACGGACAGACCCACGCTAGCGATGGTACATGCCAGGCGAACTGCCATAAAACCGATACTTAAGACGATGCCGCAGCAATCGGACTACATCACCACCTGGTCCAAAAACAGCGCGCGCAGACCAAAACGCCCGTCACGAGTGACCCGCGCGTTTGAAAGGCGTGTCATGGGTATTCCGGCGCTGAAGCTCAGCGCGCGATACGATCCGGCTGCGCTGAAAGCATTCGAGCCGGCAGAAAGGTATCGTTCGAACGAGGCTGGAACATGACGCCCGAACTCCATGTCCTGCTCCTTGCCGCTCTTCTGCAGGTCGTGCAGTTCGTGCTCTATTCTGTCGCGGCCAATCTCCAGGTCGGAACGAAAAAGGCGCTCTCACCGCGTGATGAACCGATCCATCTCACCGGAACAGCAGGTCGGCTGCAGCGGGCGATGAACAATCATTTCGAGGGCCTCATCCTCTTCACCATCGCAGCCGTTGTCATCACGCTATCGGACAAATCCACGCCGTTCACCGCCGGATGTGCGTCGGCTTATCTGGTCGCGCGCATTCTCTATGTTCCCGCCTACGTCCAGGGCCTCTCGCCGTGGCGCACACTCATCTGGAGCGTTGGTTTCTTTGCCACGCTCGCGATGCTTATCGCTGCGCTCCTATGACCTTCACTGTTCGCAAAATACTCCGGGGGTGAATGGGCCGCAGGCCCTGAGGGGGCAGCGCCCCCCTCCCCCGCCCAGCAAAAGGACCGAACCCAAATGGCACAATATGACGTCATCATAATCGGCAGCGGCCCGGGCGGCTATGTCTGCGCCATCCGCTGCGCGCAGCTTGGTCTCAAAACGGCCTGCGTCGAAGGGCGCGAAACATTGGGCGGCACCTGTCTGAACATCGGCTGCATTCCTTCCAAAGCCCTTTTGCACGCATCCCATATGCTGCACGAGGCCGAGCATAACTTCGCGGCCATGGGGCTGAAGGGCAAAAGCCCGTCGGTCGACTGGCCGCAAATGCAGACCTACAAGGAAGACACCATTGGCCAGAACACCAAGGGCATCGAATTCCTGTTCAAGAAAAACAAGATCGATTGGCTGAAAGGTTGGGGCAGCATCCCCGAAGCGGGCAAGGTCAAGGTCGGCGACGACGTGCACGAGGCCAAAAACATTATCATCGCCTCGGGGTCCGAACCGTCATCTCTCCCCGGGGTCGAGATCGACGAGAAAGTCGTCGTGACATCGACCGGCGCGCTATCGCTCGGCAAGGTCCCGAGAAAGATGGTCGTGATCGGCGCGGGTGTGATCGGGCTTGAACTCGGCAGCGTTTATAAGCGGCTGGGATCCGAGGTCACCGTCATCGAATACCTCGATGCAATCACGCCCGGCATGGACGCCGAGGTTCAAAAGCAGTTCCAGAAAATACTCAAAAAACAAGGTCTGGACTTTGTCATGGGGGCCGCTGTCCAGAAAACGGAGGCGACCAAGACAAAGGCCAAGGTCCATTACAAACTGCGAAAGGACGACAGCGATCATGTGATCGACGCGGATGTCGTTCTTGTCGCGACGGGCCGCAAGCCCTACACCGAGGGCCTCGGCCTCCAGACGCTTGGCATCAAGATGTCGCCGCGCGGCCAGATCGAGGTCGATGCCCACTGGCAGACGAACATCCCCGGCATATACGCGATCGGCGACTGCATCGATGGCCCGATGCTGGCCCATAAGGCCGAGGATGAGGGCATGGCCGCGGCCGAACAGGTGGCGGGGAAGCATGGCCATGTGAACTATGGCGTCATTCCCGGTGTGATCTATACGCATCCCGAGGTCGCGAATGTGGGTGAGACCGAGGAGGCATTGAAGGATCAAGGCCGTGCCTACAAGGCGGGCAAGTTCAGCTTTATGGGCAACGGGCGGGCAAAGGCGAACTTTGCCGCCGATGGTTTTGTAAAGATCCTTGCCGACGCTGAAACCGATCGCATTCTGGGTGCGCATATCATCGGCCCGGCAGCGGGTGATCTGATCCACGAGATCTGTGTTGCGATGGAGTTCGGTGCGTCAGCGGAGGATCTGGCGATGACCTGTCATGCCCACCCGACCTATTCCGAGGCAGTGCGGGAGGCGGCACTCGCCTGCGGCGACGGGCCGATCCACAGCTGACTCAGGCCGGCGCTGCGTGCGCCGCTATGGCTGACCGTGTTCTTCCAGAGGCAGCGGCGTTTGCGCTACGGCGTTGTCCTTGGTCATCTTCGGCTTGCGCAGCAAACGATAGGCATCGCGGAATGGCACCAGATAGAGGTTGATGCAGGAATCGAGATCCTTGCCATCGTATTCCGGTACGCCAAACTTCACGTCCCGATTATCCTTGGGCATGTGGTAGGTCTTGAAGATCACATCCCAGAAGGGGAACATGAAGGCAAAGTTCTTGTCGATATGGTCGGGGTGACAGCTGTGGTGGATGTGATGGTGAGCTGGCGACGGAAACACCTTCGACCAGACGCCCGGCCATCTTAACCAGATGTGCGAATGCCGAAGGTTATAGCCAAAAAGGTTAAAGACTAGCATGAGCAGCGGCACACCCAAAAGCGACGGCATACCCGGCAGGTGGCCGACTACATTGACTGCAACGCCGTTCACCACGCCATATCCGATCCCGACAAACACCCCGTAAGCCAGATTATCCACAGGATGCTCGCGATAGTTCGACAGCGGGTGCATGACTTCGGCGCTGTGATGCACCTTGTGGAACTGCCAGAGGACCGGAACCTTGTGCTGCAGGTAGTGCATGTACCATCCAATGAAATCGATGACGATCAGCGCGACGAACATGTAACCGACCGCCAGAACCAGATCGGGAATGCCGCTTTCGTTGCCGCGGCCCGCGACCTCTGTGATCGAAGCGCCGCCCGTCACCCAGCCAAAAAACAGAGATGTCAGTCCGGCACCGAAGCCCAAAAGCAGAAAATGCCCGATCAACTGATGAAAGAAGAAATATCGCACATCCAGCCATGCAGACGGATGGCTCCACACATCTTTCGGAAAGAGAAACCGCAGGAACGAACCCTCATGCTGCGCCCGCCGCTGAGCAAATTTGTAAACTCCAAAAGCAAAGACCAGAGAGGTCGCGACATAAAGCAAATAGATCCGGTTATTGGGATCTAGCGGAAAGATCAGCACGTGCCATGCGTGATCGACGAATGTCTCAACGAAGGATTGCATTGGTGTTTACTGCTCGTTCTGACGATGCTCTTGGGCACTACGCGCGAATTTGTCCCGAAAATGAGCAAATCATGCGCCACAATTGTGGCGAGACCTTAGCTTTTGGCTGACGCCATTAGGGCTACCACATCGTTCTGGCAGCGCGCTCGGGCCAGGCTGCATCATATGCGGGGCCGCCCTCTTCGCCATCGGAGACTTCAGCGAGGATCTCGCCCACCGTCGGTAGATCCGCCGCGTCATTTCGGCCCCAAAGGCCCGATCGGATCAGCGCACGCGCACATTGGGTGTAGATCTCTGCGATTTCAAATACGATCACGGTCGCCGGCAGTCTGCCCTTGCGATCAAACCGTGAGCGCAGCGGCTCATCTGTGGTGAGCCGGGCCTGCCCGTTGACGCGCACCACGTTGTTTGAATGAGGCACCATGAACATCAGCGATGCACGCCCATCCCGAACGATGTTTCGCAGCGAGTCGATCCGGTTGTTCCCCCGCCAGTCCGGCATCGCCAGGGTGCCCGGATCAAGTTCGAGCACAACCGGGCAATCATCGCCGCGCGGACTTGCATCGGTTCCCTCTGGGCCTACCGTCGTGAGCACGCAGAAGCGCGATGTCATGATCCATTTTCGGTAAAGCGGTGTCAGGCGGGTCGCTACTTTGCGCAGGCTCGGCGCACCGGGCAATCCGTATAGCGCCTCAAGCGCTTCGATGCTTTGAATAAGAGCTTTCGACATCAAATCCGGCCTCCTGCATCAGCGCGTTCGATCGGCTCTCAACAACGGTTTCCAATTCGTTCATGAATGTGTCTTTGTCCAACCCGGCCTCGATGGGTGGCAGAAACTCCACAACTGCCAGACCAGGTTTGCGCAAGATGCCCCTCCGAGGCCAAAACAAGCCCACATTGGTGGCGACGGGCACGCAGGTCTGTGCAAGCTGCTGATAGAGGACAGCGCTGCCCACCTTATACGGTTTGTAATCACCGGGCGCGACCCGCGTGCCCTGCGAATAGATGATCAGCTGCCCGGGCTGGCTGCGCCCAGCCTCGACATCATCCACCATCTTTTGAATGGCTGCGCCCCGCTTCCCGCGGGCAACCGGGACACAGCCAAGGCGTTTTGCATAAAGGCCGATGATAGGCGTCCACAAAAGTTCGCGCTTCATGATGAACTTACCCGCCGGAAGCGCGTTGAAAATCATCATGATATCAAGAAATGACTGATGCTTGGCCGCGATCAGCACCTCGCCTTCCGGCACCTCCCCGCGAACCTCGGTCCGGATGCCGACCATGACCCGTGCGGTCCAGAAAACCCAGCGGCAGTAGGTTTTGCAGGCCGCGCACGCACCGTTCCGGCTGAAAAGAGCATAGGGCGCGAAAAAGATCCCCAGAACCAGCATGGCCAGATACATCTGGAACACAAAGATCACCGAAACAAGGTAGCGCATCAACTCAGCCCCTTTAGCGCGCGATCAGCGGCCAGCCCTGTGGCAACAAGCGCGACAGCCGCTGTGACCAAGGGCAGCGGAAAAAGCATCGCCCATTCCAACCCTTGAAAGCCAAAACCTGTCAGCAAGCCAGCATTCTCTCCACGATCGGAAATCATGGCGATGGCGGTCCCGCCTAAAACCGCGCCGCCACTTGCCCCGATCAGCGTCCGAAGCGTGAAACGCCTGACAAACGCGCGGGCGATATACGTATCCGTTGCACCCACCAGTCTTAGCACCGCGATCACTTGGGCATTTGCCGCAAGCGACGCGTTGGCCGCAAGTGTCACGATCGCGGCGACAGTAGCAAGGATCAGCCCAGCCGTGCCCCACCCAAGCCAGCGCAGGCGGTTTGCCGCCCGTATCAGTGGCGCGCGCCAGCGACCATGATCATCCAGCACCGCCCCCGGCACCTCCCCGGCCAATCGCAAGCGGAGACCTGCCGCGTCGAAATCGGCGTCGGTCCGGATCTCGATCAGTTGCGGTACCGGCAGCGCATCAAGCGACAGATCGGCACCGAACCAAGGCGCCAGCAGCGCCTGCTGCTCGGCAGTTGAAAGGGCTCGCGCATTGTCAACTCCGCCTGTTGTCCGCAGCAGGTCCATCGCAAGCGCGGTCTGTTCATCCATTTGCTCAGCAGGCGCCACGATCCGCAAGGTGGCCGATTGCGCCATCTCGCTTTCCCAACGGTCGGCAAGCCGCGCGGCCGCCAGGGCAAGCGCCACGGAAAAGACCGCAAGAAAAGCCATCACCGCAGACGCGAACAGCGTCAGGCGCGCGTTTGCACCGGATGGCGGCACGACCCTGTCGGCCTGTGCATCCGGTGCCCAGAGCCCACCTATCATGTCACGCCAAGCCGTCACAGATCAGAACCAGCCTGATGCAGCTGCCCGTTCACAAGTCTCAGAACACGCGACTGGACCTGTGCCTTTGCCGCCCTGACCAATGACATGTCATGCGTCGCGATCACGATCGTCTTGCCCATCCGGTTGAGTTCGCTCAACAAATCCAGCAGCCGCTGCGACATGTCCCAATCAATGTTCCCGGTCGGCTCGTCAGCAAGGATTATGTCCGGGGACATGATGACGGCCCGGGCGAGGGCGGCGCGCTGCCTTTCACCGCCTGAGAGTTCGGGCGGATGACCGCGCGCGCGATCCGTCAAGCCAACCCAAGCCAGCAACTCGGTGATATCACGCTCTGCTGCCTCGACGCTGCGTCCCGAAACCGTCAGCGGCAGCGCGACATTGTCCCAGACCGTAAGATGATCCAGAAACTGGACGTCCTGATGGACAACGCCCACGCGCCGACGCAGCTTGGCAACACCATCGCGGTCGAGCGACTGGAACGGCGTACCGAAGACCTTCAGCGCCCCTTGGGTCGGCCGCAGCGCCCCGTAGCAGAGTTTCAGCAATGTGGTCTTTCCGGCACCGGATGGACCCGTCAGAAAGTGAAACGATCCGTCTGGCAGTTTGGCGCTTATCCCTGCGAACAGCTGATCACCGCCGTAGCTGTAGCAAACATCTTCTAGCTCGATCACACGCGGACCCATCTTTTTGCGTTGTTGTGCCTGAGCACCAGCAGGGTTTCAATGCAACAGGACTATTACAGCCCAAGCAGTTTGCACTTTTCTGTTATGAAACGTACTTCTACGGTGACGTCCGAGGTCGAACAGGTAGAAGAATGCGGTTAATCTGTCCCAATTGCGACGCGCAATACGAAGTGCCGGACGAGATCATTCCAGAGCACGGGCGCGATGTACAATGCTCGAACTGCGGACAGACTTGGTTCCAGAACCACCCTGACCACGATCCCGGCCCGGAAGAGATCGATGACGATCAGTTCGAGGAACTGCTTGGCCCAGATGCAAAAGAAGCACGCGAGTTCTTTGCCAAGAAACCCGCCGACAAACCAAAGGCAGAGCCAGCCAAAACCGAGGCTGACGAAACGACGACGGCCGCCGAGCCCGCCGACAATAAGGCCACCGCAGCGCCCGCATCGGCGGATGAAACCCCAGCCGATGATCCCGGGCTCAAGCAGCGCCGCCTTGACCCGCAAGTGGAATCAATCCTGCGCGAAGAGGCTGCTTTGGAAACAATGGCCCGCAGCAGCGACAAGGCCCCGCTCGAAAGCCAGCCGGATCTTGGTCTGGATGCGTCACCGTCCGCGCCCGAAAAGCAGCGACTGGAAGAGGGTCAGAACCATCTAAAGAAGGTGCGCGGTCAGGATGAGCTTGAGGCCACACCGGACGGAGAGGCTCTGGCCGCGGCTGCAGCGCTTGGTTCGCGCCGCGAGCTGCTGCCGGATATCGAAGAGATCAATTCGGCGCTGCGCGACGAGGTCGTGGTGGACGAGGAAACTGCGGAGATCGCGTCTCGCAGGCGTCGCCTCAAAGCACGAGCGCGCCGCAGCGCGTTTCGGCGCGGTTTCATTTTCGCGCTCCTCGTCGTCGCCATTCTGGTGGGGGTCTACGCCTTTGCGCCGCAAATTAGCGAAGCGCTGCCCCAGGCTGGCCCATACATGAACGAATACGTGGTGCGGGTGGACCAGCTTCGGTCGACGTTGGACGTGCAGGCGCAAGCGGGTCTCACGTGGTTGCAGGCCACGATTAGCGAGATGACAAGCCCGGCTCCGGCTGAATAGACTTAGAACCGGTCGAGCAGGCGTTTGAGGTAGTCCAGCTCCAACTCGGACCGCCGGGATTCACCGGAGCGACGCCGAATTTCGTCAAGCAGCTCGCGCGCCCGGCGATAGACATCCTCGCCCTGCAACAGGCTTTCATCCGTCCCGACAGTGCCGTTGGAACCGGGCTGGCGGCCGAGCGGGTCCTGAGCGTTCGCCATGCGGTCCGCTTCGGACATACCCTGACCCTGTTGCCCGTCCTGTTGCTGCTGGGCCATCGCCTCGCCCAAGGCTCGCATGCCTTCGCGCAGGGCCTCCATCGCTCGGGCCTGATCGTCGATGGCATCGGCGAGCTGATCATTGCGCAACGCATCTTCGGCGTCATCCATCGCACGGCCCGCCCGGTCGAGCGCATCCCGCGCCGCGTCTCCACCGGGTGTCCCGGCCCCGGGCAGGTTGTTCTGTTGCCGATCCAGTTCACGGCGAAGGGCCTCTTGTCGGTCTGCAAGCGTACCTTCTTGGCCACCGCCTTGACCCGGTTGAGCCTGTTGTTCGCCGCCACCCTGGCCCTGCTGTTCGCCCTGTCCCTCACCCGACTGACCCTGCTGGCTGTGCTGTTGACCCTGACCCTGGCCACCGTCGCGACCTTGGTTGCCCTGGCTTTCACCCGCTTGAGCACCGGGATTGAACTGTTCCTGCAAATCGCGGAAGGCCTGATCGCTGAGGCCTTGCTGTTCGCGCAACGTCTCGGCAAGCCCTTCCATAGCCTGTTCGCCTGGGTTCTGACCGTTTTGGCCCTGCCCTTGGGTGACGCGCATGTTCTCAAGCATTTGCTGCAACTCACGAAGTGCTTGTTCAGCCTCGGCCATGCGGCCTTGTTCCATCAGTTCCTGAATCCGGTCCATCATACGTTGCAGATCATCCTGATTCATCTGCATCGCATTTGGATCCATCGGCGCGTTGTTTTCGTCGTTTTCCTCGGCATCGAGCTGGGCCTGCCGGGACAGCTGCTGCATGTAGTCGTCCGTCGCGCGTCGTAATTCTTCCATCAACCGCTCGATTTCGGCTTGGCTGGCCCCTTCGCGCATCGCCTGATTGAGCCGTTCCTGCGCCTGCCGCAGCCTCTCCAGCGCTGTTGCCAGATCGCCTTCTTCAATGATGATCGCCAGATCCCATAGGTCCTTTGCCAGATCGTCCTGCTGTTCATCCGTCAGCCCGTAATGAGCCAGCGTCTCAAGCCGTCTGAAAATCTGTTGGGCCCTCAAATATTCGGTTTCGTTCCGAAACACGTCCTCGTGTCGGTAGGACACGGCGCGCAGGATTTGCGCGATCCGGTCAGCATTGTGACGGGACCAGAGCAGATCACGGCGCTGTTCGATGATCGACGCGGCAAGCGGATCAAAGAAGCGGCGGCCCGGCAACACGATGGCCCGCGGCTCCGTCTCGGTCGCCTGTTCCGATGCGTCGAGCGCGCTCAGCGAGATCGTGACCGGCAGATTGGCCCATGCATGTTCCGAAAAGTCCTCGACAAGGTTTTCCTCGAACGACCGGCGGTCGCCCGCAAACGGCATGGGCAAGGCGACGGTCAGGGCCGGGCGAGCCTCAGGCTCGATCGTCAGGCCATGCCGCCTGTCGACCGATTCCAGATCCAGAACGATACGCGCTTCGCCAGCCTCGACCCCGTAATCATCCTGCGCCGAGAACGGCAGGGTCATCTCTCCGTAGGCTGTACTGTCGGGCTGGCTGAGTATCGCGATTTCCGGAGCCAGATCGGGGATCAGCCCCACATTCCACGTTCGGCCACCGGGGCCGTTGATCGTGATCTCACCAGCCTGAACCACATTAAAATCCTGCTCAGGTGCTGAGGCGGGTTGGATATTTTCGGTCCGACCCGACACTGTTTCCAAGACCGTCAGCGCGCCGACTTCACCATAAAGACGAAGCGTGATGATGCTGCCTACCGGCAGCTGCAACTCGCCCTCGGGAATGTCGTTGAGATAGATCGTCGGGCGGCCCGTGTACCGCGGGCTTTCGGCCCATCCTTCCCAAACAGGCCCAGCCGCGAGCCCCGGCCCGCCCGGCGTCATCTCCGTGACCGATCCTATCCGCCAGACTGAGCCGAAGATGAGCGCCACCGCAAAGGCCACCACGGCAATGAAACGCAAGGCATAGGGATCACGCTCAGCAATGCGCAGGTTGCCGGGTACTGCCCGTGCCGCCTTGGCCCGCTCCGCCATACGTGCCTGGTGAGCGCGCCAGACCGCCGCCGAAGCTGCGTCGTCCTCTCCGATGGCCGGGTTGTCGAGCAAGGCCTGGATGGGACGGCCGGGCATGGTGGCATCGAGCCGTTCCAGTGCCGCCTGCCGTGTCGGAATGCGAAAACGACGAAGTGCGTAGAACAGCGAGACAGTGCCGGATAGACACGCCACAACGGCCAAGGCCCAAACGACTTCGACAGCCAAGCTATCCTGCACCCCAAGCATAAGCAGGGCGAGAACGCCGAGAGAGATCGCGATCAGCGGCCAGGTCGCCCGCCAAAAGGCCTCCGCGAACATCCCCAGCCGTGTCAGCGCCAGCGGAACGCGCAACGACTTCATCCGATTGCGGACATCATACTCGGGAAACTTGGCCATCGTCGCACCTCCGATCCGGCGCCCGGACACAGAATAGCGTCTAGAGCCAGTGAGGGATGGTATCGCGATTTATGATCTCGTCAAAGGTCGGGCGTGCGCGAATAACCGCGAATTGATCCCCATCGACCAAAACTTCGGGGATCAGAGGCCTCGTATTGTATTCGCTGGCCATAACGGCCCCATATGCACCGGCACTGCGGAATGCGACGTGATCCCCTGCCCGCAATTTGGGCATCATGCGACCCTTGGCGAAGGTATCTCCCGATTCGCAGACGGGTCCGACGATGTCATAGGCTTGTTGTTCCGCACCCGCTTCGGGCTCAGTCAGCGGCACGATGTCATGGTGTGCATCATACATTGCAGGACGGATGAGATCGTTCATTGCCCCGTCAAGGATCAGGAATTCGCGGTCCTCGCCGGACTTGACGTAAATGACCTGGGCCACCATGAGCCCCGCATTTCCAGCGATCAGCCGACCCGGCTCAATCTCGACCTCGCAGCCAAGATGCCCAACGGTCCGCTTGATAAGGTCGCCGTAATCGGTCGGCAGCGGCGGTGCCTGATTGCTTCGCTCATACGGGATGCCAAGACCGCCGCCGAGATCGAGGCGCGTGATGTCATGCCCGTCTGCGCGCAGCGTCTTGGTCAGATCGGCGACCTTGCGATATGCGACCTCGAAGGGCGCAAGGTCGGTCAATTGGCTTCCGATATGCACGTCGATCCCCACCACCTTCAGTCCGGGCAAACGCCCTGCCATCGCATAGACCTCGCGCGCCCGGGCAATCGGTATGCCGAACTTGTTCTCGGACTTACCGGTCGCGATCTTCTCATGGGTCTTGGCGTCGACATCCGGATTGACCCGCACCGTGATCGGCGCAACCACGCCAAGTTCGATGGCGACAGCGTTCAGCACCTCCATCTCGGGCTCGGATTCCACGTTGAATTGCCGGATACCGCCCTGGAGAGCCATTCGGATCTCATCCGCTGTCTTCCCGACCCCCGAAAAAACAATCTTGTCGCCCGGAACGCCAGCCGCCGTTGCACGGGCATATTCGCCGCCCGAAACCACATCCATTCCCGCCCCGGCTTTTGCGAGCGTCTTGAGGATGGCCTGATTGCTGGATGCCTTCATCGCATAGCAAACAAGGTGATCCAGCCCGTTCAGTGCCTCATCAAACAGGCGGAAATGCCGCAACAGGGTGGCCGTCGAATAGACATAGAGAGGAGAACCGACCTGCGCGACGATCTCAGGCAGGGGGACGTTCTCGGCATGCAAAACGCCATCACGGTAGAGAAAGTGATCCATCGAGCCGCGCACCCGTTCGCAGTGATTAAACCTCACGCCTCATATCAGACCGTGGAGGCTGTGCAATCACAGAGACTTAGCTTGCCTACATAAATGAAAAAGGCGGCCCCGGCCGCCTTTCTGTATATGCCATGCGCTGTGGTCAGGCGCCGCGGCTTTTACGACGACGCGCCGCAAAAGCCATCAGGCCAGTTGCACTCACCAACAGCGGCAGCGAAGCCGGTACCGGCACAGGTGCCAAAAGCAGCGAGTCAACGCCACCGGAGCCGCCCATGGTAAAGGTGATCGAGTCGCCTGCGCGCAGTATCGACGACGGCGTCGCAAAATTCAGCTGGCCCGGCTCGCCCTCCCCCAGGGTGACGCTACCGAGATCGCCATCGACACTTGTCGAGAACGTGAAGGTCGTGTCGTCAATCGCCGATGCGCCAGTCCAGCGAAATGCCCGATTGTTCAGAAGCCTAAAGGTGATTGAGCCGGCTGTCGCCGCATCGTCAGACACCCCGGTCACACCGGTTTCCTGGCGGATGAGGATCCGTCCCTCGACACCCCCATCCCCTTGCGCTGTTGGCACCAAATCAAGGTCGCCGCCGCACTTCACGCCGTCGATCACACAGGTCGTGCTGAAGAAAGCGGCACCCGCGGTTCCGCCTGTCGTCGAGACAGCGAAGGTGAACCCATCTTCGGAATATGTTGTGAAGGTACTACCGTCGGTCACACCAGATCCGAAATCCAACACGGCGGCGTTCGCCCATATTGGCAACGCAGCAGCGCAGAAAACGGCAGCCGCAAGTTTACTTGATATCGTCACGATACACTCCAAAATTTCTTGGTTAAGCCCCCACGGCTCACAACCAGATACTATGTGCCTTTTGTAGCGGTCGGATCGCGGACGACCTTGTTGAAGTCAAGGGGAATTCGGAACCAGTTTGTTTCAAAAAAAAACGATGCTAAACCGAGCGTCCTTGACCACTGGAACGAAGAAAAAGGAAGAGCGGCAAGCCGCAACTGACACCAATGCCGAAAATGGCGGGAATGGCGATCAAACCGATCCAGCGGCGGTTCTGGGCGGTCTCGACCAAGATCCATACAGTCAGCGCGATAGCGGCAATCGTGAGGTCCCAAACCAGACCATGTGTGCTGTCATTCACGTACCAGGCATCGATCAGCCCGACTAAGGACCAGCCGTTTTCCTGAAACCAGCTCACGAAATAATACATCGGGTGGATGCTGCCCCAGATCGCGAGGGCAAGGAAAATCCAGCGCATGTTCAGAAAACGCCCACGCTGACCCGAACCGGACCGCTTTCGACACCAACACGCGCGCCGGCGTGAACGCCACTTGATCCGACGCCGACGGCCACGTCAGCTGTCGGACGAACCGGTTCGCCATCGACGCCGCAGGATGCCACAAAGAGCAGGGCTATAATGGGCAATACTCTGATCATCCGAGTGTTTCCTTCCACCGTGCAACCTGTTCCCGAACACGCACGGGCGCAGTACCACCATAGGACGTGCGGGATGCGACTGAATTTTCAACGCTCAACACGTCGAAGACGCCGTCATCAATCCCGTCATGCACCGTTTTCATATCCGAAAGGCTGAGATCCGCCAAATCGCAGCCATTCTTTTCGGCAAGAGCCACCAGCGCACCCGTCGCATGGTGGGCGTCGCGGAACGGCAGACCCAACACACGCACCAGCCAATCGGCCAGATCTGTCGCGGTCGAAAAACCGCTGCCTGCAGCGGCCATGAGCGCGTCGCGGTTGGCCGACATGTCGGTGACCATCCCCTCCATCGCGGCAAGGGCCAGCATCCAGTTGTCTGCTGCGTCAAAGACCTGTTCCTTGTCCTCCTGCATGTCCTTTGAATAAGTCAAGGGCAGGCCCTTCATGACGATCATCAGGCCAGCGTTGGCACCAAAGATCCGTCCGATCTTGGCCCGGATCAGCTCGGCCGCGTCCGGGTTCTTTTTTTGCGGCATGATCGAGGAACCGGTGGAAAAGCGGTCCGACAACGTGACAAAGCGAAACTGCGCGCTCGACCAGATCACCAACTCTTCGGCCAGTCGCGACAGGTGCATTGCACAGATGCTCGCCGTACTCAGGAACTCGAGCGCGAAGTCGCGGTCACTGACGGCGTCCAGCGAATTCGCGGCGGGCCTGTCAAATCCAAGTGCCTTGGCCGTCATTTCCCGATCAATCGGAAAGCTTGTGCCGGCCAGTGCTGCCGCCCCCAGCGGGCTTTCATTCATGCGCGCCCGAGCATCGCGAACACGGCTCAAATCACGCCCGAACATCTCGACATAGGCCATCATGTGATGACCCCACGTGACCGGCTGCGCGGTTTGCAGATGGGTAAAGCCCGGCATCACCCAGCCTGCCCCCGCTTCGGCCTGGGTAAGCAGGGCGCGCATCAGCGCCTGAAGGCCGGCGTCAGCAGCATCCAATTGATCACGAACCCATAGTTTGAAATCCGTTGCGACCTGATCGTTCCGACTGCGGCCGGTATGCAAGCGTCCGGCGGGCTCTCCGATCAGCCCTTTCAGTCGGGCCTCGACATTCATATGAATGTCTTCCAGAGCGGTCGAAAAGGCGAACTGCCCTGTTTCAATCTCTGACAACACCGTGAGAAGGCCTTCCCGTATGGCCTCGGCATCCTTATCACTCACAATGCCTGTGGCGGCCAACATAGCCGCATGGGCACGCGAGCCTGCGATGTCCTGAGCCGCCAGCCGCTGGTCGAAACCGATCGAGGCATTAATTGCCTCCATGATCGCGTCAGGCCCGGCGGAGAACCGGCCGCCCCACATTGCGTTTGCGGTCTGGTCAGTCATGATGTTGCCCTTTGAAGGAGGGAATATGAAGAAACTTGTTGCCGCCGCCGTTTATATGGCAACTGCGTTCAGCGCAATTCCTGCCGCGGCTGACTATACCCACCTCGCCGATCTGCGCGAGGGGAGCATGAAAAAGCTGATCTTTCACGCCGCACCTGAAACGGTGCCGGATGCATCATTCCAGCTGGCCGACGACGCAGGCACGGCGACACTTTCCGACTATCGCGGCAAGTATGTGCTGCTCAATTTCTGGGCCACGTGGTGTGCGCCCTGTCGCAAGGAAATGCCAATGCTGTCAGAGCTGCAGACAGAATTCGGAGGCGATGATTTCGAAGTCCTGACCATTGCTGCCGGTCGTAACTCGCCCGCGGGCATCAAGAAGTTCCTCAGCGAAATGGGCATCGACAATCTGCCTCGCCATCAGGATCCCAAACAGCAACTTGCCAGCAAGATGGGGATTTTCGGCCTGCCCATCACGATCATCATCGATACCGAAGGACGCGAAGTCGCGCGTATGCGCGGCGACGCGGATTGGGCAAGCGAAAGCGCGAAAGACATCATTTCGGGCCTGCTGGCCGAGCAATGACCTCAGGCCGCGTGGCGCAGGATCGCAGCTTCGCCTGTCTTGAGCACGCGACGCGCATCGCTACCGTCCCCAGCCATGTCGCTAACGCGGTCATGATGAAGCTGCCACAGTCCCCCTAAGTCGTCACCCTGGATGTCCTCATCGCGCGCGAGGTCGGGGCTGGGGTTTTCAACCTCAACGCCGTTTGCCCGAATAATGCCCTGGCGGCGCAGCACCAGATAAACGTACTGCACATGCGTCAGTGATAGATCCACGACAACACCGGCATCGTCGACCAGATCGCGTGCCTCAACCAGAACCTCCGATGCGTTGAAAAGGGCATTTGTCGAAGACCCGGAAATCAGCAACTTTTGATGTGGCGCGACGATCAGATCGCTGTCTGGTCGTCCAATGCCGAAAGCGCCCCACCGAATGCGAACAGGTCTGAGCTCAGGCATCGCAAACAGCCGGGCGCCTGTCACATTTCTGCGGCCGACCCATAGAACCGGCTCACAGCCGCAGTCCTTGGTCCAGACATGATCTCCTTCTCGCAGATCCTCAACCCGCCTGGAGCCACCCGCCGTTTCAATCCAGGTTCCGGAGGCCAGACCAGACGGATTGGTATTTTCGCTATCACGATCGGACGCGGCCGGGCGAACATTGGCGGCGGCGATCCACAATTCCTGACTTCGGGGCGGTATGGCATTCTGGAAGCTCAGCAGAGCATCAGTGCGGCCTGCCACCGCAATGACGGACGCCCGATAGACTATCGAGCCGTCCGTAACATCGAAATGCTGGTCCGAAAGCGCCAGTGGTCCGGTTTCGGATGCTATGCCGAATTCCCTCTGGTCGAGCTTGCGCCGTGCAAGTCGATAAGACACCTGTGCGGCGCGTTTGCGCATGTCGTTCGATCCCAACGGACCCGCCAACTGCAAAACATCGGCCGGCCCATCAACGCGCACCATATCGCCGTCCCACAGCCAAGTGCGACCGGGCGTGATCGCATCAAGCGACCCAGCCGGCATACCGTCGATTTCGGTTTGCGCCCATGAAATGACAAACGTGCCGAGAAAGCCCGTATCCACTGCCTGCCTGCCCGTGTTTTTTCTTAACAAAATGTTAACAGACCAGAGAATCGGCGCAAAGCCCCAAAAAGTCCTGTTTGGTTCAGAAGCGGAAGCTGAGCTGCAACGAGCCCACGATCTGAGCTTCGGGTTGGCCGATGAATTCTTCGCCCAGCCAGGTAAGACCAAAAAACGCCTGGTTGTGGTTTCTTCCTGTCCGGTCGAAGCCGATGCGGACCCGCGCGCGGTCTTCCCTTAAATCCGGGCCGGTGCCGGACGGCAAATAAGCACTGTCGAAGACATGTGCGATGTCGGCGCCTATCAGCACCCGCCAACCGGCACTGCTGGCGCGGATCAGTTCGTAGCGTTGGCCGGTTACCGGATCTCGAACGCGCCATCCGCCTACAGCACGCCGCCCGAGCTCGAGATCGACACCCGCACGGGCCAAGGTCTCGACCCCGGCGCGACCCTCGATAAAGGGACGGACGGCGATAGAGGGCGATACCAGAAACGTCTGTGCGACCTCAACGACTGCGGTCGGATAAATAGCATCCTCGATCTGCGCATCAAGCACTGCCTGCGAAGGCGGCGTTTCACCAAGGAAGCGATGAAAATCGCTTTGCAGGGACCCCAAGCCGGTCGATGGCCCAGTCACAACAAGGTCGGCACCAAGGGAAATATCCCACTGCTTCACAGTGAAATGGGTATGCGCGCCCACCGACAATGCCGCGGCATAGCGCCGGTCGGACGAGAATGGAGCGGTGATGTTGGCAGGTGAAATGATCTGGCCCATCAGGCGCAATTCGACCATATCGCCGAACACTTCGGGCGGGCGTCCTGACCACGACGAGCCCCAAACCACCGAGTAGTTGACTGATGCCGTCCGCCAGCGGTCGTAGAAGTCGCCAAACGTGTCGTTTGTCACAAGATAGCCCTGGCCAAGCCGCTCTCGTCCTGCGGCTTCGGCAAATGACGCCGCCGTCAGGGATAAAAGAATAATGACGACAACGCGCATTCGATCAGCCTTTCGCTGCTATCGAATGTGTAATGGCAAATAGGCTTGCAGTGCAGCCTCTCCATCGCGAAATTTGGTTTGAACCAAAATGTCGATCGGGACGTCATCAAGTTCACCCCTCAAACAGCCTAATTAAAGACAGCCGAACCGCCATTGCATTTTGCCCGCTCGAGTGAACCGAGGTTCATCATATGACCAGGATCCGTCTGTTAGTGATCAACGGAGGAGGGGGGTAAATCGGTGAGCGGACTCGCGACTCTCAAAGCAGCCTGGCCAATACTGCGACGCGCTATCGCGAGCGGCCAGATTTTTCGACCCGATTGTGAACTTGTCGAGCCTGCGCCGGATGTGATCCCGCGGTACGACGTGAAAATCCCAATGCGCGAAGGGTTCACGCTCACCGCAAACATTTTCGAGTCCCGCCAACGCCAAGCCGAAGGTCGACCTTCCCCGGTCGTCATGTGTGCGCATCCGTACGACAACCACCTGCTTCCGGCCCTCAAGAGAACGCCGCTTGGCGGTCCCCCGAAACAATACCGATTGCTTCCGCAATCGGGCAAGACACCGTCCTTCTCGACGTTAACGAGTTGGGAATCCCCGGATCCCAATTTCTGGGTCCCAGCCGGTTACACGGTCGTTAATCTCAATCTCCCGGGTTTTGCCAACAGTGGCGGGCCAGCGTCAATCGTATCGGCGCATCAAGGGGCATGCTTTCGCGAGGCCATTGAATGGGTTGGCGCGCAAGACTGGTGTACAGGGGGTGTTGGCCTTTGCGGTGTCAGCTTCCTTTGCATCAGCCAATACCTTGCCGCCGCCGCGCCGGACGAGGAGGTGCTGCCAGCAGCCCTGAAGTGCATCATCCCGTGGGAAGGGCTGTCCGACATCTACCAGGACGTTGCCTGCCGCGGCGGTGTTCCGGACCGGGGTTTCCTGAACTTCTGGTGGCATACGGAGGTAAAGGGCTCCTTGAACATTCCGCTTGCGGAATTCCTTTCAGTAGAAGAAGGGACACCGCCTGACATCTTGAAGCTGCACCCAACCTACGATGAATACTGGAAGGCCAAAGTACCGCCGCTTGAAAACATTACGGTTCCAATGCTTTTATGCGCATCCTTTTCGGATCATGAGCTGCACACGATGGGATCATTCCGGGCATATGAAAAGGCCCGGTCACACCACAAATGGCTCTATACGCATCGCAGTGGAAAATGGAGCGAGTATTACAGTCCGGACAGTCTCGCGCTTCAACGCGACTTCATGGACCACTTCCTGAAGGGCGAGACGACCCGATTTGCCGAATTACCCGCCGCACGGATCGAAGTGAGATCAGACCGCGAAACGGTCAAAGATGTCCGCTGGGAAGAGTCTTGGCCTCCAGCGCCAACCGAATACAGGCCCTACTATCTGCGCGGCAACACCCGGCTTTCCTCAGAGCCCGACGCGGCCCCCAACAAGATTTCATACGACGGCGCCTCCGGTCAGGCGGAATTCGATCTGACCTTTGAAGAGGAGACAGAAATCACGGGATACATGAAGCTCAAGCTGTGGGTCGAGGCGCGGGGCATCCACGAAAAGGACCCCACGCCAGTCGATATGATCCTTTGTTGTTTCGTTGACAAACTGGATCAGGCCGGCCGGTCCGTTCGGTTCTATGGCGCCGCCGGACAGGACCAAGACATGGTCACCCGGGGATACGGGCGGGCAGCGCGCCGCGCGCTTGATCCGATCCGGTCCCAGCCGCACCTCCCGGTGTTGCTGAATGAAGAAGACGCATGGTTGGAGCCGGGAAAGATCGTCCCGCTCGAGATCGCCTTCTGCCCGAGCGCGACTCACTTCGAAAAAGGCGAGACGCTTCGCCTCATCATTGCGGGCCGGGACATCGTGTACGGCCCCATCTTCAAAAAGGACACGACCGCCAATCACGGTCTGCATATGCTGCATTTCGGGTCAGAGTTCGACGCTCACCTGCTTGTTCCCTTTACTGGTCAGAATTCCGACTTGGGCCTCGGACCCGCGACCGCTTCAAGCAGTTGACAGGAGGTTTCTTTGTCATGCCAAGGCACTCTATCACTCTCGCAAAGCTTCTCGTTGGTGCTAATCTGGCGTACGACCAATTGGTGCCGCCCCCGTTCTCGCGGAATAAGCTGAGCTTCGTTTCTCTAACGTGGCCTATGCCGAGATTTCGCGCCGACAAAAGCTTGATCTCTTCTTGCCAGCGGGCACACCACCATTTCCGGCAATTGTCTATGTTCATGGCGGCGGATTCAAATCCGGAAACAGGCGGTCGGGCAATGCGCGACAGGTTATCCAGTCGGCGTTGGTCAAGGCTATGCGGTCGCAAGCATCAACTATCGCCGCAGTGGCGAAGCGGCATTTCCAGCCACAGTTGAGGACGTGTTCTCCGCAATCCCGTTCCTGAGGACACAAGCCGATACATATGGTTTGGCTAAAGACCGGATAGCGACCTGGGGCGCCTCGGCCGGCGAAAACCTCGCGGCCATGGCGGCGACACGAGGGATTGCCGAAGACGGCACGCAAATTCAGGCGGCCGTCAACTGGTTCGGTCCAATCGTTTTCGACCAAATGAACGGGCAATTCGAAATCCTGGGCCTGGAGCCAGTGTTGGAGCAACCAGCGCGCCGGGATCTCCTGAGTCGGACTACATCGGCGTCTCGGTCTGCACACCAGAGGCTGCAAGCCTCGTAGATCAGGCCGACCCTCAGGGCTACCACGCCGGACGACCCGCCGATGCTGCGTCAGCATGGTACAGCGGACCGGAACGTGCCTGTTCTGCAATCCGAGAATTTCGCGGATGCATTGGCCCGAACCAGCGGCGCGGAACCGAAACCGCACGGGCCTTTCGGTTCTCGGCAGTCAGGCACATTGTCCGACCGCTGTTGTTCCATGATATGCGACCCAGCCCCTCGACCTTGAACCCCAAGACCTGGTCGGGAAGCGGACCGAAATGGCAAGTATGCGCGATGGCAGTCATATCGAGGAAGACAGGGTCACCTCCACCCGGTACATCCATGCGATACCCGTAGGGCTGATAGAGAAGGCGGACCAGCCGGATGCGCCCGGCGTACCCTGATGGATCGGACAGTGAGCCGACCGGGCGTCCCTGCGCATTGGCAGCGGCCGCGGTCGTGGCAGCGGCTACGAAGAAGACGCCCAAGCCGCCAGCCCTGGTAACAAGGCCAAACAGTGCGGCGCGCATCACGCCCCCTTCCATCCGGAGGTCATAAAGCGCAACGGAACCGCGTAAAGGAAGCCACAGCGGATGGATCAGAGTCTCCACGAGCAGGTTGAAGCCCTGTGCGAAAGACAGGTTCGGTATTGCCGTCCGCACGCTGGATCCCTTCCGGGTGCGATTGCCCGCGTCCTAGGGATATCCAACCGGTATCAGAGCGCGCGATGACCCGAAGTGAACCTGGGTTAGGTTCGCAGTGTTGACTGTCTCGCTTGAACCCCGTCAGCCGGCTTTCCTGCGGCGCAAAAAACGGCTGTAGCCCTGAGGGGTTACTCCAAGAAAGGCCGCGACGTCCTTTTTGAGGGCCAACTCGAGAAGGCAAGGATGGCGGTCTTCGAGAAAACGATAACGTGCGGCGGGGTCGTTCAAGGCCTGACAGACCAGCAAATCCTTATCGTATCGCAGCGTTTCGATGACTTTCATGCGAATGTAGGCGCCAAACGTTTGGCCCTGCATGTACTCCACCAAAAGGAAGTCGTGAGGGATCTCCACATAGGATACGTCCGTGATCGCCGTCAGCTCATCGCTTCCATAGTCATTCGACCACGTGCTTGTAACGTTCCCCGCTAACTGCCCCGGTTCGAAGAACCGCGTAAGGGTCAATCGCCCGTCCCCATGAGTGTAGTAGGATGCGGCATAGCCCGACGCGACAAAGATCCAACTGCTGCCGATCCGACCACTGTCGAGGATCGTCGCGCGTCTGGGCACCTGCCTTGGCACGGCCCGATCGCAAACACCGCGCCACTCTTCGTCCGTAGGCGGCACGCCGTGCTGATCGAGATCGTGGCGCAATGCTCTCAGTTCGTTCATGTTTCCGAGGCTTTCTTAGACGACACCCATGATGGTCCGGATCGTTTGCGTCAGTAAAGCAGGCCACTTTGGTTAGGCGGCACTGGTGTATGCTGCGACAGAGTGCGCTTGCAGCCCAAGCCGAAAACCTGGGCAGCCGCATCATAACGCGTGCATACATCGGCGCCTTGTCGATGGGCATCCGGCCAATTTGGCTAGCGACGGTTGTACGTGCAATTGCAAGGCTAAGGTCCGCCCGGGTCAGCAATCATCTACCTGCCGGACTGGAGGCCAACGTTACATCGGCCCGCTCGGTTGGGGCACGCCAGTCCCCGGGGTCAAGTTGGCAAAACCACGGGAGCATGTACTCAAAGGCGGCGGATCAGCCGCACTTCGAATAGCCGCATGACCCGCAAGTCATGCAACCCTCGATCATGCGCATTTCAAAGCTGCCGCAGCTCGAACAGGATTGTCCACGCGGTCCGTCAAGGCCTACCACCTGCGCCTTGGGGTCGGATTTAAGACCCATACCCTCGCCTTCGATAAAGCCAATGCGGATCATGTGGTGTTCGATTACACCGCCAATCGCTGCAAGGATCGAGGGGATGTACTTGCCCTGCATCCACGCTCCGCCACGGGGATCAAAAACCGCCTTCAACTCTTCGACAACGAATGACACATCGCCACCTCGCCGGAACACCGCAGAGATCATGCGGGTCAGGGCAACGGTCCAGGCAAAATGCTCCATGTTCTTGGAATTGATGAACACTTCGAACGGCCGCCGGTGCCCGCTCTGAACCAGATCGTTGATTGTGATGTAGAGTGCGTGCTCGCTGTCAGGCCATTTCAGCTTGTAGGTATGGCCTTCAAGCGCTTCGGGCCGGTCGAGCGGTTCGGACATGTAGATGACATCTGCACCACTATCGACCTGCGGCACGCTCTCGGATGTTTCGCTGACCGACAGAACCGACCCGGTAACGTCGTTCGGCCGATACGTCGTGCAACCTTTACATCCAGTATCCCAAGCCTGCATGTAGACGTCCTTGAAGTCTTCGAAGCTTATATCCTCAGGGCAGTTGATGGTCTTGGAGATCGACGAGTCGACCCATTTCTGCGCAGCCGCCTGCATCTTGACGTGTTCGGAAGGCGCCAGGGTCTGTGCGTTGACAAAGTAGTCCGGCAATTCAAGGTCCCCGAACTTGTCGCGCCACATCTGCACCGCGTAGTCAACGACTTCCTCCTCGGTCCGCGAACCGTCCTTCTGAAGGACCTTCCGGGTATAGGCATAGGCAAAGACCGGTTCGATACCAGAGCTTACGTTCCCTGCATAAAGGCTGATCGTGCCTGTGGGCGCGATGGAGGTCAGAAGAGCGTTCCGGATGCCATGGGTGCGGATCGCCTCGCGCACGTCGTCATCCATATGCATCATGTTGCCAGATGCGAGAAACGGATCGGCGTCGAATAGCGGGAAGGCGCCCTTCTCTTTCGCCAAGTCGACGCTAGCCAGATAGGATGCCCGGGCGATGGCCTTGAGCCAGGCTTCGGTCTGCGCCGCCGCCTCGTCTGACCCATACCGCAGCCCGAGCATCAGCAACGCATCCGCCAGCCCCGTGACTCCCAGTCCGATCCGGCGTTTCGCCTGCGCCTCGAGAGCCTGAGCCTCGAGCGGGAATTTCGACGCATCGACCACGTTGTCCATCATCCGGACGGCGGTGGAGACGAGTTCGGCCAGCTTGACGTCATCCAGTTGCGCAGCTTCTTCAAAAGGCGCTTCGACCAGTCGGGCAAGGTTGATCGACCCAAGCAAACAAGCCCCGTAAGGCGGCAGAGGCTGTTCGCCGCATGGGTTCGTCGCAGCGATGGATTCGCAATAGTTCAGATTGTTCGCGACATTGATGCGGTCGATAAAGATCACCCCGGGTTCGGCGTAGTCATAGGTCGCCTTCATGATCCGGTTCCAGAGATCCCGCGCCTCGACAGTGTGAAAGACCTTGCCCTCGAACTTCAGGTCCCATGAGGCATCGGCCTTGACCGCCTCCATGAAATCGTCGGTGACCAGGACCGAGACGTTGAACATGCGCAGCCTTGCGGCATCGGATTTGGCTTCGACAAAATCGAAAATGTCAGGGTGATCGCATCGCATCGTCGCCATCATCGCACCACGGCGGCTGCCCGCGCTCATGATCGTGCGGCACATCGCATCCCACACATCCATGAAAGACAGCGGCCCCGACGCATCTGCCGCGACGCCTTTCACGTCCGCCCCCTTGGGCCGGATGGTGGAAAAATCATAGCCGATGCCACCGCCCTGCTGCATGGTCAGCGCGGCCTCTTTCAGCATGTCAAAGATACCGCCCATGCTGTCTGGAATCGTTCCCATGACAAAGCAATTGAACAGCGTCACCTGCCGCGCAGTTCCCGCTCCGGCGGTGATCCGGCCCGCAGGCAGGAATTTGAAACCTTCGAGGGCTTCGTAAAACCGCTGCTCCCAGGCCTCGGGTTCCGCCTCGACGGTCGCGAGATCCCGCGCGATCCGTCGCCACGTGTCTTCGACCGTCTGATCGATAGCGTGCCCCTCGGCATCCTTGAAGCGGTACTTCATGTCCCAGATCTGTTCGGCAATCGGTGCAGCGAAAGCAGACATGCTGGCGGTTCCCTTTGTCGAGTTATCCACAGAGCGATGTGGAGAATTATACCAAGCATTGAGGCTTTGGCGCAGAGGGCTACAATATACGGCATGGGCAAGCAGAATCAATCGATCAATCTGATCAAGCTGAGTGTGGGCAGCGACAGCTACGATGACCTCGTTGCGTGGCAGTCGACCAAGCGGGCGCAGACCGCCGATGGGCACCCACGGCACATCACGCGGATGTGGCCGAAACGAGAGGCGGAGATCCTCAATGGCGGGTCGATCTATTGGGTGGTCAAGGGTGTGCTGACCTGCCGCCAACAGATCATCCGGCTCGACGAGGTGATCGGCACCGACGGCATCCGACGCTGCGCGATTGTTTCGGACCCGGAGCTCATTCGGGTGCAATCGGCGATCAAGCGGCCGTTCCAGGGATGGCGATATCTCAAGCCCGAGGACACCCCCCCCGACCTCCCGAAAGGACGCGATCGGGAAGATCCACTACCCGTCGAGTTGAACCGGGCCTTGGCCGAGATCGGGGTTCTATAGACGGCGCGCAGCGCGATCAAAGCTGCAGTTTTGCAAGCAGATTGGCCGTTGCCTTACGATCGTGCCTGGACACGCGGCTGCGCCACAGCGTGGCCTGCGATTTCAGGATCAGACCATCGCTGAGGATTTTCAGATGGTTGGCCCGCAAGGTCTCGCCGCTTGACGTGATGTCGGCGATGGCCTCGGCAGTCTCATTTGCCACGGTACCCTCAGTCGCGCCCTGACTGTCGACAATGGCGTAGTCGGCGACACCAGCATCCCGCAAGAATTCGCGAACCAGGCGATGGTACTTGGTCGCGATCCGCAAGCGAAACCCATGCCGGGCCCGGAACGCGGAAGCCACTGCGTCAAGGTCGTCGGTGCTTTCCACATCATCCCAGCATCTGGGAACGGCCAGTACCAGATCGGCAAAGCCAAAGCCCATCTCGGCCAGTGGTTCGACCTGCTGTTCCCAAAGCGGCAGGCGGTCTTCTACCAGATCGGTGCCTGTCACCCCGAGATCCAGACGCCCCGCTGCCAGTTCGCGCGGGATCTCGCCCGCGCTGAGCAGAACCAGCGAAACATCTGGAACGCCATGGACCGCACCAGAATACTCGCGCTCTGCCCCCGTACGTTCGAGCGTGACACCGCGCTTGGCGAACCAGTCAAACGTCTTTTCCATCAGCCGCCCCTTGGACGGCACACCCAGCTTGATCATGCAGCCTCCAGTTCAGCAAGGATGCCCGGGCGGATGACCGCACCAACGGCCGGGATGGCGCGACCTTCACCCAGGCGGCGGGTCAGCGCATCGTATCGCCCGCCCGTCGCGACTGGAGGCAGGTCCGCGCGGCCCTCTGCATAGAAGCCAAAGACAAAGCCGTCGTAATATTCCATCGACGTGCGGCCATAGCTTGCCTCGAATTCCAGAGCATCGACATCAACCCCGCGCTTCGCCAGAGCGTCCGCGCGCCGCTGCACCCCATCAACCGCATGCGATATCGCGGGCAGATCAACGGCGAGGTCCTGCAATTGCTCCAGCGCAAACGGAACCGTCTCGCGAACCGAGAGCAGGGTTTCGATGCCCCGCAATTCCTCGGTGCTGATCGGAGAAACCTTGGCATCGGACGTCAGCGCGGCGATGCGGTCGGCGATCTCTGCTTCACTACGCAGCCCTATCAAAGGCGCGCCAGATCGCTTGCCCGCCAACAGATCCGTCCGCGCCGCAGGCGTGCCGATCCGCCCGCCAAACCGGTCAAGCAAGGCACGAAATCGGCGCGGTCGCCAGATGTGGCGCAGCAGCGCGTTCTTGCGGGCGTCTGTCGTTTTCAAGCCCTTCACAGCACTGAGCAGAATCCCGATATCACCTGTGGCGGCGCGCAATTTGAGATGGGTGAGTGCCTTGGCAATCAGTGAAAACACCTCGGCATCCGAAGCCGCCGGATCATTGCCGTCAAAAACCTCATACCCCACCTGCTGATACTCGCTGGCCCGGTCGGGATTATCCTCCTGCCGACGAAAAACCTCGCCGGCGTAGGTGTATCGCGCAGGTTCCGCCCCGTTGGCCATGTGCATCTGAACGACCGGAACGGTAAAATCAGGGCGCAGCATCTGTTCGCCGCGCAGCGCATCCGAGGTCACGTAGGCGCGCGCACGGATATCTTCGCCGTAAAGGTCCAGCAACGTCTCTGCCGGCTGCAGGATCGGTGGCTCGACCACCATCGCCCCGGCAGCCTCGAACGTATCGCGCAAGGCAAGCGCCCGGTCGCGGGTCATTTTTCCAGCAACTCGCGGACCTTGGCGACCATCTGGTCGCGCGGCACTTCAAATTGACTGGGCCGATCTTTCCATTCCTCAAGGCTGGCGGTTTCGGCAATCTTGGCACCCAGGATCAAATCCTTAACCTGAACGATCCCTTTGGCCTTTTCGTCGGCCCCCTCGATGATCGCAATCGGCGAATGCCGTTTGTCTGCATATTTCAATTGGTTCCCGAAGTTCTTTGGATTGCCGAGATAGACCTCAGCCCTGATCCCAGCATTGCGCAGTTCAGAAACCATCGCCTGGTAATCCGCCATCCGGTCACGATCCATCACGGTCACAACAACCGGACCTTGGGCTTCGTCGCTGATCCGACCCTTGGCGCGAAGTGCGGCAAGCAGCCGGTCGACACCGATGGATATGCCCGTTGCAGGCACTTCCTGCCCCGTGAAGCGCTTGACCAGATCGTCGTAGCGCCCACCCCCGGCAACAGAGCCGAACTGGACTGTCTGGCCCTTTTCGTTCTGGACGTCGAAGGTGAGTTCAGCCTCATAGACAGGGCCGGTGTAGTAGCCAAGACCGCGGACGACAGAGGGATCAACCTCGATCTGATCGGAATTGTAACCGCCCGCAGCAAGAAGCTCGGCAATCTGTTCAAGTTCCGAAACACCATTAGAACCAACCACAGACTTATCCACAAGCTCACGCAGACGCGACACAGTCGCCGCACCGGTATCGCCACGAGCCTGCATGAAATTCATTATGATTTCAGCCTGTTCAGAAGCCAAATTCGCACCTTGCGTAAAATCTCCACTCTCGTCCGTTCGCCCCTCTCCGAGCAGCGCGCGAACACCGTTTGGGCCCAGGCGATCCAGCTTGTCGATTGCGCGCAAGACAATCCCCCGCTCATGCGCGAACTTGTCTGGATGAGATGGATCAAGAATGCCCCCGACTTCCATGACTCCGTTCAGGACCTTGCGGTTATTCACCCGGATGATGTAGTCGCCGCGCGAAATGCCGACGGCCTCCAGCGTATCAGCCAGCATGGCGCAAATCTCAGCATCTGCTGCCATACTCGCGGTCCCCACCGTATCGGCATCGCACTGATAGAACTGCCGAAAGCGCCCCGGTCCTGGCTTTTCGTTCCGCCAGACAGGGCCCATCGTATAGCGCCGGTATGGGTTCGGCAGATCATTGCGGTGCTGGGCGTAAACGCGGGCCAGCGGGGCCGTCATGTCATAGCGCAACGCCAGCCAATCGCCGTCCTCCTCCTGCCAGGCAAAGACGCCCTCGTTCGGGCGGTCCACATCGGGAAGGAATTTGCCCAGTGCCTCGACCGTCTCGACCGCCGAAGATTCAAGCGCATCAAAGCCGTAGCGATGATACACACCCGCAATCGCAGCCAACATCCCGGCCCGTTGCGTGACTTCGGCACCGAAATAGTCGCGAAAGCCCTTGGGCGTTTCGGCCTTGGGGCGGGGTGTTTTCTTTTGCTTGGCCATGACGGATCAATCCCTCGCTGCGCTCGCGGCTGCCTCTATCGAATGGGGCGGGAGGGGGCAAGCCGGGCGCATTCGCGTCAGATATCGTCGAAGGCCCCGCCCCGCCCCTTACCTGACGCAAAGCGCGACGCACCGGCCATGCCTTCCTGTCGGAAAATGGCTGCCGACGTCCATTCCCGCCGCAAGGCATCCGCCAAGGCGGCGGGCGGCATCCGGGACGACAAATGATCAGCGCGCATGCAGGCCTGGGGAAAGCGGCTCAGATCATTGGCGAGGGCCAAGGCCACCTGCAACGCATCACCCGGCGCGACGACCCTATCGGCCAGACCCATATCGTGCGCCTCGCGTCCAGAAACCGGGCGCCCCGTCAGCACAAGATCATTCGCACGGCCCTGCCCCACGATCATTGGCAAGCGGACGGTCCCGCCGTCGATCAACGGCACACCCCAGCGGCGGCAAAAGATACCCATGACAGCGTTGTCGGCCACAACACGCAGGTCACACCACAGCGCCAGTTCCATGCCCCCAGCGACGGCATGCCCTTCAATCGCGGCAATCACCGGTTTCGACAGCATCAGGCGCGACGGCCCCATAGGCCCCGGCTGTGGTTGCGAAATCGGGTCGCTCCAATCGTCTGGAATCGCCACAGCATCGATCCAATCCAGCGCCGAACCATCCGCCGCCGTCTTGAGATCAAAGCCCGCGCAGAACCCGCCGCCTGTCCCGGTCAGAATGGCAACATCGAGATCCCCGTCATTCTCGAATGCCATAAAGGCATCGAACAGCGCCTTTGCCGTTTCCGGATCCACCGCACATCGCGCCTCGGGTCGGCTGATCCGAACAACTAGCGTTCGATCCTTGCGCTCCGTCTCGACCTTCATTGACCTCGCCCCCTCTTTGCCGCAGTGAACCAGAGCCTAAGCGGGAAAACACTGATGGAACAGCTCGAAGAACAGATCGCGCATCTGACACGGATCGTCGATGAGATGTCAGAGATGATCGCGAAGCAGGACAAGGAAATCAGGCGGATGACCATGCTGGTCGAGAAACTTGCCCGCCGCGAAGCCGAGCGTGAGGCGGCAGGCATGGGCGGCGTCGTTATCGGGGACGAAACACCCCCGCATTACTAGTTGGGGATCAGGGTGCTTTGAACGAGGACGCCAAGACCGAACCGTCATGGAGCAGGATGTCCGCCCATCGGGCATTGTCAGTGAACCGCTCATATGTTGTCACAAACACCGTTGTGCGTTCCAACCGTTTGATCCGCGTTCCGCAGGGCTTTTGACGCCCAACCCGGCAAACCTTTGATTTGACGCCTTCGTACGCCTTGTCTGTTGCCGAGTACGGATACGCTTCGCTCGGCCGTCCGTATCTCAGCTGTTCGTGCATGCTTGCCGACCCGAACATCGCCAGGGCAGCGGTCACCTGACGTGCGCATCCGTCCGAAAACCCGGTGACGTACCAACGGCGCGGCTGTGTTGAAGAGGGTTGACTGTCGTAAATCGTATAGCGGCCCTCGCGACCGACCTTCTCGCCCATCTCGCGAGGTTTCATTCCGCAAGCCCGACCAACTTCGCCAAAGGGCAGCACCGCACCGACGACAATATCGACGCTCTGGTCCGATCGGCTGGAGCCGAACAAGCCTTGTTCTTTTTCGGGAGCAACAAGAGCCTCAGGGTTGGGCGCTGCAAAGCCGCCCTCCGGCTGCAGCGATGCGGTCTTGACGGCTGCGGTGTTCCCTTTCAGAAAATCAAAAAAGCTCCGCCGATGCCCTCGAGCCGTCGCAACTGGCTGTTCAATTGCACCATCGCCCGAAGTGCTCGCAAGCGGCACTGGCGTTGAGGCGAGCTCCTGCGGTTCATCGGCTGCAAGAACCGGCGTTTCATCAAATTCCGAAGCATCGGGAAAAATTTGACGGGCGGGCTCCGCGTTTGCGAGGTCTAGATCCGATACCTTGTCGAACCCTCGCAAAGGATCTCCGCAGGCCGCCAAGCCCACCAGCAGAACCAGACTGTATAGCCAGCGATGCAAACGTCACTCCCCGCAAAGTCGGCGCACGGTAGCGGCGGTTAACGCTGCCGTCTACACTGCCAGCGGTATGGTGCCGATGGTTTGCCCAACGTTAACTGCCGCGATCAGAGATCTTCGACCTCAATAACCCCATTGAGTGACTTGATGGCCCCCTTTATCTGCGGCGTGACCGGGAAGTCCTGCCCCAGATCCATCTCGACTTCACCCGGCAGGCTGTCATCCATCAAGCACACCGTAATCGGGCCGCGGGCCGCACCCTTGGTGGCTGCGGCAGCACCATCAAGAACTGACGCGATCGAAGCCACAGCCTGCGGTGCCTTCACGAACACCCGCAGACCCATTCCAGACACATCGGCAACGACGGTATCGATGGGTGCAACGGATCGGCCCAGCAGCTTGAGCTGATCCGCCTCCATCGTCGCCTCGACCGTCACGATCACCTTCGCCCCGGCCTCCAGACTGTCCTGCGCCTTTTCGAGGCTTTCCGAAAACAGAGTTACCTCAAAAGCGCCTGTGGTGTCCGACATCTGGCAAAACGCGAACCTGTTTCCACGCGCCGATTTGCGCACCTGAAGCCCGGCGACGACGCCCGCAAGCTTGGCCACGAGCGGCTGCGCTTCGGCCTTCTTTGTCACCTCATCCAAGGTGACGACATCCTTGCGTTTGAGCGCCGCCATGTAGTCATCCAGCGGATGACCCGACAGGTAGAAGCCGATCGCCTTGAATTCTTCGGCGAGCCGTTCGGCAGGTAACCAGTCATTCACCGGCCCGATCCGTGGCTCGGGCAGATCATCGCCGGCCTCGCCAAACAGCGACACCTGGTTCGATGCTTTCTGTTGATGAATTGCGGCGGAATAGCCGACAAGAGCGTCGAGGGCGTCAAAGACGCGGCGGCGGTTCGGGTCAAGTTGGTCGAACGCGCCGGACCGCGCCAGCATTTCGAGAGGGCGCTTACCAACCCGCTTGAGATCAACGCGCCGAGCGAAATCAAACAGCGTCGCAAAAGGTTTGTCGCCCCTCCCCTCGGTGACAAGCTTCATGGCCTCGACACCGACATTCTTCAGAGCGCCAAGTGCATAGACCAACGCATCATCCACAACCTTGAAGGTTTCATCAGACCGGTTAACGCAGGGCGGGACATAGGGCAGGCCCAAGCCTTTGCGGACCTCTTCGAAGTATGTCGCCAGTTTGTCGGTCAGGTGGATATCGCAGTTCATGACGCCCGACATGAACTCGACCGGGTGATTGGCCTTCAGCCAGGCGGTCTGATAGCTGACAACGGCGTAGGCCGCCGCGTGCGATTTGTTGAATCCGTAGTTGGCGAACTTGTCGAGAAGGTTCCAGACCTCCGTCGCTTTCTGTTCATCGACGCCGTTCTCTGCGGACCCCTTGAGGAACTTCGGACGCTCGGCGTCCATCGCTTCCTGGATCTTCTTGCCCATGGCGCGGCGCAACAGGTCAGCCCCACCAAGACTATAGCCCGCCATCTCCTGCGCGATCTGCATCACCTGTTCCTGGTAGACGATGATGCCCTGCGTCTCATCCAGAATGTGATCGATGGTAGGGTGCAGGTGTTCGCGCTCTTTCAGGCCGTTCTTAACCTCGCAATAGGTCGGAATGTTTTCCATGGGGCCCGGGCGGTAAAGCGCCACAAGGGCAACGATGTCTTCGATGCAGGTGGGTTTCATGCGCTTCAGCGCATCGATCATGCCCGAACTTTCAACCTGGAACACCGCGACGGTCTTGCCCGAGGCATAGAGGCGGTAACTCGCCTCATCGTCGAGAGGGATCGCATCGATATCGTTGAGCGTGCCGTCCGCCGGAGAATATAGCTCGGTCCCATCCGATGCGATGTGAAGGTCGCGACCCGACGCCCTAATCTGGTCGACGGCATTCTGAATGACCGTGAGCGTTTTAAGGCCCAGAAAGTCGAACTTTACCAAACCCGCCTGCTCAACCCATTTCATATTGAACTGGGTTGCCGGCATATCCGAGCGCGGGTCGCGGTAGAGCGGGACAAGCGCGTCAAGCGACCGATCGCCAATCACGACACCTGCTGCGTGGGTCGACGCATTCCGCAACAGCCCCTCGACCTGCTGACCATAGGTCAAAAGCCGTTCGACGACCTCTTCCTCGCGGGCGGCCTCGCGCAAGCGCGGCTCTTCCGTCAGTGCCTCTTCGATTGAAACGGGCTTTACCCCCTCAACCGGAATGAGCTTGGACAGCCGATCAACCTGGCCATAGGGCATCTGCAACACGCGACCGACATCGCGCACTGCGGCTTTGGACAGCAGCGCACCAAAGGTGATGATCTGGCCGACCTTGTCGCGTCCGTACTTTTCCTGAACGTATTGGATGACCTCCTCGCGCCGGTCCATGCAGAAATCGATGTCGAAGTCAGGCATCGAAACCCGCTCGGGGTTCAGGAACCGTTCGAAGAGCAACTGATAGCGCAGCGGGTCGAGGTTGGTGATGGTCAGCGCATAGGCCACCAGTGAGCCCGCGCCAGAGCCCCGGCCCGGCCCAACAGGTATCCCCTTGTCCTTGGCCCATTTGATAAAGTCGGCAACGATCAGAAAGTACCCGGGGAACCCCATTCCCTCGATGATGCCCAGCTCGAACTCGAGGCGCTCGTTGTATTCTTCGACGCTGACCGCATGGGGGATGACAGCGAGGCGGGCCCTCAGACCGTCTTGTGCCTGCCGCCGAAGTTCCTCAACCTCATCCTCCGCAAAACGCGGAAGGATCGGATCGCGACGATACGCCATGAAGGCGCAGCGCTGCGCAATCTCGACCGTGTTCTCGATCGCTTCGGGCAAGTCGGCGAACAGGGTCACCATCTCGGCCTGCGTCTTGAAATAGTGCTGCGATGTCAGGCGTCTGCGCGGTTCTTGTTGATCGACGTAGGCGCCTTCCGCGATGCAGATCAGCGCGTCATGAGCCTCGTACATTTCTGACTTGGGGAAATAGACGTCATTGGTTGCGACAAGGGGCAGGTCCATGGCATAGGCCATCTCGACCAACGGACGCTCGGTCAGACGCTCAGCCTCGGGTTGACCGTCGCCGGGATGACGCTGCAATTCGACATAAAGTCGGTCGCCAAAGATGGCGGACAGACGCTGCATAAGTGCCTCGGCCGCTGGCCGCTGACCCGACTGCAACAGCATGCCCACTGGCCCATCTGGCCCGCCCGTTAGGCAGATGACGTGGCTGGAGTGTTCGTCCAATTCATCAGCCGTCACATGCGGCAGCGTCCCGTCGCCCCGGAGGTAGAGGCACGAATTCAGCTTCATCAGGTTCTCGTAACCTGCTTCCGATTGCGCGAGCAGCACCAGCGGGGCGGGTTCCTTGGCGCGTTCGCCCGGCCGTGGCGAAACATATTGAAGATCGACCTGGCAGCCCAGAATTGGCTGGATGCCCGCCCCGGCCAGCGTGACAGAAAATTCAAGGGCAGCGAACATATTGTTGGTGTCGGTCAGGGCCAGCGCGGGCATCTCGGCCGCGTGGCACAGATCAGGAAGCTTTTTGAGGCGCAAGGCGCCTTCGAGCAGGGAATATTCGGAATGGGTGCGAAGGTGGATGAATCGTGCGGCGCTGCTCATGTGATTTCGTACCGCGATAGCGTTCGGACCCACAAGAGCATCCGTTGATGCCGATACCCTTCAAACAACCACCTCCGGTCCCCGTCGCCCCAATCACCCGGCAAATTCGACCGCGCCAATTGAACCTGCACATCACTGCATCAGTGGCAGAATGCCTCGCCCGCGCGGGTGAAATCCGCTTGCGCAGCCGTCACTTCCGCGCCTAACCTCTGGTCCGATGGAAGCCCGCGCCGCCTCTACGCCGCATCGAGGTCGCGCCGACACACGGGCGGTGGTATCGCGGCAGGCTTGATGCATGCAGACCACCTTTCTTCTGAACGGAGAGAGCGTTACCGCGGACACGTCACAAACCACGACGCTGCTTGATTGGTTGCGCGACGAGCGCGGACTGAGAGGCACGAAGGAAGGCTGTAACGAAGGCGATTGCGGCGCATGTACCGTCATGGTCACCGACGATACCGGTGCCAAGACATTGAATGCCTGCATCCTTTTTGTCCCGCAGCTTCAGGGCAAAGTCGTGCGGACGGTTGAGGGTATCGCGACACCGGACGGTACGCTGCACCCGGCACAGCAGGCCCTCATCGATCACCACGGTAGCCAATGCGGGTTCTGCACCCCCGGTTTCGTTGTCAGCATGGCAACTGCACATCTGAACAAGCAGAACGATCACGACGATCAGCTTGCCGGGAACCTGTGCCGGTGCACCGGCTATGCACCGATTGTCCGGGCCGCCCGTGCTATCGAACAAACCTCGCCACCCGATCACCTGACCGCCGATCTGGTTCTGGCTCAGGACATGTCGAAAGACACCGCGGCCGACGATCCAGACGCCTTTCGGCCCAAATCCACCGCCGAGCTGGCGAAGTGGTATGAAGAGAAGCCGGACGCAACTCTGATCGCAGGGGCGACCGATGTCGGTCTCTGGGTCACAAAGGAGTTCCGCGACCTTGGCCCCGTCGCCTTCCTGAATGGAATTGAAGACATGAAGGGCGTGACCATGTCGCGCGAGACGATCAGAATAGGCGCGATGACCACCCTGACAGACCTACAGGCAGCGCTTGCTCCGCTTTACCCGGGCTTCGGCGAACTGATCCGGCGCTATGGCTCCGTCCAAGTCCGGAACGCGGCGACCATCGGCGGCAACATCGCGAACGGTTCGCCCATCGGCGATGGTTCTCCGGTCCTGATCGCGCTCGGAGCGCATCTGAATCTGCGTAAGGGCAAGACGCGCAGCCTTGTGCCTGTCGAAGAGTTTTTCATCGAATATGGCAGGCAGGATCGCGAGCCGGGGCAATTCATCGAAGCCATCACGATCCCGCGGGCGGGAAACCATCTTTACTGCTACAAGCTCTCAAAACGCTTTGATCAGGATATCTCATCGGTCTGTGGCTGCCTCTGGATCAAGGTTGCCAGCGGCAAGGTGATAGAGGCTCGCCTTGCCTATGGCGGGATGGCGGGCACACCCAAAAGGGCATATCGAGCTGAGGCCGCCATGGTCGGCAAAGCCTGGGGCGAAGATACTGTGCGGGCCGGCATGGAGGCGCTCGACAACGACTTCACACCTCTCACCGATATGCGCGCGAGTAGTGACTATCGTATGAAGACGGCCAAAAACATGCTCATCCGCGCCTTTGCCGAAAGCCATGGACAGGCTATCACCGTTCTGGATGTCGACGGATGAGCGTCAGCAAGCCCCTGCCACACGACGCCGCGCATCTGCACGTCACCGGGCAGGCGCGTTATGTCGACGATATGCCGATGCCAGCCGACACCCTGCACATCGCATTCGGGCTGAGCCCGGCGGCCGCCGGCAAGTTGGTCGACTGCGATCTCACAGCGGTCGCGGCTTCGCCGGGTGTTATTTCGGTTCTCACGGCAGACGATCTGCCCTTTGCCAACGACGTCTCGCCATCCCCTTACCCCGAGCCCCTTTTGGCGACAGATGCAGTCCACTATGCTGGACAACCCATTTTCGCGGTCGTCGCCGAAAGTCACCTCGCCGCCCGACATGCAGCGCGGCTGGGGAAGATCGACGTGGCGGCCAGCAAGGCGCTGTTAACTATTGATGACGCCCTTGACGCAGGCAGCCGGTTCGAAGATGGGCCGCGCATTTATGGGCGAGGTGACGCAGATGCGGCTTTGACCAAGGCCAAGCGTCAGCTTTCCGGTCGGATAGAGATGGGCGGCCAGGAACACTTCTACCTCGAAGGGCAAGCGGCCCTCGCGATCCCGGGTGAGGACGGCGACATCCACGTCATCTCCTCGACCCAGCACCCAACAGAAATACAGCATAAGGTCGCCGATGCTCTTGGCCAGCCTATGCATTCCATCCGGGTCGAAACGCGGCGCATGGGCGGCGGCTTTGGCGGGAAAGAGTCGCAGGGCAACGCGCTGGCGGTGATCAGTGCCGTCGCCGCACGCCTGACCGGCAGACCCTGTAAGATGCGCTATGACCGCGACGACGACATGACTGTCACGGGAAAGCGCCACGACTTCCGAATAGATTACACTGTTGGCTTTGACGACGAGGGACGGATCGAGGCGCTTGATGTCCAGCAATACGCCCGATGCGGTTGGTCGCAGGATCTGTCGCTGCCTGTCGCGGACAGGGCGATGCTTCATGCCGATAACGCATATTACCTGCCGCATGTGCGGATCGAGAGCCATCGCCTGAGAACCAACACACAAAGTGCGACCGCCTTCCGTGGTTTTGGAGGCCCCCAGGGTATGCTGGGGATGGAGCGGATCATCGACCACATAGCGGCGGAGCTGAACCTCGACCCGCTGATGGTGCGGCGGCGGAATTACTACGCACGCCACACTGGCAACACGACGCCCTATGGTCAGACGGTCGACGACTTCATCCTCCATGAAGTGACGGCCGCGCTCGTGGCGTCAAGCGATTATCAGTCACGGCGGCAGGCAATCGCCGCCTGGAATGCCGCCAACCCGATCCTCAAGAAAGGGATCGCGTTCACCCCGGTGAAGTTCGGCATTTCGTTCACGCTGACACATCTCAATCAGGCCGGTGCCCTGGTGCATGTCTATCAAGACGGCTCGATCCATTTGAACCATGGCGGCACCGAGATGGGCCAGGGCCTGTTCCAGAAGGTCGCGCAGGTTGCCGCCAGCCGCTTTGGTGTGACCATGGACAAGGTGCGGATTACGGCGACCGATACCGCCAAAGTCCCCAACACGTCGGCGACAGCCGCTTCCAGCGGCTCCGATCTCAACGGCATGGCAGTCAAGGTGGCTTGTGACACAATCCGCGACCGCATGGCCGAACATCTTGCGACCCTGCATCAATGCCGTCCCGATGAAATCCGTTTCGTGGATGGTTCGGTCGAAACGCCAGGGCAGACTTACACCTTCGAAGAAGCAGTCAAGCAGGCCTATATGGGTCGGGTGAGCCTGTCTGCGACCGGTTTCTACAAGACACCCGATATTCGCTGGGACCGGATTAAGGGCGAAGGCAGACCATTCTACTACTTCGCATACGGCGCGGCGATTTCAGAGGTTGTGATCGACACGCTCACCGGTGAGAACCGAATCCTGCGCACGGATATTCTGCATGACGCCGGTGCCTCTCTGAACCCCGCCTTGGATACTGGCCAGATCGAAGGGGGTTTCGTGCAGGGTGCGGGCTGGTTGACGATGGAGGAGCTGGTCTGGGATGAAACCGGGCGCCTCAGAACCCACGCGCCATCGACCTACAAGATCCCGGCCTGTTCAGACCGGCCTGATGTCTTCAACGTGACCCTTTGGGAGGGTGAAAACCGGGCCGATACGATCTACAAATCCAAGGCCGTGGGTGAGCCGCCCTTTATGCTGGGCATGTCGGTCTTTTTTGCCCTGGCTGATGCCTGCGCCTATTGCGGTCGTAACTACCCCGATCTTCAGGCCCCCGCGACACCGGAGGCGGTTCTGGCAGCTGTCGCCCGCGCGCGGGGCTGATGCTGGATCTGACAGAGCTTCGACGGGCAGCGGCCGCGCATGGTCGGGTTGCCCGCGTCGTAATCGTTGCGGCAAAGGGCTCGACGCCCCGGGGCCCCGGCACGGCGATGCTGGTGTGGGCCGATGGTTTCTCCGGTACAATTGGCGGCGGCCGCCTTGAATTCGAGGCCATCTCGGTGGCGCGCACCATGCTTGCGGAAGGAAAGGGTCGGCGGCTGGATAAGGCTGCTCTTGGCCCACAATTGAACCAATGCTGTGGCGGCGCAGTCAGCATCGTAACAGAAATCTTCGACAAAGACGCAGTGGTCCAGTTAGGCGACCACCATTTCGCCCGACCTGTTCAAGCAGCACCCGATCAAATCCCCGCTGTCGCCCTGCGGCGGCTGGAGGCGGGGCAAGTTTTTCAATGGCGACAGGGATGGCTGATCGAGCGTATCGGCGCGCCGGGCGCGGCAGTGTTCATCCATGGGGCTGGCCATGTGGGGCGGGCGTTGGCCGCATTGCTGGCCCCGATCACTGACTACGATGTCCACGTTGCCGATCCTCGGCCTGATTGGATCACCGGCCTGCCCGAGGCTGTTGAGGCGCATCTTGGCGATCCGGTCGATATCGTCGCCCAGGCCCCCGACGACGCCACACATTTCATCATGACCCATGATCATGATCTGGACCTCGCGCTCTGCCACGCGGCGCTGCAAAGGGCCTTTGGCTTTGTGGGCCTGATCGGGTCTAAGACGAAATGGGCGCGCTTCCGGTCGCGGCTGTCCGCCCTTGGCCACAGCGATGAGCAGATTGCACGCATCACCTGCCCAATCGGTGACCCTTCGCTGGGGAAACACCCGCAGGCCATTGCGATCGGCGTGGCACAGGCGTTACTAAAGACGGCAGCGCCGACTAAGAGCGCAACTGGGGGACATGAATGACGGGCGCTTTGCTCCGCCTTGAGGGATTGACCAAAGCCTATCCGGGCGTCGTCGCGAACGATGCGGTCGATCTGTCGATCAAAGCCGGGGAAGTCCATGCGCTGCTGGGCGAGAACGGCGCGGGCAAGTCGACACTCGTCAAGATGATCTACGGTCTCATAAAACCGGATGCTGGGTTTATGGAGATGTCGGGGGCGCCTTTCGCTCCGGCGGATCCCCATGCCGCGCGGCTTGCGGGCGTGGGGATGGTGTTCCAGCACTTTTCCCTCTTCGAAGCGCTGACGGTGGCCGAAAACATAGCCCTCGGAATGGAAAACCCGCCCGCCATGCGCGCCTTGGCATCGCAGATCCGGGCCGTATCGGAAACCTATGGCTTGCCGCTCGCGCCAGAACGCATGGTGGGAGATCTGTCGGCAGGCGAACGGCAGCGGGTTGAAATCATCCGGTGTCTCTTGGGCGAACCGAAACTCTTGATCATGGACGAACCAACCAGCGTTCTCACGCCGCAAGAGGTGTCGATCCTGTTCAAGACATTGAAAAAACTGAGCGCCGAGGGGACGGCGATCCTTTATATTTCGCACAAACTCGAAGAGATCAGGACGCTTTGTGATACCGCAACGATCCTGCGCGGCGGCAAGGTTGTCGACACCTGCGATCCCCGGCAGACATCGGCGCGGGAGCTGGCCGAGATGATGGTCGGGCGCGGATTGACGATGCCCGAACGTCAAAGTGTAACGCCGGGTGACCCGGTTCTGGAAATCAAGGCACTGTCCCTGCCCGCGCAAAGCGCTTTTGGCATGCCGCTGCGCGACGTGTTGCTCACCGTACGCGAAGGCGAAGTTCTGGGTATCGGCGGGGTCGCGGGCAACGGGCAAGACGAATTGCTGGCGGTCCTGTCGGGGGAGCGGATCAGCCCAACCGGAACGCTGATGCTGCGGGGGGTCGACATAGGGCGGCTTGGGCCAAACGCACGTCGGCGTCTGGGTTTGCTCACCGCCCCGGAGGAGCGATTGGGCCACGCTGCTGCCCCGGACATGTCGCTGACCGAGAACGCATTGCTGACCGGAGCGGCACGCGAGGGACTTGTTCGCCGGGGCCTTGTGAACTGGGGTGCGGCGCGTGGATTTGCGGAACGTATCATCGAACACTTCGACGTTCGCACGCCGGGCCCGGGAAATGCTGCGCGGTCTCTGTCGGGCGGCAATCTGCAGAAGTTCGTCATCGGCCGCGAGGTTCTCCAGCGCCCCGAAGTTTTGGTGGTGAACCAACCGACATGGGGTGTCGATGCTGCCGCCGCGGCGTCAATCCGGAGTGCATTGCTGGCGCTGGCCGCGGGTGGTGCCGCAGTCGTGGTCATCAGTCAGGATCTCGATGAGTTGATGGAAATCTCCGACCGTTTTGCAGCGCTGAACGAAGGCAGATTGTCAAACCCGATGTCGATCGAAGATCTGAACGTGGATCAGATCGGCCTGATGCTGGGCGGTGCGCACGGGATGGAGGTCGCGCATGTTTAAGCCGTGGGTCTTTGAGCATTTTGGGAACAGTGAAGGGACCGTCACATGATCCGGCTTGAGAAACGGCGCGAACCCAGCCCGACCATGGCTTGGGCAACGCCCTTTCTTGCAGTCGTCGCGACGATGATTTTCGGCGGTTTGCTATTTGCAGCCCTTGGCAAGAACCCTGTGGAAGCGATCCTTACGGTGTTCTGGGAACCGCTGTTTGGTGAATTCGCGTTCTACTACCGGCCGCAATTGCTTGTGAAAGCGGCACCGCTTGTCTTGATCGCAGTCGGGCTCGCTCTGGGGTTCAGAGCAGGCATCTGGAACATCGGGGCGGAGGGGCAATACATCGTCGGTGCCTTGTGCGGGGCGGGTGTTGCACTGGCGTTCCACCCGGTCGAGAGCGTCGTGATCTTCCCCCTCATGGTTTTGGCTGGCGCCTTGGGCGGGTGGCTTTGGGCCATGATCCCCGCCGTGCTACGCGTTCAATTCGGCACGAACGAGATCCTCGTTTCGCTGATGCTGGTATATGTGGCTGAGCAGCTATTGGCCTCGATGGCCTTGGGCGCGATGAAGAATCCCGAAGGGTTCGGATTTCCAGGCAGCCGGAACCTGCAGCAATACTCAAGCGCTCACAATGCTGAGCTGATTGCCGGTACGGGGATGCATTGGGGCGTTGTCGTGGCGTTCATTGCTGTGATCCTTGCCTATGTCTTGCTGGCGCGTCACCAGCTTGGCTTTGCCATTCGCGTGACCGGCGACGCGCCCCGGGCCGCGCAGTTTGGCGGGGTGCGACCGGCGCGGCTGGTTCTATTTTGCCTTGGGATGTCAGGATTGCTTGCAGGGCTGGCGGGGATGTTCGAGGTCGCTGGCCCGGCGGGTCAGGTGACGATTGATTTCAATGTCGGTTACGGGTTCACGGCGATCATCGTTGCTTTTCTGGGGCGGCTGAACCCTTTGGGGATACTGGCCGCCGGGCTGCTCATGGCGCTCACGTATATCGGGGGTGACATTGCGCAATCGCAGCTGGGGCTTCCGGCAGCGGCGATTCAGGTGTTTCAGGGTATGCTACTGTTCTTTCTCTTGGCCTTCGATCTGCTGACGAATTATCGGCTGCGGGTCGGTCTTGCGAAGGTCGCCTGATGGATCTTTCCGCCATCAACCCGATCCTACTGATCGCAGCAATGATCGCGGCGGCAACACCCGTCTTGCTGGCCGCGATTGGTGAGCTGGTGGTCGAACGGGCGGGCGTTCTGAACCTCGGCGTGGAGGGGATGATGATCACAGGGGCCGTTTGCGGCTTCATCATTGCGGTCAATTCCGGATCTCCCTTGCTGGGGTTCGTCATGGCCGCGGTTGGGGGAGCTGCCCTCTCGTTGCTATTCGCCTTTCTCACGCAGATCGCGCTTGCAAACCAAGTCGCCTCTGGCCTTGGGCTCACGCTGTTCGGGCTTGGGATATCGGCCTTGCTGGGACAATCCTATGTGGGCATCAAACCGCCGACCATCGGGCCGGGGCCGTTGGAAGCGCTGGACTCTCTACCGGTTCTTGGCCCCATCCTTTTTGGCCACGACTGGCTCGTCTATGTCGGACTTCTGACTGTCGCCGGTGTCTGGGCCGTTCTGAAATTCACTCGAACGGGCCTGATCCTGAAGGCTGTCGGCGAAAACCACGACGCCGCCCATGCGCTCGGGTACAAGGTGCGGCGGGTCCGGACGATGGCCATCATGTTTGGTGGGGCGTGCGCGGGTTTGGGAGGCGCATACATCAGCCTCGTCCGGGTGCCCCAATGGACCGAAGGAATGACAGCGGGGATCGGGTGGATCGCGCTGGCACTCGTCGTCTTTGCCAGTTGGAAGCCGTGGCGCGTTCTGATCGGTGCTTATCTTTTCGGCGGCATCACCCAGCTTCAGCTGAACCTTCAAGGAGCGGGCGTTGCCATTCCTGTCGAGTATCTGGCAATGTCGCCCTATATCGTCACGATCATCGTTCTGGTGATCCTGTCGGCGGACAAATCCCGCGCCCCTGCCTGCCTTGGGCGCATATTCCATGCCTCGGGATAAGAGGCCAACAATCGGGGAGATAACCTTAATGAAACTGGGAAGAATTCTGGCCAGCGCGGTGCTGGCCTTGGGTGTTGCAGGGGGCGCCTGGGCGCAGGACAAGACAAAGGTCGGCTTTGTTTATGTTGGCCCGGTCGGTGACGGCGGCTGGACCTATGAACACGATCAGGGCCGCCTCGCGGTCGAGGAGGCGTTCGGCGACCAGGTCGAGACAGTCTATGTCGAGAACGTGGCCGAGGGCCCGGACAGCGAACGCGTCATGACCCAAATGGCGCTGGATGGGGCCGACCTCATCTTTACCACCTCGTTCGGCTACATGGATCCTACAATCAACGTAGCCAAGAAATTTCCGGACGTGAAATTCGAACACGCCACCGGATACAAACGGGCCGATAACGTCAGCACCTATTCCGCCCGCTTTTACGAAGGACGCGCGGTTCAGGGCCACATCGCCGGCAAGATGACCAAGTCTAACGTCATTGGCTATATCGGCTCTTATCCGATCCCCGAAGTGATCCGAGGCATCAACGCAGCCTACATTCACGCCCAAAAGGTTAACCCGGATGTCGAGTTCAAGATCGTCTGGGTCTATACATGGTTCGACCCCGCCAAAGAGGCGGAGGCAGCGCGCACGCTGATCAGCCAGGGCGCGGACGTGGTCCTGCAACACACCGACTCGACTGCGCCGCAGGCTGCAGCGCAAGAGGCGGGCAACGTCATCACCTTTGGCCAGGCTTCGGACATGGCGCAATTCGGGCCATTCCCGCGGGTCTCGTCCATCATTGATAACTGGGCGCCCTACTATGTTGACCGCGTAAAGGCTGTCATGGACGGCACATGGGAAAGCGTTGACACCTGGGATGGCATCAGCACCGGCATGGTGAAGATCGGTGAGATCACCGACGCCGTCCCGGCGGACGTGAAGGCCGAAGCCGAAGCGATGCGCGACGCGATTGGCGCAGGTGAATACCACCCCTTCACCGGCCCTCTGAACAAGCAGGACGGCAGCGCGTGGCTGGCCGATGGCGAGGTAGCGGATGACGGCACGCTGGCCGGCATGAACTTCTATGTCGAAGGGCTGCAGGGCGAAATCCCGCAATAACCGTCGGGTTAATCTCAAAACATCGAGGCCGCGCCCGGCGCTGAGCGCGGCCTTTTCATTTCCGGCAAAACGGCCCCGCGGGCGTCGGCTCGCGGAGCGCACTGGTTACCATACCCCTCGTTACCCAAGGCAATGGGAGGACTGCTGCCTTACCAACAAATAATCTTCTGGTCGGTGACCTACTCTGCCGCTGCGTGTTGATAGGACCGGAATCGTTCCACCATGACCCGATACTCGGTCGGGATATCACGCAGGGAAATCATTCCGACCGCGGCACCGATGCGATCAATGACCGGCACATGGCGAAACCCCTTGTCCAGCATGATCGACAAAGCGTCTGCGATGCCTTGCTGGATCCCGATACTGATGGGGTTCGGGGTCATGATCTCGAACACCTGCGTGGCTTCGGTAACCAATCCCCGGGCCATCCACCGGCGAATAACGTCTCGCTCGCTCAGGATACCGCACATCCCCGTGCTGTCCGTCACGACAAGTGCACCGATATTATGGTGATCCATGAGAGCGCAGGCATCTTCGACTGTGGCGTAGTGATCAATTGTAATAAGTTGACGCCCAGCGAGTAATTCGCTGATAGACCTGATAATCATCACTAAAATCCTTCCTCCAATATGGACTATTCATAACAGAATTTCGCTCTCACAGAAAGATCCGGTATTCCTTACCCAGCACCACACGCCGGGCGTGAATCGAGAGGAAACTAATCCCGGATCAGCGCGGAATAGAGCGGCATGAGCTGGGCCATTCTTGCATTCGTCGCCCTCAACAGACCCGTCTCTCTCCAGTCGCTTGGTAAGGGTGCATTAACCACAAGGCTTTTTCGACGCAGCAAATCCGCGTGACAGTGGTCTTGATCATAGGGCTTCGGCACGCGCTTCAGCGGTACTGCACCCCAATCGGACAGCGAAGCATCCGCATCAGACCCGATATGGTCGAGGGCCTGCGCAATCTCATCACCTACATCGTCGATCATCTGGCGATACCGGGTCAGCCAATCGCCTTTCAGCCCCGCTATCCCCATACCGATGATGAAATAGCTCTTGGCCAGGCCCCAGAACCAAATCGGCACTACCGGATCGGCGCCAGGCGGGCTCCACATCAGGTGCAAATGGGTATTGTAGGGTGTCTTGTCCTTCGAAAACCGCACGTCACGATGAATGCGAAAGACCTTTGGTTTGTGCGACATCCCGGTCAATCGGTTCAGATCCTCGGCCACCAGATCCGCAAATAGCTCTGCGGGCTTTCGGATGGCGCTTGCATAGCGGGCCTTGTTGGCCTCGTAGAACGGCTTTTTGTTGTTGGCTTCCAGCTCGCCAAAGAACTGCAACGCCTCATCGACCATCTGTTCGAACCCGTCAGACATGAATCCCTCCTATACCTTGGACAGAGTAACCGGTTGTCTGCGGCACCGCCAAGGATTGCACCTGCGCCTGCGCCATGGCAGGGATTGGCTATGATCCATGCGCTCGACGGCACCCCGCTTAGCTCTTTGACATTTGGCACGATGCAGTTCGGAGGCCGCGCGGATGCGTCCGCATCGAAAGCGATGTACGATGCGGCCAGATCCGCAGGCATCACCCATTTCGACACAGCCTATGTCTACAACGACGGCGCGTCCGAAACGTTGCTTGGCCAATTGGTGGCGGATGAACGCGAGCGGATCATCGTCGCAACCAAGGCCGGGTATATAGGCGGAGGTAGTCGCGAGAACATCCACACAACCTTTGATGTCTCGCGCCAGCGCCTGAACATGGATGTCGTCGATATCCTCTACATGCACCGGTTTGACCCGGATACCGAGCTGACCGAGACGATGGACGCACTCGCTTTGCTCAAGGATCGGGGGCTGATCCGGTATGTGGGGGTCTCGAACTACGCCGCTTGGCAAGTGATGAAAGCGCAGGCCATCGCCGCCCGTTTTGACATGCGCATCGACATCATCCAGCCGATGCACAACCTGGTAAAGCGGCAAGCTGAGGTGGAAATATTTCCGATGGCAGTGGATCAGGGGATCGAAATCGCCCCCTACTCACCGCTCGGGGGTGGGCTACTGACGGGGAAGTATGCAAGCGGAGGCACCGGGCGCTTGTCAGAAGATGACCGCTATTCAACCAGATATGGGCTGGATTGGATGCACGAAACTGCAAGAGCGTTGAAAGCCTATGCGGGTCAGGTGGGCATAGATCCGGCGACACTGGCCGTTGCATGGGCGATGGCGCATCCGGCGCGGCCACGCCCGATCATATCGGCCCGTTCCGCCGAACAGCTCGCCCCTTCGCTCGCAGCGCTCGAGTTCGAAATGACCCCTAAGATGTATGACGAGATTACCGCGCTGTCGCAGACCCCGCCGCCGGCTACAGATCGGATCGAAGAGCAGTGACCGACATCATCGTTATCGGCGGTGGCATTGCCGGTCTCTCTGCCGCCGCGCGACTGTCCGAAGGTGCCGCGGTTCTGGTTCTGGAGGCCGAACAAGGGCTCGGTTATCATGCCTCGGGCCGTTCGGCCGCTCTGTTCGAAGCGCTCTATGGCTTGCCGCCCGTGGTCGCACTGAACAAGGCGTCTGCCGATTTTCACCAGCCTTACCTCACCCCGCGTGGTCTGCTTCTGGTCGCCGGGGATGGCGATGCCGAGCAGTTCGAGACCGATTGCAAATCCCTTCAGACCAAAGAGATCGGCGTTGTCGAGGCCCGGCATCTTGTGCCGATCCTCGCGTCAGACACGGTCAAGCAAGCGGCCTACCACGAAGCCGCTTTTGATATTGATACAGATCGGATGCTTCAAGATTTCGCGGGCGTCGTCAGAAAGTCCGGCGGACAGGTTCTAACGAGCAAGAAGGTATCTGCGATAACGTTCTCGTCAGGTACATGGATCGTGACCTGCGGCGCTGAGACGTTTGTGGCCCCTACTCTGGTCAATGCCGCCGGCGCATGGGCAGATGGCATGGCTGTGATGGCGGGGATCGACCCCATCGGATTGATCCCGCATCGTAGGTCTATGGCTCGGCTTCCCGCGCCCGGGGGGCACGATGTGTCACGTTGGCCGATGTTCATGGGTGCAGGCGAAACCTGGTATGCGAAACCGGATGCAGGAAAATTGCTGGTCTCGCCCGCGGACGAGGATCCGGTTGAACCGCAGGACGCATGGGCGGATGATCTGGTGTTGGCCGAAGGCATCGCGCGCTACGAAGCCTGTGTGACAGAGACCGTCGATCGGGTCGAAACGAACTGGGCGGGGCTGCGCACGTTTGCGCCGGATCGGGTGCTGGTGTTGGGCCGCGATCCAGTAACACCGGAGTTTGTGTGGTGCGCCGGCCAGGGTGGTTACGGATTTCAGACTGCGCCCGCTGCGAGCCGTTTGCTTAGCGATCTCGTGCTGGGCAGGTCACCGGAGTTAGCGGCTGATACGGTGGCTGCTGTATCACCGGCCCGTTTCTATAAGGGTTGATAGATCAGGCAAATCCGGGCAGGTAGTCGTCCGATGACACGGCGGGATATTGCAGCGCCGGGATAACCTGACCCTTACCGCGAAGGGCCGGAAACTGCCGCAAGAGATCAATACGGCTATCTTCCGGTACATTCCCAAGCGTTTCAGGGCAAACGTGGAATGTCTCGACCGGCAGACCGTTGATCAACACAACCTGCGGCTTGTCAAAGACTAGATTGTAGAACGCATGGCTGGCTGAGTTGCGGTCGAAGTAAGCCTCGTCGCTGGTTCCGGCCAGGCCACGCGCCTCCATCAGCCCCCCTGCCCCTTCGATATCGCACAACAGGTAGGAGGGGACCAGAATGCGATGATCAGGGGCAAGGGTCAGCGGGCGTTGCGGCATCATGGGCCCGATCGCGCGCGCAGCAAGGCGCACCGGAGCCCGTAGCGGGTCAGCATGCATGGCAGTGTCAGAGATCTGATGCGTCCATATCGCCCGGACCGGCTGAAGACCGTTGTCCCGCGTCACGATCAGATCGCCCGGCCGGACAAATTCAAGCCGCCGGGGTCCGCAGGGCGTCCGCACCTGGCCGTCCCCTGCAATGCCCGTAAGAGCGCCTGCCACATCGGCTGGTGGCCAGCCCGAGAAATCTTTCATGAAGCTCATGACACGCAATTATCCCCTTCCACGCACAATATGATGGGATCACGCCAATAGGGCGACAAGACGGAATGTTTCTGCCTATTTCCCGCCTTGATTGTGTCATTGCCAAGGCAACAAAAGATTAACCGTCCTGGCGAATTGCTTCATTTCCAGGGTCATAGGGGCTATCGACCTGAATGGTTGCGTCCCAAAGACGGTCGAACATCTTGACCTTCAGCCGGGTGCCCGGAACTGCGATATCGGGCCGGACATAGCCCATGCCGATCGACTTGCCGAAATGGACGGAATAGCCACCAGAGGTAAGGCGGCCCACCCTTTCGTCCCCATGATAGAGCGCTTCCCGGCCCCATGGATCGGCATCCTCGGGCCCGTCAATCAGCAGGGTTACGCATTTCGAGCGGATGCCGGTCTGTTCCATCGCCCGTTTGCCATAGAATTCCTTGGTCAGATCGACAAAGCGGGGAAGATCGGCCTCGAGCGGGGTCGCATCGCGGCCCAGTTCGGTACCGAAGGCCCGGTAAGACTTTTCCTGCCGCAGCCAGTTTTGTGCCCGCGCGCCAACCAGCTTCATGCCATGCTTTTCACCAGCCGCGACCAGTTGATCCCAAAGGTAATTCTGCATCTCGATCGGATGATGCAGTTCCCACCCGAGCTCGCCCGTATAGGCAACGCGGATGGCGCGGACGGGGCACATGCCCAGCTCGATATCGCGGACAGACAACCATGGGAAACGCTTGTTCGAGAGAACCGTTGCCGGATCAGCATCTTTGACCAGCTCGTTCAGAACATCCCGTGATTTCGGGCCGGCGATGGCAAAAACGCCCCACTTGGTTGTAACGTCTTCTTCGTTGATGCGGCCGAACTCGGCCTCTTTTTTCATCAGCGCGTCGTAGAGGTAGTCCTCGTCGTAGTCGTGCCATGCTCCGGCACTCACCAGATAGTAATCGTCTTCGGCCACCCGGACGATCGTATATTCGGTGCGTGTCGTGCCGTGCGACGTCAGCGCATAGGTCAGGTTGATACGCCCGACCTTCGGCAGTTTGTTGCATGTGAACCAGTCGAGGAAAGCAGTGGCGCCAGGGCCGCTGATGCGGTGCTTGGCAAAGGCGGTCGCGTCGATCAGGCCGACGCCTTCACGGATCGCATTCGCCTCTTCAACGGCATATTGCCACCACCCTCCACGCCGGAAGCTCCGACTGTCGTGATCCGAAAAACCTGCGGGCGCATAATAGTTCGGGCGTTCCCAGCCATTGACCTGCCCAAACTGGGCACCCGCTTCCTTTTGTCGGTCATAAGCCGGGGCGGTGCGTAAGGGGCGGCAAGCCGGGCGTTCCTCGTCCGGATGGTGGAGGATGTAGACGTGCTCGTAACACTCCTCGTTCTTGCGTGCCGCGTATTCTGTCGTCATCCAAGAGCCGTAACGCCTGGGATCGAGCGAGGCCATATCGATCTCGGCCTCGCCCTCGACCATCAACTGGGCGAGGTATTGGCCCGTACCGCCCGCGGCGGTGATGCCGAACGAGAACCCTTCGGCCAGCCACATGTTCTGCAGACCCGGCGCAGGCCCCAGCAAAGGGTTGCCATCGGGCGTATAGCAGATTGGACCATTGTAATCGTCCTTCAGCCCCACCGTTTCAGATGACGGGATCCGGTGGATCATGGACATGTATTCCTCTTCGATCCGTTCCAGATCCAGAGGGAACAGATCCGCACGGAAGCTGTCGGGGACGCTGTATTCGAAACAGGCAGGTGCGTTTCGTTCATAGGGCCCAAGGATCCAGCCGCCACGTTCCTCGCGCACGTACCATTTCGCGTCGGCGTCTCGCAGAACAGGGTGTTCCCCGTTGGACTTGCGCCATTCCACAAGCGCCGGATCAGGTTCGGTAACGATGTATTGGTGTTCGACCGGAATTGCGGGGATCTTGATGCCGAGCAATTGCGCCGTCCGCTGGGCGTGATTCCCCGTAGCTGTCACAACATGTTCGGCGTGAATGACCACCTGCTCGTCCGAAGGCACGAGGTTCCCGCCCTTTTCGACCATCTTCGTACAGGTGACATCCCAATGATCGCCCGTCCAGTGATAGCCGTCCACCTGCCACTTCCGCTCGATCGTCACGCCGCGCTGTCGGGCGCCCTTGGCCATCGCCATAGTGACATCTGCCGGGTTAATGTAGCCGTCGGTGGGATGATAGATCGCGCCCTTTAGGTCTTCTGTACGGACAAGCGGCCAGCGGTCTTTGATCTGGGCGGATGACATCCATTCGTAGGGTACGCCGCAGGTTTCAGCCGTTGAGGCATACAGCATGTATTCGTCCATGCGATCCTGCGTCTGCGCCATGCGAAGATTACCCACGACGGAAAAGCCCGCGTTGAGGCCGGTCTCTTCCTCAAGTGACTTGTAGAACTTGATCGAATAATCGTGGATGTGGGTCGTCGCGTAGGACATGTTGAAATAGGGCAGCAGGCCGGCAGCGTGCCAGGTTGAGCCCGAGGTCAGCTCATCCCGCTCGAGCAGCATGACGTCATCCCATCCCGCGCGCGCCAAGTGGTAAGCGATAGACGTACCAACCGCACCGCCGCCGACAACCAGAGCTTTGACATTGGCCTTCATCGCATGTCCTTCCGATCAACATTCGTGAAAACCGTTCTATGAAAAGACATCGGACGACGCCAAGAGAAGCCGACCGCTGACAACGCAAAAACGACTTCAGCCCATTCTGAGAAACTGATCAGTCAACGATGCAGCGTTTGATAGCGCCATCCATGCGGCAGATCGATTTGCGCGACGAGCCCGGCCGCTGCGTTTGCAGCGCCCCATCCGGGTTGTTGGACAATCGTCGGCGCAGCCGATGGTTCAGATCGTCCTGGGCCACGGAGGCCTGTTCCCCGATCTCGATTGGTCGCGCGTTGCTGCCGACATGCGGGAGGACAGGATCGAGAAAAGCGTTGAGCCCGTCAAAGTCAATTCTTTCTAGCAGTTCGCGCACAGCAATGTCAGGCGCGAGCGCGCGAACGTCGATCCGAACGCCATGGCTGTCGCCCAACCGCCCTATGAACCCTCGGACCCGGCGGCCGGCAGACGATGGGAAATCGCGGCGCGAAAATGGTACACCCCCTATGACGGCCCAGCCGCGATCGGACTGTTGAATGTCGGCATCGAGATCATGCGTGGGCTGCCCGGTAAGGGCTACAAGGGTCGTCTCATGGGCTTCTTGGGTGCGGCGAACGGGCCGTACATTGATGGCAACGATATGCGGACCTTTCTCATAAACCCATCCGAACCTATCGAAGTAGCCAAATTTGAGCGTCATCCGCGCCGACGCCTCCTGACTCGCCAATCCGGGATCAACCGAAGTCAGCAGCAAGCCACGATTTTCACCGCGCGCAAAGCTGCGACGCGTCCAACCGTCACCTGATTTCGGGAGGTGTTGCTTCATGGCTCGGGAATTGCCGGCTCCAGGCCCCTGAAGCAGCCAAACCGCCTGATCAGAGGCAAATTGGCCAAGACGTTCGGCTGCTTGCTCGGTCTCGGCAGGCGCTCTGAGCGTCGATGAAAACATCAACACACCGCCGATCATCCCGATCAAAGAAACACATAGAGTAATAAGCCGCATGGGTCAGAAGCCAGAGTTTGCCCGTGGTTTAACACCGAAGTCAGGCTGAAATTTGACGACCGCTTTTGCCGGTGTGTCTTAACATCTCGCGCGCGGCGAAGACCCGGGCCATTTGGTCAAACCGGGATAATCTTGCCGGGGTTCATGATGTTTTGTGGATCCAGCGCTTGTTTGATCATGCCCATGAAATCGGTCGCGGCACCGAGCTCTTTCCGAAGATAGGGCATCTTGCCCTGCCCGATCCCGTGCTCGCCGGTGCAGGTGCCTTCCATCGAGATGGCCAGATCGTTGAGCCAGCCGATAAAGGCTTCGGTCCTCGCGACCTCGTCAGCATTTTCCGTATCAATCAGAGGGGTTGCGTGAAAATTGCCATCACCCACATGGCCGACGATGGGCGCGGTCAGGTTAAGCTCGGCCGCCTTGTCCTGAGAAGCACTGACCGCCTCTGCCAGCCGCGAGATCGGAACGCAGACATCGGTGGCTACGCCAGTCTTGCCCTTGGCATAGTTCAGGTAGGCCCAATAGGTGTCATGGCGGGCCTGCCAGAGCTGGTTGCGCTCTTCGGTCGTGGTCGCCGACTGGTATCCGGTGGCCCCATGCTCTTCGGCGATTGCGCCGAACGTTTCGGATTGTTCCGCGACGCCACTTTCCGACCCATGAAATTCGAGCAACAAAAGCGGGGTCTCGGGCAGTGACAGTTTCGAATAGGCGTTCACGGCCCTGACCGTTATCGAATCCAGCAGCTCTATCCGCGCGACAGGGATACCGAACTGGATGACCTGCATAACCGTCTGGCACGCAGCATCGATAGATGGGAACGAGCACCGGGCCGAGCGGATGGCCTCGGGGATACCTTGCAGCCGCAGAGTGATCTCGGTGATGATCCCCAGCGTGCCCTCTGATCCCACCAAGAGCCGCGTCAGGTCATACCCCGCCGATGTCTTTCTGGCCCGCTGAGCGGTCCGGATTATGCGGCCATCTGCCATGACCGCCTCAAGCGCCAGCACATTGTCGCGCATCGTTCCGTACCGTACGGCATTCGTGCCACTGGCCCTAGTCGACACCATGCCCCCAAGCGACGCGTTGGCCCCGGGATCTATGGGAAAGAACAGGCCCTGATCCCGAAGATGGGTGTTGAGATCCATCCGGGTCACGCCCGGCTGAACAATACAATCCAGATCGTCCGCGTGCACCGACAGGATCTTGCCCATCTGGCTCAGATCGATCGAAATACCACCTGCAGGCGCATTGACGTGACCCTCAAGCGATGTCCCCGTCCCAAAGGGAATGATGGGCACGTTGTGGGTCGCGCAGACCTTAACAATTTCTGAGACCTCGACCGCCTTATGGGGAAAGACGACGGCGTCAGGTGGTTGGTTCCGCACCCACGTCGTTGTGTGACCGTGCTGTTGGCGGATGGACTGGCCAGTCTGGAAGCGGTCGCCGAAACGCTGCTTGAGCACGCCAAGCGCCGTTTCTATTCCGGTCTCGTTTCGCGGCAAATCAAGCACTTGGCCCATGTCCATTCTCCTTAGCGAACCCACCCTAGTCGCCCAGGGCAATCCCCTCGCGCCGTGGATCGGCGCCGCCTGTCAGGGTCTCGTCAATCCGGATGGCATGCAAGCCCGAATTCAGGCCGCGTATGTTGACCTCATACCCCATGGCCGCCAAAGGCTCCGCTAACTCGGTGGCATCTGTACCTTCCTCCAGATCATAGGTGCCGAAACGGTTGACGGCATGTGGCATACTGAGCGCCTGCTGAACGTCCATATCCCAATCGAGATGCGCGATGATCGCTTGCGCGACATAGCCGATGATCCGACTGCCACCCGGCGATCCGATTGCCAGCACTGGTTCGTTATCCTGCATAACTATCGTCGGTGACATGGATGAGCGCGGCCGCTTGCCTGGCTCCAGCCGGTTTGCAATAGGCACCCCGTCGCGATGCGAACGAAAGCTGAAATCGGTGAGCTCATTGTTCAGGAGAAAACCCCGCACCATCAGCCGTGAGCCGAATGCGTTTTCAATCGTTGTAGTCATCGAAGCGACATTGCCGAAGCTGTCGACGATCGAAATGTGCGATGTCGACGGCAGCTCAAGGCTTTCATCCGGTGCCAGCAACATCGCATGGTCCCATTCGGGGTTGCCCGGACTAACCTCTGGCAGGGCATCGTCGCCTTCCAGCAAGCTCGCGCGCTCAGCCAAGTAGCCAGGGGCGACAAGTCCCTCGGTCGGCATAGGCACGTAGTCGCTGTCCGCCATAAAGAGCCCCCGATCAGCAAAGGCGAGGCGCGACGCATCGCCGATGAGACGCCAGGCCTCTGGGTTGTTCGGCCCCAAAGCGGCAAGATCGAAGTTGTCCAGCATCCCAAGGATCTGTCCAACCGTCAAAGCACCCGATGACGGCGGCCCCATCCCGCAGACGTCGTGCGCGCGGTAGGTCGCACAGACCGCGGGCCGCTCCTTGATCTGATAAACGGCCAGATCAAGCGTGCTCAGAACACCGGGATTGCCTGGTGCGTTCTGAACCGTGGCCACAATGTCAGAGGCAATGTTACCGGTATAGAACGCACCTGCCCCACCGTCCGCAATTGCGCGCAGTGTTGTGGCATAGTCCGGGTTGGTCAGCGTTGATCCAGCAGCGATCGGTGCGCCATTTGGCAGGAAGTAGGCCGCCGTGTCGGGAAAACGGCCCAACCGTTCTGCATCGCGTTCAACCAGTCCGGCAAGGCGTGGAGATACAGCAAAACCGTTGTCGGCCAAAGCGATTGCCCCATCAAAAAGCGGACCCCATGCGAGCCGACCCCAACGGCGATGCACAGCCTCCATCAAAGCCGGCGTACCCGGTGTGCCGACCGACCGGCCGCCAACGACAGCGTCGAAGAATTTAAGCGGCTCGCCACTTTCATCCTGAAAGAGGGTCGGCGTCGCAGCAAGCGGCGCCGTCTCCCGCCCATCGAGCGTGGTCAGCGCACCCGTTGCCGCGTCGTACCAGACTAGGAAAGCCCCACCGCCAAGGCCCGACGATTGCGGTTCGACCAACCCAAGCACGGCCTGAACGGCGACCAAGGCATCTGCCGCCGTGCCACCGGCAGCAAGGACATCGGCGCCGGCCTGAACAGCATGCGGATTGGCTGCGGCGACCATCCAGTTTTCCGCTTCGGCAGGCGTGCCCGCTGCTTTGGCGTCAAGCGCCGCAGCAACCGCCGGACTGATAGCTTCGAAGGCCCCGTCGGTCGCAGCCTCCGGGGCCACGGCATCTGCGGCCTGCTGGGCGACCGCCATGCCAGCCCATGTAGCGAAGATGAGGCTACTCAATAGTTTCAACACAGTGTCTTGCAGTCGGATCGTCGGCATCTTCGGCCCTCCTAAAGCATGGAGGGCACCACCTGATCGGGCGGGCGGTGCCCATCGTCGAATGTCTTGATATTGATGATGACTTTCTCGCCCATCTCGATCCGGCTTTCGACAGTGGCCGAACCCATATGGGGCAACAGAACAACGTTGGGCAGTTCGCGCAGACGCGGATTGATCTCGACGCCATGCTCATAGACGTCGAGACCCGCCCCGGCGATTTCACCGGATCGCAGCATCCGCGTCAGTGCGTTTTCGTCAATGACCTCACCGCGGGATGTGTTCACGATGACTGCACCCGGCTTCATCAGCTTCAGACGCCGGGCGTTCATGAGGTGAAAGGTGGACGGCGTCGACGGACAGTGGATACTGATGATGTCCATACGCGCGATCATCTGGTCCAGGCTTTCCCAATAGGTCGCCTTCAATTCCTCTTCGGTCTCGCTCCGCAGTCGGCGGCGGTTGTGATAGTGAACCTGCATGCCGAAGGCATTGGCACGCCGGGCGACGGCCTGTCCGATGCGGCCCAGACCCAGAATGCCGAGACGCCGACCCGATATGCGCCCGCCAAGAAAAGCGGTTGGTGCCCAGCCGGACCAGTCTCCGCTCTGCATGGTGGTCAAACCTTCGGGCACGCGTCGAACCACAGCAAGGATCAGCCCGATTGCCATATCGGCGGTGTCTTCGGTTTGCACCCCCGGTGTGTTAGATACCAAGATGCCGTGCTGCCGCGCGGTCGCAACATCGATATTGTCAACACCCGCACCATAATTCGCGATGAGCTTTAGGCGATCCCCGGCCTGACCGATTAGGCTTGCGTCGATGGAATCCGTGATAGTGGGCACAAGAACGTCGGCGCGTTTCATCGCCTCGGCAAGTTGTTCACGCGTCATCGGAGCGTCGGTGTCGCGCAGCTCTACGTCGAACAATTCCGACAGGCGGCTTTCCACCGCCTCGGGCAACCGTCGCGTAACCACAACACTCAGACGTTCGTTTGACATCAAGCTCTCCCGCCCATGGTCCTGATGGTACACACGTGGCATCGTGGCGGATGTGGGCAGAAGGCACAAGAACCTCTCGCCCGGGCCGAGGCGAATGATGATACAGTGCACTATAATGTCGGGTTCAAAGCACCTGTTTCTTTCGATTTGTTTGGGGATTGTCATGGCAGGGACTGCCGTGGCGGATCAGTATGGATCCGTAACCAACCTGCCCCTGCCCCGCTACGTCTCGATGAAGGCATCCGAGGGCAACGCGCGCCGGGGCCCGTCGCTCAGCCACCGCATCGACTGGGTGTTCAAACGACGCCATATGCCGTTGAGGATCACCGCGGAGCACGGGCACTGGCGCCGTGTGGAAGACCGAGACGGAATGGGCGGCTGGGTTCACTATTCCCTGCTTTCCGGAAACCGTACTGTAATCGTGGAGCACGACATGCTCACCCTTCATGCCCGGCCCGTGCAGGATGCGAGCATCGTGGCCGCCCTGGAAACCGGGGTGGTGGCCGATCTGGGCAAGTGTGATAGGGTTTGGTGCCGTGTCTCGGTCGGAGGGCACCGAGGCTGGGCCCGCAAAGACAGGCTTTGGGGTGTCGGCAAGGCCGAGATCCGTTAGGCAAAGGTTAACGGTCAGCCAACATCATCGGGCTTTGCCGAGCCGACCCTCAACTCAAGATGCCGCCTTGGCCAGAGACGTGGCCCAATTCGCCCCAGAGAGTGTTTTTCGGGGATTTTGGGCTTGCACGGGGCATCTGCCCGGCTTAATTAGCGCGTCACGTTGGGGTGTAGCCAAGCGGTAAGGCAGCGGTTTTTGGTACCGTGTACCGTAGGTTCGAATCCTACCACCCCAGCCACTTTCTTCGAATTTGCATGCCCCTCAGGAACCGCCATTTGACCGGCGAGAAGGCTGGGTTTTGTTGGTTGTGAATGCGCAATGCGCCCTGCTTGATCATCGACAGCGCACAAACCTGCGAAATGCAGTTGGTGCCCCCGCCTTTGGACGTCATTCATTGGCTTCCGGTGGCAGAAAATCGACGTCGTGCTCGGCTGAGACTCTGATCACCGCCTCCACGTCCGTCATCTCATGAAGCTGATCAAAAAGCTCTTTGAGTTTCCCTGCGGGCGAGACCCAAAAGAGCGCTTTGCAGGGGTTAACAGACTTGTTGAAATAGCCGTGCGGAACACCCTTGGGCATACACACCAGATCTCCGGCTTTCGCCTTGGTCCAGACCCCATCCAATTTCAGATCCAACTCGCCCTCTTGGACGAGAATGAATTCGTCCTGGTTCGGGTGGATATGCACCGGGACGTGCTGGCCCGGCTCTGAATTCGTTTCAAAAGCAAAGCTGCTCTCGCACCAGGCCTTGATGTAGTAGGTCTGGCCGAGGATGTTGAGCTTTGTACCCTCACCGCTTTTAGTAATACCGCCGTCGAGGTCGGGCATGGGTTTTCTCCTTGTTTTCAGGCGCGAAGGCCGCGGGTGTTGTCACCTGGCGGCGACGAACCATCATTTTTCCAGTCAAATGCCGCTTCGCGCCACGTGTCGCGATAGTCGTAGTCCGTCTCAAGCACGATGTTGAGCCGGTTGTAGGAGGCAAAGTCGCTGACCAGATGCACCAGTTGCACGATGCCCTTGTCGGTCAAGCCGATCTTTCGCAGTCCGTCGACATCCTCATCTGTGACTTCGCGAGGGTGGTGGTTTGACTTCAGCGCGAATTCCAAGATGGTGCGCAGCCTGTCTTCGTTAACCACAGTGATGCCTTCGGAAGCGAGCGATTTCACATAATCTTCTTCCGCTCCCAAACCGTAGTTCAGGATCGTGCAGAAAGCCGACGTGCAATAGGGACAATGGTTTGCTTTGGAGACCAAGATGCCGACATGCTGGATTTCCGGCATCGAAAGCTCTCCGAACTGCCAGAGCGCCTTGGTCGAGCCAAGCTTGGCTTTAAGGTATTCGGGGAAATTCATCTCGACATTGAAGTGATTGGGAACATCGCCCTCCATTTCGGTCACCCAAGCAAATATCTCCTGAATGATCGGGTCGTTGGTGTCTTCGGGCTTCAAGACCTTCACACGTGCCATCGCGGACCTCCGTTCTTACGCTATCCCGCGTGATATTGCGGGCAAGAGGCCAGGAATTCTCCGTAGGCCTTATGATTCGGGTAGCTGAATTGCTCAGCTAAAGGGTTGTCGCGTTTGCGCTTTTTGGCACCCATATCGGCAAGCAGTTCGTCGAAATGCTTGAAGTGGAAGGGCGCTGAGCAAAGCCCGCCGTAGATCTGCGCCGCTGGCCGCTCGTTGCGCTTCCAGTTGAGCATCATCTCGATATTGGCCGTCATATCGGCCTCGGACGGCTGTTCCGCCAATTGCCCGTCAGCATAGCGGACCAACCAGTTGGCGATCATTTCCGCCGAGAGCACCGTGCAGAACGACGAGTTGAAACCCACAAATCCCATATCCGGGAGATCCGGATTTACCGACAACCGATAGGTGCGGTATTGCCCGTCACTTTCGATGAGCTTGTCCTGATACTCTTGCGGCAGATAGGGCACGCCCAGTTTCCATCCCACGGCGAGGATCGTGACATCGGCCTCAACCTTTTCGCCGCCAGTCATGTGGATAGTTTTGCCATCGTAGCGGTCGAACGTGCCTTCGATGTTCTTGATAGTACCCGCCTTGAGCGCTTCAAAGAGGCCGGGCGTTACGATCGGGACCGAACAAGAAACGTCCCTTTCGATCGGCGCCTTCGGAACCAGCCCATATTTCTTCAAACCAAGCTGGGTTTTCAGCAATGTCTCAAGGCCCCGGAAATTGGCCCAGACGAGCGGTTTGAACAGCGCGGCAATCACCTTTTGCAGACCGCTTTTGCCCCATGCGTTGAACTGCTGTTCTTGTGCGCGCATGTAGAGCAGACGCTTAAAGTTAATGCCGCCTACGAAATAGGGCACGCGCCAAACCGGTTCGAGGTACACCCAATGCACCGATTGCGCGCCGCTTTGAGCCGCGTTGACAGCGATATCGGTAGCTGATTTCGATCCGCCAAGCACCACCACCCTTTTTCCCGCGATCATGGCGGGATCGGTGTATTCGGACGAATGCATGACCTTTCCACCCGCGGCCTCGAAGCCGTCCTGCCCGGGATGGCTGACGATGTTCTTGTCCGAGAACTGCCCCGTGCCGATGGCAACGAAATCGAAATCTTCGGACCAGCGTTGACTGCCCGCTTCCAGTGTCAGCGTCCAGCCCGGCGCACCATCGGCGCGGCGTTCCATTCCGGCCACATTGGTATTGAGCCGGAATAGCCGGTGCAGATTGTGCTTCTCAGCATAGGAATGGAGATAGGCATGGACCTGCGGACCCTTTGGCCACTCCGGGTAGTCCTCAGGCATGGGATGGTCGGTGTAGCAATACAAATCCTTGGGGGATTGTGTCTGCACATCCGGGTAGGACCGGCTGAGTTCCCATACCCCACCAAAATCATGGCTGCGTTCGAACCCAACGACGCGGTGGCCGCGTTCATCAAAGGCCTTGGCCGCGGCAAGGCCGGAGACCCCGCCGCCCACAACGGCCACTTTCTTGCGATTGATCATTGTCGCTGTCTCTTAGACTCCATCTGATGGGGGCGGAAGGAAATCAACCTCATGCAAGGCCGAAAGACGCACGAGTTCGGCCGGGTCGGTCACTCCGTCAAGCTGTCCGAAAAGGTCAAACAGCTTGCGCGCGGGCGCTACTCCAAAGACGCAGGTGGCTTCTGCCCCTGAGCGGTTGAATATCCCGTGAGATCTACCCATTGGCATCCGCACCAGATCACCGGCCCCGGCCATGTGCGTTGTGACATTGCCTTCCTCGTGACCAAACTCGATCTCGAGATTGCCGCTCAAGATCGAAATCCATTCGTCCTGAGTGGGATGAATATGTGGCGGCACGAAAGTGTCATCAGGTATTTGAGCATGCCAGATAAAGGCATTTGGGCTGTGCAGTTTCGGCGTGTAAGTGTGACCGACTACATTCCAGACCTTGTCGCCGACATGACCGTCGCTTGGTGTCACTCCTATGTCCATTTGAGTATCCTCACTTTTGTTCTTGAGGCAGTCTTGGGGCGAAAGTCGGTGTTGGTTTATCCATATTGCGAGTCAAAAAGCTTCAGGCTTGAAATAGCATAGGTTTTGCCTAGGCTATCGCGAATGGGGACGCACGATTACTTGCTCCGATCACACAATGTCCTGCGCACAAACGAGCTCGATGAGGCCCGCGCAGCGGTTTCCGAACGGTATTGTGATCATCGGCTATCGCTTGTGACAGGCCACAAGGCGAGAGTTGTCCATAACCATGTGCGTGGCGCACGTGTCTCGCTTAACGTACTGGAATACGGGGCCGATGTAGCGATCAACCCGGGTGAGTTGCAGGACTTCTATCTGCTGCAATTGCCGCTGGCTGGCTGCGCGGTGGTTCATCACCGGGGCGAAGAGGTGCATGCAAGTTCGGCTCGCGGGACGCTTCTCAATCCAGACAGGCCGACGGAGATGATCTGGAAAAGTGATTGCCGCAAATTGATGGTGCAGATCGATGCGTCCTATCTGCAGAGGGTCGCGCGCGAGGAAATTGGCTCTGATCTTCCTGGTGCTGTCCGCTTCGACCCCAAGGTCGAACTGACAAGCCGTGTCGGGCAGCGGCTATTCGCTGCGTCTTTGGCGGCCGCCCGTATTTTTGACGCCGGTGAGGTGCCCTCTGAGGCACCAGACCTCAATTTGCTCGCGCTCGAGCGGCAACTTGCAGTGTCTATCTTGGAAACACAGCCAAGCAACATATCCCATCTTTTGGCGGCACGCCACGCTTGCTCTTCAACCCATTTGCGCCGCGCGATTGCGTATATTCGGGTTAGCTTTCACAACGACCTTACACTAGACGATATCGCGACGGCGGCGGGGGTTCACCACCGAACATTACAGACCACCTTTCGCGCGCAACTTGGCGTCACACCAATCCAGTTCCTGAGAGACGTACGACTGGACAACGCACGATTTCACCTGTCGCGGCGTCGCAACCGGGCAAGTGTCTCAGACATCGCCTATGATTGCGGCTACAGTCACTTGGGCCGATTTTCGCGGGACTTTCGCGTACGTTTTGGGCACCCACCCAGCGAGACGGTCTAAGCGGTCGAAGCTGCAGCATGACGGGCGCGAGATGAGCATGCCTTTTTGACTGTGCATGGGCCGCGTCAGCGCTGGCAATTAGAGTGTCGTACATCCCCTGTTGTGTTTTGGACTGTCCCAATTGGCTCAAAGGGTTCACTAGCAGATTGCTGACCGTGATTGCCGGTCTCTCGAGCGACCCAGAGGCCAAAAACCGTCAGGCAAAAGCTTTAAGACCGGTTTGCGCAGGCCCAAGGCCAAGAACGTGAATATCATGGGTGCCTTCATAACTATTGACGGCCTCAACGACCCTGCTGATCGGTTTGTCCTGGGCATAGGTGTTGGCCGTTTCGCGTGTCATCCGCCCGTCTTCCGTCAGCTGCGTTGATCCGGAACGGATCAGCCCAGTCACGCGCGGCAAGCTTTGTCCGGGCATGGGCAGGGGTCATGGCGGACGGTGCAGCATCTTTTAGCATGAGGCTCTCCAAACCTTTTTAGGCTTAAAGCTTCAGGTAAAAAAACTTCAATCTTGAAGCAAAATGCATGCTGGGTCATGTTGGAGAGTAGAATCAAACTGGATAGGGCGAAGCTTCAATGCGAATTGCATGCTTGGGAGGTGGGCCGGCGGGTCTTTACTTCGCCATCTCGATGAAAGTCCGAAATCCTGAGCACGACGTCGTTGTCATCGAACGGAACAAAGCGGACGATACCTTTGGCTGGGGTGTGGTTTTGTCGGATGAAACGCTGGAAAACCTTGCAGCGAATGACCCACGTAGTGCGGCCAAGATCAAAGAGAAGTTTGCCTATTGGGATGATATCGCACTGCACTACCAAGGAGAGCGGATCGTATCTTCCGGTCACGGGTTCTGCGGTATTGGTCGCAAAACCCTCCTTATCCTTCTGCAGGAACGGGCCCGAGAACTGGGGATCGAACTGCGGTTCGAGACCGAGATCGAAAGCGCCGAAACTTACCGCGCTGACTACGACATCTTGGTTGCGTCCGACGGCCTGAATTCCAAGACGCGGATACTTTATGCAGACGCCTTCAAGCCAGATATCGACCGGCGCTTGTGCCAGTTTGTCTGGCTAGGCACCCATCAAACCTTTGCGGATGCGTTCACCTTTATCTTCGAGGAAACAGAACACGGTTGGGTCTGGGCACACGCCTATCAATTCGACGACAGCACCGCGACGTTTATCGTGGAATGCGCGCAAGACACGTTCGACGCCTGGGGATTTGGCGAGATGAACCAGGAGCAGTCGATTGCTGTCTGTGAGGAGATTTTCAAAGACCATCTGGGTGGTCACGCACTAATGACGAATGCAAAGCACGTGCGCGGTTCTGCGTGGCTGAGGTTCCCGCGCGTGTTGTGTCAAAAATGGAGCCACGGCAACGTCGTACTGTTGGGGGATGCGGCGGCGACGGCTCATTTCTCGATAGGCTCTGGAACAAAGCTTGCGTTGGAAAGCGCCGTGGCGTTGGCCGATCTTCTGCACACAGAGTCCGATATCGATACGGCTTTTGCCCGCTACGAAGACGAGAGACGCCTTGAGGTTCTGCGCCTGCAATCCGCCGCGCGCAACTCGCTTGAGTGGTTTGAAACGGTTGAGCGGTATCTCGGCCTCGACCCTGTGCAGCTGAATTACTCGATGCTGACCCGCAGCCAGCGGATCAGCCATGAAAACCTGCGCGAGCGGGACAAAGACTGGCTGGAAGGGGCGGAGCGATGGTTCATGACCCAAAGTGGTTGTGGTGAGAACCTTCCGCTTCGCGCGCCGATGTTTGCGCCATTCAAGCTGCGTGAGATGGAGCTGAAGAACCGCATCGTTGTCTCCCCCATGGCCCAGTACAAGGCGGTGAATGGATCCCCGACGGACTGGCATCTGATCCACTACGGCGAGCGGGCCAAGGGCGGTGCCGGGCTGGTATATACCGAGATGAGCTGTGTCAGTTCCGAGGGTCGGATCACGCAAGGATGCCCCGGGCTCTATGCCCCGGAACATGAAATCGCCTGGTGCCGTCTGGTAGATTTTGTCCACGCACACACCGACGCAAAGTTGTGCTGTCAGATCGGTCATTCCGGGCGCAAGGGGTCGACACAACTGGGTTGGGAGCGGATGGATGCACCTCTACCAACGGACAACTGGGACTTGCTAAGCGCATCTGCCGTGCCTTGGTCGACCGAGAACGCGGTTCCCCGTGAAATCACGCGCCCGGAAATGGACGAGGTCAAAGCGCAATTCGTGGCGTCGACCAAAATGGCGGCTCGTGCCGGGTTCGACATGATCGAACTCCATGCGGCGCATGGCTATTTGATTTCCTCCTTTCTATCGCCTGTCTCAAACATCCGCAGGGATGAGTATGGCGGGTCACTCGAGAACCGACTGCGATGGCCGCTTGAGGTCTTTGCCGCGATGCGCACTGTATGGCCGACGGAAAAACCGATGTCGGTGCGTATCTCGGCCAATGATTGGGTTGGAGATGCTGGGGTCACACCTGAGGATGCCGTCGCCATCTCACGCGCCTTCTGGGAAGCCGGGGCTGATTTGATCGACGTTTCGGCAGGTCAAACGACAGTCGAGGCCAAGCCCGTCTATGGCCGCATGTTCCAGACGCCGTTCTCCGACCGGATCCGGAACGAGGCAGGTATCCGAACGATGGCAGTCGGCAATATCTACGAAGCGGACCACGCAAATTCCATTCTTATGGCTGGCCGTGCCGATCTGGTTGCAGTGGGCCGCCCACACCTGGCTGATCCCTACTGGACGCTGCGGGAAGCCACAAAGATCGGGGACCGCAAGGCACCCGACTGGCCGCTGCCGTATCTTGCTGGTCGCGATCAGGCTTGGCGGTTGGCAGACCGTGACGCAGAGATGATGCGGGCATGAAACGGGCTGTGGTTACCGGTGGCGGCACAGGAATTGGACAAGCGATTGCCCATGCCTTTGACGACGCCGGATATGCCGTAACGATTGCCGGTCGTCGCCCCGCGCCGTTGGACGCGGCGGCGAAAGGGCGGAACATCATGGCGCGCATCTGTGATGTGACGGACGAGGCCTCAGTCGAAGCGCTGTTCGACCAGAGCTATGACATTGTCATCGCGAACGCCGGCGCCGGAACACCGTCAACGGTTGCCGACATGCCCTTGGATCTCTGGTCGTCGACGTTAGCCGTGAACCTAACCGGCACATTCCTGACCTTTCGCGCCGCTCTGGGCAGCATGACCGGCGGTGGAAGGCTAATCGCCATCGCCTCAACAGCATCGCTGCAAGGGGGCAAAAACATCGCGGCGTACTCAGCCGCCAAGCATGGAGTTTTGGGACTTGTCCGCAGCCTTGCCAAAGAAATCGCCAAAGACGGCTTGACCTGCAATGCAATCTGCCCGGGCTTTGTCGACACTGACATGGCGGAGGCGGCGATCACAGGCATCATGAAGCGCTTCGAAGTTGACCGTGAACGCGCGGAGAAGATGGTCGTGTCGGGCAACCCGATGGGCCGATTGATCAACCCGGCCGAGGTCGCAGATGCGGCGCTATGGCTGGCCTCACCCGGCGCATCCTCGGTCAATGGTCACGCGTTGTCAGTCTCTGGAGGGGAAATATGAGCCTTGATCCCACACACCAGCCAGAACCCGGGTCGAAGACAAGACTTCGCCTATGGCTCCGCCTCCTGAAAGTCTCTGGGCAGGTAGAAGCCGAGTTGCGCCGCAGGCTGCGCGCTGAACACGACACGACGTTACCGCGCTTTGACGTGATGGCGGCCTTGGCACGCCACCCTCAGGGGCTGAAGATGAGCGAACTGTCGAGCTACCTGCGCGTCTCCAACGGGAACGTGACGGGGATAGTTGATCGGCTCACCGAGGATGGCTTGGCACTGCGCGTCGCCGTGAAAGGTGACCGTCGCGCCCAAATGGCGCGGCTGACACCCAAGGGACAACAGGCTTTCGCCGATTTGGCGAAACATCACGAAACTTGGATCGACAACCTTTTAGGGGCTCTGAGCCCTGCCGAGGCTGACACGGTTTTGGCTGTTCTTGGGAAACTGAGCGAACCAGAGGGCAAAACATGAGCTTGCCGCAACCTCAGCATTTTCGATGTGAGATCAATGACGGCATCGCGCGAATTGCCCATGATCGACCCGAGCGCAAGAACCCCTTCACCTTCGACAGCTACGCAGAGATGCGCAATTGGTTCCGCGCTGTGGTTTATGCCGACGATATCCATGCGATTGTGATCCTACCGAATGGTGGCAATTTCAGCTCTGGCGGCGATGTGCATGATATCATCGGGCCACTTACAAAAATGTCGATGAAGGAGTTGCTGGCCTTCACGCGGATGACCGGGGATCTGGTCAAAGCGATGGTGCACTGTGGTAAGCCAATCATCGCTGCTGTCGACGGGGTCTGCGCGGGTGCGGGCGCGATCATGGCGATGGCCAGCGACATGCGGCTTGCAGGGCCAGACGCCAAGGTGGCGTTTCTGTTCAATCGGGTTGGGCTTGCCGGCTGTGACATGGGGGCATGCGCGATGCTGCCCCGTATCATTGGCCAGGGCCGGGCGGCGGAACTGCTTTACACCGGCCGTACGCTGCGCGCCGACGAAGGTGAGAGGTGGGGGTTTTTCAACCGCGTCGCCCCGGCCGAAGGGCTGGAGGACGAAGCGGTGGCTCTGGCCGAACGTATCGTCGCTGGACCAACCTTTGCCAACTCCATGACGAAAACAATGCTGGCCCAGGAATGGAACATGAGCATCGACCAAGCGATCGAAGCCGAGGCCCAGGCTCAGGCGATCTGTATGCAGGGACGTGATTTCAACCGCGCTTATGAGGCTTTCGTTCGCAAGCAAAAGCCGATGTTCGAGGGGGATTGATGGCAGATCAGACATTCCTCGATTGGCCGTTTTTTGATGATACCCACCGGGATTGGGCATCGGAGGTCAAAAGCTTTGCCAAGAACTTGGCTGTCGATCATACCGACACGGACGACGCGTGTCGCACGCTTGTGGCTAAGATGGGGGATGCAGGTCTTCTACGTTTAACCGGTGGCAGTCTGAGCGTCCGACATCTGTGCCTCGCCCGTGAAATACTCGCACGCCATGACGGGCTCGCGGATTTCAGCTTTGCGATGCAGGGGCTCGGTACAGGGGCTATTTCGCTCTTTGGAACGGATGCGCAGAAAGAGGCATGGCTGCCCAAAACAACGTCGGGAAAAGCCATCGCAGCCTTTGCACTTACCGAGCCGCAGTCGGGATCAGACGTCGCCAACTCGACAATGACAGCAGATCGCGACGGGGACGAATTTGTTCTGAATGGTGAAAAGACTTGGATATCCAACGGTGGCCTCGCCGATGTTTACACGCTCTTTGCGCGCAGCGAAGAGGCCCCGGGCGCGCGTGGATTGTCGACTTTCATCGTTACGCCCGAACTGCCGGGGTTCGAGGTCGTAGAGCGGCTCGATACCATCGCCCCCCATCCATTGGCGACACTCAGATTTACAGATTGCCGCATCCCGACCGACGCCATGATCGGTGCACCCGGCAGCGGCTTTAGAATCGCCATGTCTGTGCTCGACGTCTTTCGTTCAACCGTCGCGGCCGCGGCGCTTGGTTTTGCGCGTCGTGCGCTGGACGAAACCCTCGCACGTGTCACCTCGCGCCATGTGCAGGGCTCTCTACTTTTTGATCTGCAGATGGTTCAGGGGCATGTCGCGGACATGGCCCTCGATATCGATGCGGCCGCACTGCTCGTCTACCGCGCCGCTTGGACAAAGGACCGAGGCGCCTCTCGCGTGACCCGTGAGGCGGCCATGGCCAAGCTCTTTTCTACCGAACAGGCGCAGAAAGTCATCGACAATGCCGTTCAACTGTTCGGAGGGGAAGGCGTTCGTTCCGGCAGCACGGTCGAGACGCTCTACCGCGAAATCCGCGCCCTTCGGATCTACGAGGGCGCAAGCGATGTGCAAAAGGTCATCATCGCACGGGAGGCACTCGGCGCATTTGAAAGGGATCGCATATGCTAGGCCCATCTGCACATACCGATACGTTTGCCCGAGACAACTTGCCGCCGCAGGATCAATGGCCCGACTTTGTGCTTGAGGGTTTCGACTATCCCGACCGGCTAAACGCCGGGTTTGAGTTGACAGACGCAATGGTCGCAAAGGGGTTTGGAGATCACACCGCGCTTGTCGGAAACGGGAGGTTGCGCACCTATAAAGAGCTGACGGATTGGACCAACCGCCTCGCGCACGCGCTTGTGGACGACATTGGCGTAAGGCCCGGCAACCGCGTGTTGATCCGCTCGGCCAACAACCCGGCCATGGTGGCCTGCTGGCTGGCGGCAACGAAGGTCGGCGCCGTTGTCGTCAACACAATGCCAATGCTGCGCGCGGGCGAATTGTCAAAATATGTGGATAAGGCGCAAATCCAGTACGCCCTTTGCGACACCCGTCTGATGCAGGAAATGGAAGCCTGCGCGGCGGATAGTCCAACCCTTGAGCGGGTCATTGGCTTTGACGGGACGTCGAACCATGACGCGGAACTTGACCGACTTGCGCTCGAAAAACCGGTCCGGTTTCAGTCGGTTGCTACCGGTCGGGATGACGTCGCGCTCTTGGGTTTCACCTCTGGTTCAACGGGCGAGCCTAAGGCGACGATCCATTTTCACCGCGATTTGCTGATCATCGCGGATGGATACGCCAAGCACGTACTGCACGTGACGCCAGAGGACGTTTTCGTGGGCTCGCCACCTTTGGCATTCACCTTCGGTCTGGGGGGGCTGGCGATCTTTCCGCTGCGTTTCGGGGCAACCGCCACGCTGCTTGAGCAGGCCACGCCAGCAGGCATGATCGAAATCATTGAAAAATATCGCGCCACGGTCTGCTTCACGGCCCCAACTGCCTATCGCGTTATGCTCAGTGCAATGGAGGACGGCGCAGACCTGTCGAGCTTGCGCGCCGCGGTCTCGGCGGGCGAAACCCTGCCAAAGCCAATCTATGACGCCTGGATGGAACGAACAGGCAAACCGATGCTCGATGGCATTGGGGCGACCGAGATGCTTCATATCTTTATCTCCAACCGCTTTGATGACCACCAGGCCGCCTGCACTGGAAAGCCTGTTCCGGGGTATGAGGCCAAAGTTATCAGCACTGACGGTCAGGAAGTCCCCGACGGTGAGGTGGGGTGGCTTGCCGTTCGAGGACCAACCGGATGCAGATATCTGAACGATGACAGGCAGGCCAGTTATGTTGCCGATGGCTGGAACATCACTGGCGATAGCTTTGTCCGCGATGCAGACGGCTATTTTCACTTCACTGCCCGCAATGACGACGTGATTGTCTCTGCGGGATACAATATCGCCGGACCCGAGGTCGAAGCGGCGCTCTTGTCCCACGAGGCGGTCAGTGAGTGCGGTGTTGTCGGCGCTCCCGATCCCGAGCGGGGACACATCGTAGAAGCACATATTGTTGTAAGTCCGGGTTTTTCGCGAGACGATGAGCTGAAAAAGACGCTTCAGGACCACGTCAAAGCGACGATCGCACCTTACAAGTATCCGCGATCAATCAGCTTTTGTCGGGATTTGCCAAAGACACCGACGGGCAAGATCCAGCGTTTCAAACTGAGGCACTGGGAGGCCCGTACAAAATGATACCTGTTTTTGCACAAATGAGATGTCTTGAGGGTAACACCTCGGAATTTGCGGACAAAATCGTACTGAATGCAATGCACTGGACCTACAGCGAGTTTGATCTTTCGCCGAAGATTGATGTCCGGGATGGTCAAGAGGTCGATCGCTAAATCTATGACAGCACAAAACCCGGTTGAAAGCTTCGAGCGCGCGCTCAAGAGCTCAGCTTCACCACGCTTAAATCCAATCAAAACAGGGAGTAAAAGAAATGCGTAAACTACTTCTGGCGACGGCTTCTGCCGCGCTGATGACGATGCCCGCACTTGCCGAGGTCAAGGTTGGTATGATCACCACCTTGTCTGGCGGCGGTGCTGGACTTGGCATTGATGTCCGGGATGGCTTCATGCTCGCAATCCAGCAGTCCGGCCGTGACGACATCGAAGTCGTGATCGAAGACGATCAACGCAAACCCGACATTGCGGTGCAGTTGGCCGACAAGATGGTGCAGTCCGAGAAGGTCGACGTGCTGACCGGGATTATCTGGTCAAACCTCGCAATGGCTGTCGTGCCGTCCGTCACCGCTCAGGGCAAGTTCTACCTTTCCCCCAATGCAGGGCCATCCCCGCTTGCCGGTCCGGGTTGTCACGAAAACTATTTCAACGTGGCATGGCAGAACGACAACCTTCATGAGGCGGCGGGCGCCTACGCAAACACCGCGAACTACGCCAACAGCTTCATCATGGCGCCAAACTACCCTGCGGGCAAAGACGCGCTCACCGGATACAAACGGATGTTTGCGGGTGCGGTCGCCAACGAGATTTATACCGAACTTGGGCAAACCGATTACGCTGCCGAAATCGCACAAATCCGAGCTTCTGGCGCTGATAGCGTGTACTTCTTTTTGCCGGGTGGCATGGGTATTTCGTTCCTCAAGCAATACGCAGATAGCGGAGTTGATATCCCGGTCATTGGACCCGCATTCAGTTTTGATCAGGGAATCTTGCAAGCTGTTGGCGATGCGGCACTTGGCGTTGTGAATACGTCGCAGTGGAACAAAGACATCGACAACCCCACCAATGCTGCCTTTGTTGAGAGCTTTCAGGCCGAATACGGTCGTCTGCCGTCACTCTATGCCAGCCAGGGTTTCGACACAGCGAACTTGCTGATTTCCGCTATCGAGGCAGCAGATGTTTCTGATGCCGAAGCCTTCCGCAATGCTCTCCGTGCCGCGAATTTCAGTAGCACACGGGGTGATTTCGCTTTTGGGCCAAACCAGCACCCGGTCCAGACGATATACGCGCGCGAAGTGATCCAGGAAGGTGACGTTTTCACCAACAAGATCATCGCCACAGCTCTCGAAAATCATGCTGATGCGTACGCGTCCCAGTGCAAGATGTAACGAAACCAAGGTGCCCCGGGTTCAGCGCCCGGGGTTTCCCTCTAGGTTGAGACCCAGAAATGCGTCCCGGACCCGGTCCGGAGCAGTGTGAACCTTCATGTCGACCATCCTTTTGATTGAGCAGGTGCTGAACGGGCTTCAGTTCGGTGTGATGCTGTTCCTTATGGCCGCCGGCTTGACCCTCATCTTCGGGGTGATGGGGCTCATCAATCTTGCTCATGGATCTCTATACATGGTTGGGGCTTTTGTAGCAGCTTGGGTTGCCGGGCTGACCGGTTCGTTTGGGCTTGCGCTGGTCGCCGCGCTCGCAGCTTCAGCTGCCGCCGGTGCGCTTGTGGAGGTCACTATCATCAGGAGGCTCTATAAAGCCGCGCATCTTGACCAAGTGCTCGCGACTTTCGCGCTCATTCTGATCTTCTCGGAAGGCACACGTTGGATCTTTGGATCCTTCCCACTTTTTCTGGATGTACCGGACTACCTTTCGGGTCCGATCTCGTTGCCCGGTGGCATTCTGTATCCGCTCTATCGACTTGTCCTGATCGGAGTGGGGCTTGCCGTGGCCCTGTTCCTGTGGTGGCTGACCGCCCGGACCCGCATTGGCATCCAGATCCGTGCAGGCGCCAATGACCGAGAGATGATCGCTGCGCTTGGGATCGACATCTCAAAGCTGTACACACTGATTTTTGCCCTGGGCGCTGCTTTGGCCGGCCTTGCCGGCGCCTTGGTAGGAGCGATTCAATCGGTGCAGGTCGGGATGGGGGAACCCGTGCTGATCCTCGCCTTTGTCGTGATCGTCATCGGTGGCATCGGTTCCATTCGCGGCGCATTCATCGGTGCCCTGTTGGTGGGCCTCACCGACACCCTTGGCGGAATTTTCCTTCCCGAATTTTTCAAGCTCTTCATGGAAAGCGGCAGTGCGACACAGACGGGATCAGCACTGTCATCGATGGCGGTCTATATCCTGATGGGTGTCGTTCTGGTCTGGCGTCCCACCGGCCTTTTCGGAGCGCGCGCATGATCGAGGAACGCTATATCAACTCGGCCGTCCTCGCTGGGCTTCTTGCACTTCCGCTCTGGGCCCTGATGCTTGACGAACCCTTCACCATTACCCTAACCACGCGAGCCGTCATTCTGGCGCTTGCCGCTGTCGGGCTCAACATCGCGCTTGGCATCGGCGGCATGGTGTCATTCGGGCACGCCGTCTTTTTCGGGCTGGGCGGCTATGCCATGGGCATCCTCGCATTTCACGCGCAGAACTTTGACCCGCTGGTCATCGGCCCCCTCAGCATCGCCGGCACGAAATCTATGCCAATCATCTGGCTGGTGGCCACCGTTATTTCCGCGCTTGTGGCTTGGCTTATCGGTCTGCTCAGTCTGCGAACGACGGGCGTCTACTTCATCATGATTACCCTGGCATTCGGGCAGATGTTCTTTTTCTTCTCGATCTCCTGGGGTGCATACGGCGGAGAGGACGGACTTTCGATCTGGGTCCGCAACGAATTTCCCGGGCTGAACACGCTTGTCCCGATCCAGTTTTTCGGGCTTTGTTTTGCAGCGCTTTGCCTCGCGCTCTTGGTTCAATGGCGGCTAAGGACATCGCCTTTTGGATTAGCGCTCAATGCTGTGCGCCAGACGCCTGAGCGCGTGCAGAATGTGGGCCTGAACCCCCTGCGGCTGAAGCTTCTGGCATTTGTCATTTCGGGCGCCATCACCGGGCTTGCGGGCGCACTTTTTGCAGACCTCAATCGCTTTGTCTCGCCCACCATGTTCAGTTGGCAACTGTCTGGGGAGCTTATCATCCTGATCATCATTGGCGGTGTCGGGCGCCTCATGGGACCGGTAATCGGAGCCGCCATCTTTGTGGCGCTTGAACACTGGCTCGGCGGACTAACTGATTTCTGGCACGTTTGGCTGGGCGGCATCCTCCTGGTCATTGTCCTTTTTGGACGCGGCGGGGTTATCGGGTTCCTGACGGGCAAGGAGGGACCCCATGTCTGAAGCGATACTGGCCACGCATGGGCTGATGAAGTCCTTTGGCGCACTCAAGGCAACCGATGATGTATCCATCGATCTGCGCCCGGGTGAAATCCACGCCATTATCGGCCCAAACGGCGCAGGCAAATCCACATTGATCGGGCAGATTAGCGGTGGACTGCAGTCTGATGCCGGACGAATCGAATTGATGGGCAACGACGTCACCGAACTTCCGACCGAGGCACGGGCCAAGGCGGGTCTGGGGCGCACATTTCAGATTTCTGCGCTGGCGATGGAGGATACGGTTCTTGAAAACGTCCTTCTCGGAGCAGTGGGCGCAACGTCAAGCGGTTGGCAAATGTTTCGGTCGGTCTTGGGGATCAGTGATCTGAACGACCGTGCAAGGGAAGCGCTGACTCGTGTCGGCCTGCAAGACGCCGACAGCACGCGTTGCGCAGACCTTTCTCACGGCCAACGGCGGCAGCTTGAGGTTGCTGTGGCGCTGACGCTTTCGCCCAAGGCTTTTGTGATGGACGAGCCCATGGCCGGGCTCGGCGCGGAAGGCTCCAAGAAGATGACGGCTTTTCTGGATGGTTTGCGGTCTGAGGCGCCGATTCTGCTGGTCGAACACGATATGGACGCCGTCTTTGCGCTGGCCGACCGCGTTAGCGTGCTGGTTTACGGCCGGATCATCGCAACCGGCAATGTAGGTGAAATCCGCGCCTCAAGTGAGGTCAAAGAAGCATATCTGGGAGAAAGCGCATGAGCCTGCTTTCGATAGAAGGTCTCTCGGCCTCTTATGGTCAGTCACAGGCCCTCTTCGATGTTTCGCTGAGGCTTGAGGTGGGAGAGGTGATGGCGCTGATGGGGCGTAACGGGATGGGCAAGACCACAACCGTCCGGGCCATTTGCGGGATGATGGCTTCCACCGGGCGGCTCGAATTTGCGGGCAGTGATTTGCAAGCGCTACCAAGTCACAAAATTGCAAGGCTGGGCATCGGACTTGTTCCCGAAGGCCGGCGCTGTTTCAAAGACCTGACGGTGCGCGAAAACCTGATTGCCGCAGCGCGGCCCGGTGATTGGAGACTTGAGAGCGTGGGTGCGCTCTTCCCCCGCCTGACCGAGCGGGCCAGCCAGGTCGCTGCGTCGCTGTCCGGCGGCGAGCAACAGATGCTCGCCATCGGGCGCGCCCTCATGACCAACCCGCAGCTCTTGATCCTGGATGAGGCAACCGAAGGTCTTGCCCCGATTATTCGCCAGGAAATCTGGGATGCCATTGCGCGGCTCAAGCGCGAGACGGGCATGGCTATCCTTGTGATCGATAAGTCTCTCAAGGAACTTTCAGCTGTATCCGACCGCGCTGTCATCCTCGAACGCGGCGCAACCGTTTGGAGCGGCGCGATGCAAGATCTGACTTCGGATGTTTCCGAGAAATACGTGGGGGTCTGATGAGTTTTCAGTTTTCACAGAAGGTCCTGTTCAAGCACTGCGATCCTGCGGGCATCGTCTTTTATCCGCGTTACTTCGAAATGGTGAATGACTGCGTCGAGGCGTTTTTTGACGAGGTTCTCGAAACGCCATTTGAGGAGCTACACAAATCAGGCGGTGTGCCCACGGCTCAGATCAGTTCCCGCTTCACGAAGCCAAGCCGTCACGGCGACCAACTTGTTCTGACGTTGCATGTGACAAATGTCGGATGCAGTTCAATGACGTATGAGATGCAAGCACATGCTGACGATACATTGCGGTTTGAAACGACCGCCACGCTGGTGCATGTGAATACGGCGGGACGTCCGACCCCTTGGCCAGCTTCGACCAAAGCCAGACTACATATGCAAAAGGACGTTCCGGCATGACCCACAAAACTATTCATCCAGAAAATTGGCTGCCGGCCAAAGGCTATGCCAACGGCATGCTCACCAAGGACGGTACTCTGCATATCGGCGGTCAGATCGGATGGGATGAGCAAAAATGTTTAGTCAGTGACGACTTCATTGGTCAGATGCGACAGGCGCTTTCAAACATTCGCGCGATCGTCGAGACTGCCGGCGGCACGGTCGAGGATATCACGCGTCTAACGTGGTTTGTAACTGACAAGGCAGAATACCTCGCCGCGCAGAGTGCTGTCGGCGACGCATATCGCGAAGTCTTTGGCCGACACTTTCCGGCAATGTCGATGATCGTTGTGGCAGGTCTGGTAGAAGACGCCGCAAAGGTCGAAATCGAGGCGACTGCGCATCTGGGATGACGCTGCTGTCGATCTCTGTTTGTGACTAGTCTCGGCCGTATCAAAGAAAATCATCTCGACGAGGCGTAAAGCAATCAATCAACGTACCTGGTTCCAGACATACGCATCCGTGGGTTACACCTGTCTGCACAACAAAGCTATCGCCGGGGCCAACCTCATGTGCTTCATCTCCAATCGTGAACCGGAAGCGACCCTGTTCAACATATGTTGACTGAACATGTGGGTGATCATGCAGCGCGCCGGTGGCACCCACACGGTCGAAATGAAATGCGACAACCATGAGCTCAGGATGATCCGCCAGAACCTGTCGGGTCACTCCGTCACCGGTGGCAACAACGGGAAACTCGGTCATATCAAGGGTCCCTTCTGCGTTCAGGAAAACAGCATGCCGCCATTGATGTCGATATTTGTCCCAGTCATGAAGGCCGAGTCATCACTGGCCAGGAACAGGATCAGATTGGCGGTATCCTCGGTCGTGCCCTGGCGCTTGACAGGAGCCGAAGCTTCGTAGCCGCGCCGGGCGGCGTCAGCAGTGTGGATGTTGTGGAAATCCGTGTCGATCATGCCGGGGCAAAGCGCATTCACGCGGATGTCTGGCCCAACTTCTTTGGCGAGGCCCCGGGTCATTGTAGCGATCGCCCCTTTTGCCGTGGCATAGGCAACGGCACCGGGGCCGCCGCCATCGCGTGCGGCTTGGCTGGCGAGGTTCACGATTGTACCAGTTTTCATATGCGCGAGGCACGCCTTGGTGACCATAAAGACACTGTTGAGGTTCAGATCCATCACCGTGTTCCAATGATCGAGGTCCATCTCTGCGATGGTCTTACGTCCGACCAGGCCACCGGCATTGTTCACAAGAACGTTTATGCCACCGAAGGCCTCGACCGTCTTGGATATCAGCGCATCGACATCATCTTGCCGGGTCAAATCGCCTTGCAGGCTGAACGCTTGTCCACCTTTTTCGTTGATCTTTTGCACCGCCGCGTCGGCCCCCGTGTTGCTGGAATAGTAGTTGATCGCAACGTTCGCGCCTTCAGATGCAAGTTTCAGAGCAGCTGCGAGACCGATGTCCCGGCCTCCTCCGGTCACGATGGCTGTTTGGCCCGCAAGTTTCATCGTCTCGTCCCCTTATCGCTCATGTCTTCCGTTGCAGCCCGTGGTCCGCGTTGCATCTTTGTGGCGCATTCGCATCTGAACTTATGTTGCACTGAGATTCGGTTTCACTTTTCTCCAAAACTGGTATACTAGTCAATCAGTGTTCATCGCCGCGGTTTTGAAGCCGACGCGAACACCGAGCTAGTAAATTGAGTGTTCGTTGCGCTGCAAACTCAGTAGACCTTGCAAAAAGACGAACACGGTACGGAGAACGCCAAGTGGCACAGGTAACTCAAATTGGTGCGCGGCGCACAAGCGTGGACGACATCTATGACTACCTCTACGAAGAGATATCGGCGCTGCGCCTAAGACCGGGCGACAAGATCTCCGAAGCGGATATCGCGACCCAATTTGGCGTGTCACGACAACCTGTTCGCGATGCGTTCAACCGGTTGGCCACGCTTGATCTGTTGCTGATCCGTCCGCAACGCGCAACCGAGGTGAAACGCTTTTCAATGCGAGAAATCGCCAAGTCGCGGTTCGTTCGTCTGTCCGTCGAAAAGGAGGTTCTGCAACGCGCGGCCATCCATTGCGACGAAGAAAATGCAACGCAGCTTGAGGCTGCACTAAATTTGCAAGAACAATCCGTTCGGGATCGGGATATCGACCGTTTCAATTCTCTCGACTATGATTTTCACAAGTTGATCTGCGATATCGCGCGATCGGGATTTGCGTTCGACGTCATCTTGGCTGAAAAATCAAAGGTCGACCGCTTGTGCACCCTGAGCCTATCCAAAGGTGATCGCATGCCAGAACTGGTCGATGATCACCGCGCCATCGCCACTGCAGTCCGGAACCATGACCCGACCGCAGCGATCAAAGCCGGTGTCCATCACCTGTCGCGGTTGGACGAGACAATCGATCAGATTTCCGCATCCAATGCGAACTACTTTATGCCTGAGGATGCCTGACCCGCAAAGGAACCACCGCGTGACTGCAAAGCCGAGCGTCCAGCGACCGGTAGCCCCTTTGACCGTGTAGTTGGCCCCTCGCTGCCTGGTGCGAGCGGTTTCCCAACAAGCTTAGCGAATGGACGTCGTCGTGTCCGCGGGTACTATCGAAAGAGCGTGGTCGAGCTGAAGTAAATTTGTTGGCGGTTTGACGTTTGACGATTGTTCGGATGTGATCTTTAGAGTTGCACCTGTCGGCTCCTCTGCCCGAAGCCAAGACGACGGATCATCTCACAAAGCCCGACCTATTTGGAACGGCTTGTACCCGCAGAGGGAAATCAATAGCGAAACGGATCCGCGTGCGATGCAGTTCAGGCGAGATCGGGAATATTTCAGTTGACAAAACTGGTATACTAGTAATCCTTTATGCCTATCAAGACGCCAGATCGCTGTGTTGGGCCGGGCGGAGCAGGAAAGCCCTGCGCCGGCGGCCACACGCGGCGATACAAAAAGTGGATTGAGACTTAAGGGAGGACAACATGTTTCAGAACATCGCCAAATCATTGGTCGGCGCGGCAGTCATTTCAATTATGGCTGTAACTGCGAACGCAGCCGACTGGCGCGGATGGAATATCCATGTCGAAGGATATCCAAACACCGTCGCCATGGACAAATTCGCAGAGCTGCTCGCCGAGAAGACCGGCGGCGAGGTCACCCTGCAGATGTTCCATGGTGGGACCCTGGGCAGCCAGCCAGATGCCGTCGAACAGGTACGGGCCGGAGCGCTCGAAGTCGGCAACTTCAATCTGGGGCCAATTGGCCCGATTGTGGCCGAGGCAAACGTCGTCTCGCTACCATTCATCTTCAAGGACGTCCCGCACATGTTCCGCGTGCTCGACAGTGAAGGCGGGGCAGCAATCGCCCAAGGAATGGCTTCCAAAGGCTTGACGCCGCTGGCCTGGTACGACGCCGGAGCACGGTCGTTCTACAACGGCGACAAACCAATCAACACACCGGCCGATGTGGAAGGTATGAAGGTCCGCGTAATGAACAACGACCTCTTCACCGGAATGATCGCACAGCTTGGCGGCAACCCCTCACCCATGGCCTTTGCCGAGGTCTATCAGGCCTTGAAGACTGGTGTCGTGGATGGCGCCGAAAACAACTGGCCATCATACGAGTCCACCGGACACTTCGAGGTGGCGGGCTATTATTCGCTGTCCCAGCACCTGATCATCCCCGAATGCATCTGCGTCAACACAGCGGCGTTCGATGCGCTCTCCGCTGAAATGCAGGCTGCCGTCAGAGAAGCCGCCCAGGAGTCTGCAACCTTGCAAAGAGAACTATGGGCCGCCCGCGAAGCGGCGAGCCGCAAGGCCGTGGAAGCAGGTGGGGTGATCGTGAACGAAGTCACTGACAAGGCTCCGTTCCAAGATGCGATGGCGCCTGTATACGAAGCATATTTTGAGACCAACCCAGGCCTCCGGCCCCTGGTCGAGCTGATCCAGGCCACCGAATAACCCGCTTCCGTGCTATGCATCAAAAGACCCGGTTCCGGCTCTGCGGAATCGGGCAACTGCATTTGGGGACCATCCAATGAGAGATACCTTGGAGGTCGCACCGCGATTGCGGCGCGTGTCAGCCGTGCTCGACGCGATAGCGCTACTTTGCAAGATTGTAACGGGTGTTGCACTTGTGGTGCTAACCGTGATTTTCGGATGGCTGGTTTTCGGTCGCTACGTTCTGAACGCGACGCCGACATGGGTAGAACAAGTGGCGCTGCTCCTTGTCATGTTGATTGCATTTCTGGGCGCTGCTGTGGGTGTGCATGAAAATACGCATCTGTCGGTGTCCATCCTGCGCACTTCTGTGCCCAGGCGTTTCCGGTCCTTGCTGGTCGTCATATCCGATGTCACGATGGCTGGGTTTGGCGGGCTGATGCTGTGGTATGGCTGGCAACTCACGCTTTTCAAATGGGGCTCGCTCATCCCGTTGATCCAGGTGCCTGAGGGGTTGCGGTCGTTGCCGCTCACCGTTGGAGGCGGTTTAATCCTGCTCTTTTCACTTGGCCATCTCGTCCGCATCTTTTTTGGCGCGGATGAGCGTAAAGACAGCATCGAATAGGATCTGACCATGGGAATTGCAGTCCTCTTGGGTGCCTTTGCGCTTTGTGTCTTGATCGGGACGCCAGTTGCCTTCGCGCTCGGTATCTCGGCCATCATTGCCTTCTGGTACGAGGGGTTGCCGTTGATGATCGGATTTCAGCGGATCATCAGCGGCATCAACGTCTTTGCGCTCATGGCAATCCCCTTCTTCATTTTTGCGGGCGAGTTGATGTTCCACGGTGGTATCGCCATGCGGCTTGTCCGCTTTGCCCAGGCGGCTGTAGGTGCCGTGCGCGGCGGGCTAGGCATCGTGAACGTGTTTTCATCCATGCTCTTTGGCGGAATTTCAGGCTCGGCCATTGCCGACATCTCGGCACTTGGTTCGATCCTCGTGCCGGTGATGAAAGAAAAGGGTTATGACGCAGATTACGCGGTGAACGTCACGGTGACCTCCTCCATCGCCGGCATCATCATTCCACCCAGTCACAACATGATCATCTTTGCGATAGCGGCCGGCGGCGGCATCTCAATTTCCAAGCTGTTTCTTGCCGGTGTAGTGCCCGGCATCCTGATGTGTTTGTGCCTAGCGGCTGCGGCCTACATCGTGGCCGTCAAACGTGGTTACAGCGCCGAAAGATTTCCCGGCTGGACAGCACTGGTGATGGCATTCTTTGGCGCGATACCCGGCCTCTTGACCGCTGTGATCATCGTCGGCGGCGTATTATCGGGCATATTCACCGTTACTGAATCCGGTGCCTTCGGAGCGATCTATGCTTTTGTCGTTACCCTGGTGGTCTACAGGTCCATCACCGTTGACAAGTTCAAGACCGCAGTCCTTCAATCCGTCCGCACCACGGCGATGGTTATGATCCTGATCGCCTGTGCGGGTGCCTTTGCCTACATGCTGACATTCTATCGAGTACCCGCCAAAACAGTGGAACTGCTGACGGGGCTGACCGAGAATCCCATACTCATCTTGTTAATGATCAATCTTGTGCTGCTGATCCTTGGGATGATCATGGACATGGCGGCGCTGATCCTGATTTGCACACCCATTTTCCTGCCGGTTGCCAACAGCCTCGGCATTGATCCTCTTCAGTTCGGTATGATCCTTCTGGTCAATCTGGGCCTCGGGCTTTGCACACCACCTGTCGGATCTTGCCTGTTCGTTGGGTGCGCCGTCGGAAAACTGCCGATGGAAAAGGCGGTCAGGACGATCTGGCCCTTTTATCTCGCGATCCTCGTCGCGTTGATGCTGATTACGTTCGTTCCTGAGATCTCGCTCACGCTGCCGTCGCTGATCGGCAGTTAAGGTCGTGAACAAACATCGGGAAGCGACCAACAGGCAATGTTGCGAAATCCAGTCTCGCTGCAGAATCCACGATGCTGGAAGTCATTGGAGTAATCCATAAGGGGCAACCGAACAGTTCAAACGAAGCCAGCGATGTTGACGGCTTCGTTGCTACCCGTGTTCTGAAATCCCAACCGCAAGCAAAGCCGCCCATATCCACTGACACGCACATGATCCCATTCGACCTGACCGATAGGTGCGTCTCGTTATCGTGCCGGTTCCGTTCGGTTATCGGTGCCCGTCTGACACCGCATATGATGATCCGGCCGATCCGAGTACGCTCCCTACAAGGTGGTTGAAGCGATTTTTCTTTGTAGTTTTAGCCACTTGGTGCAGGGTTCTTACTGTCACTTACCAAGGTCCCCCTGTTCTCACCAAAACACATACCGCGAATGGATAGATCCATGACGACCCAAGACCAGCTCTCCGAATCTGCGCCTACTTACTTGATAAGCCGTACTACACAAAGCGATGTTTATAGCCTTTGGCAGATGGATCCCGAGAATGCCCAACTCTTCAAAAAGGTTGAAATCGCCAGCGGCGCCAGCTTTCCGGCGGGCAAAAAGCTTTGTGCAATCGGGAACTACATGCTGGCCTATGATCTGGCGCCTTTACAGAATGATCCAGCGGTCGTTACCTATGATCTGTTTTCATTCGATCCCACACAGTCTGATCCGTTGAACGCTGCTCCCGTGCAGCATGGGCAGTGGGCCAAGCACAAGTTCTGGCAGTACTACGACCACTACACCTGGGACCCGACCGAGACTGATATCGTCCAACTTGTCCCCATGACCGGGTACGTGATGGCCTATATGCCGACAGCGGCCCGCGGCACATTTATGCTGTGGAACTTTGATCCGGCCCCCAACACGCCGAATGCCGTCGACCCGTTGCCGAACTCAATGGGCCCGCAGGATGCGTTTTCATTGATCACTGGCGGCAGTCAACTGATACCGATGGGCAACTACGTTCTGGAATGGATTGCAGAGACATCGCACTACCGTGTCTGGAATTTCGACCCGCAGGCTATGCACCCGCTTGCGCTGCCGAAGATGTCTGGCGGCAGCCGAACCGACATCGACAGCACGCACAACCTGATCCCGTTGGGGGAATTCATCCTCGATATCGTGCCAGGCACCGGTGCGTTCCGTCTTTGGGGTTTCGATCCTTTCCTTGATGATCCGTTCGTTGGGCCAATCAAACAAGGTATGCTGCCCACAGGGCTGGATGCGAGCGGCGACCTGACACCAATCCAGACCTTGGTTCCGGTCGACGCAGTGGCCGCTACCACGCCGGGCACGATGGATTTCATGCGGACGAATATCGAACATGTCGTTGTTTACATGTTGGAAAGCCGCACGATGGACAGCGTGTTGGGTTGGCTTTACGAAAAAAACCCGCCGCAGCTGAATTACGTCCATGCGCAGCCCCCGTTCAAAGGCAATTCGTTCACGAATTCGAACGTCGTGGATGGCGTCTCATATCCCGTTTACCTGTTCGAAGACGGACAGCTCAGCACCAACTTCGTGCTCGCCGCGCCCTCGATCGATCCCTTTCACGCCACCTCTGATTGCGTGAAACAGCAGTTCAGCACCGGTTATTCCTCCTATCTCGATGGCGACACCGCTGACATGGGCGGTTTCGTTTCAAACAATCTCAGCGGCGAGGTGATGGTGTCGTTCAGTCCGACCCAATTGCCGGTGCTGCATGGCTTGGCCGAGAACTTTGCGGTCAGCGACTACTGGTTCTCGCCCATGCCGGGCGGCACGATTGCCAACCGGGGCTTTGCCCTGTCCGGGTCGAACTACAACATCATCATCAATTCTGAAGGCGAGCCGCAATACACCGAATTCGCTGACAGAGCGCTGCGGCAACCGATCTGGAAGGTCTTGCAGAACAACGGAATGACCGACTGGAAGATCTACTACTCGGTCAAGTGGCAAAACGCCGTTTTCACCTATCACCTGTATCTTAGAAACCAGTTACCAAGCGTTGACAATAACAAGGATGATTTCGTCAAAGAGCTGGATGACTTCTTCTCGGATGCGTCGGCGGGACAATTGCCCAAGTTCAGTTTTGTTGAGCCTGCATGGATCGCGCCATCAGGGGCGACCTCTTATCACCCGGGTGAAACAGGTGACATGGTCCCGGCTGAGGTTGCGCTGAACAAGCTCTATGAGGCGCTGCTGAACAGCCCCAATTGGGACAAGACTGCGCTGGTCATCACGTTTAGCAAGGGAGGCGGCCTCTACGATCACGAACCCACGCCTGAGGCGCAGCCAGCGTGGCCATACGACGTGAACGATGGGTTTATCTACAACGTTCTCGGCCCGCGCGTCCCGACAATTGTGGTTTCACCGCTGGTCAAGAAGAACACGGTGTTCCGCAGCGGGGAGAGCCGCCCATACGAAGGCACTTCGCTTCTTTCGACCATTCTGGAGTGGTGCGGCGTCCCGCGCGCCCGGTGGGGGCTGGGCGACCGCGTGCCGCTTGCCCCGACCTTTGAATCCGTTTTCGAGCTGGGCGCAGTGCGAACGGATAAACCCACTTTCACGCCGCCCTATGACAGCAAATTCCCACCTCATGGGTCGGGCACCTGATCCATGGCGCTATATACTTATCCTTTGGGAACCGTTGAGTTTCTCAACGAACTGTTCCCACCCGCCGATCTGGCGAATTCTGATGTCGGCCTTACAGACCGCGAAAGCGTGATCGCGCACTATACCCGAAACTCGCTGCTGGCTGATGGTTTCAGCACGCCAACCGCATCGGTTCAGAGAACGGACAATCAGTATTGGATAGAGATTGCGGCGGATCAGGACGAAGGCGCCCTTGCCGCCTTTGCCGAACACCACCGGCAGACTTTTTCTGTCGACACCGTCGGAAAGGCCATTGTTGGCCGGGATCTGTTGAAGGACTTTGGTGTCTGGAACCCGATGGAGGGCTATCCGGTCAACGGCGACAGTGACGACGGGAAATGCAAGTGGCACCTGTTTCCGCCCCTTGGCCTGAACGTCATGGGCCAGCGCGGGCTGTTGTTGATGCACTATCCGCCCTGGCAGGTGTTGCAGCAGGGGACGTTCCTCGATTGCATGACCATGCACCGCTGGGACACCGTGCTGCGCGCCAGCGGCATACCTGAGGACGAGGTCAGCTTTTTCCGCACCATCGTCGACGTCAATCCAATCGCAGCGCCCGGCGCAGGCCAGAGCGAATACCCCAATGATTACTTCCCGATCATGATGGCATCGGCCTTCTTCGATGGGCCGGACGATCGCGACTATATCCGCACCATGCTGAAACTGTATCTGAACGGACCAAATGCGACCGGTGAGCGGCATACACTGCCTCTGCTGGTCTGCGGGTCGCCTCTTTATGATCCGCAAGCCCCCGGTTGGTTCCGTGTAGCATACAAGGACGTGATGCCGACGGACGAGAACGGCACACCAGTGACGGACGTTCTTCAGGTCGGGAAGGTGCGTTTATCGCCGGATGATGATCGTGAGACCCCCTATATGGTCGCCAATCACATGATCGCGGCGGGCGTCACCGGCAAATGCACTGATGACCCGGCCCATATCCCGGATATTAGGATGTATGAAGCGCAGGATCTGGTCGCGGCCACGTTCCTTTATGAATACGCGCAGGACCCTGATATCGAGCCAGAGGAGGCCAAATCCAAGGCGTGTCTGCGTTGGTTCGGGAATACCGAAGGCAAAGGTCCACCCAATCCGCCCGACAAAAAAGACGCCCAGATCATTTGTGCACTGGCACAAATGGACCTGTTCTTTTGTCCGGGGCCACCGCCCCATCCAAGATATACGTTTGAAGAGGCGATGGAACGATGTGCCGATGCCGACAACGCCCCGTGCAGTTGCGCCATCAGACCACCCGCAGGGTCCAAGAACACGATGGGCAAGTCAAAGGGCTGAACCTGCCGCTATTGCTCGCTCTTCCGGATGTCTACGATTTCGTAGGTTTGGACCGGGCGGGCGATGCCACGCAGGTCGATCTGCCCCTTCCGGACGCAATCGACTTGATCCTTGATCTGCTCGAACGTGCTTTGGGATATGAGGATGGAGCCCGTTTCAGCCGCACTTTCGAGGCGGGATGCCAGATTCACCGCGCGGCCGATGATCGTATAATCCATTCGCGTCTCACTGCCGAAGTTGCCGACGGTGCAGAACCCCGTATGAATTCCCATCCGGCAATCAAGAGGCTTCTCGATACCCTGATCAAGCCAGCCCTGCCGAAGCTCACTGAGCCTTTTGCGCATCGCGATGGCCATTTTTGCACAAGCGACCGCATCGTTTTTGACCCCTCTACTTTCAGGATCACCGAAGAAGATGACAATTCCGTCGCCGACAAACTTGTCGACGGTGGCCCCGAAAGAGAGTGCGACATCTGACATCTCTGACAGGTAGTCGTTCAACAACCGCGTGAGCGCACCCGACCCCATATTTTCCGCAACTTCAGTGAACCCGACAAGATCCGAAAAGAATATCGTCAAATGTTTCCGCTCAGACGCTACGCGCACCTCTCGATCACGATCAAAGATCGACCGGTAGACCTGTGGGGAAAGATACTTTGACAGTTGGTTGGCGACGAGGCTAAGGGCGATCGACTTTCGCCTAAGCTCTGCAGTGCGTTCGTCGACCTTTTGTTCAAGATCATCATAGAGTTTCGCGTTTTCAATCGAAATAGAAGCCTGAGCAGCCAGTAGCTCGACCATTCCAAGCCTTTCGTCTGAAAATGCTCCGGACGCGAGATCATTCTCAAGTAGAATAACACCTTCTAGGTTTTCTGATCGCAGCACAGGGACGCACATCACAGATTTGGGGTCTCTTCTCTCCCGGTATGGGTCTTCATTGAATTGAGAATGCCCAAGGCCATTATCGATAACCAGGGGTTTCTGCGTGCGCAACACATAGTTAACAACGGAGTGCGGAATGTCATCGGGCGACGCTATGTAGGGCGTCTTATTTGCCTCTCGATATCGATCAGTCACTGAACTCGTGGATTCAATTGTGAGGTCGCCGGCATTCCGGCTGATGAAGAAGCCCCGTTGCGCACCCGTGCTCTCGATAAGGATATTCATTGTTTTTGACAGTAGTTGCTCCAGGACAATCTCACCGGAGATGGCTCTCGTTGCATTCATGACCGCGTCGAGGTCAAGCGCTTCTTGAGAAATGCCCGTATCGCTCACCGTCGGAGGCCGTGCTGAACCAGCTACCGGTGCGAATTCGAAAGACATTTGTTCCAGAGACGGATACTGGGCGTCTAGTTGGGCAACCTTTCGATCTGCACCCCAACGATAAAACAGCTGTCGGGCCGCCCGCAGATGGGTGGTTGCGGCGGCTTCAAGACCCATGGCCTCGAACGCATTACCGTACCGTTCGTGGATCATTGCCTGATCCCTTGTGAAGCCAGACGCCGCCGCGCCTTGTATCGCAGCCTCGAAGTTCTTTAGGGCCGCAATCATATCGCCATCCAGCCTTGCCAGCTCTGCGATCATTGCAAGATACAAGTGGCGGAAATTCTCGGGGCAATTGTCAGCCCAAATCTGCATCTTCGACAGATGATCTGACATTCGGCCCCGAAAACTCTGACGCCGCTGCCTGGGACTTTTCAAACAAATCGACGCGTACGTCAGAAACGCGACAAATCTGAACCTAGTTGATTGAGGAAGCGACATTACGCTGTCGATCAACTCCTCCTGCGCCTCGACAAAGGGAAGCGCCCCTTCAGAATCTCCATATAGATAATGGATTTCGGCTTTATATATGTTGAAGTTTGCAACACCCGTCATGAATTTCCGTGATCGGATTCCATCTAGTCGGGATCTTTCATCAAATGTTTCACTCGTAAGAGAGAATTGATCTATAGTTTCCCCTGCAAAATTCTTGTACATCTGAAGGAAAAGTGATCCTGAGTCATAACTATCCATATAGTTGCAATCCTGTACCACTTCGAGGTATTTGGTTTGCCCCTCAATAACTGCTGGAATATCCAATTTTGGATCCCAAATAATGCAATCCTGAGCATTATAAGCCAGATATAGTAAATCACCTGACTGATAGCCTGCTTCAATTCCCTTTTTGAACCATTCCGTCATTGAAGTCCAATGCCTGCTCCAATGGTGAATAAACATTCCATAAAGATAAATAATACGGGATTTTAGGCCAATATCCTCAAAACTGTCATTCATCTTCAATGCAAGCTTGCCGTATTCGAACCCTTCGGCAGGTCGATCAAGACCACCGCACAAAAGCATTCCGTAAGCTGCGTAAGCAAAGGCTGTCTCGGTCGAGCTACCAAATTGCAAGGACAAGTTTACAGACCTCAGGACTAGGAAATAAAACAGATTTCCTGCGCCCGACAAAAATGCAGCGGGAAAGATCTCCATCAGAAGGCCAATGGCTGTTGCCATCTCGGGATTCGTCATGCGGCCAGCATCAATCAGGTCGGCAATCTCACGCTCGCCGAGGTTTCGTGATATTGCCTCGATCTCTGCGCTAACGGTGTCGTCGCTTACATCTCGCTCAATCTCGATACCCAAAAGCTGCAGCCCCTGTAGGGCAGCAACAATTGAGTCGGCCATCCGACCAGAGGTCGAATAATGCCGTGTCCGCATCGACAGGACCTGGGCCTTTTCCAGAGCTGTTCTCAGATGCTCCAATGCCATTGAAAGCTCTTGATCAGCGTCGTCATGCCGACCCACGAGATAGACTGTCTGCGCATAAAGCGCTGAAAATTCCTTGGACAGCTCGTAATAGTTTTCCCACGCATTCAGCGGCAGCAACGATCGCCCGACCTGAAGATAATGCAGGGCAGCCGGATAGGATGAGGCGTCATGTGCAACCCTGGCAGCCTTGAGATTGAGCTGCGCCAGTTCCACCCGAGGATCGGCGTCGCTGATGAGAGCGATCGCTTCGTTCAGGTGACGGACGATCTTGATGACGCTCTCATCGCTCGGTTCGTCCGATGCTTCCTCCTGCAAAAGCCTGCCTATGGACAGATGCACCCGCTCTTTGTCGTCCGCATCAATCAGATCGTACGCAGCTTGGTGCAGACGGTCATGCTGAAACCGGAAACGCGGGTTCATCGCAGCATCGATCGGTGTTTCTGACCGGGACGCCGCCTCGTCAAAGAGCTGATAACTGTCGTCGAGCGGCAAGATTATATTCCGGGCGAGCGCGCTCATAAGCGCGAGGCCAATCTCTTTCTTCGGTCGCTGATGAACCACCGCCAGCTTTTGCATATCGAATTCATGACCAATGCAGGCCGCCATGCGGAGCGTTTGTTTGGTTTCATCGGGCAACTTGCCGAGATTTCCGAGAAGAAAGTCGACCACGTCCGAGCCAACATCAGCCTTGTTGATCGCATCGACATCCCACGTCCACCGACCCTGTGCCCGCTCAAACCGGATTAACCCGTCGTCAACGAGCGACTTCAGCAACTCGTTCACGAAGAATGGGTTGCCTTCGGTCTTTCGGTAAAGAACAGCGCTCAGCCTGTCGGTCTCATCCACATCAGTGCGCAAGGCTGTCGAAAGGATTTGATTGACGACAAAGCGTGCCAGCGGCTGGAGCGACACTTCGTGCACTGGCCTCACCTTAGAAATCTCGTTTCGGGCCAGCGACAATAGATGATTGCTGTCAATTTCGTTGCTTCGATAGGCACCTAGAATAAACAGGTTGCTTATGTCTCGCGCGGTCGCGAATTTCTGCAAAAGGTTGAGCGTCGGCGCATCGCTCCACTGCAGATCATCGAGGTAGATGACAACCGGTCGATCCGAGCCCGTCAAAAGACGGACAAGGCTGATGAACATGAGCTGAAGTCTATTCTGCGCCTCCGTCGGCGGCAATGCAGGCACGGGATCTTGCGGCCCGATGATCTTTTCGAGATCTGGCAGTACATCGATCATGGCCTGGGCATTGCCACCCAGCGCCTCAGTAATCCTGGTTTTCCAAGTAGCCAAGCGATCGGCGGGTTCGGCCAAGAGCTCGTGAACCAGCCCCGAAAACGCGGCCGAGATGCCAGCATAGGGTTTCGCGCGCTCGAATTGGTCGAACTTTCCGTGCAAAATGTACCCGCGCGACCGAACGATCGGCTTGTTCAGTTCTTCCACGAGGGCGGACTTACCCACCCCGGAGTGGCCGGAGATCAGACAGACTTCGGTTCCGCCTCGTTCTACGTTCTCAAAAAGCGCTGTGACCTGCGCCAACTCTTCATCCCGTCCGTAGACCACCTGCGGAACGCGAAATACCTCGGAAATGTCGCACTCGCCCAACCTGAATGACTGGATCTGACCGGTCTTGGTCAGTTGGGTGTGGCATTCCCTCAGATCGTGCAACAGACCGAAGCAGCTTTGATAACGATCCTCTGGGCTTTTTGCGAGCAATCGCAGGACGATATTCGCGAGCGCTGCTGGAACGCGCGCGCCCGCGTCATCCGGTAGTTTGGGAGCCTTGCCGATATGCGCATGCACCCACTCAAGCTGGGTTGTTGCATCGAACGGGGACCGGCCAAACAGCATCTCGAAGAACACGATGCCCAGCGAATAGAAATCCGATCTATGGTCGACGTCATGCGAGATCCGACCCGTCTGTTCTGGCGAAATATACGGTAGTGACCCCCACATGCGTTTCGAAATGGTCTTGTCCTGATGTTCCCGAGACAGCGCCGAGGCGATCTCGAAGTTCATCAGTTTGACCGACCAGTCGGCATCATCAATGAGGATGTTTTGCGGAGCGATGTTCTTGTGGACCGTCTTGTGATCGTGGACAGCATCAATGGCTGTGGTCAGCTGTATGACGATGTCCACGATCCGATCCAGTGGCCATGTCGATGCACGATTGGAGTTGAAATAATAGGACAGTGTTCGCCCGGTCGTCTGGCTGATGACGGCGGGATTTCCGTTGTCATGAAAAACAAGGTCGGACGCCGGCAGAACGCCTTCGACGTCATCAAGCTCCTTCAAGACCCAGTATTCGCGTTCCAGCCGCTTGATGTCGCGTATGTCTGGATAGGCGGCGGACAATGTTTTGATGATTGCCGGCCTTCCGCTGGAACGATCGCGGGCGCGGAACAAGGAACTGGCGTAGTAGGACTCGATCTTTCTTTCGATCTCGTATCCTGCGATTGTGAGGTGCAAACCAGTACTTCCTTTCAGTGGCGAACTGTTTGAACCGGCCAACGTCGACTATGTCACTGGCCAAACCTTTTTCAATATGCACTGTGTGACAGAACAGAAATTTTGTGAATATGATCAAGTATTTCGGATATGGCTCCAATATGGACTTCACGTCGCTCCGGGCGAAAGGTGTTGTCCCGTCGGCCTCCCAGCGCGCGGCACTCAAGGGCTGGCGGCTTCGGTTCAATGTCGAACACTTCTTTCGCCATGAGGGCGGAGTTGGAAACATTGAACACACGGGCAACCCTACGGACGAGGTTCTGGGTGTGCTTCACTATTGCGACGAGAATGATCTTGCGGCGCTCGACCAGGTCGAGGCCTACGGGATTGGATACGATCGGATCGATGTGGATCTCGAAACGTCGATCGGTCTGGAACGTGGGCTCGCCTATATGGGCCTGCCACGTTACGTGAACCAAGAGTGCCTTCCGACGCGCCGCTATCTCAACATCCTCGTTCGCGGCGCGATCGCGGCCAAGATCGACCGTGCATATATCGACAAGCTGAAAAACCATCCGGTGCTGGAACCTTTGGACTTGCAGCCCTTTGAGCCAGCCGCAACAAAAACGACCTTCTGCTCTTCCGACCTGGAACCGCCCCTAACGGTTCTTGCAGGACATGTCTTCGACATGAGCAATGCGCGCGCCGCCCATGATATCCCGAAAGACTGGTTTGGGGGCAAGGATGTGACCGTCTTTCACCTCAGGCGGATGGACAGCAGCGACGGCACCGAGAACCTCGAGAACGTCATAGACGACCGGCTGAGCACCGGACAGCGCGTCTACCTCAATAGGTACCTGCACGCATTCGACGAAGAATACGACTATGTCGGGCGCTTTGATTATGCTTCATTGCCGCCAGAAAAGCAGTTCGGCTCAACAGGCTGAACACCTGCCAGCTAAGGGGGACATCATGGCGGATACCGAGACAACACATCTGGCGGCGACGCCGCACGGATCCATATCAGAGCCGCTGCAGGACATCTTTTTCGTCTCCGGCACCCGGGAATGGCAATTCATGGATCTCGACTGGCAATTCAGCCGCAATATGACGGTTGTGCGCGAGGGCGATCAGTTGACGCTGTTTAACGCCGTTCGCCTGTCTGACTCAGGCCTTCAAGAGCTGGAAAAGCTTGGCAAGATAAAAAACGTCGTTCAGGTTGGAGGCCTTCACGGCGCGGACGATGCATTTTACCGCGACACCTTCGGTGCGACCTACTGGGCACAGCCCGGCGCGGGACAAGCAGGCTTACCGGTTGATCAAGTACTTACCGAAGGTGGCGCGCTCCCGATATCGAATGCCGAGCTCTTCGTTTTCAAAACCACCAATGTTCCAGAATGCATCTTTCGTCTGAACCGCGACGGGGGCGTCCTGATCGCCTGCGATGCCCTGCAGAACTATCTCGCACCAGACGAATTCTTCAGTGAACAATCCGCGCAGGTTATGACGGATATGGGCTTTTTCACACCGGCCAATGTCGGACCCGTCTGGATGCAAGCGGCAGAGCCGGGGGCCGACGACTTCAAGCGTCTGTCGGAATTGGAATTCGAGCATGTGTTCTGCGGCCATGGCGCGCCCGTGAACGGCGACGCATCTCAGGCCTACAAGGCGACGTTCAGGCGCTTGTTCGATATCTGAACCAGCCGATCTAGGGCTTTCGTTATAGAAGACGTTGCGATTCGGCTGTGGCCAAGACTGTTGACCCGGAACGCGAATGCCCCAATGCTGTCTGGTATGGGTTCAGGAAATTGGAAACCGGAGCCGTCAAACGGTCTTTGGAATGACGGTGTGAATTGGGACGGAGGCACAGTTCCGACTGCGTCAGCCACATTCGGAAAATCTACTGTCACGTCCGTCGGTTTTGCCGACACCTCCGCGGCCAAGATCCAGTCGATCGAGTTTGGCCCGGATGCCGATGCCTACACGTTCAGCATCCACGTTCTTTCAACCACCCCCGCGCTGACGATTGGAGGCGCGGGCATCGTAAACCAATCCACGAAAATCCAGAACTTTGTGGTCGCTTCGCAGGGCACATACAACCAGCCACAACTCAAGTTCGTCGGCTCGGCATCCGCCGGCAGCGATCTGGTGTCCTACTATGCCGGGCCAACATCGCTCGAAGGATCTTTCGGCGGCGGAACCATTGAGTTCTGCGACGAGGCAACCGGCGGCTCCGCTCATTTTGTCTCGCGCACGGGCAAGGTGGCGCCGCCGAACGATAACAGCACCTTGGGCGGACAAATTGTTTTTCGCGACAGGACGACGGCCGGCAAGGCAACCTTTTCCATCTGGGGTACGCTGGGCACCGATGGCGATACCTTTGGCAACGCGGTTTTCCACCACACTGCTTCGGCGGATCACGCGACCTTCACCAATCACGGCGGCACGGTGCCGGGTGGCGACGGTGGCAACACACAGTTTTATGATACGTCTTCAGCCGCGCATGGCCTCTACCTGAACCATGGCGGTACTGCACATGACTCCAAACTTGGTGGCGCAAACGGCGGCGACGTGGCCTTTGATGGCAACGCCACGGGGGGGCACGGCCACTTCAACAACTATCCGGCGACAATGAGCGGCGCCAATGGCGGCGTTACCAGCTTCAACAACAACCCCAACTATCCGGCCCTGCAAAACGCCGGAGCATCCGCGGGCAATGGGTGCTATCTGAACTTCGGCGCGACTGCCGAGAGCCCGGGAGGCGGCGGTCATACGGAACTGACGGCCCGATATGGCTTCTCCACCGCCGGTCAGGGGACATTCTACAATTTCGGCAGCGCCTTGAACGAAAGCTGGACAGCGGGCCACACGATCTTTGCCATCAAACCACCCAACGAGTTTTTTCCAAGCGCCGGCAACGGCACGTTCTGGAACCTGCCCGGTGCCGCTGGCGGCTATACGGTCTTCCAATCCTACGGGGATGGGACGCCGAACCAGAACCCGACGGCGGCGACCGGCACCTTTCACAACCTTGGCGGCGATGGCGCTGATCAGCAGGGCGGGTACACTCGCTTCCGCAACACGTCGACAGCCCAAAATGGGACGCTGATCTCGTATTCCGGTGTGAACGGCGGGCCGGGTGGGGCGACCCTTTTCGAAGATGGTTCACAAGGCGACGGGGCGCATGTCCAACTGATCGGCAATGGCGCACTGGATCTGACAGGCCACCATGGGGCGCTCACGATCGGAACGCTGGGTATCGCGTCCGGTGTCCTGCGCATCCTCTTGGGAACGCATACTACTACCCTCGTCGTGTCGAATCCGGTTCAACTGTCGAGCGGCATCGTTACGCTCGACCTCTCGTTCCCGAAAGGCGAAACATTTGTAGATGGACAACAATATGACGTGCTACAGGCCCCTAACCTTTCAGCGTATTCGGCGTCGCAGTTTACAGCCAACAAGATCGGCACCGCTGAACCGGTCATCACGATCGACGGTTCAACACTGAAGGTGGCCTACGGCTAAACGACCTGACACAACCAGACCTTCATTATCTTAGCCCACGATCGCGCAAGACATTGGCGTACGGAAGAGCATTGATTTTTTCCGCGCGATAAGAAAATGTAAACATTGTGGAAGATTGAGGTCGCACCCTGCGCGGCCGGGGCAAGAGACCTGCAACCATGGGCGCAACCAAGATAAGGAACATGGAAGAGTTCGCGGCTGTGAGCGGAATATCGCGCCCGACCGTTTCAAAATACTTCCACGATCCCGAAAGCGTAAGAGCCTCTACCCGGCAAAAGATAGAAGAAGCGCTGGAGCGTTACGACTATCGTCCGAACATTTTTGCGATGAACCAGAACCGCAAACTCACCAAGAACGTTGGCGTCGTTGTCCCCTATCTTGCCGATCCATTCTTTGCCGAGATCGCGCGCAATATTGAACAAAGCTGCATCGACGCCGGGTATCGCCCTACGCTTTACAGCTCACACGGCCAACCGGAGCTTGAGAAGGATATTCTCGACAGCCTGCGTTCCTTGAAACCAGCCGGAGTTCTGCTCGCGCCGCTGGGCCGCGCATCCGACAAATCGGCGGTGGAGAGCTTTTGCAGCGATGTTCCGACCGTACTCTTTGACAGCGGCATAGATAGATTGGGTCTTGCATTTGTTGGGTCCGACAATCCGCAGTTTGCGATGCTGATCGTCGACTACCTTTGCCGTACGGGCGAGCCACCGTGTTTCCTGGAGATGCGGACACCGTCGAACCCAAACGCAAATAAGCGTCGTCAGGGTTATGTCACCGCGATGGAACGGCTTGGCCACGAGCCCTGCATCGTGCAGATGGCTGGCCAAGGATGGGATTTCGAAGAAATTGGACGACGCGAAGGCGGTGTTGCGCTGGATCGGCAGCAGTTCAGAACCAACACCGTCTTGTGCAGCAACGACCGTCTTGCAATCGGCTTTCTGACCGCATGCTACGAGCGGCGATTGCGCGTTGGTCGGGACACGGATTGCACGATACGCGTAGCCGGACAGGACGATCACCCGTTTTCACGCTTTACCTGCCCGCCGCTGACGACGGTTGCACAGGATTACGACGCCATTTCGCGGCATGCCGTGAAGTCTCTCTTCGAAGCCATCGAGGGGGATACGAAGCCGCACGAAACCACCCATTTCCAAGGGCGGCTCGTCATGCGGGATTCGGCCTAGGCAGCGCCAAAACTTATCGCGCGTAAAACTTTTATTGACTCCGCGATTACATTTCACTTACGCTTTCCTCGTAGCATCCAAACAGGGAGGGTCGGATGTACCTGAAGAACGCACTTTGTGCGGCGACGGCTATGTCGCTCATCGCAGTGGGCAGCGCTCACGCTGAAACCATCACCATCGCAACTGTGAACAACGGCGACATGATCCGCATGCAGGGTCTGACCGATGACTTCACCGAAAAGACCGGTCACCAAGTTGAATGGGTCACGCTGGAAGAGAACGTTCTGCGCCAGCGCGTCACAACCGACATTACGACCAAAGGTGGCCAGTTCGACATCATGACCATCGGCATGTACGAGGCCCCGATCTGGGGTTCGAACGGCTGGCTGGTTCCGCTGGACAACCTGTCGGCGGACTACAATGTCGACGACATCCTGCCCGCCATGCGCGGCGGTCTGAGCCATGAAGGAACGCTCTACGCGGCCCCGTTTTATGGCGAAAGCTCGATGATCATGTATCGCACCGACCTGATGGAAAAGGCCGGTATGGAAATGCCGACGTCCCCCACCTGGGACTTCATCCGCGAAGCGGCCGCGGCGATGACCGACCGCGACAATGACATCAACGGCATCTGCCTGCGCGGCAAAGCCGGCTGGGGTGAAGGCGGTGCCTTTATCACGGCAATGTCAAACTCTTTCGGCGCCCGTTGGTTCGACATGGACTGGAAAGCTCAGTTCGATACCGACCCATGGAAGAACACGTTGACGTTCTTCAAAGGTATGATGGATGAGTCGGGTCCTGCAGGCTACGCCACCAACGGCTTCAACGAAAATCTGTCGCTGTTCCAGCAAGGCAAGTGCGGCATGTGGATCGACGCGACCGTTGCGGCGTCCTTCGTGACCAACCCCAACGACAGCACCGTTGCTGACAGCGTCGGCTTTGCTCTGGCGCCGAACACCGGCATGGGCAAAAACGCCAACTGGCTATGGGCGTGGGCTCTGGCCATCCCGGCCGGCTCCCAAAAGCAGGATGCGGCGCTGGCGTTCATCGAGTGGGCCACCTCGAACAGCTATATCGAGCTGGTTGCGGCCAACGAAGGCTGGGCCAATGTCCCGCCGGGTGCGCGTAGCTCGCTGTACGAGAACCCGAACTATAAGGACATTCCTTTCGCCAAGATGACACTGGAATCGATCCTGACGGCTGATCCTAACAACTCCACCGTCGAACCGTCGCCGTATGTCGGCATCCAGTTCGCGGCCATTCCGGAGTTTGCTGGCATCGCCACCGAGGTCAGCCAGGAATTCGCGGCGGCCTATGCCGGTCAGCAGACCGTGGAAGAAGCCCTCGCCAAGGCGCAGGCTTTGACGACGGACGCAATGGAAGCTGCAGGCTACTAGGCGCCTTCCCCACCGAAGGGCGGCCCTGTGCTGCCCTTCGGACCACCCAAACACTCTTGCAATCGAAGCCCATCCGCTGAGACGGTGATCCCGTCAACAGAAGAGGTGCATCCAATGGCCACCAAAGCATCCCGATCCGCTGCCCGCCTCATGATGGCACCCGCCGTGATCCTGCTGCTTGGCTGGATGCTGGTGCCACTCAGCCTGACCCTAATTTTTTCGTTCAAGAAGTTCTTGCCACTGCGCGGGGATCAGATCGCGAGCGGATGGGACTGGTTCACCTTCTTTCCCAGTCTAGACTGGGTCGGCTTCGACAACTTCTCCCGCTTCGTCGGTTCCAGTTCATTCTGGCCGGCGGTTTACACGACGCTGATCCTGGTTGGCGGTGTGCTGATCATCACGGTGTGTCTGGGTATCATGCTCGCCATTCTGCTGGACCAGCCGATGTGGGGCCAGGGAGTGGTCCGCATCCTCGTGATCGCACCCTTCTTTGTCATGCCGACTGTATCGGCGCTGGTATGGAAAAACATGTTCATGGATCCGGTGAATGGCCTGCTCGCGCATTTATGGCGTTTCTTCGGGGCGGATCCGATCTCGTGGCTGTCCGAAGCGGCAATCCCATCGATTATCATTATCGTGAGCTGGCAGTGGCTGCCCTTTGCCACCCTGATCCTGCTGACAGCAATCCAATCGCTGGACGGCGAACAACTCGAAGCGGCCGAGATGGACGGAGCGCCGGCGCACAAACGGTTCTGGTTTATCGTGCTGCCGCATCTGAGCCGTGCCATCACCATCGTGATCCTGATCCAGACCATCTTTCTGCTGGCGATCTTTGCCGAGATCTTTGTCACAACGGGCGGGGCCTTTGGCACGCGGACGCTCTCATATCTTATTTTCCAGCGGGTGCTCGAAAGCCAGAATGTCGGACTGGGATCTGCGGGCGGGGTCTATGCCATCATCCTCGCCAACATTGTTGCCATCTTTCTGATGCGCATTGTCGGCAAAAATCTGGACGCTTGAGAGAGGGGAAGCCATGGCACGCGCAATCACACCACGTCGCAAAGCGATCAATACCGCCCTCGCCTGGGCAGTCGGAGTGCTGATCTTCTTCCCGATCCTCTGGACGATCCTGACCAGCTTCAAATCTGAGGGTCAGGCTATCGCCAGCCCGCCGCTTTTTCTGAACTTTGACTGGACGCTCGAAAACTATTCGGTTGTGCAGGACCGCTCTGACTACATGAAGTTCTTGTGGAACTCGGTGATCCTGGCTGGGGGCTCGACCATTCTGGGCACCCTCATCGCCGTGCCAGCAGCATGGTCGATGGCCTTTGTACCCTCCAAACGCACCAAGGACATCCTGCTGTGGATGCTATCGACCAAGATGCTGCCCGCTGTAGGCGTGCTGTACCCGATCTATCTGCTCTTCATTGAATTGGGGCTGCTCGACAGCCGGGCGGGTCTGGTCGTTGTGCTGATGCTGATCAACCTGCCGATCATCGTCTGGATGCTTTACACTTATTTCAAGGAAATCCCCGGCGAGATCCTCGAGGCCGCGCGCATGGACGGGGCCACGCTGCGCGACGAGATCCTCTATGTTTTGACGCCGATGGCCGTGCCGGGCATCGCCTCAACCGTACTGCTCAATTTCATCCTCGCCTGGAACGAGGCGTTCTGGACATTGAACCTGACAGCGGTGAATGCGGCGCCCCTCACAGCCTTTATCGCCAGCTATTCCAGCCCTGAGGGCCTGTTCTACGCCAAACTGAGCGCGGCCTCGACCATGGCCATCGCGCCAATCCTCATCCTTGGCTGGTTCAGCCAGAAACAGCTTGTTCGCGGCCTCACTTTCGGCGCCGTCAAATAAAGGCCAAAACCATGGGACGCATTGTACTTGACCAGGTCACTAAAAGCTTCGGCGACGTCGAGGTCATCCCACCACTCGATCTGACAATCGAGGATGGCGAGTTTACCGTGTTCGTGGGCCCATCGGGATGCGGGAAGTCCACGCTTCTGAGGCTCATCGCCGGCCTTGAGGATGTCACCAGTGGCCAGATCAGGATCGACGGCGCAGACGCCACGATGGTGCCACCGGCTAAACGCGGCCTCGCAATGGTTTTCCAGTCCTACGCCCTCTATCCTCATATGTCGGTGCGAAAGAACATCGCCTTTCCGCTTCGGATGGCTAAGCTGGATAAGGCGGAACAGAACAGGCGCGTAGAACAGGCCGCCTCGGTTCTGAACCTAACAGACTATCTGGATCGTCGGCCGGGTCAGCTTTCGGGCGGTCAACGTCAGCGGGTCGCCATCGGCCGGGCCATTGTTCGCGAGCCGGCCGCGTTTCTTTTCGATGAGCCTCTATCGAACCTCGACGCAGCGCTGCGCGTGGGTATGCGCCTTGAGATCAGCGAGCTTCACGAGCGGCTGAAGACGACGATGATCTACGTCACACACGATCAGGTCGAAGCGATGACGATGGCGGACAAGATCGTCGTGCTGCGAGCCGGCAATATCGAACAAGTCGGCTCACCGCTCGATCTTTACAGGGAGCCGCGCAACCTTTTCGTCGCCGGTTTCATTGGGTCCCCCAAGATGAACTTGATCGAAGGCGACGAGGCGGCAAAGCACGGCGCTCATACGTTGGGCATCCGGCCCGAGCATATCTCTGTCTCAGATCAAGAAGGCAGTTGGTCGGGAACGGTGGGTGTGTCCGAGCATCTTGGGTCTGACACCTTTTTGCATATCCATGACACCAACCTCGCAGAGACGATGACAGTGCGCGTCGATGGGGAGGTTGGGTTTCGCCACGGTGATCGGGTGTTTCTCACACCGCGCGAGGACGTGATCCACAAGTTCGGTCCGGATGGTTTGAGACTGCCATGACACGACTTGCGGGGAAGACTGCGCTGATTACAGGTGCGGCCCGAGGGATCGGGCTGGCCTTTGCTGAGGCATACCGGAACGAAGGTGCCCGGGTGGCCATCGCCGACATTGACATCGATCGGGCGCGGGCGAGCGCCGAGAGGATCGGTGCGCAAGCTATCGAAATCGATGTCGCCAACCACGACAGCATCGACCAAGGGGTCGGCGCCGCCGTCTCAGCGCTTGGTCACATCGACATCCTGATCAACAACGCGGCGATCTTTACCGCGGCCCCGATCACCGAGATCTCTCACGAGGATTACAACCGCGTCTTCGACATCAACGTGGGAGGCACGCTTTTCACCCTGCAAGCCGTAGCGCGACACATGATTGATCGTCGGATTAAGGGCCGCATCATCAACATGGCCAGCCAGGCCGGTCGACGCGGCGAACCCATGGTCGCGGTGTACTGCGCATCCAAGGCTGCCGTCATAAGCCTCACGCAATCCGCGGGTCTGAACCTCATTCAGCACGGTATCAACGTGAACGCGATCGCCCCAGGCGTTGTCGACGGCGAACACTGGGACGGTGTCGATGCGCTCTTTGCCAAGTACGAAGGCAAGCCCCCCGGTCAAAAGAAAAAAGAGGTCGCGGCCGCTGTTCCCTTTGGCCGGATGGGTCGGGCCGATGATCTGACCGGGATGGCGATCTTTCTTGCCTCGGACGAAGCCGAATACATCGTCGCCCAGACGTACAACGTCGATGGCGGCAACTGGATGAGTTGATGGAAGACACCGTGAAAGGAGCCTCAGCAATACGACTTTGCGATGCGCATCTGAACGATCTGCCATCCGGGATCGACCGGCCGCGTTATGATCGATCGCGGCTTTCGCCCGGTATCGTCCATATCGGCCTCGGTAATTTTCACCGGGCGCATCAGGCCTGGTACCTTCACCGCCTCATGCAACAAGGCAAAGCCCTCGATTGGGCGATTATCGGTGCAGGCGTCCGACCTTATGACGCGGCAATGCGCGACAAACTGATCGCACAGGATTGTCTGACGACCCTCATCGAGCTCAATCCGCATGGCAGTTCCGCCGAGATTATCGGCCCCATGATCGACTATCTTCCGATCGAGGAAGGCAATCCGAGCCTGATCAGCCAGATGACCGATCCCCAGATCCGGATCGTTTCGCTGACCGTGACCGAGGGCGGCTATTACATTGATCCGGTATCCGGTGGCTTCGATAGCGCCCATCCTGACGTCCAACACGATGCTGCTGAACCCGCCCTGCCCCGCACGGCATTCGGCGCCATCGTCGCGGCCCTGAAAGCCCGTAGGGAAAACGGAGCCGCTCCGTTCACGGTTCTGAGTTGCGACAACCTTCAGGGCAACGGCGATGTCGCACGCCAGACGGTCGTTTCACTCGCCAAGCTCTTGGATCCGGAACTTGCTGAGTGGATTGACGAGAACACCGCATTCCCCAATTCGATGGTCGACTGCATTGTTCCGGCCACCGGCGCACAGGAGATCGCCGCGGCGCGAGCTCTGGGCATCGATGATGCGGCGCCAGTCACTCATGAGAACTTTCGACAATGGGTGATCGAAGACCGATTTTGCACTGGAAGGCCGCCATGGGAGGACGTTGGCGCAACTATCACCGACGATGTGCATGCCTACGAAGCCTTGAAGATCCGTGTTCTGAACGCCGGCCATCAGGTGCTCGCGAATGTGGGCGAGATACTGGGTGTGCCGACGATATCGGCGTGTATGGATCACACGGCGATCGCAGGCTTTTTCCGAAAGGTCCAGACCGATGAGATCCTGCCCTATGTCGAGCCGGTGCCCGACATGACACCCCAAGCCTATCTTGGGCTGATCGAAAAGCGTTTTGCTAATCCCGCGATACTCGACACAACCCGTCGCGTGGCCTTCGATGGGTCATCGCGGCACACCGGATTTGTCCTGCCCATCTTGCGAGATGCGCTTACGGCAGGCGGTCCGGTCGAGGGTCTTGCACTGGTTGAGGCGTTCTGGGCACGCATGTGTGCTGGCGAACGCGAGGACGGAACGCAGATCGACCCGAATGATCCACATTGGGCGGCATTGCAGTCTTGCGCTGCGGCTGCGCGGCAGGATCCATTAGCATGGCTGCAACAGAACCATGTCTATGGCGATCTGGTCGATGAAAAGCGCTTCGCTGAACCGTTCAGCAACTGGCTGGCCAAGGTTTGGTCGGAAGGCGCAAATGCAGCGATCGATCAATACCTGGCGGACCACAACGACTAAGCCGATCGGCGCGCGGCCAGATCCTTAAACGGCAGTTTCCTGAAAGTCGATCGGATCGGGCACCTTGAGAGACTTTTCACCGAACAGAACTTTTCCAGCCTTTTCCCAGCTGCGGAATTGCCGATTGATGCTTTCGCGCGAGCATCCGACCAGGCGGGCCAGTTCGGATTGAGATGGCAGTTCATTGACGATCAGCATCCCGTTTTCGTCCTCGTGACCAAGGTTCAGCAGCTGCAAGGCAAGGCGGCCGGACAGCGACCCCAGTGCGTGAGCCTCGGCATGAGCGTTCGAGCCCCGAAGCCGCTTGCAAAGGATCTTTACGAAGAAAGCGGAAACGGCGTGATCCTGACGCATCAGGCTATGGACGTCTGCAGCAGAAACAACAGTGACATCCGCGGTTCCAACCGCAATTGCATCCGCAGTGCGGTCGAAACCATCAAGTACAGCCACCTCGCCGAATACATCCTGCGGACCCAAGAGTGCTAGCGCCAGCTCCCGACCTTCCGAGTTGAAGACGCTTATTCGAACCGCGCCGCTTTCGATGATCCCAAGGAACGCACCGGGCTCGCCGCGGCCCAAGATTGTCTGCCGCTGTGAAAACCGCTTGAGACGGCCGCGCGCCCGTAACGTGTCCAAGGCTTCATGACGCAAGTTCGGATCCCCACTCATTCCCCATCCTTCACCTCAAGACCGCGTGATCTTTCGTGACGCGTGTATACTTTTTAATTACCCCGCGTTGCAAACGCTCGCTACGGCGACCCAGTGTTCGCAAAAAATTCAACCAAGAATGGCAGACGGCTTATGTTTCAAGAACTCGCCGAGCCGTGTGTCGTTCATCTTGTCCTTTGGTGTTAAGATCGAAGCGCGACATTGGCTCAAGGGACAGATTTTTTGGGCAAGTTCTTTCTGAAACGACCTTTTCTTGCCGTCGTGCTCGTCGTGTTCGGGCTTGTCTCTCTGCCCATGGCGCTGTGGCTCGATCTGAGAACCCTTTCCGATGAAAACCTCAGGCGACAAGCGTCATCACTGAGCGATGTCTTTGACAGCGTGCGGTCTTACTACGCGGGCAACGTGGTCGGTCGGGTTTGGGACCAGACTCACGTCACAACCGTCAGACACGATTACCAGGAACATCCCGGCGCGATCCCAATTCCCGCCACCCTCTCAATCGAGCTGAGCCAGCGGATCGGCAATGATGCCAGCAACGTGTCATACCGTTTCGTTTCAGACTATCCATTTCGGAACCGGCCGTCTCATAACCTGACCGCATTCGAAATTGAGGCCCTCGCGACGTTCCGCGATCAATCTCAGGACAAGGAAATGCTTGTCCGCAAGGAGGGCAGTCTGTTGAACCGGCGCGTCACCATCGCAACTCCGGTCGTTCTGGATCAAGGTTGTGTAGCATGCCACAACGCGCATCCGGAAAGTCCACGGTCCGGTTGGAGCCAGGGTGATGTTCGCGGACTTCAGACCTTTACGGTCAGCCAACCGATCACACTGGGGCTTGGGTCGTTCCGCTGGTTGCTAGGCTATTTTGCCCTGGCGGGCACTGTCGGGATCGTTTTTGCAGCTCTGCAGTTTCGCTTGGCTCGCTCCTTTTCTTCCGTGAACCAAGAGCTCGCGACCAAAAACCAATTCCTTGCTGACCTGTCATCGAAGATCGGCAAGTATCTGTCGCCTCAGGTCTACGCTTCGATCTTCGCCGGTGAAAAGGATGTGACGATATCGACCGAGCGCAAGAAGCTGACTGTCTTCTTTTCAGACATCAAGGATTTCACACTGACGACCGAACGGCTTCAGCCCGAAGAGATTACGGAACTCCTAAACGAGTATTTCTCCGAGATGTCGCACATCGCCGACCAACACGGTGCCACCCTCGACAAGTTCATAGGAGACGCGATGCTCGCCTTCTTCGGCGATCCCCACTCGCAAGGCGTGGAGAACGATGCAAAGGCCTGCGTTTCCATGGCCGTTTCGATGCAGAAACGGATCAAGGAATTGCAGTCTGCCTGGCGGGACCGCGGCGTGGAACACCCGTTTGCCGTTCGGATGGGGATCAACACGGGTTATTGCAACGTGGGGAATTTTGGTTCGAAAGACCGGCTCGACTACACCATCATCGGGGCCGAAGCCAACCTGGCGGGACGGTTGCAGAGCATAGCGCAGCCCGGTGAGATCATCATGAGCTACGAAACCTACGTTCATGTGAGCGACCTTTTCGAGGCGACCAAGCTTGAGCCTCTGCGCGTTAAGGGGATCAGCCGCGATGTGATCGCCTACAGGCTCAATCAACCGGAGCCTGATGCGTCGGCACCAGATCTGACAGAAACTGATTTGCCTGGCTTGTCGGTCAAGGTCGATCCGGCAGCTTTGGATGAGAGCGAGCGCGAGAAAGCCAAGGCGGTGCTGAGGCAAGCGCTGCGAGATATCGACTCGAAGTGAGCCACTTCCACATCTGCTAGTCGCGAAACTCCTGATCCAATCAAACACATGAACAACTGCCTGCCTAGAAAAACCCTCGAATCCGTGTTCGACTGTGGACAAGAGTCAACGCAGATCGGGCAGCTAAACCACGAATCGCGCTTATCCAAACGTGCGCGCATGGTTCATTCACACGCGTCGGATGTAGGGGTACGCCAGATTGGCGATCACGCACAGCGAACAAAGGATGGCCGTTGGCACGATTGTTTTTCGGTCCCCTTTTTCCCTATGCACCATTAAGCAGATGCCCGCGTAAGAAGGATCAAACGACACGACTTTCCGCCGACGGCCCATAATCGGCGGAAACGTGGCTTTTGATCATCAAAAACTTGCACTTACAGCCTAACCGCCTGTTACCAAGCACCCTTTCCCCCTTACCGCTGCCACAACTTTGCCAGCATCGGACATCGCCCCGCCTCATTTGCGGCGAGAATAAGGCAGAGCTGCCCAGATTTTTCCCCAATCGTTCTTCCTATTCCCGCCAAGGTGGACGGGCTTTGCTCGAACAGCGGGTCAGTCGATGGCTCGTGGGACAAGTGGGAGACTAGACTGTGGTAACGAACATTTCTGGAACGGACCGGGGCGATCGCGCTGTCCTTGGTTCTGGCGCGCAAAACATCGACATGGGCGCTGGCAATGATCGCATCATTTCATACGCCGATGCTGGCGAACCCGATCCGGCTCAGACGGAGGGGTCCGAGGGGCGGGTGACACCGGCCATCCCCGCGGAAGAGGCAAATGACACGCTCACTGGCGGCGAAGGTGCAGACCGTTTCGAGTTTCGCGCATTGATCGACGCCACCGAGGAAGTCATCGCCGAACACACCAACTCGGCCGGCGTGACGAATTGGGGCAAAGTCGCAGGCGAGAATGACAACGTTCATGACCATTGGGTAAACGGCTTCGGTCTGGATACGATTACGGACTACTCCAAAAGCGAAGGCGATAGCATCGTCGTCAAAGGTCATACGGCGACGCTTGAATCGATCACCTATGGCAGCGACGAGAATGGCGAATACTCGCTCCTGACGTTCATCAGCCAACAAGGCAATGGCGGCGCGGGCGGCGCGAACACAGCGACCGGGGCGCACGACGAAGACCCGCTTGGACAGATCAAGGTCTATGGCGACAAGGTCACCGAGAACGACGTCCAAGTCATAAACACCAACGACGGGATCGACAGGCTTTATCACGCCGACGCCGCCTATGGACCGCAAGCGGCGGGCACGACCCAAGAGGTTTTCAGCAACACTGATGGCGACAATTACGACGGCAGCCTCTACCGACAGACCGACAAGATCCACATCGGTGAGGGCAGCCAAAACGTCAACGCAGGCGGCGGCCGCGACATAATCTACAGCTACTCAGACGGCGGCGAACCCGATCCGGCGCAAACAAATGGCGCCGAAGGCCGTGTAAATCCGCCAGTTGCCGACGGCGCTGCCGATGATGTCATCGCCGGCGGGCAAGGCAAAGACACCTTTGCATTCCGCCTGTTGCTGAATGCCAAGGATGAGATCCTCGAAAAACACACCCGCGACGATGGCTCCGTCAACTGGCGCAAGGTCGCGGGCGAGAATGACAATGTGCACGACCATTGGGTTGAAGGGATCGGTAACGATGTCATTCTCGACTTCTCGAACCAGGACGGTGACAAGATCGACATCCGCGGCCACACCGTTGAAATCGCGTCGATCACGTACGGTGAAGACGATGGCGGCGACTATTCCCTGATCTCCCTGCGCTCGCAGCAAGGCGACGGCGGCGGCGCGCATGACGAAGATGAGCTTGGAACCATCAAGGTCTACGGCGACAAGGTCACCGAGGACGACATCAACGTCAAAGCCAGCGTCTTCTATGGAATCGACCAGATCGACGAGATTGCCGCGGGCGAAGAAACGGCACCGGCAAGCACACCGGAGATGGTAATCGAGCAGCCGCAATGGGGCGCCGAGAACCCGGAAACCATCAATCTGGCGTTCGAAGGCACCGACCGCTCAGACAAGATCGAGGCGGGCAGCGGATCGCAGTCGATCAACGGTGGCAAAGGGAACGATCGCCTTATCTCGTACGGTGATGCGGGCGAACCCGACCCGGCTCAAACTGAAGGAGCTGAGGGGCGTATCAACGACCCGGTCGCCGACGGCGCTGGAAACGACACCATGACCGGCGGAGAAGGGGCTGACCGATTTGAATTCCGCGCGCTGCTCAATGCCACAGCCGAGGTTCTGGCCCAGCACACGAACTCGAAGGGCCATATCAACTGGCGCAAGGTCGCCGGTGAAAATGACAATGTGCACGATCACTGGGTCGAAGGGTTTGGTGATGAGACGATCACCGACTACTCGAAGGCCGAGAAAGACAAGATCGTCATTCGTGGTCACACCGTCGAGATCGCTGAAATCACGTATGGCGAAGACGACGACGGTACTTACTCGCTGATCCGCGTCATCAGCCAACAGGGCAATGGCGGTGCCGGTGGTGCCAACACCGCCACCGGCGCCCACGACGAAGATGAACTGGGTACCATCAAGGTCTACGGTGACAAGGTCACTGAAAAGGATATCACCGTACAGGCGGCAGGTGTCTTTGACGGTGTCGATCGCTTGGCCGAGAAAGACAAGCTCGCCGAGTACAACGGCGGCGTTCAAAGCTTTGAATCGTCAACCGACGGTGATGTCATCGTCACGGCCGACAGTACCATGGAAACCGTTGATTATGTCGAGGTCGGCGCGGGCGCTCAGACGGTTTCGACCGGTGCCGGCCGAGACCACATTCGTGTCTATGCGGATGCAGGCGAGCCTGACCCGGCACAAACCGACGGGGCCGAGGGCCGCATCAACCCGCCTGTCGACCCGGCAACGACGGATGATGTCATCTCCGGCGGCCAGGGTAAGGATCGGTTCACCTTCAACATGCTGCTGAACGCGACCGATATAGTGATGGCCCGCCACACCAAGGACGACGGCAGCATCAACTGGCGCAAGGTCGCTGGTGAAAATGACGCCGTTCACGACCACTGGGTTGAAGGCATCGGCAACGATGTCCTGCTGGACTTCTCCAAGCAGGATGGCGACAAGATCACCCTGCGTGGTCACACGGTCGAAATCGCTGACATCACCTATGGCGACGACGATGGCGGCGACTTCTCGTTGGTCGAGATTCGCTCCCAGCAGGGCGCTGGCGGCGGTGCCCACGACGAGGACCCGCTTGGCACCCTCAAGATCTACGGCGACAAGGTCACCGAAAAAGATATCGAGGTCAAAGCCAAGGGCGTCTACGACGGTATCGACATCTTCGAACCTATTGAGGATGCGCCCGAATTCATCAACGGGACACGCGAAGACGACGAGCTCGTCGGAACCGCGGAGTCGGACAACATCCACGGCGACCGGGGTGACGATGCGATCGAAGCCGGAGATGGCGATGACTATCTCTTTGGCGAAGGCGGGAACGACATGATGTTCGGTGGTGACGGCAACGACTACCTCGAAGGCAGCTGGGGCCGTGACACAATGTCTGGCGGCGATGGCGATGACTTCATCGTGTCGACCGCTGGCAGGGATCTGATGATCGGCGGAGC
>JBCBKL010000001.1:0-427450 GCA_038521825.1 Pseudomonadota bacterium | reverse complement strand
CGCTCGATCGCCGGTGCACCCAACGCGCAAGCTGGAACAAAATTGAGGCCGAGGTTTGGGATTACGCCGACCATATCAAGTGCAACCCGAAGATCTACGAATGGATCGAGTATCTATCGAAGCGTGTCGCCGGTCGATCGCTGATGCATAGCACAGCATCGACGCAATGATCATATGAGCGGTGAGCGGTCGCTTACTCCTCTCGTAAACGGGCATGCTGCAGTTGCAGCGAATGTGCCGTTTCGTGACAAACTCCGAACGTTCCCCTAGCCTGGCGCAATGTCGAGCCAAGCGTGGACAGATGCCGAAAATGACCTGATCGTCGCAGACTATTTCGCGATGTTGGCCGATGACGTGGCAGGCCGTCCCTACAACAAAGCGGAGCATAGACGGCAGCTCATGCAGCGCCTCGACGACCGCTCGGACGGGTCGGTCGAGTTCAAACACCAGAACATCAGTGCCGTTCTCAAGGGGCTCGGTGAGGTCTGGATCACCGGGTACAAACCGGCGTTCAACTTCCAGACCAGCTTGATCGACGCCGTCGCACGATGGCTGGCTATTAACCCCGGCTGGACGCACCGCACCCTTTCTTCCCGGCCTGTTGATGGTATGGCCGAGGCGGCGCAACTCTGGGTCGGGCCTACACCGACGTTGACCAACCAACCGCCGCCGGACGAGCTTGAGCAGATGCTACACATCGCCAAGAAATTCGACGTGGCCGCGCGGGACGAACGCAATCGCGCCCTTGGCAAGGCTGGGGAGGAGCGCGTCCTGAAGCACGAGCGTGACAAGCTGACCGCAGTTGGGCGTGAGGATTTGGCGCGGAAAATCCTCTGGGTTTCGGAAGAAGACGGGGATGGCGCAGGCTACGATATCGCCAGTTTCGATGTGGACGGGCGGCAGCGCCTGATCGAGGTCAAAACCACAAAAGGCTGGGAGCGCACACCGTTCCATATCTCGCGCAGTGAGCTTTCCGTAGCAGATGAACGGCGCGAGGAATGGTGCTTGTTTCGCCTCTGGAACTTCGCACGAACGCCCAAGGCTTTCGAGTTGCGCCCGCCGCTTGATGCGCATGTGTCGCTCACGGCGACCAGCTTTCGAGCAAGCTTTCAGTGAGACGTGCCGTAGAACCGGACCAGCAAGAAACCTCATCAATGGAGCGCAAGAAAATAAAAATACCGCATCTCGTGGGTAAGCATTTGTGACGACAAGGCAAGTCAGGCGGCAATCCTCATGGACATGCCGCAGAGAATTGCTCAAGCCACTGCCAATACAAAGAAATCACAGACGCGTCAGCACATGCAAGGGAGCCATCGGCTCTGAAAATCCGCCTTGATCTCAATCTTCTACGGGAACCGTTGGAACGGATGCGTTCGGTGCGGCGCGCGAATAGACAAACAACAACGACTGCATAGAGGGCTGACGTGCCAGCCCTTTTATGTCGCGATCCTTGTGGGTGCTGTTTGTCGCTGGCTGGAAGGTGGTGCGCGCCGATGATCCCAGAACCGCAGATCACCTGTCATACACCTCTGTCGCGCTTCTACACCCAAAACACGCTTCGGACGCCCAAGAGAAGGTGGCACTTTCTATGCTATGCTGAAGCGACCGCCACGTTCTTCGAAGCACGATTGCTCCTCGTCAAACAGGACGACGAGCAGCGGGGCGCAGGCCGAACGCTGCCCGTCCTCATCAGCAAACTTGTGCGAACGCTCGGACCCGGCGATCCTCAACCTAGCCCGAGCATTGGCCCGGCAGGCAGCGAGGGAAGATCAAGAACGCGAACTCCGATACTGAAACAAATGCCGAGAAGCAGGCAGCGACCTACGCGCCCTATTCAACCGATCTTCAGAGCGAGCGATCCGCCCAGGATCAGATCGCGCTTTATCAAGGCTACGCCAAACGCGAGGGCCCGCAAATCACCCCAACATACCAATATGCGGCTCCGTCTGGCGCATCTGTCCTCGGTCGCGATGGTCAGCTCGATCTCCTTAACGCCGCGGGTCATGGAAGACCGACGGGCTTGCACGAGCGTCTTTCATTTCTGGGCATCGAAATCCGTGCCGTTCATGAGCGTGCCGCGAGCACGGTACTTGTCGGGCTTTGCGGTCTGGTCGGCCAGCTCTACCGCAAGGACAACCTCCTCAAGATCAGGCGCGGGATGACGGCGCGCGCTAAGGAAGGACGCAGTCCCGGCGGAGTGGCCTATGGGTACGAACCGGTGCAGGGCCATGCTGGTGCGCGGCGGGTTGTCGAGGCTGAAGCGGATGTCGTGCGGTGGGTCTTCTGTGAGTATCTGGCCAGCAAGCCGCCCCGAGACACTGTACACGGTCTAAACGTTGACGGCATCTTGCAAAATCCTCTCTATGATGGGCGCGAGGTCTGGAACCGGGTCCGCATGGTCAAGGATCCTGATACGGGGCGGCGCGTCTCGCGGCCGAACCGGCCCGAGGAGTGGGTGGTTGCCGAGGTGCCAGAGTTGGCGCTCATCCCGCCCAGTGTCTTCGATGCGGCCAGAAAGAAGAAGAAGGAACGTTCGTTCGCTTCGCCTCGGGACCGCCGACGGCCCCGCCACCTCCTCTCGGGCCTTCTAAGATGCGCGGCGTGCGGTGCCGGCATGTCAACCAATGGGAAGGATCGCAGTGGTCGCATCCGCGTAAGGTGTTCGGCCCAACGCGAGAGCCGATCCTGTCCAAATCCGCAGATCTTTTATCTCGACCGGATAGAGCAAGCAGTGCTGTCCGGACTTCACGCCGAGCTCAGGCATCCCGAAGTGATCGCCGAGTACGCCCGCACCTACCATGAGGAGCGCAAGAGGCTCGCTGCCAACGCGATCAAGGGTAGGCCCACAATCCAGAAACGGCTCGCGGCAATCGAAAGCGAGTTGTACCGCCTCGTCGATGCGATTTGCGACGGCTCCGCCGTGATCCGGCAACTCGAGCCAAAGATGCTGGCGCTTCAGGAAGAACAATCCCTCCTTCGCGGCAAACTAGCGACTGCCGCAGAGCCGCCGGAGATCATCTCTCTCCACCCGGCCACACTCAAACGCTACGAGGAGCAAGTGGCAGACCTGCAAACCGCGCTTGCCAAGGGCATTCGGTCAGGCGATACCGCGGCGGCTCAGGCCAGGCGCGAGCTTGTCGATTCCGTCACCGTCTCACGCGACCCAAATCGAAAGGGCGGCGTCGAGGTCGAGATCGCAGGACGCCTCAACCACCTGCTCGGCCCGAAGGCCTTTCCACAAGGTGAGAAAGGAGTGTTGGGTGCGATGGTAGCGGAGGAGGGACTTGAACCCCCGACACGCGGATTATGATTCCGCTGCTCTAACCAACTGAGCTACTCCGCCACAGGCTGCGCTGACCTAGTCCAGCCCATCTGCTCCGTCAAGACCCAATCAGGCCCCGGATCGGACCGTTTCAACCATGAGCGCCACGTTGTCGGGATCGGCGTCAGGCGTGATCCCGTGGCCAAGGTTGAAGATGTGCGGACCGCCCGAAAACGCGCTGACAATCCTGTGGGTTTCGTCGATCAGCGCCTGCCCGCCTGTCACCATATGAGACGATGCGAGGTTGCCTTGCACGCAGCCATCGACCTGAACGTTCTCGGCCGCCCATTCGGCAGAGACCGAGCTGTCGAGGGCCACGCAATCGACAGCGGTTGCCTTGGCAAAGCCGACATAGCCCGATCCAGCCTCACGCGGAAATCCTATCACCGGGATGCCAGGATGTCGCTGTTTGATGGCGGACGTGATTCGGGCGCATGGCTCGACCGCATATTTGCGGAACGCAGGCCCGTTGAGCGATCCGGCCCAGCTGTCAAAGATCTTCACAACCTCGGCTCCGGCCTCGATCTGGGCCGAAAGGTATTCGATCGTGCCTTGGGTCAACCGGTCGATCAGGGCCGAAAAGAGCGTCTCGTTCTCTGTCATCAGCGCATGCGCTGGCCCCTGATCCGGCGTTCCCCGCCCGGCAATCATGTAGGTTGCGACAGTCCATGGCGCCCCAGCAAACCCGATCAGCGTCGTCTCGTGCGGCAGTTCGTTCGTCAGGATGCGGACGGTTTCGTACACGGGGCCAAGGGTATCGTGGATCAACTCAACCGGCTTCAGAGCGTCAAAATCCTCTTGCTTGGTCACTGTCGAAAGACGCGGGCCTTCTCCGGTCACGAACCACAGATCAGCACCAAGCGCCTGCGGCAAGAGGAGGATATCGGCAAATAGGATCGCTGCATCGAAGCCGTAGCGCCTGATCGGCTGCAGTGTGACCTCGGCGGCAAGTTCAGGCGTATAGCAAAGCGACAGGAAATCACCGGCTTTGGCCCGGGTCGCGCGGTATTCCGGAAGGTAGCGACCTGCTTGCCGCATCATCCAGACCGGTGGTGTCGGCAATACCTCTCCGCTGAGCGCTCTCAAGATCGTCTTGCCCTGTGTGCCGTCCTTCATCGCGCCCTCTTAGTCCAATTCCAGTTGTCAGGATAAGTTGACGTGCCTAAAAGATAAACCCATGACGATCCGCCTTCCCACACCCGCGGCACCGCTGAGAATCGGCACGCGCGGGTCCCCGCTAGCATTGGCCCAGGCTTACGAAACGCGCGATAGACTGCGGCAAGCCTTTGATCTTTCTGACGAAGCGTTCGAGATTGTCGTCATCAAGGTTACCGGCGATGCGATCCAGGACCGGCCTTTGAAAGAGATCGGCGGGAAGGGTCTTTTTACCCGTGAAATCGAAGACGACCTACTGTCAGGCAAAATTGACATCGCTGTGCATTCGATGAAAGACATGCCGACGGTTCAACCGCAGGGTTTGGTCCTTTCCACCTACCTCCCGCGCGAAGATGTGCGCGATGCGTTCGTGTCACCAACGCTCAAGGGCATTGCCGAACTCAGCCCGGGTGCAATAGTCGGAACATCAAGCTTGCGCCGACGCGCACAGCTGTTGAACCGTCGCTCGGACCTTCAGGTGGTCGAGTTTCGGGGCAATGTACAAACTCGCTTGCGTAAGTTGAGCGAAGGCGTGGCAGAATGCACCTTTCTGGCCTGCGCAGGTCTTAACCGCCTGACTCTCGATGAGGTTCCGGCGACCCCGATTGAGACCGAAGACATGCTGCCAGCCGTGGCCCAAGGCGCCATCGGAATCGAGCGGCGCATCGATGACGCGAACACCGCCAGCCTGCTTGACGCGATCCACGACGCGGACACCGGCCACAGGTTGACGGCAGAGCGCAGCTTTCTCCTGACCCTGGACGGGTCCTGTGAAACGCCGATCGCTGGCCTTGCCGAGCTGAGCGGGTCATCGCTGTACCTGCGCGGTGAAGTGATACGCCCCGATGGCAGCGACGCGATTTCGGGGGCGCGGAAAGGCACTATCGAGGATGCCGCCACCATGGGCAAGGACCTCGCCCAAGAGCTGTTGTCGAACGCAGGATCGGGATTTTTTGACTGGCACTGACGGGGCGTTCTGCTTGACGCATGGGTCACCTCTTTGAGACACTTCCCCTAGGAGGAGGTGTCATGACACCCGGAAAGGCATATCTCAGCCCCGAGGAAATCCGCCCTCTGGCCCAACGTTCAGATCTTGCTGGTGCGCTGCTGCTTCTGCATTGCTGGGGCGTTGTTGCTGCCGCTGTCGCACTATTCGCGGTTTGGCCCAATCCATTGACCTTTGTCGTTGCCGTTATGCTGATTGGCTCGCGCCAGCTGGGGCTCGCCATCCTCATGCACGAAGCGGCGCACAACGCGATGTTCAAGGCCCGATCTCTTAATGAGTTTGCGGGTGAATGGTTGTGCGGACGCCCCATTCTGGCGGAATTGGCGGCCTACCGGCACTATCACCTAACCCATCACCGGTTCACCCAAACGGACAAGGACCCCGATCTTGTCCTAAGCGAGAAGTTTCCGACCTCGCGCGCGTCGCTGCGACGCAAGTTCATCCGTGACCTGACTGGTCAGACAGGTATTAAGCAGCTGGCCGCGCAGATCTTGATGTCGTTCCGGTTGGCCGGAGACGACGACGCGATCGAAGCAGCCAAGACAGATGCGGCGCAGGCCTTCAAGGCAGCCGAGATCTGGAAATCCCTGCCCGTCTTTCTGGGCGTTGCAGTAATCATCAGCCTTGCTGGGGATTGGTGGTGGGGCCTCGCCTTTTGGATCCTGCCATATCTGACCTGGTTCCAGTTCGTTCTGCGGGTCCGCAACATCGCGGAGCATGGGGCGACGGAAAAATCCGAGGATCCGTTTCGAAACGTTCGCACGACGCTGGCGGGACCGATCACAAGGACTTTCGTCGCGCCCTATTGGGTCAACTACCACCTCGAACATCACATGATCATGCACGTCCCGTGTTGGCGTCTGCCCGCCATGCACAATCTGCTGCTGCGCAAGGGTTTGGGTAGCCGCATGAATATCGCGCCCGGCTATGGTGCAGCCATGGCAGAGGCAGGATGGCGGCCAAGCTAGCGGTCCGCGCTCTGGACCCCGATGATTTTGATGCGGCGCTGGTTCTTTATGAAACCTTGACCCGTGACGGAAGCGTTGCGGGCAAAGAGCGTTTTCGGCAGCTTCTTGATCATCCGGGATCAACCGTGTTTGCAAGTGAAGCAGGGCAAGCTCTGACTGCAATGGCAACCCTCCATATATTGCCGAACATGACGCAAAACGGGCGTCCTTACGCATTGATCGAAAACGTCATCTCGCTTGAGCATGTTCGAAATCAGGGACACGCACGCGCCGTGATGCAGGCGGTCGTTGATGCGGCATGGGGCGCGGACTGCTATAAGGTGATGCTTCTCACCGGGCAGGACACCGGGGCCCGGTCATTCTATGAAAAGCTCGGATTTCGGGCAGATCAGAAGTTTGGGATGCAGCTAAGACGGGTGCCGCCGCGCAAGCCCAACCGAACCTGACTATCCGCTGTTTCCATCATGGTTGAACCCGGCTCTGCAACCTGTGTAACTGACCTGCGAGCAGCGGCAGGAGAATGGGCATGACGCAGACCAAGATCGGGGTCATCGGCGGATCCGGGATTTATGACATCGACGGACTCGAAGGGGCCGAATGGGTCAGCGTGGATAGCCCTTGGGGCGCACCATCCGATCAGCTTTTGACGGGCTGGTTGAACAATGCCGAAATGGTTTTTCTGCCCCGCCATGGCCGCGGGCACATCCACAGCCCCACGACCGTGCCATACCGGGCCAATATCGATGCGCTCAAGCGCCTTGGGGTTACAGACATCATCTCGGTATCGGCCTGCGGATCATTCCGCGAAGAGATGGCGCCGGGTGACTTCGTGATTGTCGATCAGTTCATTGATCGGACCTTCGCCCGCGAAAAATCGTTCTTCGGCACAGGGTGCGTGGCCCATGTCAGCGTGGCGCACCCCACCTGTCAGCGGCTCTCCGGCGCCTGTTTTACCGCAGCACAAGGGGCGGGCATCGCGATCCACGAGGGCGGCACTTATCTGGCCATGGAAGGCCCACAATTTTCCAGCCTCGCCGAAAGCAGGATGTATCGCGATGCCTGGGGTTGCGACGTGATCGGCATGACGAATATGCCCGAGGCCAAGCTCGCCCGTGAGGCCGAGATTTGTTATGCCTCCGTCGCGATGATCACAGATTATGACAGCTGGCACCCCGATCACGGTGAAGTCGATGTGACCGAGATCATCAAGACACTGACCGGCAACGCCGACAAGGCGCGCGACCTTGTCAAACGCTTGCCGGATTTGATCGGCGGAACGCGTGAGGCGTGCCCCCATGGCTGTGACCGTGCGCTGCAATACGCCATACTGACAGCGCCCGAGGCGCGGGACCCCGACCTCGTTGCGAAACTGGATGCCGTCGCGGGCCGCGTGCTCTAGCCGTAATGTGCCACAGGCGTTCCTGCGATGGCCGACATATTGAGCAGGCCGCGCGCGGTGATCGAAGGAGAAACGATATGCGCGCGGTTGCCCATCCCCATTAGGATCGGACCAACCTCAAGCCCTCCACCCTTCATCTTGAGGATGTTGCGCACGCCAGAGGCTGCATCCGCATGCGCGAACACCAACACGTTGGCTGCCCCCTGCATTCGGTTTCCGGGGAATAGACGCTCGCGCAAGGCCGGATCGAGCGCGGTGTCGATATTCATCTCACCCTCATAGCAGAACTCACGCGGCTTTTCGTTCAGCAGCTCGATCGCCGCGCGCAGACGTTCGCCAGATCCGCCGGGCTGGTTGCCGAACTGGGATTGTGAACAAAGCGCGATCTGAGGTTCGATACCGAAACGGCGCACGTGCCGCGCCGCCCCGATCACGATCTCTGCAATCTCTTCTGGGCTGGGTTCGGTATGAACCTGAGTATCGGCGATGAACAGCGGGCCATCTTCGAGGATCATCATCGAGAGCGTCCCGACCGGGTGCAATTCGTCGGTACCCAAGACCTGTGCCACATAATTCATATGCCAGCGGAATTCTCCGAACGTGCCGCAGATCAGGCTGTCCGCTTCATCCCGATGAACCATAACCGCACCAATCGCAGTCGAGTTCGTACGCATGATTGCGCGGGCCAGATCGGGCGTGACGCCGCGCCGTGCCATCAGTTCGTGATAGCTGCCCCAATAGTCACGATAGCGCGGGTCGTTTTCGGGGTTAACGAATTCCACACTTTCGCCAAGCCGGAGCGTCAGACCCGCCTTTTCGATCCTTGCGCCGATCACATCGGGGCGACCGATCAGGATCGGACGTTCGGTTGTCTCTTCGACCATGGCCTGGGCTGCGCGCAGAACCCGTTCATCCTCTCCCTCGGCAAAGACAATACGGCGTGCCTTGGCTCGTGCCGCTTCGAACACCGGTCGCATCAGAAGCGCGGATTTGAAAACGGACGAGTCGAGTTTCCGTCTGTAGGCTTCGAGATCATCGAGGGGCCGGGTTGCGACGCCGGTCTCCATGGCCGCCTGCGCCACTGCCGACGAAACAACGCCAATCAGGCGCGGGTCGAACGGCTTGGGGATCAGATAATCGGCACCAAACGTCATCGGCTCATCCTGATAGGCCGCCGCAGCCTCGGCGCTGGTAGTTGCGCGGGCCAGCGCTGCAATCCCGTCGATGCAGGCAAGCTCCATTGCGTCGTTGATCGTTGTCGCGCCCACATCCAGCGCGCCACGGAATATGAACGGAAAGCATAGGACGTTGTTGACCTGATTGGGAAAGTCGCTGCGCCCCGTTGCGATGATGGCATTGGGCGCGACCTTGCGCGCCTCATCCGGCATGATCTCCGGCGTCGGATTGGCCAGCGCAAAGATCACCGGCTGCGAGGCCATCTTTTTCACATGCTCTGGCCGCAGGACGTTCGGACCCGAAAGGCCAAGAAAGAGATCCGCGCCCTGGATAACATCGTCGAGTGTCCGAAGGTCGCTGTCCTGGCAATACTCGGACTTGGCAGGATTCATATCGATCTCGCGCCCGGTGTAGACAAGCCCATGAATATCGCAGAGCCAGACGTTTTCGCGTTTGGCGCCAAGCTTTAGAAGCATGTTTAGGCAGGCGATGCCTGCCGCTCCACCCCCGGTGCTGACGATCTTGATGTCCTCGAATGTCTTGCCGGCCACGTGCAGCGCATTCTTGGCGGCGGCCCCAACCACGATCGCCGTGCCGTGCTGGTCATCGTGAAAGACCGGGATGTTCATCCGCTCACGGCAAAGCTTCTCCACCACAAAGCAATCCGGCGCCTTGATATCCTCTAGATTAATGGCCCCGAAGGTCGGCCCAAGGGCGCAAACGATGTCGGCCAGTCGCTCCGGATCGGCCTCATCCACCTCGATGTCAAAGCAATCGATGCCGGCGAACTTTTTGAAGAGAACGGCTTTGCCTTCCATCACTGGTTTGGACGCAAGGGCACCGATATTGCCCAGACCAAGAACAGCGGTGCCGTTCGACACGACCGCCACCAGATTGCCCCGCGCCGTGTACTGCGCCGCATTTGCTGGATCTGATTTTATCTCCAGACAGGCCTCGGCCACGCCCGGCGAATAGGCCCTCGCTAGATCGCGCCCGTTGGCCAGCGGTTTCGTCGCCCGTACTTCGAGCTTTCCCGGCTTTGGATGCGCATGATAGTCAAGCGCTGCCTGCCGGAGGCTGGGTTGATCCGTCATGTTCTGATTGCCCCCTGAATTTGGTTTAGCCTTAAACAATTGCCGATGATCCGCCAAGTCGCCAGCTGATCACAATCTAGACCCAGACTGATTGCATCTGTCTGAATCGCAGCGTTTAATCGGTGCAAATGATGGAAGTCCCATGACCGAGACCCGCGCCGAGATCCGTTTGCCGACCCAGGAGTTGCGGGACGATATCCCCTTCTACACAAAGGTCCTTGGGATGCGGATGGATATGATCTATCCCGCCGATGACCCCACGGTTGCGGTTTTTTCGGGACATGGCCTGCGGTTGCGGATCGAAAAGGGCGCGCCAGAACCGGCTGGCACACTTCGTATTCTCACGGAAAATCCAAACGACTTTGCAGATGGTGCCAGTACACTGGAAGCGCCAAACGGCACCCGGGTGGAAATCGGCCCGCTCAATCCCCCGCTCGTGCTGCCTGAGACAGTTCATTCCTTTGTCGTGCGTCGCCTGAGGGATCAGGCCCCATGGGTAATCGGGCGGGCAGGTATGCATTACCGCGATCTCATACCGGACCGCCTTGGCGGGTCGATCATCGCCAGCCACATCCGTATTCCCGATGGTGGCCCTGTCCCTGATACCGTCCACTACCATACGGTTGGCTTCCAGCTGATCTATTGCTACCGCGGATGGGTCGATCTGGTCTACGAGGATCAGGGCGAGCCATTTCGCTTGCATGCCGGGAATTGTGTGATCCAGCCGCCGGAAATCCGGCATCGCGTGCTATATGCCAGCGACAATATCGAAGTGATCGAAATTGGCGTTCCCGCAGAACACATCACCACAATCGACCATGACATGACGCTGCCGAATGGCCCGGCCAACCCTGACCGGATATTCGAGGGGCAGCGCTTTGTTCATCACAATGCGGACGAGACCGAGTGGCGCTCGTTCCGCCTTCCTGGCTTCATCAGCCGCGACACGACCATCGCCGACAACACGCAAGGTGTGGCGGGCGTGCATGTGGCCCGGCCGAACGGTGAAGAGACCCTATGGACCAACCACGACAGCGACATCCTGTTTACCTTTGTGCTGGACGGTACAATGACGCTCGAAGGAGAGGGCCGTAATCCGCAGCCGCTTCAGGCTGGCGACGCCTTTGTGATCCCGCCCGATTTCCCGAACCGCTATGCGGACCCAAGCGATGATCTGGAGCTGCTCGAAGTCTCCCTGCCTGGGCGCTTTGAGACGCGCGTCGGGTAACATCCGCAATGCTGTTCAGCCCATTGCCAAGATACAGGTGACATCATGACGACCAATCTTCGACAAGCAGCTCTGGATGTACGGGAACGGGCCTATGCACCCTATTCCAACTTTCAGGTTGGGGCCGCGATCGAAGCCGCATCGGGCACCGTTTATGCAGGCTGCAACGTCGAGAACGTCGCGTACCCCGAAGGCACATGCGCCGAGGCTGGGGCAATCGCAGCAATGGTCGCCGCCGGCGAAACCGAGCTGCGGGCCGTTTATGTCGTGGCTGGCAGCCCGAAACCGGTCAGCCCTTGCGGCGGATGCCGTCAGAAGCTGGCGGAGTTTGGTAAAGCAGATGTTGTCGTCACCATGGCGACCGTCGGTGGTATCGAAGATAAAATCACAATTGGCCAATTGCTGCCCGGCGCTTTTGATACCGAACATATGGACCAGCCTGAATGAACACTCACTCGGCCCGGGCCATTCTGGCAAAGTTGCGCCACGGCGACGCCCCTACGGCAGCCGAGCTCAAGTGGTTCGCGACAGGCCTGTCGGATCACAGCATCAGCGATGCGCAAGCCGGGGCATTTGCAATGGGCGTATGTCGGGGCGATCTGGGTCAGGCAGGCCGTGTGGCACTGACGGAGGCAATGCGGGATTCCGGCCAAACGCTGAGCTGGGACGTCGACGGCCCCGTTCTCGACAAACATTCGACCGGTGGAGTGGGTGATTGCGTTAGCCTGGTCCTCGCGCCCGCCCTCGCCGCGTGTGGCGCATTTGTACCCATGATTTCCGGCAGGGGGCTGGGGCACACCGGCGGAACCCTCGACAAGCTCGAAGCGATCCCCGGCGTATCGACTGTGCTGGACATCGAGCAAATGCAGATGGTGCTCGACAAGGCGGGGTGCGCAATTGTCGGGGCGACCGCCGATATCGCACCCGCCGACAAACGGCTTTATGCAATCCGGGACGTGACCGCGACGGTCGAAAGCCTTGACCTGATTACCGCGTCGATCCTGTCAAAAAAGCTAGCCGCCGGGTTGGACGGATTGGTGCTGGACGTCAAGGTCGGCTCGGGCGCCTTCATGAAAACCACGGAGGAGGCACGGGCGCTTGCGTCTGCGCTTGTGACCACCGCAAATGCTGCAGCGTGCAAATCGAGCGCGCTCATCACTGACATGAATCAGCCGCTCGCCTCATCCTTGGGCAACGCGCTGGAGGTGGCGGAAGTGATGCGTGTTCTGACGAACGGGTCCAACCATCCGCTGATCGAGATCTCGGCAGCGCTCGGGGGTGAGTTGCTGGCAAATGCGGGGCTGGCCAAAGACGCCAAAGCCGGGGGAGAGCAGTTAGGAAACGCGATACGTGACGGCCGCGCCGCCGAAATATTTGGCCGGATGATCGCGGCCATGGGCGGCCCCATCGAGTTCGTCGACAACTGGATGCGGTTCTTGCCCGAAGCGACCGTGATCCGTGAAGTGATGGCAGCCGAAAATGGTCTGGTGGCGGCAATCGACGGTGAGGCGCTTGGGCTTGCGGTCGTCGGGCTAGGCGGAGGCCGCGTGGTCGAAACCGACGTCATCGACCCGAGTGTGGGTTTGTCGGACGTCGTCCGCTTGGGCGCCCGAGTCGCCAAGGGCCAGCCACTTGCGCGTATACACGCGACCCGAACCGCCGACGCGGATAAGGCCGAAGCAATTATCAAGAACGCAATCTCTTTGGGCGACGCCGTCAAAAACGAAAACCTCCTGATACACGAAAGGATTGCCTGATGGCCCGCGCCTTTCTCATTGTCATGGATTCGGTTGGTATCGGCGGCGCACCGGACGCGGACCAGTATTTCAATGGCGAAACATCGGATACTGGCGCGAATACGGCAGGTCATATCGCGCAGGCCTGTGCTGATGGAAAGGCCGAGGAGGGTCGGACCGGAGCGTTGCGGGTTCCCAATTTGGCCCGGCTAGGTCTAGGACACGCGATCCAACTCGCGAGCGGATTGCAGGTGCCGGAGTTGTCCGTCGAGGCAGAGGGTCTCTGGGGTGTCGCAACCGAAGTCTCGAAGGGCAAAGATACGCCGTCGGGCCATTGGGAACTGGCTGGCCTGCCGGTGCCGTGGGACTGGCACTATTTTCCCGATACCAAGCCGTCCTTTCCAAATGAGCTGGTCGACCTTGTTTGCCAGACAGCCGGTTGCGATGGCATCCTCGGCAATTGCCACGCGAGCGGAACCGCGATCATCGACGCCTTGGGCGACGAGCATCTGAGAACAGGGTGGCCCATCTGCTATACCAGTGCGGATTCCGTCTTTCAAATCGCCGCCCACGAAGAGGCGTTTGGTCTGGATCGTCTTCTGACGCTATGCGCGGCGCTCGCGCCGCATCTGCATGAGAAGCGGGTCGGACGGGTTATCGCCCGCCCCTTTGTTGGCGAAAGCGGCGCGTATACCCGTACGACAAATCGCAAGGATTTCGCGATCGCCCCACCAGAGCCGGTTTTGATGAACTGGGTTCAAGATGCTGGCAGAGCAGTGCATGCAGTCGGCAAAATTGGCGATATTTTTTCCATGGTAGGCATCGACGATGTGGTCAAGGGTTCGGACGCCAAGCTTTTTGACAATCTCGACCACCTGGTATCAGAGGCCGAAGATGGCAGCCTGACGTTTGCGAACTTTGTCGAATTCGACAGCCTTTACGGCCACCGGCGGGATGTATCAGGCTATGCGCGCCATCTTGAATGGTTCGATGCCAGACTGGGGCGTTTGCTGCCAAATCTGCCCGAAGGCGATATGCTGGTTCTCGCTGCGGATCACGGGAACGATCCGACATGGATCGGCACCGACCATACCCGCGAACGGGTCCCGGTCCTGATTGCGGGTAAGGGTCATGGCGAGCTGGGCCAAATTGGTTTTGTCGATGTGGCGCGACTTGTTGCCGAGCATCTGGGCGTCGCCATACCCGCCTGACCGAACAGCCATTGAGGCCGCACCGATCCGGGTGCAAAAGGGATCGAACGAAGGAGCCACCAAATGTCCGACCATCTCACCATCGTCGATCACCCACTGGTGCAGCACAAACTCACCATCATGCGGGACAAGGAAACGCCGACCGCGGTCTTTCGGCAGCTCTTGCGGGAAATCAGCCAGCTTCTGGCTTATGAAGTGACGCGCAACCTGCCAATGACGACCAAGCGGATCGAGACGCCTATGGCCCCGATGGACGCGCCGACGCTTGCCGGTAAGAAAATGGCGCTGGTGTCGATCCTGCGAGCCGGGAATGGGCTGCTGGACGGGATCCTTGAATTGATCCCCTCCGCCCGCGTCGGTTTTGTCGGTCTCTACCGGGACGAAGAAACGCTGCAACCGGTCCAGTACTATTTCAAGGTGCCCGAGAGCCTAGAAGACAGATTGGTCATCACCGTCGACCCGATGCTTGCAACCGGAAACTCTTCGGCAGCCGCGGTCGACCTGCTCAAGAACGCAGGGGCAACCAATATTCGATTCCTTTGCCTGCTGGCTGCCCCGGAAGGCGTCGCCCGGATGAAAGAAGCCCACCCGGATGTGCCCATTGTCACGGCAGCGGTGGACGAACAACTGAACGAAGTCGGCTATATCGTGCCCGGACTGGGTGATGCGGGTGACAGGATGTTCGGAACCAAGTAGCTGCGGCTAGACACAGATCAGACCTTGGGGCATCTTGCAAAAAAAGCCCGAGGTTCGCCATGCGCTTGAAAAAACTGACAATTGCCGCCGTCGCAATCGCTGCGGCCGTGGCATCGGCGGCCTGGGCTCGGCCGCCAGCCGAACTGCCCCCCACATCTTTCACCGGTATTCAGTACGTAGACAGCCGCGGCTGCGTCTATATTCGCGCCGGATCAGGCAGCCGGACGCTTTGGGTGCCCCGCGTGAACCGGCAGAGGGTCCACATCTGCGGTCAGCAACCAACCGCAACGCCCACACGTCAACAGCGCGTGATCCAACCAGCGTCGCAACCCGTGCAAACCCCGGCAATCGACACGCGTATGGCCGACATCCGTGGTTCCACACGCGTCCTGCCCCGTCATGTCTGGGAAGTGCGACAGGCGTCAAAAAGCATCTCAATACCGAAAGGATACCAGCCTGTCTGGGAAGATGATCGGCTGAACCCAAGGCGCGCCGAACAGTCACTGAATGGCATCGCCCGAACCCGCCTGATCTGGACAAGGACTGTGCCCCGTAGGCTGATCGATCAAACGACAGGTCGCGATGTAACCGCAACGGTTCCGTTGGTCTATCCCTACACCGATGTCGCGGTTCAAAGTGATGAGTTGGGGACGGTCACGATCGTACGCGCGGACGGTAAGGTCTATAAGCAGATCAGCCGCAACTGAGGATCAGCCGCCACAGATGGCCTGCAGATGCAGCCATTCAGCATCCCGAAGTACGGGCTCTGGCGGTTTTCCCGTCATCGGATCTGCCTCGATCAGGGCCAAGGTGCTCTCACCGGATACATCAAGGGCGTAGGCATAGGGCGTACTTCGCAGGCGCGCCTCGGCGAAGGCATCCAGCATCTGTCCAGAGGCGATTGGATCGCGCTGAGCTGACAGCGCCGTTTCGGCAAACTGGTCCAAGGTTTCGTCGGGCACCTTGCCAGTCGTCAACAAGGTCGCCGATGCCCGCACGCCGCCGGTATCGAGGATGTCGCGCAGAACGTCGGTGGACTGGCCACGGGTTTGTTCCATCAAAGCAAATCCGGCTGCGACGTCGGGTTCTTCGTAATCCTCGATAAGGGTCCGGTTCAGAACAATGATACCACCGGGCAGTGCCACGCTCGCCGGGACGCCTCCACGCAACACAACGAGGCGCTCGACACCCAACCTGTTGGCGAGCAGGTTCAAGGCCCGTCGGCCTTGAGGCGTCGAACAAGGCGCGCCGGACACCCGCTCAAATCGGCGCAATAGCGCATCACCGATCTCAGCGCGTTTGACATCCGGCACGACACGAACAGCGTGCATCAGCAAGGCATTGGGCAGCCAGACGAAAAGCAGCGCAACGACCGCAAGTGTCGACAAAGCCGCTCCAAGCCACCGCAACCGGCCGGGCGAAGGGCGTGCGCGCGACACAGCCCGGCGCAATTGGTCGATGGCCGCGATCATGTCATGCTCGCTCCCGGGCAGTTCAAGCGTTTCGGATGCATCGCCGACCGGATGATAAACAGCGGGAACATCCTGGCCGATGCGCTCAATCGCAGCCAAAGACCAATGCGTCAGCGGCTTTTCGTTCATGTCAGTGATAACAAGGGTGGCGTAACCCAATGACACGATGACCTCGCGACGCTGCACATCGTCCGAAGAGCGCCAGAGGCCTGTGGCCTCCAGCCTGTCATAGTTGCTGAGTGCGGTCATCTAAGCTGCTCGGACCTGCGTTTTGCGGCAAGATACCACGCGACAACGGGTGCGGAAAGACGGTCAGACCCACTTGGCCAGTGGCGGAAGGCTCATCAGAACGGCGTTGGCATCGTGCCCAGTTTCAAGCCCGAATTTCGTACCCCGATCATAGACCAGGTTGTATTCGGCGTAGAGCCCGCGATGAACCAACTGCGCGTCCTTGTCCGCGTCCGTCCATGGCATCACCCGGCGCCTTTCAACCAGCGGCAGGTAGGCAGGCTGGAAGGCCCGCCCGATATCCTGGGTCAAGGCAAAGTCCGCCTCCCAGTCGCCGGTGCAGTGATCGTCCATAAAGATGCCACCGACACCACGCGCCCTGCCCCGATGCGGCACAAAGAAATATTCGTCAGCCCAGGCTTTCAGCCGCGGGTAAAGGTCAGCGCCATGCGGATTCAGATGCGCCTGTTGGGTCGCATGGAAATGGGCGGTATCCTCAGCGTATTCGAGACAGGGGTTCAGATCCGAGCCACCCCCGAACCACCAGGCATGCGGTGTCCAGAACATCCGCGTGTTCATGTGCACAGCGGGTACATGCGGGTTCTGCATATGCGCGACCAAAGAGATGCCCGAGGCCCAGAACCGCGGATCATCTTTCATGCCCGGAACGCCCTTGCGGGCCGCCATTGCGGCCTGCGCCCGCTCGCCAAGCGTGCCGTACACGGTCGAGATGTTAACACCGACCTTTTCAAAGACGCGGCCACCACGCATGATGCTCATAAGCCCGCCGCCCGCATCCGAGCCATCGTCGGACTTCCGTTGTGTCTCAGACACATCAAACTGACCGGCATCCAGTTCCGCCATGGGTCCGGCTGTGTGGTCGCCCTCAATCTTTTCGAAAGCGGCAACGATCTGGTCGCGCAATTCGCGAAACCAGGCAGAGGCCCGGGCCTTTTGGGCGTCAAACTGTTTAGTCATGCCTTATCGGTCCTCGTTTTTTTTTGCGAACCTTAGACCACCGCCCGTGCGGACGGAATTCATTTGTTGGCGGTCAATGCGCGGGGGCTGAGATAGGATCGAGCAACGAGCGGCCCCCATCGACCCGCAACACTTCACCCGTGACAAAGCCCGACCCTTCGGAGGCGAGGAATTGGACCGCATCGACCAATTCCGAAGGGCTGGCGATGCGGTTCAGGGGGGTGTGGGCCTCAATCTCTTCGCGCCACTCTGGACGATCTTTGAGCGCATCCTTGAGCGACGCAGACATCACGGAGCCAAATGCGACCGCATTCACCCGGATGCGATTGGATGCAAGCGCCAGTGCGAGGCCCCGGGTCATCTGTTCCAACGCCGCGCTGGAGATCGAATAGCCCAGCAGCTCTGGCCGGGTCTGGTGCGCCGTAATCGACGACAGATTAATGATGGATCCGGCCGACCCTTCGCTTTCGGGGTCCCATTGCTTGACCATCCGCCGCGCCACGTATTGGGACAGCCGCAAGGCCGCCATCAGATTCTGTTCGATCAGCGTTTCGACCGAGTTGTCTTCGGGATCCAGCGGATCAGTGGGAATGACCTGACGGGCCGCGTTGACCAGAATATCGACCTGATCGAAAGCGTCGATCGTCGCGGAAACCAGATTGGCGATGGTTAGCCGCTGGCGCAAATCACCCGCGTAATAGCGCAGGTTCCCCTCCTCCTCCGAACCACCGATTTCATCAACGAGGCGCTGTTCGTCCATATCCGCGCACATCACGTTGGCGCCGCGATCCGCGAAATGGCGCGCGATGGCCAAACCGATCCCGTTGGCAGCGCCTGTGACAATCGCCGTTTTGCCGTTGATCGAAAATGCCATCTCAGCTCCTGCGCTTTGGGCGTTCTGCGTAAAGCAATTTGAAACGGGCATCACCGCCGATTTCAACGCTCTTTGCGAATAGCGAAGCCAGAAGGTCTTCGTAAGGAAGATGCCGGTTGGCGACCATCCAGAGCCTGCCACGCGGCTTGAGGATCGCAGCGGCATTGCGGATGAAGCCCTGACCAAGATCGGGTTGCGCTGCCCGACCAACATGAAATGGCGGGTTCATCACCACGTCGTCGATCCCTTCGGTTGCCGACCAACGGGTTGCATCCGCCCAGTGAAATACCGCGCGTGGATCCGTGACATTATGCTCGGCGCATTGCAGGGCGAGATGATGTGCCTCGACTATGTGCAGCCGCTCAATAGCCTCTCGGGCAAGGATGTGAGCGGACAGAAATCCCCAGCCCGCCCCAAGATCGGCAACGACCGGCCCCAGCTCGTCCGGCAACGCCGCGGTCAAAAGAGCAGAGGCCGGATCAATCCCATCAGCGGAAAACACACCAGGTGCCGTCCAGAACCCTCCGTCGGTCAATGCGGGCCCGGCTTCCCAATCCGTGAAGGCATCGCTGGACGGTAGCCAAAAGATCTTGCCGTGTGCCTTTGCGATCGATCCGTCGACCGATGCCTCAGCCCGCACGGCCTTGAGCATTGCTTCGACGCCGTCGGTCTTTTGCCCGTCAATGATAACCAATCCGTCAGTCACCTTCATTGCCTGTGAGACAAGCATGCGTGCCTCGGCCCTGGCGCGGGGCAGGCAAACAATAACAGCCGCGGCCATGTCCGGGCATTCCGTGCTCGCGGAGTATCCGCGGGCTTTGAAGGCATCGTGGGTCACGACGTTCGGTGTAACGACAATGCACCGATCCGTTGGCAGGGCGGAAATATCTGCGTCCGTTGGCGGGTGAAGCACCGCCAGTCCCCCCTGCGCGGGCAGTTCAACGCCGCTTTTCAGTGCCAGCGGCAGCCTTGTACCGATCACTTGATCAGTCTTCTTTTTCCATGGTGCATTGCAGCGGATGCTGATGGCGGCGCGCGTAGTCCATCACCTGCGCGACCTTGGTCTCGGCAATCTCGTGGCTAAAGACCCCCACGACGGCGACGCCTTTCTTGTGGACCGTGAGCATCAATTCAAAGGCCTGCGCATGGGTCATGCCAAAGAAACGCTCCAGCACATGCACTACGAATTCCATCGGAGTGTAGTCATCATTCAGCAGCAACACCTTGTAAAGCGGCGGCCGCTTCGTCTTTGGCTTGACGTCGGTGACGACAATCGTATCGCCGTCTTCGTCGTCAGGGCGCTGTGACATCAATGTGAAGTCAGACTGCATTCGCATCCTCGAAATGGGAGAATCCCAACCGTTGCCTTGGATCACCGTATATAACGTGTCCGCGCATTGAGAAAAGGGTTTGCTCATCAGCCATCAATAGCAGGGTGCCTGGAACGGTTCACGATATCAGCTCTGTGCCACGACCAAGGTTTACCAAAGATTAACGGTCGGCGGGCGACAGTAACGTCATTCCTGACTACACCGCGGTCGCGTTCCAGATCACTCAAATAACGCCCGATACCTCGTTGAAAAACAGCCAAAACGCGGCCTCAACAGACTTTATCGGAAGGCGCAGTTGTGCTAGCGTTCAAGCAATTAGAGTCAGCTGCGCAAAATAAGCAGCGGCCAGAGGCAGAAAAGGCAGGTTTATCGTGAAGGTTCGGCACCGTCAGCCGGCCCGACTTGGGCTGTATATATTTACTGCAATTTGGTTAATCATCGTTTTGCCGCTCAGCCTGTGGGCTGCGCCCTATGCTGCTGTCGTCATGGACGCGCGAAGCGGTGAGGTCCTGCATTCCCGCAATGCCGATACCCGACTGCATCCCGCATCCCTGACCAAGATGATGACCCTCTATGTCGCATTCGAAGCCATCGAGAAGGGTGAGATTTCGCTCGACACCAAGATCAAGGTGTCGCGCAAGGCCGCTGCCGAACCGCCCTCCAAGCTGGGCTTGCGCGCCGGCCAGAGGATCAAACTGCGCTACCTGATCCGCGCATCCGCCGTCAAATCGGCCAACGACGCAGCGACCGCGATCGCCGAGGCGATCTCGGGATCCGAGGCCGCTTTCGCCCGCCGCATGAACCGGACGGCCAAGGCCATGGGCATGTCGCGCACGACCTTCAAAAATGCCCACGGCCTAACAGAAAGCGGGCACATGTCGACCGCGCGCGACATGACGATCCTGGGGCGCCACGTGCTTTATGACTATCCAGAATACTACAACCTCTTCTCTCGCACTTCGACCCATGCCGGGATCCGGGACGTGTCGAACACGAACCGCCGTTTGCTGTCTGCCTATCGCGGGGCGGACGGGATCAAGACAGGCTACACCCGAGCAGCGGGCTTTAACCTCGTTGCATCGGCCGAGCGCGGCAATGAACGGATCATTGCCACCATGTTTGGCGGATCGTCTGCGGCGTCGCGCAATGCCCGTGTTGCCGAGCTTTTGGATATGGGTTTCCGCCGCGCGCCATCGCGGGTGGCCCTGAGCAAACCGAAAAAACCCAGCTATGCTGGCAAGATCGTGCGCACCAGCGTCGTGATGGCGAAGTCGAAGCGGCCCGTATTGCGGCCGGGAACTCAAGGCACGCTTGTCGCGTCTTCGAGCGTGGTCGCCGACGACATCCGTACAGCCTTAGCCGAAGCGCAGGCAGCCGTTGCAGCGCAGGAAGCCGCTGCGGTGCGGGAAGCAACCCTTCGCCCCGTATCAAGACCGCAACGGGTGGCCTTGCTCGAAGACCCCGAGCCAGAGGTGGTAACACGACTTTCAACCTCGGGCGGACGCTTTTGGGGTGTAAATGTGGGACGTTACCCAAGCCGGTTCAAAGCAGAGAAGGTGCTGCTGCAGACGGCTCTTTCCGAGATGGCGACGCTTGATGGCAGCCTGCGCAAGGTGGTTAAGAAACCGCAGGGTTTCGATGCCAACTTCATGGGCTTGACCCGCGAATCCGCCGATCTGGCTTGCCGCCGTCTTCAGGCGCGGCAGATCACCTGCACCACAATCGGCCCCGGCGCCTAAGACTTCGGATGATCATCCCAGCGGTCATCGAGGATTCGGCGGCTGTCTCCCTCGGGGTCGTCGTATTGCCGTGTTCGCATTGTATAGATGAACGCCGCGAGGCCGACGCCACCCAGCAGCAGCGAAATCGGGATGAGGTAGGCCAGCACGTTCATGATCAGCGGACCCGCAGCGCGTTAAGCGAAACAGTGATCGACGACGACGACATCGCCAAAGCCGCAATGAGGGGCGTCGCCAGACCCGCCACAGCCAGCGGCACGGCAACCAGGTTGTAAAGCGTCGCGATCTGAAAGTTTTCGCGGATTCGTCGTGTCGCCTTCTGCGCTGTCCCATGCGCCTCGGTCAGAACCGACAGGTCTGCGCCCATCAGAACGATATCAGATGCAACCCGCGCTGCGTCGAGCGCCGAGGCAGGCGAGATCGAAACATGGGCTAACGCGAGTGCCGCCGTGTCATTGAGGCCATCGCCGATCATGAGAACCCTGCCCGGCTGGTCAGCAACGTATTTCGCCTTTTCATCCGGCAGCATCGCGGCATGCCATTCATCAATGCCCAGAGTATCGGCGATCTCTCGGACAGGGTCGGGTCTGTCTCCCGACAACAGCACAACATTCAGACCCGCGCGCTTGAAGCCGGCAACAGCTTCGGCCGCGCCGGGGCGGACCTGATCCTTGAAGTCAATCCGGACGCTCTGACCCTCGCCCAAATCAAGCATGGTGCAAAGACCTCCGTCCTGATCCGGTCCAGCCCACCCGGGACGGCCAAGGCGAACCTGCCGGCCCAACCAGACACCTTCTGTCCCAAATCCCGGACAATCGTGCCGCTGTCCAACATCCGCTGGGGGCATTGCACCTGCCGCAGCGACGATGGCCTTGGCCAGCGGGTGCGAAGACCCTACGGCAAGGGCCAAGGCAACCGACCGCGCTTCCTGACCAAGGCTGCCCCAGTTTTCCACCTCCGGCGTACCCGTGGTGAGTGTGCCGGTCTTGTCAAAGACAACAATATCCACATCCGCGAGCCGTTCGAGAGCCGTACCGCTCTTGATCAAAAGCCCCTTGCGGAACAGGCGACCGGATGCGGCGGTGGTAACCGCCGGGACCGCTAGGCCAAGTGCACAGGGGCAGGTGATAATCAAAACTGCCGCCGCAATGTTTAGCGCAACGCGCAAATCCCCGACCCCGAGGTACCATCCGACAAACGATAGTGCCGCAAGAATGTGGACGCCCGGTGCATAGAGCGCAGCAGCCTTATCGGCGAGCGGGGTGTAATTCGCCCGCCCGGCCTCGGCCACAGCGACCAGATCGGCCATGCGGTGCAGCGTCGTATCCTTGCCGATTGCCGTTGCCCTAACGGCCAGCGGCCCCGTAAGGTTCACTTCGCCTGCGGCAACGCTCATTCCGACTTGAGCTTGCACGGCAGCCGATTCACCGCTCAGAAATGACCGATCGAGTTCGCTCGAGCCGTCGACGATTACACCATCGACCGGAATACGCCCCCCCGGGCCGACAAGAATCAGGTCATCGACACACAGCTCGGACGCCTCGGTTTCAAACGGTTTGCCATCGACCAATCGCGTCGCACGCGGCACTTCTAGCGCTGTGAGTTCCTCAGCCGCCGACCGAGCAGCGGATCGGGTTCTAAAGTCCAGATACCTACCCGCCAGCAGGAAGAACACCAGCGTCAACGCCGCATCAAAATAGGCGTGATGCCCCGACAAAGCCGTTTCCCAGAGCGACGTGCCTAGCGCCAGAACAATGGCCAAGGCAATCGGGACATCCATGTTCAGGCGGCGCGCGCGCAGGGCTTGCCATGCCCCGGCAAAGAAAGGCTGACCAGCATAGGCGGTGGCTGGCAGCGCGATTGCAGCCGAGATCCAGTGGAACAGGTCGCGCGTTGCATCCGAGGCTCCGGACCAGACCGAAACAGACAGCAACATCACATTCATTGCAGCGAAGCCCGCAACCGCCAAGCGCATCAGCAGATCGCGGCCGGCCTTGTCCGTCTCGGTCGCGACAATTGCGCCAGGGTCAAGCTCGTGCGCCTCGATCCCCGCTGCGCCAAGGGTCTGGATCAGCGCGCTTGGATGGACGGCAGACCGCGGCGTGACATAGGCCCGTTTCAGCGTCAGATTTACCCGCGCCTCAGCAACATCGGGCCTGTCCATCAAAGCACTTTCGGCATTGCGAATGCAGCCGTGGCAATGAATGCGTGGCAAAGACAACAGAATGTCGTCAGGCTGCACTTCGGGTACCGCCATCTCGACCGGTGCGGCGGCGCATCCCGGGCAGGCCATGGGGTGAGGATCAGCAACCGCCGTCATGAGCTAGCGCGCCACATAAAATGCAAGCCGTTGACGAAACTCGGTCCCGTTGGCTGCGGTTGCTTTAATCCGAAGGTTCCAATTGCCAGATGCCAACTGCACCGGTGCGGTATAAGCCACGCCGTCGAACACGAAATCGGGCACGACATCGTCTTTGACATGCGTCGCCCGCCCAAGAACCGCCGTTAGCGACGCGGCGCGCTGTGGCGCGCCCGCGTCATCCACGATCTGCAAGCGCACCATGCCATCCCGTTCCTCTGCCTCGACGGTCCAGCCCAGTGCGTTTTGCGCGGCCCGATCGGCATCAAAGCTTTGGCTGGCAACATAGGAATTCTTGACCTCGAGACCCGGAAACGTGCTCACTGCTGAATAGGCGAGTGTGAGATTGACCGCGATGATCACGGCAAATCCGCTGCCAAAGATCGCCCCCACATGCCATCCTTTAAGCTCTCGGATCATTGTGCACCTCTGCCATTGAATGTTGTGTCATGATAGGAACGATCACCGCCGCCAAGACCTTCGACCCAGAACCGCAGCGACGTCGTATCGGCCTCCGCCGGGCCGGAGCCACGGGGGGCCACCACGTAAACACGCTGCAACAGCGTGCTGTTGGGCGGTACCGCCACGGATTCATACGCAGACCCTTCAAGCTGAACGCGGTAGGACGGATCGCCATGAACGGTCACCCGCATCGTACGCCCTTCAAAATCCTTGTTCCGCAGACGGATGTCATACGTGTTTCGGATCGATCCATCAGACAGGGTGACGAAGGTCGGGTTGCGCACGGGTGCGACCGTGAATTCGACGTCGGACCGAATGAACAGCGCAAAGACCAGCGCGAGCCCCACGACGGACCACAGGGCGGTGTAGAGGATCACGCGGGGGCGGAAGACGTGGCTCCAGACAGACCGGGGCGGATTGCCCGCCCGCTCGGCGTCTTCATCCGTCAGCGCCATATAGTCGATCAACCCGCGCGGCTTGCCGATCTTTTCCATCACGTCGTCGCAGGCGTCGATGCATAGCGCGCAGGTGATGCATTCAAGCTGTTGACCATCCCGGATGTCGATGCCCGCAGGGCAAACGTTGACGCAGGCCATGCAATCGATGCAGTCACCCATCTCTGCGCCCTCATCGACCTCTTCGGAGTGTTTTCGCGGCTCGCCGCGCCAGCTGCGATAGGCGACCGTCAGGGTATGTTCGTCCATCATGGCGGCTTGAATTCGGGGCCATGGGCAGGCGTAATTGCAGATCTGTTCCCGCGCAAACCCTCCGAAAAGGAAGGTCGTCCCCGTCAGGATGGCCATCGTGGTGTAGGCCACGGGATGGGCTTGCAGGGTGATGAGATCCCGAAACAGCGTCGGGGCATCGGCGAAATAAAAGACCCAGGCCCCGCCGGTCGCCAACCCGATCAAGAGCCATAGCGTCCACTTGGTGATGCGTAGGCGGGCCTTGCGAAGATCCCAGCCTTTTTGCCGGTGCAGCCTGAGGCGGGCGTTGCGATCCCCTTCGACCCAACGTTCGACCGCAATGAAGAGATCGGTCCAGACGGTCTGCGGGCAGGCATATCCACACCAGACCCGACCCAGAGCAGAGGTGAACAGAAACAGGCCCAGCCCGGCCATTACCAGCAAACCCGCCACGAAATAGAATTCATGGGGCCAGATTTCGATCCAGAAGAAATAGAACCGCCGCCCCGCCAGATCGAGCAACACCGCCTGATCGGGGATACCCGGACCCCGGTCCCACCGGATCCACGGAAGGGCGTAGTAGATGCCAAGCGTGACGAACAGGATCACCCATTTGAGCGACCGAAATTTGCCTGAAACGCGACGCGGGAAGATCGGCTCGCGAGCGGCGTAAAGGCTTGGTGTTGTGCTCTGATCGCTCAAGGGAAGGCGTCCTATCAAGCTATGGTCTGGCGCGGCACCGTTTCGTAGGATCGGCGCCGACACCGATTTCTTGGCTGGCCGGGTTCAGCTATTCACCGCCGCCCAACCCATGCACGTACAGGGCCACACCGCGGATTTCGGCCTCGCTCAGACGCTCAGACCAAGGCGGCATCACACCGAAGCGGCTATACGTGACTGTCTCAGTTAGCGTTTCGACATCACCGCCGTAAAGCCAGATGGCATCTGCCAAATTTGGTGCACCTTGATATATGTCCCCCAGACCTTCGTCACCATGACATGCGGCACAATTATCCAGGTACACCGTCTCGCCTGCCTCGACCAAAGCCGGATCAGTCGCATTGCCAGACAGCGACATGACATAGTTGACGGTCTGCGCGATCTCTTCCTCTGTCAGGATGTCGCCAAAGGCCGGCATCTCAGACCAGCGGGCGTCCGGATCATCTTCGTTCCGGATACCATGGCGGACCGTGTACTGGATTTCGTCGACCGTTCCGCCCCAAAGCCACGCATCATCCAAGAGGTTGGGATAACCCGCAGCCTGCACGCCGGCAGCACCGGAACCATGGCATTGGGAACAATAGGTTCGGAAAACTGATGCACCCATCGAGTTGGCATATTGCAGCAGCTCTGCATCATCACTGACCGCCGCCAAGTCGACGGTGGCCAAGCGCTCATCGATGCCCGCATTCGCGAGCCGCGCCGCCTCGAGATCTTCGGCCAGTTCGGCACGTGTCGAATAACCCAACAAGCCGCCGGTCGCCTGAGAAATCAGAGGCCACGCCGGGTAGGCAATTGTATATCCGACGCCCCAGATTATGGTCAGGTAGAAGGTCCACAGCCACCAGCGGGGAAGCGGGTTGTTCCACTCTTCGATCCCGTCCCATTCATGACCGGTGGTGCCATAGCCATCTTCGTTCTTTTTCTGGTTGCTCATGTCCGATCCTCCTTTGGATCAGCCGCTGGTTTGTCCTCGTTACGGAAAGGGGCAGACGCCGCCTCGTCGTGGATTTTGCGGTGTCCCGGACGAAACAGGAAAACGGCGATACCGACGAAAACCAGGAAAAGCGCCAGCAATCCCCAGCTGTCAGCCATCTCTCGCAGGAATGAATAGGTTTCCATGATGTCCCCCTTACCGGCTAGCGTCTGGAACGAAGGTCGAGAAGTCGACCAGCGTGCCAAGCATCTGCATGTAGGCGATCAATGCGTCGGCCTCGGAAATGCCCGGCTGCCCGTCGAAATTCCGAACCTGCGCGCCGGGATACCGTTCAAGCAGCGCGTCAAAGTCGCTGTCCGGATCGGCCTGGGCCCGGAAATCGGACTGCGCATTTTCAATCATCTCGTCAGTATATGGCACGCCCACAAATCGCTGTGTCCGCAAAAGATCCTCGATGTATTCGGGATCGACCAGAGTGCGTTCGAGAAACGCGTATTTCGGCATCACCGATTCAGGCACAACCGATTGCGGATCGCGGAAATGGTCCACGTGCCAATCGTCTGAATAGCGCCCGCCGACCCGCGCCAGATCAGGCCCGGTGCGCTTTGAGCCCCACTGGAATGGATGATCATACATCGACTCGGCCGCAAGCGAGTAGTGCCCATAGCGTTCGACCTCGTCCCGCATGGGGCGGATCATCTGGCTATGACAGACATAGCAGCCTTCGCGGACATAAATCTCGCGCCCCGTCAGTTCGAGCGGCGAATAAGGCCGCATGCCCTCTACCTCTTCGATGGTGTTCTCGAGGTAAAAGAGTGGGACGATCTGCACGATCCCCCCGATGGTCACGACCAGAAAGCTGAAGATCAGCAGAAGGGTCGCGTTGGTCTCAAGGATCTTGTGGCGATCAAGAATAGCCATCTGCGGTCCCTCCTTACTCGGCCGGGACGGCTGTGACGAGGCTGGCCTCTTTGGCCGGCGACCGCTTCACAGTCATCCAAAGGTTGTAGCACATGATGAGCGCACCAGCGAGGTAGAGAACCCCGCCTAGACCGCGCACGACATACATCGGGAACTTAGCGCTCACGGTGTCGGCGAACGAGTTCACGAGGAAGCCATTGGCATCGACTTCGCGCCACATCAGGCCCTCCATGATGCCGGTAACCCACATCGATGCGGCGTAGAGCACGATGCCAATGGTCGCGAGCCAGAAATGCCAGTTGACCAGATCAAGGCTATAAAGCCGCTCGCGTTTCCAAAGCTTCGGCACAAGGAAGTAAAGCGCGCCGAATGTGATCATGCCGTTCCAACCGAGGGCGCCGGAATGCACGTGCCCGATCGTCCAGTCGGTATAATGGCTGAGCGAGTTGACCGCGCGGATCGACATCATCGGCCCCTCGAATGTGGACATGCCGTAGAAGGCAAGACTGATGACCATCATCCGAATGACCGGATCGGTCCGCAGTTTGTCCCACGCCCCCTGCAACGTCATCAGGCCATTGATCATGCCGCCCCAGCTTGGCATCCAGAGGATGATCGAGAACACCATGCCAAGGGTCGATGCCCAGTCAGGCAGCGCGGTATAGTGCAGGTGGTGCGGGCCGGCCCAGATGTAGAGAAAGATCAGCGCCCAGAAGTGGATGATCGACAGCTTGTAGCTGAAAACAGGCCGCTCGGCCTGTTTCGGGATGAAGTAGTACATCATCCCGAGGAAGCCGGCAGTCAGGAAGAAGCCGACGGCGTTGTGGCCATACCACCATTGTACCATCGCGTCCTGTACACCGGAAAAAACCTGGACCGAACGCGAACCCCAGATGGAGACCGGGATCGACAGGTTGTTGACGATGTGCAGCATCGCGACCGTGACGATGAAAGACAGCAGGAACCAGTTGGCCACGTAGATATGCGGTTCTTTTCGCTTGATGATCGTGCCGAGAAAAACCGCCAGATAGGCAACCCAGACGATAGTCAGCCAAATATCGACGTACCACTCAGGCTCCGCATACTCCTTGGACTGCGTAGCACCCAGCAGATATCCTGTCGCCGCCAGAACGATGAACAACTGGTAACCCCAAAAGACAAACCAAGCCGTATTGCCCCCCCACAGCCGGGCCGCGCAGGTCCGCTGCACGATGTAAAACGATGAGGCGATCAATGCGTTGCCGCCAAAGGCAAAGATCACCGCCGATGTGTGCAAGGGCCGCAGCCGTCCGAAATTCGTGTAGGGTTGTCCCCAATCGAAATTCAGCACCGGAAAAGCCAGCTGGAAAGCGATGACGACGCCGACGAGAAAGCCCACGACACCCCAGAACGCCGTCGCGATCACCCCATAGCGTACCACGTCATCCATGTATTCGTTTTGCGGCGCCGCGATAACCGGTTCATCCGTCTGGCGGACGGTCCAGAGAAACAAACCACCTGCCACCAGCATGAAGATGATCATGTGAACCTGGTATGCGACGTCCCGCGCGTAGTTGGCTGCAATCATCGCAAACAGGGTGGCGACCCCTAGGGCGATGAGCTTTGTATAGTGTGCCATTTGGCGCTCCCTCACTCTCGTCGATTGTGTCTTTGGTTGCCCAAAGACCAGACAAACCTCGACATTTGCGGTCTTGGGGAAAGGTTCGAAATGCGTCCTTGATCGAGATCAAGATTACCCCCCCGGAACTTTGACCCGTATCAAGGCGGATTGTCGCGGGTGCCGGATGATAGACGTGAACCATCGCATCGCCTGAAGGAGGCCCAGATGCCCTACAAATCGATCATCATGATCCTGACACATTCCGATGCCAGCTTTGCCGCGCTCGAGGCAGCCCGCGATTTTGCGGAAAAGCGCGATGCGCATCTGGATGTGCTGGCGCTCGGCATCGATCGGAGCCAGGCGGGCTTTAGCTATACCGAATTCAGTGCAGCCCTGTTGGAAGCCGGACTTGAAGAGGCCAGAAAAACCGCGACATCGCTGGGCAAAAAGGCCAATGCTTTGCTGAACAAACAGTCGGGCCGATACGCAACTGTGCCGCTCGTCGCACCGATCGGAGCCGTCGGACAGGAAATCGCGCGATATGCCCGTTTTGGTGACCTGGCCATCATGCCCCTGCCTTACGGAGACGCGGCGCATTCCGATGATGTGAACGCGTTAGAGGCCGCGTTGTTTTCGGCGAATATCCCGGTTCTGGCGGTGCCCGGTGCGACAAAGCAGATTGTCGCGCCGAAACGGATCGTATTCGGTTGGAACGAAAGCGCCGAGGCAATGGCCGCTGCCCGCAGCGCTCTGCCGTTTCTTGTCGAAGCGGACACCGTGTTTGTCACTGTCATTGATCCTCCGCAACACGGTCCGGACCGGTCAGATCCAGGCGGTTTGGTCAGCCAGTACCTCGCGCGCCACGGGGTACGCTGCGAAATCGACGTTCTGTCGAAGTCAATGCATCGGGTCGGCGACGTTCTCTTGCGTCAGGTCGAAGACTGCGACGCCGACATGCTTGTTATGGGCGCGTATGGTAGGGCGCGTTGGTCCGAGGCAATGTTCGGTGGCGCAACTCGGCAAATGCTGGAATTCGCGAGTGTCCCGGTTCTGATGGCCCGCTGACGTTGAGATCAGGCGCTGCGGCGCAAGCTGTCCTGCGCAAAGAACTCGACCGAGAAATCAAAGAACGAGCGGATGAGGTCATCTTCATATCGCTCTCTCGTCGTCACGATCCAAAGCGTATGCGCCAGCTTTTCATGGTCAAAGCAGCGTACGAGTTCCGGCAAGAGGTCGCCCACGATGCGGGGCAATGCGCCGATACCGCGACCGTCCTGCAGGACGCCTGCCATGGTTGGCACGGTGGTCAGTGTCTGGACAATCCGGTCTTGGTCCAACTGGGTGTTGAACCAACCTGCGCATGCAATCTTGTCAGCGACATCGTTGCTGTAAACCAAACCAGCCCGGCCGGCGCACTCATCCAGGGTCTTTGGAACGCCATGCACGTCCGCGTAGGCCTGACTACAATAGACGGACCACGGAATAGGCGTGAGAGCGCGGGCAATCAGATCGTCACCTTGGATCTGGTCTGCCGCACGCAAGGCCACGTCCGCCCTGCCATTGTGTAGCGCCGTGTGATGTTCCGCCGCTTCGACATCGAACATGACTTGAGGATTTGCCCGACGGTAATCGGCAATGATCCGGTCACCCCAGTTGTCCAGCGCCGCGTGGTTGGTCGTAACCCGGATGACAAGCGCATGATGCTCGGTCAGATGCTGGGCACGCAGCATGACGCGCCGCGCGGCATCCTCCATATCCGACGCAGCCGCGAAAATAGCCCGCCCCTCGCGCGTCAGAACCCAGTTCTCCCGGGCTTGTTCGAAAAGCGGCAAGCCGAGTTGCTTCTCTAGTGCGCGAATGCGCCTCAAGAGTTCTACTTCCGATCCGTTAGATTTCTGCGCCGCATCTTTGACACTTGCTGACGCACCAAGGGCCAACAGCGCCCTCAGGTCTTCCCAATCAAACATGTCCGTGGCCCCCGAATACCGTGGGTTTCCCCGTGTCACCTTACAGATATGCCTCGAAAATTCAATGTCCGGCGCCTTTCAGAGGCCCGTTTGAGGAATTTTGCCGCAGCTTTGGCCGGGTACCTAGCTTGGCAGACCGCCGTCGCTATCGTCTCCCGCCTCTTCCAGCAACAGGTCCAGATCCGGCACATGAACCCTTCGCTTGCCTTCAAGCCTGATGATTCCGTCCCGCTTCAGGGCAGAGATCTGGCGGCTGACGGTTTCCAACGTCAGGCCAAGGTAATCCGCCATAGCCTCACGGGTGAGTGGCAGGTTGAAGGTCAACGACCGCTGGTCGCTATTGCTGAACACCGGATCACGCCGCGCGATAATCGACAAGAGCGATGCAATCTTTTCACGCGCCGTCTTGCGCCCCAGTACCAACATCCATTCGCGTGCTGCATCGAGTTCGTCGAGCGTCATCTCTAGCAGGCGCTGAGCGATGTGCGGTGTGGTCTCCATCATCTGCTCGAAGGGTCGCTTTCTGAAACAGCACATGACCAGATCGCTGACAGCAGTCACATCATAAGGAGCGCCGTGCCGGCCGGGCCGCCCGACGAAGTCTGAGGGCAAAAGCAACCCAACCATTTGACGGCGCCCATCCTCCATCGTCTGCGTGAGCGTTGCTACACCGGAAACGACCGACGCAACGAAATCCATCTTATCACCGGACCAGACAACTGTCTGACCGGCTTCGAAACTGCGGTAATACTTTACTTCCTCGAGCAGCTTCAACTCATCCGGTTCGCATCTCGCACAGACGGCGCTATGGCGAATGGGACAGTCCGAACAGTCTTGGGGCGGAGCGATGTTGGTCTTTAGCATCCAGCGTCTACTGATTGATCTGGGTCAAAGCAGGATTACTGCCCTACCATTACGCGTCACGAACATGGAGTCGATCAGAAAATTCGCAGATTTGGGTTTGTTCCGGGCAAAGGCCCCGAGATATACCAGTTACCCGACGGCAAACCACTTCACCACGACCGTCGGACCCAACGAGTTTGCCAGCTGGATCACATCCGTACCAGCAGGGTCGGAAATTTCGCTATACGTGCATATCCCCTTCTGTCGTCGGCTCTGTTGGTTCTGCGCATGCCGCACCCAAGGCACGCAGAGCGCGCGGCCTCTCGCGGCATATCTTGAGACACTAAGGGTCGAATTCGATCGGCTGGCAGACACTCTGCCAGCAGATATCCGCCTTGCAAGAATGCATTGGGGCGGCGGCACGCCGACACTTTTGCAGCCAGGCATGATCACTGAACTGGCCAATCACATCACCGAACGTTTGCCGCTGGCACCCGGCGCCGAGTTCTCGGTCGAGATTGACCCGAACGAGATCGACGCACCGCGCCTAGACGCCTTGGTCGAGGCAGGTATGAACCGAGCGTCGATCGGTGTTCAGGATTTCGATCTCGAGATCCAATCGACGATTGGCCGGATACAAAGCTTCGGCCATACGGAAAGCGTCGTTAACCGTATCAGGCGCGCAGGGGTACCAAGCCTAAACGCAGACATCCTTTATGGCCTGCCCCACCAGACCATCGACAAGATCACCACGACCGTTCAAAAGCTGCTTTCGCTGACGCCCGACCGCGTCGCGCTCTATGGCTACGCGCATGTACCTTGGATGGCGCGACGCCAGTCCATGATCCCGTCCGACGCGCTGCCAACACCCGAAGAACGGCTGGAACTCTTTGAAACGGCGCGGCAGCTTTTTGTTTGGGATGGATACCAAGGGATCGGGATCGACCATTTCGCCCTGCCTGCCGACGGGCTGGCGATTGCCCAGCAGAAGGGGAATCTGCGCAGAAATTTCCAAGGCTACACGAACGACAACAACGACATCCTTATCGGTCTTGGTGCTTCTGCCATTTCCCGGCTCCCGCAAGGTTACGCCCAGAACTCCCCGGCGACATCAGGCTATACTGCTTTGATCCGAGACGGGCACTTCGCAACGACGCGCGGTCACATCTTCCGGGGCGACGATGTGTTGCGCGGGAAGGTCATCGAGAGGATCATGTGCGATCTGTCGATCACGCCATCCGACTTTGGAGAGGATGAACCAGCTGTCTCGAGCCTTGTAGACGGGTTGGACGATGTATTCGGCGGGGTGCTGGTAAAAACAGCCGACGGCATTAGGGTTCCACCGCAGGCACTTCCATTGGTGCGGATGATCGCGCAGTTTTTTGATGACTATCATTACAGCCCCGAAGGACATTCCCACGCAATCTAGTGCGTCGCTTGCAGCAGTAGCCGGGTGTAATCGGTCTGTGGACGATCGAACAGGTCGGCGGCCGCCCCCTGTTCGACCACATCGCCTTGCTTCATGACCATCACCTTATGGGACATCGCACGAACGACCTTGAGATCGTGGCTGATGAACAGATAGGCCAATCCATACTTTTCCTGCAGGCCCCGTAGAAGATCGACGATCTGCACTTGCACGGTCATATCCAGCGCGCTGGTAGGCTCGTCCAGAACGACCAGACGGGGCCGCAGCACCATAGCACGCGCGATGGCGATCCTCTGGCGCTGCCCGCCCGAGAATTCGTGGGGGTAGCGATCCATGGCCGCTGGATCGAGACCGACCTCGGTCATAACCTCGGCCACCAGTTCACGACGATCCCGATCCTCGTCAACTTTATGGATGCTTAATCCTTCGCCGATGATTTGCATCGCCGTCATCCGCGGACTCAGACTGCCGTAGGGGTCCTGAAAAACGATCTGCATGTCCTTGCGCAGCTTGCGCAATTCGCGGGTCGACCAGCTGCGGATGTCTTGGCCCATATAGACGATGCGCCCCTCGGACGCGATCAGTCGCATGATCGCTAGCGCCAAAGTCGTCTTGCCGGAGCCGCTTTCGCCGACGATCCCGACAGTTTCGCCCTCACGTACCTGAAGCGTCGCGTCGTTCACGGCCTTCACATGACCAACGGTTCGTCGCAGCAGACCCTTCTGGATCGGAAACCAGACCTTCAGATGTTCTGTCTCGGCAACGATCTCGGCCTCGTTGCTCACCGGGTTGGGTTCGCCCTTGGGCTCGGCGCTCAGCAGCTTGCGGGTGTAGTCATGTTGCGGGTTCGCAAAAATCTCGGCCGTGGGCCCGGTTTCGACTACATGCCCCTTTTCCATCACAAAGACGCGATCCGCGATTCGCCGGACAATCCCGAGGTCATGGGTGATGAACAGCAAACCCATCCCCTCGCTCCTTTGTAGATCCGCGAGGAGTTCGAGGATCTGCGCCTGAATGGTTACGTCGAGCGCAGTCGTCGGTTCATCGGCGATCAGAATGTCTGGTTTGTTGGCCAGCGCCATCGCGATCATGATCCTCTGGCGTTGGCCGCCCGACAATTGGTGCGGATAGGCGTTCAGACGGCTTTCCGCGTCGCGAATGCCCACCTTGTCGAGCAATTCGAGGATGCGGTTGCGGGCTTCGTCCCCGATCACGCCTTGGTGCAGTGCGATACTCTCGGTCAGCTGCTTCTGGATCGTATGCAATGGATTGAGTGACGTCATCGGCTCCTGAAATATAAAGCTGATGTCGTTGCCGCGCACGTGACGCAACAGGCTTTCTTTGGCCCCGATCATCTGCTGACCGTCGTAGGTCACGCTGCCCTCAACCTCCGCGCTGTCACCCAGCAAGGATACTGTCGACAGGGCAGAAACCGACTTACCCGATCCGCTTTCCCCCACCAACGCGACCGTTTCGCCCCTATCCACACTGAAGGACACGCCCTTGACAGCGTGAACCAGCGCACCGTCCTGACGAAAGCGAACGTGAAGGTCTTGAACGTCCAGCAGTGGGCTCATGAAAAGGTCTTTCGCGGATCAAAGGCGTCGCGGATGCCTTCGAAGATAAAGATCAGAAGGCTGAGCATCGTGGCAAAGACGACAAAGGCGGTGAACGCGAGCCACGGCGCCTGCAGGTTCTGCTTAGCCTGCAATGTCAGTTCCCCCAGCGATGGCGCAGATGACGGCAGTCCAAAGCCTAGAAAGTCGAGCCCCGCAAGCGACGATATCGTGCCGGTCACGATGAACGGCAGCATCGTGAGCGTCGCCACCATGGCATTGGGCAGCATGTGACGGAACATAATCGTCAGATTGCCGACGCCAAGTGCCTTGGCGGCTCTGACATATTCGAGGTTTCGCGCCCGCAGGAATTCGGCCCGGACCACACCCACAAGGGCCACCCAGCCAAATAGCACAAGCAGAAAGACCAGCAGCCAGAAACTTCGTCCGAGGATCGCGAAGAGGATGATGATAACATAGAGCGACGGGGTCGCCGACCAGATCTCGATGATGCGCTGAAAAATCAGGTCCGTCAGACCGCCGAAAAACCCCTGAATGGCTCCGGCGATGATGCCGATGATGGCCGAGGCACCCGTCACGATCAGCGTGAATAGGATCGACAGGCGGAAGCCATGTATGACACGGGCCATCACATCGCGCTTTGTCCCATCGGTGCCTAGCCAGTTCTGTTCATTCGGCGGCAGAGGCGCGGCACCCGGGCGATCGACCGCGGTGTCAAAGCTGTAGGGAATGAGAGGCCACAGCATCCAACCCTTCGTAAAGCCGTCGACGCCGGTGCCAAATGTGCCGGCCTCGATCTGTTCGATCATTCCTTCGGGATCGTCAAAGCAGTCCTCCAGACCGCCGCTGACGATCAGGCATTGTACTTCGGGATCGCGATAAGCCGCCTCTGTCTGGAAGTCTCCCCCGAACTCGGTCTCGGGATAAAAATTCCATATCGGCGTATAGAACGCGCCCTGATAGCGGACGAGAATAGGTTTGTCGTAAGCGAGAAACTCGGCGAACAGCGACAGGCCGAACAGTACCGAAAAGATCCAGAGCGACCAGAATGCCCGCCGGTTCTTTTTGAAATTGCGCCAGCGGCGCTGGTTGAGCGGGGACAGCGCCATCAGCCCTCCCGCTTCTCAAAGTCGATGCGCGGATCCACGAACACGTACATTAGGTCTGACAGGATGCCGACAAACAGCCCTATCAGGCCAAAGACATAGAGGGTGCCGAAAACGATTGGATAGTCCCGCGCCACGGTTGCCTCAAAGGCAAGGCGCCCAAGACCATCGAGCGAAAAGATCGTTTCGATGATCAGGCTACCGGAAAAGAACACCCCGATAAAGACGGCCGGGAAACCGGCGATCACGATCAGCATCGCATTGCGGAAAACGTGGCCATAAAGTACCCGCCGCTCGGCCAGGCCCTTGGCCCGGGCCGTGATGACATATTGCTTCTTGATCTCGTCGAGAAACGAGTTCTTGGTCAGCAGGGTCAGGGTCGCGAACGCGCCAATCGTTGATGCGATGACCGGCAGGGTGATGTGCCAGAAATAGTCGACGATCTTACCCCACCACGTCAGCTGCTCCCAGTTGTCCGAAGTGAGACCTCGCAGCGGAAAGATCTGGTAATATGATCCGCCTGCAAAAACGACGAGCAATAAGATACCGAACAGGAAACCCGGAATCGCATAGCCCGCTATGATCACGCCGCTGGTCCAGGTGTCGAATTGCGTTCCGTCCCTGACCGCCTTGCGTATCCCCAGCGGTATCGAAATCAGGTAGGCGATGATTGTCGACCAAAGCCCCAGCGATATCGAGACCGGCATCTTCTCGATCACCAGATCGATGACCCCAACGGATCGAAAGTAGCTTTCGCCAAAGTCAAACCGCAGATAGTCCCAGACCATGTTGAGGAAACGCTCGGCCGGCGGCTTATCAAAGCCAAACTGCGCCTCCAGCTCTTCGATGAACTCAGGCGGCAAGCCCCGCGCGCCGACATACTGGCTCTCAACAACACCGGTGTCCTGTGCGCCCGGGTCCGCCCCGCCGCCCGCAAATCCGCTGAAAACGTCTCCGCCGCCCTGGATACGGGCGATGGCCTGCTCAACCGGCCCACCTGGAACAAATTGGATCAGTACGAAATTGACCAGCAAGATGCCCAGAAGGGTCGGAAATACCAGCAGCACACGCCGCAGGATGTAAGATGCCATGCGGGTTTTACCTCAGCGCGCCGGCTTCTTTCAGCGCGGCGGCCTTTTCTTCGTTGAACCACCAGAAATCCAGATGTCCAAGGCCAAAGGGTGGAATGACATCCGGATGCTCGTACTGGTCATAGTAGGAGACCCAGTAGTCCGGCTTATACCAAAGCGGGATCATGAAGAGTTCGTAGCGCAACACACGATCAAGCGCCATCAGCGCAGCGACCTCTTCCTCTCGCGTTTCTGCGGTCAGCGCGACGTCGATGATCTTGTCAACAAGCGGGCTGGCGAGCCCGGCCGGATTGAACAACGAAAATTCGGCGGCCTCGGACCCGAACCGCTGACGCAGCCCGGTGCCTGCGGACAGGAAAGCCGCATAGGAGTCGAAGACGAGGTCGTAATCCCGCTCGCGCTCACGGCTTGTATATTGCGCCGTGTCAACGGTTTCGAGCGTGATATCGATCCCAAGATCTTTGACGTTCGACACGAAATTCTCGATTACCGCCTTACCCGTTGCCGAGCTGGCAGCACTCAGCAGAAAGTTGATCTTGAGCGGGTTGCCATCGCCGTCTTGTCGAAAACCGTTCAGGCCAACCGCATACCCGGCCTCATCCAGCAGTCGCATCGCCTGCCGTGCATTGCGCCGGTCGAACAAGCGAGCCTCGTCCGACGTATGGGGCACGCGAACTTCCTCTGTGAGCAGGTCGGCAGGGACCAGATCACCCAGAGATTTCAGCAGCTCAAGCTCGTCGCCCTGCGGAACACCCTTCGCCATCAGAGGCGTATCCTGGGTGAATGATGCGCGTTGTTTGAACAAGCCGTACTGCAGGCTCGAATTGGTCCACTCGAAGTTATAGGCCAGCGAAATGGCTTCGCGCACCCGCTTGTCCTGCATCACCTCCCGGCCAAGGTTGAAGACGATACCCGTTGGCGTAGGCGGTGAGCCATCCCGCAACTCCTTCTTCACAACCTGCCCGCGCTGGATCTTGGGGAATTCGTATCCGGTCGCCCACTTCTTGCTGTCGCCCTCGGATCGATAGGTATACTCGCCCGCCTTGAAACCCTCGAACGACGCGGTGTCATCGCCGAAAATCTCCAGCCGGATGCGGTCGAAATTGTTGCGGCCTACGTTGATCGGAAGATCCTTGCCCCAATAAGCCTCGTTCCGTTTCAGAACGATCCTGCGAGTCAGATCCACGCTTTCAATTACATACGGCCCCGATCCCGGCGGGGTTTCGATCCAGTTTTCGTCAAGTCGGTTACCGGTTTCTTCGAACCACTTGCGGGAAAAGACCGGGACCGTGCCGACTTGGTCGATCAGACTGCGGCGTGAGATATCAGGCGCGAAGTTGAATTTGATAGTGTAGTCATCGATCACCTCGACGCTCGGAATCCGTTTTCTCACCGCGTCGGCATAGCTTTTTAAACCCTGATCAAGAAACAGATTATGGCTGAATGCAACGTCATGCGCCGTTACCGGCGTGCCGTCGGAAAAGCGAGCTTCGGGGCGCATATAGAAGATCACCCAGGGTTTGCTTTTTGGGTATTCAAGGCGCTCCGCCAGCAGCCCATAAAGCTCGCCGTAAACATCGGCGGGCAGGCCAACCTGGCTCGCCGCCTCGCCCAAGAGGCTTTCATATCCAAAGATCGAAAACAGGTGCGCGCGACCCTTTCCCGAATATGGGTTCATTGAATCAAGGGTGCCCACGAACGGGATGGAAATCTCACCGCCCTTCGGTGCGTCCGGATTAACGTAGTCGAAATGCTTGAAGTCCGCGGGATAAGTCAGATCGCCAAAGAAGGAATAGCCATGGCTGACGATCATCTCTTCGTGGTCTTCCGCGCGCACAAGGCCGGCGGCCAGCACTACGATCATGACCATCGTCCCCATGGCCCACCAGAAGGTCTGACCGGTTCTTGTCTTGGCGACAACGCGCGCGCGCGGCTTGGGCATGGGGTTCTCCTCGTGCGTGGTCAAGCAGTGTTACTCTGTGCGATGTAAGCTAATGGCCCCGCTCGCCAATATGCAACTTGAGAATATGTGATGGGGCTGTAACCAAAGTGTTAACCACGAAAAAGGCCGCCAAGGTTGGCGGCCTGCTCATGTTTTAGCGGTGGTGCTAGTCGTCAAGACTGTCGAGATAGGCGATCAGATCAGCGCGATCTTCGACCTTCTTGAGGCCAGCAAAAGCCATACTGGTACCCTCTGCCCAGTTGCGAGGGTTTTCTAAAAACCCGTTCAGGTTCTCAGGCGTCCAAGCTCCGTCCATAGCGGCGAGCGTTGATGAATAAGAGCCGTAGCCTGAGGCGCCGCCGATATCACGGCCCACAACGCCGTAAAGATAGGGCCCGGTCCCGTTTGCGCCATCTTCGAGCTTGTGGCACGCGCCACACTTGCGGAAGACCTTTGCGCCATCTTCGATGCTGGCCGAAGCAAGCACTTCCTCGAACGGAACCTCGGCGACCTCTTCAACGACTTCCTCTTCGCCCGTGTCGATGACATAGGCCTGCTCGCCATGCCCACCGACATGATAGAGTTCCCGTCCAACCCACATTGCCAGCAACAAAACCAAGAGCGCACCACAAAAGCTGGCGGTGATCTTGGTGAAAGTCATCGTGTCAAACATTCTGAGCCTGAGTCCATTCCGCGTTGAGTTGCGCGGTATCTATTGCTTCCACTTTCCGGAGGCAAGGTATAGGAAGCGCGACCAATCGCCCTGCTTAACAGGGGCCTAAGAACAAATGGGACAGGTTGGATAATGACGCTGCGGATCGCGTTTCAGGGGGACCTTGGGGCCTATAGTCACGAGGCGTGTACAAAGGCCCGCCCGGATGCGGAACCGGTGCCCTGCACCGCTTTCGAAGACGTTATCGCAACGGTTAACGAAGGCCGCGCCGACCTCGCAATGCTGCCGGTAGAGAACACCACCTATGGGCGGGTGGCAGATATCCACCGACTGTTGCCCGAAAGCGATCTGCACATCGTCGATGAAGCGTTCGTCAGGGTGCGGATTTGTCTGATGGCTCTGCCCGGTCAAACGCTATCTGAGATAAGCCACGTAAGGGCGCATCTGGTGTTGATCCCACAGGCCCGGCGGTTTCTTGACCAACATGGCATTACGGCTTCGCCTTCCGCTGACAGCGCAGGTGCTGCCCGCGCCATTGCCGAGAGCAATGAAGAAGGCGTCGGTGCGCTCGGATCGTCTATAGCCGCGGAGTTCCACGGCCTAAATATTCTGGCCCGTGATATCGAAGATCAGCAGCACAATACGACCCGCTTTCTGCTGATGGCGCCAAAGCCGGACCTGTCTCGTCGCAGCGACCACATGATCACAACATTCGTGTTCGAGGTCCGCAACATACCCGCGGCCCTTTACAAGGCCATGGGCGGATTCGCGACAAACGGCGTTAACATGAGCAAGCTGGAAAGCTATATGGTTGGCGGCGCATTCACGGCGACGCAGTTTTACGCCGATATTGAGGGACATCCGGACGATCCGCCGGTTCAGCGCGCGCTTGAGGAACTCGAATACTTCACCAACCGGCTTGAAATACTGGGGGTCTATCCAGCGGCCGCGCGCCGGGATTAAGTGGCCTCAAGCAGTGATTTTTCAAGCTGGCGCGCATATTCCGCGATCCGAAGCTTGTAGCGTTTGGTTAGCGACGATTTCGCAACACGGAGCGATTGGATCAACAGCCGCGCCGACAGCGTTTTGGGCGACACTTCAAGAGCGACAGCCATACGTGTCCTCTTGCGCGACAGGGGCACAAGCTCAATCGAAAACACACCGAAGATGTTCGATGAGCTCGCGTTGAAGGTCATGGCGTTCGGATGATCAAGCTCGGCGAGTTGCAAGTCCAGTTTGCGTTTGCGCCCACGCATCCAAAAAGCGGCATCCCAGCTCATCCCAACCGCAGCGGCATCAGACAAAGTGTCGGTTCGTCGCACATCAACCCCACGTCGTGTCGCCGACCGCTCCGCCGCTTTGAAATCGCATAGCAATTCAAAGACGCGTTCTTGCGGTGCCTCGATATCTTCGCGGGATGAGAATTTCATGCCTGCTTCGGTCAAACCTTGTTTGCAATAGTCTTGCCTCAATCCAGGGAATCAGCAAGCCAGTTTTCCAGCAAAAAATGCGCAATTGCACCTTTCCGAGCAGGCAATAATTTACTGTTTTCGCCAGCAAAGGCCGCCAGAACCTCTTCTCGGCTGACCCAGATTGCATCTTCGATTTCGTTAGGGTCGATGGTGATTTCGCGGCTGATGGCTTCGCCCTTGCAGCCAATCATGAGCGATGCGGGAAAGGGCCATGGCTGGCTTGCCAGGTATTCGACCGCGCCTACGCGAATGCCAGCTTCTTCGTGAGTTTCGCGTCTCACTGCCGCTTCCAACGTCTCGCCCGGTTCTACAAACCCGGCCAGCAGTGAATACATGCCCTGAGGCCAACCGGGGCTGCGTCCCAGCAAAACCGAATTGCCCGAAACGATCAGCATAATGACAACCGGATCGGTTCGAGGAAAGTGATGCCGCCCGCAATCAGGGCAGACCCTTTGCCAGCCGCCTTGGGTAATCTCGCTCGGAGAGCCGCAATTTGCGCAAAACCTGTGGATGTCATGCCAGCCAAGGATCGCCTTGCCGGTCGCGGCCAGCTCGGCCTCACGCGGTGAAAGCCAAGTCATAACGCGCCGCAACTCTGCAAAGACCTGATCGCGTGGTAAATCCGGATTCCATTGTTCGCTCGGATCGAGGAAGGCGCCGACAGTGCCTGTATCCATAGCGTCAGGCACCCAGGCCGAAAAGTCGACGGCAAAACGCGGGGCGCCGTCTTCTCGTCCCAGCATGATGCGCATACCGCCGTGTTCCTGCAAGGTTGGATGGTCCATCGGGAGCAGGGCAAGTGATGCTGGCCTTTCCTTAGCGATCAGGGGTTTGCCATTCCACAGAACAACCGCGCGCGCCTGCGGATCCGCTTCCATGGCGGCAAGGGCGTCGGGATCCACCCTCATCTCGCCGGCACGATCAAGGCCCGACCCGCCAAAAGTCACCGTTTCCGCGTATCGCATCGCGCGTCCCCTCTGTTCCGTCCCGCTGCTTGACACGCCGACGTCCGCGTCATCAAGCCGCCTGGGGGAAATAACAACCTGCGGACGAAATTGATTAAAACAACCCAACGTAGATTTACTCGCGCCCAACCCCCGCTATGGTGGATATCTCAGAAGGGGGCATAGAGAAGGTGAACGAGGGGTTATCGGGGCAGCTACGGATACTCGCGACAACGGACCTGCACATGCACCTGACTGGTTGGAATGATCGGACAGGGGTGACGGAAAGCGGACTGGGGCTTGCCCGTATTTCCACATTGATCGTCAAGGCACGTCAGGAAGCCACCGGCGGCACCTTGTTGCTGGACAACGGCGATGCGTTGCAGGGCACCGCGATGGCCGATGTTTTGGCCGAAAAACCGGTCGACGCCGACCATCCATGGGTGCAGGTTACAAGCGCGCTTGGCTATGACGCGCTTGGCTTGGGCAACCATGACTTTGACTATGGAAAGGAATACCTCAGTGACGTCGCCGAAGTCCTGACGTGCCCGGTAGTCGCAAGTTCTGTCAGGAGTGATCTGCGCGGTGTTCAATCGTCACAGCTCGTCGAATGCGCGATCGGCCATGCCAGCAGCGTGCCCTTCCCGAAGGTTGGCATCGTTTCGGTCCTGCCGGAACAAACAGCAATCTGGAATGGCAAAGTGCTGAATGGGTCCGTCCAGTTTCTGCCTCCGGTCGATGCAGCAAGGAGCAGGATCAAGCACCTGAGGGAAAAGGGCGCTGACCTTATCGTGCTGCTCGCGCATTGCAGTTTTGTTCAGCCGGGCAGCGCTGACGAAGATATCAATTGTGGCGCGTGGCTTGCCAAGTTGTGCGATATCGACGCCATGGTTGGCGGCCATGGGCACGGCCGGTTTCCACATGCCGACTTCGCGCCTTTTGATGGTGCCGACCTGACGGCCGGAACACTCCATGGCGTGCCCGCGGTCATGCCGGGCTATGGTGGGAACGCATTGGGTGTGATTGACCTCGACCTGACTTGGGGCGAAGACCGCTGGCGAGTCACTGCCGCCTCATCAAAGTTGATTGAGACCCTGGATGTGACCGAGGACCCTGCGGTCTTACGCATCACCGCCAAGGCCAGGGCTGAAACCGCAGCGAGGATGAGCGAAAGGGTCGGTCACACCGCCGTCCCGATCCACAGCTACTTCAGTCTACTGCGGGCAGACCAAATCTCCACCCTGATGGCCGATGCACTTGAATGGACCGTGCGGGAAGCGCTGGCATCGACGAAGTATGCCGACTGGCCGGTTCTGGGGACTTATGTGCCAAACACATCAGGGGGACGAGCCGGGCCACACAACTATGTTTCAGTATCACCCGGGGCAATTCGGCAATTGCACCTCAGCGCCATCAGCCCCTATCGCAACCATGTCTGCGGCATACCGATGCGAGGGGCCGACCTGATCGAATGGTTGGAAAGATCAGCCGTCATCTATTCCGACGAATTATCGGACCGGGCCACGCTCATCGATCCCAATCTGCCCAGCTTCTATTTCGATTTCGTTCGTGGTCTGGATTTCAAGATCGATCCAACGCAGCCCCGCCGCTACAATCCCGAAGGCGAATTGGTCGACCCAAAGGCGAGGCGGATCCGAGACGTCCAGTATCTGGGCCAACCGATCGATCCAGATGCGCGCTTTGTTCTTGCAACAACCAGCTATCGCGCTGCCGGTGGAGGCAACTTTCCCGGAACCGGAAATCAGGAACGACACATTGAAACCAATGTAACTGTTCAATCCGCATTGCGGACGGTTCTGGCAAACGCGGAATGGGATGCGCCCCCGCCACCCACCTGGCGCCTGGACAATCAAAGTGGCCTCGACGTGATATTCGAGACGTCGCCCGCGGCACTCGATCACTTGCATGAAATCGCGCATCTGAGACCACGCTATGCAGGGCGTACAAACCGGGGTTTTGCGCGCGTCTTGTTGGCAATCTGAGCTGCGGTTCGCCTTGCAGGCTCTTTCCATCACATCTATATGACAGATTGAGAGGTTGGCGCGGGCAAGCGCCTCGCCAACCCGGTCAGGTCCGGAAGGAAGCAGCCGTAACGAGCCCCGCTTGGGTCGATGTCAATCTCTCACCAGACACCGCCGCATACAGATCTACGCGATGATAGTGTCCCAAACCGCTCGGTTTCCTTCAGCGAATGCACCAAGATGGCCAACGGATCGTAAACCGTAGTCGAGCGGATCAATTTCGACCAATTCGCATTTGCCGTACCGCCTTTCGAGCCTTTGGGTACATTTGAACGGTATGACAATGTCGTCTGAAAACCCGACCAATCGGACCGGTGGAGATCCAGCGCCCCAGTCTGATGGGGGCAACTTAGCCGAAGTGTCGCCGTCGATGAACGACCGCGACGTGCACCATCGACGCCACTGCCAGTAAACTCCCTTGGGCAATTCCGCGCCAAATCCAATCGTGCGACCTGGAAGGTAGCCGACCAGTATCGTTGCCAGAGGTCCCAAGCCAAACCAGAACAGCCAAACCAAGGCCTGATAAGGCCACGGATGATCCCGATAATGGACTTCCCCTGATGCCACGCCGATGACCCGCTCAACCCCGTCGCGCTCGCCTTGCTTGTGAACCAGCATCGCGCCCAAGGAATGCCCGATCACCCAGATCGGAACGTCCGTAGCCTCGCGCCGAAGGCATCGGCGCGCCGCCTCGGCATCCGCTATTCCCCAATCTGCCATATCCGCCTTGCTCTTGTGCAAAGGGCCCGATACGGAACGACCGACATCCCGATAGTCGTAAGTGAGGCAGGCAATCCCTCTCTCCGCAGCCAGCCAACGTGCAAAATGACGATAATAGGTCTGTGGCACGCCTGTCGCGCCGTTCAGAACGACGGCGGCCTTTGGGGTCTCCCGCGGCTTGTAGAGGCGACCAACCAATTCCGCCCCGTCCCCGGTTTTGAACAGGATCGACCGTTCGCTGCCCACGGCAACGAGCCTGGGTTCGGTATCGAACATCATTAAGCTCCCTGGAATAGACCAATCGGTCTATTCTCATTCCTAGACCAATCGGTCTATTTCTGTCAAGAATGAAGACATGAGTGACAAAAAACCGCTTCCCACCAAGGACCGGCTGATCAGGGCAGCGTCAGAGCTGTTTCGTAAGCACGGCTATCATGGGGTCGGGCTGAGCGATCTGCTGGCAAAGGCCGAGGCGCCAAAAGGATCGCTCTACCATCACTTTCCGAACGGCAAATCCGACCTCGCCCGTGCGGCTGCGGATCGAGCGTCGGACCAGATCCTCAGGATTCTCGCAAACTGTTTTGCCGAGGCAACCACGTTCAAGGATGGAGCAAATGCGCTGTGCGACAGGCTCGCCGAGGCATTCGATCAATCCGGCATGTGGGAAACCTGCCCGGTCGCGGCGACGCTGTTCGAGGGCCCTGACAATGACGAATTCCGCGCGCACGCAGCACATCTTTACGAAGGTTGGATTGCAGAGGTTCACGACCACGCAGAACGTCTGGGGATGGATCACGACACGGCGCAAGCGGCAGCGGAACACTTGTTTGTTCTTTTGCAGGGCAGTTGGATGCTCGCCCGGGCGCGGCGGTCATCAGACGTGCTACGGGAATTGCCGGAAAGGCTCTAGAGCCTCTTGGCCGCAAACGTATCGCACGTCCCGATCTCGCCGCTATCAAATCCCCGGCCAAACCAACGCTCGCGTTGATCGGATGTGCCATGGGTGAATGTGTGAGGCTGCGGAACGCGCCCTGCCTGACGCTGCAGATGGTCATCGCCGATCATGCGGGCGGCATTCAAGGCTTCTTGCAAATCACCGCGTTCCATCAATCCTTCGACGTTGCGGGCCCACACCCCGGAGAGGCAATCTGCCATAAGCTCCAGCCTGACCGTTAGCGCATTCGCCTCGGCCTGACCGGCGGCGCGGCGGGCCTGACTGACCTGCCGCAAAATACCAAGCTCGTTCTGCACGTGATGTGCCACCTCATGCGCGATCACGTAGGCGGCCGCGAAATCCCCGCGCGCGCCCATCCGCTCCGACATCATCCGAAAGAACGATGTGTCCAGATATGCTTTGTGATCCGCCGGGCAATAGAACGGACCGGTCGCGCCCGAGGCCCCGCCACACGGGCTTTGCGTCACTCCGGAATAGAGAACAAGGATCGGCGGCTCGTAGGTGCGGTTCAGCTGTTCGGCAAATACGCGGGCCCAGACCTGCTCGGTCGTACGCAGGACGCCAGAGGTGAAGTCAGCAGCTCGATCGTCTTCGGCAGTCAGTTGGCCGGACGTCTGGCGCGGCGCCTCAAGACTGCCTTGGAGCAGCGGAGTGACATCAATCCCGGCAAAGTATCCAATCGCCAACACGACCAGAAGACCGATACCGCCAATGCCGCCGGCGGCACGACCGCGCCCACCCGCTTGCCGCCAGTCCTCAATGTTTCGGCTTTTCCCGACACCGCGCAGTCGCATGGGAATTCCAGTTCTTTAGATCACCCTCACTTTAGACAGCCGGCATTATAGCGTTAAGGGAAATGTTTGCCGACCGGCGACGCCTCTTGAATGAGACCTTTAGTCATCCGCAATCGACGACGCGCCATTTCTCTCCTCACTCTTCGAAACCTGATGCCCCGGGGCGATTTTGAACCCGGCAGATTTCCACGGGTGATCGTTGCCGACCCGGTGGACGGCTCTCGCGCGACGGTCTAGGTTGGCCATCGTCCAAACGCCGAGTTCCTATGTCCGAACAGCCCGCCTACCAGGTGCTAGCCCGCAAATATCGCCCCGAGACCTTTGCCGATCTCGTCGGTCAGGATGCGATGGTCCGCACGCTCAAGAACGCGTTTGACGCGGACCGGATCGCACAGGCCTTCATCATGACGGGGATTCGCGGAACGGGCAAAACGACGACTGCCCGGATCATCGCCAAGGGCATGAACTGCATCGGGCCCGATGGTCAGGGCGGCCCGACAACCGACCCCTGCGGAACGTGCGAGCACTGCGTCGCGATCATGGAAGGCCGACACGTCGATGTAATGGAGATGGACGCCGCCAGCCGCACGGGCGTCGGAGATATCCGCGAAATCATCGACAGCGTGAACTACCGCGCGGCGTCTGCCCGCTACAAGATCTACATCATCGACGAAGTGCACATGCTGTCGACCAGTGCCTTCAATGCGCTGCTCAAGACGCTGGAAGAGCCGCCAGCTCATGTAAAATTCATCTTCGCCACCACCGAGATACGAAAAGTACCGGTTACGGTCCTTTCCCGCTGCCAGCGGTTTGATCTGCGCAGGATCGAACCCGAGGTGATGATTGCGCTTTTGCGTAAGATTGCCACGTCCGAAGGCGCTGCGATCGCAGATGATGCACTCGCATTGATCACCCGCGCAGCGGAGGGATCAGCCCGCGACGCCACCTCACTGCTGGACCAGGCGATCAGTCACGGCGCAGGCGAAACGAGTGCTGAACAGGTCCGGGCAATGCTCGGGCTGGCGGACCGGGGCCGGGTCATGGATCTGGCCGACATGATCCTGCGCGGTGACCCGGCGGCGGCCTTGACCGAACTGGGCGCACAGTATGCTGACGGAGCGGACCCGATGGCCGTGCTGCGCGATCTCGCCGAGATCACGCATTGGGTATCGGTCGTCAAAATCACGCCTGAGGCCGCGGAAGATCCCACAATCTCGCCGGACGAGCGGACACGCGGGCGCCAGATGGCCGAGGCGCTGCCGATGCGGGTGCTGACCCGTCTTTGGCAGATGCTTTTGAAGGCCTTGGACGAAGTTGCCGCAGCCCCAAATGCAATGATGGCCGCCGAGATGGCGGTCATCCGGATGACCCATGTGGCCGACCTGCCCAGCCCCGAAGAGCTGGTGCGGAAGCTGCAAAGCCAGAACCCGCCGTCGATGCCCCCCAGCGGCCCCGGCGGAAAGCACGCTGCGACGATCAGACAGGCCGATCCGGTTTCAACGCGGCATCGGCAACAGACAGACACGCCCTCGGGCGCGCCGATCGCCCAATTGGCCCCTGCCGTTGATCAGGCGCTGGCCCGCTACCCGACCTTCGATCACGTAGTTGAGCTGATCCGCGCCAACCGTGACGTAAAGCTGCTGGTCGAAGTCGAGACGAGCTTGAAGCTGGCCGCCTACCAGCCGGGCCGGGTCGAATTTGTACCGGTCGAAAATGCCCCCCGGGACCTTGCCCAGCGTTTGGGTGCCAGACTTCAGACCTGGACAGGCAATCGCTGGGCGGTGATTGTCGTCAACGCAGGGGGCGGCCCAACAATCGCGGAAACCCGCGATGCCGCAGATCTGGAATTGAAAGCCGAGGCAGAGAAACACCCTTTGGTGCAGGCCGTCATCGCCCAATTTCCCAAAGCCCGGATCAAGTCGATCCGGACGGCAAAAGACATCATGGCCGAGGCCGTGGAGGAGGCGCTGCCGGAGGTCGACGAAGAATGGGACCCGTTCGAAGAGGATTAGAATTATCTGCGGCGACGGGAATGATGAGCAAGCGCTAGTTGTGCGCCCAGCGGACAGTGCGGATCTGGATGATCTCGTCAGCCTGAACGCGGTCGTGCAGCGCTGGCATGCCAACAATTATCCAAAGCATTTCCGCGCCGACCCAAACGCGCGAGCCTTGCGACAATTCTTTGCGACCTGTCTGCAGGATCCTCACGCACATATACTGCTTGCTTTGCGCAAGGGTCAGATCTTGGCCTACCTGATGGCGCGGCAGTATTTGAGGCCGAATTCACCGCTGACCCACGCGCGCAACCGCATGCACATTGAACACATCGCGGTTTTGCCATCGGCGCAGAGACAGGGCATCGGCAAAGCGCTGATCTCAAGAATTGAAGCAACGGCGCGCGAGCAGCGCTGCGACGAGATCATGCTGGATACGTGGGCAGACAATGTCGATGCACAGGCGGCTTTCGGCAAATCCGGCTTCAGGCCGCAACGTTATTGGTACTCAAAGGAACTATGATTGCCCTGAGTTGACAGTGGCCCGTCGCGCCCCAACCATGTAAACCGACCCTAAACACACCACGGGAGACACCAAATGCTCAAAGGCCTCGGCGGCCTCGGCGATATGGCCGGGATGATGAAGAAAGCCCAGGAAATGCAGACCAAGATGGCGCAGATGCAGGACGATCTGGAAAGCGTCACGGTCACCGGCGAAAGCGGCGCGGGTCTGGTCAAGGCGACGGCGACGGCCAAGGGCGAGCTGACGGCGCTGGACATCGACCCATCGATCTTCAACAGCGATGACAAGGAAGTCGTCGAGGATCTGATCCTTGCGGCGATCAAGGATGCCCAGACCAAGGCATCTCAAAAAGCACAGGAAGAAATGGCAAAGCTGACCGAAGGGCTGGGACTGCCCGCGGGAATGAAGCTGCCATTCTGACCGCTCTGTGAGCTCGACCAAAGAAATCGAAACGCTGATCGAGATGATGGCGAAGCTGCCGGGCCTGGGCCCGAGGTCGGCCCGCCGCGCCGTCCTGCATCTGATCCGGAAAAGGGCCCTCTTGCTGGGTCCCTTGGCCGATCTCATGCAGAACGTGGCAGCCACCGCCCGCGAATGCCTCAACTGCGGGAACATCGGCACCGCTGATGTTTGCGACATATGCGCGAGCGAGAAGCGGGCGACGGGCGAGATCTGTGTCGTCGAGGATGTCGCCGATCTTTGGGCGATGGAGCGGGCACAGGTTTTCAAAGGTCGCTATCATGTTCTGGGCGGCACATTATCCGCATTGGATGCCGTCGGACCCGAAGACCTGCGCATTCCCCGGCTGATCGACCGGGTCGAGACCGAAAACGTAACCGAGGTGATCCTGGCGCTCAACGCCACGATCGACGGACAAACCACCGCCCACTACATCGCCGAACAGCTGGAAGAACGGGTCAAGATTACGTCGCTCGCCCAAGGTGTGCCGATTGGCGGAGAGTTGGACTATCTCGACGACGGCACGATCTCGGCAGCGCTTAAGGCACGTAAAGCGATCTGAACCCTTGGCCCCGGGTTTCGACCTGCCTGCATATCTTAGAAAAATAGCGGGCGCTTCACAGCGCCCGACCACTATTCTCATCGAAAGGTTTCGGGCTCGCTGACTAGGGTTGTTCGTCCTCGGGACCGCCCTTTGGCAGGTTGAAGAAGCTCTCAGCGTCAACGAGATTGTCTTCCTCTTCCTCGTCATCACCGCCGGTTAGCGAGAACGTCTCGAGCCCTTCTATCGCCGTCGGGATCTTCGGCTCGGCTTCCATCTCAAGACTCTGCTCGGTTCCAACGAGTTTGCGGCGTTCATCATCGCTCATTAGATCACCATCGGCGGACTTTTTCGCCGCAGCCTTCTGAACTGCCGCATCCAGTTCCGACTGCTTGGTGAGACCCAGAGCCACGGGATCAACGGGTTGGATGTTCGAGATATTCCAGTGCGTCCGCTCACGGATCGATTGGATCGTCGGCTTGGTCGTACCAACCAGCTTGGAAATCTGCCCGTCGGTCAATTCGGGATGGAACTTCACCAGCCACAAGATCGCAGCGGGACGGTCCTGCCGTTTGGACAGCGGCGTATAGCGTGGCCCGCGACGCTTTTCTTCACCAACCGCCGACGGATTGAACTTGAGCTTGAGCTTGTGCACCGGATCGGCCTCGGCCTGATCGATCTCTTCCTGCGTCAACTGGTTGTTGGCGATCGGATCGAACCCCTTGACGCCAGCAGCAACGTCGCCGTCGGCGATGCCCTGCACCTCAAGTTCGTGCATGCCAACGAAATCCGCGATCTGCTTGAAGCTGATCGTTGTATTGTCCACCAGCCAAACGGCTGTAGCTTTGGCCATGATCGGCTTTGACATCTCTGATACTCCTCAATGCACCCGATACGAAACGACCGTCTCCTGTCTCCAGGAGGTTCCGGGCTGGCCCGGAACGGGTTTCCGTTGTGGGGGAACTTAGGTGGTTTATAATCCTGCCGAATGGCAAAGGAAAGGCCTCATGCGTCTGCTCGTGATCTGTTTCGGCCTTCTGGCGGTCCTGAGACCCGCACACGCGGACCGGGCGGGTGACTTCGACTACTACGTTCTGGCCCTGAGCTGGTCTCCGAACTGGTGCGCCATAGAAGGCGATGCGCGGAAGTCGGACCAATGCGACGACCGTCATGACCACGGCTGGCTGCTGCATGGGCTATGGCCGCAATATCACCGCGGATATCCCGAATACTGCAACACTATCGCACGCCCGCCATCGCGGGGCATGACCGCTTCGATGACCGATATCATGGGCAGCGGCGGCCTTGCATGGCATCAATGGAAAAAACACGGTACCTGCACGGGTCTGCAGGCGGCAGATTACTTTGCGCTGTCGAGGGAGGCTTATGACAAAATCACTCGGCCAACGGTCTTTCGACGCCTAGACAAGATCGTGAAGCTACCACCCAAAGTGGTAGAGGAGGCGTTTCTCAAAGCAAATTCCGATTTCGAGTCGGACGGAATCACCATCACGTGCCGAGATGGCCACATTCAGGAGGCGCGGATCTGTCTTTCAAAATCCCTCGATCCGGTGCCGTGCGGTCAGGACGTCGTGCGGGACTGCCGTGCCAAATCCGCACTCTTTACGCCGATCCGCTAACGACCCCGGTCAACCGCCTTTTACCTTGAGCACGATCTTTCCGATGTGGGATGACGTCTCCATACGGGCATGGGCCGCCGATGCATCCTCGAAATCAAACTCCGAATCCATCACCGGCTTCACCCTCCCGTTCGACAAAAGCGGCCATACCGCTTCGTGCAGGTCCTGTGCGATCTTGGCTTTGGCCAGATCGCTTTGCGGGCGTAGAGTACTGCCGGTCATGGTGAGGCGCCGCGTCATGAGCTGGGCAAAATTTACTTCGGCTTTGGGACCTTGCAGAAACGCGATCTGAACCAACCGACCGTCATCTGCCAAGGCAGAAAGGTTGCGAGAAATGTAGGGGCCGCCAACCATATCAAGGATGAGGTTGGCGCCGCCGTCGGCTTTCATCACCGCAACGAAATCGTCATCTCGATAGTTGATCGCCCGTTCAGCACCTAGGGCAACGCACGCTTCGCATTTTTCTTCGGAGCCGGCGGTCGTGAATACTCGGGCACCGAAAGCGTTGGCAAGCTGGATGGCCGTCGTTCCGATGCCGCTAGATCCGCCGTGGACCAGAAAGCGTTCACCGCTTTGCAAGAAGCCGCGATCAAAAACATTGGTCCAGACGGTAAAGAACGTCTCGGGCAGACACGCGGCCTCCCTCAGGCTCATTCCCGACGGCACCGGCAAGCAATGGGCGGCGGGCGTCGCGACATACTCGGCATAGCCGCCACCCGGCAGCAGCGCACAGACGGCGTCACCAATGCTCAAGCCAGTCACGCCCGGGCCGACCTCGACCACATGACCCGATGCCTCCAAACCGGGCAAATCGCTCGCGCCCGGCGGTGGATTGTATAGGCCCGCGCGCTGCAGGGCATCCGGGCGATTAACGCCAGCCCATGCGACTTCGACAACGACCTGACCATGCGCAGCGACTGGTCGTGCCCGATCCGTGGGTGTCAGAACTTCGGGGCCACCCGGAGACGTGATTTCAATCGCTCGCATAAATCTGGGCATCGCTTTGATCCATCCTGTTTAGCTGCTCGTATTATGCTCGTGGTTAAAAAGGAAGTCGGATGCTCAGCCTCGCCCTGATCTTGAACATTGTAATCCTCTTACCGATTCTGAGCGCTTTGCTGCTTGATCGCGGGTCGATCGAAACGGTGATGGGCCCCAAAACCAATGCCCGTGAGATTCTCACTCGCGTCTACGGTGCTATCGCGGTGGTGAGCGTCGGTCTGCTTGTGGCGCTGACGCTGGGCGTCGCCTGGGCCGTGCCAATGACGTTCGGGCTATTCGCGGTTCAGATCGTCTATAAGCTCGCGACGGCCTCGATGCTTGGAGTTCGCAATCCTGTGGTGATGACGAACATTTTCGTCGTCGCGGTCCAAGCGGTGGTGATCGGCTTCGTCGTTAATCCTTAGCGCCCGGGATCGCTCCAAGATCCCGGCAGATCGATATCTGGCATGCGCGGCGGTGCTTTGATCTGACCAAGAACCCAATTGGGCCCCGCCATCAATCGGCTCAGAACAGGATTGTCACGCACCTGGGCCTTGAGCTTTTCGAACTGCATCACGTTGTCGATCCGCCGATCCAGGAATTCCCAAGTCGCTTGATGATCGACGCTATCGTCGCCAAGCCAGAACAGGATCGTGGAAGAGTAGACTCCGCTTAGCGTGGCGCGTTTGGTGTACCAGTTCACGTCATCAGACGTGTCACCCAACGTGTCCCAGATCTTGTCCGCGGTGCCCCAGATCAGTCGGGCGCCATCGGCAGCGTGCATTGGCAAGGAAAACAGAGTGGTTCCGCGGCGCACCGCCTCTCTGTCATCGACGGCTTCGATCCTGCACCGGACTGCCAAAGCGACCTTGTCGCGAAACCGCAACTCGGTCATGTCGGTAGATTTGAGGCGCTCGATCATCAGCGCATCGCCGCGGTCGTGGTACGCGACCGCCAAGTCGATCGCTCCTCTGGGGCATACCGCCCGCGCCATCGACAATTCCACCCCCGCATCCGCAGCGGCGGCGCGGAATGTGACCTCGGACCAGCCGTCAAACGGCACGTGGCCCAAGGCAGCGTTGAGTAGCTTAGATTTGGTTTCGTCGTAAGGTATGGCCATCCGAGCCTCCTGTGGAACCGCGCACTGGACAAGATAGCAGCGCCTTGCTATACGGCCACCTCCTGCAAATCCTTGCAACTCAAATCTAGAAAGGTGGTGACAACCACATGCAGGTTAGTGTTCGCGACAACAATGTCGATCAAGCGCTTCGCGCGCTGAAGAAAAAGCTGCAACGCGAAGGTGTTTTTCGCGAAATGAAGCTGCGGCAGCATTTCGAAAAACCGTCCGAGAAAAAGGCGCGTGAAAAGGCCGAAGCCATTCGCCGGGCCCGCAAGCTCGCACGCAAAAAGGCACAACGCGAAGGGCTGCTGTAAGGCGCTTCTGATCCATTGCGAACAAGTCGAAAGCCCCGCGGCCATGGTCTGCGGGGTTTTGTAGTTATTTGGGAAAGAAATCAGGCAGGTCGCAGCCAGTGACTGTGTACGTAGCCAGTTTGATCCTCTTTGCCGTTGACCACCTCGGCCACCAACCACCACTTTCCAGTCTGCTCGATGGCATGCACCTCGGCCCCGTCGTCGAGCAGTTTGATGACCTCGTGATCGACCCCCGGCCCCTTACGCATGTTCAGTCCTGAATTCGATCGAACCTTGTATGCAAGATCGTTCCAATCGTCTTCGGACCGACCGAAAACCAAACCCCGAAATCGATCCATGTCAAAGGCGGGGCCCGGATCAACCTTGCGCCCAGGCGAGATATCGTCGTGCCCGACCACATCCGACGGCCCGATCCCGTACTCCTCGACGATCGCGCGCGCCGCATCGACAGTCGCCATGAACTGAACCTCGTCAAATACCTCCCATCCGTCCGACTGGCCGGGGCGATGGCGATGACTTGCGAGAATGACGCGTTGATCAGGAACCGGTGTACCAGTCCAGGAAACCCAAGATCCCGCGCTCGATTTCGAAAGGATCCCCCAATTGACCACTTCGATCCCGACGGAGTGACTGTTAAGGCCCTTTACGTTCTTCCACTCGCTCTTCCCAGCATGCCAGCCGACAGTGTCGAAATTTAGAAGCTGGGTGATCGCGCCATCATGGCCAATCACAAGGTGGGCCGATGTATTGGCATCAGATCGTGTGAACCAGTTAACCGCCCCACCCGCCGATCCATTTGCGGTGTAGTGGATAACCAGGAACCGTGGCTTTCCGCCGGTCAACCCGCCACCGCTTGTTCCTGCTTTCTTGAACTGCACTTTCCGATTGTCGTTACCGACCAGCCGGTCATTATCAATGCGCATAGTATCCTCCCTAAAAACAATCGCCCTAAACCTGTGGGCCCGAAAAATGATTCGCGAAATAAGGGAAAGGGTATCACAAAGGCAGTGCTGTCGTCTTGAAGACGGTCCTCAGGGCAAAGCTCGACTGCATCTGCGCCACCCCAGGCAAGCGCGCGAGGTATTGACGGTGAATGCGCGCGAAATCATCGGTGTTCTCTGCAACGACCTTCAGGATGTAGTCCGCAGTACCTGCCATCAGATGGCATTCCAGAACATCCGGGATGCGGGCGACGGCCTTTTCAAACGCGTCCAGAACCTCGTCTGACTGTCCCTGCAGTGTGATTTCCACGAAGACGGTTGTCGGCACACCGATCTTCCGCGCGTCGAGCAAGGCGACGTAGTCGCGAATGTATCCTTCGGCCTCGAGCCTGCCCACACGCCGGTGACAAGCCGAAGGAGATAGGTTGACCACCTCGCTTAGGTCAGCGTTCGAGATGCGCCCTTTCTTTTGCAAGGCACGCAGAATGCGCAAGTCGGTGTCATCCAATTTCATTCGCAGATAATTCGAAGAGTTTTGCCAAATGCGCAAGATCATTCCGCCTCTTTGTCAACTAGAGGTCGATCTTTCGACTGTAATTTTGACCTCATCACGCGAAGATAAAGATGTTGGAGGAGGACGAATTCATGAAGATCGGTTGCCCGACAGAAATCAAACCGCAAGAGTTTCGCGTGGGCGTTACACCCGCTGCCGCTCAAGAGGCCGTCGCCTACGGCCATCAGGTGCTCATTCAAAAGGGTGCTGGTCAGGGTGCGGGTTTCGCCGACGATGACTACCGAGCGGCGGGCGCAGAGATCGTGGCAGAAGCCAGCGACCTATTTGCCCGGTGCGACATGGTCGTGAAGGTCAAAGAACCACAGGCTGCCGAACGAAAGATGCTGCGTGAAGGTCAGGTTTTGTTCACCTACCTGCATCTCGCACCGGACCCCGAACAGACCGAGGACCTGATCGCCTCAGGCTGCACTGCAATCGCTTACGAAACGGTGACAGATGACCGGGGTGGCTTGCCGCTGCTCGCCCCGATGTCGGAAGTGGCTGGCAAACTGGCCCCTCAGGTTGGCGCCTGGACGTTGCAAAAGGCCAATGGTGGCCGGGGTGTGCTGATGGGCGGCGTGCCCGGCGTGGTACCGGCCGATGTTGTCGTGATCGGCGGTGGCGTGGTGGGAACCCATGCCGCGCGCGTCGCGGCCGGAATGGGAGCGGATGTGACGGTGCTGGACCGGTCGCTGGCGCGCCTTCGGTATCTCGATGATGTGTTCGGATCTCAGTTCAAGACGGCCTATGCCAGCCATGCAACGACTGCCGAACTGGTGGAAAACGCGGACCTGGTCATCGGAGCAGTGCTGATCCCGGGCGCGGCCGCGCCGAAACTGGTCACCAAGGATCAGCTTATTACCATGCGAAACGGGGCTGCTATCGTCGATGTCGCAATCGATCAGGGTGGTTGTTTTGAGACATCACGCCCGACCACGCATCAGGATCCGATCTATGAGGTCGATGGCGTGATGCACTACTGCGTCGCCAACATGCCCGGTGCGGTGGCCCGGACATCAACCATGGCACTCAGCCATGCAACAATGCCGTTCATGCTGGCACTGGCAAACAAGGGTTGGCAACAGGCCTGTAGTGATGACCCCCACCTTTTGGCGGGTCTCAACGTTCACGCGGGCAATTTGACGTATTACGCCGTGGGGAAGGCCCTTGGTATTGATGTGCTGTCGCCGGCCAAAGCCCTACGGCTCTGACCGGCTTCTTCCATCGCCCCGAGGGAAATCAGGGGAAGGATATGCTTAGCGACCAGCCTTGAGGGCGTCGCGGATCTCTGTCAACAGTTCCTCTTGTGTCGGACCCGACGGTTCTTCTTCGACAGCTTCTTCTTCCTTGGCCATCGCGCTGTCTTTCATCGAATTGACGCCCTTGACCAGCAGGAAGACGACCCAGGCGATGATGATGAACTTGATCACGGCGTTGATGAAGTTACCGTAGAGGAACTGCGCGTCGGCGACCCCGAAACTCATCGCCGAAAAGTCGACGCCACCGATCACAAGGCCGATCAGAGGGTTAACAAGGTCGTCAACCAGTGACGTCACAATGGCCGTGAAGGCCGCACCCATGATGATACCGACGGCCATGTCCATGACGTTGCCGCGTGCGATAAAGTCTTGAAATTCTTTTATCATTTCTGTCTCCCGTTGGCTAGTTAGCGACGTGTTTTCACGTTGTTGTGCGCTGGTGAACAATGGTTAACACACTCGTTCACATTGCAAGACTTCATTAAAGGGGGAAATTCTAGGTTTTGTGACCCTCACCCAAACGGAGCCTCCCCATGCTTGACGTGAATGCCCATCCGATCACCCAGAAATGGCCGCCGCGGAACCCGGAAATCCTCCAACTTTATTCGTTTCCAACACCAAACGGGGTCAAGGCCTCGATCGCTCTGGAAGAGCTGCAAATCCCGTACGAGGTGCATCGCGTCACGTTGGCGGACGCCGATGTAAAAAGCCCCGAATTCCTGTCGCTAAACCCGAACAACAAGATCCCGGCCATCATTGACCCTGACGGACCGGTCGCCCTTTTTGAATCGGGGGCGATCCTGATCTATCTGGCAGAGAAGACGGGCAAGCTGATCGGGCAGACGGCGGCCGACAAGGCGCAAACGATCCAATGGCTGATGTGGCAGATGGGTGGTTTGGGCCCGATGTTGGGGCAGCTCGGCTTTTTCTACAAATTCGCGGGTAGCACATACGAAGACAAGCGCCCGCAGGAACGCTATATCGGTGAGGCAAAGCGACTGCTTGGCGTCCTCGAGGGCGCTATGGATGGCAAGGACTGGATCACCGGATCCTATTCAATTGCTGATATCGCGATTGCCCCGTGGTTGCGTGCGCTCGATTTCTACGGCGCTAAGGAGGCCGTTGGGTGGGCTGAGCACAAAAATCTGGTTGCCTATCTTGACCGCTTTCTGGAACGTCCGGCGGTTCAGAAAGGCCTTGTCACACCGCCGCGCGACTAGGCGGCGCGCATCTCGTCCGAAATCTTTTCGGCCATCATGATCGTTGGGGCATTGGTGTTGCCCCCGATCAACCTGGGCATGATCGACGCATCCACCACCCGCAGACCCGCAAGACCCTGCACGCGGCCCTGCGTATCAACCACCGCCATGTCATCCGTGCCCATCTTGCACGTCCCAACCGGATGATAGATCGTGTCGGCACGCGTTCGGATATCGGCCTCAAGCGCGGCGTCAGACCCGTTGTGATCGTACAGCCTCTTGCCGCGCCAGGGATCGAACGGAGCAGCAGTCAGGACACTCTCCATCATTCGTGCGCCCCGCATCAGACTGCGCAGATCTCGCCCGTCGTTCAGATAGCCCGGATCGATCCGTGGCGCATCGATTGGGTTGTCCGACTGCAGCCCGACATGTCCGCGCGACTGCGGCCGCAGAACACAGACGTGACAAGAGAACCCGTAGCGGAAATGCAGTTTGCGCATGTGATTGTCGACGACCCCCACGACCATGTGCAACTGCAGATCAGGCCGGTCGAGCCCAGGCTCCGAACGTAGGAACGCACCGGTCTCCGCAAATGGCGTCGCAAACAGCCCGGTCCCATCCCGCCGCCATTGCAGCCCGGCCTTTGTAAGCTGGAACAGGCCCCTTGGGCCAAGGCTAACGGTATCCGCCCGTTTGGAATGGTACGAAATCACGTAATCCAGATGATCCTGCAGGTTGCGACCTACGCCCGGCAACTCGTGCTGCACCGCGATCCCATGGGCCGCAAGCTCATCAGCCGGGCCTATGCCGGACAGCAGCAACAGCTGCGGCGAGCCGAATGCGCCTGCGCTGAGAATTACCTCTCGCTTCGCATCCACTCTCACCTGCTTGCGCCCCTGCTTGATAAGGACAGCCGTCGCCCGACCGTCTTCTGTCACGATACGCTGCGCGGTGGCTCGGGTCAGAACAGTCAGATTTGGCCGATCTCTGACCTGATCGGTCAGATAGGCAGCCGCCGCTGAACACCGCTCGCCACGATCGGGACCGTCAAAAAACTGCGTGACCTGATAGAATCCCGCACCCTCTTGTCTTGGCCCGTTGAAATCATCGTTACGACGGATCTGGCACGCCTCTGCGGCGTCAACAAAAGCATGGCTAATCTTGCGCGGCTCGGATTGATCCGCCACCTGCAGCGGCCCGTCTGCGCCGTGCAAGTCGTCGCCGCCATTGGCGTTGCGCTCAGAGAGCTGGAAGTAGGGTCTCACGCTTTCCCAATCCCACCCTTCGCAACCAAGATCTGCCCATTCGTCATAGTCTTTCCGGTGGCCACGTACGTATAGCATCGCATTGATCGCACTCGATCCGCCCAAGGTGCGACCCCGGGGCTGAAAGCCGCGGCGCCCGTTCAGTCCGGCCTGCGGTTCGGTGTGGAAAGCCCAGTTGTTGATTTTCGGACGGCCCGACACCATCGCAGCGACAAGGGCAGGCGCGCGCACGAAGATGTCCCGACCGCTGCCACCCGCTTCGATCAGGCAAACGGATACCTTCGGGTCTTGGCTAAGCCGCGCTGCCATGACACAACCGGCAGAGCCGCCACCAACAACAACATAATCATAACCCATTCGGACCCTCCCACGGGGCGGAGGCTAACGGCAATGAGAGTGGGATCAAGGGGTTAAGCTGGCAATTCGCCCGTCAACACGTAGCACAGGATCTGGACGACCTGAGCGGGCTCCTCAGCAACCGCCAGAGCGGCCGCATCGACCTCTTTCAGAGCATGGGCATGATCGGGTCCGTGCAGAATGATCAGCGACTTTCCAAGCGCTGCGGCAAAGCCCGCATCAAATGCAGCATTCCATTGTTTGTACTGATCGCCAAAACGTACGACGACGACGTCAGCGTCTTCGATTCCTTTGCGGGTGCGGATCGCGTTGACCATCGCGCCCTTGTGGTCGTGCCAGTACTTGTTCTGCTCACCACCCAAGATTGCGACGCCGCAATCGTCACTCGCCGCGTGATCGGTGACGGGGGTTCCGAAGTTGATGTCGAGGCCCTGCGCGCCCGCAATGATCTGTTCCCGCCAGTCGGTGTGGATCTCACCGGACAGATAGACGTTAAGCATTCGACCCTCCCTGTTCTCGTTTGACGAGCTAACGCACTCAGAGCCGCAGACAAGGATCAGCCGCGCAATACCCCGCCCGTCGCCTTGGTTACTTTCTCGACGACTTTCGCACTGACCGCTTCGATTTCGGCCTCCTTCAGCGTCGCTTCGCGGGGTTGCAAGCGCACGGTGATCGCCAGTGATTTCTTGCCTTCACCAACCGAGCCACCAATGAACTCATCAAAAACCCGAACGTCTTCGATCAGGGCTTTGTCGGCACCAGCGGCTGCGTTGACAAGCGTCAGTGCTTCGACATCGGCATTGACCACGAAGGCAAAGTCACGTTCAACCGCCTGGAGATCGCTGATGTCCAACGCCGGTCGGGTCGCACCCGACTTCCGCGGCAAAGGCACCTCATCCGGCCAAAGAGTAAAGGCCATTGCGGGCCCCTGAACGTCCATCGCGCTCAGCACTTTGGGGTGAAGCTCGCCAAAGACGCCAAGAACCTTTTTGGGGCCCAAGCAAATGACGCCATGCCGTCCTGGGTGCCACCATTCGCGACCGTTTCTGAGCACCTGCACTTTGGCAGGCGCTCCGATTGCCGACAGAACGGCCTCGGCATCCGCTTTGACATCAAACACATCAACGGGCCGCGACGCGCCATGCGTGTCCTTTGGACCCGACCGACCGACAAGCAGCCCGGTGATCAGGTTGTGCTGCTCGCCCGGCTCACCACCATGAAAGGAAGGACCGACCTCGAACAATGCGACATCCATGAAGCCACGCGCCTGATTGCGGGCCGCCGCCTGCAACAAACCGGGCAGCAAAGCGGGGCGCATGTGGCTCATTTCGCTTGAAATCGGGTTCTCGACCTTGGTCGCGTCAGTGCCGCCACCAAAAAGCTGCGCGGAGGCCTGATCAATAAAGGTATAGGTTACGCATTCGTTGTAGCCTAAGGCGGCGGTCGTTCGGCGCGCCGCCTGCAAGCGTCGTTGCGCCGCGGTCATGACCGGTTTCGGCACACCATCTGACAAGCGCGGCAGCGGTTTGCCCTGCAGCTTGGTCAGCGACGCCACGCGCGCAACTTCTTCGACCAGATCAGCCTCACCCTGCACGTCAGGCCGCCAGCTTGGAACATGGGCTAGATCGCCGTCCAGGCGGAAACCGAGCGATGTCAGTGTCTGCCGCTGCTCAGCCTCCGGGATGTCCATCCCAACAAGGCTTTGAACGCGGGCGGGATCAAGGCGATAGGCCCGGTCGTAATTTGGAATTTCCCCGGCATACACCACGTCCGAGGCTTCACCTCCCGCATGATCCAGGATCATGCGCGTCGCGAGTTCAACACCCTCCGGCGTGAAATCCGGATCAACACCGCGCTCAAACCGATAGCGTGCATCGGAGTTGATTTTCAGCGCCCGCCCCGTCAGCGCGATCTGGATCGGGTCCCAATACGCGCTTTCAACAAAGACGTTCACGGTCGCGTCGGTGCAGCCAGTTTCGGCCCCGCCCATGACGCCTGCGATGCTTTCCGGCCCGTTGTCATCCGATATGATCATCATGCCTGCCTCAAAGGCATAGCTCTTGTCGTCAAGCGCCATGATTTGCTCGCCGCCCACGGCACGGTGGACCCGCAGGTTGCCCGCCACCTTGTCCGCGTCAAAGACGTGCAGTGGCCGGTTGCGGTCGAACGTGAAGTAGTTCGTGACATCGACCAACAACGAGATCGGCCGCAGACCGATCGCGCGCAGCGCATCCTGTAACCATTGCGGTGATGGCCCGTTCTTCACCCCCCGGATGACCCGGCCATAGAAAACAGGGCAGCCGTCACGCGTGTCCGCATCAATGCTGACCGTGATCGGGCACGGGAAACTGCCTGCGACGAATTCGGTGTCCATGGGTTTGAGCGTACCGAGGCCACGCGCCGCGAGATCTCGGGCAATGCCGCGAACACCCAGAGCATCTGGTCGGTTGGGCGTGATGGCGATTTCGATGACCGGATCGACCTTGGCCGGATCGTTCGCCGCCAGCCAGTCGACAAAACGTTGGCCGACCTCGCCGCTTGGCAATTCGATTATCCCGTCATGTTCCTCTGACAGCTCCATCTCGCGCTCGGACGCCATCATGCCAAAGCTTTCGATCCCTCGGATCTTGCCCACGCCAATGGTTGTGTCGATACCGGGCACATAGACGCCCGGCTTGGCGACCACCACTGTGATTCCTTCGCGGGCATTCGGCGCACCACAGATGATCTGCTTTTCACCCTCATCCGTTGCGACTTGGCAAACGCGCAAGCGGTCGGCATCCGGGTGTTTTTCGGCCTTTAACACCTTGCCGATGGTAAAATCCCTCAGCCGCGCAGCACGATCTTCGACCCCTTCGACCTCCAGCCCCAAATCCGTCAGGGCATACAGGATGTCATCAAGGCTCGCTTCAGTCTCGAGGTGCTTTTTTAGCCATGACAGGGTGAACTTCATCGGACAGGCTTTCGCAGGGTGGAACGTCTTTGGTCCAATGGCAAAGGCGCGTGCAAGATGCAAGTACGCTCAAGGATAAGTGGACTCCCGCCCAAGCAACTCATCCAGTTGGCGACCGATCCAACCGTGCGGAATGAAATGCCCGCCCGGATGCACATCGAGCGTGACGCGGCGCTGATCGGCACAATCACTCCAGACGGTCCTTTCGAAGGTAAGAAAGCTAACCGCCTGCCAGGGGCCCGCCGCCAGCCCAGCCGCACAGTCAAAGCGATCGCGCCAAAGGCTGACTGGAAAGGTCTGATCGCCGTTCGAACCCATGGGAAAATCCATCACCGTATCCGCGAGGCCGTGAACATGCCGGACCTCCCGTGGCCCCTGCGCGCAATCCTCGGTTTGGCGGATACTGCCGGACACGGCCAGCAGGGCGCGAACGTCGTTGCCATTCTCGCACACGTAACGCCATGCCATCGCGCCGCCATAGGAATAACCGGAGACGAAGATCAGATTACGATCGATCGGATAACGCCGCGCGGCATCCTCGATGACGGCCGCTGCGAATGCGACATCATCCGTATCGCCGCTCCAGAAATCCCATGTCTTGCGCCGACCGTTGGGTGCCAGCAACAACACCCCACGGCGCCGCGTTGCGCCCGAAATCCGCTGGTGGCGTACGGGCAGCGCGCCCGTGCGCGCCCAGCCGTGGAAGTGCAAGAGTACCGGCAGCGGTGACACGCCATCCCAATCATCCGGCGGCTTTACATGATACGACCGATCACCCAGATGGCATGCCACCTCGACCTCGCACCGATCCGTAGACGAAGCCGAAAGTGGCAAAGGTGACAACAGGGCGAAAGCAAGTGCAAGAACGACAGAACGCATGGCGGTGACCCTAGCTATCTGTTTCCGCCTGTCACTTCACAAGCGCGTAGGGCCATTCGGAGGGATCTGCTCGCGCGCCCTTTCTGCGTTCCGACGCTCAATTGCATTCATCCAGCGCGAAACAAAGACGATGGGCAGTAAGATGATCGACCACCCGATAGCATTCAGTATCGTGAAGGTCATCTTGAGATCGGGCGGCATATCCGAACGCCACAGCGCGACATGCGCAAGCACGATCAGCGTCACAAGGCCCCAGAAGATGGCCTTGTGCGCCGGCCTCACCGGCTCAGACCGCCGCGCAACGTGGGCACGTCTAGCGCCGCAAAACCGTAGTGACGCAGCCAGCGAAGGTCGCTGTCGAAGAAGGCGCGGAGATCGGGGATGCCGTATTTCAGCATTGCGATCCGGTCGATGCCCATACCGAAGGCAAAGCCCTGCCATTGGTCGGGGTCGATGCCACCGGCCTGCAGGACCTTGGGATGAACCATGCCGGACCCCAGGATTTCAAGCCAGTCATCGCCCTCGCCCACTTTGAGTGTCCCACCTTCCCACGAGCAGCGGATATCGACCTCGGCCGACGGCTCGGTGAAGGGGAAGTGTGACGCGCGGAACCGAAGCTCGACACCGTCGACCTCAAAGTAAGCTTTGACGAACTCCTCAAGCACCCACTTGAGGTTGGCCATGCTGATGTCTTTATCGACGGCAAGGCCCTCGACCTGGTGGAACATCGGCGTGTGCGTCTGATCATAATCGGCGCGGTAAACCCCACCCGGACAGATCACGCGCAACGGCGCGCCCATGATCTCCATCGACCGGATTTGCACCGGTGATGTATGGGTTCGCAGTACATGCGGCGGGCGGTTATCCCCCTCTGCCCGATGCATATAGAACGTATCCATCTCGGCCCGCGCCGAGTGATGATCGGGCATATTGAGCGCATCGAAGTTGTACCAATCGGTATCGATCCGCGGACCTTCAGCGACGGCAAAGCCCATCTCGGCAAAGATCGCCGTCACTTCTTCGGTGACCTGACTGATCGGATGCAAGGTGCCCGTGCGGCGCGCCCGGGTCGGCAGCGTCACATCCAGCCACTCGGTCCGCAGCCGCTCATCAAGCGCCGCATCGGCAAGCGCGGATTTCTTGGCAACCAGCGCGCTGTTGATCTCGTCCTTAAGCGCATTCAGGGCCGGTCCGGCAACCTGCCGTTCTTCTGGCGTCATCTTGCCAAGCTCACGCATCTTAAGGCTGACTTCGCCCTTCTTGCCGATGGCCTGAACGCGCAATTCTTCCAACGTGGCTTCGTCACCAACAGCCGCAATGGCTTCGAGGTATTTTTGACGCAGCTCTTTCATGGCATCCTCAAACGCAGTGATCGCAAGGGTGCTAGCGCTGCGGGGCGGCGAATTCAAGCACCCTGCGCTATGCGTCCATCAACAACTGCGCGCTTCGGTCCTGCGCCAGCCTTCGGGCCGATTTCCAAGCGTCTTCTGAATGGCTGAGTTCTGGAAACCGGTTCAGGATCGTGGTTCTTGCCTCACGACCCCAATCCGCGAGGCGCAACGGTTGGGCAACAGGCTTTCGCTCAGCAAACCATCGGCGCAAACGATCTGATGCAATTCATATAGAAGATGAACATAGCAGACGCTTTCCATTGTATGACAAAGGATGGTGGAGCCGCCGCCGTCGGGATCGGTCAAAAGGAATGGGAAATCATCAGCCGAGATAATTTAGATGCATTCGGCATTTTCGGCATAGACCAAGGTCTGAACATCCGGGTCGCTCAGAACCGCCTCGGCGCCAAGACAGCCGCTTGACTGGTACAATGAAACGGTGAAGTCAGCCGACGGGTTGTCGCCTGGACCAAGCGCGACCTCTAGGCATTCCGCCGTCGCAGAATGGAACGGCTTTGGCCTTTCGACGTTAGCCTCGCATCTTGCGAGGTAAGGCCGCCGCTACACTACAATCCCAAGTGTATTCGGCTTCTTGCGCGCTGACGCGAAAACTAAAAAGGGCCGCTCAGCAGAGCGGCCCAGATATCGTCAATGTCGCCTCTGATCAGGCAGGTAGTGCGCCCTTGGCCTGATCAACGATCGCGGCAAATGCCTCAGGTTCGTTGACTGCAAGATCAGCAAGGACCTTCCGGTCAACTTCGATCCCGGCGAGGTTCAAACCATTGATAAAGCGGCTATATGTCAGCGCCTCGTCATGGGCGCGAACGGCGGCGTTGATCCGCTGGATCCAAAGCGCGCGGAAATTGCGCTTACGGTTGTGGCGATCGCGCGTGGCGTACTGGTTTGCCTTGTCGACGGCCTGCCGGGCAACCTTGAACGTGCTCTTGCGGCGACCATAATAGCCCTTGGCTGCTTTGATGACCTTCTTGTGACGCGCGTGCGTCGTTGTTCCGCCTTTTACTCGGGACATCTCTCTCGCCTCCTCTTAGCGGTCGTAGGGCATATAGCCCTTGACGATACGGGCGTCGGGAGCCGACAGGGTCGTGGTGCCGCGCGCATCACGAATGAATTTCTTGGTGCGTTTGATCATGCCGTGACGCTTGCCGGCCTGGGCGCCCATCACTTTGCCGGTCGCACTGACCTTAAAGCGCTTCTTGGCGCTAGACTTTGTCTTCATCTTGGGCATTTCCGTCTCCTTGATCGGTCGGTTTATGCACGACTCGGCATGCCACTGTGGCCGGACGCGCTGACTGAGACGCGGGCTATAGATGCGAGCAAAGCATTTGGCAAGAAGAAAGAGAGCGGCGAGGGGGCGGATCGCGTCAGCCGGTAAAGCGCGAAATGACCTCGACAAACACTTCGGGCACCTGATCGATCGTGTAGCCGCCCGGCTTGTTGTTGATCGCGTATAGAACGCAACCGAATGCCAGCAGAATGGTGATCGCTGACGCGCGCGGCGCACGCCCGTCCGAAATGGCCGAGAAAATGGATGGGATCGAAAACCCGCCGATCAGCAACCCGATCACGAACATAAGATCAGGATCAATTTGCATCTTTGTCCCCTTTTTTGGGGAACGCTACTCCGGATCAGTTCTGAAAATCAAACGCTCGTCACACGGGGCAACGCGCAGGATGTTAGTTGTGCCCGGCATATTGAAGGGAACACCCGCGGTTACGACGATCTGATCGTCGGTATCGGCAAAGCCCTCTTCGCGGGCCGCACGGGCGGCCTCTACCACTGCCATTTTGAAGCGATCAAGCTCTTTCGTCATGATGCAGGTGCAGCCCCAGACGAGGGCCAATCGCCGCGCCGTACCCTGAAGCGGTGTCAAAGCGAGGATCGGAACACGCGGGCGTTCGCGCGCCACCAGCAGCGCCGTTGTTCCGGAATGGGTGAAGCAACAGATCGCTTTGATATCGGTGGTCTCGGCGATCTCTCTTGCTGCGGCGACGATGCCGTCCGCCACGGTCGTCCGCTTGGCATGACGCGAGGCTTCGATGATCTGGGTGTAGGTCGGATCGCGCTCAATCTCGATGGCAACGTGATCCATGGTTGTCACGGCCTCAATAGGATACTGGCCAGCGGCACTTTCGGCGCTCAGCATCACCGCGTCCGCCCCTTCATAAATCGCCGTAGCCACATCTGAAACCTCTGCCCGTGTGGGCATCGGGCTTTCGATCATGCTTTCCAACATCTGTGTAGCCACGATCACGGGCTTTGCGGCCGTACGGCACTTCCGGATCAAGCGCTTTTGAATAGGCGGCACGTTCTGGACCGGCAGTTCAACCCCCAGATCGCCACGAGCCACCATGATCCCGTCGCTTGCCTCGAGGATCTCGTCAAACTTTACCACGGCGGCAGGCTTTTCAATCTTGGACAAGATCGCGGCGCGGCCCTTGGCCAACGCCCGGGCCTCGGTCACGTCGCTGGCACGCTGAACAAAGGATAGGGCGAGCCAGTCGACGCCAAGACTACAGACAAACTCCAGATCGGCCCGATCCTTTTCACTCAGCGCGGCAAGCGGCAGTTCGACATCCGGAACGTTGACACCCTTGCGGTTCGAGATTGTCCCGCCCGTAACCACTTCGCAATCGGCAAAGTCATCACCACAGTCGTTCACCTTGAGGCGGATCTTGCCGTCATTCACCAGCAGACCCGCCCCCGGCTTGAGGGCCGCGAAGATCTCGGGATGGGGCAGACAGACCCTGTTGAGATCGCCTTGGGCCTGATCGAGGTCCAAACGAAACGATGCGCCTTCGACCAGATCCTCGCTGCCGTTCCCAAACACACCCACGCGCAGCTTAGGACCCTGCAGGTCGGCAAGTATCGCTATAGTCGATCCAAGGTCGTCTTCTACTTTGCGGATGATGCCATGGCGTTCGGCAATCTCCTCGTGACTGCCGTGGGACATGTTGAGCCGAAAAACATCGGCTCCCGCCTCGTGCAATGCGCGGATCATGTCATAGGTGCTTGACGCCGGACCCAGCGTAGCCACGATTTTTACGTTGCGATGGCGTCTCATCGAATGCCCCCGGTTGGTTGTGTTAGCGTTATCGCCGAATTCCCTTCTGCCGACAACAGGGTTAGACCTGCATCGAAAAGGATGACGGAAGCATGACATTTTCGCCATTTAGGATCGAGGGAAAGGATCGGCCCGGCGGCTGGCTGATCACCTGCGATCATGCGACCAATACCGTTCCGGACAGTGTGAATGGCGGTTCACTGGGGCTGCCCGCCAGCGATATGGGGCGACATATCGCATACGACATCGGCGCGGCGGGCGTTGCCCTGGCACTCGGTGACCTTCTACAATCACCGGTGATACTTTCGAATTTTTCGAGGCTGGTGATCGATCCAAACCGCGGGCTTGACGATCCGACACTCCTGATGAAGCTCTATGATGGTACGATCATCCGCGGAAACCGGCATGCCGACGCGGCCGAGAAAGCGCGGCGCGTTGCCAAGTTCTGGCAGCCTTATCACGATGCTCTCGAAGATATGGCCGCCCGCCCCGAAATCACACTTGCCGCCGTCCACAGCTTCACACCCCAGCTGAATGGCGGGGCCCAGCGGCCCTGGGAAATTGGAATTCTCTCTGCCCATGATCGTCGCCTCGCCGATCCGCTGATTGCGCGCCTCGCGGATGACCTCACAACACCAATCGGCGACAACGAACCCTATGCCGGACACCTGCCCGGCGACTCGGTCGATCAACACGCACTGCAGCACGGGCGGCCCAACGTCCTGATCGAACTCAGGCAGGATCTGATCAAGACTCAGGAAGGACAGACCGCCTGGGCAAAACGGATCGCACCCATTCTTGAAGCCGCGCGAAACGACGCCAATCTCTAACTGGACATTATTGTTCCCAGAATACTCCGGGTCCGGGGCAAAGCCCCGGCCGGTATACAGCAAAGGATGACACCGCCATGGATGAGCAGACCAAAACCGAACTAGAAGCCGCCGCCTTCCGCCGCCTTCGCCAGCATCTGATGCAGGAACGGACAGACGTGCAGAATATCGACATGATGAACCTGACGGGTTTCTGTCGGAATTGCCTGAGCCGCTGGTATCAAGAGGCCGCGAATGAGCGAGGCATCGAAATGGGCAAGGACGAAGCGCGCGAGATCTTTTACGGCATGCCGATGGCCGAGTGGAAAGCCAGCCACCAGACCGACGCCAGCGGCGAAAAGCAGGCGGAGTTCAAAAAGGCGTTCGAGGAGAATGTCGGCAAGGGCTGATCATCAGGCATCACCCGTTTCATCCGCAGCAATCTTATGGGTCACGATGACCTCGGCTGGCTTATGGTCAGCTCTCTCATCCGTACGAAGACGCGCGCGCAACCAGCCGAGCACTGCAACTAAGGCACCGCCCACAGCCACGATTACCCCATGCAGCGCCGTGACTTCTTTCGCGAGACCCACGGCCTGATCCCAAAGTGTCACGTTGACCAGGATCTTTTCGCTAAAGGTTTTGATGGCAATGGGTGGCAGGTCGGTTCCGCCTTCCGCGACGATTGCGCCCACCGTGAGGTTCAGCACTTTTCCCGGACCATGTGATTTTGGTTCGACCGTCCAGACCCATTTGGCAGATCGATCATCAAGCAATGTCCGGCGCTGTGGCCCGGGTGGATCGATGATGAAATCCAGCCCTGCAAGGGTTGCCTGCATCTTGAGCGCATATTCGACGTCCTCGACGACCCGGGTCGTTCCGGACAAGTCCGCAGACAAGCCAATCGCCTCGGCACGCGTCGATATGTCAGCATCTTTGGGCAATTGATCAAGGGCAGCGACTTCGTCGGGTGCCAACACCAGTTCGACGGTTGTGGTCTGGCCCAGTATCATCTCGTCTGGGCGGTTAAAGGCGAGGTCGGCGTCCCTGAGCTCCGATACGATTGCATCGACGCGCGCTCTGGTCTGGTTCTTCTTTTTCTTCGTGGGATTTGAAGAAGCGGGGCAAGGGATCTCGATTTCAGTAACCTCTGACCCGCGCCTCGTTCTCACCGTGCAGATGCGCTCCTGTCTGGCCTCTTCTACAACCTCCTCCTCGATACCCAGCAGGTCCGTCTGCTCTACAGCGATGAGTTCACCGCCGGCTTCGGAGTCGCCAGCGCCGCGCAGCGCGACACGGATGCGGCCTGCGTTCTGTGCCAGGGCGATCCGTGCGGCCATGGTGGGATCGACTGCGAAGGTCAGCAACTTGCCCGGCCGGGATGATATTTCGCTTTCGCTTATCGCGATCAGCCGGATCGCTCCGCCCGATGTGATAAGCTGGGTACCGTCATCTATCTCGAGATAGAGATCGACCCGGTCGCCAGAACGTAGAAAGCCCACAATGCCGTCACCCTGATCCGCAACCACAGAGATTGCGCGTTCACCCCGCTCCAAACGATCGGTTGTTTGCTCCGGCGCGAGTTCTTGAGTTTCGTTTTCGAAGATGTCGGACCCGATACGATCAGCAAGATCTCCTGTGAACGATTGAAAGACCGGCAAAAGCAACAAGACGCCCAAGAGACCCGCCAACGCAGCAGCCGTCCGCTTTAAAACCCGTGTCGAAATCCTTTGCATCGCAGCACCCCAACCCGCCGCTCAAATGCGATGAAGATGCGACCAAAGCGGGAAAAAAGCAACGATTTGGCGAAGTCGGGTGTTCGCTGTGCGACATAACCATCGCAGCAGCCGCAAACGTAGAAGGGGAACCGCGCAGGCGGATATTATCCGTCAGATCGCCGCCTTACGGCTTTCGTCGAGATAGATCTCACGCAGTCTAGGCGCGACGCGTCCCGGTTTGCCGTCACCCAAAGAAACGCCATCGATTTCGACCACGGGCATCACAAAGGTGCTGGCCGAGGTGATAAATGCCTCGTCCGCATCCTTCGCTTCATCGATGGTAAACAGCCGCTCTTCGACCTCCATCTGAGCCTCTTGCGCAAAACGCAAAACGGCGGCGCGGGTGATGCCGGGCAGGATGTCATTCGACCGGGGACGGGTGATGATCTTGTTACCCTTGACGATATAGGCGTTGTTCGACGTGCCTTCGGTCACGTGGCCGTCCTGCACCATCCACGCATCATCCGCCCCGGCCTTTTTTGCCATCATCTTACCCATGCTGGGATAAAGCAGCTGCACGGTCTTGATGTCGCGACGGCCCCAGCGAATGTCTTCGATGCTGATGACTTTCATGCCTCTGGCAGCCGCAGGGCTGTTCGCCAGCCCAGGCTTGCTTTGGGTAAAAAGAACGATAGTTGACGGCGTCTCTTCCGGGTCAGGAAAAGCAAAATCGCGATCAGCGGGCGCACCGCGTGTGATCTGCAGGTAGACCAACCCCTCTTCGATTTCGTTCTGGCGGACAAGCTCGCGATGCACTTCAAGCAAGTCGTCGTTCGATATGGGGGAGCGCATATCCAACTCTGCCAAAGACCGTTCGAGGCGGGCCGCATGACCATCGAAATCGATCAGCTTGCCATCGAGAACCGACGTGACTTCGTAAACGCCGTCGGCCATCAGGAACCCACGGTCGAATACCGAAACGCGGGCTTCGTTTTCTGGCAGGTACTCTCCGTTCACGTAGACAGTGCGCATGGCTATCCCCAAAGCTTTTCAGATGGTGGATGTACGCCCATCTGGTCATAGGTCAAAGGTTGAGGTCTGTCTTCGGCCAGTAGAAGAGGCCCGTCAAGGTCAACCACAGCCGCGCCTTGTGCCAGCAATGTCGCAGGTGCCATCGCCAGCGAAGACCCCACCATACATCCAACCATGATGCCGAAGCCCTGGGCCAAGGCGGCGGCACGCAGCGCCAATGCCTCGGTTAGCCCGCCAGCCTTGTCGAGCTTGATGTTAACAAGATCGTACTTCCCCTCGAGCCCGGACAGGCTTTGCCGGTCATGGCAGCTTTCATCAGCACAGACCGGAATGGGCCGCGCGAGCCCAATCAGCGCATGGTCATCCGGGGCAGGTAAGGGTTGTTCAACCAAGGCCACACCCAAACGCGCCAGATGCGGCGCGAGGTCGACATAGATCTCGGCAGACCAGCCCTCGTTCGCATCCACGATGATCTTTGAGGTCGGCGCACCCGCCCGAACGGCCTCTAACCGTGGCATATCATCGGGCGTACCCAACTTGATCTTCAACAAGGGGCGATGTGCGTGTTTTGCGGCCTGCCCCCGCATCTTATCCGGTTCATCAAGCGAAAGTGTATACGCAGTGATTTGCGGCGCCGGATGCGAAAGCCCTGCGATTTCCCACATCCGTTTGCCGGCCTTCTTCGCCTCCAGATCCCACAGCGCACAATCGACGGCGTTCCGAGCCGCGCCCGGCGGCAGCAGATCCAGCAATGCTTTGTGGGTGATGTCGGCAGGCAAGGTCGCTATCTGCGATTCTACACTGTCGAGCGTCTCGTCGTAGCGCGCATAGGGCACACACTCGCCCCAGCCCTTCGCGTCGCCGTCCTCGACATGCACCGTAAGAACCTGAGCCTCGGTTCGAGAACCGCGAGATATCGTGAAGACTTCGGCCAGCGGAAAGGTATCGCGGCACACTTCGATTCTCATCCGCCTGATCCCGGGAGCAGCCGCATCCGATCAGAGCGCCGCAAGAGCATCGGCAAGCCGCCCTGCCCCTTGCCGGAACGGATCGACCGTGGGCAGTTCAAGCTCAGCCTCAACCTTCTCCATGTAAGACATCGCCTCGTCCTCGGACATGTGCTGGGTGTTGATCGAGACACCGACAACTTCGCATCTCGGATTGGCGATGCGGGCCAGGGGCAGCGCAGAGTCCTGAACCTGTTGCAGGCTCGGCAACATATAGTCAGGCAAGCCGCGCATCGTTGCCCGAGTCGGTTCATGGCTCAGGATCAGCGCATCGGGCTGACCGCCGTGGATCAAGGCCATCGTGACCCCGGAATAGCTGACATGATAAAGGCTGCCCTGCCCTTCGATGATATCCCAGTGATCCTCGTCGTTGTCTGGTGTCAGGTATTCGACGGATCCGGCCATGAAATCGGCAATGACCGCATCCAGCGGCACACCGTCGCCGGTGATCAGAATACCGGTCTGACCGGTCGCGCGGAACGTGGATTTCAGACCCTTTTCCCGCATCGAACGGTCCAGGGCGAGACCCGTGTACATCTTGCCGACGCTGCAATCGGTGCCAACAGCCAAGACGCGCTTGCCCGACCGCTTCTTGCCGTTGGCGACCGGATAGTCCACTTCGGGCACACGAACATCATGCAGGGCCCGGCCATTCGCCTCGGCTGCAGCAACAAGATCGGGCTCGTCCCTTAGTAGGTTGTGCAAACCGCTGGCGAGGTCGTAACCCCGCTCTAACGCGTCGATCAGAACGACCTTCCATGCCTGGCTGATCACGCCGCCCCGATTGGCAACGCCAATGACCAGTGTCTTGGCGCCCGCCTCAAGGCCCGCCTCTAGGTCCATATCCTTCAGTCCCACATCCGCCCCGCATCCCGGCAGGCGAAGCTGCCCGACAGCATGATCAGGCCGCCAATCACGGATGCCCTGCGCGACCTTTGCCGCCAATTGGTCCGGCGCATCACCGAGGAACAAAAGGTATGGTGTCCGGATCATCGGATTCCCCTTATCTTTTTCGGGCAGTTTGGCGGCCGGCAGTGGAATTGGCATCCGATTTTCACAAGCACAGGCTGCTCTGGCGAAAGTTCTTTCGATGAACAGGCCAAACTGCACAAGAATCTTCGCGTCGATGCCTGGATTGCCGAATTCGGCGGCATTGCTGCACCTGCAAAATGATGGTTGCGACGGCCTGCGCAATTTAATAGCTGGAACACCAGAGCCGACGTAATTATCTTTCAAGGAGCGCCACAGTGTCCTTTCGCATCCAGCCCGCTGCCCCCGCCCGCCCCAACCGCTGCCAGCTCTTCGGCCCCGGCTCGCGGCCAGCGATCTTTGAAAAAATGGCGGCGTCGCATGCAGACGTGATCAACCTCGATCTAGAGGACTCCGTCGCCCCGACTGACAAGGACAGCGCGCGCGGTACCGTGATCGAGGCGATCGGAGCCATCGACTGGGGCGGCAAGACGCTCAGCGTCCGGATCAATGGGCTAGATACACCCTACTGGTACCGCGACGTGGTTGACCTGCTTGAGCAAGCGTCCGAACGGCTCGATCAAATCATGATCCCGAAGGTGGGTTGTGCTGGTGATCTCTATGCGGTCGATGCCCTAGTAACCGCGATCGAGACGGCCAAGGGGCGCAAGAAGAAGATCGCCTTCGAGGTCATCATCGAGTCTGCTGCTGGCATCGCGCACGTGGAGGAAATCGCCGCTGCCACGCCACGACTGGAGGCTATGAGCCTGGGCGCCGCTGATTTCGCGGCAAGCATGGGGATGCAGACAACCGGCATCGGCGGCACACAAGAAAACTATTACATGCTGCGCGAAGGCCAGCAATACTGGTCGGACCCCTGGCACTGGGCTCAGACGGCGATCGTGGCCGCGTGCCGCACGCATGGTGTGCTGCCGGTCGACGGGCCATTCGGCGACTTCAGCGACGATGACGGGTTCCGCGCCCAGGCCCGCCGGTCTGCGACGCTCGGAATGGTCGGCAAATGGGCGATACATCCGAAACAAGTGGCGCTTGCCAACGCAGTCTTTACCCCGTCCGAGGAGGCAGTGACCGAAGCCCGCGAAATCCTTGCCGCCATGGAAAAGGCCAAAGCGAATGGCGAAGGGGCGACCGTCTACAAGGGGCGGCTTGTCGATATTGCCAGCATTAAGCAGGCCGAAGTCGTCGTACGCCAGGCCGAGATGATCCAGACCTGACAACCTAACGGCGTTGTGAATGTCATTCCGGATGCTGTCGTGGTGCTATGGCGCTCAGATTTTCCAGGAGGTATTCATGCGCGCCGCAGCTATCATCGCAGCAATCCTGACACTCCCATCTTTAGCGATAGCGGGCGACCTGAAACCTCGTGAGGGTTGGTCGGTAACCCAGACCACCAAACCTCATAAGCAACTGGTCGATGACCTGAAAACGGCTGTCAAAGCGAATGGATTGGCTGTCGTCACGCAGGCCGGTCCTACGGGTGCAGCGGCGAAGCGAGGGATCACCATCCCTGGCAACCGAGTCATCGGGGTCTTCAACAACGATTTTGCAGTTCGCGCACTCGAAACCTCTACCGCAGCGATGATCGAGGCGCCGATGCGGTTCTATGTTACCGAAAACGCAGATGGCACCGCGACCCTGTCGTACAAGGTCCCAAGCGTCGTGTGGTCGGCCTATGCAGATGAGGGCGGCAAGGCGCTGGCCGCAATCGCAGCCGAGCTGGACGAAAAATTCGCAGCAATCGCCGCAGCAGCGGTTCAGTAATCAACCGGGCGGAGGATCGACGCCAAGCTCTTCGATACAACCCGGTACAAGCCCTTCGACATAATGCAGGGACACCGACGCTCCGCCTCGATCAAATGCGGTGACCTTGCCGCCTCCGATTATGATCAATGCGACCGGACGCTTCGACCCCCAAAACAGAGAAATCCCGCCAATACTGTTAGACTTGACCGTTGCTTCGACGATGGCTGCAATCCGCCAGCCCCGAACGTCGCGCTGTTCGAGATAAAGGTTCATGACCGCCTCGCAAAAGCACGCCACGCGAATTGCCAAAGCGGCGGGATCAGAGCGACGGGCCGTACTTCGATCGCAGTGTCGATGCGGGCATCAAAACCCGCGTTCTGGAAATCCGGTTCCAGATCAATCTCGGCACGGCCCGACCCAAAACCATAAACTAACGGAGACAGCATCCCGTAAAAAGCGCCAGTATCAGCCGGATCATCGAAACCGACCTTCGCATCGACGCGCAAATGCTCAAACCGAATCCGCCTCAGGATTTCGCGAACCAGACCGACCCACGCGCCTGGCGCGATTGAACGGCGTTTGCCCGACTTCCCGTCTGTCTCGGGCTTTTTTGCTACGCCTGGCTTTCGCTTCCTCCGCGTTGAGGTGTCATAGATGCCGAGGCTTGGAAGCCAACCGCCGAACAGTGCCAGCTCGACACGCGCCCGCCATTTAGGATGGGTCTCGGCCAGGAGGGTCAGCCGAACCGGCATCACCAAAAGCAACAGGCCGATAGCGAGGATGAAGACCAGGAAGACTGTCAGAGCCCACTGCACGGTCATGCCGTGCTCGTATCGTCTTTCCCTGACCGCGCACTGACGACCTTTGCGGCTGTTTCACCCAGAACCTCCGCGACGTTGGACATCGCGCCCTTGACCGCCTCGACGCGGGCGCCGTCTTCGTCAAAGATAATCGCGCCGACCGGCTTGATACCCCCGCCTGCACCCGTTCCGGCACCGTTGCCCGACTTGGTACCGGCACCACCCCCTGCCCCAAATCCGAAGCCGTAGCTGACCATCGGGATAACCATGCGGCCATCCCGCTCAATCGGGTCGCCAAGGACGTTTCTGGCGTTCAGCAACTTGTCCAGTTCCGCGACCGTTCCCTTTAACAATTCTTCAACGTCTTTCATTGAACCACTCCCTTCAAAGTGATGGGAGGATTGCACAATCGGTCCAAGCTGATCTTGATGTCGGTCAAGCCCGTTCGTCTTTGGGGCTGCCCATAACGACGTACGAGGTAATGGAGTTCACCTGAGGCAGATTGCCCAGCATGTCCGTGTGGAAGGTCTTATAGCTTTGCAGGTCCGCACATTCGACCCTGAGGAGATATTCGATCGTGCCGGTGATGTTGTGGCACTCACGAACCTCGGCAGCGCGGGAAATCGCGCGCTCGAACGCCTCTTGCGACGCCTTGGAATGGTCGTTGAGACCGACACCGATATAGGCGACGAAACCGGACCCGAGCTTGGTCCGATCCAGAACCGCCCGATAGCCGGTGATGATGCCCTGCCGCTCCAGATCCTGCACGCGCCGCAGACAGGCCGAGGCCGACAGCCCCACCTTTTCAGCAAGCTCAAGATTGCTGATCCGCCCATCCCGAGACAGCACCCGCAATATTTCTTCGTTTCTTTGGTCCATCGCCGTCAAAAATTGTGAGATTTCCCACATACTTGCCACAAACGCAATTTCATGCGCAACGTGCTGCGTCAAGTCTTGCGCATGACCTACGAACTCATCGCCGCTCTTGCCGTTTTTGCCTTTGTCAGTTCGATCACACCCGGGCCGAACAACCTCATGCTTATGGCATCCGGGGCGAACTTCGGCTTTGTGCGGACGATACCGCACATGTCGGGCGTCGCACTGGGTTTTGTTTTCATGGTTGTCGTGGTCGGTCTGGGCTTGAGCCAGATCTTCGAGACCTATCCGGTCAGCCACACGATCTTGAAAGTGCTCAGCGTTGCGTATCTGCTTTTTCTTGCTTGGAAGATCGCGAATGCTGCACCGATTGGCGGGCGCGAAGCGACAGGCAGCCCGATGACCTTTCTGCAGGCCGCGGCATTTCAATGGGTCAATCCCAAGGCCTGGGCCATGGCGCTGACGGCGGTGACAGTTTACGCGCCTGACAATTCGCCCTTGGGCATGGTGCTGGTGGCCGTCGTGTTCGGAGCGATCAACCTGCCCTCCGTCAGTTCGTGGACCTTGCTCGGGCAACAGATTGCGCGGGTGCTGACGAACACCAAACGTCTCGTCGCCTTTAACTGGACAATGGCTGTTCTGCTCGTACTGTCGCTTTATCCGGTACTTTGGCCCTGACATTGCAAACTCGGTCGTCCCCGGCCATATACTCGCCAAAAGTCAGGGGAGCCGGCAGTGATCCAGTATCTCGAATTCGAAAAGGCGTTGGCCGAGATCGAAGGCAAAGCCGAAGAACTACGCGCCTTGGCGCGTGAAAACGAGGATATGGATGTCACGGACGAGGCCGCGGGTCTCGATGCCAAGGCCGTAACGTTGCTTGAAGATCTGTACTCGGAACTGACCCCGTGGCGTAAATGTCAGGTCGCGCGTCATCCCGACCGCCCGCATTGCCGCGACTACATCGACGCCCTCTTCACCGAATACACACCGCTGGCGGGTGACCGCAATTTTGCTGATGATCACGCGGTCATGGGTGGTCTGGCCCGTCTTGATGGCAGGTCTGTCGTCGTGATGGGTCATGAAAAGGGCAATGACACCAAAAGCAGGATCGAACGGAATTTCGGCATGGCGCGACCCGAAGGCTATCGCAAGGCGATCCGCCTGATGGAACTTGCAGATCGCTTCAAACTGCCCGTCATCACGCTTGTCGATACCCCGGGTGCCTATCCCGGAAAGGGCGCTGAAGAGCGCGGCCAGTCCGAGGCCATCGCCCGCTCGACCGAAAAGTGTTTGCAGATCGGTGTGCCGCTCGTGTCTGTCGTGATTGGCGAGGGTGGGTCAGGCGGTGCCGTGGCGCTGGCAACCGCCAACAGGTTGGCGATGCTCGAACACTCGATCTATTCGGTTATCTCGCCCGAAGGATGTGCCTCAATCCTCTGGAAAGACGCCGAGAAGATGCGTGAGGCTGCCGAAGCACTGCGACTGACGGCACAAGACCTCTTTCAGCTGGGTGTCATTGACCGGATCATTTCTGAACAGGTCGGGGGCGCGCACCGCCACAAAAACGCGACAATCGATGCTGTCGGCTCTGCCATCAAAGCGATGCTGTCCGAATTGGAAGGCAAGGACGCCAAAGAATTGATTGACGACAGGCGGCGAAAGTTCCTCGCGCTCGGCTCCAAAGGTCTTGCTGCATGACCACGGTCACCGGACCGGACGGTGTGGAACGCTGTCGTTGGAGCGGGTCAGCACCCGAATTCCTCGCCTACCACGATACCGAATGGGGCTACCCGATCGGCGACGATACCGGCCTCTTTGAAAAGATCTGTCTGGAAGGATTTCAATCCGGCCTGAGTTGGCGAACGATCCTGAACAAAAGAGAAAGCTTTCGGGCCGCCTTTGCACAATTCGACTTTGAGAGAGTAGCTCGTTTTGGCGATCAGGATGTCGAACGGCTGTTACAGGACCAAGGCATCGTGCGCCATCGCGGAAAAATTGCTGCAACCATTAACAACGCGCAACGAGCCTGCGACGCGGCGGAGCGCCATGGCAGCCTCGCGGCGTTTGTCTGGCAGTACGAACCCGATCCGGCTGAGGTGCCTGAGCCGCAGACGATGTCGGCCTCGCCCACGTCGATCAGGATGTCGAAAGATCTCAAGCGGTTGGGTTGGAAGTTTGTCGGGCCGACAACCGTCTTCGCCTTCATGCAGGCCATGGGCCTGATCAATGATCATGCGAAACGCTGCGCGATGCGTGCAAAAGCAGACTTGGCGCGCACCAATTTCAAACCGCCTGCGTCAAGCACGCCAAGCTAACGATCAGACCGGCGCTGAGAAACACCGAGGATCGGATCGACGGCAACAGGCTGTCTCTCTCGACTATGACAAGCCAACTGGCAACGGCGGCGGCAGGATCAGGACGCCAGCATTTTCAGCCCCTCGGTAACGTCCGACCTGACGGCAAGACGCAAGCCCGGTTCATCCCCAGCCCTGAGCGCGGCAATGATCAGTCGGTGGTATCGCGGTGGCTCGGTTCGGCGCAGGCGGCCGTAGAGCGCTCTCATGGTCGGACCCATCTGCAGCCAAACCGTTTCAGTCATCGCCAGCATCGCAGGAGCCTGGGCGCGCAGATAGAGCGTACGGTGGAATTCAAGATTGGTGCGGATGTAACTGACTGCATCACGGTGGGCGACGGCCTCAGCCACGAAGCCGTTTATCGACTGCAACCTCTCGATCAGGGCCAAGTGAGCCCGGGGCAAAGCGCGGGTTGCCAGTTCGACCTCGATCAGGGCGCGCAACGCGGCCAGTTCCTCGATCCGTTCGTTGGAAAGCTCAGGCGTTGACACCCGACCCGAAGCAGAAAGGCTTAGCGCACCTTCAGCCACCAGACGACGAACCGCCTCGCGGGCGGGCGTCATGGATACATCGTATTCGCGGCCGATCCCGCGCAGGGTCAGAGACTGACCGGGCAAGATATCCCCATGCATGATCCGGGTTCTCAGCCGTCGATAGACCCAGTCATGTGCGGATGTTCCGCTATCCGATGTTCGGGGTGGAGCGTTCATGAAGGTTTTGTGTTCACGGATCCCGGTGGTCGTCAATCTGCAAATTGGTAACGATGTAATCGCGCGCCATTCTCGCGCAACCAGCGGCGCGGCTCGGCGTAATCACCGTGGATGCGCCGCACTTGATCCCAGAACGCTGCGGAATGATTCATTTCCATAAGGTGCGCGACCTCATGCGCGGCGACGTATCGCAGAATCTGCGGCGGCGCCATGATCAGTCGCCATGCGAACATCAGCCGCCCCTCGTTCGAACATGACCCCCATCTTGAGCGTGGATCGCGCAGCGAAAGGCTTTGAGCTGGCCTGCCTAACCGGCCTGCGTACAGATCGCAGGCCTCAGCGAGCCGTTCGCGCGCGAGCATCTTCAGAAATGCCTGCACCTTGCGCGGAGCGGCCTCGACCCTGCCGGGAACGCTGATAGATTCCTCCTCAAGCACAACACGCCGACCCTCCCCTTGTTGCAACTCTCGAAGTACTCCCTCGACAGGAATCTGGGCACCAATCCGCGCCGCAACAGTCTTGGGCAGGTCCGCCACCCGTGCACGGATCCAGCCAGCCTTTTGTTGAAGGAAAGCGAGCCCTTCCGCCTCATCCGCATTGGTGGGGAGGGTCAAAGTCACACGACCATCCAGCTGGCTGACGCGCAACGTAATACGGCGCGCACGCGCTGAGCGTCGTAGGGTTATGGGGATGTCATCCAGAATTTGATCCAGCACTACAGGCCCTGTCCGATAAGGCTTTGACTCCGCCCCTCGCTTATGGCACTTGCCCGGAATCGCCGCAACATGCGCCGCTGCAAGGCGGCTTCAGAGCATTCGGAGAAAAGGATTTCCCATGCCTAAGGAAGAATGGGGTACGAAACGTGTTTGCCCCACGACCGGCAAGCGCTTTTACGACCTGAACCGGAACCCGATTGTTTCGCCATATACGGGCGAATTCGTCGAATTGGACACCACCAAGACGCGTATGATCGCCGCTGATGCGGAAGATGCCGCGACAACCAAGGCCAATGTCGCCACTGCTGCGGATGCCGAAGACGATCAAGTTCTGGATGACGACGATGTCGAAGTCGAACTGGGCGACGATTTGCTGGACGAAGACGAGGACGACGGCAACGTTTCGCTGGACGAAATCGCCGACGTCGCCAGCGAAGACGAAGACTAGACTGTACCGCTGCGGGCGGGATTTTCCGCTTGATCCCGCCTGTCAAAACACCTAATCAGCGGCGTCACCGGGGCCTTAGCTCAGCTGGGAGAGCGCTTGCATGGCATGCAAGAGGTCAGGGGTTCGATCCCCCTAGGCTCCACCAAAACTCTGCCAAACAACTTGTTATTAACTGGGTCGATCAGATCAGTTCGATAGTCGTGGACCCAAGCAAGTCTCCCTCGGCATTTCGCTCCGAAAACGCCCGCACCTCCAGATCATGATCGCCGTCGGGCAGATCGCGGTGCCAGTAGTTGTCTCCCTGGTTCCCGAACAGGGCATAGGGCGCGTGGTTTTCGATCTGGAACAACGCGCCATCAACGAAGAACCCGATGCTTCCGACCGGAAAATCGGTTTCCGCGATGATGGTATCGGTCTCGGCGTCAAAGCCGCCTGCGAAGACGTCGCTCCTCTCGCCGCTAACGATATCGACAAGTGTCAGAGTGATTGGGGAAGGCGCGGCATCATCGGTCGGCGCTTCCTCGACCGGCGCCTCATCTTCGACAATGTCGGGATCGACTGCTGAGACTTCCATCGCGGTGGTAGCAATCAGGTCGCCGTTCCCGTTGCGACCTGAGAATGCCCGCACTTCGAGATCGTAGTCCCCAACTGGCAAATCGCCGCTCCAGATGTCGTCACCTCTGTTGCCGAACAGCGCGTATGGAACCTCATTTTCGACCTGGAACTGCTCGCCATCGATGTAGAAGCCAATGCTCCCGACGGGAATGTCAGCTTCGGCGATAATCGTCTCAGTCTTGGGATCAAAGGTGCCGTCGAAGGTGTCGTCTTCGTCACCGCTCGCGATGTCGAGCAGTGTCAAAGTAATTGTCGCGGATGCGGGTTCGTCTACAGCGGGTTCCTCCACAACCGGTTCGTCATCCAAAGGCGGCTCATCTGGCACCTCCGGTTCCGGCGAGTCTTCGGCCGGTGCCTCATCCATTTGCGGCTCGACAACGGCGACGCTGATGGTGGTCGAACCAACAATCTCTCCGTTGCCATTGCGGCCAGAGAATGCTCGCACTTCGAGATCGTATTCCCCGACCGGTAGGTCGCCGGCCCACAGCTCGTCATCGCTATTGCCAAAGAGAGCGTATGGAACGTGGTTCTCAATCTGGAACAATTCACCATCTAGATAAAAGCCGATGCTTCTGACCGGACCGTCCGTTTCGGCGATCAGCGTCTGGGTCTTGGGATCAAAACTACCATCGAAGGTATCGGCTTCGTCACCGCTCTCGATATCGAGCAACGTCAGGGTGACAGCGATCGGTTCCAGCTCCTCAGCGACCGGTTCCTCGTCGGCGGGTTCTTCGGCGGGTGGTTCGTCAGATGATTGTTCTTCTTCAGCCACCTCTTCCTCGGGCTGATCATCAACTGGTGGTTCGTCGATCGGATCTTCCTCGTCCGCCGTCTCGTCAGTTGGCTCTTCATCCTGTGGTTCGTCGACTAGCTGCTCATCCACGGGGGGCTCAACAACAGGTTGCTCATCTTGAGGGCCCTGACCCTCGGCATAGGGCGGCAGCGGGAGCGCGTCGCCCGGTCCGGGATCGTCGAAGGTGAGCGCATCCAGATCGAGGTCGGCCTCCGTATCGACGATGACGGTCACGCCGGAATGCAGGCTGTCGTTGTAGGTCGCGCCAGGCTGGGGCCATAGGAAACCATGGGCCATCTCGGCGACTAGCTTTATATGCACCTCGCCATTCGCATCGCGGTAAACAGCTGTGTCCGGAGAGGCCTCCAACATCGCCATCGAGCTGACCTCACGAGCTGGCCAAGATGCGTTGGAACCGGGATCGTCGACCGTAAAGCTCGACCCGGCTGGAGTTGGGCCGAGGTTGAAGATCACACTGTCCCCCCAGTCCATGTCGTGGAGGTAGAGTCGGAACTGGTCTTCGATAGCAGAGTAGTCGATCGTGTAGCTGTAACCTTCGAAAACAGGGATCTGGTTGCGGATGCCCGTCGCTGTCTCTCCATCCGACCGCGTGACAGTGAAGCCGCTCTTGTCGACCCCCCGGTTCGCTCCGGTGTTGTCGATGTTGTCGTCAATCCGCAGTGTACCGCTTTTCGTGCCATAGGAGACGATGGCGCCCCATTCTTCGATGATCTCATAGTCCTCTCCGGCGTTAAAAACCCGAGAGCCATCCCGATCAGTGCTGTACTGATAGATCATCGCGCCGGGCTCGCCTGTCAGGCTTCCATCGACATCAACAATGCCGCGCGCCCAGCCATCGTTGCCGATCGCGTTACCGCCTCCGCCGATACTGACCTTGGCGTCCGGATAAACGTCCTCGCCCCAGGTGATGCCCTCAACGGCGAATGAGGCTGACTTGTGGATCGCGTTCGACAGGTCGATCGCGTCGTCACCCTCCTCGAACCCGTCAAACATCACGTTGCTGAGGCTGCCGGGGCCGTCATAAAGTTGGAAACCCTGAAAATCGCCGTCACCACCCGGGAGGCTGCGGCCGGCTTCGATTTCTTCATCGGTTTGCGGATTGCCGACGTTGTCGGACCGGCCGACGATCAGGCTGTCTTCGATGGTCTGGTTCAGACGGAACCGGGCGTTGCTGCCCATTTCCGCAAAGGACGAGTTCGTGAACGTGCCCTCGACACCCCGAACATAGACACCGTTGTTCTTGTAGACCGTCAGGCCATCGACCTCCCACGGATCGACCTCCTGCGGCTGTTCTGCACTGCCGGTCGGTGTGCGGTCCTGGATCAAGCCGCCGTGGTTGAGGTAGAACGCGCGCCCGGGAGCGGAATGCGCAGCGTTATCCTCGAAAGTGCCGAAGTCCCGCCCATCTACTGACCCCAGGTCGAAATAGAAGTTCTTGTCCTCTGACCCGGCGGCGTGGTTGCCGGTCCAGACATTGTCTCCGTTCGAAGTGTAGAAGTTCGCCGGCTCGTCGTCGTTGGCGCCGCGGATCTCTCCGAACCTGCCCGGCTCACGCGCGCCGATACCAAGGTTGTCGGTCAGGACGTTGCCCGTCTCTGATCCATCCTCGAAATAGTAGTTGTGGCTGATCGTCTCGAACACGACGTTGTCCGACACCTCCGCATTGTCGGTGCCGTGGATCGTGATGCCCTTGTTGAAACTGTGGTGGATGGACGAGCCGGTGATGTATTGGCCCGAAACGTCATCCATCTCGTGCCAATGGACGGGGTATTTGCCCAGGGTGCCCGCCTGACCCATGTAGGCGAACTCGGTGCCCGAGACGTACATCTCGCCATCGTTCATAACCATCGTGTGGCCGCCGAACTGATCATCCTGTTCGTTAAGCGGCACATCTTCATCATACTCGACATCGCCTTGGATCTTCACGTTCCGGCTGAGCAGAGCCACCTCCGCACGCATATCAAGCAGGTGTACGTCGCCGTCTGGATCGTCATACTGATCGACCTCGCCGTAGTGCATAAAATCGAGTGGCGGCGCGAAGCTGATTATGCGACCGTCTGCTGAAACGCCGGTGACCGTAAGCTCCTCGGCTTGGTCGGGGTCGAAGTCCGTAGAGGCAATCGCGATCTTGTCACCGATCTGCCAGCCGGGGGCCTCGGCCAGCGTTATGCTGGTTGCGCCAGCCTCGGCGGTTCCGGCGACTTGGGTCCACGAGGTCTTGGCCGCATCGGCGCCATGCAGGTCGAGACGGCTGCCCTCGCCCATGACCATCAGGAAGGAGTCCTGGTTCTGCAGAACCATCTCATCCATGCCGGGCATCATCGGCTGACCCGCCTGCATAAGGATTTCCGAGATGTTCACATCCTGGTTCGGATCGTCGCCCGTCAAGGTCAGGGTAAAATCGCTGAAATGGGGCTCGGCTTCCGTTCCGACCCCGAAGTACCCGCCGTCAATCACGGCGACCCAGTCTGACGACAATTCAAGGTCGGTGCCGTCGGCAACGCGAAACTCGCCCTGAACAACTAGCCCACCCAATTCGGCGTCCGTATCCAAGATCAATTCGGTGCCGGCGGGAACAACGACGATGTCGTCATTTCCGATATCGCCAGCGTTGAGGTTCAGTAGTTCTGAATAAGTGATGCTTGCCGTGCCGTTGGGAACTGTAACAATCATGTTGCGTCAAAACTCCGCTTGAATGGTCGGGTTCGTGTCAGGCGTCGGATCAGAATGCGTCAAAATTGCGGCCCAACTGTCGCTTTCCAAAGGGCGGAAACAGTTACCGCCGATCGAGGGTTATTGGTTGCTTGTGAAAGCTCTCTCAGCGCCAAGATAAGCAGCTCTCTGCCTGTATTGGATGGCGCGAAACTTGTACTTGAGGTATGAACCCTGACCTAACATCAGATTCGACCTGCCAAGACATGACGGGGACCCGTCCAATCCCGAATCGCGATGCGAGCGGCGGGCGTTTATTCTTCCACCGCACCAGCTTCGATGTCTGGCAACCACCTTTGCGATGCGCCGGCATGTCTATTCAAGATTCCCATCTGCTCGGGAATTTTGCTAACGAAGCCGTTGAGCGGCTGCAGGGATCCTGCTGCCTCATTCATTGCAGGAGCCCAACGATGCTGATTGGCCTGAACCCGCTTTTGTCACCCGACTTGCTTAGGGCGCTCCGCGCCATGGGCCACGGTGACGACATAGCCATCGTCGATGGTAACTTTCCCGGTGACAGTTTTGCCCGTCGTTGCATCCGCGCGGATGGCCATTCGGCAACGGACATGCTGCGGGCGGTTCTTTCGGTGATGCCGGTTGACGACTTTGTTGATGACGCGGCCACGGTGATGAAGACCGTGGGGTCAGATGACGTGCCCGAAATCGTCCGCAGTTTTCAGGACATCATCAACGAGCTGGCAGACAACCCTACGGATCTGACCCACTTGGAACGCTTCAAGTTCTACGAACGCGCCAAGGGCGCTTATGCGATCGTGCAAACGGGCGAGGCGCGCCTTTACGGCAATATCATCATTACCAAGGGTATTGTGCGGCCACCGACCGAGGCGACCTAAAGCAGGAAAACCTCAGGCGTCTTCCCGCCCAAGCATCGGCGGATCGTCATAAATGGACCAGCCGCAGGTATTCTCACTTGCCGGGAGATCATCTTTTGGAATGTTCAGCCGGATGAAGGTCTGTGACATGAAATGAGCCGTGATTGGCGCCGTCAGGAACAGGAAAACGGTTATCATCAGCTCGTGGAACGACAGGCTGCCTTTGACCAGCAGGAAATAGAGCATCGATGCGATTAGAACGCCGCCGACACCCAGCGTGGTCGCCTTTGTTGGCGCGTGCAGGCGCTGCATGGTGTCCTGCAGTTTCATCAGGCCGAAAGACCCGACAAGACCGAAGATACCGCCGATGATGAGAAAAGCCGAAATCAGAAGTTCTGCCAGCATGGTCCTCTCCTCACTCGATGATGTCGCCGCGCAGGATAAAGCGGCAATAGGCGACAGTTGAAACGAACCCGACCATGGCAACCAGCATGGACGCCTCATAATAGACGGCGGTGCCCTGCCAAATCCCGTAGATGATGAGCAATGCGATGACGTTGATCACCATAGTATCCAGCGCAAGGATCCGGTCGGCCGTGTTGGGCCCCACGGCAATCCGCCAGAGGTTCAGCAGCAGCCCAAGACCGAAGCATCCGAAGGCAAAGAGCATTGCATAGGTGATCATTCGAAAATCTCCTTCAGGCGACGCTCGTAGCGATCCTTGATGCCATCACGCACCCCGTCCGGGTCATCAGTATGCAGGCAGTGCACCAGGATACTGGTGCCGTTCGCTGACAAAAGGGCCGAAACGGTGCCCGGCGTCATGGTAATCGTGCCCGCCAAAACGGTGATTGCTTCGGGGGATGTCAGCTCGAGCGGCACGGTGACCCATTTCGAGTCGATGTCGTCGCGGCGCTTGAAAAGGATGATCATAGCGACTTGCACATTGGCGACGATGATGTCCCAAAGCACGATCAGGATGTATTCGGCGGCCTTGAGCGGGCTGCCAATCTTGGATCGCTCAGGCCAGTAGGGGGCGGTGAGGATCGGCACCACCAGACCGAGAGCGGCGCCCAACAGCACGTTGCCGACCGTCACCTTATTGACCAGTGCCAGCCAAACCAGCGTCAGGCCGATGCTCATCAAGGGATGCGGCAGAAGACGTTTAAGCATGACCTATCTCCCCTGCCCCGGTTCCAAGACGGACGACACATAGCCGCTCGCATCAAAGAGCTGCGCTGCCGCCCCCTCCATATACGTCGTGATCGGCCCAGCGAAAACGGCAAGCATTCCGAGGATGACAAGCGTTAGCAAAGCGGGCGCGACTTCCATGGCCGTCGCCGGCTTGGTCGCCACGATCACGACAGCGCTGTCGGTCTGGTCCGCGTTCTCCGGTAGGTCCTCGAGCAGCGCGGTGGACTTCCAGAAGATAATGCTGCCGGCGCGCGCAAATCCGATAATCGTCAGTAGTGATCCCATCAGGATCGCACTCCAGGCCCATGGCAGGATCGCTGGCATCCGAAGCGAATCCATCACGAGGAGCTTGCCCAAGAACCCACTGAGCGGGGGCATGCCCGCCATAGCAATCGCGCCGCCAAAAAACAGCGCGGCGAACAGTCCGTTTTGTATGATTGGCGCTTCGGCGACCAGCAAGCCACCACCCGGCCGCCGGGATTTGACCAGATCAGCCGCGAGGAACAGCGCCGCCGCTGCAAAGGTCGAATGGACGAGGTAGTAGAGCGCCGCCGTGGTCGCCTCAGGCGTGAACACCGCAACGGCCAACATCATCGTTCCCATCGAACCCACCACTGAGAAAGACAAGAGCGGCATGAGACGCCCTGCCCCGAGCACACCAAATGCCCCGATGGCCAGGGTCACGATGGCCGCCGGGAAAAGCCATTCCTGCACGAGTATCTCGATGGAGGGAGTACCGGGGCCAAAGACGATGGTGTGGACCCGGATAATCGCATAGACGCCCACCTTGGTCATGATCGCGAACAGCGCCGCGACCGGCGCAGGGGCGTTGGCGTAGGTCGCCGGCAACCAGAACTGCACAGGGAACAGCGCCCCCTTGATCATGAACACCACCAGCAACAGCATCGCCGCAACACGGATCATGGCGCTGTCTTCGGGCGGAATAGCCTGAACTTTGGCGGCCAGATCAGCGATGTTTAGCGTGCCGGTCGTGGCGTAAATGACGCCAAGCGCGAACAGAAACAGCGTCGAACCGGCAAGGTTCATGACCACGTATTGCAGACCCGCCTGCAACCGCTCGCGCCCGCCTGCATGGATCATCAGACCGTAGGACGCGATCAGCAGGACTTCGAAGAAGACGAAGAGGTTAAAGACGTCACCGGTCAAGAAGGCACCACAGATCCCCATGAGCTGGAACTGAAACAGGGCGTGAAAATGTCTCCCCCTGCTGTCCCAACCGGTTGCGATGGCGTGCCACAGCACCAGCAACGCCAGAACCGAGGTCAGCAATACCATCGCGGCGGACAACCGATCCAGAACCAACACGATCCCGAAGGGCGCTGGCCAGTTTCCCAACCGGTACGCGAATGTTTCCCCACTATCGGCAGCAACAGTCAGCCCGACCGTGATCGCGACCAATGCCAAGGTCCCGGTGACCGAAGCGATACGCGCCAACGTTATGTCGTGGCGCATGACAAAGGCAATGATCGGCGCAATAAGCGCCGGAAGGATAACCGGCGCGATAATCCAGTGGCTCATGCGCGGGTCTCCGTCAGGTCGTCTTTTTCTTCATCGGGATCGTCAAGCTCCTCGCCCTGACCATCCATGTTGATCTGATCGTCACCGGCTTCGAGAAACGCGCCGAGCGCAAACATCACCAGCACCGCCGTCATACCGAACGAAATCACGATGGCCGTTAGCACCAGCGCCTGCGGCAGCGGGTCGGTATATGTGGCATCTCCATAGGGGTTCAGAACCGGCGGCATGTTGACGGCTAGCCGCCCCGACGAAAAGAGAAAGACGTTTACCGCGTAGGACAGCATCGCGAGCCCAAGAATGACCGGGAATGCCCGCAGCCGTAGCATAAGATACACCCCGCCCGCCGTCAGAAACCCGATGCCGCTTGCAACAATCAGTTCCATCAGCTTTCTCCCTCGCGGATGCGCCCGACGGCCTTTGAGGGGTCATATTCCAGCGGCTCCTTGTTCACGGTCTCGCCCGCGTGTCGGGCTAGTCGCGAGATACTGAACAGCATCAGCATCACCGCACCCAGCACGGTCAGAAATACACCCAGATCGAACGCGAGGGCCGAGGCAAGTTCGAATTCCTCGATCGGTGGGAACTCAAAATAACCGAACCAAGAGGTCAGGAAGGGCACACCCGCCAGCCATGACGCAACGCCGGTCAGACCGGCGATGACACAGCCCCAACCGATCATCGCGTGATACTCGATCCGCTGTCGCCGCTGCGCCCAGGCAAAGCCAGACGCCATGTACTGCATCAAAAGCGCGATCGAGATGACAAGGCCCGCCACAAAGCCACCCCCAGGCTGGTTGTGTCCACGCAGAAAGAGATAAATACCGACCATCACCGCAATCGGCATCATCGCGCGTGTTGCGACAACCATCATCAGCGGGTGCCGGTCACGCGAGCGGTCGACATTGTAGTGATGCGAGTTCCGCAGCCGCCGTCCGGCTGCACCCCGCAAAAGCGACTCCATTAATGCGAAAATGGCGAGGCCCGCTACCCCCAGAACGATAATCTCGCCATAAGTGTCGTAGCCTCGGAAGTCGACAAGGATAACGTTGACCACGTTTGTGCCACCGCCCCCGGTCTTTGAATTCGCGAGGTGGTAATCGGAGATGGTGCTGAAATCGCGCATCATGAAAGCATAGGCCAACCCCGCCACCGCAAGACCGGCCGCAACAGCGATGACCCCGTCCCGTGCCTGTAGCGCCACGCTGCTTTCAAGCGGCGTCTCTTTTGGAAGGAAGTGCAGCGCCAAGAGCAGCAGCATGATGGTCACCGTCTCGACCGAAATCTGGGTGAGTGCGAGGTCTGGCGCCGAGAGGTAGACGAAGCCGAACGAGATCATCAGCCCGATGATCCCGATCAGCACGAGCGCGCGGAAGCGGTTGCGATGCTGCAGAACGACAAGGACCGTCGCGGCGACCAACAGGACCCAGCCGGCCAAGACAACCGGCGGGACGGGAAGAAGTTCACGGGTAGGCGCCAGAATATCACCGCTCCAGAACGCAACGCCCCCAATCGCCAGCGTCGAGACGACAAAGATCGCCAGATAGCGGCTGATCGCGCCATTGTGCAGGCCCTGTGCTATGCCACCCGTCAGTCGAACCAGACCCGCGATCAAAGCGTCGAAGATCGTCTTGGCCTCTGGGCGAGGTGTCGCGTTCCACAGGCGATCGAGCGGTCGGTGTATTGCAAGGAGGATCGCGCCACCAGTGATCGCAATGATCGACATGAAGAGCGCCATGTTCACACCATGCCAGATCTTGAGCGAGTAGTAAGGCATGTCACCGCCAGTAACCGCGCCGCCCGCAACGGCAACCAGTGGCCCGGCGAGCCATGGCATTGCACCGATCGCGACGACCATCAACGCAAGCAGGGCGGGTGACGCCCACATGCCGAATGGCGGGTCGTGAGGTTTGGCAGGGTAATCGTCACGCTTGGGTCCCAGAAAGACGTGAAAGATGAACCGCAATGAGTAGGCGACGGAAAGTAGCGATCCCAAAGTTGCCAATACGGGAACCGCCCAATCCGACCCGTTCCAGACCGTTTCAGACGCAGCATCGAGCATCATCTCCTTGGACAGGAACCCGTTAAAAAGTGGAATGCCCGCCATCGACAATGCTCCAACTGTGCCGATTACAAAGGTGATGGGCATCAGATGCCGGAGGCCACCGAGCCGTTTGATATCGCGGGTATGGGCCTCGTGGTCAATGATGCCCGCCGTCATGAACAGCGCGGCCTTGAACGTCAGGTGATTGATGATGTGAAAAACCGCGACGATCGCGGCAAAGGGTGTCCCGAAACCCAAAAGCATGGTCAACAGGCCAAGGTGGCTGACGGTAGAAAAGGCCAAGAGCGCTTTCAGATCGTCTTTGAACAGCGCGATCAACGCCCCCATGACCATCGTGATCAGGCCAGTTGTAGCGACGATATAGAACCACGCATCGGTTCCCGCGAGCGCAGGCCACATCCGTGCCATGAGGAAGACGCCCGCTTTTACCATCGTCGCCGAATGCAGGTAGGCCGACACTGGTGTGGGTGCGGCCATGGCGTGTGGCAACCAGAAATGAAACGGAAACTGGGCAGACTTTGTAAACGCCCCAAGCAAGATGAGGATGAGCGCCGGCAGATACCACTCTGACGCCTTGATCTGCTCTCCGGCAGCCAGGATGTCGGTCAGATTGTAACTGCCCACAACATTGCCGAGGATCAGCATCCCACCGATCATGGCCAGACCGCCAGCGCCAGTGACGGCAAGGGCCATGCGCGCGCCCTGCCGTCCCTCCGGCAGATGTTTCCAATAGCCGATCAGCAGGAAAGACGACAGCGACGTGAGCTCCCAGAAGATCAGCAACAACAGGATATTATCCGACAGCACGATTCCAAGCATCGCGCCCTGAAACAGAAGCAGGTAGGTAAAGAACTGCCCCATCGGATCCTGCGCCGACAGATAGAACCGCGCATAGAGCGTGATCAGAAGGCCAACACCGAGGATCATGCCCGCGAATAGAAGTCCCAGACCATCGAGAAAAAACCGAGCCGAAAGGCCCAGCTGCGGAAGCCATTCAATCTCGGCAATCAGGACTTCGCCACGAAACACGGCCGGCGCAAGGGTACCCAGCATCACCAGGGCCAAGAGGGTTGGAATGGCCGTGAAGGTTGCGCAAGTATTACGGCCTGCCCGGATCATCACACCCGGCATTAGCGCGCCGAGGAATGGCAAGATCGCGATTATCGGAAGCAGGTTGCTTTGCATGTAGTTGCAGCTCCGCAGGACATGAACTGAAATGAGGTTTTGCTGGATCCCCCACCGCGCCCGGATGCCTATGCGTTACAAGCCCGTTGGGAGCAACCCGGGGACATGGCCAAGTCTGGCCGAATGCCGCCGGATGGAAAGGTCAAAAACCAATCGGGTCAGGCACGCCGCCCGGGCAAATTCTGAAAACAGCTGGTTCGGTCTTGCCTGGACCGGCGGCAAGATGAAGCTGAGCGTAGTCCAGCACGGCAGTCCCCCTTCCTTAACTCCCCCGCATCACCGGGGCCATTCCTGTATTCAGCTTGCCGTGCGCCAACGTCAACTCTGATCCTTCCGAGGAAATGGGTGAGGTCCGCGATCACGGCAAGGTTAATCCCTACTGTTTTCTTGGGTTTTTGCCAATTTGCCACGAACTTAACCGCAATAGGCACAATGCGGGGGCAGATCCGCCGCCTTCTGCTTATGCCCATCACACGGGGCAGCGCATCTGAGCGTGACTCGCGGATCCAACTACTCGAAGCGATAGCCCACGTTTCGCAACGTGACGATCCTACCCGCCTGATCCCCGAGCTTTCGTCTTAACCTACCAACGTAAACATCCACGATGTTCGTCATCGGATCCGCGTTTACCCCCCATACCGCGTTCAGGATCCTCTCACGAGACAGCACGCGGCCTGCATTCGTCAAAAACAAGAGCAGCAGATCCCTCTCCTTGCTCGACAATTCGATTTCGTTGCCATGCACGGTGACGATCAGCGATGAGCGGTCAAAGACGATACCACCCTTGTCGATGGTCGGGTTGTCGGTCTGGCAATCAAAGCTCTTGGCCCGGCGATGAAGCGCTTCAATACGCGCGACCAGCTCATCGAAATCAAAGGGTTTGGGCAGGTAATCATCCGCTCCGATCTTAAGCCCCTCGACGCGTTCTTCGATCGCGTCCAAGGCGCTAAGCATCAGGATCGGCGTTGTATTCTTCCGGGCACGCAACTTCTGACATACGGATTGTCCGCTGATCCCCGGTAGCATGAGATCCAAAAGCACGACATCGAAATCGTGGATGGCGATCATCTCGATCCCTGTTTCTCCGTCTGGCGCGTGGTGGACAGACCATCCCTCCGCAGCCAAACCACGCCGAATGAAGTCGGCCACTCGGGTTTCGTCTTCAATAAGCAGAATGTTCATTGTTTGCCTCTCACGTTCCTCGCTGCCTAGAACACGGCTACGGGCGGAGAAATCCATAAGGTCGGCGATCTATAAACAGGTGGTCGGATCGCAGGTTTACGCGCCTAAACTCTGGTTGGACGGGCCTGTTTTGTCTTCCTCGGTACCATCATCGGTTGAGACTACGGATATCAGGCTTCGATGGGGCAGGGTAAGGTTCACGCGCAGTCCGCCGTCAGGCGCGGTGTGCAAAGTCGCAGTTCCTCCATGCGCTTCCATGATCGAGCGCACGATGGGCAGGCCAAGACCGGTACCCTCGCTGTCACCCCGTGACGAGTCGTTGCCACGGAAAAAGCGGTCGAATGCGTGCGCCCGCTCTGCATCGCTCATGCCGGGGCCATTGTCATCGATGCTTATAGTGAAACCATAGCCATTGTTGTGAAGTATGGCGTTGATTTCAGAGCCTCCGTAGCGTTTGGCGTTCTGAAAGACGGCCAAAAGACACTGGCGCATCCTGACGACGTCAGCCCGCACACGGGGTTCCTTGGTCAGTTGGTCCGTTGTCTCGACCTTACCTGGAAAGATCTTCACCGCCTCATGAAGGACGTAACGCAGATTCGTTTCACTGAGCTCAAGACGAAGCTGCCCCGCTTCCTGTCGAGAAATCAAAAGCAGGTCGTTTACGATGCGGACGGTGTGCCGCGCAGAGTCCATGATGCGCGCAAGGGCATCAGAATAGACCTCTGGTGTCTGTTGCCCCCCCCCGCAGCGTGACTTCGGCCTCTCCCTGAATGATCGCAAGAGGAGTGCGCAATTCATGGCTGATGTCAGCCATAAGCTGGCGGCGGTTTTCCTCGGACTGCTCGATGCGGCCGAGAAGCTCTTCGAGTTCCTTTGTTCGTTCACTGACACGCGCCTCAAGCAACTCATTCTGTTCCTTGGCGGTCGCTTCTCGCGCAGCGAGACGGGCCGCCATATGATTCAGAACGCGGCTAAGCTCCCTCAATTCAGTGCCGCCGGACACGCGCGCACGTCTACCAAAACGACCGGCACCGAAATCGTCGACCACCTCGCGGAGTTCCGAGATCGGGCGTTGAACGAGACGCCAATATGAGATTCCACAGATCACTAAGATTGCCATCGCAATCGCAACGATCCCGATGACGACTTGTCGGCTGGTTGAGCGAAAGGCGGCGGCCTCGGCCTCGGTCTCCATGACCTCTTCAAGTTCTTCTTCCAGCGCTTCATCGATCATACTGGAAAGATTGACGTCGATCTGTCGATCGAGCACGTCAACAAGGCGTGCCATTCTGAATTCGTCCGTCATCGGTGCACCGTCATCTCCGAGACGACCCAAAAGCGATGTCAGCCGTTCAACGTCCTTTTCGATGCGCGAAAGCAGTTCGAGCTCTTCGAACTCTTCTTCGCCGACCAACTCGATCTCGCGTGCGATGACTTCGCGAATGCGGTTGATGCTGTTGGCGATCTGGGTCGACAGCATCCGCTCGCCACGCCCTTCATCGCGATCCCCGATGATCAGGGCATCACCATACTGCTTGAGCAGCATGTAGATATTCGCCTGAAGGGTCAGATGTTCATTGTAGGACGTCTGTGCCAGCGCGATCCGGTCATCCCAGAACCGTGTGCGGTCGATGTTCCATAATGTCAGGCCGGCCAGCGATACGGTGACCACAAAGAATGCTGCGCCATAAATTGAGAAGAGTCCGGTAATCTTCATCTCTCGCCTCCTGCCAAAGGCACAAAAAGCTTAGGCTGCCGCTTGTTCGGCGCGGCTTAGATTAATGGTTGTATCGAAATGCAGATCTGACAAGGGCGGACCCGTCACAAATATCGTTGCATCGGTTCCATCGCGCAGCTTTTGGAACAGGGATTGGTGGTTTGGATCGGCCCAAAACCGGCTTGTATCGATCACGATCAGATCCGGTTGACCCAGCAATGCTCGGGCAAAGTCGAACCGCAGGCTTTCACCGACCGACAGGTTACGTCCGCCCTCGGCGATCCGGCCATTGGTGCCACCAATCCTTCTCAGCAAGCGACGCAGACCGAAGTCTCGTGCAGCGTCGCGAACCGCAATGCGATCCGGTCTGGATGAGTGGCCAAGCGTCAAAGCACGGCGCAAGCTGCCTTGGAGCGTGACCGGGTTGGCACCGATGTATGCAGTCTTGGGCTGCCGACCCGCCATGTTTTCAAACCGCACGTTGATCTGCGGGTCGTCATCCAGACCCGCCAGAACCGAAGCCAGCCGCGACTTGCCGGCCCCGCGCAGTCCATCTATCAGCACGGTTGCCCCGGCCTGCACCTCTCTTTCCACGAGCGAGCCGGAGATGGATACCCGCGGCGCATGTCCGATGGCCACGACAATCCGCCGCTTGCTGGGTTGCGACAGAAGTGTCTCAAGCTTCTGTCGGGCGATCCGCCAGGCGCAGAATTGGTCCCACGCCTCGGCCAGCGTTAATAGCGGGGCGGCCAGCAAAGCCAGCACCGCCAAAGATGCTGCCACAACGCCCGGCGCAACCCCAATGCCCCCCGCGACACCGAAGACGGCGCACCCGGCACATGCAGCACCGATCTGCGGGAACAGACGAAGCGTTCCCGAAAGACCCAAGCGCGCCATGGCGTCCTGCCTCAATTGTTTGCTGTTTTTATCGAGTTCCCGAAGCTCTTTGTCGGTTCGACCAATCAGGTCGAGCTCGGGCGAAATCGCGATCCGCTCCATCATCTGGATCGAGATATTCGCGCGTTTGGACCGCAGTCGTCGATGTCTTGCCTCCAGGCCAAGTGCCGCAAGCGCCATCCCGATCAGAGACAGCGATAGGGGAAGCACGCTGGCCAGCGCCAGCGCCGGACTGAGAAGCCACAGCACAAACGCAGCCCCCGGCAGGATCGCAATCGCCGATATGATCCCCGGCAATCCCTGGCCAAACCAGTTCCGCGCCGTAGACAGATCACCGACAAAGCGTAATGAGAGCCCGCCCAGCCGCCGTGTTTCCAGCGCGCGGCGCGGCATACCAGAGATATGATCAAAAAGCTTGAGGCGCAGCGCGGCGGCATAGCTTTGGCCCAAGGCCTCGGCCCGCATGCGAAGCAGGTATTCCAGACCAGCGGCGACGAAACCAGCCAGAAACAGCCTTGTCAACGTCGAGAGGTCGGGCGGCATCCCGGCATGTAACGCTGTAAACGCGTCACGCGTGGCGAAGGCCCCTTTTCCGATGGCGACAGCCTGCGCGACCCCCATCAGAGGCAGGAAGACCGTATCGGCGATGCGGTCCCCCTCGATGACTTTCGGCAGGCGGTTCATGCCGCGACCTGATTGTTGTTCGCGCGCATCAGCGGTGAAGCATGGCGGCTGATCACCGCCGGGTCCCAAAGCTCATCGCGCGACAGGATGGGCAAGCCCGTGATCTCGAGCGCCTCCTGCGTTGCAAGAGGCGAAAGCGTCAGCATGCCCGAGATGGCAAAGGGCGACAGTCCGTAGCGTTCCAGCACAGCAACACCGCCCATGGCACCAAGCGCGTCAGGTGCCGCGAACAGCAATCCGTCCAGACGGTCGCGAATGCGCGACCCCTGAAGGATGGCACGCGTCTCCTGCTGAAAGACGCCATCGGCGAATTCAACAACCACCACTTCTGCACCCGATTGCGCCGCGGTACCAATCAGGGTGTCGAAACCCCGCGCGATCCGCTCCATCGGAACGCGGTAGGTGGTTGCCATACCCACATCCGTAAAGTCCATCACGGCGACGCCTGCATCGTCAAAGGCATTGAAGTCACCAAATGCCCCGGTTCCGGTCGCCTTCACACCCACCGTCGAGTAACCGGCGCGCCGTAATCCGTGGGCGAGGCTGGCCGCTGCGGTGGTTTTTCCGGAATTCATCGATGCGCCGAAGACACCAAAGACTGTCACCCGGTTGTCTGCAGGCATCGTAGGCAGGGCATAGTCTGCCACATTGATGACCGATCCGGCCCTGTTCAGTAGCAACCCGATGGGCCGAAGCCTTGTCGGCTCATCCATCCGAAGATGCGCCGCTTCAATCTCGCCGCAGACGCCGCCGCCAGCCGCGAGCGCGACAATATCATCGCCGACGCTAGCCCGCGACAGAAACTGGTCTGGCGCATAGCGGTCACCGACACATAGAACGACAAGGTCGCCGGGATACATCGCGGACGTCCGCCGCTCGGCCAGCTGGATCTTCTTGTGTTGTCCGATCTCAACCACCTCGCACAGGATCAGGTCACCGGCTTGCGCAATCGCAAAGTTGCCGGAGATATTGGCGACGTCTGCGCGCTTTACCCGCCGTGTGGTAAAGGCCCACTTGGCCATGTCGCAGAGGGAATAATCAAAGGCGCTACAGAGTGTCATTGTTCCGGTTCCATTTTCAGCGTGTTTCCTATGACACCCTATTTGGACCAACCGGATAAAGTTCGCCCCATACGTGCAGTGAACGTTTCGGTCGCGATCACATGAACAGCGGATGAAAGCAATGCGAAGGGTCTGCTAAGGCAGGTCGCAATCCGGTTCGATGGGGTAGGCCGCGAGCACCCAGTCGCCGTAGGCGCCCGGAACAACATCGAAGTCGATCTCGGGCTCAACCAGACGTCCGTTACATACCGGAGCAGATCGCCCGACAAAAACCGCAGGGCTGGCTGCTGGCCAAGGATGGGTCTGGGCATAGAAATTCTTGGCCCGTCCTTCAGGGGGGATGGAAAAGATCTCAGATCCGGCACCGGTCAGCGCCCGGGTATAGAAGAGATCCGCCAGAAGGTGCCGGTGACTTGCAACGATCGTACGCCCCGCCGCCGCATCGATGATCTGCGACATCATTTCGGCCCTGCCAACATACCGATCTGTGACCCGCGGAGCGAGCGACGGAACAACGATCAAAGCGGAAACGATCAGACACAGTGCAACATTGATGCCGAGGCCCGACCAGAGCAGTCCGCGTTCTCCCCGCATGGTAAGTGCCAGCGCCACTAGCGGCACGGCCGTCAGATAAGCGGCGAATGCCCAGTTGGCATATGCCTTTGACAAGAAGGCCTGTGCGCAGACGACCAGAAGAACGGGGATCGAAAAGGCCAGCAGCCATCGGATCGTCTTGTCAGAACGGCGCACCAATGCCGCAAGCCAGACGAAAAAGAACACAGGGCCAATCACAAAAATCTGCGAGCCCAAGAATTCCAACAGCCCGGACCAGTTATAGGCGACTTCGTTGCCTTCCCGAACCCAGTCGGCGTTATCCATCGTATGATCGAGTGTCGAAAGATCGTTTGCGAAGTTCCAGAGAAGGTTCGGCATAATCGCGATCAGAAAGCCCGCAAGGGCCAGAAGTGCGCCGCGAAGGGTGGGTCTTTGGCCAAAGACCAACGCAACGATAACTGTACCCGCCCAAAAGTAGATGGCCGCGTATTTCGACATCATCGCAAGGCCAATGCACAGACCGGCCATCACGCCCGACACGTTGCCCTTGCTTTGCAGATGCCGCCACCATGCCCAAAGGGCGAGCGCAAAGAACGGTGCCATGACAGTATCGGTCGATATCATCCATGATCCGACTGCGACGATCGGCATGGAAAGGTAAATGGCCGTCGTCCAGATGGCTGCGGGCCGATGAATTGTGCCGACCCACAAGCCAAGAACGAAACCGGTGACCCCGTGTAGGATGGGCGCGGCGAGCCGCACCCAGAACGGCTCTATGCTGCCCGCCAGCTCGGTTACCGCGCGGATAAGCCACGCGATCATGGGTGGTTTCGAATAGTAACCGAAATCCAGCGTCTGGCCCCACAGCCAATACTGCGCTTCATCAAAGAACAAATCCGTGGGTGAGAGATAGAGGGTTAGAACGCGCAAGGCGGTGACCGCGCTCGCGAGGATCCCCAGTTGAAGAGACAGCGTCACGCCATCCGCTCTCGCCTGATCAGCCAAAGATTACGGGCATAGATGAACACACCCATCGACTGGCCGAGGATAAATACCGGATCGCGTTTGTAGATGGCGTAGGTCAAAAGGATGATCCCGCCGCAGATCGAGAAGTACCAGAACGCCATCGGAATGACGGAACGCCCAACACGTTCGGAGGCGATCCACTGAACCAGAAATCGCGACATGAACAATAGCTGACCGCCGAGACCGAACAGGACCCAAAGAAACTCCCGCATGTCATTCACGCCGAGGAAAGCATAGACCTCGTTCATGGGCTTTTGTCCTCTCTCGCCCGCTCTTGCGCGGTGGCGATCTTGCGACGTTTGATCAGCCAGTAAACACCCAGCAGATCGACGGCACCGACCAGCGCGCGTTGCAAGTTGTTGTATTTCGACGCTCCCGCGACCCGTGGTGCGTGCCCCACATCCACATGATGAACCGAATACCCGGCGCGCGCGAAAAGAGCTGGCAGATAGCGGTGCATGTGGTTGAAGAACGGCAGCTCAAGAAAGGCATCGCGGCGGAATGCCTTGAGACCGCAGCCCGTGTCGCGCGTCTCATCTTTCAATAGACCGGAACGGATGGCATTGGCCGCCTTCGACGCCCACCGTTTCGAAAACGTGTCCTGCCGCTTGGCCCGCTGCCCAGCAACCAGCGCAGGGGACTCAGCCGCATCACCTTCGAGCGGCGCCAGAACCGTCGGGATGAATTTGGGTGGGTTTTGACCATCACCATCCAACGTGACGATCAGGTCTCCCCTCGCTGCCGTCACACCCGAATGAACCGCTGCTGACTGCCCCGCCTTTTGGCTGTGCCGCAGAACGCGCCAATGCGCGGGCCCTGCCAACACCAAGGCGCCAGTATCGTCTGTCGATCCATCATCGACCACTATGATTTCGTAGTCCGAACGGTTGGCCATCGCCGCATCGATGCCCTCAAGTAGCACAACTATGTTTTCGGCCTCGTTCAAGGCGGGGATGACAACAGTAACTTTGACCTCGGACGTCATACCTGGACCCCCTTTGATTTCCATAGCAGCCGCTGCCCGAAATCGATCAAAAGGGCCACGGCCACCGTAATCAAGATCGCGAATACAGCGTCAGACAGGAAATGGCGACCGGTCGAAACCCGCTGCAGCGCGACGATCACGACTGAGGCACACGCAATCCAGCGCAGCGGAGTAGACCAATATGGATCGGAGAGCTGACGGGCGAGAACGAACAGTGCGATCGCAAACGCTGTCGTGCCTGCCACTTCGCCAGAGACAAACGAACAGTTCGATGCGCATTCAGACGCGATCTGAAAGGCGGGTGTAAAGACGGCGTCGCCCCCAAAAACGGAAACATCGGCGGGGCGGGCTCGGCCCCAATATTCCTTCAAAACTCCATTCACCAAGATACCGGGCGCCGCGAGGTAGACCAGGGCGATGTAAGCCCACGCACCGCTTTGAATGGGAAAAGGTATACGGGTCAGTGCCGTGGCGAACGCCATGATCACGGCCAGCAGGAACATGACGATTGTCGCCATCCACAGCACTTGCCGGACATCTTCCAATCCGGGCAGCCGCGCGGCCACGAAGTGGTCGTCGAAAAACGCCTGTGACACAGCCAAATCTATCTGAGGCCAGCCTGCAAAAACGACCTGCGCAGCTACGAACATCAGCAGAAACGGGACGATTGGCACGACGATCAGCGGCTCACGCCGCGCCAGCCACATGTAAATTGCGGGCGGGATAAACGTGCGAGCCCAAGCTCGGATGCGGGCGTAAGATATGCTGCTGCTCAACGTAAAACCGCTCGTTCTGAAATCAGATAAGCCGAGCGCCTGTCTTGTTACGGCAATGCCTTGTTGTCTGACGGGCAATTATCGAATGGCCCAACGGTTGAAAAGAAAAAAAGCGCCAAGCCAGTCAGGCAGGCGCTTTTCCTCGCGAGATCTGAAAAGGAGGGTTCAACCCTTACCTTTCCAGGGCACCAGCATGCTTTCGGCGTATCGCATCAGCATGTCGATGCCAAAGCCGATGATGCCGATCAGGATGATGCCCATGATCACGATGTCGGTGTTCTGAAACTTGGACGCGACCATGATCATCATGCCTGCACCACGCTCCGCCGCGACGAGTTCGGCGGCAACCACCGTGCCCCAGCATACGCCCATGGCAACCCGTGCCCCGGTAAAGATGTCGGGCAGCGAATTTGGCACGATCACGTGCCGCATGATCTGGGCCTTGGATGCGCCAAGCGAATAGGCCGCGTGCACTTTCGAGATCTTCACGCCGCTGACGCCAGATCGGGCGGAGATGGCCATGATCCACAAAGCCGCGAGAAATAGCAGGATCACCTTGCCGTTCTCGCCGATCCCGGCCCAGATGATGACCAGCGGTATCAGCGCCAAAGGTGGGACCGGACGCATGAATTCGACAATCGGGTCGAACCATCCCCGGAACCAGTTGCTGAGGCCCATGGCATAACCGAGTGGGATGCCGACCAGCGCACCGAAGAAGAAGCCGGCAAGGACACGATAAAGCGAGACCCCCAGATGCTGCAGCAGCGTCGAACCCCGAAAACCTTCCTGGGCGATATCGACCATACGCTGCCACACGGCTTCCGGCGCCGGCAGCCAAATCGACTCCATTTGCCAGCCTCGCGCCGGAATGATATTCGGCGTACCCTTATCACTAAGCGTGACGGTGCCCCAGCCGACATCGACCGATCCGCCGGGCGCAATCTTCTCGCCATTGACCTCGACCACCTCTGCGCCGTCGCCCCGCCCGATCTCGTCGTTGCGATCCACCCGCAAGAGACCAGACCGCCACATGCCGATCGCGACGCTGTCATTCTTGGCCCATCCATCGCCGGCATCGACCTCGGGCGCGTCCGTATTCTGATCGATCGGATGCACCACAACGGTCACTTCGGCGGTGTCCCGATCATTGCCAGCCTGGGCGGTGTATTGGAACGTGCCGACGCCTTCGAAGGGTCCGGGCGCATGAAGGAACCCGGGCAAGAGTTTAGAGCCTGTGAACATGCCCCACAGCAGGAAGAGCGTGAGGATCGACACAACCGACGCTGTCCTGTTGGACCGAACGGCGCTTTCATCCCCGAAGGTCACCGTTTTCAGGGACGTAAAGTCGCGGATCGCCACACGCTTGGAAACCTCGCGAACGATAATAAAGGAGGCAATGAAAATCGCGGTGTAAATCAGGAAGGGGATCATTCCGCTGCCTCCGTCCGGCCCATGATTTCCTCTTCCATGTCCCAGATCATACCGAGGATCTCTTCGCGTCTTTGGGCAAATTCCGGATGCTTCTTAACCTCCCGCAAATCCTGATCAACGCCGATATCGGCAAAAGGCAGCCGGTATTCCTTGTGAATTCGACCGGGGCGCGGGGCCATGACCAGCAATCGCTCACCGATCAGCAACGCCTCTTCGACCGAATGAGTGATCAGAATGATGGTCTTGCCCGTCTCTTTCCAGAGTTTCAAAACCAGCGACTGCATCTTTTCTCGGGTCAGCGCATCCAGCGCGCCCAACGGTTCGTCCATCAGGATCACGTCCGGTTCGTTGGCAAGGCACCGTGCAAGGGCAACCCGCTGCTGCATCCCGCCGGACAGCTCGTAAACCGCCTTTTCCTTGAAATCCTGCAGGCCAACAACATCGAGCAGATGGTTGACGATTTCGGCCTTGTCGTTCTTGGGCATCCCTTTCATGGAAGGGCCAAAACCGACGTTGTCGCGCACGCTCATCCATTCGAACAGGGCACCTTGCTGGAACACCATACCCCGTTCCGCATCAGGGCCCTCGACCCGGTGACCGTTCAAGACGATTTGCCCCTCGGTGGGCGCCAGAAAACCCGCTAATATATTGAGAAGTGTTGTCTTTCCGCAGCCCGAAGGGCCCAGCACGCTCATGATCTCGCCCGCCTTGAGTTCGAGCGAGACGTTTTTCAGCGCTTGTACATGGCCGCCAGCCGGCAGCTCAAAGCGCATGGATATGTTTTGAATGGAAAGTCCTGACATGGGGCCCCCTGTTGGCTGGCCTCTTCTTCAGGCCAAAACGGCCGGGTTTGTCCCTGCCTGTATCAGTCGTGGCCCGCACGGTTCCCCGCGCGGGCCAGCGTCATTACATTTCGCTCGCAGCCTGCAGCGGTGCGAGGTTCACAGCGTTCTCGTATGACTCGAGCGCCGCATCCATCGAACCCGCGCCCACGAACACGTCAGCAACACCCTTCATGAAGGATTGAGCGCCACCGCCCAGCCATTTGCCGCCCAGTTGATCCTCGACCGTCGGGAAGACAAAGGTAGAGATCGTGGCCGCTGTTGCGTCCTCGTCCATACCGGCATCTTTCGCGATGACTGGCAACATTTTGGCGTGGTTTGCCTCGTCCGCCCACATCGCGTTCGCGTCTGCCGTGACTTTCAGAAACTTCGCCAGCAGTTCACCTTCTTCGGCGACGAAGTTCGCCGGAGCCGATGTGACGTCAAAGACCAGGATGCCCAGCGCTTCTTTCTCGGCACCAGTCAGCAGGATGTTACCGTGCTCTTTCATGCGGCGCAGCGCACCACCCCAGCCGCACGCCATGTCGATCGAACCCTGTGCCAATGCAGCCGCACCTTCAGCAGGTGCCATGTCAACGATTTCCATCGTGCCGATGTCGACACCGAAGTGGTTCATCTGGTTGAGGAAACCATAGTGAGCGGCCGTGCCGAGTGGGACTGCAACCTTTTTGCCGGCCAGTTCGCCCGCGCTTTCCTTGTCGATCTCAAGCGCGGAAGCCACGACACAGTTGTCGTTCTCTGAATAGGACACGGCCACGTCAACGATCTGAATGTCTTGGCCAGCGCTGGCCGCGACGACGAAGGGCGGGACACCCTGGCTGACCGAGATCTGGACGTCGCCTGATGCCATGGCCGCGCTCATCGCGGTGCCGGTGTCAAAGCTGACCCAGTTGATCTTGGTGCCCATAACCTCTTCGTACGTGCCCATTTCTTTGGCAAACTGGAAAGGCATCGGCCACTCCAGGAAGTACGCAACGGTAATCTCACCGCCATGGCCGCCGGCCAATGCAGTTTGCGCGCCTGTCAGCATGGCCACGCCTGCAACCGCGCCCATGAGCTTTGATTTGAGTGTCATTCGGTATTCTCCCCTGTTGAACCGTGCGCTGCGCACAGCCTGTGGTGTTGCGGGCGGTCATCCGCCTCTCTGAGCCGCTAGGATGTGACGGCGATGTAACGATCCGAACCCATAATCCCTGTCGGATCAACGATTTTTCTTGGACCTTACCCTGCGAATCCCATTCCAAACCGCAGTTTTGGCTTTCCGAAATCGGGATTTCGCTGTGTTTTCGGGCGATTGGAGACATTGGTCACAAAATTCTGGCCCTAAAGACCTCATATTTTTGGCCCTACAGACAAAAAAGGATTCGGTTTCAGCTAAGATGCCCACCAACAATATGGATCAGGAGGCCATCATGGACGGCACGTTCAACGAAAATGATATTTCCCGCGTGGTCGAAGCAGATCGTGCGCATGTCTGGCATCACCTGATCCAACACCAGCCGTTCTTTACCGGCGCTGATCCGCGCATCATCGTCGAAGGCAAAGGGATGCGGGTCTGGGACCAGAAAGGCAAAGAACATCTGGACGCGGTTTCAGGCGGTGTCTGGACCGTCAATGTCGGTTACGGGCGCGAGAGCATTGCGAATGCGGTGCGCGACCAACTGATCAAGATGAACTACTTTGCCGGTTCGGGCGGGTCGATCCCGGGTGCACTTTTTGCCGAAAAGCTGGTCAGCAAGATGCCGGGTCTAAGCCGGGTCTATTTTCTGAACACAGGGTCAGAGGCCAACGAGAAGGCCTTTAAGATGGTCCGACAGATCGCACACAAGCGTTATGGCGGGAAGAAGACCAAGATCCTTTATCGCGACCGGGACTACCACGGTACTACGATCACATGCCTGTCGGCGGGGGGGCAGGACGAACGCAACGTCCAGTATGGCCCATTCACACCAGACTTTGTCCGCGTGCCCCATTGCCTCGAATACCGCCGCCACGAACAAGATGGCGCACCGGTCGAAAACTACGGCGAGTGGGCCGCCGGTCAGATCGAAGAGGTGATCTTGCGTGAAGGGCCCGATACCGTCGGCGCGCTCTGCCTCGAGCCTGTCACCGCAGGCGGTGGCGTCATTACTCCACCCGAGGGCTACTGGCGGCGCGTTCAGGAAATCTGCAAAAAGTACGACATCCTGCTGCATATCGACGAGGTGGTTTGTGGCGTAGGCCGTACCGGCACCTGGTTCGGCTACCAGCAATACGGCGTGCAGCCCGACATGGTAACCATGGCGAAGGGCGTGGCATCTGGCTATGCCGCCATCGCTTGTCTTGTCACGACCGAAGAAGTCTTTGACATGTTCAAGGACGATGCGACCGATCCTCTGAACTATTTCCGCGACATCTCGACCTTTGGTGGCTGCACGGCCGGGCCGACGGCAGCACTGGAAAACATGCGGATCATCGAAGACGAGGGACTGCTCGACAACACCACGGCCATGGGCGAGCGGATGATCGAAAACCTCCATGCACTGATGGACAAACACGCCGTCATCGGAGAGGTCCGCGGAAAGGGTCTCTTCTGCGGGGCGGAACTGGTGACCGACCGCGAGACTAGAGAACCCATGGATGAAAAAAGGGTTCAGGCGGTCGTCGCGGACTGTATGGCGCAAGGGGTCATCATCGGGGCCACGAACCGGTCAGTGCCGGGCAAGAATAATACGCTATGCTTCTCGCCCGCGCTGATCTCGACCGGTGATGACATCGACGCGATCACGGATGCGGTGGATGGGGCATTGACCAGAGTCTTCGCTTGATTAACACCGCCTAACAGAGCGGCGCCGCCAGGTGTCATATCTTCGCATAGAGGCGCGATCTCCAGTCTTCGTGGCGGCAATGCCTCGGGTGTCTCGGCCGCCGCCTTTGGCGCAATTGTCAACGCTTTCGCCCCACCTGCCGGCAAATTAGGATCACCGGCAGTAGCCCCATCGCGACGATAACCAGACTGGGAACAGCCGCCCCTCCAAGCCGCTCATCCGAGGCGAGGCGGTAGGCCTGAACCGCAAGCGTGTCATAGTTGAACGGGCGCATGATCAGCGTGGCTGGCAACTCCTTCATCACGTCCACAAACACGATCAATAGAGCGGTCAGTAAGCTCGGCGTCAGAAGCGGCAGGTGAATGCGCCGCAACGTCGCCAGCGGCCCCTGTCCCAGCGACCTGCTGGCGGCATCCATATTCGCGTGGACCAAGGCCTGCCCACCCTCGTAGGCCCCAAGTGCCGCAGCAAGGAATCGCACCATGTAGGCGATAACCAAAAGCCAAATCGATCCGGTGATCAGCAGCCCCGTCGAGATATCGAACGTGTCTCGCATCCAGGCATCAAGCGCATTGTCGAAGGCTGCAAAGGGGGCGATCAATCCAACCGCTATGACGCCGCCCGGGACCGCATAGCCAAGCCGCGCCAGATATCCCGCCCCGTAAGAGACATGGCCGGGCGACAAGCGCTGGTAGAACCCAACCGCAATCGCCGCAGCGACCGTCAGAACGGCCGCCGCACCCGCTAACGTCACCGAGTTCTGGATGAACCGCAGATACCGGGGGCTCAAAAGATCCTGCTCTGACCCGATCGCCATGCTCGAAAGAATGACGATGGGCAGCAGCGCACCCAGAAACACCGGGATGGCACAAAGCACGACCGCGCAACCGGCAAACCATCCCTCTAGCGATAGCGGCGCCTGCCTCTTTTGCCCGCGGGCGGGATCGTGGTATTTCGCTTCACCGCGCTGCGCCCGTTCAAGAACCGCCAACACCAGCGCGAAGGCCAGCAAACACAGCGCCAATTGCGCGGCCCCCGCCCGATCGGCCAGCGTGAACCAACTGGTGTAGATCCCAGTGGCAAAGGTTTGCACCCCGAAATAGGCGACCGTACCAAAATCCGCGATCGTCTCCATTACCGCGAGAAGAACCCCTGCGGCAATAGCTGGCCTCGCCAGAGGCAGGCTTACGCGAAAGAACGCACCGATCGGTCTGCTGCCAAGCGCTCGTGCCGCCATGAAGGTTGAACCGCTCTGCTGCAGGAACGACGCCCGCGCCAACAGGTAAACGTAAGGGTAAAGGACCAGAACCAACATGATTGCTGCGCCACCGAGCGAACGTATCTCGGGAAACCAGTAGTCGCGCGGACCCCATCCTGTGAAGGCTCTGAGCGTGGTCTGAACGATCCCTGGATGATCGAGCACATGCGTATAGGCGTAGGCAAGCACATAAGCCGGGAAGGCAAGCGGCAAGACCAGCGCTACCTCGAAAAAGCGGACACCCGGAAAGCGCGTCATCGTCACCAGCCATGCGGCACCCGTGCCCAGCATGAAGGTACCTGCGGCGACCAGCACAACCAAGAGCGCAGTGTTGCCAGTATAGCGTGGCAGAACCGACTGCCAGAGTTGTCCGATCGTACCGAGGCCGCCCAAGAGGGCAGCCAGCGCCACTGCAAGCATCGGCAAAACACACAAGGCAGCCACGACAAGCGCTGAAAAGGCGAGTCCGCGCGGCGTTTTCCGCGGGCTGCGGCCCAGTGGGTTCTCGTTGGTGCTGATCGTAGTCATCCGTCACTCTGGCGCATGAAATCGTACACTTGTCCTACAAAAACCGTAGGATTTCCAGAGGGTCCAACGACCGCCCACAAGTTATGGCCCTCACGATCCAATCGTTTTAACTTTTGTGCTATGATTGGATCGGATAGGCGATGCCAGGATCGTCCAGATTGGGAGCTTCAAGATGGCTTATGTCGATGGATTTCTCGCGGCGGTGCCGGACGAAAAGAAACGGGATTTCGTCGAACACAGCAGGTCTTTCGGAGACTATCTTAAGAAGGTCGGGGCGCTCAGCGTCGTGGATTGCTGGGGCGACGACGTGCCCGACGGCACGCTCACATCAATGCCGCTTGCGGTCAAAGCGAAACCCGGCGAAACGGTCGTGTTTTCATGGATTGTTTGGCCCGACAAAGCGACGCGGGACGCAGGCATGCAAAAGATGATTGCCGATCCAAGATTGTCACCAGAGAACAACCCGATGCCATTTGACGGAAAGCGTCTGATATTTGGCGGCTTTGTCCCCGTCGCTGGCGAACCGTGAGGCAGTTTCCTCAATCGTATATGCGCTGATCCTCGATCACTAGGCCGTCTTTCGGCAAGGAACCCGGCGGCACGATCTCGATGGTACCCTTCAGCTTGAGAAAGTCGGTCACGCTAGCGGCGTAAGTATCGGCGTCACCACCCGTGCTCTCGATCTTTACTGTCATAGCATCCTGTTCGCCTGAACGCGTCGCGACAACACGTGCCCGGGCAATTTCGGGATGCTTCGCGACGATTGCGGCAACCTGCTCAGGCCGCACGAACATGCCCTTGATCTTGGTGGTCTGGTCCGCGCGGCCCATCCAACCCTTGATGCGCATATTGGTCCGGCCGCAAGGGCTGGCCCCTTCCATAACGGCGCTCATGTCACCGGTCGCAAAGCGAATGAGCGGATAATCAGGGTTCAGGTTCGTGACGACAACCTCTCCCACCTCGCCCACTGGTACGGGGTCGCCCGTGCCGGGTGTGACGATCTCGACGATCATGCCCTCGTCGACAATCATGCCCTCCATAGCAGGACTCTCATAGGCGATGTTGCCCAGATCAGCAGTGGCATAGCATTGCAGGCAGATGATACCGCGATCGGCATATTCCTGACGCAGTGACGGAAACAACGCACCACCGCCGACAGCCGCCCGCGTGATGTTGAGGCTCACACCCATCTCATCTGCCTTGTCGAGGATGATTTTTAGATAATCTGGCGTGCCAGCATAAGCGGTCGTTCCAATATCGCGCGCCGCCGTCACCTGAAGCTCCGTCTGGCCGGTACCCGCCGGAAACACACCGGCGCCCAACGCGTGGGCTCCGTTTTCGAACATCAGCCCGGCAGGGGTGAAATGATAGCTGAAGCAGTTCTGAACGATATCCTGCGACCTGATCCCAAGCGCATAAAGAAAGCGGGCAAAGCGCCACCAGTCCTTGGCATCCGTCGCGCCGGGTTCATAGATGGGGCCCGGCGACTGAAACACGTGGGTGAACTGGCTGACCCCCGTGGTGAAACCGCCCAGTGGCGGTTTTGCCTTCTGCGCCGCTCCCAGATCGGATTTGCGCAATACGGGCAGCGCGGCCAGATCCGCCACTGTAGTTATTCTATCAGGATCCACATCGCCCAATGTATCCGCATATCCCGTCATCAGCTTCGCACGGGCTATCTGATCGGGCATAGCCCGCGCCAGGTCAGCCGCCCGCTCATCCGCACCGCGGGTTTCGAGATCGTCGTAGTGGGTCATCACAATCCAAGGTCCTTCGAAAATAAGGTGTAGAACCTAGCTCAACCACCTTTTGCGCCGCCGATATGACCGAACATCGCGGAACGACTTTCGCCCCTCTTCGGACATGCCCAGATAGAATTCCTTAACATCCGGGTTCTCGCGCAGTTCAGCGGCGGGACCATCCATCACGACGCGGCCGCTTTCCAGGATGTAGCCGTAATGGGCAAAGCGTAGGGCCACGTTCGTATTCTGCTCGGCCAACAAAAAGGTCACGCCCTCATTCTCGTTAACCGATTTCACAATCTCAAAGATCTGTTCGACAAGCTGCGGCGCCAACCCCATCGACGGCTCATCCAAAAGGATCGTCTCGGGCCGTGACATCAGGGCCCTTCCAATCGCCGTCATCTGCTGTTCGCCGCCGGACGTGTAACCGGCCTGCGATTTGCGGCGCTCTCTCAGGCGCGGGAAATAGTCATAAACCATCTGAAGATCCTGCTGGATCGCCGAGCCGCCGTCCTTGCGGGTATAGGCGCCGGTCAACAGGTTTTCCTCGACGGTCAGGTGTTCAAAGCAATGTCGGCCTTCCATCACCTGCACGACGCCGCCACGCACCAGATCCGCGGGATCCTTCTCGGCAATGCTTTCGCCGCGATAATGGATTGAGCCCTTGGTGACTTCGCCACGTTCGCTCGCAAGCAATCCGGAAATCGCCTTGAGGGTCGTGGTCTTGCCAGCGCCGTTGCCGCCAAGCAGGGCGGTGATGCCGCCCTTAGGAACGCGCAGGCTGACGCCTTTGAGCACGAGGATCACGTGGTTGTAGATCACCTCGATGTTGTTGACCTCTAGCAGGGCCTCATCCGTCCGTCCGGCGTCAAGCATCACGGCCTCTTCACTGTTCTCAAAATACGTAATGCCCCGGCGAGCGAACACGCCGGGGCGTCAGGCTTAGTTACAGCCCGCTTCGATCTTGTTCTCGTCAGCGTAAGCCATCGAGTCTTCCATCACGAGGGTGTTGATGACCTCTGTGTCCGTCGGCTTGAATTCCGAGATCAGCGACCATGTCTTGGCCGATGCATCCCACTGGGTCACCCCAACCAGACCCGGACCGCCGTGGTTCTGGCACGAGACGTTGAAGGTCGGACCAAAGTTCGGAAGGCCCAGTTCGGACATCTTCGCTTCGGTGATCTCCAAGGCTTCCATTCCGTCGCGCATCATGGCTGGCGTGATATCCGCCGTGCCGTGGATGCCTTGGGCGGTCTTGGCCGCTTCGGCCGCCAGCATCGCGGCGTAGAGACCACGGTTATAAAGAACCGTACCCACCTGATCGCCAGCACCAGCGGAAAGGCCCTTGTCGACGACATAGGTCTGGATGTCAGCAAAGACCGGGAAGTCGCTACCAACACCGTGGAACGTCAGAGCCTTGTAACCGTTCGCCGCGTCACCTGCAGGTAGCACGTCGTTTTCAGAGCCCGACCACCAGATTCCGATGAAATTCTCCATCGGGAACCGGATATTTGCGGCCTCCTGAACGGCAACCTGGTTCATCACGCCCCAGCCCCACATCACGACATAGTCGGGACGCTCGCGGCGAATTTGCAGCCACTGCGATTTCTGCTCCTGTCCCGGGTGGTCGATCGGAAGCAGAACCAGTTCGTAACCATGCTTTTTCTGCAGCTCTTCTAGGGTCCGGATCGGCTCCTTGCCGTAGGCGGAGTTGTGATAAACCAGCGCAATCTTCTTGTCGCTGATGTCACCGCCATTGGTTTCGAGCAGATAGTTCACCGCGCCCGATGCGCCGTTCCAATAGTTGGCTGGATAATTAAACACGTGGCTGAAGACCGCGCCATTTGCCGCCGATGTCCGGCCATAGCCCATCGAATGGATCGGAATATCGTCCGCAGTCGCTTTCGGGATCAGCTGATAAGTAATACCGGTCGAGAGGGGCTGATAGACAAGCGCGCCTTCGCCTTTGGTCGACTCATAGCACTCAACACCCTTTTCGGTGTTGTAGCCGGTCTCGCATTCCAGAACGCGCGCCTTGACGCCACCGATGCCGCCGTCACGTTCATTAAGCAGGGTGAAGTAGTCGGCATAGCCATCCGCGAACGGGATACCACCGGCCGCATAGGGACCGGTGCGATAAGACAGTGACGGGAATACAAGATCCGCCATCACGGGCCCTGCGGCCATCAGACCTGCCAGAGCCGCCGTCGCTAGTTTTAATTTCATCGGGTTAATCCTCCCTTGGTTATTCTCCGATGTCTCCCACCGGGCGTCTTTATGCCCGACCTTCTGGCCCCTTCCTGAGGATGCCAACAATAGACCTACCCTAGTGTGGGAATGGCCAGAGTCTCAATTTCTCTTTCGCGACCCGCCAAAGCTGCGCCAGTCCGTGCGGTTCAGCGATTAGAAAGATCACAATCAGCGCGCCAACGATGACCAGTTGGAAATGCGCAACGATGTCCGTCGGCCAGCTCAGCAGGTCTACGCCCACGAGCTTGAGCACCACAGGCAGAACCACCAGAAACGCGGCACCCGCGAAGGACCCGAAGATGCTGCCCAGACCACCGATGATGATCATGAAGAGCACGATAAACGATTTCTGAATGCCGAATACCTCGCCCACCTCGACGGCGCCCAGATAGACCGCAAAGAACAGGGCCCCCGAGATACCGACGAAGAAGGATGAAACCGCAAAAGCGGTCAGCTTGGCCTTCAGCGGGTTCACCCCGATGATCTCTGCCGCGATGTCCATATCGCGGATTGCCATCCATTCCCGCCCGATCGAACCACGGGTCAGGTTCCTCGCGATCCAGGCACTGAGAAAGGTGAAGACAAGGCAGAACAGATAAGTGGCCCATGCTTCGGTGTTGGGACCGGTTACCGCGATGCCGAACACTTCACGTTCAGGCGCATTGATCTGACCGGAGGCCGAGTAGTTGTAGAACCACGACACCTTGTTGAAGAGCCAGACGAGAAAGAACTGGGCCGCAAGCGTGGCAACGGCGAGGTAGAAACCCTTGATCCTCAGCGATGGCAGGCCAAAGGCCGTACCCACCACGGCGGTTATACCGCCGGCGAGCATGACGTGGATAAAAATGTTCACGTCAGGAAAGGCTGTCATCAGCTTGTAACAGGCATAGGCACCCACGGCCATGAACCCGCCGGTGCCCAGCGACACCTGCCCGCAATACCCGGTAAGGATGTTCAGCCCAATCGCCGCAATCGAATAGATCAGGAACGGCAAAAATATCGAGTTGACCAGGTAATCAGTCATCACGAACGGCAGGATCAGGACCGCGACAGCTATGACGAAGTAGTAGCGGTACCGGTCAAACTTGATCGGAAAGGTCTGGCTGTCAGCCTGGTAGGTGGTGCTGAAGTCTCCGGCTTCACGATAGAACATCAGGCTGCCTCCCCTGTCTTTCCGGTGTGTTCATACAGGTTAACCACGTCACACGGGTTCACCCTTTTGCCCCAATTCGCCCCAGTTGCCCGGTCACCTTTGGCCCCGGTGAAAGGAGTGGGCGAGATGAGCGCCATTTTGAACGAGATCCGTCGTCTCGACGCCGCGTATGCGCGCGGAGAGTTCGACTTGAGTGAGCTCGAACGGCGCAAGGACGCGCTGGTCGAGACTGTGCCCGAGGTCGACGATGTCATGCATGCGCGTCCCTCCACCGATATCGGCCTCGGGCACATCCTGATCCTGTGTTTTTCGCTGGTGGCGTTCGTGACCGGGATCGGGCTCATGCTGGTGGCGGATTTCGATCTCGCGCTGACGCTCGGGATCATGGTTCTGGCCGCGATCACCGTGGGGCTTTTCCGGGCACTGGAATGATCAGACACGTTCAATGATCTTCTCCCCGAACAAGCCCTGCGGGCGGAAGACCAGAAAGATCAGGGCAAGCACGTAGGCAAACCAGTTCTCGGTCGCACCACCGATCATCGGGCCGATTGCGAACTCAAACAGCTTTTCACCCACGCCGATGATCAGCCCGCCGATGATCGCTCCTGGGATGGATGTGAACCCACCCAGCATCAGGACCGGCAAAGCCTTTAGCGCGATCAGCGACAGCGAGAATTGTACGCCCGATTTCGCGCCCCACATGATGCCCGCGACAAGGGCCACAAACCCTGCCACTGACCAAACCAAGATCCAGATGTAGTTGAGCGACACACCAACCGACAGTGCCGCCTGGTGATCGTCCGCCACCGCCCGCATTGCCCGACCCTGCTTGGTGTATTGCGAGAACGCGACTAAGGCCGCCACGAGAAGGACTGCGATGATTGTCGCCGTGATATCGAGGTTGTCGATAAAGAAGCCGTAGCCGAAGATGTTGTAGGTCGCCTCGTCGATGGCGATGTTGATCCCCTGCGGCAGACAGGTGGCATCAGTCAGGCAGACGTTCAGCTTCTTGATCTCTGAGCCCCACATAAGGTCCGCGACCCCTTCGAGTAGGTAAGCAAGCCCGATCGTCGCCATGAACAGGATGATCGGTTCCTGGCCCACGAGATGACGGAATATGAATCGCTGTACCGCCCAGGCCAGCAGCACCATCACGCCAATCGTGAAGATGATCGCAAGGACCGAGTGAACTTCCCATCCAAAGTAATGGATCTTGGTACCAAAGATCGCATTTATGAGATGAGCGAACGGCACCTGCCCGCCCTGAATGCCGACGAGCGTCATGGCCGCAAAAAGCGCCATGACGCCCTGCGCGAAGTTGAAGATGCCTGACGCCTTGAAGATCAGGACAAAACCCAGAGCAACGAGGGCATACATCACGCCGGCCATAAGTCCGTTCAGCGTGACCTCCATCGCAAAAACAAGCTGTTCAGGCATCACTTCAGGTCCACTTGCATCAGGTTACGGGTGTGATCGCGCAAAGGCTGGTATGACACGCGGAACCGCGTCAGACCCTCGAACGACAGGTTCCAGTTGAGCGTGACCTCAGTCACGCGGCCATCCCGGCGTGGCGCAGCGAGAAAGGTCGCCGCATAGGCTCGCGCCATGGTCACGCGCGATGTCGGCTCGAATTCAGAGGTCGAGACGAACCGCTGGCCCGGGCCAGCGCGCCAGGCCTGATAAACGGGCAACAAATCCGCATAGGTCAGCCCATAGGCCAGTATCTCGCAGGCGGGTTCGTCATAAAGGTAAACGATCAACGCCTCGGGCATGTCCGTTTGCTGATACCCGATGACATAGGCATTGATCGCGCTTTCAAAGTATCGGCGGAACGTCTTGGGCACCGGGCTCAGGCTGTCGGGGTTAAGACTTGCCGGGTTGTCAAGATAGGGTACACAATGCGTTTCGATGACCCCACAGAGTTCGGTCAGATAGGGGTTCGAGGTATCGCATACCGGTGGTTCATCCGCACGCGCGGTCGTCGCCAGGAGACAGAAAAACAGGCCAAGTACTGCAAAAGCGCAGCACACCAACCCGTTGGGCAGGCCCGATAACTGGGCAACGGCGGTGACTGTCTTCGATCTAGTCATGCGAAACCCCCAGATAGGCATCGATAACGTCCTGATTGTTGCGAACATCGTCCGGGGTGCCGTCACCAATCTTCTTGCCGTAATCCATCACGACAACGCGGTCCGACAGATCCATCACAACGCCCATGTCGTGTTCGATCAACGCGATCGTGGTGCCGAATTCGTCGTTCACGTCTAGGATAAAGCGGCTCATGTCCTCTTTTTCTTCGACATTCATGCCGGCCATCGGTTCGTCCAGCAGCAGCAGTTTGGGTTCAGCCGCAAGGGCACGCGCCAGTTCCACACGTTTTTTCAGACCGTAGGGCAACCGCGCGACGGGCGTCTTGCGGATGTGTTGAATTTCCAGAAAATCGATGATCCGTTCAGCCACGATCCGGTTCTCGACCTCTTCGTCTTCGGCGCCTGTCCACTTCCAGATGGCCTGGCTCCAAAGCCCCTTTTTCATGTGGGTCAAACGCCCGGTCATGACGTTGTCGAGCACAGTCATACCTTCAAACAACGCGATATTCTGGAACGTGCGCGCAATGCCCTGCCGCGCCACCTGATACGGCTTCATCAGCGGCCGCTTGGACCCCCTGAACCAGACTTCGCCCTCTTGCGGGACATAAAAGCCCGAGATGACGTTCAACATCGAAGACTTGCCAGCACCGTTGGGGCCAATGATCGCGCGGACTTCGCCCTCTCGGATATCAAAACTGATGTTCTTGATGGCTTCGACACCGCCAAAGCGCAGCGTGATGTTTCGCATTTCCATCACGACGCCGCCGATCTTGCGGCCGTCTGCGGTAACGTAACCTTCTGACTGATCAAGCATGAACTACACCCTCCGCAGACGTGTCACCGTGCCAACTGTGATGTGGCATCGAAGTCAGCTTTCGGCCCAACTTTGGGCTGAATTTATTGATAGTTGGTGTCAAGGCGTTTGGTTTCGCAGGCGCAAAATAGGAAAAGTATCCAGTCCTATCAGTGCCTTGGCGGTCTTGCGCCCTTTGCGCTCGCAGAAAATTAACCTTTCTGTGCCCAAAATAACGCCGTCTTAGAACGGGATGATACCGATGCTTCAAGAAGTCGAACGTGCCTTCCTGCTCCGCCTCGCCCGATGCTTCAGGCAATGTGGTTTCAGCCGTGACGAAACCGTCTGCGCCATTCGCGAGGAAACCGGGAACATGTGTTGCCACAACGCGATCCGCTGCGCCGTACGGCACGAATTCAGAAACTGAGCCGCTCATTCGGCCGCCATCTTCTGCGGTACCGCGCTGGTCGCGGCATCGCGGATTTCCAACGTGGCCGAGATGGAGCCCTTGCGCCCATCCTCATACGTGACCTCGGTCGTTGTACTGATATTCTCTGATCCATCGTAAAGGGCCGCGATGATATCGCCGTACTTTTCTTCGATGATCCGACGGCGCACCTTTCGGGTGCGGGTCAGCTCACCGTCGTCGGCATCCAGTTCCTTGTGCAGCACGACAAACCGGTGGATCTGGCACCCCGACAACATCTCGTCGGCGGCCACATTGCGGTTGACCTCTTCGACATGACCCTGGATCGCAGCCAGCACCTGGGGATGCCCGGCAAGCTCCTGATATGACGCATACGCGATGTTGTTCCGCTCCGCCCAGTTTCCAACCGCAGTAAGGTCGATGTTGATGATGGCGGTGCATTCGTCGCGGCGATTCCCGAAAACCACCGCTTCGAGGATGTTCGGGAAGAACTTCAGCTTGTTCTCAACGTATTTGGGCGCGAACAGCGCACCATCCGCCATCTTGCCGACATCCTTGGCCCGGTCGATGATGCGCAAATGGCCGGTATCGGGCTCAATGAACCCGGCGTCACCAGTTGCGACCCAGCCTTCTGGGTCCTTTGTACCGGCCGTGCTGTCAGGGTTCTTGTAGTACTCGACGAACACGCCCGGCGAGCGGTAGAACACTTCACCACTGTCCGCGATCTTCAGCTCGACGCCGGGACATTTGACACCCACTGTGTCCGAGCGGACCTCGCCATCGGGTTGCGCCGTGATGAATACGGTTGCCTCGGTCTGGCCGTAGAGTTGTTTCAGATTGATCCCAAGCGAACGATAAAAATCGAAGATCTCGGGCCCGATCGCTTCGCCTGCGGTGTAACCAACACGAACGCGGCTGAAGCCGAGCGTGTTTTTAAGGGGTCCGTAGACCATCAATTCGCCAAGCGAATACTTGAACCGATCGAACGCGCTGACGGACTTGCCATCTAGGATGGCCGGACCAACCCTGCGCGCATGATCCATGAAGTAGCGAAAGAGACGTTGCTTGAAGCGGCCCGCATCCTCCATCCGGATCATGACCTGCGTGAGCTGGGTTTCAAACACCCTTGGCGGCGCGAAATAATAGGTCGGCCCGATCTCGCGCAGGTCCACATGCATCGTATCCGCGCTTTCCGGGCAGTTGGTGCAAAAGCCGGTCCACAGCGCCTGACCGATCGAAAAGATGAAGTCGCCTACCCACGCCATCGGCAGATAAGCAAGAATATCGTCAGTCTGCCGCAGCCCATCAAATTCACTTGAGGACTTGGAGGTTTCGATCACATTCTGGTTCGAAAGAACGACGCCCTTCGGCTTGCCGGTCGTTCCAGAGGTGTAAAGCATCACGCAGGTACTGTCGTAGTTCAGCGAATTCACACGCGCCTTCAACTCGCCTTCAAGTTCGTCGCGCTTGGCTCTGCCGACATCTTGGACATGGCTGTATTGGTGCAGCTTCGAGTGGTCGTATTTCCGCAGACCCCGCGGATCGAGATATATCATCTGCTCGAAATCGGGCAGCTGGTCCTGCACTTCGATGACCTTGTCGACCTGCTCCTGATCGCCAACAATCACAAAGCGCGCGCCGCAATGGTTCAGAACATAGGCCATCTCTTCGGCAACGGCATCCTGGTACAAAGGCACCGGTACCGCGCCGCACATTTCCGCAGCAATCATCGACCAGTAGAGATACGGCCGATTGCGGCCGATGATCGCGACGAAGTCGCCCTGACCCACGCCGAGGTCAATCATGCCCATAGCGAGGGACTCGACCTCTTCCAAAGCCTCGGACCACGTCCAGCTTTGCCAGATGCCAAACTCTTTCTCGCGATAGGCAGGCGCGCTGCCGAACTCCTCCGAGTTCCGGTACAAAAGTGCCGGAACGGATGTCAAACCGGTCGCGTTGCTACGCGTTTCTGACAATTCTCATCCTCCCATGCGGTCCGTTTTCGGATCTCGCTGTGTGGCCGTACCCACATTGACATAGACGTTAAGCTGATCCGCTATCTGCCCGGGTCAAATTCTCCTCATGACCGAGACTGACGCTTCCGCGAAGTCATGTCCAGCTATCAGAACCGGAATTTACACATTGTTCAATTAATTTTTTGGTGCGCACGTCGCGAGCCTGCCATGCCAGCGCTAACATCGACCATAGGTGGTATTACTGCGCGGACGAACCCGCCCTATTCGGCTGCCAAAGCATCATCTGCCTTTTCGACACGCACCGCCGAAAACTTGAACTCGGGGATTTTACCATAGGGATCGACAGCCGGGTTCGTCAAAATATTCGCGGCCGCTTCGACAAATGCGAAAGGCAAAAAGACCATGTTTGGGGCAACAGCTCGATCTTCCCGTGCCATAATCTCGATGCTCCCCCGCTTGGTGGTCAGCCGCACCATTCCGCCCGCCACAACCCCGAGGTCACGCAGCGTGGACGGGTGGAGCGAACAGTTGGCCTCGGGCTCGACCGCATCCAGAACGGATGCGCGCCTTGTCATCGACCCAGTGTGCCAGTGTTCCAGTTGCCGCCCTGTAGTCAGCACCATCGGGTATTCTGCGTCCGGCAGATCATCAGGTGGGATGACCGAGGCTGGGGTAAAGCGGGCACGACCATCGGGCCGCGGGAACCCGTCACCAAAGACGATGGACTGGCCGGGATCATCAGGGCTGAGTGACGGATACGTCACCGCGTTCTCAACTTCCAGCCGACCCCATGAAATGTTGTCGAGGCTCCGCATGTTATGCTTCATCTCGGCAAAGACATCGTGCGGCCCATCATAGACCCAGGGCAAACCGCAGCGCTTAGCAAGCTCAACGGTAATCCACCAATCCTCACGCGCGTCTCCGGGTGGTGGCAGCGCGGGCCGCCCCATCTGGACCTGCCGGTTCGTATTGGTGACCGTTCCCGACTTTTCCGCAAAGGCTGAAGCGGGAAGGATCACATCGGCGTAGTTGGCAGTTTCGGTCAGAAAGATATCCTGAACGACGAGATGGTCGAGCTTGCCCAACGCGTCGCGGGCATGTTCCAAATCCGGATCAGACATGGCCGGGTTCTCGCCCAGAATATACATGGCGTTGATCTGTCCATCATGGACAGCATCCATGATCTCGGTCACCGTCAGACCCTTTTCGGCACTGAAGTCACTGGATTGCCAGACCTCGGTAAAGGCGTTACGGACCCCGTCATCCGTGACGGTCTGATAATCGGGCAGGAACATTGGGATCAGCCCCGCATCCGACGCGCCCTGAACGTTGTTTTGGCCTCGCAAAGGATGCAAACCTGTGCCCGGACGCCCAACCTGACCACACATTAGAGCAAGCGAGATAAGGCAGCGGGCATTGTCTGTGCCGTGGATGTGCTGCGATACGCCCATGCCCCAAAAGATCATCCCGGCCTTGCCGCCGGCAAAAGTGCGGGCCACGTCGCGGAGGACGTCGGGTTCGATCCCGCAGATGTCGACCATCTGCTCGGGCGCGAAGGCGGCAAGATGTTCCTTCTCAGCTTCCCAGTTCTCGGTCCATGCGGCGATGTACTGCTGGTCATAGAGCCTTTCATCGACGATCACATGCATGATCGCGTTCAGCATCGCCACGTCGGCGCCCGGTTTGAATTGAAGCATGTGCGACGCGTGCCGTTTGAGCGCCTGCCCGCGCGGGTCCATCACGATCAGCTTGCCGCCCCGTTTGGCGAATTGTTTAAAGTATGTTGCCGCGACGGGGTGGTTTTCGATGGGGTTGGCGCCGATCACGATGGCGACGTCCGCATTCTCGATCTCGTTGAATGTCGCGGTTACGGCCCCGGATCCAACATTCTCGATCAGCGCCGCGACCGATGAGGCGTGACACAGGCGCGTGCAGTGATCGACGTTGTTGTGACCAAAGCCTTGCCGGATGAACTTCTGGAACAGATAGGCTTCTTCATTGGTGCACTTGGCCGATCCGAAGCCCGCAACCTCGCGCCCGCGCCCCTTGAGACCCGCCGCAGCCAGATCGAGCGCCTCGCCCCATGACGCTTCGCGGAAATGGGTGCTCCAATCATTTGGATCGACGTTCAACCCCTTGGCCGGCGCGTCCTCCCGCCGAACCAGCGGCTTGGTCAGTCGATGAGGATGGTGAATATAGTCAAAGCCGAACCGCCCCTTGACGCACAGACGCCCCTCATTCGCAGGGCCGTTGACACCCTCGACATATTTGACCCGGCCATCCTTGACCTTGAGCTTGATCTGGCAGCCGACACCGCAGAACGGACAAACGCTTGTGGTTTCGCCGTCGATATCCTTGCTGTCACCCACCTGCTGTTCGTCAAGCACGGTCGCGGGCATCAATGCACCGGTCGGGCAGGCCTGCACGCATTCACCACACGCAACGCAGGTGCTGTCGCCCATCGGATCAGCGATATCAAAGACGGGGTAAGTGTCATGGCCACGCCCGGCCATACCGATCACGTCATTGACCTGAACCTCCCGGCAGGCGCGCACGCAAAGACCACATTGAATGCAGGCATCCAGGTTAACGCGCATCGCGACGTGACTGTCATCAAGCAGCGGGATCCGTCGGTCTTCCAGCGGGGGAAGGCGGCTTTCGGTAACCCCGTTGGCCTCGGCCATGTCCCAAAGATGGGCCGAACGGTCGTGCGCCGCCTCACGTTCCGGCTGATCGGCCATCAGCATCTCGACTACCATGCGGCGGGCACCTTCGGCCCGGGCCGAGTTGGTGGTGACGACCATACCCTCTGTGGGCTGGCGGATGCAGGACGCAGCGAGGGTACGCTCGCCCTCTATCTCGACCATGCACGCTCTGCAGTTGCCATCGGGCCGGTAACCGGGCGCGGGCTTGTGGCACAGATGAGGAATAACAAGGCCGCGGCCATTGGCAACGTCCCAGATGCTTTCGCCCGCATGGCCCTCAACCTCTGCGCCGTCGAGCGTGAATTTCACCGTTTCGGACATGTGCCATGCCTCCCAGCCTATCGTGTTCTTTTAGCAACCCACACCATCTGGTCGAACAGCCAATCGCGACACAGCAGACAGATTTCACGCCACCCGCTTTTCCGATCCGCGCCATAAGATCACGATAGAGACGGCTCGCAGCCACACCCTAAAAATGATGCTGTTGCATCGCCGCGCCCTTTCAAGACGCGCGAGGTCGGTCTAAACCCCCTTGAAACGGAAGCGTCGGACATGTCTCACATTACACTCATTCGCCACGGTCAGGCCAATTCGGACGCTCGAACCGAAGAGGACTACGACAGACTCAGCCCGCTTGGTCATCAACAGGCCGCTTGGCTTGGTGCGCATATGCGTTCGACCGGACAGCATCACGTCCGCCTCTATACCGGGACCCTGCGCCGACACCTCGAGACTGCGACATCGATGGAAACGGGCATGACGGCGGTTCAAGATGAACGGCTGAACGAGCTTCAGTACTTCAGCCTCGCCAGCGCCATGCAGGAACAGCACGGCTTGCCCATGCCTAATGGTCACGAGAGCTTTGCGCAGCATTTGCCCCAGGTCTTCACAGCTTGGGCCGAGGACCGGATCAAGGGTGCGCCAGAGACATTTGCGTCGTTCGAAGGGCGGGTTCAGGCAGCGCTGACCGAGATCGCCGAAGGTGACGGTCCGGCGCTGGTGGTAACATCAGGTGGCCTGATCTCGATGGTCATGCGCCAGCATCTCAATCTCGAAATCCCGGCTATGGCATCGCTTGCGCTGGCCATCATGAACACGTCGATGCACCGGCTATTTCCGGTTGGCGGCAACTGGTCGCCGGTGATGTTCAACGCGATCCCGCATCTGGAACATCCCGAACGGCATCACGCGCAGACCCACGTCTGAACGGAATCCGGCTCAGACGACGCGGCACTTTGAAGAAAGAAAAGAACTATGACACATCTCTGGGTCCGCGCTGAACAACGCCTGAACGAGGAGCGTGTCGGCATCACCCCGGCGGGCGTTCGGGCGCTGGTTGAACGGGGTATCGCGGTCACGGTGGAAGAAAGCAGTGTCAGGTGCCTGCCAATCGGACCCTACGCAGAGGCTGGCGCGGAGATTACCACAGAAAACACCTGGCCCAAAGCGCCGAGCGACGCAATCATCTTCGGGCTCAAGGAGCTTCCCGAGGACGACACGCCGCTCATCCATCGCCACATCATGTTCGGGCACGCCTACAAGGGGCAGCCCACAGGTCTGCGCCTGCTGCGCCGGTTCCGCAACGGGGGCGGCACGCTTTACGACCTCGAATACCTCGTTGACGAAGCGAAGCGGCGCGTAGCCGCGTTCGGATACTGGGCTGGCTATGCAGGGGCTGCAGTCGCCTTGAAATGCTGGGCGGCCCAGCAGCGCGGCGGTATTTGCGGGGCGGTCGGCACCTATGACAGTTCGACCCACTTGCTGGCCGATCTGCAAACTGAACTGATCGGCGGTGGAACCCATCGGCCAACGGCCATCGTCATCGGTGCCCTTGGACGGGTCGGATCGGGGGCATCTGACCTCTGTACGGTCATGGGCGTACCGGTCACCAAATGGGACATGGCCGAAACGGCCAATGGCGGTCCGTTCCCCGAAATCCTGGCCCACGACATCTTTCTCAATTGCATTCTCTCCCGGCCGGGCACCCCCGTCTTCGTACCCAAGACCGCACCCGTATCGCCGCGGCGTCTGACGGTCATCGGCGATATCGCATGCGATCCCGAAAGCGACTTCTCACCCATCAAGGTCTACGACCGCACCACGACATGGGACGAACCGGCCCTGCGGGTGCATGACAATCCTGCGTTGGATGTGACGGCCATCGACAACCTGCCTTCGATGTTACCGGTCGAAAGCTCGGAAGACTATGCCGAACAACTCTTGCCTTCGCTGCTGACCCTAGACAATCTCGAAGCGGGTGTCTGGGGCCGGGCCAAGACGACCTTCGACACCCATATCGGGAGACTACCATGACGATCCAGTGGTGTGGCACCGGGCTGTCCGCCGTTCCCGGACTGAAAAGGCTGATCGGCCTTGGATACCCCGTTTGCGTCTGGAACCGCACAGTCGAAAAGGCCCAGCAGGTCGTTGGCAGCTATACCACGCGCATTCGCCAGTTCGACCTTGAAAGCTTGCGGGCTTCGCTGGCCGAAGGCGATATCGTGGTATCCATGCTGCCGGGTGATTGGCACGTGCCAATCGCTGAGGCTGCCATCGGCGCAAAGGCCCATTTCGTATCGTCGAGCTACATCTCGCCAGAGATGCGGGCGCTCGATGACGCGGCCAAAGCAGCAGGGGTCGCACTGATCAACGAGGTGGGACTTGACCCCGGCATCGATCACCTGATGGCGCATCATCTTGTCCATCGATACAAACACTCAGCGGCATTCGACCCTGACAACGACATCGCGTTCACGTCCTATTGCGGCGGTGTGCCAAAGGTCGCAAACGCGTTCCGGTACAAGTTCAGCTGGTCCCCACTCGGCGTCCTGAAGGCGCTGCGATCACCCTCCCGGTCGATCCGAAATTACACGCCGCTTGACGTTGCGCGGCCATGGGATGCGATCAGCCGGTACGATGCCCCATTGCCGGCTCCAGAGACGTTCGAGGTTTACCCAAACCGAGACAGCCTGCCCTTCATCGAACAATACGAGTTCGGGCAGGACTGGAAAGTGAAAGAGTTCGTCAGAGGCACGCTTCGGCTCAATGGCTGGGCTGACGCCTGGGCCGACATCTTCAGCGAAATCGAAGCGCTGGAAGGGCCAGAAGGCGACGCACGCCTTGCCGAGATGTCAGAACGGCTGTGGCGCGACAACGCCTACGAACCGGGCGAACCCGATCGCGTCATTCTGTGCGTCCGCCTGTGCGCGGAAAAGGCTGGAAAGCCAGTGTTCGACCGCACCTATGCCCTTGACGCCTGGGGGGACGCGCGTGGGTCAGCGATGGCGCGGCTGGTGTCGATACCGGTGTCACTTGCCGTTCAGGCCGCCCGCAGCGGGGCCATCCAGCCTGGCGTTTCGGCCGCCCCGTCCGATCCGCAGATGGTCGCGAATTGGATGGACGAGATCCAGTCGCTCGCCCAACATCTAACCATCGTCGACCACCTCGCCTGACGTCTAGGGCACCGCGTAGCCGATGCTTTGGAGCGCGGTTTTGATCTCATCAAGAATTATCGGGTCGTCAATCGTGGCCGGCATCTTGAAGTCCTGACTGTCGGCAATCTTGACCATCGTGCCACGCAGGATCTTGCCTGATCGCGTTTTCGGCAGCCTGTCAACGACGACCGCCAGTTTGAACGCAGCAACGGGGCCGATTTTCTCACGAACGAGGCGCACGCATTCCGCGGTGATATCGTTGTGGGGCCGGTTCACCCCAGTCGTTAGACAGACGAACCCGACCGGCATTTGCCCCTTGAGCTGATCCGTGACGCCGATGACCGCGCATTCGGCGACATCCGGATGCGCGGCCAGCACTTCCTCCATCGCACCAGTCGACAGGCGGTGCCCGGCGACGTTAATCACGTCGTCCGTTCGGGCCATGATGTAGAGGTATCCGTCCTCGTCGATCATTCCCGCGTCGCCGGTTTCATAGTATCCAGGGAAGGTATCGAGATAGGATTTCTTATACCGATCCTCGGCGTTCCAGAGCGTTGGAAGGGTGCCGGGGGGAAGCGGCAGCTTGATTGCAATGGCGCCCAGAGTGTTCGGCTCCAGCGGATGACCTTCATCGCTGAGGATTTGAACGTCATAGCCTGGCATCGCCACGGTCGGCGAGCCGATCTTGACCGGCAAAGCCTCAAGACCAGCCGGATTGCCCGCGATCGTGTATCCCGTTTCGGTCTGCCACCAGTGATCGTAGACAGGGATGTTGAGGATCTTTTGCGCCCATTCGATCGTGTCGGGATCCGCACGTTCCCCGGCAAGATAGAGGGCGCGCAGATGCGACAGATCATACTTGCCAACAAAGTCACCATTCGGATCCTCGCGCTTGACAGCGCGGATCGCAGTGGGGGCCGTGAAGAAACTGCGCACCTTGTGTTCGGAGATCACCCGCCAGAATGTGCCAGCATCGGGGGTTCCGACCGGTTTGCCTTCGAAAACCACGGTCGTGTTGCCGTGGATCAGGGGGGCGTAGCAGATATAGGAATGACCAACCACCCAACCGACATCGGATGCGGCCCAAAACACTTCGCCTGGTTCGACGTTATAGATGTTCTTCATTGTCCAGTTCAGCGCAACCAGATGCCCGGCGGTCGGGCGCACCACACCCTTGGGTGAGCCGGTCGTGCCTGATGTGTAGAGGATATAGGCCGGGTGATTGCCTTCGACTGGCACACACTCTGCCAGTTCGACACCCTCCTGAAAGGCATACCAATCGACGTCGCGGCCCTCTTCCAGTTCAGCGGGCTCTTGTTCGCGCTGGAGGATCACGCAGAATTCGGGCTTGTGATCGGCAAGATCAATCGCGCCGTCCAGCAGCGGTTTGTAGTGAACGACGCGTCCGGGTTCCAACCCGCATGAGGCAGCTATGATTGCCTTAGGTTGGCTATCGTCGATACGCACTGCAAGCTCGTTCGCTGCAAAGCCACCGAACACGACAGAGTGGATCGCGCCAAGCCGTGCGCAAGCCAGCATCGCCACCAATGCTTCGGGCACCATCGGCATGTAGATGATCACGCGGTCGCCTTTTTCTATGCCTTTGGCGCGCAGCGCACCGGCGATCTGGGCCACCTGATCGCGCAACTCGCGGTATGTTGTTGTCTTTTTGGTTCCAGTAATCGGACTGTCATATATGATCGCGGCCTGCTCACCGCGCATGGGGACATGCCGGTCCACCGCATTCCAGCAGGTGTTGACCAACCCGTCGGAAAACCATTCGTAAAGGGGCGCGTTGTCGTCAAAAAGAGCTCTGGTGGGCTTGCTCTCCCAATCGATGGCCTCGGCGGCATTCAACCACCACGCCTCAGGGTTGTTTTTCCATGCGTTATAGACTTCTTGATATGACATACGCGGCCCTCCTCCGGTGTCTTTGGATACGAGCGGGCCGCGGGACGGGCAAGAGGGGTTTTTGAATGTGTTTCGCCAGACTTGCCGTGCTTTTTGCCACACTCTTCTGCGACAGCGCTGCTGCGACTGAATGGAAGGTTCTGCCGCAAAGTCGGCTTTGGTTCGAAGCTGAGGTCGAGGTTCCCAACGGGGATGAGCGTCAGCCCACCCGTGGCGATGTCCGCGAATGGCACGCCGAAATCATTTTCGACCCGGCTGATCCCGCGGCAGCCAGGCTTGACGTCGTGCTGGACATGACGTCGCTGACCAGTGGTAGCGCATCATTCGATCAGCAAATGTTGGGGACCGGTTGGTTTGACGTCAGCAATCACCCCGCGGCCAGGTTTGGAGCGTCAGGTTTCAAGAAGACTGGTCCGGGCTACCGGACAGAAGGTGCGCTGGAACTGCTAGGCATCGCAAAGCCGCTGACGCTGGACTTCGCCCTGTCGGTCCGTGGTGACACCGCCCTGGCCGAGGGAACCGCACAGGTGGCAAGGATGGAGTACGGGATCGGTGCCAGAACGCCTGCAGACTTGGCCACCGCACGAGTCACCGTGCGTTTCAGGATCGTCGCTAAAGCGGCGCGCTAGGCGGCGGAATATGTCGGATGGAACTTGCCTTGCTCGGACAGGGTAAAGATATCGACCCCGTCCGCTGTCACTCCAACGGAATGTTCGAACTGCGCGGAAAGCGATTTGTCACGCGTGACCGCTGTCCAGTCATCGGCAAGCGTTTTGGTCTCTGGCCGACCCAGGTTAACCATCGGCTCGATCGTAAAGAACATGCCCTCTTCGAGGCGCGCACCCGTGCCCGGGCGACCATAGTGCAGAACGTTGGGGGGCGCATGAAAAACGCGGCCCAGACCGTGCCCGCAAAAGTCGCGAACGACCGACATCCGATGCGCTTCGACATAGGATTGGATCGCGTGGCCAATATCGCCGAACGTGTTGCCCGGCTTGACGACCTCGATCCCCAGCATCAGCGCATCATGGGTCACCTGAATCAGGCGCTCCGCCTTTCGCGGCAACTTGCCGGCGACATACATGCGCGACGTATCACCAAACCAACCATCGACGATCACAGTGACGTCGATGTTCAGGATGTCGCCATCCTTCAGAACCTTGTCGCCAGGTATCCCGTGACAAACTACATGGTTTACGCTGATGCAGCTCGCGTGCTGATAACCCTTGTACCCGATCGTGGCGGACTTTGCGCCCGCCTCATCGACCATCTGGGTGATCAGTTCATCGATTTTGCCCGTGGTCTGGCCAGGAAACACGTGATCGCACATCGCGTCGAGGATGCGCGCGGCCAGGGCGCCCGCATTGTGCATGCCGGCGAAATCCGTGGTGTCGTAGATGCGAATGCCGTCTTTGGTGAGACGGCCGCGGGGTTCCTGATTCAATGCTCACTCCGATGGCAAAATCGCGCTTATATGTAGGTGACGACGGCCCAAAGCGCCAGTGGTCGTCAAGTCGCGGTCGGCAGGTTTCTGGAAATCGTGATCGCCGCTGGAGAAGTATCAGCGGCAAGCGCAACGACTTCGACGCCGGCCTGCTGCGCGGCCCGATAGGCTGCGGCGTAGTCCGGGTCTATGTCTTCGGCAATACCGAACCGGTCGCAATCCGTCCGCTGAACGAGATACAGCATGACGGCCCTTTGTCCGTTCGCTGCAATTTTACTGAGCTCCGTCAGATGTTTGGTGCCCCGAGCCGTTACACTGTCAGGAAACTCGGCAAGACCATCGATGCGCGAAAGCGTGACAGACTTTACCTCGACATAAGCATCCGGGCACCCACCCCCGCTGAGCAGAAAATCGATCCGGCTGTTCTCGCCATAACGTACCTCGGCGCGGACCGCGTCGTAGTAATCGAACCCCATGATTTCACGGTTTTCCAACGCGGATTTGACCACCTTGTTGGGTAGGCTGGTATCGACACCTGTGAAGTGACCGTTTTCATGGTCGACCAACCGCCAACCGAATTTTAGCTTTTTCTTCGGGTCGTCGTTCGGCTCCAGCCAGATCTTCTGCCCGGGCTCGGCCAATCCGAACATGGAGCCCGGGTTGGCACAGTGAGCCGTGACCTCTTCGCCGGTCTCAAGTCGGCAATCCGCTAGAAATCGTTTGTACCTCTTGATCAATCGGGCAGGCACAAGTTGGGTTTGAAAGCGCATGATCGCAGCCCTATACCGAAGCGGAAGCGTGCTCAAGGAGACTGGATATGACCAACCCGACCGCTGCGATGCTCGTGATCGGCGACGAAATCCTGTCCGGCCGCACCCGCGACGCGAACATGCACTATCTTGCTGGAAAGCTTACGGAACTTGGCATCGACCTCAAGGAAGTCCGGATCGTGAGCGACGATCCGGATGCTATCGTAGATGCGGTGCGGGCGCTGTCGGAAACCTATGCCAACGTCTTCACGTCAGGTGGTATCGGCCCCACGCATGACGACATCACCGCCGATGCCATCGCCGCGGCATTCGGGGCGAAGATCGATATCCGCGAGGATGCACGGGCCATACTCGCCCAGCATTATACCCGGTCGGGCACGGAGCTGAACGAGGCGCGTCTGCGCATGGCCCGTATTCCCGACGGTGCAGCGTTGATCGAAAATCCGATTTCGGCAGCACCTGGTTTCATCTTGGGGAACGTACACGTCATGGCCGGGGTGCCATCCATCTTTCAGGCCATGCTTGCCAGCGTCATCCCGACCCTTACCGGCGGTGATCCATTGGTGTCGCGAACCATCCGCATCGAGCGTCCGGAAGGCGAGATCGCTGGTCCGCTTGGCGATTTGGCCGAGAGGTTCCCGAACCTGAGTTTTGGATCATACCCATTTATCAAAGACGGCGTTTACGGCGCCAATGTCGTCATTCGGGGAACGGAATCGCAGCGGGTCGACGAAGCGGCCGGCGTGCTGAGCTCCCAATTGGGCGAATGACCGTCGATACCACCCTGCTTTTCGACGCGATCGACGGGACGTGGCCGCCCGCACGCCATTGGCGGGTCGGACAGGCGGTTTTGAGAGACGGCCAAGGCGGCGGAAAACGGGTATCGGCAGCGACACTGGACGATGCGGCGACCCTCGATGCTATTGACGAGGCCGAAGGTGAGATGCAGCGCTTGGACCAACCGCTGCTATTCCGATTGCGGGCGGATCAGGGTCGCCTGGACGCCCTTCTCGCAGGTCGTGGATATGCAATAGTCGATCCGACCGTCGTCTTGACTGCACCTATCAAGTCCTTGACCGATGTGGCGATTCCCCCTGTGACGGCGTTCTCGATCTGGGAGCCGCTTGCCCTGATGAAAGAGATCTGGGCGCAGGGCGGTATCGGCCCCAGTCGTCTGGCAGTTATGCAGCGAGCTACGACCAAGACCGCCATTCTGGCACGATGGAACGAAAAACCGGCGGGCGTCGGATTCGCCGCTATGCACGGGACGGTCTGCATGGTTCATGCGGTTGAGGTTCTTCCCCATCAGCGCAGGCAAGGCGTCGCGGGGTGGATCATGCGCAAGGCGGCGTTCTGGAGCGCAGCACATGGGGCAAAAACCATCTCTGTTCTATGTACGCGGTCAAATGGGGCTGCGCTTAACCTCTATCAGGGCTTGGGTTTTGGCGAGGTCGCAGGCTACCATTACAGGCAATCGGAGGAGAGCAGATGACGCAACAGCCAACCGCGCTTGACCTGCCCATGGTGGACCCGCTGCCGGAGTCGACGCAAAAATATTTTGACGTTTGTCGGGACAAACTTGGCCTCATCCCGAACGTGCTGCAGGCCTATGCCTTTGACATCGACAAACTGAATGCGTTCACGGCCCTCTACAATGACCTGATGCTGGCCGATAGCGGCGTGACAAAGCTTGAGCGCGAGATGATTGCTGTCGTCGTGAGCTCGATCAACAAATGCTATTATTGCCTGACAGCGCATGGAGCGGCGGTTCGACAGCTATCCGGTAAACCCGAACTTGGCGAACAGATGGTGATGAACTGGCGCAGCGCCGATCTGAACCCGCGCGAGACGGCGATGCTCGGCTTTGCGGAAATGGTCACCGTCTCAAGCCATAGGATTGACGAAGCTGACCGCCAGGCCATGCGTGACAGTGGGTTTTCCGACCGCGATATCTGGGACATCATCAGCGTCACTGCCTTTTTCAACATGTCGAACCGGGTCGCCAGCGCGAGCAAGATGCGCCCAAATGCCGAATACCACGCGCTGGCGCGGTGACCGGGTCTCGCGTTGGCATTGCTGCTGTGGTCGCTTTCCTTGCCGCAAGCGGCGGGGCAGCGCCCATCGATTTGCCTGCCAACGCGCGACAGACTGCATCCCGAGCCAGTGAATACGCCGTCTATCAGATACCGATGGGCCCGTTTTCGGATGGCGCCATGCCAAGCACGGCGATCGAAGGGCCAGTGCAGCGGACGACATGGCGCCTTGCCGCCTCTGATCTGACACCGGCACAGCTGCTCAGGCCCCTGCGGACCCAGTTGAGCGATGCGGGCTATGACATCGCCTTTGAATGCAGCGAGCGGGATTGCGGCGGCTTTGACTTCCGGTTTGCGATTGAAACTCTGCCCGCACCGTCCTTGTACGTGAACATTCGAAACTATCGCTTTTTGACAGCCATCCGCGGCGATCCCGGCAACCCGACCGAGGCGGTGACCCTGCTGGCCTCAGCCACCGAGTCGGCGGCGTTTATTCAGGTGATCACCGCCGGAATGCTTGATCAGCCGACCAACAACCTGCTCTTAGAACCCGCAGAGCCAACAATTCAGCAAGACCTGGCAGATCGTCTCTTGGACGAAGGTTCGGTCATCCTTGATGGCATTGTCTTTGAAACCGGGTCAACGGCGCTCGGAGCGGCGGCAAACGGGCAGATGGCCAAGCTGGCTGAACTTTTGAAGGCGCGCCCGGGTCTCAGGATCGCTCTTGTGGGCCATACCGACAGCACCGGCAGCCTCGAATCGAACATCCGCGTTTCCCGACAGCGAGCAAGCGTCGTCAAAGACCGGTTGATCAATGCCTATGGGATCAAGGACGACCGCGTCGAGGTGGGCGGTATGGGATATCTCGCGCCACGCGCGAGCAACCTGACTGCATCAGGCAGACAGGTCAATCGACGGGTCGAGGTGATCGTCTTGTCCGAAAACTAACTTACCAGTTTTCGGGCCCTTTATCCGCGAAGGAATGCACGAGGAAATCGATGAATGCGCGGACCTTGGGCTGAGTGAAGCGGCCCGGTGGGTAAACGGCATAGATACCCTGTTTTTCACTCGGTAATTCGGGGATCGCGTCGATTACAAGACCGTCCGCCATCGCCTCTGCGTAAAGAAAGCTGGGCAGATACGCGATGCCCAAACCCGAGATAGCGGCATTAAGTAGGGATTGACCATCATTGACTGACAGCCAGCCTGCGGTGCGGACTTGACGTTTTTCGCCCGACGGCGCCGTCAGCTTCCACACGTTGCCGGACGACTGGTTCGAATAGTGCAGCAGCTTGTGCTCGTTCAGATCATCGATTTTTTCGGGGCGGCCAAACTTTTCAAAGTAAGCCGGGCTCGCGATCATTCGTTTGTTGGTTTCGGTCAGCTTGCGAGCGCGCAACGTGCTGTCCTCAAGCTCTCCGATTCGAACAGCCATATCGAAGCCTTCGGAAATCAGCTCAACATACCGGTTGTTGAGAACCATATTGACGGTGATATCGGGGAAGTCGGCGAGGAATTTGGACAAGACCGGCGACAAGTGGTTCACGCCGAAATCGGTCGCCACACTGATGCGCAACAGACCCGAAGGTGCCGATTGCATGGACGTGACCAAAGCATCGGCTTCACCCGCATCGTTAAGAACGCGGCGGGCACGGTCGTAATAGGCAAGTCCGATCTCGGTCGGGGAGACGCGACGGGTCGTCCGGTTCAGCAGACGTGCGCCAAGGCGCGCTTCGAGCGACGACACGTGCTTGGACACGGCCGACTTCGAGATACCCATTTTCTTGGCGGCGTCAGTAAACCCGCCTTGATCAACGACCGTTGCAAAGGCTTCCATTTCCGTGAGGCGGTCCATCGCCGGTCCTTTCGTCTTCCACTGCTCTCGCGAGGTTTTGACCTTCAATCTAGGCGTAATCAGGGCGGAGGTGGGATAATATCGCGGTCTTTCGCGGATCGTCCCCAAGGCGGAAACACGAAGAACACAAGCTTGTGTTTCTTTTTTACCAGTAAATTTATAAGCTTAAGGCCCATCCGCTCGTAACCTGCCCGATACCGGCTATTTCTGAAATTATGGAAATTGAGAGGATCCGATAATGTACCAACTTGCGCGATTTGTTGCCATCGGCGTAGTGCTTTCGTCAGCCGCCTTCGCCCAAGACACCCCGTCACCAGAGGGCGCTTCGGTCTACTTCGTTGGCCTTCAGGATGGGGCAAAGGTGACCAGCCCCGTTACGGTCGTCTTCGGCCTCGACGGCATGGGCATAGCCCCTTCGGGCGTGGAATTCGACAACACGGGCCACCACCACCTGCTGCTAAATCGCCCTGCCCTGGGTGAGGGAGAGGACGGCGCAGACGAAATGAAGTATTCCATGCCTGCCACCGACAATCTGCTCCATTTCGGCAAGGGACAGACCCAGACAACGCTGGATCTGCCGGCGGGTCAGCACACGTTACAACTTGTTCTGGGGGACTATGCCCATGTTCCCCACGACCCACCGGTGATGTCTGAGGTCATCACCATCACCGTGGAGTAGGTTCAGATCATGGCTGCAAGGCGGGTTCCTTGATCAATGGCCCGCTTTGCATCCAGTTCCGCCGCAACGTCGGCGCCCCCGATCACGTGCACCGCGACACCTTTGGCTTCGAGCGCGTCGGCAAGGCTGCGCTCGGGCTCCTGCCCCGCGCACAGTATGATGTCGTCTACTTCGATGATCTGCGGGTTCTCACGGGCCTCGCCAAAGCTGATATGCAGCCCGGCATCATCTATACGTTCGTAGTTAACGCCGCCGACGAACTCCACTTCCTTCATTTTCAGCGACGCGCGATGGATCCATCCCGTTGTCTTGCCCAGCCGTTTGCCGTGCTTTTCGGCCTTGCGCTGCAGCAGCGTGATCTGGCGGGCCGCCGCTTCGGGCTTGGGTCCCTCGGGTGCCAAGCCGCCACGGTGGTTCGCCGGGTCTGCCACACCCCATTCGGCCATCCATGCCGGCAGGTTTTCCGTCGGGCTTTCGCCCTCGTGGGCAAGATATTCGGATACGTCAAAGCCAATACCGCCCGCACCGATGACAGCGACCCGTTTGCCGGGTTTCACGGCACCCGTCAGCACGTCTATATAGCTGTGCACGTTGGGCCCGTCCTGGCCAGGGATGCCCGGGTCTCGGGGTAGGACTCCGGTTGCGACGATGACGGTATCGAAGTCAGACAGATCATCAGCCGATACCTCTGTGTTCAGCCGCTCCTCGACGCCATGTGCATCCAGCATCGTCCTGTACCAATCAACGAGGCCCCAGAATTCTTCCTTGCCCGGCACCTGCTTGGCCATGTTGAGTTGGCCACCGATATCGGACGCGCGGTCGAAGATGGTGACGGCGTGGCCGCGTTGCGCCGCCGCGATCGCGGTTGAAAGCCCCGCCGGGCCCGCGCCAACCACGGCAACGCGCTTGAGGCTGTCGGCCTTTTCAATAACCAGTTCCGTTTCATAGCAGGCGCGTGGGTTAACCAAACACGAGCTGATCTTGCCGCTGAAAGTATGGTCGAGACAGGCCTGATTACACGCAATGCACGGCGCGATTTCCTGCGGGCGTTCTTCCATAGTCTTGAGCACGAAGTCAGCGTCAGCCAACATGGGGCGCGCCAGTGAAACCATGTCTGCACAACCGGTCGCAAGCACCTCTTCGGCCACTTCCGGCGTGTTAATGCGGTTGGACGTGATGATCGGGATCGACACTTTGCCCATCAACTTTTTCGTCACCCAGGCAAAGGCGGCGCGTGGCACACTGGTTGCAATCGTCGGGATCCGCGCCTCGTGCCACCCGATGCCGGTGTTGATGATGGTCGCTCCGGCCTTTTCGATTTCCTGCGCGAGTTGCACAACCTCGTCATGGGTCGATCCGTTGGGTACCAGATCGATCATGCTGAGGCGGTAGATGATGATGAAATCTTTGCCCACGGCCTGACGCACGCGTTTCACCACCTCGATTGGAAGGCGCATACGGTTCTCATAGGATCCACCCCAGCGGTCCTCGCGCTTGTTGGTGTGGGTGACCAGAAACTGATTCAGAAAATAACCTTCGGAGCCCATTACCTCGACACCGTCATACCCAGCCTCACGAGCACGGGCCGCGCATGTGGCGATGTCCGCGATCTGCTTTTCTATACCCTCTTCGTCCAGCTCTTTCGGCGGGAAAGGTGATATCGGTGATTTGATCGGTGACGGCGCCACGCATGCCGGCCCGTAGGCGTAACGACCGGCATGAAGGATCTGCATCGCGATCTTTCCGCCGGCATCATGAACCCGCTTGGTGATGATCGAATGGTTCGCAACATCCTGATCGGTGACCATCATGGCCGCGCCCGGCAGAACCGATCCCTCGAGGTTGGGCCCGATCCCGCCCGTGACCATCAGCGCCACCTGTCCCCGCGCCCGTTCGGCATAGAATTCGGCGACGCGGTTCCAGTCCTTGGTCTCTTCCAGACCCGTATGCATGGATCCCATCAACACCCTGTTCTTGAGTGTGGTGAAACCCAGATCGAGCGGGGCAAGCATGTTGGGGTATGCGGTCATGGTCGAAGCACCTCGAAGCTGGCTGTTGCAGACAGATCAACCCTTCCTGTAACGGATGTCATCACAAACGCCGCGTCAAAGATCAGGGGCAGGACGATGATACGCGAGGCGACCGCCGCCGACATACCTGAGATCGCGCATGTGTTCCACGCAGCAATCCGCGAGGGTCCAAGCCCCTATACAGAAGAACAGCGGCAGGCTTGGTCGCGCGAGGTTAGTCCGGCGGACGCATGGGAACAGCGATTAGAGCCGATGCATGTAGTGGTGGCCGACCGAACCGGTGTCGTGGGTTTCATGGGCGTTCTGCCCAATGGCTATGTAGATCTGGCCTTCATTCTGCCGTCAGAGCGGGGTGCCGGACTGTTTCGCGGGATGTATTCCGAGATCGAGGCATGGGCCAAAGCCAAGGCGCTGAGCCGATTGGAAACGCATGCCAGTCTCATCGCCGAACCTGCTTTTGCGGCGGTTGGTTTCACGGTAACCGATCGCGAGAGCATCGAGAGAGATGGCGAGCGACTGGCACGTGCAAGCATGAAGAAGGAGCTAAGATGACTCCCGAGGAGATTTTGAAACTGCCGTATCGCCCCTGCGTTGGTGTCATGCTGATTAACGACGACGGGCATGTCTTTGTCGGTCAGCGGATCGACCGTGATCAGACCGCCTGGCAAATGCCGCAGGGCGGTGTGGACAAAGCGGAAGAACCGAAGGATGCCGCGCTGCGCGAGCTTTGGGAGGAAACGGGCGTCACGGCTGATCTCGTGGATCTTTTGGCCAGTACAGATGATTGGCTGAACTACGATCTGCCCCACGATCTTGTGCCCAACATCTGGAAAGGCCGCTTTCGCGGTCAAAAGCAGAAATGGTTTCTATTTCGGTTCACCGGGATCGACGAACAGATTAACATCCAGACCGACCACCCCGAGTTTTCAGAGTGGCGTTGGCTGCCACCTGGCGAGTTGGTTCAAAACATCGTCCCCTTTAAGCGGGCCGTTTATGAACAACTGATGGATCGGTTTAAGGAGTATCTTTGATGCGACGGATCGCTACCTTGCTGGCCTTACTGTCACCGGCCCCGGCACTGGCCCTGTCCTGCATGCCATACGGGCCAATGCTTGCCCTGGTGGATGCCAAGGCGGACGGCCCGACAGCCATGGTTGTCGGCACTCTCGAATTCGACGAGGCGCAATTGCCAGTCGTCAACTACGATCAGCAGGCCGCGACCCCGCCTCTCACCACCATTGCTGCCAGCTTGGTCGGACACATCGCCCTGAAGGATGGCAAGGTCGGACCCATCACGATGCCGGTGACACTTGAAGTCGCCTGCATCGGCCCTTGGTGCGGGATGGTATTGCCGGAAACCGAATACATGACCGTGATCCGTCAGACAGAGGATGGCCCGGTCATCCGTATCAGCCCTTGCGAGACCGCCATTTTTCAGAACGTCGAAGCGGAGATGATGGACCGGTTACAAACCTGTATGAGCGGCGGCGCCTGCAACGCTCTGCCCAATTAGGCGCTCAGAGCAACGGCACGTGCGGTGCAGCACCTTCATCGTAGAAACCGATGCGCCGTGGATCATCGGCAACCTCGATTTGCCGCTTGTAGGGTCGAAAGCCCGAGCGGATGTAGAAATCCAGCGCCTTTGGGCTGTCGAGCGTGCAGGTATGAACGTGAAAGCGGGTGATATCCCGGTCCCATGCGAGCTCGATCGCCCTATCCATCAGATATGCACCGGCGCCGCGCCCGATCAGAGCGTGGGTGACACCAAAATACGCAAGCTCACACTGCTGTTCGGTGCGAAAATCGAGCTCGAGCAATCCTTCGGAACGCCCATTTTCCGATAAGGCGTATAAATGCGTGCCCTCATTGGAAAGGATTGCCGAAAGCTCTTTGTCCGGAAGGGTGAGCCGGCCAAACCAAAGCCAGTTCCGGCCTATCCGGCGGAAAAGATCGCGATAATCATCGACGCTGGGCGCGTATCGTTCAAACGCCAAACCCACCGGCAGGCGCGCGCCGCGAAGAGAGGCCGGGGATTTCATCTCCAGATGAGTGACGACAGAGGCCACCTTGCCCAGCGGAACGTCGTGGTAGCCGTCCGACAGCATCAAACCAGACCGGCTGCGCGAAAACGTGCCATCATGTTGGCCTGCGGCCGAGGGCCAATATGGCCAACAACCTCGGCACCGCAGATCACGCCCATCTTGCCGCAGGTCTCGAGATCGCGCTCGGTCGCCAGGCCGTAAAGGAACCCGGCGGCGAACTGATCGCCCGCCCCCGTCGCGTCGATCGGCACCACCCGTTTCACCGGAACGTCCACGCGTTCGCCATTCTGTATCAAAGACACGTTATCTCCCGACCGGGTGCAGATCACGAGCGGGCATATGTCAGCGGTTTTGGAGAGGGCGAGTTCGGTGTCATCCGTTTCGAAAAGCGACCTGATCTCGGCCTCGTTGCCAATCACAAAGTTCAGCTCGTCCTTGATCATGCGCAGAAAGTCCGGGCGGTGACGATCAACGCAGAACGGATCAGAGATCGCGATACCCGCCATCCCACCGTTTGACCGGGTCAGACGCGACGCCAGAAGGAACGCCTCTTTCCCGGCGTCCTTGTCAAAGAGATAGCCTTCGAGAAACATGATCTTGGCGTTCTTGGCCACGTCATCGGGCACATCTGACGGCCCCAGGTCCGTGGATATGCCAAGATAGGTGTTCATCGATCGCTCACCATCAGGCGAAACGAAGATCATCGAGCGAGAAGTAGGGAATTCGCCGCCCGGTATCGGTGCGTTAACGAAATCCGTCCCCTCGTCCTTCATCGACTGCGCGTAGAATTGCCCGAGGTGATCATCCCGCACCCGCCCGATAAACGCGGTCGGCAAGCCCAGCGATCCGATTCCCGCCAAGGTATTGGCAACCGAGCCGCCCGGGGTCTGGATCCGGTCGCTCATTGCGGCATACAGCCGCTCGGACCGATCCTGTTCGACCAGTTGCATGATGCCTTTCTCGATCCCCATGATATCCAGAAAGCTGTCGTCGGCATGGCTGATCACATCGACAATGGCATTGCCGATGCCGACTACGTCATATTGGGTCATTCGGTTTTTTCCTCGTAGGGACAAAGATCTTTGATGATGCAGGTCGGGCACATCGGCTTGCGGGCCTTGCAGTGGTAGCGACCATGCAGGATCAGCCAGTGATGGGCATGCAGCTGAAATTCTGCAGGTATGTTGTCTTCGATAGCGCGCTCGACCTCATCGACCGTCTTGCCGGCTGCGATGCCGGTGCGGTTGCCGACCCGAAAAATATGGGTATCGACGGCCTGAGCGGGGTGTCGCCACCACATGTTGAGTACCACGTTCGCCGTCTTCCGCCCGACACCGGGCAGCGATTGCAGCGCCGCGCGTGAACTCGGAACCTCGCCGCCATATTCGTCGACCAGAATACGGCTGAGCTTCATCACGTTCTTGGCCTTGTTCCGGTAAAGCCCGATGGTCTTGATGTGCCCGATCAACGCCTCTTCGCCCAAATCCAGCATCTTCTGCGGCGTGTCCACCACCTGAAACAGCGCGCGGGTCGCCTTGTTCACGCCGGCATCTGTGGCCTGGGCCGACAAGGCAACAGCCACCAGCAACGTATAGACGTTGACGTGTTCCAGCTCTCCCTTGGGTTCAGGATCTGCCTTTTGGAACCGTTCGAAAATTTCCGAGATCGTATGATAATTCAGGGTCTTTGCCATGGTGAGGGTATGGTGCGAATGCATGGGTACGACAAGTGGGCGCGCTATCTAAAATTGCTGGTGTTTCTCGCGCGCCAAACAACACTTCGTAAATCCTAAATGTGCGATCCCCCCCTGGGGCGCGGTTGATGGGTTTGCGATGGCATCTGAAAAGGCAGGTAACGGTCCTTCCAAGGAAGCACGGGGGCAGGACATTAAACTGGCCGTGGACGAGGCGGTTCATCCGACATTGGTTGGCGCCAATAGCTTTGGCCCCGGGACCATGCTGATGACACGGGATGGCGAAGTACCGGTCGAATGGCTTGAGACCGGCGACGCCTTGCTGACCCGCGACGGGGGTTATGCGACGATATTAGAGATAACGCGCAACCGTCTGAGCGGGCCGTATCTGCGCCGACAGCCTGAAATGGCGCCGGTCTGCATCGCTGCCGGGTCGCTCGCCAACGGATTGCCCGCATATGACATCCTGGTCGCCCCGAACCAGCTGCTGCTCTATCGCTCGCCAAGGGCCAGCCTACACTTCTGGTCGATTGACGTTTTGATCCCTGCGCAAGCCTTGGCATCGCTACAGGCCAGTCCGGCAAAAACACCGCCGCACGATCTGACGCTGACGCAGCTCAGATTGCCGTCGCACGAGCTGCTGATGTCTGAAGGTATCTGGCTGGGTTCCCTGCTCGAGCCTGCACAGAAAGACGACCACGGCGACACGGTCGCTCGCGCCATGCAAGCGGCGCGTCCTATTCTTTCCATGGAAGAGGCGAGGCTGCTCCTAGAGGCCGATACGGGCGCAACGGGCATCGCCGGCTTTGACGCGCGCCGCATGAGTGCCAGCTGAGAAACCGCAGTTTTCGGGTCGAGACAGGGACCGAACCGTCGTAAGTTCCCTTTATGACCTATCATGATGAAACCGGCTATCACTACAACGTCATGCGCCGCGCGATCGATCTGATCGACAGTGCCGATGACAGTCTCAGCCTTGAAGCACTTGCCGCCGAGATGGACATGAGCCCCGCCCATTTTCAACGGGTCTTTTCCCGCTGGGTCGGTGTCTCACCCAAGCGGTACCAACAATACCTGACGCTCGGCCACGCCAAATCGCTGCTGTCCGAGCGGTTCACAACGCTGGAAACGGCATATGCGGCGGGGCTGAGTGGATCGGGTCGCCTGCATGACCTGTTCCTGAGATGGGAGGCCATGAGCCCCGGTGACTACGCCAAGGGCGGCAAGGGCCTCATCATCTATTGGGGATGGTTCGAAAGCCCGTTTGGTCCGGCTTTGGTTATGGGGACGGACCGCGGGATCTGTGGCCTCGGCTTCAGCGCCGAAGCGGGCGAAGAAGCCACGATGGAAGATTTGGTCGGTCGCTGGCCTAGCGCCCAGTTCATCGAGGATCCCATGCGGTTGCGACCTTGGGTTCTTGCCGCGTTCGGTGCGAAAGACGCCGAGCTCTCCGAGGCCCCCCTGTACCTGATTGGTGCACCTTTCCAGATCAAGGTTTGGGAGGCCCTGCTGCGCATTCCGTCAGGGCATATCACGACCTATTCCGAAATCGCGCAGACCATCGGTAACCCGCGGGCCGTACGCGCGGTCGGAACCGCGGTCGGGCGCAACCCGATCAGCTGGCTGATCCCATGTCATCGGGCCATTCGCAAATCGGGTGGCCTTGGGGGCTATCACTGGGGTCTGCCTGTCAAACGGGCCCTGCTGGCATACGAATCTGCCCGCCACGAGGCCTAATTGATGTTCGGCGGGATACTGCCGAACATCCGCCATTTGTGATTTTCCGGGCATCGCGGCGCTTATATACTGCCATCACGAAAACAGTGCCCTGCCCGAACGGGGCCGTTGAAAGAAGGCAGTATGGACATGAACCTTTCGAAACCCCTCTCAATCATGGCATTGAGCGCTGCACTTGTTGCGGGCGCATGCACCGATCCCAGCGGCTTGGGGTCAGGCACCACAGGTGCGGATGACCCGAACCGCAATACAAAGCAGGGCGCCGCCATCGGTGCGGGCGTGGGCGCCGTTCTGGGCGCTCTTGTGAGCGACGAAACCAGCCGCGATTCAGGTGCGTTGAAAGGGGCCATTGTGGGTGGAATTGTGGGTGGTGGTGTCGGATACAGTCTGGACCAGCAGGCGGCGGATCTGCGCCGCGATCTTGGAAACGACGATATCATCATCACCAACACGGGCGACCGTCTGATCGTGACGATGCCGCAGGATATCCTATTTGCCACCGACAGTTTCGATGTGCGGGCCGATCTGCGCCGCGACCTAAACGCGCTAGCGGGCAACCTGCAGGCCTATCCGCAATCCACCGTTCAGGTTGTCGGCCATACCGACAGCGATGGCGAGGCGAGTTATAACCAGCAGCTCAGCGAACGGCGCGCCAACGCAGTCGCAGATGTGCTTTTAGGCGCAGGTGTTCCGTTCAACCGGATCCAGGCCTTCGGGCGAGGCGAGAACCAGCCGGTCGCAAGCAACCTTACACCAGAGGGCAAGGCCCAGAACCGCCGCGTCGAAATCGTGATTTTGCCGACGGCCTAAGGTCAAATAGCCTTGCCAATGGGCGGGGAAGTTTCATCTATGCCAACAGATTGCAGAGGATGATCCATGCCCGACCCTACTCTTCTCGGCCTTTCAGGCTCGCTTCGCAGCGCCTCGACCAACCGGATGTTGCTGCGCGAGGCAGCGCGGCTTTTTGGCGACTGCACCTATGTCGAGGCAGACCTCGATCTGCCGCTCTATCATGGTGATCGCGAGCAGGCCGAGGGGATTCCCGCCTCGGTTCAGACCCTCGCGGATCAGATTTCGGCCGCCGATGCCGTGATCATCTCGACGCCCGAATACAACAAGGGCCCATCGGGTGCTCTGAAAAATGCTCTGGATTGGGTCAGCCGCACGAAAGAGGCGCCTTGGAGAGCCAAACCGGTTGCCGTGATGTCGGCGGCTGCCGGTCGCGCAGGCGGTGAACGCGCCCAGATGATACTGCGTGGGTTCATGGTGCCGTTCCGACCACGGATATTGCAGGGGCCGGAGATCCATCTTGCCGCAAGTAGCAACCAGTTCGATGACAGCGGGCAGCTGACCGGGGAAATCTATGTGCGCGAGTTGACCGAGCTGATGGCGGCCCTGCGCGCGGAAATCGACCGCTAGATGCGGTTGCTGATCTCGATCAGATTGCCGTCCGGATCACGCACATAGATCGACGTCAAAGGCCCAGTCGCACCGGCACGTCGAACGGGCCCTTCTTCGACATCAATGCCCTGGCCCCGAAGATGATCCTGCCATTCGGCAATCGAAACGACGGACAAGAAGCACAGATCCGCTGAGCCGGGCTTAGGTTTAAGGGCTTTGGGTTCGAATTCGGAACCGGCCACATGCAGGTTGATCTTTTGCGCACCGAATTTGAGAGCATGCCGACGGCTTCCATCGGCCGGTTCGAATTCTTCGTGGATCATGCCCAGACCATCGCAATAGAATGCCACGCTCGCCTCTAGCACGCTGACGGTCAGAACCAGATGGTCCAGCGCGGCCACATGAGGTTGTTGATTTTGCACCTGTCTCGCTCCTATTGGATGTCAGGATGAAGATTGCGAGCACAGATATCCAAAGTCAAAGCGACGTTCTTGACCCTCGGAGGGCAGCCGCCCTGCTTGCCGCCCTTGATCGTGATGAAGAGCTCAATGTAGGAGATACGCTGCCGCCCTTCTTTCACCACATCTATTTCTGGGATGCGCAACCGCCCGGGGCTCTGGGTCGCGACGGCCACCCCAAGGTCGGGGGGTTGATCCCGGACCTTGGATTGCCGCGGCGGATGTGGGCTGGCGGACATTTGGAATTCAACAACCCGATCCGGCTGGGTCAGTCAGCCGAAAAACGCAGTGTCTGCGAGCGGATCGAAGAAAAGACAGGCCGCAGCGGCCTCTTGGGTTTCGTCACCTTGCGGCACGAGTATTGGCAGGATGGGCATCTTTGCCTAACCGAGTGGCAAGACCTGGTCTATCGGGAGGATCCAGCAGAAGGCGGTGACACACCCATGCCGCCAATCGCTCGGACCGATGCATTGGAGCGCCACGAGCTGCGGTTCGATACGACCACGTTGTTCCGGTATTCCGCGCTGACATTCAACGGGCATCGCATCCACTACGATGGCGACTACGCCCGGTCGGTCGAGGGATACAACAGTATAGTCGTGCATGGGCCTCTGTTGGCGCAGATCCTCATGCTCATGGCCACCGATATGACCGGGCCTCTAACCACATTCCAGTTTCGCGCAACGGCACCTCTGATCGTTGGTGAGACGGCTCAGTTCTGCCGGAGTGGGAGCGAACTCTGGGTTAGAGGGCCGAGCGACCGATTGTGCATGACGGCCACCATCTAAAAGGACGCGCCGACCTCGAAACCTTTGGGGATCTCGTCCCGCCCCTGAAGGATCAGATCAGCCGTGACCTCTGCCACCTTCGGTGCCACGCCAAACCCGATCTTGAAACCGCCATTCGCAACGAAATGGCCGGGTCGGTCCGGCCAAGGACCCAGCATCGGCGCCCTGCTGCGGGATCGGGGGCGAACGCCAGCCCACCGTTCGATCACCGGAGCGTCAGCAAGCGCTGGTATAAGATGGCGAGCGCGATCAATGAGAGCGTCGAGCTGTCCATCGGTTGCAGCAGCCTCCGAATAGTCACGCTCTGACGTCGAACCGATGGCAACCGTCCCATCGTTATGCGGAACGAAGTGCAGAGTGTCGGCAAAGAGCTGTGGCTGGGTGCCAGCGTCATACCTCAAGAGCGCGGCCTGCCCTTTGACCCCGTTGCCCACCGTGCGGGGGCAGTCCGCGCCAAGCGACGCCAGTCCCGCCACCCCTGTCGCCCAGACAACCGCGCCCTTATCTGGGCCTTCCAGACAGATTTCACCACCAGTCGCTGTAATCGCCTTGGCCAGCGCGTGGCAGGCGCGGCGGGGATGAATGCGAGCCGAAAGGGTATCGTGGATGTACCAGCCCGTCGGGCTGCCAACCGCCCAGCTGGCGTCGACAGACTGGGTCAGGGTCCATGCGGCCTCACCACACCAAAGCTCTTTGGCATTGACTTGCCGCGACCGCGCCAATGCAAGCGCGCTATCATCCGGCACCGGTTGGACGCGGCCAGCGCGGGCATAGCCTGGATCATCGCCGGAGACCCTCGCGACCTCGGCCCAGAACTCTTCGGCGAGCAGCAGGCTTTCAAATTGGAACTGCTTCTTCGAGTTCCAGTTTTCCGGCACATGCGGTGCGAGGGCACCGACGATACCACCACTCGATCCGGCCGCGATACCGTTGGGGTCAATCACCCGGACGCGGGCACCTGACTTGAGACATACCCAAGCAATCGAAAGGCCGAAAATGCCCGCACCGCGGACGGTTACATCCATCATTGCCAAGTCGCAGACCTTTCTTCAGTCTCGCACCGTTACAGATCGACTTACAGGCAGTACGAATGCAGCACCAGCGGGCCGAGCTGGAATGGCGCGACGGGCGCGTCCCGGTTTCCACGCGTTTCGACGACCCCTATTTCAGCCTTGAAAACGGGCTAGACGAAACGCGCCATGTATTTCTTAATGGCAACAATCTGCAAGATCGTTTGCGGGATCGGTTTCATGTCGCGGAACTGGGTTTTGGGACCGGCCTGAACTTTCTAGCCACCCTCGACCTTTGGCGGGCGATCGGGCAATCCGGCACCTTCCGATACACCAGTTTCGAAGCCTTCCCGATGGAAGCAGACGATATGCGTCATGCGCTGTCGGCTTTCCCTCGCCTCGCTGCGCTTACCGAAACGTTTCTGGACGCATGGGACCCAGTGACCGGCCGAGCCGTGCTGCCTGGCGCGACGCTTGAGGTCATTAGCGGCGATGCCCGAGAGACCCTGAAAGACTGGGACGGGCTAGTGGATGCATGGTTTCTTGATGGCTTTTCACCCGCCAAGAACCCGGAAATTTGGAGTGCCGATCTCATGCTTGAAGTGGCCCGACACACCAAGGCGGGCGGCACGGCGGCAACTTATACCGCGGCGGGGTTCGTCCGTCGGGGCCTCGAAGCGGCAGGGTTCGATATCGAGCGAACACCTGGTTTTGGACGCAAGCGCCACATGACGCGCGCGCTCAAATCGACATGAGCCAAGGCAACAACACCCGCCTGGGAATCCTGCTGATGATCGCGACGACCATTGTGTTCGCGGCGCAGGACGGCATCTCACGCCATCTTGCGGCAGAATACAACGTCCTGATGGTGGTGATGATCCGCTATTGGTTCTTTGCGGCCTTTGTTCTGGCGCTGGCCAGTCGCCATCCGGGTGGGATCCGCCGGACGGCACGCTCGGGCCAGGTCGTGCTGCAGGTCGGGCGCGGCTTGCTGTTGGCCGCCGAGATCTGCGTCATGGTTCTTGCCTTCACCGTGCTGGGGCTGGTTGAAAGCCACGCGGTCTTTACCTGCTATCCATTGCTGATCGCGGCCCTGTCTGGGCCAGTGCTGGGTGAACGCGTCGGCTGGCGGCGATGGCTGGCCATTGGTTTGGGGTTCATTGGCGTCCTGATTATCCTGCAGCCCGGATTTGGCATTTTTAATCCAGCTGCGGTAATCCCGCTCGCCTCGGCCACGATGTTCGCCGTCTATGGCCTGCTCACCCGCTATGTGGCCCGGGAAGACACCGCACAAACCAGCTTTTTCTGGACGGGCGTCTCGGGGGCGGTCGCAATGACCTTCGTTGGCCTGTGGTTCTGGGAACCCATGACCGCGAACGACTGGGTGTGGATGGGATCGCTCTGCATCACCGGTGCCCTGGGCCACTGGCTGCTGATCCGCTGCTACGAAGTTGCCGAGGCCGGCGCGGTTCAACCCTTTGCCTATTTCCAGCTCGTCTTTGCGGCAGCGATCGGGGTTGTCGTATTCGCCGAGGCGATCGAAGCGAACGTCGCGATCGGCGCGGCCATCATCGTCGCCGCTGGCCTATTCACCTTTTGGCGCGAACGGCAACAGGGTTGAGCCGGTCAATTCCTTTGAGAAAGGAATTGGGAGCGGGTCGAGCCCGAGACGCGCACGATAGACCGGCAGGCTTTCGGTGACGCGCATCACGTAATTCCGTGTTTCACGGAAGGGGATATGTTCGATCCAATCCACGATATCGAACCGCGCATTGCGCCGCCGGGGGTCGCCAAAGGTCTGCATCCAGCGTTCTGGCCGGCTGGGCCCCGCATTGTAGCCCGCCGACATCAGCACGACATTGCCACGGAATTGCGCGGCCAGGAATGACAGATAGGCCGAGCCGAGTTCTGCATTGTAGGCCGGATCGGTGATCATGCGCTCTGTCGTATGTCCTTCGGAGCGACCGATCCGGCGGGCAACCTCGCGCCCCGTCCGTGGCATCACTTGCATCAGGCCCCGTGCGCCAACGCCGCTTTGGACGCCGGGGTCGAACTCGCTCTCGCGGCGCGCGATCGACAACACCATCTCGGGGGCCATCGGCAGATCCATCTCCGCAACCGGGTGCAAGGCATAGTAGGACGATGGCAGCGTCAGACCCCGCTGCGCGGCCCGTTTCCCAATCATGACACCGATATGGGGTTCGCCCAGATCAACGGCGGCTTGACCAAGCCACTGCGCTTCGTCTTCTGGCAACGTCTCGGCAAGGTGGGTCCAGAAGCGTTCGGCCAGTTCGCGTTGACCCGAAGCAAGAAGCAGCAGACCAGCTTCAAAAAGATCCCGGTCAACCAGCGGCGTGTTACGCCAGCCGCCTTTCGACGCAGGCGCTTCAAGTGCGGAGTCAAACAATGTCCCGACCCGTTCAGCCGCGAGCAGACCGTAGAACGAAGTCTGATATCGCGCAGCGTCCAGATACGCCTGCCCTGCAGCTTCGGTGTCGCGTGTCGCCTCGTAGGCCCGGCCGAGCCAGTATCCTGCCCGGCCTCTTGAGATCAGGGAGTTTACGGCCGCACTGAAACGTTGGAAATGATCAAGAGCCGTTTCCGGATCATCGAGGTAGCGAAGCGCGATGTAACCCGCCAACCATTCCAGGTCCGCGAATGCCGATCCTTCTGTAAGAAAATGTCGGGATGCCAATTCGTAGGCAATGATCGGATCGCCTTCGCGCATTTCCGAACGCGCGAACGATCTGCGGCGCTGCGCCCATGCAGCAGGCTCTCCCAACCCCTCGGCCAATTCCGACCGGGCCAGCATCAGCAGCTTGGCATCTTCGCCCCGTCCCTTGCGCGCGCGCCACTCCATCCGGTCGTGAGCCAGACCGGGGTGGTCCTGCAAATCCTTGGGTATTGCCTTGATGAGCGTGTCAACATCGCCGCCCAATTGCTGAAGACCAATCCGGGCTTCGGCGAGTTTGACGTGATCATCGCCGACGAGCGGCAGCATGCGGCGCGCGTCGTTCAAGCGGCGAAGCCACAGCATCGCGTCCAGCCGTGCCTCGTGATGCTCTTTCAACAGCGGGCCATACCGCTTGAGGAAGATCGCGTGGCTGGCTTCGTCCATAGGAAGGGTTCGCCATGCAATCACAACGCCGACTTCGGCCTCGCCGGTTTGTCCGACCGCTTCGAGTGCCCTTGCATGCGCCAGAACACCCGCCAACGTCTGGGCGGGCTCTTCCCCAAAGAATTCCAGAACGGCCTCGCGTCCGGCGATGATTGCGGCCCTTTCGGATCGCTTGCGCAACAGCTTTTCGCCCGGCCAGTCAGGTCGGCGGATCAGGAAGTCGCGAACTTCGTTGTAGGTCCCGCGCCCGGCCCTCAATCGGTGCCATTCAATTACATCCGCAGCGACAGGCCCGTCACGGCGGGCCAGACGCAGGGCAGTGTCCCAGTTTCCAGATTTCATGGCATCCATTGCCCAACCAAGCGGGCGTGGGCGTTCCGCCATCGCCGACCCCGCCGCGACGAGCAAAAGTAGCAAGGCCAAACGTATGACAAGTCGGGACATCTCTTGCATTTCCCATCGGCGCGGGGCTAGAGCCTTGGACCATAAAGCAGACCCTCGACACTTCAACTCACGAATGTGTCGTGGGCGTGTCCACAATCGGGCGGTTGCCTGACCCACAAGTTGAAGGAGCGTCGAGATGTTCAAAGGCTCAATCCCAGCCCTTGTCACGCCGTTTAGAAACGGCGCATTGGATCTGGAGACGCTTAAGAAACTGGTCGAGTGGCATATCGGCGAAGGCACTGCCGGTTTTGTCCCCGTCGGCACGACTGGTGAAAGCCCTACCCTGACCCATGACGAACACGAAACCGTGGTCGAAGAGGTCGTCAGAGCGGCAAGCGGACGGGTACCCGTTATCGCTGGAGCCGGATCGAACAACACTGTCGAGGCCATTCGGTTTGTCCAACATGCCGCCGCCGTTGGCGCCGATGCCGCCCTGATCGTGACGCCCTACTACAACAAACCGACCCAGCGTGGCCTGATCGCGCATTACACCGCGCTCCACGATTGCGCCGAGATCCCGATCATCATCTACAACATACCGGGCCGTTCGGTCATCGACATGAGCGTCGAAACGATGGCCGAGCTTGCCAAATTGCCCCGCATAATCGGCGTCAAGGATGCAACAGGCGATCTGGCGCGCGTATCTTGGACGCGGATGGCCTGCGGACCGGACTTTGTTCAGCTTTCGGGTGAAGACGCGACGGCGCACGGCTTCAACGCACATGGGGGCGTGGGCTGCATTTCCGTCACAGCGAACGTCGCGCCCAAGCTCTGTTCGCGGATGCAAGAGGCCTGTCTCGCCGGCGATTATGGTTCGGCGCTTGCCCTGCAGGACAAATTGATGCCGCTGCACAAGGCGATCTTTACCGAGCCGGGGCTCGTGGGCGCGAAATACGCCATGTCGCGCCTTGGCCTTTGCAGCGAAGAAGTGCGGATGCCGCTGACGGGTCTTGCGGACAATACCAAGGCGCTGGTCGATGACGCCCTGCGCCACGCAGGGCTTACGAACTAGACCGGGGAAGGTCTGGTTTTCCAGACTGCACCCAGTCCATATGCATCGATATTGAGCTCCTGTTAAATTCATTTTTCAGGAGCTTTTTTCATGCCATCTTTCTTCTCCGACACGATGACATTCAATGCGTATGCAAACGCGGACCACTATGTCGGTCAAGGCTTTGCGACTGACTATTACTACGGTTTCGAAACAGACCGCGATTCTGTCATTATCGGCTGGGGCGGCATGGACATTCTTTATGCAGGCGGTGGCGATGATACGGTCTGGGGCGGTGACGGGACCGATTATCTGACGGGTGGCAGCGGTGACGATTGGGTCGGTGGCGGCAATGACGATGACGTCATCTATACCAGTACGGGCCATGACACGTTAGACGGCCAGGCGGGTGTCGATATCCTCGTCCTGACGGTTGAGCAGTCGGCAGGATGGAGCGTGAACCTGCAGCTTGGGCAAGGTTTTCAGATCGTCGGCCAGTTGTTCCAACCCGGGACCACCGTAAATACGGCAGAAATTGCAAATTTCGAAAATGTCGAAGGTTCGATCGCGGATGACGTGATCATTGGCGATGATAGCCACAACCGCCTTTCGGACAAAGGCGCCCCGCATGACGAAATTGACAACGACAGGATCGAAGGCGGCGTTGGTAACGACACGATCCTCTCATTCAGCGGAACCGACACGCTCGACGGGGGCGACGGAGAAGATATGATTGTCGTCTCAGGGGATGCGAGAAATCACAAGATCTATGGCGGCGACGATTATGATGTCTTTCGCTTCAAGGACAGCGCCGATCAATCTGGTCTGATCGCCACCATTTTGGACTTTGACGTTTTTGACTGTGACCAGATCGAACTGGATCCCGAATTCACCTTTGATCCAACCGGAAACGGGATCGGGGGTCAGGAATCGTTCTGGATCTCGCAGGATGCAAGATATGCCACGGTTCATGTGGACCGCGATGGTGATCAGACGGAAGACTACCGTATTGACGTTGTCATGGTGCAGGCCGGTGCGCAATTGCTTCCAGAATATGACTTCATCTTTGCTTAGACAACTGAACGCTTCAGCGCTTTCCGTAGTAGAGGCCGACCACGTGCTCGGCCTCAGCAAAAAAGAGCCAGCGCGCGGTCAGCACGCCGAGCACGTGGCTAACAATCGCAAGCGCCGCGAAGACATGCGAAAACGGCAGGATCAGCAGAATGATCGGCAGAACTGCCATGAGCACGATAGCGATCACCCGCAGGCGCAGGCTATGCTTGCGGCCCACGACGTGCACCATCTCTTTCAGCAGGTAATTCGTTCCGGTATGGGGCGGCTCGAACGCGCGGACCTGATTTGCCGTACCCAAGCCCGTTGCTGTAGCCATATCGGTACCTGAACGTGCCAGCGCAGTGTCCCCTTGGACCCACATAGCAATTTGGATGACACTTGCAAGCGCCAGCAGCCCAAGCGCCCAGTATACCTGTCCGGCCAGCAGCGCCCCGCCAGCCAGCGAAAAGGCAACGAACTTGACCGGCGTCAGCATCATGTTCCACCGGGGAACCGTCTTGAGCTGCGTATAGATCATGGAGGTGGTAACCACCGTCGCGAGTGAGGCGGTTGCTCCAAGCACACCCAGTGCGCCCAAGCTTGCGCCAAAAAAGACCAGCCCGGCCCCGTACAACGCCATCAGAGTAAGTGCGGCAACCGCGCACCATGCCTCGCGACTGAGCCACGAACTGCGCCACTGCGTGAACGCCTTTAGGCTGCGTTCCGGGTGGCCAAGGTGGAAGGTCGAGGCGAGCAACCCGCCAACGGCGAAGACATATGCGATGGCAAAGAACGCAAAGGCAGACCATCCCGTGACAGAGGGGAAACCAAGGCCGAGCCAGATCAGCAGGCCAAAGCCAAGCCCAGAAAATGTGGTGAAAACAATGACGGACGGTGCTGGATGCATTCTTACTCGGCCTTCGATCCACCCGGCAGCGCATCGAGCGCCTTGTCGAGCCAGCCCAGGAAACCGCTGGGGTTTTCGGCGACCGGTTCAAGAAACGGAGCTAGGACATCGAATTCGGGCATCGTGTCCTTCGGGCGCGGCGGCAGGTATTTGTTGACCGGTTTCGTGCCTTGTTCCGGCATCAGATCCATACCGCCCCGCTCGGCGACAAGCTGGCTGACCTTGCTTGCGGGATCGCCCAGATCGCCAAAATGGCGCGCGCCGGCGGGGCAGGTACGGACGCAAGCGGGCTCCCGATCCTCTTCCGGCAGATTTTTGTTGTAGATGCGGTCGACACAGAGGGTGCATTTCTTCATCACCTTCTCGACGCCGTCCATCTCGCGTGCGCCATAGGGGCACGCCCAAGCGCAAAGTCCGCATCCGATGCAGTCGCTCTCGTTGACCAGAACGATCCCATCCTCGACCCGCTTGTAGCTTGCGCCGGTGGGGCAAACCGTGACGCAGGGCGCATCCTCGCAATGCAGGCAGGATTTGGGAAAATGGATGAGTTGCGCGGCACCGTCTTCAGGCTGCACTTCGTAGGAATGGATACGGTTGAGAAACGTGCCGACCGGGTCAGCGCCATACGGATCAGTATCCGCCAGCGGCGCACCGTAGTTTTCGGTGTTCCAACCCTTGCAGGAAACGACACAGGCATGACAGCCGACACAGGTGTCGAGGTCGATGACAAGGCCGAGTTTCTTTTCGGTGGAGGCGGGGAGTTGCGTCATCTGGAAGCCTCCGGCGTTCCGCGCAGGGCAAGCAGCGTGGCAGCAAGAAGCAAGCCTATTCCCGATATCATGGCGATCATGCGCTCAAACCGCGAGCCGATCAGCTCAAACAGCTTTGCGGCGGCCGCCCCCATGATCAAAAGGATTGCACCATCGATAACAAGATATGTGATCCCGAGGACCAGAACCTGCGGCGCGACCGCAAGAGTGGGGTTAATGAATTGCGGGAAGAGCGCGGCAAAGAAGACAACCGCATAAGGGTTGGCGGCTGAGGTTATGAAGCCGTGCCGGAAAAGCGCGCTGACCTTGGGCGGCTTGGCGGGGCCGCGCGCGCCGCGTGACTGCGCGATCATCCGAAGCCCGACATAGACCAGGTAGGCAATGCCTGCCCATTTCACCGCGTTGAACACATTCGCCGACAGCGCAATCAGACCAACAAGTCCGAAACCGGCGATGATGATCTGCATCGCATTGGCCGAGAGATCCCCAGCCATGATCGGCAATGCCCGTTTGAGCCCATGTTGCATCGAGCCGGCGATGAACAAGACCTGGCTTGGGCCCGGGGGATGGGCAAAGAACACCAGAACGGTGGCAAGGTAAATCAGATAGGTCTCGACCGTCATTTCTTGACCTTCCATGCCAGGGATGCGGGCCCCCTGCGGACTGGCGATTTGATCGGCGGAAACGCAGGCTGGCTCTCGGTCGGTGCATCGACCTTTTCGATCCGCACCTTAAGGTCAAACCAAGCAGCCTGGCCCGTGATCGGGTCGGAGTTCGACCAGCGCAGACCGTCACCCTTGGGCGGCAAAAGCTCGTGGATCAGGTGATTGAGCAGGAAACCTTTGGTCGCTTCGGGCGCGTCTTCATCCAGGGCCCAAGCCCCCTTACGCTTGCCGATGGCGTTCCATGTCCAGACCGTGTTTTCGTTCAGCGCCGCCATTTCCATCACCGGTACCGCGATCGATCCGTGTGGTGAGGTCACCCGGACCCAGTCCTCATCTTCAAGCCCATGCGCAAGCATCAGTTTTGTGGGGACGTAAAGCGGGTTGTGCCCATGGATTTGCCGCAGCCAGGCATTCTGCGATCCCCATGAATGGTACATTGCCATGGGACGCTGAGTCAGGGCCGTGATGGGATAGTCTTCCGCCTTGTTTTCGGGGCTTGGGTCATACCAGATTGGTAGCGGATCCATCCGCTCCTTTATCTGGGCCCGCAGATGGTCGGGCGGCTGGCTATCGCCATGGCCCTCGGCGGCGCGCTGAAACCGCCGCATGGGTTCCACATAAAGCGAAAACAGATAGGGCTGCGGGCTGTCATAAAGACCAAGGTCGACGGCCCAGTCCTGATAAGCGGCGTTCCAAGGTTTGTAATAGAGTGCTTCGTCGGGGATATGCCCTACCCAGAAGCCGCCGTTTTCAACATAGCGATCCAGTTGCTCAGGATTGGGTGCGCCGCGCCCTTCGGCCGCTGACCCCTCGGGCGTTTTGCGCCACCCTGCCAGCGGGCCAATACCAGGCTTGCGCTCGTGATTGACGATATAGTCGGCATAGTCCTGATACCTTGCCTTGCCATCCTCATCGGTAAAGCCCGGCAGGCCCAGCTTATTGGCGAGCTGGATAAGAACGGTCTGGAAGCCTCGCACCTCGCGGTCAGGCTCGATCACAGGCCAGCGGATGGCATCTGCCGCAGCCTCGGCTTCGCAAATCGGGCGGTCAAGCAGGCTAATGCAATCGTGCCGCTCAAGATAGGTCGTGTCGGGCAGGATCAGATCGGCATAGGCAACCATCTCGGAACTATACGCATCCGAATAGATGATATGGGGGATCACATAATCACCGTTCTCATCCTTATCGGTCAGCATCTTCATGACACCGGTCGTGTTCATCGACGAATTCCACGACATATTGGCCATGTACATGAATAGCGTCTCGATCTTGTAAGGATCGCCCGCATAGGCATTCGAGATGACCATGTGCATCAGGCCATGCGCGCTCATCGGGTTTTCCCACGAAAACGCCTTGTCGATCCGGGCGGGCGTGCCATCGGCTTTCAGCGCCAGATCTTCTGGCCCATGAACAAACCCGAGATGCGGGCCATCGAGGGGTGCGTCAGGTTGCACACCACAATGGGGTTTCGGGTGGGCCGTCGCGGGTTTGGGATAAGGTGGTTTAAAGCGGAAACCGCCCGGCACTTCGACGGTACCAAGCAGGATCTGCAAAACATGAAGTGCCCGGCAGGTCTGAAAGCCGTTGGCGTGTGCAGAGATACCGCGCATGGCGTGGAAGCTGACAGGCCGCCCGATCATTTTGTCATGCCGTTCGCCGCGGAAATCGGTCCAGGGCTGGTCGATCTCGAACGCTTCGTCAAAGGCGACACGGGCCAACTCTGCCGCAATGGCGCGAATGCGCTCGGCCGGTATACCGCAGCGCTCGGCCACGGTTTCAGGGGCGTAGTCGTCAACCAGATACCGCTCTGCCATCAGGTGCAGAACGGGACGATGGGAAACACCCGACTGCCTATGACTCGCGGCAAGATCGGGGTGGACACCGGGTTGATCGAACGGGGTCAGCTTGCCGGTGTTTTTGTCGATCACCAGTTCCTTGCCATCATCGTCCCGCATGAGCAGTCCGGTTTTGGCGTCAACAAGAACGGGCGCGTTGGTGAAGCGGGCCAGATAGTCCAGATCGATCCGCCCTGCCTTCATTAGGCAGTGAACGAGCGACAGAATGAACAGGCCATCGGTACCGGGGGTGATGCCGACCCATTCGTCTGCAACGGCGTTGTAGCCTGTGCGGATCGGGTTGACGCCAATCACCTTAGCGCCGCGCGCCTTGATCCGGCCAATCCCCATCTTGATTGGGTTGCTGTCGTGATCTTCGGCCACGCCAAACAGCATGAAAAGCTTGGTATGATCCCAATCGGGCTGGCCGAACTCCCAAAACGCACCACCCATCGTGTAGATGCCCGCAGCGGCCATGTTGACCGAACAGAACCCGCCATGGGCAGCGTAGTTCGGCGTACCGAAATTCTGCGCCCAAAAGCTGGTGAACGACTGTGACTGATCTCGACCCGTGAAGAAGGCCAGCTTCTCGGGGTTCTGTTGACGAATGGGTGCCAGCCAATCCGTCGCGATTTGCAGCGCCTCGTCCCAACTGATCTCTTCGAATTCGCCCGAGCCACGTGGACCCACCCGTTTGAGCGGCGCGCGCAGACGTGAGGGCGCGTTGACCTGCATGATGCCCGCACTGCCCTTGGCACACAGCACGCCCTTGTTCACCGGATGGTCGCGGTTGCCCTCTATATAGGCGACCTCGCCGTTCTTCATATGAACGTTGATCCCGCAGCGGCAGGCGCACATGTAGCACGTAGTCTTGCGCACCTCGTCCGAGACGTGTGGCGAAAGATCAAGATTTGGCTGCTGGCCCATCATACGCTCTTTTCTGCTCGGCGCACGCTAGCCGCTGCCCCATCGTTTGACCAGTACGTCCCAAAACAGGGCGGTTTGTCGAAACTTCGTTTTGCTTATTCGGAAATTCGACGAACAGCGTTCAGACAAGCTGTTCTCGCATATCCGCCGGATCGATGCCCGCAACCTGAACCGGGTTCTTCATCGCATCGCGACGGAAGGGCTCGCCAAGTTCCTGGTTGATCATGGCCTCGATCAAGGTGGTTTTGCCGTGGTTCATCTGGTCATCGATCGCCTTGTTCAGTGCGGTCGTTAGTTCGTCCATCGTGCGTGCCACGACACCCTGCAGGCCACAGGCCTTAGCGATGCCAGCATAGCTGACCTCTTCGTCCAATTCCGTTCCAACAAAATTGTCATCGAACCAAAGGGTCGAGTTCCGCTTTTCCGCGCCCCATTGATAGTTCCGGAACACGATCTGCGTGATGGCCGGCCATTCGCCGCGGCCGATCGCCGTAAGTTCGTTAACCGCGATCCCGAAAGCACCATCCCCGGCAAAACCCACGACGGGCAGGTCAGGCCGACCGATCTTGGCACCCACGATCGAAGGTAGGCCATACCCGCACGGACCAAAAAGACCCGGAGCAAGGTATTTACGGCCCTCTTCGAACGACGGATAGGCATTGCCGATGGCGCAATTGTTACCGATGTCAGATGATATGATGGCCTCTTTGGGCAAGGCACTTTGAATGGCACGCCAAGCCATGCGCGGACTCATCCAATCAGGCCTAGCCGACCGGGCCCGTTCGTTCCAAGTTGTTCCAGGATCGTCGTCTTCGTGGTCCATCGATGACAGCTGTTGGGCCCAAGCCGATTTGGTCTGCGCGATCTTGGCCTTTCGTTCAGCCCGGCCTGCATCGCCCGCGTCTTCGGCAAGCCCATCAAGGATCCCACGAGCCACCGACGCAGCATCACCCACGATCCCGACAGCGACCTTTTTGGTCAAACCGATCCGGTCCGCGTTGATGTCCACCTGGATTACCTTCGCATTTGCCGGCCAGTACTCCATGCCATAGCCAGGCAATGTCGAGAATGGGTTGAGCCGTGTCCCAAGCGCCAGGACGACGTCGGCCTGCTTGATCAGTTCCATCCCGGCCTTCGATCCATTGTAGCCCAAGGGCCCCGCGAACAGGGGATGCGAGCCGGGAAACGCATCATTGTGCTGGTAGCCCACGCAGACCGGCGCATCGAGGCGCTCTGCCAGATCCATCGATGCTTTGATCCCTCCGTCCGAAAGAACAACACCTGCTCCGTTCAGAATGACCGGGAACTTGGCCCTCGAAATCAATTCCGCAGCAGAAGCGATCGATGCAGCGCCACCTGATGGTTGTTCGAATTCGATTGGGTCGGGCAGATCAATGTCGATGATCTGCGTCCACATATCGCGGGGAATATTGAGCTGAGCGGGCGCGGACGCACGCTTCGCCTTGGCGATCACCCGGGTCAGCACCTCGGCTACGCGGGATGGGTCGCGCACCTCTTCCTGATAGGCGACCATGTCTTCGAACAGCTTCATCTGTTCGACTTCCTGAAATCCACCTTGGCCAATGGTCTTGTTAGCCGCCTGAGGTGTGACCAGCAAAAGCGGTGTGTGGTTCCAGTACGCCGTTTTAACGGCCGTCACGAAATTGGTGATACCCGGGCCGTTCTGCGCGATCATCATGCTCATCTCGCCCGTCGCCCGGGTGAAACCGTCGGCCATCATCCCCGCACTACCTTCGTGGGCGCAATCCCAGAACGTGATGCCCGCCTTTGGGAACAAATCGGAAATCGGCATCATGGCCGATCCGATGATACCGAAGGCATGTTTGATGCCATGACGCTGGAGGACTTTCACAAAGGCTTCTTCGGTCGTCATCTTCATGTCGGTCACTCCCTTATGAGGCTGAAACGCACTCTGTCTGATCGGCGCGGAGACTAGGCTGCGGGCGAGGTACCCAATAGGGCCAGTTGTCACTTCGCCATCATACCAAATCAAGAGGTGATTGCTGCCGCGATCCTTGCCACACCTTCATCTATCCGATCCGCCGCAATGGACGAATACCCTAGTCGATAATACGATAGCTTGTCTGCCGGCTCCTCAAAAAACGTGTCCCCCGGCTCGATCAGAACACTTTGGGCCTGCAACTCGGCCGCGAGCGCGTTTGTATCGATGCCGGAGGGTGCCTTCATCCAGAAAGATGACCCACCATGTGCGCCCTGTCCGGCAACCGTCAGACCGTGTTCCGTGAGCGCATCCTGCATGACCTTCCGTCGCGTCTGCAGCAGCTTGGCCATCCGGCGAATCTGCGCATCATAGTGGCCGAGCGACAGGAAATAGGCAGCTGTTCGCTGGATATGACCCGGGGGATGCCGCAGAACCGCGGCGCGCAATGCGCGTGCCTCGCGTATAAAAGGCGCCGAGCCAACCATGTAACCCAAGCGCAGGCCGGGGAATATCGATTTTGAGAAGCTGCCGACATAAACCACCCGACCATCGGTATCGAGTGACTTGAGGGCGGGTGACGGCGACTTCAGAAACGACATCTCGAACTCGTAGTCATCCTCCACGATCAGCGCATCAAGGGCCCTCGCCCTGTCGAGCAGTTGATGGCGACGGGCGATCGGCATGGTCGCGGTAGTCGGACATTGATGGCTTGGCGTGGTAAAGATCACGTCCGCCACCTCCGGGATCGAACCTGACATCAATCCGTCGGGGTCCACCGGCACCGGTGCTAGATGACACCGCGCGTGTCTTAGAATGCTGCGCAAAGCAGGATAGCAGGGATCTTCGAAAGCGGCGGTGCGGCGCTGCGTGAGCAGAACCGATGCAGCAAGCCAAAGCGCGTTCTGAGCGCCGAGTGTGATTAGTATTTCATCCGGCTTGGCGATGATGCCACGACGCGGCAGGGTGTGTCGCGCGATGAACTCGACCAGTTTCGGATCATCCTGATCATTATAATCGGCCGTTAACGGCCCGAAATCTCGCTGACCAAGAGCCTGAACGGCGCAGAGACGCCAGTTTGCATGATCAAAAAGCTGAGGATCGGCCTGACCGTATATGAAGGGATACTTGTATTTGGCCCAATCGGCCGGTTTCTGAATGGTCGGTTCCGAGCTGAACCTCTGGCCCAAGACGCGGGTCCAATCCACCGCATCGGGCTCCTTGGGCGGCGGCTCAAACCTGGGCGGGATCGGGGCATCATCCGAAATGTAGTAGCCTGATCGTCCTTCTGAAACGAGGTATCCGTTGGCCACGAGTTCAGTATAGGCAAGCGTCACCGTTATCCGGCTGAGCCCCAAATGCGCGGCGAGTTTGCGGGTTGAGGGAAGCTTTTCCCCGGCTTGGAAACGGCCGGAGAGGATACCCTGCGCAATCAACTCCTGGATCTGCGCCTGAAGGGTGCCCTGATGACCTTGCTGAAGGAAAAACGTCTCGACCGGAAGCGGCATTGGGCAAGCCTATACTGGTCTAGCTCGCCCCGCAATCTGGACTTATCGAATTAGATCCGCGCGAGGCGCTGGGCGATCTTTGGAAGCAGCCCTTCGAACCTGAGAGGCGCATCGGTGACCGCAAGGCAAATGCAGTCTTCGTGGATGTCCGCGACAGGCGTATGGTGGGTATCGCTGTCCGCGATCTCGACGTCGCCACGAGCGAAATAGTCGTCTTCGTCCTGAAACGCGCCCTGAAGCACCATTGTCATTTCGATGCCATGATGACCGTGATCGGGCATCGCCGCGCCGGCTGGAATGAACAACAACCTCGCGGATGCGTCGCGCGACGTTGGCAGTATTGCCTGTTTCACGCCCATGCCAATCGGCTTCCACCGGATCTGATCAATGTCGCCACCAACGTAATCCTGTAGGGGCGCGGGCAAAACACCACCAGTTTTGCGGCTTTGCACCTTGATATCCTGGGCCGCACCGCCGGCGATCAACGCCATCGTCTGTGACAGGCAATCGTCGTCGACGGGCACCGTATTGGTTCCCGATTGCTCCAACACCTCGCCACCCAAGGCGTCGAATGCATCAACACGGGCGCGGCACTCATCGCAGAGCGAAACGTGCGCCGCTACCATGAGGTTGAATGCCTCGGGAAGCGTTCCCGTTGCATAGGCCATCAGGATATCGTCCGTCAGGTGATGATTCATCTCATTAACGTCTTTCATCGTCATCACTTCACTTCATTGCGTGGCGCAGTCTCTCTAACGCCAACCTAATCCTCGATTTGATCGTGCCCAGTGGCAGACCAGTTTCAGCTGCGATTTCGGAATGTGTCAGCTCTCCGAAATAAGCTTTTTCAATCAGTTCCCGCTGCGCGGAAGGCAACGCGGCCAGCGCCTTGCCCAGTGTTTCAGTCTCCTGCTGCAGGGCCATCACATCGGCCTGCTCAGGTTCCTCTTCGGGGCCCCAGCCCAGATCTTCCGGCTCGGGGCGGCGCTGCTTGCGCAGAACGTCAATCTTCCTATTCCGCGCGATGGTGAAAATCCAAGTTGCCACCGACGCCCGCGCGGGATCAAACATGTGGGCCTTGTGCCAGCAGGTCGCCATGACCTCCTGCGTGCACTCTTCGGCCAGCGAGGCATCAGCCCCGGACTTCATTAAGAAGCCTTTTACGCGCGGGGCAAAGTGCCCAAACAACTCGGCAAAGGCTGCCTGATCCTTGTGGTCGCGGATACGGGTCATTTGATCGACCCACAGCATCCGTACACCATTATTGTATTCCATGCTCGTCTGCCCATGCCTATTTGACGCGGTCGATCCCCGGTTTCGCAAACCGACGTCCGACTTGGTGTTTGGCTCAGGCGTTTCTATTCCGACGAACATGTCTCGTCTACGCGGTGTCACAACAACCGGATCAAAAATATTCTTCGGCGCAAGAGCATCCGAAACCGAATGCAGGACGTATAGATCTCAGACAAAAAGAAGTGGACGGAAACAAGAATGCCTTTCGAAGCCCCGATCGTTGGCCGCAAGAGGATCGCTGTTGTTGGCGGTGGAATCTCCGGGATGGGAGCAGCCTACACGCTTAGCAGCGCGCACAACGTCACTCTGTTTGAAGCTGAGCCGCGGCTCGGCGGCCATGCACGCACGGTGGTGGCCGGAAGTAAAGGCGACCGGCCTGTCGATACAGGTTTCATTGTCTTCAACTACGGGACGTATCCATACCTCACCGCATTGTTCGATGAGTTGGATGTGCCGGTTACATTATCCAACATGAGCTTTGGAGCATCGATCGATGGCGGAAGGCTTGAATACGGACTTGCCAACCTCTCCGCCGTCTTTGCGCAGCGTCGGAATTCGGCAAATCCCAGCTTTCTGCGGATGATCCGCGATATCCTGTATTTCAACAAGAACGCGCTGCGCATCGCCAACGAAAACCGCACACGAACTGTCGGTCAGTTTCTGAATGTCCTCGGAACGGGCCAGTGGTTTCGCGATTACTATCTCTTGCCCCTGACCGGCGCGATCTGGTCAACACCGACCGAGAGGATCATGGATTTCCCGGCACACGCCATGATGCAGTTCATGGAAAACCATGCGTTGCTGCAAAACTCGGACCAACATCAGTGGTACACGGTTGACGGCGGATCGACGCAGTATGTGCGACGGCTCGAAGACGCCATGATCCGCAACGGCACCAACATCCGGTGCAAAGCGGCCGTTCAGGCCATCAGACGTGCGCCTGGTCTCGTCCACTTAAAGACCTGGGGCGGTGAGTGGGAGACGTTCGACGAAGTTGTCCTGGCCACTCATTCTGACGACAGCCTTGGTATGCTGGCAGACCCAACACCGCAGGAAAGGGCCGCTTTGGGATCAGTCTCATACCAGCCCAACGACATCGTTCTACACGCCGATACCTCGATTATGCCGAAGCGGAAACAGGTGTGGTCAAGCTGGGTCTACACAGAAGACAAAAACGCACAATCGGATCGGATCGACCTTACCTACTGGATGAATTCCTTGCAGCCGATCCCGCATGACGATCCGCACTTCGTCACGCTCAACACCAAGCGGAGCATCCGGGAAGAGCTGGTTTATGACCAGGTCACCCTGCGCCACCCGGTTTACGATCTCGAGGCTTTGGCAGCGCAGGATCTGGTGCGGGCGTTTAATGGTGCGAATGGTACGTGGTTCTGCGGAGCATGGATGCGGCATGGCTTCCATGAGGATGGGCTGACCAGTGGCATCGATGTTGCGGACGCCATTCTGAGAACACCGCGCATGGCAGTGGCTGCAGAATGACGCAAGTCGATCATATCATTGGCCAGACATATCATGGCCGGAAGGGAGCGGTGTCAAACGCGTTCCGATATTCGGTGGATTATGTGCTGCTCAATGCGGAACAGGCCGTGCGTACGCCCAGTCTTTTCCGTCGTAACCGCCGCGGACTTACGTCGCTTCACGACGTGGATCATGGTGGCGCGCCGGGCAACGGAAAAGGCGCCCGCTGGGTGCGTGATGTCCTGGAACAGCATCAGATACGCGACATCGAAACCGTCGAATTGTTGGCACAGCCCCGTGTGATGGGACACGTGTTCAACCCGGTCAGTTTCTGGCTTTGTAGACGGTCGAGCAATCTAATTGCCGTTGTTGCCGAGGTCACGAACACCTTTGGCGAGCGTCACAGCTACCTGGTTCATCATCCTGATCAACGACCCATCGAAGCGTCCGACAGGATGAGCGCGACCAAGATTTTATATGTGTCCCCCTTCCAACCGGTCGAGGGTGGGTACGAGTTCCGCTTCGACATCTCGGATGAACGTATCGGCATTTGGATCGATTATTCGCAGGCACACGGCGGCCTTATCGCAACCCTCACGGGCCAGCGCACACCACTCACGAACAGCTCTATCATCCGGGCCTTGTTGCGCCGCCCCTTTGGATCACGGCGCGTTTTGGGTCTGATCCACTGGCAAGCGCTCAAACTTTGGTGGAAGGGCGCAAAGTACCGCGTTCGCCCCACGCCACCGGCAAGGGAGGTCTCCAGGTGATCAACACGGCCCCGCAAAGACTGTCAGCCTACGCGGTGTTTGCCGCGTTGCTCGCGTCGGCGGGGCTTCCGATCTATATTCATGCACCCAAGTTTTATGTCGACGAGTACGGCGTATCCCTGGCCGCCCTGGGGGCTGTTCTTTTCGGCCTGCGGTTGATCGACGTCGTTCAGGACCCCTTCTTTGGTCGGTTAAGCGAGGCCCTACGAAACCGGCGTGGTCTAGCCATCCTTATCGGAACAGCGGTTATGGCGGTGTCAATGCTGGGCCTGTTCGCGGTACCCCCGCTTCTACCGCCACTCATCTGGTTTGGGCTGATGCTGACGCTGGTCTTTTCGGGCTTCAGCTTCCTGACTATCAACTTTTACGCCCAGGGCGTGGTCAAAGCGGACCGCCTGCCGGGTCAGGGTCATCTGCGCCTCGCGCGGTGGAGAGAGACAGGCGCGCTGCTGGGTGTCTGCGTTGCCGCCATCGCGCCTGTGGTTCTGGGCGGCATGATTGATCGGCCGTTCGCGGGCTTCGCCGTCGGATTTGCAGTACTGGCGCTGGCCGCCGTTCTGTTGATGCGGCAAGAGTGGTCAAGCGACGGGCTTGGTCCGTCCGCCGGGTTCCGCGCCGTACTTAATGATACGCTCGCCAGACGCCTCCTGCTGATCGCTCTCATCAATGCCGCGCCCGTCGCGGTCAGCGCGACGCTGTTCTTGTTCTTTGTCGAAAGCAGGCTCGCAGCGCCGGGATATGAGGGACCCCTGCTACTACTGTTTTTTCTTGCCGCAGCCCTTGCTGCCCCAGTGTGGGGGCGGCTTGCAGAACGGTACGGCGCGAAGCCGGTCCTTCTGAGCGCGATGGTTCTGGCCATCCTGTCATTTGGCGGCGCCATGCTGCTGGGCCCGGGTGATTGGCCTGCATTTGCAGTTATTTGCGTCTTCTCTGGCGCCGCACTTGGCGCAGACCTGACGTTGCTGCCAGCGATCTTTGCAGCGCGCATGGCAGTTATCTCGCCATCTGCGGCCGAAGGCTTTGGCCTCTGGTCATTTGTTTCCAAGTTCACGCTGGCATTTGCTGCCGTAACGTTACTTCCCGCCCTGGACGCTGTCGGTTTCGACAGCGCTTCACCTGACAATTCGCCCCAGGCACTCAACCTTCTGGCCGTGCTCTACGCCGCGGTGCCCTGTGCGTTGAAAGTATTGGCCATCGCGTTGTTGGCCACAACCAAGATGAAGGAGACCTGACGAAATGGACGGAATTCTCTATTTGCTTATGGGCGTCGCCCTTTCTCTCGCGGTGGTTTGGGCCCGCACCCGCTATGCCGACTTTCTTGCCCAGAGTCCGAACGATTATGCATCGGGCGAAGATGTCTTCGATCTGCGGCAACACCTGAACGGCGCATTGGTATGCGAGGGTGTGATCTATGGCCCGACTGGCCGAGTATCTAGCCGCTTTGTGGGTGACTTCGACATCAGCTGGGAAGGCAACAAAGGCGTCATGCGCGAAGAGTTCCACTATGATGATGGATCCACTCAAAATCGGGCATGGCATCTGAACATCGGCAATGACGGTCGGATCCGCGCGACCGCAGATGACGTCGTTGGAGAGGGCGTGGGCCATCAAAGCGGGCCAACGGTGCAGCTCAAATACCGCATTCGCCTTCCCGAAGACTCGGGTGGTCACGTGCTGGATACCGTTGACTGGATGTATCTTGCCCCCAATGGAACAATCGTGAACCGGTCGCAGTTCAGGAAGTACGGCCTCAAGGTGGCAGAACTGGTTGCAACCATGCGCCAGGCGGAACCGGCGGAGTTGAAAGACGCAGCATGACAGAAACTGATTGGGCGGGTAAGCGTTACTGGCTCGTCGGAGCCGGTGACGGGCTCGGCGCCGCGCTCGCCCATGTCATGAGCCGGGCTGGCGTGGAAGTTGTCGTTTCGGCCCGCACCGAGGAGAAGATCAAGGCGGTCTCGGAAGCCCTGCCTGGTCCCTCAAGTCATATGGCGATCGATATCGCTGACGACGAAAGCGTGGTTCTAGCCGCTAAACAGGTGGGAGAGCTTGACGGCATCGTTCTGCTTGCCGGTGTTTATTGGCCGTTCAGTGCACGCGAATGGCACGCCGAACAGGCCACTGCGATGGCCGATATCAACTTTACCGGATTTGTCCGCGTGCTGGGGCAGGTTATCCCCGGGATGGTGGACCGTGACGCCGGGCACGTGATTATTACGTCATCCCTGACTGGGTTCCGCGGTTTGCCAGGCTCAATTGGATATACAGCCTCTAAAGCGGCAACGATGTCTTTGGCTGAATGTATGTACGCCGATTTGCGGCAAACGGGTGTCCGGGTTCAGGTCTGCAACCCGGGCTTTATCAAGACGCAGCTGACCGACAAGAACGAGTTTCGTATGCCCTTCATCATGGAGGCCGAGGACGCCGCCCAAACGATGTTCGAGCACATGAACACGACCCGCTTCAAAACCAGTTTTCCAACCGCCTTTTCGCTGCTCTTTCGGGGTGCACAATTTCTACCCGACTGGGCATACTATCGATTGTTCAGCTGATTTGCGCAGGATCAAAGCCGGTCGCATTGCTCCGGTGTCTAGTGCCTTCAACCAAGGAGGCAAAGGACATGGAACTGGAACTCGATCGTGCGATTATTGCACAGACTATCCTGATGGGACGCGAACTTGACCGCGCCGAGGGCGAACTGCGTGGCTTGATCGACCGGCTGGACGAAGACGATCAGGCAGAGCTTGTCGCTTTGATGTGGATCGGACGCGGATCATTTGATGCGGCTGATTGGGAGGCCGCTCTTGCAACGGCAACCCAAGAGGCGACAACGCCCTGTTCCGACTACCTGATCGGGACGCCCCATTTCAGCGACCATCTGGAAGCAGGCCTCGATGCGCTCGGAATCTCCATCCGCGATACGGAAGAAAGCTTTTTCTGACTGGCCGGCCCGGACAGCGTTCTGCAGGACTGCGCATCAGATGCCCGCATACCATTCGTAGCCGCGATCTTCCCAGTATCCGCCTTTGCCGCGTCCATAGGCGGATAGGCTGTCGGTCAATTCGATCGCCCGGATGTACTTAGCCATTTTGTATCCGAGCTGCCGCTCGACGCGCAGACGCAAGGGCGCACCGTTTCTTTCGGGCAGATCCGCCGCGTTCAGCCCGTAGGCAAGAATGGTCTGTGGGTGCCAGGCGTCGATCATGTCGATGCTCTCGTAATACCGAACGCCGCCACTGAGCGTTTGCTCGATGGTGTCCATGCAATGGATCACCGCGTACCGCGCCGTATTGTAGGTGCCCGCCATGTCGAGGACCCGGGCAAGAGGCACCCCTGTCCATTCCGCGATGCAGCTCCAGCCCTCCACGCAATCGTGCCGGGTGATCTGTGTCTGGATCGGCATATTTCGGAGCTGGTCAAGGGACAGGCTGAGCGGTTGGCGCACCGATCCCATGACCTCAAGCCGATAGTCGCGAAATCCATCCGCGGCCAGCAACTGGTACTCCAGATCCGTCGGAGCGATGACACCGTTCGGTTTCTGACCCTGCCGGATATCGGCACGCGTGAATTCGGGCGCCAGGGCATCGGGGCCGATCAAGGACCTTTGCGTCACCATTGTCAGCCGATTGGCCTTTTCCATAAAGCGGCGGGTCGCATTGTTCGTGTCCATAAGACCGTCAAGAATCTGGCAACCCGAAAGCAAGGCCGAGCCACCTCCGAGCAAACCGGTTCTCAGAAAACGTCTGCGGTTCATTGCGGATCTCCCTCATTCGCTCGGTAATAGCCGGTGATGATTGCCCGCAACTCATTCAACGGACCGGCCAAAACAATCATCGCCATGTGGACGATGAAGAAGGCAAAGAGCAGCGCCATCCCGACGAAATGGAGGGTCCGTGCGGTCTGCCGCCCGCCAAAGGCATCCGTCAACCAAGGAAGGGCCGCGTTGGCGCCTGGCGACATGGCAAGACCGGTGAATATCATTAGCGGGAAGAGGCCAAACAGAACCACAGCATAGCTCAGCTTTTGCAGCGGCCCGTAAGACCGACCGTGACTGAAACGAAATCCAAGATGGTCGACGATGTCTTTGGTCAGGGATCTGAAGTCTTTCAGCCGTGGCAGCAGGTCCCGAAAGAAATGACCACTCAAAATCGCACCAATGGCCCAGATCATGACCGTCCCCAGAAAGATCCAGGCAAAGAAGAAATGGATGACGCGACCGGTCGCTAGGTCCTGCCCTGACGGGATCGTCGCCCAACCCGGAATTGGTGGCGCACCGAATTTCAGGATCGCATTGTCGAATTCAAAGCCGGATTGTTCGCCGACATACAGCGCGGGATGGGCATTGAAAATCTGCAAGCCCGTAAGCATCAAAAAGAAAAGCGAAGCCGCCCAGATCCAGTGCGTGACACGCGTCACGATGGTGTGGCGGTAAATCAGATTGGACTGTCTTGCCATGTGATCTCTCCATCAGGTTCACCTGATCAGAGGGACGGCAGCAATCGCCAAAAGGTTTCAGTTTAGTTGATTCCAGCGGACGTTTGCGGTCCTCTATGCCGGAAAGGTGGGCGGATTGGCGACGACGAGCGAAGACATTGCAGCGCTGATCGAACGGATCGCTTTGCGAGACCGTGCCGCTTTCGACATGCTCTATCAGGCCACCTCGGCGAAACTTTTTGGCGTGCTGCTTCGTATCTTGAAGGACCGGGCCGAGGCCGAAGACGCGTTGCAAGACGTGTTCGTTCGGGTTTGGCAAAGGGCCGACCGCTTCGGATCCAGCCCTGGGGGTGCCATGTCTTGGTTGATAGCCATCGCGCGCAACCACGGCATTGATCGGCTGCGCGCCCGCAAACCGGTGGCGGCCGACCTGAACGCAGCGGGTGAGGTTGCAGATACGGGGCCTGGCCCAGAAACCGCCGCCATCGCGGCATCGGAAGCCGGTCAGCTCAATGATTGTCTGGCCGAGCTTGAAACAGATAAAGCAGCCGCAGTGCGCGCTGCATACATGGAAGGATATGCCTACCAAGAACTCGCGACCCGGTTTGGGGTGCCTTTGAATACGATGCGAACATGGCTTCGCCGGAGCCTAATAAAATTGAAAGCCTGCTTGGAAAATGGTCCAGGACACGACACCTGAAGACGAAACGCTGGCCTCCGAATACGTCCTCGGCGTATTGGATGGCGACCAGCGTGCAGATGCCGCAGCCCGCATTGGGCGGGACGTGGCCTTTGCGCGTCTTGTGGCGGATTGGGAAGAGCGTCTTGGCGGTTTCAACGACGGTTATAAGCCGGTGGAGCCGCCTGCGTCGGTCAAGTCCGCGCTGGATGATCGTTTGTTCGGAGCGGAACAAAAGTCCGGTGGCATCCTCAATTGGTTCTTTGGGGCGCTCACCGCCGCCGTGATCGCACTCGCTGTCCTGATAAGCGTTGGCCCGCCGACGGGCAGACTAGTCGCGGAACTCGCAGCAGACGACAGCCCGTTCGCCTTTTCGGTCGCGGTCGAGGGCGATGCATTGCAGCTGGCGCGGTCGACCGGCGATGTCCCCTCGGACCGAGATCTGGAACTCTGGCTTATCGTTGGCGAAGCGGCACCTGTTTCGCTCGGTGTCTTTACCACCGAGCTGGCGATCGAGATCCCCGACCTTGGCGAAGGATATGTTCTGGCCGTGAGCCTGGAGCCCAAGGGCGGTTCGACCACGGGCGCGCCGACCGGCCCGGTCGTTGCCGCAGGTGCTCTCGAAAAAATCTGAACACCAGTGAAACTCTTTTTCCGACGCTGCCGTCTCTCCTGATGTTCCCGACGAAGGGACTTTACTTACAGGAGAAGAACCATGTTCAAGACACTTCGCATCGCCGCCGCTGTCGTGGCACTGGGTGCTGTTTCGGCACAGGCCATGAACCCCGAAGTGGGTGGCGCGCCCATGTTCGCGACGAAAAACATCATCGAAAACGCGGTGAATTCGGCCGATCACACGACCCTTGTCGCCGCGGTTCAGGCCGCCGGTCTTGTTGATGCGTTGCAGGGCGACGGACCCTTCACTGTCTTCGCGCCGGTCAATTCGGCATTCGCCAGCTTGCCTGACGGAACCGTCGACAGCCTGCTCAAGCCTGAGAACAAAGACCTCCTGGTCAAGGTTCTGACGGCCCATGTGATCCCTGCGAACCTGTCGGGTGCGACGCTGGCAGCCCGCGCCCGCGACAGCGCCGATGGCTTTTTTCATCTCGAAACCCTGTCGGGTGACGCCCTGTCGGCGCAGGTCAAGGGCGGCAGCCTCTACATTTACGACGAAAGCGGAAATGCAGGCCGTGTCACCATCGCCGATGTCAATCAATCGAACGGTGTGATCCACGTCGTCGACACTGTGTTGTTGCCGCGTTAACAAGTACGAACGTTCCCCCCTTTGGCCCGGCCGGCGGCAACCCGGCCGGGTATCTATTTGACCCTCCTCCGCCTTGAGCGCTTCATTTCGCCGAATATCCGCGATAGAACCCGCCCAACTCAGAACAAGCATCAAAGGCAGAGCAATGCCCGCCCCAAAACCTGTTGTTTTATGCATCCTCGATGGCTGGGGATTGCGGGCCGAGACCGAAGGCAATGCCGTTGCTCTTGCAAACACACCCACCTTCGACAGGATCATTGCCACCTGCCCGAATGCGACCCTCACAACGCACGGCCCCGATGCAGGACTGCCGCGCGGCCAGATGGGGAACTCCGAGGTCGGGCACACGAATATCGGCGCGGGTCGAGTCGTGGCGATGGACCTCGGGCAGATCGATCTGGCGATCGAGGACGGATCGTTTTTCCAGAACGAGGCGCTTCTATCGTGGATTGGGTTAGTCAAGGCGAAAGGTGGTGCAGCACACCTGATGGGGCTTGTATCTGATGGCGGTGTTCACGGGCATCTCAACCACATGATTGCCGCGGCCCGCGCCTGTTCAGAGGCGGGCCTCAAGGTCTTTATCCATGCCCTGACTGACGGACGTGATGTCGCCCCAAAATCGGCCGCTGGATTTGTCGAGACATTAACAGCGGCACTCCCCGCCGACGCTGAAGTCGCGACTGTGATTGGCCGCTACTATGCCATGGATCGGGACAACCGATGGGATCGCGTCGAGACCGCGTTCGCCGCGATAGCACATGGCGACGGATTGAAATGCAAAAATGCGGCCAACGCCGTGGTCAACGCCTATGCAAGGGACGAAACGGATGAGTTCATCAAGGCCACCGTCATTGACAGGTATCGGGGCGCGAAAGACGGCGACGGTTTCTTTTGCCTGAACTTCCGGGCCGACCGTGCTCGGGAAATCATGGCGGCGTTGGCCAGCCCCGATTTTGATGCTTTCAAAACCGGCCCGAGACCAGACTGGGCTGGCGTGATTGGGATGGCCGAGTATTCGGATCAGCACAGCGATTATATGACCACCGCCTATCCTAAGGCGGCCATTGTCAACACGCTGGGGTCATGGGTGTCACAGCAGGGCCTTCGCCAATTCAGGCTGGCCGAAACCGAAAAATACCCGCATGTCACGTTCTTCCTCAATGGCGGCAAAGAAACGCCTTTTGAGGGCGAGGACCGCCACATGCCCAAATCGCCCAACGTTGCGACCTATGATTTGCAACCCGAGATGTCCGCTGACGAAGTCACCGAACGGCTCGTCTCGGCCATCCACCAGAAGTACGATCTGATCGTCGTGAATTACGCCAATCCGGACATGGTTGGACACACGGGCGACCTGAACGCCGCGATCAAAGCCTGCGAGGCCGTCGATGCAGGCCTTGCCAAAACAGTCAAAGCGCTCAATGCCGTCGGCGGAGCGATGGTGCTCACTGCCGACCACGGCAACTGCGAAACGATGATCGATCCTGAAACAGGTGGGCCCCACACCGCCCACACGCTCAACCCGGTTCCGGTCACCGTTTTTGGTGCAAGCGGTCAAATGCGCAACGGGCGCCTTGCCGATCTCGCGCCGACTGTTCTGCAACTCATGGGTTTGCCGCTGCCTGAAGAGATGACGGGGAAGTCTCTGCTTTCATGACCCGCTGGATCGCCTTTTTGGTCGTATGCTGGCCTTACTGGCTTCTGGCCGACGTGCAGGCCGGTCTGGTGGCCAGACAGGCCATGGCCGATCTAGAGACTGCATCGCAGCAATTGGCCGATGCCGAAAAGGCCCGCGACAGGGTGCGGGCGCTCACCAAGGCCATCACAGCCTACGAAGATGGTCTTGGCGCAGTTCGCGACGGGTTGCGGCAGGCGACGATCCGTGAGGCGCAGCTCAGCGGATCCCTGCAGGCTCGGGAGGCCGAGATCGGGCAAATGCTCGCCGCGCTCCAGCGGCTGGGAGGGACTGAAAGGCCCACAACGTTTCTGCACCCCTCTGGTGCGCTCGGTTCCGCCCGCGCCGGGATGCTTGTAGCCGATCTTGCGCCGGTATTGGCCCAAGAAGCCGAGGCGCTGCGGCGGGAGGTCGAAGATCTGGAGGCTCTGCGGTTGTTGCAAAGGGATGCGGCACGCCAACTTCAGAAGGGGCTCAGCGAATTGCAGGGCGCCCGGTCCGCGCTCAATACCGCCATGGCGGACCGAACCGAGCTGCCGCAACGGTTCGCAGATGATCCCATCAGGCGGGCGATCTTGCTGGCCTCCAGCGAAACCCTCGGCGCTTTTTCAAGCGGTCTGTCCAGCATCGTTGATGACGATCCAGGCTGGATTGCGCCGGATATCACTGACCGGGTCGGCAAATTACCCCTGCCTGCACGCGGTCTTGTGGTACGAGAACCAGATGAGCCAGACGCCGCCGGCATCACCCGCAACGGCATTCTGTTGGCGACCCGCGAGAGCGCTCTGGTCACAGCACCCAGTGCTGCAACCTTACGCTATGTGGGGCCGCTTCTGGACCTTGGGACGGTGATCATATTAGAGCCACAACCCGAAACGCTGTTCATCTTTGCGGGGCTCGAAACCGCCTATGGAAAGGCCGGGCAGGTCGTCGCTCAGGGTGATCCGCTGGGCATCATGGGAGCGCGATCCGGTGACACCGCCTCAACTGATGGTGATTTGGCTTTATCAACTCGGTCAGAAACGCTCTATATAGAGATACGACAGAAGAACGAGCCGAAGAACCCGTTGGAATGGTTTCAGGCATATGAGGATGGATAATCACATGAAGAAATTCGTCATGGCCGCTGTCGGTGGCACCTTGGCCGGGGTGATCGCCACGACGCAGGTGGCCGGACCTTTGCTGGCCCAGGAAACGAACAAGTCCAGCAGTGTCTATGAACAGCTCGACCTTTTCGGTGACATATTCGAGCGCATCCGGGCGCAGTATGTCGAGGAAGTCGAGCCAAGTGAACTGATCGAGTCGGCCATTGACGGGATGCTGACGTCACTGGATCCGCATTCGAGCTATCTGTCCCCTGATGACGCAGCAGCGATGCGCGTTCAGACCCGTGGTGAATTTGGCGGTCTCGGTATCGAGGTCACGCAAGAAGAAGGCTTTGTCAAAGTCGTCTCGCCAATCGATGGGACGCCGGCCTCTGAGGCCGGTATCGAGGCGGGCGACTTCATCACCCATGTCGATGGCGAAAGCATGCTGGGCCTCACCCTCGATGAAGCGGTCGAAAAGATGCGTGGACCGGTTGGGTCCGAGATCATCATCACCGTCGTGCGCGAGGGCGAGCAAGAGCCCTTTGACGTAACCATCACTCGCGACACAATCGAACTTCAGGCGGTCCGCGCGCGGGTTCAGGGCAGCACCGTTGTGCTGCGGGTAACGACCTTCAATGACAAGACCATGCCGAACCTGCGTGAAAAGCTCGAAGCCGAGGTCGAGGCCCTTGGTGGCATGGAGAATGTGAACGGTTTTGTGCTGGATCTGCGCAACAATCCTGGCGGTTTGCTGACCCAAGCCATCCGTGTGTCCGATGCATTCCTTGAAGAGGGCGAGATCGTCAGCACACGCGGCCGCAACTTGGCTGATGGTGATCGGTTCAATGCCACGCCCGGCGATCTTGCCAGCGGCAAGCCCATCGTTGTGTTGATAAACGGCGGCTCCGCCTCGGCATCAGAGATCGTTGCCGGTGCTTTGCAGGACCACCGCCGCGCGATTGTCGTGGGAACCAAGAGCTTTGGCAAAGGGTCGGTGCAGACTGTGATGCCTTTGCGCGGCGACGGTGCGATGCGGCTGACCACAGCGCGGTACTATACCCCGTCGGGCCGTTCGATCCAGGCTTTGGGCGTTTCCCCTGACATCGTGGTTGAACAGCCGCGCCGCCCGGTCCCCACCGAGGAGGAAGATGAAGCGGCGGCCGCCCGGACCCGGTCCGAGGCCGATCTTCGCGGACGCCTCAACAACGATTCCCTCAGCGAGGATGAGATCCGCCAGATCGAAGAGGATCGCACCAAGGCGGAGCAAGCTGCAGAGCTTAGGGAAGAAGACTATCAGCTTGCCTATGCCATCGATATTCTGACTGGCCTCAACGCACTTGGCCCGACTGAGTAGCGCCAGCTACTCTTTCGACAGAATTGTAAGAAACGTGTCGCCAAAGCGGCGCGTTTCTTCGCTTTTGAAACCGGGCGGTGCTGACATCTCTGCGCTTTCCTCCCACACGATCAGAGCCTCATCAGCAAGCCAACCACCAGCATCCGCTGCGGCGAGTGCCCGCTGTCCCAGATCCTTGCCGTAGGGTGGATCAAGACAGACCAGGTCGAAGGGGTCACCGGGCGCTTGTCGCAGCCCTGTTGCGTCAGTGGCGAGCAGCGTTGCACATTCCCCAGCATTCAGCTTGGCGATATTCGCGGTGATCAGACGTTGGCCGACGCGGCCACTTTCGACGAATAGCGCATAGTCCGCCCCCCGCGACAGCGCCTCCAGACCAAGCGCGCCGGTCCCTGCGAACAGATCCAACACACGTTTGCCAACGATAGCGTCACGATGGGTCAGCATACTGAACAGGCTTTCCCGCACCCGGTCTGGTGTTGGCCGAAGGCGCGCAAGTTCGTCCCCCTTGCCTAAAGCAGCAAGACGGGTCCCGCGCCACTTTCCGGCGATGATCCTCATCCGCGCAGAAGCGTTTTGAGATCCGTCGCCGGATCGGAAAGCAGTGCGGGATCAGCCGACTGACCGGCGTCGATCAACCGCTTGCCAACCATGTATGCCCGCGGGTCGTTCATCGCATCTACGGCAAGCAAGGTATCGCCCTCAAAGTACCAGTAGGACGATGCAGCCTCTGACTGGCGGACAACGACGCGATCGTAACCGGTGTTCAGGCCCGCGATCTGCAGCTTCACGTCATACTGATCCGACCAGAACCACGGATGGGCCTCGTAGGGCTTGTTCGCCCCAAGAAGGTTCTCTGCGACAACCTCGGCCTGATCGATGGCATTTGGCACACTTTCAAGACGAATGCGCTGACCGTGATAGGGAAACGACGCGCAATCACCCGCCGCCCAGATACCGGGTTGCGAAGTCTGGCCAAACGCATCAACCGCTATGCCGTTATCGATCTCGAGCCCCGCGGCTTCGGCGAGCTCCGTGCGCGGTGCGATCCCGATGCCGACGATAACAAAGTCGACGTCTAAGACAGTTCCGTCGGTGAGGTAAGCGGATGTTACGGCGGTCTCCCCCTTGAGGTGATCAAGGCCAACGCCTTCGACGATGGTGACGCCATGCCCTTGGTGCAGTGCCCTGAAGTAGTCGCTGGTCTCCGGTGCGGCGACACGCTGCAAAATACGATCGGCCATTTCAACCAACGTGACACTCAGGCCTCTTTTGGCCGCGACAGCCGCCGCCTCGAGGCCAATGTACCCGCCGCCCACGATCAAGACTCGCGCGCCATCCGTGAACCGGGGTGCCATCGCGTCGGCATCCGCGAGCGTCCTGACAAGAAAGACGCCTTCGAGATCACCACCAATCACTGCCGGCAGCTTGCGCGGCGCCGACCCCGTCGCGAGAACAAGGTGATCAAAGGCGAGATCTTCGTCGCCTAAGACAACGGTTCTGGATACCGGATCGATTACGTCGACCCGCTCGCCCACCCGCAGAGATATGTCATTCTCGGCGTAATAGCTTTCAGGTCTAAGAAAGAGGCGCGGCAATTCCATCTCACCCAGAAGGTATGCCTTTGAGAGTGGCGGGCGCTGATAGGGCGGCACTGTCTCATCCCCGATCAGGGTAATCACGCCCTGAAATCTCAACGACCGCAGCTTGGCCACGCATGACGCGCCGGCCTGCCCCGCGCCAACAACCACAACATGCGTCATCCACCGGCCCCTCGTCCTTGCACCGGGAGAGCCTATATCGCAGAGAAGAGCCAACGCAAATCTCAGAAAGGCCCGAACCATGGCAATTTCGACTGGCGACACCCTCCCCGATGTAACCCTCATGCGTGTGGGCGACGATGGCCCCGAACAGCTTCAGTTGTCGGACATCACAACAGACAAGAAGGTCATAATCCTCGCCATGCCCGGCGCCTTTACGGGAACCTGTACAACAGCGCATATCCCCAGTTTCATCCGCACCAAGGATAAGTTTGACGCAAAGGGCGTCGACGACATCATCTGCATCACGACCAACGACCCGTTTGTGGTAAAGGCATGGAGCGATGCGACAGGCGCCGCCGATGGCGGCATCACCATGCTGGCGGATGCGACCGGCGCCTTCGCCGAAGCGATCGGAACAAAGATCGATGTGCCTCCGGTTGGTCTTTATAGCCGGTCCAAGCGGCTTGCCATGCTGGTAGATAAGGGCAAGGTCGAGATCCTGAACCTCGAAGACAATCCCGGCGTCTGCGACGTCTCCGGAGGCGAAAGCATGCTCGAGGCCATGGGATAATCCCCTAGCCCGCGAGGCTGTCCATCTTGCGGGCGAGTTTCACATCAAGTGTGCTCAGACCATCCACATCGTGGGTGGTCAGAATCACATTCACAGTCTTATAGACGTTGTCCCATTCCGGGTGGTGGTTCCATTTCTCGGCCCAGATTGCAACTCGGGTCATCCAGCCAAAAGCATCTGCAAAGTCGTCAAAGACGAATGTTTTCTTGATGGCATCGCGGTCCTCCTGCATCGACCAACCGCTTGAGATCAGGGGTTGCAACAAAGTGGCCCTTGTTTCATCGCTCAGTTTTTCGGTCATTGCTGTTCCTCCACTTGAACGCGCTTGAAAGGGCCGTAATCAGTCAGAACCTCGATCTCTTCCTCGACCGCTTCGCGTTCGGCTTCAAGATAGCGAGCAATGGCATCCGAAAAGCCCTCATCCGCGACCCAATGCAGCGAATGTGTCTGCGTAGGCAGATAGCCCCGCGCTAACTTATGCTGCCCTTGGGCCCCGGCCTCGACCCGGGCCAATCCGTGGCGGATGGCAAAGTCGATGGCCTGATAATAACACAACTCGAAATGCAGGCAGTCATGATGTTCAGTGCAACCCCAATACCGGCCATAAAGGGTCTCCGCCCCAATGAAGTTCAGGGCCCCCGCAACGTACCGTCCATCACGCTCGGCCAAGGCCATCGCCATATCATCGCGCAGATGCTCTTGCGCAAGATCAAAGAACCGGCGGGTCAGATAGGGCGTGCCCCATTTCCGGGCGCCGGTGTCCTGATAGAAGGTCCAGAACGCATCCCAGTGTTCCGGCTGAAGATCGTCTCCGGTGAGCATGTGGATTGACCCGCCAAAACTCTGTGCGTTGGCCCGTTCCTTTCGGATATTCTTGCGTTTGCGGGAATTCAGACTGGCCAGAAAATCATCGAAGCTTTCGTATTCCGCGTTCAGCCAATGAAACTGCTGGGTGGTGCGGGGCAAAAGCCCCATGCGCTCGCCCCCGCATCGTTCATGCTCGGTGCAGAACGTGACGTGCAGCGACGATAAACGGTTGTTCGCCGCAAGCTGTACCGCCCCCTGAACGAGCGCGGAAAACGCAACGTCGGCAAAGTCCGGATGTGTCAGAAACCGGCGCCCCGTGGCGGGGGTGTGCGGCACCGCGATCTGCAGCTTGGGGTAATACCGTCCGCCAGCACGCTCGTAGGCATGGGCCCAGTTGTGGTCAAAGATGTACTCGCCCTGACTGTGGTTCTTGGCATACATCGGCGCCACACCAATGACCTGGCCAGCCAGTCGCGCCGTCAGATACTGAGGCTGCCAACCAGTTCCGGGGCCAACTGACCGGCTGTCCTCGAGCGCTTTGAGGAAGCGATAAGTCGTGAAGGGGTCGTGCGGCCGACCGCCTTCAGCTGCTTCGGGGCAGGCGCACGCATCCCAGTCCTCCGACGCGATTTCCGAGAGGCTCGGCAGTATCTCGATTTCGATTTCTTGCGTCATGTCTCTCAACGACTAGCTCACGGATCATATCTGGCTCGGCTCAGATGTCGATCAACCGGAAAGGCGGGGAAGATAGCCTTCGAAGGTGACATTATCGGCGTATCGACGCGCGCTGGCTTCTTCTGCCTCAGACCGGATCGTCCAGCATAAAACTGCGGCACCGGATGAACGCAACTGTGCCACACGCGGGCGGGCAAGATCGGCAGCTTCGTGACTGATAAAACTGGCGCGCGATGGCACGTAATCCGGTATCTCGCGCAGTTGATCGCAGCGCTTTGTCTTAAGCGGCCAATCCTCTGGGCGATAGGCGCTGGTGACTAGCCCGCGCGGCACCTGCGGTACAAGCTCTGCCATCAGGGCCACGGAGTGAGGATTGAAAGACATAACCGCGATCGCGCCAGAGGCACAGTTCAAAACCTCTGCCACGGCTTGTTCCAACGGGCCAACGTCGGTTCCCATGCTGCCGTCCTGATCCTTGATTTCGACCAGCAAAGGAACGCGACCATCGACTAGTGCAACAACCTCGCCAAGTGTGGGAATTCCTTCGTTACCCCCTTTCAAACTGATCTGTGCGAGGTCGGTGGCAATTCGCTGCCCGACCGCCCCAACATCTTCCGTAAGCCGCCGCAGGTCGTAGTCATGAAATACCATGGCCTGACCGTCAGCGCTGAGTTGCACGTCGATCTCGATGCCATATCCGTAATCGATAGCCGCCTGGATCGCGGCGCGGCTGTTTTCCGGTCTACCGGCATCAAGATCGTGAAGCGCCCGATGCGCGATCGGGCGCTTGATGAAGTCGGGCGGGATTTGCGGACTCATTCGATCTCGAAAACGCCCTCGATCTCAACAGCCACGCCAAGCGGCAGCGCGACAGCAGAAACAGCGGACCGTGAGTGCCGCCCTGCATCGCCCAGTGCATCGACCAGGAAATCCGACGCACCGTTGATCACCTTGGGCTGATCGGTGAAATCAGCGGTCGAGTTCACGAAACCGGTCAGCTTGATGACCCGCTTGAGCCGGTTGATGTCACCGCCGCATGCCGCTTTGACCTGAGCCAGCAGACTGATGGCGCAGGTCTTGGCAGCGGCCGCACCCGCCTCCACATCCATGTCGGCACCGAGTTTGCCGGTGATCAGGCCATCGGGACCGTTCGAGATCTGCCCGGACACATAGACAATGTCCCCGACTTGCACGAAGGGCACGTAATTTGCCGCTGGCGCTGGCGCGTTCGGCAGTTCTACACCCAGTTCCGCCAGCCGGTTTTCGATGGTCATTTGTGGTTCCTTTCAATTCGATTCACCGCGGACGCTAGCCCGCGGCAATTCCATCTGAAAGGCGAAAGATCAGGATTCCCGGAATGCCCGCGAGAAGTAGTCGGTCATCGGCTTCACCAGGTAGGCCAACGGCGAACGGTCCGCGGTCCTAATAAAGGCCTCGACCGGCATCCCGGGTATCAGCACCTGACCATCAGCAAGCCGTTCGATCTCTCCCGGGCTCAGGATGATTTCTGCGCGGTAGTAACTCACGCCAAGCGCGTCGTCCTCGAAGGCGTCCGCCGACACAAGCTGAACTTTGCCAACAAGTTCCGGCGTCGTCCGTTGATCGAGCGCCGAGAGCCGCAGATTCACGTCCTGGCCAACCGTTATCTGGTCGATATGGATCGGATCGACGCGCGCGGCGATGACCAGGGGCCTGTCCTGCGGCACGAGAAACAGCACCGGATCAGCGCCTCGGATCACTGAGCGGGGCGTCTGAACTGCCATGTTGTAGACGATGCCGGAAACGGGCGCGCGCATGGACAAGAGATCAATCTCCGATCGTAGTGCCGCGCGCTGCTCCGCGAATTCAAGCTCGCGATAGCGCAGATCGCGAAGGCGCGTGATGGCTTCTTCGCGCTGTTGTGTGCTCAGCTTTAGTATCTCGATGTCGATCTCGGTGATCCGACCTTCGGATTGTGCCTTGGACGCGGAAAGTTCACCAAGCTGACCATCAAGGCTGGCGGCCGTTCGTTCCAAGTTCAAGACCGCTGACGCCTGCGCCAGCCCCCGATTAAGAAGCGACTGCTGGCTTTCAAGTTCTTGGCGTATCAATGACACTTGGCGGGTCAGCGATTGCTGTTGTGCAACGATACCCTCAATCTGGTTGACGATCTGGGCCTTGCGCTTTTCGAGCTGTTCAACCTCGCGGGCGACGCTTTCCTTGCGGGCAAAGAACAGGTTTTCCTGGCCATCAATCAGCTCTTTGACCTCTGACTTGGAGGCCGCCACATCAACGACTTCTTCGGGAAACACCACATGGGGGCGACCGTCACGCTCCGCTTCAAGTCGACCGCGCCGGGCCATCAATTCAAAGAGCTGACCTTCGACGATCACCAGTTGGCTCCGCAGTTGGTCGGCATCAAGTTCAATGAGAATATCGCCGGCGTTGACCGTATCGCCCTCTTTCACCGCGATCCGCGCCACGACCCCGCCAACGGGGTGCTGGACGACTTGCCGGTTCTGGTCGACCTCGATCCGCCCCGGCGCGATTATCGCACCGGATATTTGCGTCATCGTGGCCCATGCCATGAAACCACCGAAAAGGCCAACAAGTCCAATCATACCGATAAAGACGGGTCTGGCCGCTGACCAAGCCGAATTGTCGCTCATCTCACGCCTCCTGCGCCGGCAGGCACAGCTTTGATCTGCTTGTGGTTCTTGACCATGGTTTGCAGGATTTCATCCTTGGCCCCAAAGGCTGTTGCCGTGCCGTTCTCGATTACCAGGAGAGTATCACATTCCTGGATCGCAGCGGGGCGGTGCGCCATAATGATAATCGAACGACCCTCGGCTTTCATCGATTTGATCGCCGCGTTCAGTGCCATGTTCCCCTCATTGTCGAGGTTGGAGTTTGGTTCGTCGAGCACCACGATCACCGGCTCGTCGTAGAGCGCCCGCGCCAGTCCGATCCGCTGCACCTGACCACCAGAAAGCCGGTGCTTGGCCGAGTCGATGACCGTGTCATAGCCTTCGGGCAATTGCAGAATCATTTCGTGCGCATCGGCCTTCTTGGCCGCTGCAACAACCTTTGCATCATCCGGTGTTGCTGCGAGGCGCGCGATGTTGTCGGCGATCGTCCCATCGAAGAGTTGCACGCGTTGCGGAAGATATCCGATATGGCCGCCCAGAACGCTCGGGTCGTATTGGTCCAGAGCCGCGGAATCTAGCCTAATTGAACCACCCGCGGGGCGCCAGACACCAGTTATTGTTCTAGCGAGCGTCGACTTGCCCGCGCCGGACGGGCCGATGACGCCCATGGCGTCGCCCGGCTTCAGTTCAAAGTTGACGTTGCGCAGCGCCGCTTGCCGGTCGCCCGGCGGAACAACGGTCAGAGCTTTGGCGATCAGACGGGCCTTCGGTTTGGGCAAAGCCGTTTTCGGCTGTTCTTGCGGTACCGTGCCCAGCAATTCCGCCAGGTTGTCCCAGCCCTTGCGGGCACGCTGTACTACAGGCCACTGGTTCAGCATCATCTCCATCGGAGCAAGAGCACGACCGAGCAGGATCGAACCGGCGATCATGGCGCCCGGCGTCATCTCGTTTTGCAGGACCAGATAGGCACCCAGCCCCAACATCGCGCTTTGCAGAAACAGGCGGAGTGTCTTCGTCATCGAAGTAAAGCCACCGCCCACATCTGTTGCCCTGATCTGTTCCTGCAGCGCCTCGCCCCGGGCCGTTTGCCACCGCCCAAAGGCCGCATCCCGCATACCCATGGACTGAACCATTTCGGATTCAAGCCGGATCTGGTCCGACATTGCGTTGGCCCGCTGCCCGGCAACTCCGGCCTTGGCTTGCGGTAGTCGCGACAAGAATTGGTTCGCGAATGCAATTATGATCAGCAAAGTACCACCGGCGACGGCTAACCAGCCCAGCATCGGATGGAAGATAAAAATGCCGGCCACGAAAATCGGCGTCCATGGAAGGTCGAAAAACGCCATCAGAACCGGTGAGGTCATTAGCCTTTGTACCGATTCGAGATCGGCGAGGCTGGTCTGCGATTGCTCGTCCGGAGCCACCGCAGATTTTCGGATCACGGCATCGAACACTCTTCGATCAAGCCGAGACTGAAATCTGGCACCGACGCGGGCCATGATACGGCCGCGGGTAAAGTCGAGGATGCCCATTACGCCGTAGAGGAACACAACAAGCAACGACAACGCGATCAGCGTCTCTTCGGACCGGCTGCCCAGAACGCGGTCATAGACCTGCAACATGTATAACGGGCCGGTCAACATCAGCAAATTCGCGAACATACTGAAAAGCCCGACGATCCAGTAGAGGGAGCGGCTCTCGTTCCGCGCATTGCGCAGCTCTGCCTTGCCTCTTTCGATGACTTTATTCTGCATTGGCACCTTTCCGCCTGACCGCTCGCCCCTTATTCGCGCGGAGTATCTCGCTTGCTGCACTTGTGCCACAAACCAGCCACCATCGCGAGTCCGCCTCTGGGCATTTCGTATTGATGCATTAGGTATTCGAGGCAAATGTGACCGGAGTTTGACTTGACAACATTACTGGCCAAAACACGCAACCTCAATTCAACAATATTGGTCACAGCACTGACACTTTTGGGGGCTTGTACCGCTGCTGATCGTGTGCCGGGCGACGGCATTTATGACCCCTATGAAACCCAAAACCGCAAGGTGCACGCCTTCAACCGGAACGTTGATCGCGCATTGGTTCGCCCCGTTGCCCGCGGATATTCCGGTTCAGTCCCCGATGAGCTTGAGGCAACGGTCGATAACTTTGCCGAGAACCTTGGTCAACCGTCGAACTTCGTGAACAGCCTGCTCCAGGCGGATCTTCGCGGTATGGGCCTTTCGACGGTTCGTTTCGTCATGAACACCACGATCGGTATTGGCGGTCTTGTCGATGCCGCGTCCGAATTCGGTATTCCCGAACACGACACCGATTTTGGTGAGACGCTCTATGTCTGGGGCGTTGGTGAAGGCGCCTATATGGAGCTGCCATTTCTTGGCCCCTCAACCACGCGTCGGACAGTGGGCCGGGTGGTGGATGCGGTATCCAACCCGCTCGATTTCGCGCTAGACCCGCCTGAAGTTTACTACGACACCGCTGCCGGTATCGTTGCAGGGATCGGAACCCGCGGGCGGTTCTCGGACACGGTTGACGCCATTTTGTACGAAAGTGCTGACAGTTACGCTCAGACCCGCCTGATCTACCTTCAGACACGCAGGTTCGAATTGGGGGCGGATGTTGCAGATACGGCAATCGATCCCTACCTCGACCCCTACGACGATCCATATGAGGCGTTCGATGTTGAATAACCCATCTCGCCGCGCGGTGCTGGCAGGCATTATCACGACTGCCACTGTCCCACCGGCCTTTGCGCTCAGCGAAGGCGACGCCCGCGCGCTGGTCGATCAGCTTGTCGGCGAAATCAATACGGTCATCGCGTCCGGCAAATCGGAATCGGGCATGATCCGCGATTTCGAGAAAATATTCGCGCGCTACGCGGATGTGCCGATCATGGCCCGGTACGCATTAGGCGTCGATGGACGACGTGCATCGAACGGGCAACTGCGCCGCTTTACCGATGTCTTCGCGGGATACATCGCCCGGAAGTATGGCAAACGGTTCAGAGAATTCATTGGTGGCCGGATCGAGGTAAGGTCTGCCCGCTCCATCCGCTCAGGTTACGAGATCACGACAACGGCCTTTCTAAAGGGCGAAAGCCCGTTCGAGGTAACATTTCTCGTTTCTGATCGGTCTGGCAAGCGGCTGTTCTTCAACATGTTCATCGAAGGTGTGAACCTGCTTTTGACAGAGCGGACTGAAATCGGCGCGCTGCTGGATCAGGCAGGAGGCGACATCGACGCGATGATAGACCGCCTACGGCGGATCGGTTAACGTTCCTCTTTCTCTCTCGGGCGACGAGGCCCAGCGTTTCGATCACCAAAGATGTCGCGCACGAGTTGATCTATGAAACTTTCGCCGGGGCGGGTGCGCCTGCTGACTCTATCCTGTTGCACAGGCCGGTCCGGCGCCATCATCGGCAAAGGGCGCGGGGGCAGGCCCGCGTGGATGCGGCTCATGGTTTCCCGCCAGATATCGGCTGGCAGCCCACTGCCCGTAACCCCCGTCAACGGCGTATTGTCGTCATACCCCATCCAAACGCCGGTCACATAGTCTGCGGTAAATCCGATGAACCAAGCATCGCGGGCGGCCTGGGTGGTGCCGGTCTTGCCTGCGATCTGCCAGCTATCAAACCTCGCGCGCTGGCCGGTGCCCTCGCTGACGACCTTTTCCATCATCCAAATGAGCTGTCGCGCGGCCGACTCCTGTATCACCCGCTCGCCGATCCCGCCGCCAACGCCCATCAGCGGCTCATCTTCCCCCAAAAGTCGCAATTCGACCAAGCCAAAAGGCGACACCGCCGAGCCACCATTGAGAATACCCGCATAGGCACCCGTCATTTCGATCAGGGTGCTTTCGGAAGCACCGAGCGCCAGAGCCGGACCATCAGCCAGGCTGCTTTCAATCCCGAACTCGCTTGCGACGGTCCGAACGATGTCCCGACCAACACTTTCTGAAACCTTAACCGCCGGAACATTCAGCGAATCCTCCAGGGCTTTGGTCAGGCTGACCCGGCCATAGTGACGGTTGGTATAATTCTTGGGACACCATCGGCCCGAGCCAGGAATGTTCAGGCAATAGGGTTCGTCGTTCACCACATCGAGCGGAGAATATCCAAGGTCGAGGGCCGCAGCATAAACGAACGGTTTGAAGGCCGATCCGGTCTGACGCTTTGCCTGAATGGCGCGGTTGAATGCGCCCGCAACCTTGGTGTCACGACCGCCGACCATAGCCCTGACCGCGCCGTCGGCACTCATCACAACGATGGCGGCTTGCGCTTTGGAACCTTGCCGGACCTTATTTTCGAAGACCCACTGCATGCCGTCTTCGGCCGCTTTCTGGATCCGCTGATCCAAGGTCGTGCGTATCACGACATCCTCGGTCGTCTTGCGGGTAAAGAATTCAGGACCCGATGACATGATCCAGTCGGCAAAATAACCACCGGCCTTGGCCGCTGCAGCCTCACTCAGCTGGGCCGGGTTCGCCATGGCATACGCCCGGTCCCCATCGCTGAGATAAGCCTGTTCGTTCATCAGTCGCAGGATCGTTGCCGCCCGGTTCTGCGAGCGCTCAAGATCGTTGGTGGGCGCAAACCGGGTTGGGGCGACTAGCAATCCAGCCAGCATCGCGGCTTCAGCCGGGTTCACCTCGGACGCAGGCTTGCCAAAGTATCGCTGCGCGGCGGCTTCGAAACCCCTTGCTCCGGCGCCAAGAAAGGCCCGGTTCATGTAAATCGTCAGGATTTCGTCCTTTGAGTACTTGACCTCCATCGCGAGGGCATAAAGCGCCTCATGCGCCTTACGCTTGATGGTCGTCCGCCGGCAATCGGTTTCGTACTCCGCCTCTGACATGCCCGAGTCCGGATCATATGGCGTGCCGAGGCACAGCAATTTCGCAGTTTGTTGGGTGATCGTCGATCCGCCATGGCCCTGCAGCGGCCCTCGCCCTTCGCGCAGATTGATGCGAACCGCGCTGGCGATCCCGCGCGGGCTGACCCCAAAATGCCTGTAGAAGCGTTTGTCTTCCGTTGCCACAACGGCGTTCTTCAGGTGAGGCGAAACCGTTTGGGCAGTCACGACGCCACCGAATTGATCGCCACGCCAAGCAAATACAGCCCCGTTGCGATCCAGAAGGGTAACGGAGCCCCGCGCCCGTGCATCCAGCAACGAGTTGGCATCAGGCAGCGTGGTCCAGAAATAGCCCACGGCCAATCCAACAACCACCGCAACCGCCAGACTGATACGCCAGATCACCGACCAAACAAGACGTGTAACCCAGCGAACAACGCGGCTAAGGAACGACCGCTTGGGCACGCGGCGCTGCGCCTTTCGACGCCTTGGCTTTACCTGCGACTTTTTCTTTTTCGACGCATACCGCTTTTCAGCAACCAACGGTCGTTTGCGGCGTGATGAATCGCTCATTATTGACCCCTGCCCGGCCTGTTTGTTGGCCGCAACTTAGTCGCTGAGCGATCAGGGTGCACGGCTGGAAACCAAAATTTATCGTTCTTATAATGCTTAACGATTGAGCAGAATCCAGATGATGCGCATTTTTTGTGCACATGCCGTGAGATTAGACATCGCAATCCCGCCGCTCGCCTTTGCCCTTTCGGGCCTTTGCACTCTGTTTCACACGCAGATCGCAGGGGGACCTGCCAAAAGAGGGGACAAGTGGTGAAACTCATCATTGCAACGATCAAACCGTTCAAGCTGGAGGAGGTCCGTGAAGCACTGACCGAGGCCGGTGTCCGCGGCATGATGGTCACGGAAATCAAAGGGTTTGGTTCGCAATCCGGCCATACGGAAATTTACCGTGGCGCCGAATACGCCGTCAATTTCGTTCCAAAGGTCAAGATCGAGATCGTGGTTGCCGCGTCGATGGCTGACCAGATTGTCGAGACGATCACGAAGACGGCCCAGACTGGCAAGATCGGCGACGGCAAGATCTTTGTGCTCGACGTACAGCAAGCGGTGCGGGTGCGCACCGGCGAAACCAACGAAGACGCACTTTAACCACTTGTGCCTAAAGTAGGGAAATCACGGACAATGAAACTCACCAAAACGCTTGCCGTCGCGGCTGCCATTGCAGCACTGCCGACGCTGGGCCTGGCACAGGACGACGGACCTGTGGCGGGTGTAAACGCCTCGACCGACTCGGTCTTTATCTTCAATTCACTGCTCTTCCTAATCGGTGGCTTCCTCGTCTTCTGGATGGCCGCTGGCTTTGCCATGCTCGAGGCAGGCCTCGTGCGCGGCAAGAACGTCACGATGCAGTTGACGAAGAACATCGCGCTCTTCTCGCTCGCCGCGATCTTCTACTACCTCCTTGGCTACAACCTGATGTACCCGCTGGGCACCTGGTCCGTCGAAGGCGTTTTGTCTGGCGTCTGGGGCCCAGGCGTTCTGGAGGCGGTAGGCATCGGCTCGGAAGATGCCGATGATTACGGATATGCCTCGACCGGGTCGGACTTCTTCTTCCAGCTGATGTTCTGCGCCACGACCGCATCGATCGTGTCGGGCACAGTGGCCGAAAGGATCAAGCTGTGGCCGTTCCTCATGTTTGTTATCGTGCTGACAGCAGTCATCTATCCGCTGCAAGCCAGCTGGAAGTGGGGCGGCGGTTTCCTTGACGAAATGGGCTTCCTCGACTTTGCCGGTTCGACCGTCGTTCACTCGGTCGGTGGCTGGGCAGCATTGACGGGCGCCATCATTCTTGGCGCACGGACAGGCAAGTTCGACAAAGACGGCAAGGTACACCCGATGCCGGGTTCGAACCTCGCTCTTGCGACACTGGGCACGTTCATCCTGTGGCTGGGCTGGTTCGGCTTTAACGGCGGTTCGCAGCTGGCAATGGGCACCGTGGGCGATGTCGCCGACGTCAGCCGCATCTTTGCCAACACCAACACCGCCGCTGCCGGTGGCGCGATTGCGGCCCTGATCCTGACGCAGGTTATGTATGGCAAACCGGACCTCACCATGGTGCTGAACGGTGCGCTGGCAGGCCTCGTTTCGATTACGGCAGAGCCGCTGACACCGTCACTGGGTGCTGCCACCCTGATCGGTGCGGTTGGTGGCGTCATCGTCGTCTTCACGGTTCCTCTGCTGGACCGGCTGAAGATCGACGACGTCGTTGGTGCGATCCCGGTTCACCTGTTCGCGGGTATCTGGGGAACGATCGCCGTGGTTCTCACGAACCCGGACGCGTCGCTGATGACACAGCTTTATTCCATCGTGGTTGTCGGCGTCTTCGTCGTGGTCACCTCTGCCGTCGTGTGGTTCATCCTCAAGGCTGCAATGGGACTGCGGGTATCGGAAGAAGCCGAGATCAACGGGCTCGACATGGCCGAGCTTGGGATGGAAGCATATCCGGAATTCTCGAAGGGCTGAGGTCTCCTTCCTCTCAGACCAATAGAGCCAACTGGCCGGGCGTTCGCGCCCGGCTTTTTTTAATGGTGGCCCAAGCGCGCGGACTATGAGTTAACCAACAAGATCACGAGGCATCCGATATCACCGGCGAAGCGCGCAAATCGCCAGCGGTGGCATCAAAACGCACGTTTATCGCCGCAAAACGTACAGTTCTGGCCGCATCGATTTACGCCGAGATCGGGGCAAACTGTCGAAAATGCAAGACTTCGGTGCCAGTTCGTACAATTTGAAAATTGCCGAAAATCGTCAGGTTAACGCGCACAGAATTTCGGCAATTTTGCCGAAATGCCGCAACTCAGATCGACTTGTCCACAGGCTAAGCCACCGCTGGCGGGCTGTCAGATGCCCGCTTTCACGATGGCATCCGCAAGGATCGGCACCGTCTTGGCGTTCAGCCCCGCGATGTTCATCCGGCTGTCACCCACCATGTAGACGCCTGAGTCTTCGCGCAGCTTGATCACCAGATCAGACGGTGCACCGAGACGCGAGAACATGCCGCGATGTTCGGCCAGGAAACCAAAGCGATTGGAGCCACTTTGTGCTTGCAATTCATCGGCCAATTGACGCCGTAGCGCCTGCATCGAAAGACGCATCTCTTCCAGCTCGGCCTCCCAGTCGGCGCGCAGATCCGCATCGCCAAGGATCATCGTGACCAGACGCGCCCCGTGGTCCGGCGGGAAAGAGAAGTTCTGGCGGTTCAGGTATGCCAGCGTCGATTGGTTCAGTGCCTTGTCGTCACCCGTTGCGATCAGCACCCCGGTGCGTTCGCGGTAGAGCCCGAAATTCTTGCTGCAGCTGGCTGCGATCAGGCATTCGGGAACGCCCATTGCCACCATTCGGGTGGCCCCCGCGTCATCCTCAAGCCCATCACCGAAGCCTTGATAGGCGATGTCGATCATCGGGGTGGCCCCGGTATCATGCAGAACGCTGATAACCTCTTGCCACTGGGCTGCATTCAGGTTCGCCCCAGTCGGGTTGTGACAGCAACCATGAAGCAGGATGAGATCGCCTGCCTTCGCCTCCTTCAGATCCTCAATCATCCCGTTGAAGTCGACGCCGCGCGTGTCGGCGTCAAAATAGCGATAGGGGATCTGCGGAATGCCGAGATAGTTCAGGATGGATATGTGGTTGGGCCATGTTGGGTTCGAGACAAAGACCCGAAGATCCGGGTTGGCGAGCCGCGCCATCTCGAACCCCTGGCGCACGGCCCCCGTGCCGCCGGGCATCGCGGCGGCGGCGATCCGTTCGCGCTTGCAGGATTCCCCCAGAACCAGCGTCACCATCGCGTCGCAGAAGGCCGGGTCGCCCGTCAGCCCGACATAGGACTTTGTCGTCTGCTCTTCCCAAAGCTGTTTTTCGGCGGTCTTGACCGCCCGCATGATTGGCGTGTTCCCCGATGCGTCCTTGTAGACGCCGACGCCCAGATCGATTTTTTGCTCGCGCGGATCGTCGCGGAACATCTGCATCAGCTTGAGGATACCGTCTGGCGGCTGCTGGGTCAGGTTTTCGAACATCAGGCGTCTCCGGTTGCGACGGGCACGGTGGAGAACTGACCCCATTCGGCCCACGACCCGTCATAGAGCGACCAGGCATCGTGGCCAATCCGTTCCAGACCCAATGCGAGGATTGCCGCCGTCACACCGGATCCGCATGTGGTCACGATGGGCTTTTTCAAGTTGATTCCCGCCTTTTGGAAGGCTGCCTTGATCCCGGCAGCGTCCTTCATCGTCTTATCCGGGTTCAAGAGGTCGGCGAAGGGCAGGTTACGCGACCCGGGGATATGGCCGGGGCGAAGACCGGCGCGGGGTTCGGGCGCTTCACCCCTGAAACGAGCGGCCGAGCGGGCATCGACGATCTGCACGTCGCCGACCTTGGCCGCACGGCTGACTTGAGTGACATCGCGCACGAGGTGGTTCTGAAAGCGGGCCGTCATATGCCGGTCCTTGATCACTGGCGGCATGTCCTCGATTTCCCGACCTTCGTTCTGCCACTTGGGAAACCCTCCATCCAGCACGGTGACATCCTTGTGCCCCATCAGTTTGAAGAGCCACCAGACCCGCGCAGCCGAGTTGATGCCAGCGCCATCGTAGACAACGACCTGATGGCCATCGCCGACACCCATGGCCCGCATGCGCGACATGAACTTTTCCGGTGGCGGCGCCATATGCGGCAGGTCAGACCGATGATCGGCGACATCGTCGATGTCGAAATAGCGCGCGCCGGGAATGTGCGCGGCATCGTACTCCGCCTTGGCGTCGCGGTTGGTTTCCGGCAGGTACCATGACCCGTCAAGGATGCGCAAATCCGGGTCCTTGAGGTGGTCGCCCAACCAGTCCGTGGATACGAGTGTTCGTGGATCATCCGCCATGCATCACGCCCTCTTAATCTGTGACACATGGGTATCGCCCGGCAGTGACGGTGACAAGATGAGCAAAAAGAACCGTTACCGCCGACGCGATCAGAATTAATCTTCTGAATGAGGTATTCACGATTTCTAAAGATATCTGATAGGCTGCCTCGAAACGGGATGCGGGCATGGCAATCGAGACACTTCAATGGGTCTATCAGCTGAATGATTTCAGCACGACGGGCGGCAACATCAGACCGCCGAACGAAGGGGGTGCGCAGGCAGCCGGTAGTCCGGATTTTAACATCCAGCTGAATACCGGAGCGACCTTTCAGCAGCTTGAGGTGAATGATGGCGGCAACGATGGTTTCGACGAGATCAACTCAAACAACCAGACACTCAATGCCCCGATAACACTGGACGGCGTGACCTACTCGGTCGGCCAGCGTGTATTGGTGAATTACGTTATAACGACGCCGGGCGGACTAGAACTCTACTCCATCACCATTGGTTCCAACAATACAGGCAACAACACGACAACCGCCGTGGTCACGAACCAACCGCTTGTTCCGGGTGTTCAGAATGTCTTTACCGCCGAGGGGAACATCGGGGGTGGTGAGGTCCCGTATATCAATCTTGCCTGTTTCGCTGCCGGCACCCGGATCGTAACCCGTCACGGCCCAAAGCAGATCGAAAGCCTGAAGGTGGGCGATCTCGTACTGACAATGGATAACGGCTTCCAAAAGATCCGCTGGATCGGGCACACGACCGTCGCCGCCCTTGGCGATCTGGCCCCCATCGTTTTTGAGGATGGTGCGATCGGGAATGAAGGGCAGCTCGTGGTGTCGCCAAACCACAGGGTCCTGATGTCAGGCCGCAAGGTTCAGGTCGTCACCGGCATGGATGAAGTGCTGGTCGCGGCCAAATTTCTGGTGAACGACGAAACGATCACCCGCCGGGACGGCGGCGAGGTGACCTATTACCACGTTCTTTTCGATGCCCACGAGATCATCTTTTCCAATGGCGTCCCGACGGAATCCTATTTCCCGGATGCGGCAGCAATTGACGAAGACGATCCCCAATCGGAAGAGATCCTTGGCCTGTTTCCCGGCTTGCGAAAAAAGCTCAAGCTCAGCCTCGCAAGGCCGAACATCAAAAGCCACGAAGCGCTGGTGCTGGCCTAGCCGCCTTGCTTTAGCAACCGCTGTTTCTGGCGGCCCCAATCCCGCTTGGCGCTTGTTTCGCGCTTGTCGGTGACTTTCTTGCCTTTGGCGATCCCGATCTTGAGCTTGGCGATGCCCTTGTGATTGAAATACAGCACCAGCGGAACAAGGGTCATGCCCTTGCGTTGCGTGGCGTTCCAAAGGTTAGACAGCTCTTTTCGAGAAACCAAAAGCTTACGGCGCCGACGCTCTTCGTGGCGGAATGTCTTGGCTTGCTCGTAGGGTGGGAAGTAGCTGTTGACCAGCCACAGCTCCCCGTCATCCACTGCCGCATAGCTGTCGGCGATGTTCACGCCGCCGCCGCGCAGTGATTTGACCTCTGACCCTTCGAGCACGATGCCGCATTCAAGATCGTCCTCGATTGCGTAATCGAAGCGTGCGCGCCGGTTTTCGGCAACGACCTTGTAGTTCGGATCTGTCTTGGGTTTGGCCATGACACCGCGATTTAGGGTCTGGGAGCTTTGTGCGCAAGGCAATGTCAGCGGGCTGGGTCACTCGCCCAGTTTGGCGTGAACCTCGTCCAGGTCGATTTCGCCGATGGGCATCTTGTTGGCCGGATTTTCAAAGTCATACTTGAACAGCTCGAAATCGCGTTTGTAGATCTCGTAGACAAGGTGCATCGACAGGTCGTCAAAATAGTCTTCGACCGGAAAAGCTCTCTTTGGGCCGTGGCCCTCGCTTTCGTTAAAGCGCGGGATCTGCGCTAGATCGATGGGCACGGGTGTCTCGATGGACTTGAGAACCTGCGCCATACCGTCGTTGAACTTCTCGGTCCAGAAGATGTGGTCGTACTGACCGCCATTCACGATGAAAGTGCTGATGTGACCAGACATGGCCGACCAATGAATGTCAGGATCCATTGGACGCCGCCAGCGGATCGTATCGCGCGCAAAGAGCAGAAAGCGGCGAAACGACTTTATCTGGTCAAAGTCCTGCTTGCCGTCTTCGCCGCCAACCTCGATGCCGTACTTCTGGATCAGCATCGGAACGAGGTTACCGCGGTACCGATTGCCATTGCGCTGGATGCCGCAAATCTTGTCGAAGAACGAACTCAGGACGCGGGTGTATGGGTTCCGCACGCAGGTAAACGCAAAACTGCGATGGTTGCACACGTTTTCCTGGATGGCGTCCTGGCTATGCTCTTGAGCCCATTTGTGAAGGCCGTTCGTTGCATCGTGGATGTCACCATCGAAAAACACGCCATGATCGGAGAAATACATGATCTGGCCGATGGTGGAGCAGGCGCATTTTGGCACGACGCGATACACGACACTCTCGCTCTCCGTCATCCAGGTACCAGGAAAACCCATACTCGCCTCTTTTTAAGGTGCCGCTTGACTGCCGCACCCGTTGTCAAAGGTAAAAAAGCAAAGAAATCGTGTTTATTCAATCATCCCTAAGATTTATCGTCATAGTCGAGGCGGCTGAGAAACAATAGCAACGGGTCGAGAATGGCGAAAATCGCCTATATTCTACTGTGTCACAAGGACCCTGCGGCGATCATCGCGCAGGCCAAACAACTGACCGCAGTCGGTGATTATCTATCCATTCACTTCGATGCCCGTGCGAAACCGAGCGACTTTGAAGCCATCAAAGCCGCTCTTGCCGACGATCCGAACGTGGTGTTTGCGAAACGCCGCGTGAAATGCGGATGGGGCGAGTGGAGCCTTGTCGAAGCGACCCTGAATGCACTTGAAACCGCGCTGGACACCTTTCCGAGAGCCACGCATTTCTACATGCTTTCGGGCGATTGCATGGCCATCAAGTCGGCGGAGTATGCGCATCACTATCTCGACGAGAACGATGTCGACTTCATCGAGAGTTTTGACTTTTTTCAAAGCAGTTGGATCAAGACGGGCTTCAAGGAAGAACGCCTGATCTACCGCCACTTCTTTAATGAACGCACCCAGAGCAAGCTGTTCTATGCGTCGTTCAACCTGCAGAAGAGTCTTGGCCTGCGGCGTAGTATCCCCAAGGATCTGCAGATCCAGATCGGCAGCCAATGGTGGTGTCTGCGTCGGCAGACCGTGGAAAAGATCATGCAGTTTGTCGCGACCCGCAGCGATGTGATGCGCTTTTTTGCGACGACGTGGATCCCGGATGAGACCTTTTTCCAGACGATCGTCAGGCATCTCATTCCCGAGAGTGAGATCAATCCCCGGACCTTGACCTTCCTGATGTTTACCGATTACGGGCTGCCGGTCACATTCTACAACGATCACTATGATTTGCTGCTGTCGCAGGACTTTCTGTTCGCAAGAAAGATCAGCCCCGATGCGGTCGACTTGAAGGAACGGTTGGGCCAGCTTTATGCGGCCGAGGGCATTACATTCAAAATCTCGAACGAGGGGCGGAGCCTGTTCCAGTTCCTCACGGGCCGCGGTCGTGTCGGCCGCCGCTTTGCCCCGCGTTTCTGGGAAACCGAAAGCACGCTGGGTCGCGAGCGCGAGTTGATGATCGTCGTCTGCAAAAAGTGGCACGTCGCAAAGCGCCTGCTTGAGCGGATCCGGCAGGTCACCAACGTGCCGGCCATCGAATACCTCTTCAACGAAGAAGCGACCGCCCTGCCCGATCTGGGCGGCATCCAGACGACGCTGGCAAAACGGATGCGGCATCGCAGAGCCCTGACCCGCATGCTGTTTGATTATTACGAAACCGACCGGCTGATTGTGTGCATGGATCCCGGCAGTCTCGACCTGATCCAGGATTTCGTGTCGGACCGATCAATCACGCGGCTTTTGGACATTCAATGCCAGTTCAGCGACGACTACCTTGAAGGGCATGCCAAGCGGGTCGGCCTTGCGGGCGATCAAACACCGGCCGAAGCGTTCGAGCGATTGCTGCCCACCATCCGGAACGAGATCGATTTCGAGCGCGATCGCCTGCACGATGCAAGCCTCGAAAACCTCTATCAGATGCGCGAGACTGCAGCGCTGGACAAGAACGCCCGTTCGTTATCCGGGTTTCTGGGCATCCAGCAGGACACGGCGCGCGAGATTGCGGGTCTCGAATACCTCTTTTCGGACTGACCTTCGCCAACGGGGTTGCGCGCCCTGCCGCCCGTATCGGCGCACCTTGACACTAGTCAAATCCCAAAATCCGGAATCGGTGCAGAACAGCCTTGGGTTAGGGAGAAAACCTGATGGCCGAGACACCGAAGACGATCGTAGTCTACTATTCGCGAACGGGCAATTCTCGCGTTCTGGCCGAGGCAATTGCGGGTGCGCTCGACGGCCCGTTACACGAGCTTACGGTCAATGCATACCAAACCCCGGTTCTATGGTATTATTTCGCTGGCCGTGATGCGCTCAGGGGCAGGTCACCCAAGCTGACATCGGACCCTGTGAGTCTGTCGGACATCCGAACGCTGGTGCTGATCGGCCCCGTCTGGGCCGGCAACCCCGCGCCGCCCCTGATATCGTTTCTCGCCCAGCAGATGGAGCTGCCCCAAAAAGTCGGCCTGTTTCTGACCAGCGGCGACCGGAGGTTGCTCTCTGCCCCCATCAACAAATTCAGGTATCACCTGGGCCGCGATCTTGATGCCGCGATGACGATCGGCAGCCGCGATCTGAATACGCTCACTATGCAAACCAAGATTGCCGAATTCGTCGACGCTCTCGCCGAAGGGACCGCGGAAGGAGTTGCAACGGCATGAGCTTAGCCGAGATACCTGGATCTGTACCGGAGATGATCTTCCGAACCGAAGGCGTCACGAAGGTCTATGACACCGGAGAGGTCAAGGTGCATGCCCTCGCCGGTATCGATTTGGAGCTTTATGCAGGGGAACTTGCCGTGCTGCTTGGCCCATCGGGATCGGGCAAGTCGACGCTGCTGAATATCCTTGGTGGCCTTGACCATCCGACCGAGGGCCGGATCTGGTTTCGTGAACTTGAACTGACCTACCTCTCTGATCGTGGCCTGACACGCTATCGGCGCAACCACGTGGGATTTGTCTTTCAGTTCTATAATCTCGTACCTAGCCTCACAGCCCGCGAAAACGTCCAGCTGGTAACCGATGTCGCGACCGATCCGATGACCCCGGCCGAAGCTTTGGCCCTGGTCGGGCTGGACCACCGTATGGATCATTTCCCCGCGCAAATGTCGGGAGGCGAACAACAACGGGTTGCCATTGCGCGGGCTATCGCGAAACGCCCCGAGGTGCTGCTATGCGACGAGCCGACGGGCGCGCTCGACAGTCACACCGGCGTTCGGGTGCTCGAAACCCTGCGCCATATCAATGACGAATTCGGAACGACCACGGCGGTGATCACGCACAATGCCGCCATTCAGAAGATGGCCCACCGCGTCATCAACTTTCAGGACGGCAAGATCGCAAGCGTCAGCGTCAATGACACCCGTCTTGCCCCTTCGGAGATTTCGTGGTGAGCGCCTTTACAGCCATAGATATCAAGCTGCTGAGGGATTTTCGCAGGCTCTCGGTTCAGGGTCTTGCCATTGCCCTTGTGCTTGCGGCGGGTGTCACGGTCATCCTTATGTCCGTTGGAATGTCGCGCGCGCTGGAAGAAACGCTGCAGACCTATTACGACCGCCACCGCTTTGCTCAGGTCTTTGCAAGTGCGCGCCGCGCCCCTGTCACCTTGCTGCAGGAAATTCAGGCCATCGATGGCGTTGCGACCATCGAGGCGCAGGTGCGGGGCTATGCCGTTCTTGATCTTCCGGGTCGCAGCGACCCCGCAACTGGTCTGCTGATCTCGCGACCCGAGTTTGGTGAGCAACGGCTGAACGTGCCCCTGCTGCGCAGCGGGCATTGGCCCGATCCGGATTCGAGCCAGCAGGTCGTGGTCAACGAGCCCTTTGCCGAGGAAAACGGATTTCTGATCGGTGACCGCTTTGTGGCCAACCTGAACGGCAGCAGGCGTGAGTTGATCATTACCGGCACTGCCCTGTCACCCGAGTTCGTCTATACGATCGGTCCCGGCGCCCTGATGCCCGACAGCTCAACTTACGGCATTCTCTGGATGTCGGCCGAAACGGTCGAGTCCGCCTACGGGATGTCAGGCGCGTTTTCGGATATCAGCCTGACGCTGGTGCCGCGTGCGCCCGTCGAACCGGTTTTGGACGCTCTGGACGAGTTGCTGGAACCCTACGGCGGCGAAGATGCTATCGAGCGTGAGGATCAGGTCTCGAACGCATTCGTCCAGACCGAGATCGAACAGCTTCAGACCCTCGCCTATATCTTGCCGCCCGTTTTCCTGGGGATCACGGTGTTCCTGGTCAACATGGTCATGGGCCGCATCGTATTTCTGGAGCGAACCGAAATCGGTCTGATGAAGGCGATCGGGTATTCAAACACTGAAATCTGCGTTCATTACCTGATGCTTGCGGGTCTGATCGCCGTACTGGGCATCGGCCTTGGGTGGGTGGCGGGAAGCTGGCTGGCCCGCGAGATGGCGGATCTTTATGCCAAATACTACGACTTTCCCTTTCTGGTCTTTCGGGTCCCCAGCTCGATCTATGCGCTTTCTGCCATTCTGGGCCTGGCCGCGACATCGGCAGGCGCCTTGCGCAGCGCGTTGAAAGCCGCCCGGCTTGCTCCGGCGGTGGCGATGTCACCCCCTGCACCGCCGAATTTCCGGCAATCCTTTGCGGACCGATTGATGGGTCTGGCCGGCCTCGCCCAGCCGACACGGATGATCCTGCGAAGCCTCGTCCGGTGGCCGATGCGCGCGGCGATGACATCGCTTGGCATGGCGTTGGCGGTTTCGGTTCTGGTGGCCTCGAACTTTTTTCCGGACGCGATGGACGAAATCGTCGACAAGGGATTCTACCAGTCGAACCGTCAGGACTATATGCTGCTTTTCGACGAGGACGAACCGCTGGTGGCGCTGCAAGAGGTGCAGAACCTGCCCGGCGTTCTGCAGGCCGAGCCGCAGCAATTTCATTCCGCCGTTCTGCGATCGGGTCATCTGGAAAAGCGGCTTGCGGTGTCGGCCTTTCCCAAGGATGCCGACCTGAGCCGCATTGTCGACAACGAGGGCCGCGTGATCACCGCAGGGCCCGCAGGCGTTGTGATCTCGGACCGGCTGGCCGACGCGCTGAATGTTGATGTTGGCGATGTTGTCACAATCGAGTTCCAGAGCGGACTGCGTGAAACGTTCGAAGTGCCGGTAAGCGCGGTCATCGTTCAGTACTTTGGGCTGGGTGCTTACTTTGATCTCGAAACGCTCAACAGGCTTTTCCGGCAGAACCTTCGAATGTCCAACGTGAACGTTACCCTCGCAGGCGATGATGTGGAAGAATTCCATACTCGCCTCAAGGAGTTTCCAGGCCTCACGGGAACGATCGATCTGGCGCAAAACCGCGAGATCTTTCTCAAGACACTGAGCCAGAACGTTCTGGTCGTCACGACGATCTACGCGGTTCTTGGCGGCGTGATTACGCTGGGCGTCGCCTATAATTCGGCGCGCATCCAGCTTTCCGAACGGGCCCGCGAATTGGCCAGTCTGCGGATCCTGGGTTTTAGTCGTGGCGAGGTTGCATACATCCTGATCGGAGAGGTCATGCTGCTTGCAATCCTGGCCCAACCGGTAGGCTGGTGGATCGGAACCGAGATTGCCCGCCTGATGACGACGTCGTTCTCCAGCGATCTGTATGCAATTCCACTGATCCTGGACACCCAGACATACGCGCAGGCAAGTTTGCTGGTTTTGGGTGTTGCTGCAGCCTCTGTCGCGCTTGTGGCCCGGCGCCTTGGACGGCTCGACCTGATCGAAGTGATGAAAACGAGGGAGTAACCAGATGCATCTTTCCCTGCGTACCATTGTCCTTGTCCTGCTAGGCGGCGGCCTTGTTCTTGGTCTCGGCTTCACGGCATTCCGGACCGAGCCGGTGCCCATCGACCTCGCAACCATCGAGCGCGGAACGATCACCGTCACCGTGAATGCCGACGGAGAGACGCGGATCCGTGAGATCTATGAAGTGTCATCACCCATCGCCGGAACGTCCTTACGCATGCCAGTCCGTGTAGGCGACCCGGTCGTTGGTGGCGAAACGGTCGTAGCGCGGGTAGAGCCAGCCGCGCCCGCCTTTCTGGACGCCCGAACACGGGCTCAGGCCGAGGCCGACCTGCACGAAGCAGAGGCTTTTGTCGAAGTGGCCAAGACCGAACTGATCCGGTCAGAAGAAGAAGAAAAATACGCGCTGACGCAATTCAATAGATCGACCCAACTGGTCGAGCGCGGCGCATCGTCATTAACACGGCTCGAAGATGACGACCAGCGGCTCACCATCGCGCGGGCGACTGTGGCAGCGGCGGTGGCGCAACTCACCATGGCCGAGAGCGCAGCCGAGCGCGCCCGCGCCGCGCTAATCGAACCGGAGGTCAACCAGCGGGGCGGCGCATGTTGCATGGATTTGCTTTCCCCCGTCAATGGTGTGGTTCTGTCGATCGAGAGCGAAAGCGAACGGCCCGTTCAAGCGGGGGACCAGCTGCTTTCAGTTGGCGACCCAAGGGATCTTGAGATCGTGGCCGATCTGCTGTCATCGGATGCAACCCGTCTGAAGGCAGGAGCGCCCGCGATCGTGGAACGATGGGGCGGAGAGGATGTTCTAACCGCCGAGCTGGAACTGATCGAACCATCCGCACGCACCAAGGTTTCCGCCTTGGGTATCGAGGAACAGCGCGTGGACGCCATTCTCACCTTCACCTCACCTCCAGCCGAATGGGCCGGTGTAAGCGATGGTTTTTCCGTCTTTCTTCGGATCGAGGAATGGCGCAACGACGATGTGCTGCTGATCCCGCTATCGGCGATCTTCCAGCGCAACAACGCATGGTTCACCTACGTGGTCGAGAACGAGCTGGCTCAGGAAGTCGAGATCACCATCGGCCGCAGGGACGGCATCCACGCGGAGTTGCTGGGCGGTGTCGAGACAGGCCAAAGGGTGATCCTGCACCCTGCCGATAGCATAGCCGAGGGTGTTTTTGTGGCGGAGCGGAGCGCGCTCAGATGAACAAGCCATCCAAACCCCCTGTCGATCGCGCCTTTCACGCAGCCCTCGCTCAGATGACCGGGGGCGTTTCTCCGGCGGCACTTGGCGTTGCCTATCTGGACTGGGCCACGCATCTCGCCGCCTCGCCCGGCAAGCAGGCTGAGCTTGCAAAACTGGCGGGTACAGAGGCGGCAAAGGCCATGTTCGGCCATGTCGACCCCGCCGACCAGCAGGACAGTCGGTTTGCCGATCAACTTTGGAATTATCCTCCGTTTTGCTACTACCGGTCCGGTTTTCTGGCTGCCCAGCATTGGTGGGATGCCGCAACCGCCGACTTGCCCGGCGTGGACAAGAAACACGCCCGTCTGGTCAACTTTTCGGCCCGCCAGTTGCTCGACATGATGGCACCGACCAATTCGCCGCTGACCAATCCCAGCGTCATCGCAAAGGCGCTGCAGACCCAGGGGCACAGTGTCTGGACGGGCCTGGAAAACTGGCTGGAGGACCTGAATGCCAGCCTTGGGAAAGGCCGCCAGCAAAATCCGGACTTCGTGGTGGGTGAAACGCTCGCGATTACGGATGGCGACGTTGTCTATCGAAACGATCTGGTCGAACTGATCCGCTACAAGCCAACCCAAGCCAAGGTGCGGCCTGAGCCGATCTTCATCGTACCAGCGTGGATCATGAAGTATTACGTGCTCGATCTGTCGCCCTACAACTCGCTGGTCCGCTATTTGGTGAACGAAGGGTTCGACGTGTTCATCATCTCGTGGAAGAACCCGGGCAAAGCCGATGCCGATCTGGGGATGCAGGACTATATCGACCAAGGCGTTCGGGCCTGCCGGGACCAAATCAAAAAGATCACGGGGGCAAAGCACATGCATGGTGTCGGCTATTGTCTTGGGGGGACCCTGCTTGCGATCGCCGCAGCCGCCGACGCCCGGGACAATCACGACGGCTTCAGGACTCTGAGCTTTCTCGCCAGTCAAGTGGACTTTTCCGAGCCGGGCGAGATCGGATTGTTCATCAACGAAAGCCAGGTCACCTTTCTAGAGGACATGATGGCCGAGCGCGGATATCTGCGCGCCGACCAAATGGCCGGTGCCTTTGCCATGCTGCGATCTAACGATCTGATATGGAGCCGGGTGATCCGCCATTATCTGCTGGGCGAACGAACCCCCATGAACGACCTGATGGGGTGGAATGCCGATGCGACCCGCATGCCGGCGCGGATGCATTCCGAATATCTGCGGCACTTCTTTCTCGAAAATGCTTTGGCCAAGGGTGTCTATACCGTGGACGGGCACCATATTTCGCTGACCGATATCAGGGCGCCGACATACTGCCTCGCCACCGAGAAGGATCACGTCTCACCCTGGCGATCGGTTTTTCGCTGGATCGCCCTGACGGATACCGATGTGCGGTTTGTTCTGACGAATGGCGGTCACAACGGCGGCGTCCTGTCCGAGCCGGGCCACAAGGGGCGGCACTTTCGCATTCTCGACAAAACCGAGGGCGCGCCGTCTGTTGGCAAGCAGGTCTGGTTCGACAAGACGGAACTGCAGGAGGGCTCGTGGTGGAATGACTGGCTGCCATGGCTGAACGGTCACAGCGGGGTGAGTGTCACGCCCAGAAAAACGGCCCGCGCGCTGGGGTCAGCGCCCGGTCAGTACGTTTTCGGCTGAGACGGATCATTTGGCCTTTTCGGCCTGCTCTTTCGCTTTGTCCTGGATTTCCGTCATCATCTTCGTGCACATCTCGACCATCTTGCCGGTCTCGTCCCGATAGTCATCGAGCGCTTTTTTGAGAAACCGGGCCTGGATCTGCTGCACCTCACCAACATTCTTGCAGTGCAGTATTTCGTGCTGTGTCTTAACATCTTCCTGAACACGTTCAGACACGAAGTGAAGCCATTCACTGCCAAGATCGCTCATGTTTTCGAGCCACTTGGTCCCGAGCCATGAAAACGAGCCAAGGCCCGTCATCTGTAGATCGGTGATAGACTTGACGACGTTCTCCGGGTCGATCGGTGACTTCGGAGCCGAGGTCTGTGCTTTTTCTGTCATTTCATTCTCCCCAACGGCAATAGAGACAGCATAGCAGTTCGCGCGTGAGTCGAATTGATCTTTATCAAGGCCACGAGGCGGCGTTCCGCTAGCTGGGGTATATGTTGGATCAGAGCCCGAAAACCGGTCTGAGCGATGCAGAAGTCACGCGGCTGAGGCATCGCCATGGCTTTAACGAGTTGCCGGAGCCGCCGAAGCCGTCGGTGTTGGCGACCGCCGCACGGCAGTTTACCGGCCCCTTGATCCTTATCCTTGTTCTTGCCGCTATCGCCGCTGCATTCCTTGGCGAACGCATTGATTCAGCGGTAATTTTAGGCGTCGTCGTTCTTAATGGTATCCTGGGTTTCGTTCAGGAATGGCGAGCCGAGCGGGCTCTTGCAGCGCTGCGGGCTATGCTCAGCCCAACGGCGATTGTCCGTCGCGCAGGCGCGGAAGCCATCATCCCATCCCGCGAATTGGTGCCTGGTGACATCATTCTGTTGTCAGCGGGGACCCGGGTGCCGGCCGACGCGCACCTGACCGAAGCAAGCGATATTGAAGTCGATGAGAGCATCATGACCGGCGAGTCTTTGCCGGTCTCCAAGGTCGAAAACGATCCGGTCTATTCCGGCACCACCATCGTTGCGGGACGCGCCGAAGCACAGGTAGAGGCGATCGGGGCCGAAACCCGCTTTGGCGAGGTTTCTGCCCTGACCGGGTCCGTCGGGTCAGGCCAAACCGTGTTGCAACAACAGTTTGCACGCCTTGCAGGTCAACTGGGCCTGATCTCGGTGCTTGTCGCGGCCGCCGTCGCTCTCTTGGGTATTCAGGCCGGCAAGGATCCGTTCCTGATGGTGCTGACCGGCATTTCGCTAGCAGTGGCCATTGTTCCCGAAGGGCTGCCCGCAGTGGTGACGATTACGCTTGCGCTTGGCGCATCGGCCATGGTGCGCCGCAACGCCCTCGCCCGCCGTTTGCAAGCGGTCGAAACGCTGGGTGCAGCATCGGTCATCTGTACCGACAAAACAGGGACCTTGACCGAAAACAAGATGACCGCTGTTTCGATCTGGACCGCCGATGACGACTATACCATCACGGGTACGGGATATGCGCCCGAAGGTGAGATCCGACTGCACAATCAGGCCCTTGGTGTGGATGTGCCCATGGTTCTGCACGACCTGCTACAGGCCGCAGCCCACTGCAATCATGCCAAACTGAGCGAGGAAGACGGCAAATGGTCGGTCATCGGCGCCCCGACCGAGGGCGCGCTTGTGACCCTCGCCCAGAAGGGTCTTGGCGAACTGCCAGTGCAGACGATCGATGCCGAGACCGCCTTTACCAGCGAGCGCAAACGGATGAGCGTGCTGGTCTCCGGGCCAGATGGCCCCCGTATCCTGATGAAGGGCGCCCCCGAACAGATCCTCGCCCGCTGCAGTCATTTGGCGACCGAAAGCGAGCCTGTCCCGCTTGACCCAGCGGCGCGCGACAGGGTTCTGGCAGCCTATGATCGTATGGCAGCCAATGGTCATCGCGTCATCGCGATTGCCCAACGGGACACAACTGACACTCGAATCAACGAAAGCGAAATGCAATTTCTGGGGCTGGTGGGTCTGATCGACCCACCCCGACCCGAGGTCGAAAAAGCCGTGCAGGATGCGAGGCGAGCAGGCATCCGCGTCGTTATGATCACCGGCGACAGCGCCGTGACGGGTCGCGCCATCGCGACTGATCTTGGCATCGAAACTGATCGCGTTCTGACGGGGGATGATCTGGGCCGAATCTCGGATGAGGAACTGGCCGATATCGTGAACCAAGACATCCTGTTTGCACGGACGCGACCAGCGGACAAATTGCGGATCGTTGCGGCGCTGCAATCACATGGTCAGGTCGTGGCCATGACCGGGGACGGCGTGAATGATGCCCCCGCTTTGAAACAGGCCGATATCGGGGTTGCCATGGGACTGCGGGGCACCGACGTGGCCAAGGAGGCATCCGACCTTGTGCTCTTGGACGACAACTTTGCCACCATCGTTCAGGCCATCCGCGAGGGCCGCCGACAGTTCGAAAACATCAAAAAGTTCGTCCGCTACCTTCTATCGTCGAACGCCGGTGAGGTCGTTGCCCTTGTCGCAAACATCATCATTGGCGGACCGCTGATATTTCTTGCCACCCAGATCCTTTGGATGAACCTGATCACCGATGGTGTGACTGCCGTGGCGCTTGGCCTTGAGCGTGCGGAAAAGGGACTGATGGACCGGTCGCCCAGACGCAAGACTGAACCGGTGGTGGGTCGTCCGGGGCTGCTGGCGATCATCCTTTTTGGCACTTATACCGGCAGCGCCAGCCTTTGGATTTTCTACACGTTCCTTCCCGTTGATCCGGTGGTGGCAAATACGGCAGCGTTCACCGCGATGGTGTTCTTTGAAAAGATGTCGGTCTTTGCCTATAGGTCCCTGCGCAACCCGGTCAGCGAAATCGGTTGGTTCTCAAATCCGCTGCTGTTGCTGGCCCTGGTTCTTATGCTTGGGCTGCAAGTGTTGGCAGTGTACTGGCCCCCCTTGCAGACCCTCTTGCATACGGTTCCCTTGGGGTGGGAGCATTGGCAGCCGATCCTGCTTTGCTCTATCCCGCTGATCGTGGTGCCCGAGCTGATCAAACGCCTGTTCCTGTCAAAGAAGTCCCATCTGCTTGGGCAGCCCGCCTGACGTCGGCTAAGCTGCTTTTTCTTCAGCCAGAAGCGTTCGGATCACGGTCTCAAGCGCATCGAGATTGGCAGAACGCGTCTGGTCGCTGCGAGCGATCAGGCCGATGGGCCCGCGAGTCGAAGGCGCGTCGATCGGTAGGGTTCTGAGCTGACCGGCGGCGATATCGTTCGCGGCAACACCGCGCGAAATGATCCAGACCGCGTCGGAGGCCAGAGCAAAGGCTCTGCCGAAAGCGGCCGAGACACTTTCAATACGGTTTGGTATGTCGCCGATCCCCTTTGCCAAGAAGAACGCCTCGACCAAAGGATGGATTGCGCTTTTGGCTGGCGGACAGACAACGGGATAGTCGAGGATCGCAGGTAAAGTCGCGTCAGCACCCAACGGATGACCTGGCCGCACGACAAAGACCACCGTTTCGGTATAAAGCTGGCTAAACGTCAAACCCTGCATCCGATCAAGCGATCCCAGGCGTCCGATCACCACGTCCAGCGCGCCATCGTGCAAGCGATCGATCAGATCCGCATGGGCGCCTTCCTGGATCCGAAGACCGATCGCCAGCCGCTGTTCCTGCAGCCTTTGGGCGACCCGGGGCACCAGACTGGCCGCAACGCTGGGCAAGGCTCCGATCGTCAGAATGCCACCGCCCTGCGCACCGATCTGTCCAAGGCCGTCGACGCCCTGCTGAAGGGCTGCGAGGCTGGTCCGTATATAGCTCCAAAACACATCGCCCGCTGGCGTCAGGGTCGCGCCACTGCGGTGACGCTGAACGATCCGCGTGCCAAGAATATCCTCCAATTCGCTCAGCGTCCGCGACATCGCTGGTTGCGTCAGGCCAAGCCGGTCGGCAGCAGCCTTGAGCGAGCCGCAGCGCACAACCTCGGCAAAGCACTGAAGGTGTCTGATCTTGATCCGGCGATCGATCATAATGTCCCTTTCTGGTAACTAAATAACCATTTTTTTAATTTTACATGATTTTATTGGATGATCTATCCTCTCTTATGAGGGAGGCTCAATGCGCAGCCAGATCGTCATCGTAGGAGGAGGGCCATCAGGCCTGCTGCTGGGCCAGCTTCTGCACCGGCGCGGGATAGAAACGGTCATTTTGGAGCGCCGCACAAGGGACCACGTCCTCAGCCGCATTCGCGCAGGTGTCCTTGAACGCGGCCTGGTTGGCCTTATGCAAGAGGCCGGAATAGCTGATCGGATGATGGCGGAGGGGTTCTGGCACGACGGCACTCAAATAGCCTTTGACGGTGCCATGTTCCGCATTGATTTCGCCGCACATACCGGCAGCTCGGTCATGGTTTATGGCCAGACCGAGGTCACCCAAGACCTGTACGATGCCCGCGAGGGCGCGGGAGCAAATACCTTTTTTGAGGCGGAAAACGTTGAGATATGTGATGCGGACGGCGCGGCCCCATTCGTGCGGTTTCAGCAGCACGGTATGGAACATCGGATCGATTGCGATTTTATTGCGGGCTGTGACGGCTTCCACGGCGTCAGCCGCAAGACAATCCCGGATACGATCAGACGCGAATACGAGAAGGTCTATCCCTATGGCTGGCTCGGCATTTTATCGGAAACGCCACCGGTTCATGACGAGCTGATCTATGCCAATTCTGCGCGGGGTTTCGCGCTGTGTTCCATGCGGAACGCCCATCTCAGCCGGTACTACATACAATGCGACGCCGCGGACAGCCCGGAGAAATGGACCGATGCAGCGTTCTGGGACGAACTACGCCGTCGTATCCCACCGCAAGCCGCGGATGTGTTGGAAACCGGGCCGTCGATCGAAAAAAGCATCGCGCCACTGCGCAGCTTTGTCACCGAACCGATGAGATGGGGCCGGTTGTTTCTGTGCGGGGATGCCGCGCATATCGTACCGCCGACGGGTGCGAAGGGGCTGAATACCGCCGCATCCGATGTTCATTATCTCTATCACGCACTTCTTCGGTACTACGAAGAGGGGGATGATGAGGGGATCGACCGCTATTCAGAGCGCGCGCTCGCCCGGGTCTGGAAATCGGAACGTTTCAGCTGGTGGTTTTCGAACCTGATGCATCATTATCCGGGTCAGTCGGATTTCGACAAACGCATGCAGGTGGCCGAACTGGCGTTTCTGAGATCAAATGAGGCGGCGCAGAAGGCCATGGCAGAGCAATATGTCGGCCTGCCCTACTAAGGAGGCACAAATGTCAAACCGATACGATGCCGGCATGAAGATTCGCCGCACGGTTCTGGGCGATGCGCATGTGGATCGGGCCGAAGCGAGCAAAACCGAATTCGACGCTCCGTTTCAGGACCTGATTGTCGAAGGCGCCTGGGGACGTGTCTGGGCCGATCCGGCTATTACACTGCGGGAACGGTCGATGTTGACCCTGGCCCTGCTTGCAGCCACGGGCAACTTCAACGAGATACCGATGCACATCCGGGCCACCGCCAGAACGGGCGCCACGCCCGAGGATGTGATGCAGGCCTTCCAGCACGTCGCCATATACGCCGGTGTCCCCAAGGCCAATCACGCGATCCAGTTGGCCAAGGCGACCTATGCGGAGATGGAGGGCGAGACATGAGCCTTTTCCCCCGGGACCGAAGCCAACATCCGCCTGCACTGCATCCGCCCTACAAGACCAGCGTCAAACGTGCGCCGATGGCGGCGCCTCTTTCGTTTCCTTCAACGGCATCCGAAGAAACGGGACCAGTCTTTTCCGGCGACATCCTTGGCCCGCGCGACAACGATCTGATCCACAACTATGCGGCGGATGGGGCGTCAGCCATCGGACCCCGGATCGTTGTATTTGGCCGCCTGATGGACCAGTCCGGCCGGGGCATTCCAGGCGCGCTGATCGAGGTCTGGCAGGCGAATGCCGGTGGGCGATACCGTCACAAGAACGAAGGGTATCTCGCCCCCCTCGATCCGAGCTTTGGCGGCTGCGGCCGGACGATCACCGGCCCAGATGGCGCGTATGAATTCCGCACAGTTCAACCAGGCCCCTATCCATGGCCAAACGGTCCGAACGATTGGCGCCCCGCACATATTCATTTCAGCGTCTTTGGCCACGCTTTCGGCCAACGCCTGATCACACAGATGTACTTCGAGGGCGACCCGCTGATCCCGCTTTGTCCGATCGTGAACGCCATCCCGTCACAGGCCGCCATCGACAGGCTGGTCGCGCCCCTCGATATGAACCGGACCATCCCGATGGATGCCCGCGCCTATCGCTTCGACATCGTTCTTCGTGGGCACCGGCAAACCCAGTTTGAGAACAGGCCGGAGGGGTTGTAATGAGTCATGACGACGACATTCTGCCTGAAACGCCGTCTCAGACGGCTGGCCCCTATGTCCATATCGGGTTGGCGCCGAATGCAGCCGGAATTGAAGGTGTCTATGGCACCGACCTCGGTTTTGAGATCGCTGGCTCGGCGGCGCAGGGCGAACGGATTGAGATTGTCGGGGCAATCCGCGATGGCTTTGGTTCGGTCATCAAGGATGCCCTGATCGAGGTCTGGCAGGCCGATCACGAAGGGCTTTATCCGGGTCACGACGGGGGCGATCCGGCGCTCGGCGGTTGGGGCCGGGTCGCTGCGGACCAAGCGACAGGGGCCTTCCGGATCCGCACCATCAAACCTGGGTCGGTCAGAACCGTTGGCGGCCAACACGCGCCGCACCTCACGCTCTGGATCGTTGCGCGCGGGATCAATCTGGGTCTGCACACGCGCATCTATTTCGATGATGAGGATGCGGCGAATGCCGCCGATCCGCTTCTCTCACGCATTGAGCACAAGGGGCGCATCCAGACCCTGCTGGCGCGGCAGGTCGGTAACGGCAAGTATCAATTCGACATCCACTTGCAGGGACCAGACGAGACAATCTTTTTCGACATCTGACTTCGCTGTCGTCGGGCTCCCGTTGGATGCGTCAGGCGCGCTGCGCCACTACTTCGCGGATTTCTGCCAGTTGGGATTGATCCAAGGCTCTGAATTGTCGGGGGCAAGCGGTGCCCGCCCCAATATGTGATCGGCGGCCTTCTCACCCGTCATGATCGACGGAGCGTTGAGATTGCCGTTCGTTATTCGGGGAAAGATGGAACTGTCCGCCAACCGCAGGGCATCGACGCCAATCACGCGGCACTCAGGGTCAACCACCGCCATCGGATCGTTATCGCGGCCGATCCGAGCCGTCCCGCAGGGGTGATACGCGCTCTCGACATGACCCCTTATGAAATCATCAAGCTCATCATCGCTTTGCCGATCTGCGCCCGGCTGAATCTCGTGCCCGTAATAAGGCTTGAACGCCTCCTGCCCAAAGATGTCGCGGGTCAGTCGGATGCAGCGTCGGAAGTCAGACCAATCCTTTTCCTCGGACATGTAGTTGAACAAGATCTTGGGAGGATCTTCGGGATCGCCTGACCGCAGTGAAACCGATCCCCGCGAAGGCGAACGCATAGGTCCCACGTGGGCCTGAAAACCATGCCCTTCTGCAGCCACTTGCCCGTCGTAGCGGACGGCAATCGGTAGGAAATGATACTGGATATCTGGGTAATCGACGCCCGTCGCGGATCGGATGAAAGCGGTGCTTTCAAATTGGTTTGATGCCCCGGGACCAGTACGATTGAAAAGCCACCGGGCGCCGACATACGCCTTTCCCATCAAGTTCCAGTACTTAAACAGGCTCACCGGCTGCGAGGCGGCTACCTGGATATAGAGTTCGAGGTGATCCTGCAGGTTTTGACCGACACCCGGACGGTCGGCCACGACAGGAATGCCGTGTTCGGCCAGATGCGCAGCGGGTCCAACCCCAGACAGCATCAGAAGTTTTGGGGAATTGATGGACGAGGCGGCCAGGATCACCTCCGCACCGGCGGATATCATCTCGACCTTACCATTGCGCTCAACCTCGACTCCGGCGGCCCGCCCATCCTCGATAATGATGCGACGAGCAAAGGCGCGGATGAGGTCGCAGTTTGGTTTCTTCAATGCCGGCTTGAGATAGGCGTTGGCCGCCGACCAGCGTTGCCCCTTCCACACGGTCATGTCGAAGGGGCCAAAACCTTCCTGTTGCTGCCCGTTATAGTCCGCCGTCACCGGGTAACCGGCTTGCTGGCCAGCTTCGACGAAAGCGCGTGTCAGGACGTTTTCACGCCCACCCCGCGTGACATGAAGCGGCCCGCCAGAGCCACGCCAGTTCGGGTCGCCACCATGACCCCCGTCATGCCAGTCTTCCATCCGTTTGAAATAGGGCAGTACGTCGGCGTATCCCCATCCATCCGCGCCCTGATCGCGCCAGTGGTCAAAGTCACAGGCGTGGCCGCGGACATAGATCATACCGTTGATCGAGGACGAGCCACCAATGACCTTTCCTCGTGGGGTGACCAACCGTCGCCCGCCTAGATGTGGCTCCGGCTCGGTCTTGTAGCCCCAGTCGTAGCGACGCATGTTCATCGGATAAGAAAGCGCACCCGGCATCTGGATGAAAGGGCCCGCGTCGCTGCCACCGTGTTCGATGACGAGCACCCGCTTGCCTGCCTCGGCCAGGCGATAGGCAATTGCGCACCCCGCCGAGCCCGCCCCGACGACAACGTACTCGGCCTCCATCAGAACGGTGCCTCCACATCACCCATGCGGACATAGACCGACTTTAGCTGGCTGTAGTGCTCAATCGCTGCCTTCGAATTCTCACGCCCGACCCCAGAAAGTTTCATGCCACCGAAAGGCGCTTCGACCGGCGCATCGTTGTAGGAATTGATAAAGCAGCTTCCCGCTTTGAGTTGGGCGATGACACGGTGCGCGCGGCTGACGTCGCGCGTGAATACACCAGCGGAAAGGCCGAAGGGCGTGGCGTTGGCACGGGAAATCACCTCATCCTCATCGTCGAAATCAAAGACCGCCATCACAGGTCCAAAGATCTCTTCGCGGGCGATGGTCATGGTGTCCGTCACATCGGCGAAAACCGTAGGCACGACAAAGAAGCCTTCGCGGTCCATCCGCGTACCGCCAGCGACCAGCGCCGCGCCTTCCTCGATCCCCTTGTCGATGTAACCGAGAACGATCTGCATCTGCGCCTCAGACACCATGGGGCCGAAATTCGTGGCCTCGTCACGCGGGTCGCCGATCACGGCGGTTGACAGTCTTTCGGCGAGGCGCGACAGGAATGCCTCTTTGATCGATTTGTGAACAAATACGCGGGTTCCGTTCGAACAGACCTGACCGGACGAGTAAAAGTTGCCGAGGATGGCACCGCCGACGGCATTTTCGATATCGGCATCCTCAAAGACGATCATCGGGGATTTGCCACCCAGTTCCATGGTCACGTGCTTCATTTCAGAGGCGGCCGCGGCGTAGACTTTCTTGCCCGTCGGAACCGAGCCAGTCAGCGATACCTTTGCAACTCGGGGGTCACAGACCAGCGCAGCGCCCACCTCGCCCCGGCCCTGGATCACGTTGAACACACCGTCGGGCAGACCCGCCTCACTCAGGATTTCGGCAATCTTCAATGCGCAGAGTGGTGTCGTTTCAGATGGTTTGAAAACCATCGTGTTACCGCAAGCCAGGGCAGGCGCGGCCTTCCAGCAAGCGATCTGCGTGGGATAGTTCCACGCCCCAATGCCGATGCACACGCCAAGTGGCTCGCGGCGGGTATAGACCCAGTCTTCACCAAGCTGGATATGCTCTCCGGTCAGGCTGGCCGCGAGCCCGCCAAAATATTCTAGTGCGTCCGCTCCGCTGGTTGCGTCGACAAACAGGGTCTCTTGGAGCGGTTTGCCAGTGTCTAGCGTTTCGAGTTCCGAAAGCGCCCGGTTGCGTTCCCGGGTGATCGCCGCTGCCCGCGTTAGAATGCGGCCCCGCTCCCGCCCGGTCATGTTGGCCCATTCAGCCTGCGCGACGGTAGCGGAAGCAACTGCGCGTTCAACTATGTCAGGTGTCGCCGTGTGGACGGTCGCGATGCGCTCGCCATTGGCCGCAAAGACCACCGGAATGTCTGCGCCTGCCTCGTCCTCGACATAGGAACCGTTGATGAAATGGCTGGCCTGCGGTTGTGGATCATAGCTCATTAGGTCGCTCCCGTCCGTATTATTCGCCGCGCGGAAACCGCTGATTTTCCTCGACGTCGTTCAGATCCATGTGATTGCGCATGAACCGCTCGCTGGCATTTTTCAGAGGCTGGTAATCCCACGGGAAATACTCGCCGTTACGCAGCGCCTCGTAGACGACCCAGCGGCGGGCCTGGCTGCGACGGACATCAGCATCAAACCGGTCGAGGTCCCAGCGGTGGTCCGCCATGGTCCGAAACCGCGCGAGTGTTTCGGCATGGCCCGGATCATGTGCGAGGTTGGTCAACTCATGGGGATCGGCACGCAGATCAAAGAGCTGCTCAGGATCCAGTTGGCAGCGGTTGTACTTGAAGCGGCCCAGACGCAGCGAAACCAGAGGCGCGTAAGATGCCTCGGCGGCGTATTCCATAGCGACCGGGCTTGTGCGTTCGCGGCCCTGTGCGAGGTCGATAAGGCTCTCTCCGGCGGTCCAGGGCTTAACCTCATCCATCGAAACGCCTGCGAGGTCGCAAAGCGTCGGGCAGACATCGATGGTGGAGACGGGTGTTTCGATCCGGTCAGGACCAAGGCCCGGTGCGCTAATCATGAGAGGCACGCGCGACGACCCTTCGAAGAACGTCATCTTGAACCAAAGGCCACGCTCACCCAGCATGTCACCGTGGTCCGACACGAAGAGAATGATCGCCTCTTGCCGTGTACGTTCGAGCGTATCGAGAATGTCACCGATCTTGTCGTCGAGATAGCTGATGTTGGCGAAGTATGCGCGGCGGGACTGGCGTATATCGTCTTCGGTGATGTCGAAGCCGCGCCAGTCATTAGCGTCAAAGATGCGTTTGGAATGCGGATCGTGATCATCGTATGGGATCGCGGCCGTTTGCGGCATCAGATGCTCGCAATCCTCATACAGATCCCAGTATTTGCGGCGGGCAACGTAAGGATCATGGGGATGCGTGAAGCTGACGGTCAGGCACCAGGGCTGCGCGCCATGACCCCGGCCCAAGTCCTGGATCTTTTGAACCGCGTTGAAAGCGACCTCGTCGTCGTATTCCATCTGGTTCGTGATCTCGGCGACGCCCGCGCCCGTGACCGAGCCCATGTTGTGATACCACCAGTCGATCCGCTTTCCGGGTTTGCGATAGTCGGGCGTCCACCCGAAATCAGCGGGATAGATATCAGTCGTGAGGCGCTCCTCGAACCCATGCATCTGGTCAGGTCCGACGAAGTGCATTTTGCCCGATAGGCAGGTCTGATAACCGGCACGCCGCAGATGGTGGGCGTAGGTGGGTAGATCCGAGGGGAACTCGGCCGCGTTGTCATAGACGCCCGTCACCGAAGGCAATTGGCCGGACATGAAACTCGCACGCCCGGGTGCGCACAGCGGTGACGCCGTGTAGCAGTTCGCGAAACGGACCGAGCGGGCAGCAAGCTTCTTCAAATTGGGTGCGTGCAACCAGTCCGCGGGCCCATCGGGGAAAAGTGTCCCGTTCAGTTGATCGACCATCAGAATGAGGATATTTTGCTGGCTCATTCCACATCCCCGATTTCCATGTCCAGCGCCGCCAGAACATGCGCCGACGCACTCTCGCCATTCATATCTTGGGGATTGATCGCATGGCGCAGATACAGACCGTCGATCAGCCCGCCGATGCGCTGCGCGATGTCGGGGGCTCGTGCGCCAACCAGTAGTTTGAGATCGTGCAGCAAGTTCGAGCGCAGCCGCCGGTGGTAGATCGAAAGCAGCCTTTTCACTTGCGGATCCTGTTGCGCAAGGACGTAGAAATTCAGCCAGGCTGCAATCACGTCGGTACGATAATTCGAGGCCGAGAAACTGGCCTGAATGAGGGCCCTCAGGCGTATTTTCGGGTCGTCGCTGGCTTTCAATGCGCTTCGGATTTCCTGACCGTACGTCGTCAAGACCTGGCGCATTGCCGCGAGAAACAGATGCTCTTTGTCGCCGAAGTAGTGAAACGCGAGGGCCGGCGATACACCGGCCCGACGGGCAATTGTTCCGACCGAGACATTGAGAGAGCCACTTTGACCGATCTCGTGTATGGTCGCTTCGATCAATTGGGCCTTGCGTTTCGGTTCAACGCTCATCGGCGGCTCCGGAAGGGGTTGCAATGCCAACATAATCGCGCATTGATTGACTGATCAGTCAAGAGCCTTAGCAGGGTCAAAACAACAGGGAGATCCGACATGAAATACACTGCCGCGACCACGGCATTCGCCCTTTTTGCCGCCGGAGCAGCCGCTGCCCAGTGTGACAGCGTGACCTTTTCGGATGTCGGCTGGACGGACATCACGGCGACAACCGCCGCGACGACTACAGTGCTTGATGCACTTGGCTATGACACGGACGTCAAGGTTCTGTCGGTACCGGTGACCTACACAGCGATGGCCGAGGGCGATGTCGATGTTTTCCTTGGGAACTGGATGCCGACGATGGAGGGCGACATCGCGCCGTACCGTGAGGCTGGAACAGTGGACACTGTCGTCGCCAACCTCGAAGGTGCGAAGTACACGCTGGCCGTTAACAAGCCTGCCATGGACCTGGGCATCAACGATTTCGCCGATATCGCCGCCCAGAAGGATGCACTAGACGGTAAGATATATGGGATCGAACCCGGCAATGACGGCAATCGCCTTATCCAGTCGATGATAGACGCAAATGCGTTCGGCCTTGAGGGGTTTGAAGTCGTCGAAAGCTCCGAACAGGGTATGCTTGCGCAAGTGGCTCGCGCCGAGAAATCGGGTGACCCGGTTGTCTTCCTTGGTTGGGAGCCGCATCCGATGAATGCCAATCTCGAAATGGGTTACCTGACCGGCGGCGACGACTATTTCGGCCCGAACCTTGGCGGTGCCACCGTCTATACCAACACCCGCGCGGGCTATGTGACCGAGTGCCCGAACCTTGGAAAATTGCTCCAGAACCTCGAATTCTCCCTAGCTATGGAGAACGAAATCATGGGCGCGATCCTCAATGATGGCGAAGACGCCGAGGATGCCGCGGCAGCATGGCTGAAGGCCAATCCAGGAGTTCTGGATGAATGGCTTGATGGTGTAACGACCAAAGACGGCGGCGATGCGATGACTGCGGTAAACGCTGCGCTCGGCCTCTGATCGGTACCCCAGCCCTGCGCGAGATGCTCTGGGTCTCGCCAAGCCTAACCAGAGGAGCATTTCATCGTGGAGTGGCTGACTGAAAACAAGATCCCAGTCGGAAAGGCGGCAAAATCCGCGTTCGACTGGGTCCGAGACAATGGCGAGTTCCTGCTCGAAGGCCTGTCGGTTGTGATGGAGGCCATGATCGATGCGATCCTCTGGCTGTTACAGACTCCAAATCCTCTGATCGTCATCGCTGTTTTCATCGCGATCACCTGGCTGCTCCAACGCAGTTGGAAGACCTGTCTTTTTGTTCTCCTTGGCTTTCTCTTCATCCTCAACCAAGGGTATTGGGAGGAGACCACGGAAAGCCTGACGCTGGTGCTGTCGTCCTGCGTCGTCTGTATGGCGATCGGGGTTCCTATCGGCATCGCAGCAGCGCATCGGCCAAGGCTTTACCTCTATCTGCGTCCGGTCCTCGATCTGATGCAGACCTTGCCCACGTTTGTCTATCTTATCCCGGCCATTGTCTTTTTCGGCATCGGTATGGTTCCGGGGCTGATTGCGACGGTCATATTCGTTCTGCCCGCACCTATTCGGCTGACCTATCTGGGTGTCCATGCCACACCCCAGCCGCTGTTAGAGGCGGCCCGTGCATTCGGTGCCTCGCCGCGGCAGACTCTTCTGAAGGTGGAGCTCCCCTATGCGTTCCCGCAAATCATGGCCGGGCTGAACCAGACGATCATGTTGTCGCTGTCCATGGTTGTGATCGCCGCACTGGTTGGAGCGGACGGGCTGGGTGTTCCCGTCGTCCGCGCGCTGAACCAGGTCAATACCGCCCTTGGTTTCGAATCCGGCATCGTCATTGTCGTCGTTGCAGTCATGCTCGACCGGATGCTCAACATCGGAGCGCGAAAATGAGCGTTGCCGTCAGCATCGAAAACGTCTCGGTCGTTTTCGGGGACAAGCCCGAGCGGGCGTTGCCATTGATGGATCAGGGCAAGCACCGGGGTGAGATCCAGACGGCGACCGGCCAAGTTCTAGGGGTGCACAATTGCAGCGTCGATGTCGAATTGGGTGAGATACTCGTGCTGATGGGATTGTCTGGGTCGGGCAAATCCACCCTATTGCGCGCTGTGAACGGCCTGAATCCGGTGGCGCGTGGTTCGGTCAGCATTCAAGACGGCGATGAGCGCATCAATGTGACTAAGGCCAACGCTGTTACCCTGCGCAGGCTGCGAACGCGGAACGTCGCAATGGTCTTTCAGCAATTCGGCCTTTTGCCCTGGCGGACAGTGCACGAGAATGTTCGGCTTGGTCTTGAACTGGCAGGGGTCAAGAAAACCGAAGCCGATGAACGGATAAAAAGCCAGCTTGAGCTTGTAGGACTGGCGGAGTGTTCAAACTGGAAAGTGGGCGAGCTTTCGGGCGGCATGCAGCAACGTGTCGGATTGGCACGCGCGTTTGTGACCGAAGCCCCGATCCTTCTGATGGATGAACCATTCTCGGCGCTCGACCCGCTGATCCGAACGAAGCTGCAGGATGAGTTGCTGGAACTTCAGCAAAAGCTGCGCCGCACAATCATCTTCGTCAGCCACGACCTCGACGAGGCGTTCAAGCTGGGCAACAAGATCGCGATCATGGAGGGCGGGCGGATCGTCCAGGTAGGGACACCGCAGGAAATATTTCGAGAACCGAGGAACGAATATGTCGCCGAGTTTGTTCAGCACATGAACCCCCTTGGCGTATTGAAGGCGTCCGACCTCATGAAGCCCCTAAATGGCCCGACCAAGGGCACGATGCCTGCCGACATGCTGATCCGAGACGGAATGGATCAACTGATTGGGTCCGCGGAACCAGTCGGGATTGAACGAGATGGTGTCATAGTCGGTCAGCTTACGACCGACGATCTTCTGACCGGCATCGCGTTCAATGGGCGGCAACGCTGAGATCATGCGCCCAACGCCATACCGAAACTTATGTATGCATTAATAAATGCATTAGTTATGCTTTGATGGACAATCGAGGCAATGAAAGCACCGGTCAGAGATGGGACAGAGGGTCAGGCCGACACGTGTAGAAGATGCTTATGCGCGCCTGAAGGATGAGATCCGAACGAACCGTCTGCCACCCGGACTCCAGGTACCAGAACCCGAGATCGCCATGCGACTTGGAATGAGCCGGACCCCGGTGCGCGAAGCTCTCATTCGGTTGGAGGCGGAAGGCCTTATCGCACTTGCTCCGCGCAGAGGCGTGCGCGTCTTACCCATCAAGGCCGACGACATGCGCGAGATATACGAAATACTCACTTCGCTTGAGCCGGATGCTGCCGCAAGTCTTGCTGGAAGCAAACCTTCTTCGGATGACCTCGCCCCGCTCGAACAGGCGACATCGGCGATGGAGCTTGCCCTTGCGGATGGAAACCTCGATGCGTGGGTAGAAGCCGACGACAGATTTCACCGAACCTTACTTAAGCTGCAGGGAAATCGCCGCCTGCAGAACTTTGTGACAGCATTGTACGATCAGGCCCACCGGGCCCGGATCGTGACCATGCAACTGCGTGAAACCCCACACAAATCGACCAAAGAGCATCGGGCAATTCTACGCAACCTTCAGCTTGGAAACGTCGAGGAGACACGACGGATCTTCAGAGAGCATCGCCAACGTGCCGCTCAAGAGCTGCTGGGAATTCTGGATAAGTACAAATTCGGCCAGCTCTAATCTCGGCCTGGGGGAAATGGAACGATGGGAGATACCTGCAGAATTGCCCTGATCGAGGGCGACGGAATTGGAAGCGACGTCGCGATGTCTGCACTCGCGGTCGTGGATGCCGCCATGTCCCGGCTGGGTTTGGCGCCCTTTGAATATGATCCCATCAATGCCGGCGCGGCCTATTTTGAGGAAACCGGTTCGGATATCGAAATGGACGGCGAGGTGCGGGCCGGAGCAGCAGACGCAATCTTTCTGGGTGCCATAGGACTGCCTGCCATCCGCCACCGGGACGGCACCGAAATCTCGCCGCATCTCCGACTGCGTGAACGCTTCAATCTCTACGCCGGGGTGCGCCCGGTTCGCGCCTACCCCAACATCCCACGGCGGCTTTCCGATCCACGTGCCGCCACGATTGATATGGTGATCCTGCGCGAGTCGACCGAAGGCCTGTTCTATTCCGCGGCCGCCCATGGACGCAGCAAGATCATTGACGATACCGAGGTTCGGGACACGCTTCGGATCACCCGGACCACGACAGAAAAACTGCATCACTTTGGCTTCAGGCTCGCGGAAAGACGCAAGAAACGGGGCAGACCCGGCCGCCTCACCTGTGTTGACAAAGCGAACGTCTTTAACTCGATGGCCTTTTTTCGAAAGATCTTTGACGAAGTGGCCCGGCACTATGACGGGGTCGAAACTGGCTACAACTACGTCGATGCCCAGGCGCTTGATCTGGTTCGCAGACCCTGGGACTTTGACGTGATGGTCATGGAAAACATGTTCGGCGACATCTTGTCGGATCTTGCCGGTGGTCTGGTCGGCGGCATGGGCATGGCAGCATGCGCGGAGATCGGTGATGAGACGGGATTGTTTCAGCCCGCCCACGGATCTGCACCCGATATTATGGGACAGGACAAGGCAAACCCGTTGGCCGCAATCCTCTCCGGTGCCCTCATGCTCGACTATCTTTCCGAGAAGACGGGCAAGCCCGCGCTAGGCGAAGCAGGCGAACTCATTGACCAGGCCGTGACGCAAGGTTTCGAGCAAAACTGTCTGAGACCCATGGAGTTTGGCGGCGATATGGGAACGAAGGCGGTAACGAACGAGATTCTGAGCCTTCTGGCAGACTAATGATAGGGAACGCGTTTGGCCCTATGAACGACGGAGAGCGGGTCAAGGCCCTGCGCATCTATTCGAAATCGCACGGGGTTTTCAACGAACCGAAACCGTCAAGTACTAGACAGATCCCTTGCCCGAAGATCTTCAAATTCTGGATAAAAGGCGTTCCCTCGGAAGGCAGCGAGGATGCGGCAAAGACTTTGCACTAATGCGGGCGGGGGTCTTTCGTCGCAAGACGAGTTTTCTCGATCGACAAACCAGATTTGGAGCGTCGGAAGAACTCTCTGCCCTGATCCACGACAAATGGCCGATGAGACCGACGAACTAGACAAGACAGCCAAACCGTTTCTAAAGCTCAAAAGTATGAGATCTTGCCCAAGCACCGCAGAAGAATTAACAGAAATACAGCGGGGCTTTCCAACTCTGACCGGAGGTCCCAAGCAATGTACGTCGTATGCGTCACATTCGAAATCCACCCGGACATGATGTCCAAATTCCTGCCGCTGGTTGCGGCACAAGCCAACAACTCGCTCGAACGAGAGCCGGGGTGCCATCGGTTCGATGTCTGTATCGCGGATGACGGGCTTTCGGTCTTTCTCTACGAACATTACACCGATGCCGCGGCCTTTGAGGTCCATCTGCGAACCGACCATTTCGACGAGTTTGACGCAAAGGCCTCTGGTCTGGTCCGAGACAAGAAAGTCCAGACCTTCACGCTTCTAGACGACGCAGTCTAGTGCCCCACCAAGGCATTGGGTAACGCCAAAGTATCATCCAGCGTGATGACCGCTTTGGGCGTCGGAATTTCCCTGGCCCTTTCCTAAAAACCGAAAAACCGCTCAACCACCAGAATAATGTGAGATTCCTCAGTCCTGCGGAGCCGCTTCGGCGCCGTTTCTCCGCGTTTCACACCGCGAAGCCAGCGGCATCACCAAACATTTTCAAACCACAAAACGAATAATCCCGCGTCGCGAGACGTTTAGCCAAGCAAGGGGATGATCCCCGTTTGCAACGCAAGACCGCATAGGACCGATTGAAATGAAAACCTTGGCCATACTCTCAACCGTCATTCTGCTTGCCGCGCCCGCACTTGCGGCGCCGCAGCCCTATCAACTTCAGAAAAGCGACAGCTCGGTCGGCTTCAGCTGGTTCCTTGGCAAAGACGAAGTTCGCGGCAACATGCCAGTGGCCGATGCTGACATTGTCCTGGATTTGGACCGTCTTCAGAACAGTACGGCCAAGGTTGTCGTCGATGTGACCCGCGCCCGCGCAGGCTTTCCTTTCGCGAGCCAGGGGATGAAGAGTAAGAAAGTGCTGTGGGCGCAAAAGCACCCTCACATCACGTTTGAGAGCACACGCTTCCGCAGGGACGGTGATCGCGCTTTGGTCGATGGCCACCTGACTGTTCGTGGCGTGACGCATCCAGCCACATTCCGTGCAGAACTGTTCCGGCAGGCAGGCACCGAAGCCGGCGATCACAGCCGTCTTGCCGTCCGGCTGACAGGGAGCCTGTCGCGGGCCGCGTTCGGTGCGGATGGCTGGTCTGACATGGCAGGGGATGAGGTCAAGCTGTCCATCGTCGCCCATATGCAGATCGCGGGTTGATCATGAAGATCCGCAACTCTTCCGCTAGCTTTGGCGCTATGACCCGGTTCCTGCACTGGGTCACTGCGCTGCTGGTCTTTCTCGCGGTTGGCATTGGCTATTGGATCGCCAATGCCGAACTCTCATTTTCTGCGCTGAAGTATTTTGGATATCACAAAACCCTCGGCTTTGCTGTTATGGCGTTGATCGTTGTCAGGCTTCTCTGGCACCGGTTTTCAAGGCCACCACACCCCGTTTCATCCGGGGTCGCGTGGCAAGACACGCTCGCCACAGCGGTCCACAGGCTGTTTTATCTTTTGCTGCTGGTGATGCCTCTTTCTGGTTGGGTGGCCAGTTCTGCAACGGGAATAGATACGATAGTGTTCGGCCGCTGGACGCTACCCGCTATCGCTCCGGTGAATGAGCACTGGGAAAAGATCGGTTTCCTGATCCACAGTATCGCGGCGAAAGCCTTGGTCGCTCTGATCCTCATACATCTTGGTGGCGCGCTCTTCAGAGCCGTGAGGAAACGCGACGGTACGTTACAGCGAATGGCTTTTGGATAGTTGGCTGGGCTGCACGGCGTCGAACCTGTTGGTCGAAGAGCCATGTCGCCAGATGGGAAGCCGCGCCTTTTGCGGCCATGCTGCCCAGACTTTTCGATGGATTGGTCAGGTGGCCAACAGAAAAGGGGCGCACCGCCCCATGTGAGGCAACCGGATAGTATCGCTTTCGCATGCGGTTATGGGCGGTGCGCAGAGCCGAGAGCCCGTGACGATGCTCATTCGGATCGATATCGATGCTTTTTTACCAGATGGTCAAAAAAGTCAAAGGCGAATTTGGCTAACGTAACGGTAACTCCCAGGCAATGCTCTGTGGTCGGCAGGTATAGAATTGGACGCGGAAAACCGGTGATCGTGTTTGTATTCAAAAGGGGGATTCTGAATACCGGCATTCTGAAAGCGCAGGTGTTCCTTCGGGAAACATATCGCCGTTGTCCCTCGCTACAAATTTGCCACAATTAGGAATGGATTAAAGACCTCGCACAAACGCTATTCTTTCTTTCGATATGGACAAACTGTCCCATTCACGAAGGCTGGGAAAGAAATTGTTTGACACTTATGGCACGTAAGCTAATTACCAGCGGTTGAATTTTGCGACAATTCTAAGTTGCGACAAATTTCCTCCAAATTTCCATCACAATCAGCGCTCTTATCAGTTTGCGATGAATTTGCGCACTGGTGATTAAAAGATGTGCGCCTTGAGGTAGTATGGAGAACTCAAATGACTTTGACTTTTCTGCGCCGGTATCGATCGACACTGAGCGCTATTGCACTTTTGACCGCAGGTTGGGCTCCAACCACCGCGATATCCGAACAAGTCAATCTCCGATCCGATGACGGGACGATCAACCTGTCGGGTGAGTTTATCGATTTCTCGGACGACCACTATGTCATCCGAACCGCGCTTGGTGAGTTCCGGATTTCAGCTGCACGCGTCCGCTGTGAAGGCGACGCATGCCCGACCTTCGAAACCGAAGCGGCTGATCTAGTTTTTGTTGGCTCGGACACGCTGGGCCAAGGTCTGATGCCACTGCTTCTTTCGGGTTATGCCTCCTATCTGGATGCCGAAGCCGCGATCAAAGCGACGGGACGAGATGGTGAAATCATCGCTGATCTGATCGGCGAAGGTGGCTTTGGCGATGAAATCGGCACTGTCCTCGTGACTTCGACATCTTCGAACAACAGCTTTGAAAGCCTGCTTGCCAAAGAAGCGATGATCGGTATGTCGTCGCGCCGCATTCAACCGGCAGAGGCGCGGGCCCTTCGTGACAACGGGGCAGGCAATATGGTCAGCCCGAACCAAGAGCACATCGTTGCAGTTGATAGCCTCGTGGTTATCACGCACCCGTCGAACGCGGTCGCCCAGATCAGCGTTGAGCAACTGCAAGATATCTATTCCGGGCGAGTAAGGAACTGGAAGGAAATCGGCGGCGAGGATGCTCCCATTACAGTCATTAACCGCCAACAGGATTCCGGTACGCGTTCAATCTTTGAGAACGGTGTATTCGGGCAGGCAGCACCGGTGAGCAGCAGCCAGACGATAGCGGAAAACAACAACACCATGGCATCGCTCGTGAACGGCGATCCAAACGCGATCGGCTATGTGGGATATGCATTCCAGCGCGGAGCAAAGGCTCTTAGCCTTGTGAATGAGTGTGGCATGCAGACCGACCCCGACGCATTCTCGGCCAAGGTCGAGGAATACGCCCTTCAGCGCCGCCTGTATCTTTACAACCGGGCCGACCAAAGCGCGGATAATGTCACGGATTTCTTGACGTTTGCCACCTCGGAATATGCCGATGGTGTCATCGCAAAGTCTGGCTTTATCGATCTTGGCGTTGCGCGGAAACGACAGCAAATGGATGGGGGCCGGGCGCGGGCACTGCTTGACCCCAATGCAGACGCCTTCGAGGGCGGCGTCATGCGGGAAATGCTCAGCGAGATGCTTAACTATGATCGGTTGTCGACAACGTTCCGGTTCCGCACCGGATCATCAAATCTGGACGAGCGCGCGCAGATCGACATGAAGCGCCTTGTCGACTTCCTAGAGCTTCAACCGAACGGCACCAAGCTTCTGTTTGTGGGGTTTACCGACGACGTGGGTCCGTTCGAAAGCAACCGCGCCTTGTCTGTCAAACGGTCCGAACAAGTCGCGAGAGAGTTGCGGGAATTCGGAAAGGATCGCCTCGCAGGTATTGAGATTGCCGTTTCAGGGTATGGCGAGATCGCGCCATCGGCCTGCAACAGCAGCGAAAAAGGTCGATCCGTCAACCGGCGTGTTGAAGTGTGGATCGAGAGCGCTCCCGAGAGCTGACCAGAATAGGCCCGGTCGCGCATGTCGCGGCCGGGTATCCGAACTCCGGCACCCCCGACTTATAGGAAGCGACCCCATGAAATCGAATTCAAGAAAACTGAAAATGGCAGCAAACAGCCTGAGCGTAATTCCAGCGCTCGTTGCAGCCACATTGATAGCCACCCCTGATACGGCACATGCGGTTGGCGCAACGCTGAACAGCGGAAATGAAAGAATAAACTTCTCGGGTAAGTTGAGAATGCTCTCGCAGCGTATGGCCGCTGCCGGGTGCAATCTTAGCGCCGGGATCAACCCGGAAAAGAACGGCAAGATCCTTACAAATGCTAAGGTTGAGTTCGGCAAGATCCTTGGTGGATTGGAGAAGGGTAACGGCGATCTCAAGATCGATGGGGCTGAAGCCAATACCGAAATTCTTACATCCATCGGGACCGTCAGGGAAACTTTCGCACCGATTGATCAGGCAGTTGTGTCGCTCACCAAGGATCCCGGGTCTGTCACCAGCATCGAGCTGATCAATCGCGAAAACATGGCGCTTTTGGGTGCGGCCAAGTCATTGGTCACCTCGATAGTGAGCGTCTATTCGGCGAAGGCTGACGATGATGCCGGGTTGGGGAAAACGATCAACGTGGCCGGACGACAGCGTATGCTTACGCAGAAGATGTCCAAGGAGGCCTGCCAGATCTGGTCGGGCGGTTCGGCTGAGACTGTTGATGCGCTGCGGACGACCATGCAGTTGTTCGAAGGATCGCTGATAGACCTTCGCGATGGCAAGAACGGCATGGTTAGACCGCCCAATCGGGAAATTGCGGACGGTCTTGCCGACATCACGAACCGTTGGGACGCGCTTAAGCCAAGCCTCGAAAAGGCAGTTGCGGGTGCAATCCTTAGCAAAGCCGATCGTGCTGCGCTCACCGAAGATCTGAACACGACCCTGCGTGAGATGAATAAGGTTGTTGGTCTATATGTTGTCGCAAAAAAGAGCAGTGGCAATGTCGATGATATCGGCGCAACCGAGCGGGTGAACTTTTCCGGTAAGCTGCGCATGCTTTCACAACGCGTCGCTGCTGCTGCGTGCAACTATTCCGCAGGCATCGATGCGGACAATAGCCTGAAAATCCTTGTTGGCGCTCAGTCCGAGTTTCAGAAGATCACCCGCGGCCTTGAGTTCGGAGACGCCGATCTGCGCATGAAAGGCGAAGAGAAGCGCCGAAAAACGCTAAAGGCACTGAATGACATCAACGAGGAATGGAGCGGGATGAGCCTCGCCATCGATAACCTTGTGCAGGGTATCGATGTCGACACCAACCTTGCCTACATCAGCACGCACAACATGCAGCTTTTGGCGCGCGCCAAACATCTGGTCAGCGAGCTTAGCGGTCAGTATTCGGACCCAACTGCGATGTTGCAAGCCGACGCGATGTTGGTTGACGTATCCGGTCGGCAACGGATGCTGACGCAGAAGATGTCGAAGGAAAGCTGCCAGGTTTGGAATGGCGACGCGGAAAGCGCAAAGAGCCTTGCGGGCACGATGCAGATGTTCGAAGTCTCGCTGATGGCCCTGCGCAACGGTATGGACGCTGCTGGCATCAAAGCTGCGCCGACCGATGACATTATGTACGGGCTGGACGACATTATCGGGGACTGGGAGAAGCTGAAACCGGTTCTGGAGCAAGCGACGTCAAACGTCAGTGTTGATGATCAGGTACGGGAAGAGGTTTTTGCCAATCTCAACACCATGCTGAAAGAGATGAACGCCGTGGTTGGACTCTATACGATCTATGGCAAGACCGGGCTGTGAGTCAGGCCCACAATAAACGCCCCCGGGCGTCGCGTTGAGCGACGCCCGGGATAACATATTAGCTTATTAGCCGACAAGCGCGTTGTCGTTCCTCTTTACCGCGACGATTGCCGACCGTGGCAGGCTATCCTCACCATCCGGGAATGGCGCACCTGGGTGCTGGATCCCGACAAACATCGTCCGGCGATCTGAAGACCAGGTCAGACCTGTCACTTCGGATCCGTTCGGGCCAGTAAGGAAACGGCGGATTTCGCCCGTTGCCGGATCGCCCGCGAGCATCTGGTTGTTGCCCATGCCAACAAACTCGCCCTCGTTGCTGTCATCACCATCCGTCTGGATCCAGATCAGGCCGGTCGTATCGATCTGCATCCCGTCGGGTGAGTTGAACAGGTTCCCCGCATTGATATTGGCCGTCCCCGCATACAGTCCTTCGGTATGCACCGTCGGGTTGCCCGCCATCACATAGAGATCCCAGTCAAAGGTGGCCCGACCATGATCGTCGCTATGAGGACGCCACCGGACAATCTGGCCATAGCGGTTGACCTCACGTGGATTGGGCGCATTCACCGTCATCGCCTCGCCACCAGCATTGGTGCGGATGGAACCATCGTCATTCTTGGCACCACGGCGCGAGTTGTTGGTCAGGCAGCAATAGGCCTCAACAGCAGTTGGATTGACCGCAATCCACTCAGGCCGATCCATCGTCGTCGCGCCGACCTCGGACGCTGCCATCCGGGTGAAAATGGAGATCTCGGCCGGGCTCATGCCGGTCGTTTCCGGCGTCAGGGCCAGCCACGTCCCGGTCATGTCGTCATTGAACTTTGCCGCAAAAAGCTGGCCCTCGCTCAACAACGTCGACGTATCGCCCCCCGGTACATAGACGTCGCGCGACACCCATTTGTACATGAACTCACCCCGTTCATCGTCGCCCATATAGACGACAACCCGGCCATCGGGAGCGAGTGCTGTCGCCGCGTTCTCATGTTTGAAACGTCCCAGAGCCGTATGCTTAACGGGCGTCGAGTCCGAGTTCCACGGATCGATCTCTACGATGTAGCCTGCGCGATGGGCCTCATTCGGGTTCTTGGAAAGGTCGAACCGCGGATCGAAGCCATGATAATTGTATCGGCCCGGATCAACTTCGGTCGATACACCGTACCGCTTGTAGCCGTTGGCCAGCGTTTCATCGAGCGATAGCTCTTCGGTGGTGCCGAAATAGCCGTTGAAGTTCTCTTCGCAGGTCAAATACGTACCCCAGGGCGTCCGGCCAGAGCCGCAATTGTTGAATGTGCCCAGTGATGCGGTACCAGTTGGGTCGTCTTGTGTCTTAAGCAGATCATGACCAGCAGCAGGACCGTCGATAACCATGGGCGTGCGGTGGTGGATGCGACGGTTGTAGGGGCTGTCGACGACTACTGACCACCCATCTGCACCCTCGGCGACTTCCATGACGGACACACCCTGAAAGTTCTGCAGGCGGACGATGTCGCCCGCAGATTGGGCATCACCCTCTTGCTCGACCGGTAGGTTGATCTTGGGGTTCGGATATTCGCTGTTGACGACCAGCAATTCGATATCGCCCTGATTGAAAAGCTCCATCCCGTCGGTGTTCTCACCGAACACCCGGTCGGACCCTTCCGTCGGAATGCCGGTGGCCGCATCGAAGGCCGGCGCATCCGAAAACAACGGATCGCCCCAGCGGACGAGAACCTCCCAGCTGTAGCCTTCGGGTACATGCACTGTACCGTCGGTTTGCGGCGCAAGCTGTTCGAAGGCAAAGCGCGAGGTCTGCTGGGCCAATGCGGTCGAGCCTTTCAAAAGCCCTGTGCCCATGACGGCGGCGCCAGAACCAAATGCAAGAACGCCACCAAGAAAACCGCGACGCGAGATTGCCCGTTCAACAACTCCATCGAATTCTTGTTGTTCCGGGCGGGGAAATTTCAGTTCGTCCCACTCATCAAAGGACAGCTCCCTGGGATCGACTTTAGTCATTGGTTGCTCCATCTCGTTGGCTAGAATTTGAGTGTGACAACAGTGTTACTGTGTAACGTTCACGGTCATATGACAGTCAGGAACAGAACCCACCGTGGCGGTTCGAAAAAAAGAGGCGCGAAGTGTCGCGCTGGCCGTCAGCGCAAGGGTCTCGTCGAAACGAACATCAAAAATGTGGCTGCCAGCGAGGCAGCGGAAAACTAATAGTAAGGAACGATCTTCTCTGCCGACATGGCATAACCGATCTCGGCCAGTGCGGTCCCTGTAGCGGCCGTTCCGAACATGCCCGTCACATAGACTGGTTCAAAAAGACCGTCGTATTCGTAAGGTTCTTCGGTAGTCACAAGCACAAGCTGGTTCGCAGGAGGCGGCGGCACGTGGATACAGGCGCCGACAAACGGCGCAAGGATGAATGCCGTCACCCCCGTCCCGCTGAAATCGAGCGGCACGACAAAACCCGGCAAGCGCACAATTTCACCGTTATATGCATCGGTCACCGCACGCGCTTCTTCCTGCTCGAAACCGGTCGACAATTGCCCATGCCGGACGACGCCCATTTGGCGCAGCTTGTCGAGCAGCACACCCGATTTCCCTTCCGGGATCAGATCATCCCATTCGAGTTCAATAACATCCTTGGCATACGCGGCGCCTGCGACCATCAACACCGGGCACGCGGCAGTTGTCGCCAGAAACCGGCGACGATCAAGTGTTGGGTTGCTTGACGTTTTGTCAGTTCTGAAAGTCTTCATCCTACAATTTCACCTGCATTCCGTCAGTCAAAGACATCCGATAGGCCCTGATGGCCGGCCCCAAACTCACCAACGTTCCAGCCGCCACAACAGCTCCAAGCACAAGCCACTCGCGGACGCTTGGGACACTTATCTCAAGATATAGTCCGAAAGCTGAGTCGACATAAGAGCGTGCCGCAAACAAACCCGTGTAGAGCAGCCCAAGGCCGAGGATCACCGCAATCAGGCTGATAAGCGCCGCCTCAGTCGTGAGAAGCAGGAGGATCGTCCAAGGCCGCGCACCCACGGCGCGCAGTATTGCCATCTCCCGCCGTCGCTCGTTCAGACCCGCGAAGATAACCGCAACCATTCCAAGCAGGGCCGTCACAACAACCATAATCGAAACGCCCATCAGGGCGCGCTCCGCGACGCCGATGATATCCCAAAGCTCACCGAGTGCGACGCCAGGTAGTATCGCCAGTAGCGGCTCTTCCGGGTACTGATTAACCCAACGTTGCAGTCCAAAAATCTGGAGACGGGAGTTTACACCGACCAAGGCGGCTGTGATCGCCTGCGGCTGGAGATCCATCTGACGCACTTCTTCGGCGCTGATGGTGTTCTGAGATCTTCCCCCGCCCTTCCAGTCGATATGGATCGCCTCGATCGCTTCGAGGCTGACAAACACGGTCCGGTCCACCGGGGTACCCGTCTTCTCAAGAATTCCGGAGACGACGAAAGGTTTGTCATCATGCTCGGTAAAGGAGGCAAGCCCATGCGCGACCACAATCTCCTGCCCAATCGCGTAGCCGAGTTGAGCCGCAACATCCGCTCCGATTACCGCGTCAAACAAGTTCCCAAAAACTGCTCCCTGCACAAAATCCAGATCGCGATTGCCCCGGTACTTGTATCGATCAAAGAATTCCTCGGTTGTTCCAAGGACGCGAAACCCGCGGTGACTGTCCCCCAGAGACATCGGCACGATCCATTCGACCTCTTCACGTTGCGCGATGTCTTCGTAGCTTTCCCAAGTCACGTTGTTGGTCGCGTTACCGATCCGAAAAACCGAATAAAGCAGCAACTGGACCCCACCTGACCGCGCGCCCACAATCAGATCTGTTCCCGAAATTGTGTCGGCAAAGCTCGCCTTCGCGCCGGTGCGCACCTTTTCCACGCCCAGAAACAGTGCGACGGACAATGCGATTGCGAACACGGTCAGCGCGACGGTCAACCGCCGACTGAGAAGAGAATGCCAAGCCAGTCGGATCAGTCGCATAGTTCTCTTTGTGTACCGATGGCTATTTGCGAGAGATCCAGCGTACGGTCAAAGGACTTTTCCAGACGCCTATCGTGGCTGACCATCAGCAGTGTGGCGCCAACCTCGTTAACCTGCCGCATAAGAAGATCCACGAACGCTTGCTGGGCAGCAGCATCAAGGGCAGATGTGGGTTCGTCGGCGATCACAAGTCCCGGCTTCCCGATCAGGGCACGTGCAGCAGCGACCCGCTGCTGTTGACCAATGCTCAGTTCCGTAGCACGAGCATTTTCGACCAGATCAGGCGCAAGGCCGAGTTCGGTGGTGAGCCGAAGCGCTTCGGCCTTGGGGTCGGAAATGCGCCGTCTTCGTTCCGGAGCAAATGCCAGAGCGAGCAGGATGTTTTCGAGCGGTGATGCGTAGGGCAGCAGATTGAACATCTGGAAGATGACGCCGATGCGATTGGCCCGAAACCGATCACGGCTCGGACCATTCAACGCTGTCAGGTCAACACCATTTACCTCGATGCTCCCCCTTTGTGGCTGCGCAACTCCGCAAATCAAACTAAGGAGAGTAGATTTACCGGAACCACTCGCACCGAAAAGGAAAACCCTTTCGCCGACCTGCACATCGAAGTCGCTGACACAAAGGGCAAATCCGGTGCGGCCCGGCCACGAAAACTCAAGGCCACGAAGCCGGACCGCGGAAACATCTTGGGTTGTCGTCAATCCTACATCGCCCCGGCGAGATCAAGCACGGTGTTGTCTGGCGACGCCTCAAGCGAAGCTGCTCCCGTCTCGGTCACCAGTTGAACCTCAAGCTCTTCCGCATTTTCGAACTGGGAGAAATACGCGAGTTCAATGCGCGTCAGGCGCGTCACATCTGCACAGCTCATGAGATACTCGGCATGGAATTCTGAATGGGCATCCTCACCGGCCTCCTCGGCATGATCTTCATGACCGTGGTCATCCCCATGGTGCTCTTCCTCACCGTGCAGTTCCGCCTTTGCCTCGGTGACAGAACATCCCGCAGCATCGGGAAGAACGAAGAGGTTGGTCGGGTCTGACAGGATCTTAAGGCCGGCTTCGACCAACGCTTTGTCCTCGTCACTCTCGGCAGCGTACTCGAAACCCACGATATCAAAACCTGGCGCTTCAAGCTCTATGGCGACTTGATTACCTTCGAGGGCGATATTCAGCGCCCCGTGGCCATGTTCGTGTGCGTCGAGCTGGCGCGCGTCTTCTGCGATCGCAGGAAGCGCGACCAGTGCGACCGCTGAAAGCGTCAGGCAAGGCATAAATTTCATTTCAACTCTCCCTTTGGTCCATGCGTGTGGTCTATTCAAACATCTTGGATCTGTCATGATATAACATTGCTTTTCTGCCGTAGCCCATCGCTATTTGTGCATCAAGGCAATGGTCCGCTGGCTCACTGACAGTTTCCTTGCGACTGGGCCGACTCGTCGGACAGCCAATCTCTCTCGACACAAATTGACATGTTCGAGATCACCCGAACAGCGATATTCGATACCACTAGACACAAATGTCTAGTAATCGCGACGAAGGAGCGATAGCCTACGGCGCGGCAGAGCGCAAAGGTGGAATTGCAATGAGATCGCAGTATCGGGTTGTCGTGATTGGCGGCGGTGTGGTCGGCGCATCGGTGCTGTATCATCTCGCGAAGTTCGGTTGGACCGATGTCGTGATGCTGGAGCGTCGGCGCCTTGCGTCAGGTTCATCCTGGCATGCGGCCGGCGGCATTCACGCTCTGAACGCAGACCCCAACATGGCCGCGTTGCAAGCCTACACAATCGACCTGCTTTCAGAGATCGAAGCCGAGTCAAGTCAGAACATCGGGCTGCACATGACAGGCGGCCTAACCCTCGCGGGAACGCCAGAACGCTGGGAATGGTTGCAGGCGAACTACCGCATCTTTCAGTCGATTGGCATCGATGACTGCGAATTGATCTCTCCGGAAGAAGCACAAAAGCGCTGCCCCATCATGTCGACCGACGGTGTGCTGGGTGCGATGTGGGCCGATCGCGAAGGCTATATTGATACGACCGGTACGGTGCAGGCCTATGCAACTGCTGCGAAAAGACGGGGCGCCGAATACTACGAAGAGACCAAGGTCGAGGCGTTGATCCAGACACATGATGGGTGGCAGGTGGTGACGAACAAGGGCACGATCACCTGTGAGCATGTCGTTAACGCCGGTGGACTTTGGGCCAAACAGATTGGCCGGATGGCTGGTATTGAGCTCCCCGTTTCGCCGCTAAAGCACCATTATCTGGTAACGGATACCGTCCCTGAGGTAGCCGCCTCGGATTTCGAGATGCCGATGACGGTCGATCTCGAGGGTTTCACCTATATGCGTCAGGACCAGAAGGGGGTTCTGGTCGGCATCTACGAGATTGACCACGAGCATTGGGCCATGGACGGCGCACCTTGGAGTTACGGCGAAGAGCTGTTCCAAGAGCAATTGGACCGCATCGAAAACGAACTCACCTTGGGCTTTGAGCGGTACCCGTCAATACAGGATGTTGGCATCAAGACATGGGTAAATGGTGCCTTCACATTCTCGCCTGACGGCAATCCGCTGGTTGGGCCGGTTCCGGGCAAGCGCGGCTATTGGTCCGCATGTGCGGTCATGGCAGGCTTTCTTCAGGGTGGCGGTGTCGGAAAGACGCTGGCCGAGTGGATGATCCACGGTGAACCTGAGGCAGATGCTTGGTCAATGGACGTAGCGCGATACGGGACATTCGCTGAGAATAAGAGATACATTCGCGAAACGACTGGCCAATTCTATTCGCGCCGGTTCGTCATGACATACCCGAACGAACAATTGCCGGCTGGCCGACCCCTCAAGATGGCCCCCGCGCACGATGCGATGACGGAGGCCGGCTGCAAGTGGGGGCTGAGCTGGGATCTTGAGGTCCCGCTGTACTTTGCCCCTAAAGGCTTCGATGAGACACCCACGCTCAAGCGTTCGAACGCATTCCCCATCGTCGCCGAGGAGTGTCGTGCTATCAGAGAAGATGTCGGGCTGCTCGATATCACGGGTTTCAGTCGGTACGAGGTCAGCGGCCCGAATGCAGAACGCTGGCTGAACACGCTCCTCGCCACCAAGCTGCCAACACCGGGCCGTGCCCGCCTTGCAGTGATGCTTGCGCCCGACGGACGGCTCAAGGGTGACCTGACGCTGTTGAATTGGGAGGATGGTACCTGGTGGATCATGGGCTCGTATTATCTGCGGGCCTGGCACATGCGTTGGTTCAACGAGCATGTGATTGAAGGGGTCGCGGTAAGGGACATTGGCGAAGAGATGTGCGGATTGGCTCTGGCTGGCCCGAAATCGCGCGCGGTGATCGAGAAGCTTGTTGAACAGGATATCAGCGCCCTGCCGTTCATGGGCTGTGGGCATTTCGACATTGGACTGGTGCAAGGTCATGTGGCGCGGATGTCCGTAACTGGGGAACTCGGCTATGAGATCAGTTGCCGCTACGGTGATCACATCGCGCTGCGGCGAATGCTTCTTGAGGCCGGGGCATCAGAAGGCCTGAGAGAATGCGGTTTCAACGCGATGCTGTCGACCCGGATCGAGAAGAGCTTTGGCATCTGGTCAGCGGAATTCACCCAAGATCGCACGCCTCGAATGACTGGTATGGACCGCTGGATCGCATGGGACAAAGGCGACTTTGTGGGACAGGAAGCCGCGATCGCGGAACGAGATGGTAACGGCCCCTCGAAACGGCTGGTTACGCTCGACGTCGATAGCGCCGATGCCGACGCGAGCGGTTACGAACCCGTCTGGCAGGGTGAAAGCCTCGTTGGCTTTGTAACGTCGGGTGCTTACGGGCATACGGTTGGTAAGTCGCTTGCCATGGCGATGGTTGATACGGATTTGACTGAGCCGGGCACCGATCTCAGCGTTCATGTCGTCGGAAAAGAATGCCCGGCCAAAGTCGTCCCGCCATCTCCCTACGATCCAAGCGGTACGGCCATGCGGAGATGACAGAGGCCCGCGCAAGAAGGCGACGCCGCGCTCCGCGAGGGGACACTGCCTCGAAACGAAAGGTGAATTACCGACATCTGCGCAACCCATTCCCGCCCATGACCATTTTCAGCGACGATGAGATCGCGTCGATGCACGAGGCATCGCTGCGCACGCTTGAGGAGTTGGGGATCAAGGTTCTGCTTTCAGAAGCACGCCGCCTTTATCGGCAGGGCGGTGCCCGCGTCGAAGGTGAGATGGTCTTCATCGGCCGGGAAATCGTCGAGGCCGCACTTACCTCCGCGCCGCGCTCTATCACCTGCAGGGCCGGGGCACGCGACCGTGACGTCCTGCTTGAACTGGACCTCCTCAACTTTCAGCCGGGTGCGGGAGCGCCGCACGCGACCGATCTTACACGCGGCCGACGGCCGGGGACGGTCCAAGACTACCGTGAACTGGTTCGAATTACGCAGCACTATGATGTGCTTCAGATGATGCCAGCGCTGATCGGGCCGCAGGACGTACCGATCCATCTGCGCCACTATTTCACGATGGAGGCCCAGCTCACGCTCAGCGACAAGCTGCCCTTCATCTCTTCGCGTGGCAGCCCACAGGTGGGCGAAAGTTTCGAGATGTTGCGCGACTGTCGCGGACTGGATGACGCAGAATTCAGAGCAGAGCCGCACTGTTATACACTCATCAACACCAACAGCCCGCGCGTGCTGGATGTGCCGATGGCGCGAGGATTGATTGATTTCGCTCGGGCGAACCAAGTCTCCATCGTCGCGCCATTCACGCTGATGGGGGCGATGGCCCCGATCACTGCGGCGAGTGCAATCACACTCACGCAGCTTGCCAGAAAGGGCGCGCCGATCTGCTATGGCACCTTTACCTCGAACGTCGACATGAAATCAGGTGCGCCTGCCTTCCGTACCCCGGCACACTTTCACGCATCACTTGCCGCTGGTCAGCTTGCCCGCATGATTGGCCTTCCGTGGCGCAGCGCTGCTGGATCGGCGGCCAACCTCAATGATGTTCAGGCGGCCAACGAGAACCAGTTGGGGCTTTGGTGCTACATTCTGGCGGGCGCGACGTTGGTGATCCATTCGGCAGGTTGGCTCGAGGGAGGCCTGACCGTCAGCTACAAAAAGCTGATTTGCGACGTCGAAGTACTCAACATGGTGGCAGAGCTGTGCGCGGGGGCGCAGGCCGGCGCATCGGAAATTGGGCTCGGCGCCCTTGCCGAGGTTCAGCCTAGCGGCCACTTCTTCTCCGCCGCCCAAACGATCGCCCGCTACCAGATCGAGTTTTATGAGCCCGTCGTCCATGACTATGCCAACTTCGGCACATGGAAAGAACGCGGCTCGCAAGATGCAAGCCCCCGGGCGACTAAAGTCTGGCAATCCATTCTAGCAGAAGACACCGGACCCGCTGTGAACCCCGAACGGATCGACGCACTGAAAGCCTGTATTTCCCGTCAATCCGCCGCGGGCGGCGCACCATCTGAAAGCTGAGGCATGGGACAGAGCGGCTCCACCCAAAACCGAGAAGGACAAGAGAAATCCCGACTCGTCGGAAATGTCAAAGTCACGCGCCAGGACTGGTTGAATGTGGCGATGGATGTTTTGGTCAGCGACGGAGTTGAGCAGGTCAAGGTTCTGGATCTCGGCGGTCGTTTGGGCGTGTCTCGCTCAAGCTTCTATTGGTATTTCAAATCGCGCCAGGCCTTGCTCGATGCGCTGTTGCAACACTGGCAAGACACCAACACCGCTGCAATCGTCGCGAAGGCGGAACAGCCCGCCAAGACCATTACCGAGGCCGTTTGCCACTTTTTTCATTGCGTGATCGACGAGCGGATCTTCAACAACCCGCTTGACTTTGCAGTTCGGGACTGGGCCCGACGGTCTGTTAAGGTCAGGCGGATGCTTGACCAATCGGACGAAACGCGTGTCAAGGCGCTTGCCGCTATGTTCCGGCGCTTCGACTATCCTCCCAATGAGGCCGAGATCCGCGCGCGAGTGCTTTACTTCATGCAACTAGGTTACGATCTCGCGGAACTCAACGAACCCACAGGCGACAGGCTCAAACAGGTTCCGATGTACCTTTATTGCTTTACCGGCCAAACACCCCAGCCAGACGAGATCGCGGATCTGGAAGCGTATTCCCTGTCAGCAATGCAGGAAGAGGCGAAATGACTGAGACAGCAGATGCCATCATAATCGGAACTGGGGTCATTGGCGCAGCCGTGGCATACGAAATGGCTAAGAGCGGCTGGCGAACCCTGAGCGTCGACCGGAATTCGCAGATCGGACACGGCTCGACAGCGGGCTCCTGTGCCATCATCCGGATGCACTATTCCACGCTTGAAGGCACCGCATTCGCTTGGGAAGGCTATCACTACTGGCGCGATTGGACAGAGTATCTGGATCTGCCAAACGGGACGCCCCTTGCCCAGTTTCGAGAGATCGGGTGCCTCGTCATGAAAACCGAAGCCAACCAGTTTCTCAAAAAACACATGGATCACTGCGCCGCACTCAGCTGCCCTTACGAAGAGTGGTCTGCCGATGATATCCGTCGCCGACTGCCGATCTATTCCCTCGATCGCTTCGGTCCTGCGAAGCGCATCGACGATCCTGCATTCGGTCATCCCACCGGTGGTCAGTTGCCGGGAGCGGTCTTTTGGCCCAACGGCGGATACGTCACTGATCCAGCGCTTTCGGCGCAGAATCTTGCCGAGGCTTCACGTACTCAGGGTTCGGAGTATCGATTAGGTGCTGAGGTCACAGAGATACTCACCTCCAGAGGTCGCGTGAAGGGCGTGAAGCTGAGCAATAGCGCAGAGATTCACGCACCTGTCGTGGTAAACGTTGCGGGTCCAGCCTCGTCCAGGATCAATGCGATGGCTGGAGTGCTGGACGATATGACGATCTCGACGCGCCCCTTGCGGCAGGAAGTGGCCCACGTGCCCGCGCCGAAGGGCTTCGACTTTGAACAGGACGGGATGATCATCTCTGACGGCGACATCGCCTGCTACTGCCGGCCGGAGCACGGAAACAACATCCTGATCGGCAGCGAAGACCCGGCGTGCGACCCCCACGTCTGGGTGGATGATGAAAAGGAATATGACCGCGACTTCACCGACCAATGGTCGATACAGGCGCAGCGATATGGTCAACGTGTTCCGTCGCTTGGGATACCGACCAAAGCCCGCGGCGTGGTCGATCTTTACGATGCGTCTACCGACTGGATTCCGATCTACGACAAGTCCAGCCTGCCGGGCTTCTACATGGCCTGCGGAACGAGCGGAAACCAATACAAAAACGCTCCTATCGCCGGAAAGATGATGGCTGCGTTGATCGACTATTGCGAGGCGGGCAACGATCACGACGCCCATCCGCTATCCTTCAACCTGCCCTACATCAGGTACCGGGCGAATGTTGGCTTTTACTCGCGAACGCGTACCGTGAATGACGAGTCGAGCTTCTCGGTCCTCGGTTAAGGAACCCTTGTGACCACGCCCCAAGGCAGTGCTGATAACTGAGTTCTGAGCTGGCTCGGGCTCGCAGATCAGACAGGGCCGTCGCGGTGTCTACTCAGCACGCGTCGAAACCTGCAAAAGACTGAATGGCAACTGGCGACCGGGGCCCGAAGACTTGATGAGCTCCTGCCCAGTAGGTGGCGACCCCGGCAGGATTCGAACCTGCAACCTGCCCCTTAGGAGGGGGCTGCTCTATCCAGTTGAGCCACGGGGCCTGCGCAAAGAGCTACCCCGCATTGCCCTTGTTGTCAGCCAACAAAGTGAAAGCGGACGCCAAGACCTACTAAAATGCAGGATACACCACCATCGTCCTGCCCAAACGAGGTCGATAAGACCTTGAAAGTCGGCGGCTTCATCGGCTTCAATACAGCTGGCACACCGCTTACAGTGACAGCCGCAACACCGAACGAGTATCAGGAACACCGACTTGGCAGACCGTTTGAACCGCCACCTCACGCTGCGCGATGTTTCGGCTGCGTCCGGGGTTTCCGAAATGACGGTCAGCCGCGTGCTGCGCAATCGCGGTGATGTGAGCGACGCAACCCGCGAACGTGTATTGGCGGCTGCCAAAGAACTTGGCTATGTGCCAAACCAGATCGCGGGCTCTCTCGCGTCCCAACATGTCAACTTGGTCGCGGTCATCTTGCCATCCCTGTCAAACATGGTGTTTCCAGAGGTGCTGACCGGCATCAACAGCGTGTTCGAAGATACGCCTTTACAGCCCGTGTTTGGCGTGACGGACTATCTGCCGGAAAAGGAAGAACGCGTTCTCTACGAGATGCTGTCTTGGCGGCCCTCGGGCGTGATCATCGCAGGATTGGAACACTCTGACGCATCGCGGGCAATGCTCAAAGGGGCTGGCATTCCTGTCGTGGAAATCATGGACACCGATGGCAATCCCGTCGACAGCATGGTCGGGATCTCGCATCGTCAGGCTGGCCTTGAAATGGCCAAGGCGATCCTCAAGCAGGGCTATCAAAACATAGGTTTCATGGGCACCAAGATGCCGCTCGACCATCGGGCCCGCAAGCGTTTCGAAGGGCTGACCGAAGGCTTGGCGAAGGCCGGTATCGAAATTCAGGAGCGCGATTTCTATTCGGGCGGGTCGGCGCTCGGCAAGGGGCGCGAAATGACGGCCGCCATGCTTGATCGCAATCCCGATCTCGATTTCCTCTATTACTCCAATGACATGATCGGCGCCGGTGGTCTTCTCTACCTGCTCGACCAAGGGATCGACGTACCCGGACAAATCGGGCTTGCCGGGTTCAACGGTGTCGAGCTGCTCGATGGCCTTCCAAAACAGCTGGCGACAACCGATGCCTGCCGGTTGGAGATTGGGCAGGCAGCAGCAGAGATCATACTTCGCCACACCCAGTCCGACGAAGATCTTCAGCCAGAGATCATCAAACTGACACCCAAAATCTCATACGGCGACACGCTGCGCCGCAAACAACCGGTGTGAGCAGGGCGCGACTAACAAACCGCGCAGCGAGGCGAATTTTCCTTGATCGACACGCGCTGCTAGAACAGCCGGTCGGACAAGCGAAAGGCCAAGCCCTTCTGGATCTGATCAAGCGTTTGGGTTTTGTCCAGCTCGACAGCATCAATACCGTGGCCAGAGCGCATGATCTGATCCTGTTCGCGCGCAGACCCCGGTACAGGCCAGACGACCTGACACGACTATATCGTAAAGGCGACACGTTGTTCGAGCACTGGACACACGATGCTGCCGTTATACCGATAGAGTTTTACCGCTGGTGGCACCTGCGGCGGCAACGAGATGCAGCACGATTGCTGGATCGCTGGCGTTCGGGTCGTCGCGACGGTTTTGAAGCCCAGTTTGAGGCTGTTCGCGAACTGATACGCGAAAAGGGTCCGCTCACCTCAGCCGAAGTCGGCGAAGGCGAAGCACGCGGGTCAGGTGGCTGGTGGGATTGGCACCCATCCAAGACCGCCCTCGAATACCTCTGGCGCAAGGGTGATTTGTGCGTGGTCGGTCGGGATGCATTCAAGAAGCGCTACGATCTGACTGAACGGTTCTTGGATCAATCTATCCACGATCACCATGCACCCTCACATGCAGAAACAGTTTCATGGTGTTGCAACCAGGCGCTCGACCGGTTGGGTTTCGCGACCCACGGAGAGATTGCCGCCTTCTGGGATCACATCACCCCCGCCGAGGCACGAGCCTGGTGCGACAGGGCGTGTTCCCGGGGTGAAATAACGCTGATCGACGTCGAGGGCGCTGACGGAAAATGCCGCGCAGCCTTTGCGCGGCCTGACATCGATCAAGACCCCGCTGCAGAAATCGATGCACCAGGCCGCGTTCGCATCCTCAGCCCCTTTGACCCCGCGCTAAGGGATCGAAAACGGGCAGAACGGCTTTTTGGCTTTGAATATCGGATCGAGGTTTTTGTACCCGAGCCCAAGCGCCGATATGGTTACTATGTCTTTCCAATTCTCGAAAGCGAGCGGTTGATCGGCCGGGTCGATATGAAAGCCCACAGGGATCAGGACGTACTTCGGGTTCGCGCATTGTGGCCTGAGACCAAGGTTCGCTGGTCCAAAGGACGACACGCGGCATTCGAAGCCGAGCTTGAGCGGATCAAGAAGGTGGCCGGGGTCAGCAACGTATCTTTCGAACCAGAATGGCTGCGTCTGGAATAGAGATCATGGATGTTACCGCAGTCTTTCCACGTATTCGGTCTGTTGGACTTGACGGCATCGTTGTCCAGTTCTCGAACGTACTCGACGACGCCGCGAATATGGCGGCAATCGCTTTTCATCACCGCATAGCGCAAGCTGGCTGGCCTGAGATCAGCGAAAGTTGCAGCACGCTAGTCTCTGCATTCTTCCGGATCGATCTGGTCGAGCATGACTACAACGAACTGGTTACGCGACTGACCGAACAGCTCGAAACCCAAGACTGGTTTTTGGTACCGCTGCCCGCGGGCCGAAGACTTTGGCGCATTCCGGCCGTCTTTGGAACCGAACGTGCGCCCCAACTGGAAGAAGCCGCTGAAGCGGCCGGGTTGAGCGCAGACGAAGCAAAGACGCAGCTTGCCGCCGCACAGCTGCGTGTTCTCACCTTGGGTTTTGCGCCGGGGCAGCCATATCTGGGCATGCTGGGCGAGGCTTGGGACATCCCCCGCCAGTCGCAACTCACGCCTCGTGTTCCGAAGGGCGCGCTGGTGGCCGCTGTCAGGCAGGTATGCCTCTTTTCGAATGAGACCCCGACCGGCTGGCGGCATGTTGGACAATGCGCGTTTCGGTGTTTCAGACCGGGCGAAACCAATCCCTTTCCACTCAACCCCGGCGATGAAATCACCTTTCAAGAGATCACTCCCGGCGAGCTTTCGCGTATCGAAGAGAGCGACAAGACCGGCGATGGTGGCGCGGAATGGAGCCTTCTGCAATGAGGCGCCTCATTGTCAAACAGATCGGCCCCGGCGCCAGTTTGCAGGATCTGGGCAGGCCCGGGCACCTTGCGCATGGGCTGACCCGTGGCGGTGCCATGGACAGCAGGGCACTGTTCGAGGGGGCCGCGTTGCTGGGGCAGCCAGCCAACAATGCGGCCATCGAATTCGCTGGGATCGGTGGAATTTTCGAGGCGGAAGCGGACACGCGGATCGCTCTGACCGGCGCATCAATGCAAGCCGAATGCGATGGCAGCACACTCGCCTGGCATGCCAGTCATACCCTCGCCGCTGGCCAGCTTCTGAAGATCGGGCCAGCAGCAAGCGGCATCTACGGGTATCTTCATGTCGATGGTGGTTTTGAATCCGACACCGTCCTCGGGTCTCGCTCGACCCATTCAAGCGCCGGAATCGGGCGCCCCATCGGCGCGGGCGACAGACTAGAGCTGGGTCAGAGCAGGGATGGGCGATCAGGCTACAGGATCAAAGCCCAATCCAGATTTGCGGGCGGTGCAATCCGGATCGTTCCCAGTGTCCAAACCGGGTCGTTTCCGAACGAAACGCTCAATCGCTTTCTGTCGACAAGGTTCGTCAAACATCGACAGGCCAGCCGACAGGCCGCGCGCCTCGATTTTGAGGGAGCTGGCTTCTCGGACCCGCAGCAACTGAGCGTGGTATCCGAAATCATTGTGCCCGGGGATATACAGGTCACGGGCGATGGAACGCCCTTTGTCCTTCTTGCCGAATGCCAGACGACCGGCGGGTATCCCCGCATCGGGACTGTGATCCCATCTGATCTGCCCATCATCGCTCAGGCACAGCCCGGATCACCGCTGACCTTCGAATTGATCGGCATATCCCATGCTGCCGAAATCGAACGGCGGGCCCGCAAGGAAATCGCGGACCTTAACAACAAGATCGAGCTGTTGGTACGGGACCCGGCGGACATCGCTGATCTGCTGGGCTATCAACTGGTAAGCGGCGTCACGAACGGCACCGAACCCGAAGGAGATTGACGCATGGAAGTCGATTTGAACGCCGATATGGGCGAAAGCTTTGGCCCATGGGTGATGGGCGATGACGAAAGCCTTCTGAAGATCGTTAGCTCTGCCAATATCGCTTGCGGCGCCCACGCGGGTGATCCTGACGTGATGGCCAAAACGATGCGGGTCGCCAAAGAAGACGGCGTCGGCATCGGTGCGCATCCCGGCTTTGCCGATCTTGCCGGGTTTGGGCGGAACCGCATGCAGGTGCCGCTTCCCAGCCTGCAAAACAGCATCCGTTGTCAGATTGGGGCATCGCTCGGTATGGCAAAGGCCATTGGTGCCGAGGTCAGGCACGTCAAGATCCACGGCGCGCTTGCCAATATGTGCACCGAGGATGAAGACTTGGCGCGCGGTTGTTTCGAAGCGGTTCTGTCAGTGGTTCCCGACACGATCATCATGGTCCTAGCGCAAACGGCACAGGAGCGCGCGGCAAAATCATTAGGGTGCCTCTACGCGACCGAGATCTTTGCCGACCGGGCCTATAACGACGACGCGACGCTGGTGGACAGACGCAAAGAAGGGGCGGTAATCCACGATTCGGACGTGGCGGGTGAACGGATGGTCAACATGGTCAAAGCCGGTGCGATCATAACCGACAGCGGCAAACATATCCCCACGCCAATCGATACAATTTGTCTGCATGGAGATACTCCTGCAGCAGTCCAAATTGCGGGCTCAGTGCGCGAGGCCCTGCAAGCCGCTGGCGTCTCGATCAAACGCTTTGCTGGAAGACGCTGACTACTCGTTAAGAATTGCTGCGCAGGCGTCTGCAATCACTTGCTCTTCGTCGGTTTCGATGCGCATCAGGCGGACCTGGCCTTTGCCAAAATCTTCGGCACCAGACTCATTGCGCGCATCATCGCATTCTATCCCAAGAAACCGAACGCTGTCCGCAACGCGTTTTCGGATGGTGGCCGAGTTCTCACCAATTCCGCCAGAAAAGATCAACGCATCGATACCGCCCATGCTGGCCGCCATCGCACCTATTTCGCGCGTGATCCGAAAAACGAAATAGTCGATGGCCTCGGTGGCCTTGGGGTCATTACTGGCCTCAAGTGTCCGCATGTCCGAACTCACGCCGCTCAAGCCCAGCAATCCGCTCTCCTTGTAAAGCAGGTTCGAGATCTCGTTCGCACCCAGTTTTTCGTGATCGAGCAGATAAAGCATCACGCCGGGGTCGAGTTGGCCACACCGCGTACCCATCGGCAAACCGTCGAGAGCCGAAAAGCCCATAGTCGAAGCGACGCTTTGGCCATACTGGACCGCACACATGGAAGCGCCATTGCCGAGGTGAGCAATCACAAGGCGGCCGTCCGCAAGTTTGGGATAGTTCCCCCGGACATAGTCAGTGATGTAGTGATAACTGAGCCCGTGAAATCCGTAGCGGCGCACCCCGGCATCATAGTACCGTCTGGGCAGCGCGAACGTGTCATTGACCCATGGATGACTGCGGTGAAAGGCCGTGTCGAAACATCCAACCTGAACAGCATCGGGAAACGCCGCGATCGCCGCCTTCACGCTTTCCAGGTTGTGGGGCTGGTGCAATGGCGCCAGCGGGATCAGCAGCTTGAGCTTTTGGATGACTGTTTCGGTCAAGCGCATTGGTTCTGAAAAATCGACGCCACCGTGAACGATACGATGCCCAACGGCGTTAACGGGGGCGCCATCGGTTACGTGCCCTATCTCAGTCAGGATTTCCGAGAGGGCGCGCGCGTGGTCAGTGGCCCCAAGTTCCCTTTTGCCGCCCTTGTCCAACTTCAGAATTGCGGCGGGCCCAAGCTGTTCGACCTGACCCGAGGCTGCGCAGGCGCCGCTTTGGTAAACCGCGAACTTGAGCGACGATGACCCGGCATTGAGCGTCAGGATCGATGTCATTCGATCAGCGCCTGAGCGTAAAGGGCCGCGACGGCACATGAGGCGAGGCGGGCCGTGTCGTCATCGGCCCGGCTGGTGAGGATCACGGGAACCTTGGCCCCCAAGACGATGCCGCCCGCTTCGGCATGGGCAAGGTAGGTCAGTTCCTTGGCCAGCATGTTCCCAGCCTCTAGGTTTGGCGCGACGAGGATGTTGGCCTGCCCTGCAACCGCACCTTTAATGCCCTTGGTCCGGGCAGCGCCAAGATCAATTGCATTGTCCATTGCAAGCGGTCCATCGACGATGCCGCCAGTGATCTGCCCGCGGTCGGCCATCTTGGCCAGTGCCGCGGCGTCGAGGGTCGAAGCGATGGCGGGGTTGATGGTCTCAATGGCGGAGAGGATCGCAGCGCGCGGCGTTTCGATCCCGATCGCTGATGCCAAATCGATCGCGTTCTGCACAATGTCTGCTTTGGTAGCGAGATCCGGAGCGATGTTGATCGCTGCATCAGTAACAAGCAGAAGATGTTCGAGACCGGGCACATCCATCACGAAGACATGGCTGAGCCGGCGGGCGGTTCTGAGCCCCGCTTCGCGTTTCAGCACAGCCTTCAGAATGAGGTCGGTATGCAGATGACCTTTCATCAGGGCCCGGGCCCGTCCTTCACCGATCAGCGCCACCGCGCGGGCCGCCGCTTTGGCATGGTCTGGCTCATCGATGACCTCGAAACCGTGGTTCGGTTCGCCCAGAGCCTTCGCGGTCTCTTCGATCTTGGTGGCGCATCCAACAAGGACGGGTTTGATCAAGGTCGCCTCGGCAGCGAGGAATACGCCTCCGAGAGACTGCACCTCCTCCGGCGCAACGACAGCCGTCGGGATATCTGGCAAGGGCTCGGCCAGCTCCAGAAGGCGGTCAAAGTGTTGATGGCGCTGGACAGTGAGGCCGGGCAAATCTTTTATATCAAAAGATTTGGCAGCAGCCGGCGCGATCACCTCTGCCTCTCCCTCGGCGATGCTCGTACCGTTCTCGTGATCGACCCGGGTATCGAGCGTTACTGTTCCGTCGCCTGCGATGCTTCTGACCTCGACCGAGACGACCACGCTTTCGCCCGCATGGACCCGCCCCTTGAACCGAAGCGACTGAGATTTGTAAAGTGAACCGGGGCCGGGAAGCTGGTTGCCCAGAACCGATGAGATGAGCGCGCCCAGCCACATCGAAGGTGCGATCGCCTCCGGCTTTCCGTCGCCATCACCATCTTCTTTCGGCAGATGCATCGGGTTCAGATTGCCGCTCGACCGCGCAAAGACATAAAGATCGTCGGCCAAACACAGCCGCGTGACCTCGGCCCTCATACCGACCTTCAGTTCATTTGCCGGTATCGATGTAATCACGGTCATTGCGCGGCTTTCTCCGCCCTCACGCAAAGGGCGGTCTCTATTTCGTTCTGCACATGGGTGGTTTTGTCTTCCATTTCGCTCTCATCGCCAAGCACATATAGCGACCAAGGCAAGAGAATCTGTTCGCCAAGCGACCATCGATCCGTCCGCAGATCGTTTAGTATTCCCGCCAAAAGGATCGGCACATGTATCGTCGGCTCCGGCAAATCCTCGGAAGCCGATACAGCATACTGATGGCAGGGCCTCTTTTGATCGGCCTTGGGAACGATTCAGTGGGAATGCCGATGGCAATCCCAACAACAAGAGCGGTCGAAATGTGCAGAAAAACACCAGCTGGATCGATGTCTTTCTGCGCTGGAATAAGACGTCTCGGTGAAAGCCTGTCGACTATATCAGGGCTGCGGCTCAAAGAGCCTGACAGAGCGACATGGCACACCTGTCCCATGCGCGGCTATCTCTGGGAATCGTTGCGCCCCAATCTGACATAACGGTCGAAACATCCGCATGATCGCCCAGCAATTGATCATCTCGGCGCCATAGAAGAAGGCGCAACCACCCTTTTCTGCCTGCGAATGAGGCAAATGTAGCATTCCGCTGGGTTCGATGTTCGCTCGGACGACGACTTGCGCAAAAGAGCCAAGGCACTGTCAGGGCGCCTGAACAGGGGGGTGCAAAGGCTGCTGGGGCACAATCAGAACCGAAGTTGGGTCAGCGTTACCTATATGCCGTCAAGCCAGCACGCTTGCACCGCAATGCGGACAAAGAAAGATTAGGAATACATCATGCAAAAAATCGCGAGCGCACTGACGTTGGCAGGCCTGCTGGCCGGGACAGGAGCGATGGCCCAGGATTGCGCCGAACCCATCAAGGTTGGCGTCCTGCATTCCCTTTCCGGGACGATGGCGATTTCCGAAACAACGCTAAAAGACACAATGCTCATGCTGATCGATCAGCAGAATGAGAAGGGTGGACTGCTGGGCTGTCAGCTCGAAGCGGTAGTTGTAGACCCTGCCTCGGACTGGCCGCTCTTTGCTGAGAAAGCGCGGGAACTTCTGACGGTTCACGAGGTGGATGTCATTTTTGGCAATTGGACCAGCGTGAGCCGTAAGTCCGTCTTGCCCGTCATCGAGGAGCTGAACGGTCTGCTCTTCTATCCCGTGCAGTATGAAGGCGAAGAAAGCTCCAAGAACGTGTTCTATACCGGTGCCGCACCCAACCAGCAGGCGATTCCTGCAACCGATTATTTTCTCGACGAATTGGGCGTAGAAAAGTTTGCGCTGCTCGGTACTGACTACGTGTACCCCCGGACGACCAACAATATTCTCGAGAGCTATCTCAAGTCAAAAGGCATCGCTGAGGAAGATATTTTTGTAAACTACACACCCTTCGGTCATAGCGACTGGGCCACAATTGTTGCTGACGTCGTGGCCCTTGGCGAAGACGGCAAGCAAGTCGGTGTGATTTCGACGATCAACGGCGATGCAAATATCGGTTTTTACAAGGAACTTGCAGCGGCTGGTGTCAGCGCTGATGACATTCCGGTTGTTGCATTCTCGGTCGGTGAAGAAGAACTTTCGGGCCTCGACACATCCAACCTGGTCGGACATCTGGCCGCCTGGAATTATTTCCAGTCCGCTGAAAGCGATACAAACAGCGAGTGGGTCGCGGCGTGGAAAACCCGCATGGGCGACGCGCGGGTGACCAACGACCCAATGGAAGCACACTACATCGGCTTCAACATGTGGGTGAACGCAGCGACGCAGGCGGATACGACTGATGTCGATGCCGTACGGGACGCGATGTATGGTCAAGAGTTCCCGAACCTCACGGGTGGGACTGCCGTCATGCTGCCGAACCATCACCTCGCCAAGCCAGTCCTTATTGGCGAAATCCAGGCGGATGGTCAGTTCGACATCATCAGCCAGACCACCGAAGTACCGGGTGACGCCTGGACGGACTTCCTGCCGGAAAGCGCCGTTCTGAAGTCGGATTGGAAAGAGCTGGGTTGTGGCATGTACAACACCGAAACCAGCAGCTGTGTTCAGCTGAAATCGAACTACTGATAACACCATCATAAAACGGAGCGGGCAGATTTGCCCGCTCCTCGATTCTGAAAGAACTATCGAATGATGCGCCTCTTGCTGGCACTCATGTTTCTGTGGATGCCGATGGCAACGTCGGCGCAGAGCCTGCAGGACATCCTTGCTGTTCACGCCGATGAAGTTGCCAAGCCATCGCGCCGGAGTGTCGGCATTCTTCTCGACGATCTTGTTGCAAGCGGCCTACCGCAAGTGCCTCAGTTTTTGGAAGCCTGGCAGGCCAAAAATGCGTGGAAACGGAACGAGGATGGAGCCGTCTTCCTCGGATCAGCCGCTGATGGCGGCATTGCACTGACCGACATTGATAGTGGTGCGGACGTCGGCATCGCTGCGAAATCCGAACTGAAACAGCTCAAGCCCAATGGCGGCGTCCGAAAAGAGATCGGCAAAGCGCTGGTTCAATTCCAGCTGTCTGACCCGGACATCGAACGGCGCAAAACGGCAGTTGAGGCGATCGCCCGAGCGATGTCGGCAGACCAGTTGGCACCGCTGGCCGAGTCCGTTGCATCCGAAGAAGACGAGTCGCTGCGCGAACGAAAAATGAGGCTGGTGGCCATGCTGACGGCCCTTCATGCCGATGACAGCGCAGGCCGGATGGAAGCCATTCAATCTCTCGCCGGTCGGCAGGACGTCGAGACCCGCGCTGTTCTCAACCGGCTGCTGGTGACCGAGACTGGTGTCGGAACCAGCCTTCCGGACCGCAACATTGCGCGCGTCGAAGAGCCGGGTCAGGACATCGCGATCGAAGTGGCATACGAGAGGTTGGTGCAGGCGAACCTTGCCGCCCCGGTGACCAAAGCGGACAGCATTCGCGCGTCGCTCATTGCAAATATCGATGGTGGCGAGGTTGCGGGCATCCAGGTTGCGTCACTTGACACAGATGCGCAGCGCCTGTCGGCCTATGCGCGACTGGCCGAAGACGGACAGGTTCCGCCCCTTGTCACCGAAGCGCAGGTCTTGCGTTCAATCGCCGATCACGTCTTCTGGCTTGCCTATATCGAGCCAGACGGAGCCGTGACGACGGCGGCTCGTCAAGTGCTCGACGACATCGAACTGCGCGTCGGCGTCAGCCAATTTGGCGACCTCGTGCTGGATGGGCTGAGCCTTGCATCAATCTATTTTCTCGCGGCTATCGGCCTTGCCATCACATTTGGCGTCATGGGTGTGATCAACATGGCCCACGGGGAATTCATCATGATGGGGGCCTATACCGGTTATGTGGTGCAGCTATTCATCACCAACTACACGCTGTCGATTATAGTCGCGCTACCGCTGGCCTTCGCGGTAACGTTCTGCGCCGGAGTTCTGATGGAGCGATCCGTGATCCGGTGGCTGCGTCATCGCCCGCTCGAAACACTGCTGGCCACTTTCGGCATATCGATCGCACTGCAGCAACTCGCCAAAAACATCTTTGGTACGCAGGCCCGCCCACTGACATCCCCCGGTTGGCTGGACGGAGCATGGGTCATCAATGACGTCATCCAGATCAGCTATATCCGCATCGCGATTTTCGTGCTGGCACTGATCTTTCTCGCGCTCATCCTCTTCGTTCTCAATCGGACGCGGCTGGGCCTTGAGGTCCGTGCCGTGACACAAAACCCTGGCATGGCGGGCAGCATGGGGATCGATCCCGACCGGATCAATATGCTCACATTTGGCCTGGGTTCGGGGATCGCCGGGATCGCGGGTGTGGCCATCGGGCTTTATGCCAAGGTCACGTCCGAGATGGGTGCCGATTACATCGTGCAGAGCTTTATGACGGTCGTGGTTGGCGGCGTTGGCAACGTATGGGGCACTCTTGCCGGGGCCACCCTGATCGGGTTCCTTCAGAAGGGGATCGAATGGTTCAACCCGTCCAATACTCTGGCCGCGCAGACTTACATGATCCTCTTCATCATCCTGTTTATCCAGTTCCGACCGCGCGGCATCGTCGCGCTCAAGGGACGGGCGGCGGCCTCCTAACATGCGCCAAGGCTTTCTCTCGCAAAATCCATCGGTGCTGTGGATGCTCGCAGCTCTGGCGATCTTCACACTGGCAATCACTTTGCTTAGCGAGGCAACTGGCATCGGTTTCGTCTCGACCAGCTTTGTGAAGACATTGGGCAAGACCTTGTGTCTTTGCCTCGTCGCGGTCGCCATGGATGTCGTATGGGGTTATTGTGGCATCCTATCACTTGGGCATTTCGCGTTTGTCGGCCTGGGCGGTTATGCAATCGGGCAATGGCTGATGTACGCCCGGACCGAGATCATCGTGGCCGAAAGTCTGGCCGCCGCGCCTATTCCCCCGACGGATCAGGAAGTTATCGATGCAATCGGCACGCAGATCTTCGGTGTTGTCGGATCTTCAGAGTTCCCTCTGATATGGGCTTTTGCCGATAGTCTTGCGCTGCAGCTTTTGATGGTTGTTCTTGTGCCGGGCCTACTGGCGCTGGTGTTTGGATGGCTTGCCTTCCGTAGCCGGGTCACGGGTGTCTATCTCTCGATCCTCACACAGGCGATGACACTGGCTCTGTCGCTCTACCTGTTCCAGAACGACAGCGGCCTGCGTGGCAACAACGGCCTCTCGGGGCTTCAGAACATCCCCGGGCTCGACAACGTCGGGCAGGACTGGATTTCGATCTGGTTCTTTTGGGGCTCTGCCGTGGCGCTGGCTGTTGGCTACGTATTTTTTGCGTGGGTGGTGTCGGGCAAGATGGGGTCTGTCATTCGGGCCATTCGCGATGATGAAGCCCGTGTGCGGTTTCTGGGTTATCCGGTCGAGCGCTACAAACTGTTCATCTTCACGACAACAGCCGTCGTTTGTGGAATCGCTGGCGCGCTTTATTACCCGCAGGCCGGTATTATCAACCCGGCCGAGGTCGCGCCGATCGCTTCGATCTATCTGGCCGTCTGGGTTGCGATCGGGGGTCGCGGTCGCCTGTATGGCGCGGTCATAGGCGCAGCGTTCGTGTCACTCTTGTCCAGTTGGTTTACCGGTGGCGGCGCGCCCGATGTCAATCTTGGTTTCTACACGATCCAGTGGACCGACTGGTGGCTTGTCCTCTTGGGTCTCAGCTTTGTAGCCGTTACGCTTTTCGCCCCAAAGGGAATTGGCGGTCTCTTCGATCTGCTTGGATCACGGCAGAGCCCGGATCGGGAAGGCGATTTTGGACCTGAAAAAGGTGCCCTGCGTGTCGAGGAGGCGGCCGAATGAGCACCCTTCTCGAAGTTTCCGGCGTCTCCGTTTCATTCGATGGCTTCAAAGCGATCAACAATCTATCGATCCAGATCGGTGAACCCGAACTGCGCGCGATCATCGGCCCAAATGGCGCGGGTAAAACGACGTTTATGGATATTATCACTGGCAAGACCACGCCGGACGAAGGGCGCGTGATCTGGGGCGACAAGAACATCTCGCTGCTGGGTTTGAACGAAGAACGCATCGCGCAAGAGGGCATTGGGCGGAAGTTCCAGAAACCGACCGTTTTCGAAGCCCAGACGGTGCGAGAGAACCTCGCCATGGCGCTCCAGAACCCACGCGGTCCCTTCGACGTTTTGCGGTATCGGAAAACAAGCCACGGCGCGGCCCGCATCGAGGAAATCGCCGAAGAAATCGGACTGACCCAAAGCCTGACCCGGATGGCGGGTGAACTGAGCCACGGTCAGAAGCAATGGCTGGAGATCGGCATGCTGCTCGCTCAGGATCCGCGACTGCTGCTGGTCGACGAACCAGCAGCAGGCATGACGCCGGCAGAACGGGAGCACACAACAGACTTGCTTGTCTCGGCGGCCAAAAGCCGGGCCGTTGTCGTGGTGGAGCATGACATGGAATTCGTGCGCCGCCTCGACTGTAAGGTTACCGTGCTGCACGAAGGGTCTGTACTGGCCGAGGGCAGTCTCGACCATGTGACCTCCAACCAGCGGGTTATCGATGTATATCTGGGGCGCTGAGCGATGCTGATCATCGAAAACCTGACGCTTAGATATGGTCAAAGCCAGATCTTGCACGGCGTCACGTTCGAGGCGGCAAAGGGTGCCATCACCGCAGTGATGGGCACCAACGGAGTCGGCAAAACATCGTTGCTAAAGGCCATTTGTGGCAGGCATCCGTATGTCGAAGGCCAAATTACGATGGATGGTCAACCGCTTATCCATCCAACACCCTATCAGGCCGCGCGGGCAGGCATTGCTTATGTGCCGCAGGGGCGCGAGATCTTTCCGCTGTTGACCGTAGCGGAAAACCTTGAGACCGGCTTTGCATGCCTGCCTGACACGAATCGGCGGATCCCTGACCAGATTTTTGATCTTTTTCCGGTACTTGCCGAAATGAGGGACAGGCGAGGAGGCGATTTGTCCGGTGGTCAGCAGCAGCAACTATCGATCGCTCGCGCCCTCATCACCCGGCCCAAAGTGCTCTTGCTCGATGAGCCGACCGAAGGGATTCAGCCCAACATCATCCAGCAAATTGGTGAGGTGGTTGCCTACCTGCGCAAGGAAGGTGACATGGCCATCGTCATGGTTGAGCAGTATTTCGACTTCGCCTATCGCTTGGGAGATCGTTTCATCGCCATGGATCGCGGTCATGTCACGCTCAATGAGCAGGCAGAGACCACAAACCGTGACGAACTCTTGACCAAAGTTTCGATCTGAGATCGGTCTCGAATATTCAACAATAGCAATCCGATGACGGGAATTGTGTCATTGAAAGAACAAGCGTTAACCCCAATTTGGCCATCTTTCGGCGCGACTAAATCAACGAATTAAATTCTCAGTGGGGCAAGATAGAGCAGGCACGCCCCTGGCGAGGTCCTAAGAATGAGTAGCGCACAACCGCAGACGGCGCATGATGATGGTGACGAATTTGTCGACGAGTTGAAGCCCGGAACGGAGCTTCTTCACGGTCAGTATAGGATCGAAAGCTTTCTAAACGCTGGCGGATTCGGCATCACCTACATGGCGCGCGACAGCCTTGATCGGAAGGTTGTCATCAAGGAATGCTTTCCCGGCGCATTTTGCCGGCGTAGTCGCTTGCTGGTGCAGGCGCGGTCACGTGCGCACCAGCCGGAGCTCGAATCAATCGTGCGGCTGTTCGTGCAAGAAGCGCGCAGCCTAGCTAAGCTCGAGCATCCGAACATCGTCGGTGTCCATCAGGTTTTTGAAGACAATAACACCGCCTACATGGCCCTCGATTTTGTCGAAGGCCAGGACATGCTGGACATCCTCGAGGATACCAAGGTCGATCTCGAGCCACTCGAAGTGAAGTCGATGCTCCGCAAGCTGCTCGACGCGATTTCGTTCGTACACGATCAGGGCATGCTGCACCGGGACATCTCACCCGACAACATCCTGCTTGATGCCAACCGCAATCCGATCCTCATCGACTTTGGTGCGGCGCGGGAGCAAGCATCCAAGAAAAGTCGCGTTTTGTCGGCCCTGCGGGTAGTGAAAGACGGGTATTCGCCCCAGGAATTCTACGTCCAAGGGTCAGAACAGGGTCCTTCGAGCGACCTCTACGCCCTTGGCGCAAGCTTCTATCATATCATCACCGGGGAAATTCCGCCCGACAGCCAGACGCGACTGGCCGCCATCGCCGGTGGCGAACCTGATCCATACGATCCCCTTGAAAAGCGCATCAAAGGCTACGATCGGCGTTTCCTATCGTCCATCGACACCGCCATGGAGGTCTTGCCCAAGGACCGGATGCAATCTGCCCAAGAGTGGCTGGACGCCCTTGACCGAAAACGCTCACGCCCGCTGACGCGGGTCACGCGCAACCTTGGCAAAGAGGAAAAGCCTGAAGCCAAGAAGAAAAGGCCGGTTATGGCCATCGCCTTGGGTTCGGTCGCTGTCATTGGCCTCGTTGCCGCGGGCGTTTTGACGCAGATGCCATCCGGTACAAGCGAGCAGGCCGAAACAGCTGCAGCCCCTGCTAACGACGGTTCAGAGGACTTTGCGCTGGCGACACCGGTTGCACCGGAAATCCGCACGCCAGACCCGCTTGTTCTTGAGGAGGCCGGAGTTGCCGGGCCGACTATCGTCGGGGAACCCGCCGTAGAAACTGAAACCGACGTCGTCGCAGCGCTGCCACCAACAGAGCTGTTTGATTCTGAGGTGGCAGTGGCTCCACCGACAGGCGAGGCAGCCGACGAACCGCTTTCCGTGATCGACGACGCTCCGGAGCTTCTGGCGGAAGCTCAGCCAACGGTCACGGCGGACGACGCGTTGGCAGAGGTCAGCGACGAGCCACCCGCTGCCGATCCGACCATCCTGCCAGAGCTGACTGGAGAACAGGCACTCGCTGAGGTGGCGATACCCAAAGCCGAACTTCTCACGGTACCGGAAACTGGCGCGGACGAGGTTCTGCTTAGCGAACGATCAAGTGTTATGGATAGCTCGATCCGTCCGCCTGTCCGGGCCTTGCCCGAGGAGACACCAGCGGAGCCCGAAATCGAACTTCCGGTGCCCAGTGCACAGTTCGATATCGCGGGGCTGACTCCAGCCGAAGCGCCTGCGGCATCGAACACGTCCAACTTTGCGGCCAGCGACGACCAATCGCCGGCCCGCGCAACAGTTCCGCAGCCCGGGGACTTCGAACCGGTGGAGAATATCGCGATCGAAACCGCTCCGACAGAGCCACCGGTGCGCGAAATCGTACCGACGGTCCGGTTTACCGCGGTTGCACCCACGCCGATCCAACCCGAAGTTCAACCACTGGTCCGCGATGTGTCGTCAGTCATGTCGGCGTGGTCTGTTGATCTTCCATTTACGGCCGCTTCGGGTGAATTGCCGACGGTCGGTCGGATCACCGGGCGCGTGCCCGGCTGGCTGACACCCGGCGTCCCGATCCTTGCGGTCAACGGGACCACGGTCGCTGGCATCGAAGATATTGTGCCGGTGTTGCGCAGTTCGGTGACACTTGGCGATGAGAGCGAAGTCACCATGCTGCTCGCTACAGGGTTCAGAAACGACGGCTCGCCGATTGAGCAGGAACTGACCCTACCAATCATCCAGGACACGGCGCTGTTGAACGGCGCTCAGTTCGAGACGCGCTTTGTGAACGGCGCGTGGAAGACGACCGTCGTGAACGTACCTGACAGCCTGGGCTCGGAGCTTGAGGCTGGCGACGAGATCGTTGCCTACATCCCGACTTCGGAACTGATCGATGGACGTCAGACACTTAAGACTATCCTGGACCGCGAACTTTCAGCTGGTGTGACGTCCTTCAGCTTTGCGGTCCAACGCGACGGCGCGATGTGGGTCGGCGCCCTGAACTACTCGAATGACCTGAACAACTGAAACCTCCAAGAGCAGCCCTAGAATAGAGGGATAAAGACAATGGGAATCTTCAGCAGCCTCTTCAAAGGCAAGCAAAAAAAGACAACACAGCAACCATCCGATCAGATCGAGACGATGGAGCAGATCATCAAGGATCTAGCCAGCGAAAAGTCTGGTTCGGGAGCCGCGGGCGATAGTCTTGATATCGTTGATCGTGTTTCCGCAGACATGAAGGACAGCGCCGAAGACCTGAGCATATGGGACATGGATGCGCCCGCAGCGGATGGTTCCTCTGCCGAACAAGAGCTGGATCTGACTGCCGTTTCCGAGCAGCCGAAACGGAACCGCCGAAACAAAACCCGCCTGATCGGCTTTGATACCACGCAGGCCGATGTCGTCAGCCTGTTTGATGACGCACCTGCCGAGACTGCGAACGGACCGGAAAAGTTCCCGGTTGGTTGGCTTGTCGTATCCAAGGGCAAAGGTCGGGGCGCGTGGTTCCCGCTTTACACGGGCCTCAGCCCGATAGGCCGCGGTGAAGACCAGGCAGTTCAGCTTGATTTCGGCGATGCGGCGATTTCGCGGGAAAACCATGCCGCGATCGCTTACGACCCGCAGACCCACGAATTTCATCTTGGCCACGGCGGAAAGAGCAACATCGTGCGCCTGAACGACAAGCCGGTCGTGAGCGCCGAGAACCTGACAACCGGCGATAGCATTCGTCTGGGCGAAACTGATCTTCGGTTCATCGCGCTCTGCGATAAATCGTTCAATTGGGCAAAAGATCCTGCAGGAGAGAATGACGATGTGGCGACTGCCTGAACCACGATACGACGTCGCATCTGCACTGAGCCAGGGACAGCGCGATTACCAAGAAGATGCCTTGGTAACTGATTTTCCCTTTGGTGATGACAGCGGAATTGTTGTTCTCGCTGACGGTATGGGCGGTCATGCCGCCGGAGATGTAGCCAGTAAGATTGTTGTGACAGAAGTCTATGGCGCGCTGAAACGCCAAAGCGACACCTTCGTTGGCGAGCCAGCCGGCATCCCAGGTATCATGGGTAGTGCGGCCGTTCGGGCGAACGCATCGGTTCGCGAGCATGTTCTTTCGAATCCGGGCACCCAAGGTATGGGCGCGACGTTGGTTTCGCTCGTCCTTGTGGGATCCGAGCTGTTCTGGAATTCCATCGGCGACTCACCCCTATTCCTGATGCGGAAAGGGAAGCTGCAGCAGTTGAACGAAGATCATTCGATGGCACCGCAAATCGACTTTATGGTGCAAAGTGGCCTTCTTGATGCCGAAGCGGCAAAAAACCACCCCGACCGGAACTGTCTGACCTCTGTGATCTATGGTGACAAGGTGGCCAAGGTCGATTGTCCGGATGCATCATTCCAGCTTGAAGCCGGCGACATCGTGGTTCTATCCAGCGATGGTCTTCAGTATCTCGAAGACCAGCGCATCGAACGTCTTCTTCATCGCTATCGTCGCCGGACGGCCTCCGAAATTGCCGGGCTCCTGCTGAGCGCGCTGGAAGATCTGAATGACCCAGATCAGGACAACATCTCGATTTCGGTGATCAAGGTGAACCACACCCAACCGATCGCGAAGCGGGGTCCAAGCGCCGAGGCAGGTCGCGCCGGAACTGCCGCGACACGGGTTGCGGACAAGTCGAAGATAGCCGAGTACGCCCACGCTCTGTTTGGCACATCGCGCAAGGCTGCTGCCCCGGCAGACAACGTCGTCAAGGTCACCGAAACGCCCGAGCCGAAGAAGGAAGCCGAGGATCAGCTTCCATCTGATGCCGTGGAGCAAAGCCAAGAGGAAGAAGAGCCTAAGGCCATGGCGGCAGGCGCTTCATGAACATGGCGGTGACACACACAGACGTTGCGAACCGCCTGCGCCAAGCCATTGAACTGGGTCACCTGACCGGTGATGCGGTTGAGCGTGGTGAGGCGATCATCTCACGCCTGAAATCGCCGGTCCGTGTTGCGGTCATGGGCCCGCGGCGGTCCGGCAAGTCAAGCATTCTCAATGTTTTGGCGGGTGCCATGGTTCTGCCTGACGCCCTGCCTTTGCCCACGGTCCAACTCGTTTTTGACGATAAGAACGCGACAACGCTGACCTATCCAAACAAAACCAAGAAAACGATCGCCGATGCCGCGCCTGCCGACTTTGTGACCGGCGATCCGATTTTCATCGAGATGACGCGAAACCTTCCAGCGCTGCGCGACATCTCGCTGCTCGAGGTCGTAATGGACGGCGATGCGAGCAAGAAGCTGCGAGCAATGACTTGGGCTGCAAAGCGCTGCGACATCGCGCTGTGGTGCGCGCCGGATTTCACGTCCGAAGATGCCAAGCTTTGGGATCAGATGCCTGAAGGGCTCAAGCGACGCGCCTTCTTTGTTCTGACCAACGCTGACAAACTGGGCGGTGCGGACGGCGTGAGGGCCAAAATAACCGGCATGCAATCCACGATCGATGGTCGGTTCCAGTCCGTTCGCCCGGTTGCAGCATCAATCGCGGTTGGTGCTCTTTTGGCAGATGGCCGCATCGAACCTCAAGGCTTCCAACGCAGTGGCGCCAAGGCGCTTTTGGCTTCCGTTCTTGAAGTCGTCGAGATGGGCCGCAAAACGGTTCGACAGGCTGGTGAAGATCTTCTCAGCACAGAGGCGAGGTCAGTTCCGGTCGAACCGGAACAACCGGCAGCACCGAAAGTCGAGGCCGAGGCCAAGCCTGATGTCGAGCCGGCGCCGAAGAAACAGCCGAAGCTGATCATCGAAGATGACCCATCCGCGCCAACAGACGTAAAGTCGGAAGAAAAAGCGGAGGCCAAGCCGGCCGTACCCGAGAAGCAGGTCGCGACTGATGGATCCCGCGATGTCATTCGGAATGTGCTGTCACAGGCGATCAACGCCCCTGACAAGTATTCGAAAGCTGAAAGCGACCCGACGCCGGATGACTTTGTCTTCTCCTCTGGATCGACAGAACGTCATGATGACGCGAACGATGATCCGGCAAATGAAGGCCTGACAGAGCAGCAACGCGCCGCCTTGTTCGGCGTTGTCGAAAAACTGTCCACCAACGCGGCACAGCACAGCCGCACGTTATCCGAAAAGGGCGATGCCGGACGCGACGAGATTATGTCCGGATTTCTCGAAGATGCGTTGTGGGTTTCTGAGACGCTGTCAGATGGCGACCTTGATGGAGCCGACGAGATTGGCGCCCTCAGGACAACCATCGATGACGTGACCGACCTGATCCAGTTGATGGAGATGGAGAACAACAAGAACGCAACCGTCGATGCGGCCTGCCTCTTGTTGCAGGTCAAACGCGACGTGGAAACAATGCTGGTCGTCTAACAAGCGACCGGCTCCAATTTCCCCCAATACTGCCATATTTCAGCCCGCTTCTTCGTGAACATAGTCAACGGAGTGTTTCCAATTCTGCACCGATACGATCGGAATCAGTAAACGGAACAAGGCAAGTGAGAGTGGGTGGAAAAATGAAGATGGAGGCCATGGACAGCGCCGCTGGCGAGGCGATTGCGCAGCAAACCGTCGATGCGCACGCGGTCGGGTTCGAACCGCTGGCCGAGGTTGCGGCAGACGTTCAGGCCTTGCGCAATCTACTGACGGATCTGTCCGACCTTGCCGATGACGGCGGACGCCAGGCGATCGGGAACCTGGATGATCAACTGACCGCCCTCGTCCCGAGCGTCACCATGATTGGGCAGGTCAAGGCTGGCAAAACATCGCTTGTCAATGCCATGATCGGACGCCCGGAGTTTCTGCCGGCCGACGTGAACCCGTGGACGTCCGTCGTGACATCCATCCACCTGAACACCAAGCGCGATGAGGAAGCGCCAGCCGCCTCTTTCCAGCTCTTCAAAAAGGATGAGTGGGACAATCTGGTTAACGAAGGTGGCCGCTTGGGTGAACTGTCTCGTCGTGCGAACGCCGATGAAGAACTCAAGAAGGTCCACGCGCAGATCGAGCAGGTCCGCGACAAAACCCGTCAGCGGCTTGGCCGAAAATTCGAGCTACTCCTGGGCCAGAAACACGACTACGGAACGGTAACCGAGGAGCTTATCCAGCGTTACGTCTGCATGGGCGACGATCTGGATCTTCTCGAGGGCGAAGACGACCAGCAGGGTCGTTTCGCCGACATTACCAAGTCGGCAGATGTCTATTTCGATTCCGAGCGTCTTCCGATGCCGTTGTGCATCCGAGACACGCCGGGGGTAAACGACACATTCCTGATGCGTGAGCAGATCACCATCAATGCACTGCGATCAAGCCGTCTGTGCGTCGTCGTCCTATCCGCTCATCAGGCCCTCACGACCACCGACATGGCGATGATCCGGATGATTTCGAACGTGAAGTCCCGCGACCTAGTCATCTTCGTGAACCGGATCGATGAACTTTCTGACCCGGTCAATCAGGTCGACGAGATCCGCGCGAGCATCCTCAGCACGCTCGAAAAGCATAACGGTCCGAAAGATGTCGAGCTTGTGTTCGGCAGTGCTTATTGGGCAAACCTTGCCGTGGGCGGCACGCTGCACGGGATCGTTGATGACAGCGCAGATGCAATGCTCAAATGGGCCGAGAAAAAGCTCGGCACTGAATGCGATAACCTTTCACCGGAGGAAATGGTTTGGCGCCTGTCCGGCGTACCGGATCTGTTTCGCACCCTCGGCAACAGGATTGCGGATGGTGAAGCTGGCGAAGTCCTGCATCATGTAAGGTCGCAAGCCAAGAACGCCGCCGCTGGCCTGCAGGTCTCTTCGGCGATCGTTTCTGTCAAGATGAACGGTGGTGCTGTTTCGACGATGTCACGTGACGATGTCGAAATCCGTCTGAACCAGATCCGCGGCAAGGCGCTTGAGACGCTTGGGGCAAAACTTGATCAGATGTCCCAACAATTCTCGAGCCGGATCGAGCAGTCGCATCGCCGGTTTCTTGATCGTGCGTTGGAGGCGTTGCTGCAGCACCTCGAGAACGATGGCGAAGACAAGGTCTGGCAGTACAGCGCAGATGGGCTTCGGGTGCTCTTGCGGTCGAGCTTCCTTGTGCTCAGCCGGAAATACGCCAGCGAATGCGACGGAGTCTTTGCGGACGTCGCAAACCAGATTTCGACCACCTACCGTGACGCCTTTGAGGTGACTGATGAGGGCTTTGGTATCGAACCTCCGTCTGTACCTGTTGTGCCAGCACCGATCGCCCTGGGCACGACGATAGCGCTCGACCTCAATACATCCTGGTGGAAAGGCTGGTGGCAGCGCCGCCGTGGATATCGGAACTATGCTGATGGCTACTATGACTTGATCGAGGCAGAGACTGCCCCGCTCATTCGCCATCTCGATGCGGCGCATCTCGAGGAGATTCGCGAAAACGCTGTGAAGACACTTCAAGAATTCCTCGAAGATCAGGGCACCCAGCTTCTGGATATCTGCGATCAGACGGCAGGCGCTGCTGGCGCCGCCGATAGAGGCCCTCCGAAGCAAGATCGGGATAGTGATCTGGCTAACATTATCGATGACTTGAGTAACGAACAAAGGCGGGAGATCCAGTTATGACGCCTGAGACACAACGCAAACCGCGCATCGCGCTTATGGGCGAATTCAGTGCCGGTAAAAGCACGCTTTCAAACCTCTTGCTTGGCGCGCGTCCCCTGCCGGAGCGGGTTACGGCGACACGTTTGTCGCCCGTCTGGATTGCGGAGGGTAATCCAGCGGCACATCGTGAATTGCTGGATGGCTCTGAGGAATCTATCGAAGTCGCTGAAATCGGCGACGTTCCAATCGAAGATACCCGCGTCATTCGGCTTTTCATGCAGGCGGACATGCTTGAGAATTGCGATCTGATCGATTGCCCCGGCATTTCCGACCCCAACATGCCGTCAGAGGTCTGGGAACGTCTGGTTCCCGAAATTGACGCCGTGATCTGGTGCACACATGCGACACAGGCATGGCGGCAGAGCGAGGCATCAGTCTGGGAAGCGATGCCTGAAGCCTTGCGCGAAAACAGCATTCTCCTCGTTACCCGCTTCGACAAGCTCACCTCCGACAAGGATCGACGCCGCGTCATGGCTCGGGTCGAACGTGAAACGAATGGTCAATTCGATGCCGTGTTCCCCATCTCCCTGACAAACGCCCTCGCAGCCGGAGATGACCCGGAAAGGTGGGAAGCCAGCGGCGCCCATGACTTCGCGGAGCACTTGGTTGATATGATCTCGCGCCTCAGTGTCGCCGAACCCGCGGGCAAAGACTTTGTTCCCTTGGATACCGGCCCCAAGACACTCGTTCTGGAACCATCAATGGCCGTGGATGAGACCGTCGCAGAGCCGGTGAAGGCCGTTGAAGGGACCGTTGTTCCACGTCGCATCAGACCGGCGGCTAGCGAAAAGAGCCAGCGCCCACCAAAGCGCGCAAGACAAACCGGTGAGAAGTCGTCTGTAAGGCCGCTACGCCCCGCTACTGGAAGTGCCGGGCTGCCAGATGGTGCAGCATTGAAAGACAGCTGACCAACTGCATCGCCAAGGGCTTCTCTATGCCGACAAAATAGCTTAATTGTTGTGAAAACAATAAGTACGAGCTTTCAATATGGGCGTCGCGGAAGAGCTGGACGATTTGCGAGTGGCTTTTGAGGCCTGTCGGATTGCAGCATTTGCTGACATCGACGCTCAGTTAGTTCTTGTCTCAAGCAGCGCAAAAAAAGCGCGGCGCGAAACCCTCGACAAGCTTTGCGCCGAAGCTGCGGGCATCTTCCGTGATAGCAAGATCCCCTCGCCTGCCGTGGTCGACTTTGCGGTTCGCCAACAGGACGGCGAGTTGAAAGTGTTTCTTTGCGAGCCTGAGCAGCGGCTCGATGCCGCTTGTTTCGTTTGTGAGCCCGGCCTCGATCTGGATGCTTTCCTAACCGCAGCTCGATCCATGCTTGATCGCCTGACTCAGTCTTCGGGGGATAGCGGATGAGCAGCTCTGACGATCTGGCGGGCAAGCTTGCGGCGCTGTCCAAGAACGAAGACAGCTATGACGGTCCCGCGCGCAAGATTGCTGATAAGGGCATGCCGCTTGCGCTGCAGGCCATTCTGACCGAGATCGACGAAACCGTTCTGACCCGTGCATTGCGATTCCAGTTGGATGAGAAGACGGCTTTGACCGTTGTCGCGGCCAACCGGCGTCTATTGGGTATTCAGGATTTTGAGGGAAGCAAACTCAAACCGGTTGACGACCTCAAGGGTCAAGCACTGTCACCTGATGACGAAGGCCAGCTAAAGACGCTTAGGTCCGTTTTGAGCTCGGCCACGAAGGGCATCCAGGCGGTCACAGTCACCGCTGCACCAGCTGAACGCATCGGAAATCAGCGCGACGCGGGTCTTGGCATCGAACGGCTGGCCGCATTGGCCGGGCTTGAATACCCGTTCGTAACCCCCACCCGGCTTGGAGCGTTCCTGATGCGTTTGGAGGATGCAATCACAGCTAGTCTTTACCAGAATCCAGGTGAAAGTGATTCTTTTTCCGGAGCGGATTCCGAAATTGATTGGCTAAAGGCCAATATAGATTCGATAGCTGCAGAGATTAGACAGACTAATTGTCCGTTTAGATTGACAACATTTGGGCAACAATGTGGCGGTTCTCTATCTATGAGTGTCGCAATTGATCGTGACGAAATCGCAATTTTCATGCACAATTCCGAGGCGTGTGGCACAATATATGCTAATTGGAATTCAATTTTCCCTCAAGAGTAGCAAATTTCTCTATAAATACGAGTGTTTCCATACTGGAAACGCCTTTGCACGAGCAACGAACAATTAGCCATATTCGGTCGAATTTTGCCCTAATTCGCTGGTTCTAATTAGCGTCGACCAAGGCGTGTCCTTGATCGAAATCGTGTCGTCTCGAGCAGTATTAGAGGGCGTTCGATTAATTTGCAGTCGCGCTGATGCGAATCCATAGGAGGTCAAAGTGGATCTGAGAACTTTCAAGATGAGCGCCGCAATCAAGCGTGTCGCTCTCATTGCAGCGGCGGGGATGATCCCCGCGAGTGTGCTTGCCGACGAAGTCACGTTGAAGTCGGCCGATGGTACTGTGAACCTCGTTGGTGAATTCGTCGAATTCAAAGACGATAACTACGTCATTCGCACCGCCCTTGGTAATCTTCGGATCAGCGCGGCGCGCGTCCGCTGTGAAGGTGCCGCATGCCCGGTTTTTGAAACCGAGGCGGCTGACGTTGTGTTCGTCGGCTCCGACACCCTCGGTGTTGGTATGATGCCCCTCGTCCTTTCGGGCTATGCATCATTCCTCGACGCAGAAGCGTCTGTTAAGGCAACCGGCAAGGAAGGCGAAACTCTCGCCAACTTCATCGGTGATGGCGGTTTCGGCGACGAAATCGGATCGTATCTTGTGACTTCAACCTCGTCGAACGAAGCGTTCAGTGCGCTGCTCGACAAGTCGGCTCAACTGGGGCTTTCCGCGCGACGCATTCTGCCCTCGGAGGCGCGACAGCTCAAGGCCGATGGCGCAGGGAACATGATTGACCCGCGCCAGGAACACATCATCGCGGTCGATAGCCTCGTGATCATCACCCATCCAGACAATCCGGTTAACTCGATGACGATGGAACAAGTGGCGGATGTTTACAGCGGCCGGATCACAAACTGGGCCGAGCTAGGCGGTGCCGATCTGCCGATCAAGGTTGTGACGCGTCAGCCAGACTCGGGTACGCGCACCGTATTCGAAAGCGCGATTTACGGTGATGCCGCCGAGACAACGCAAACGATTGGTGAGATCGCGAACGACAGCAACACCATGGCGGCGATGGTCAATGACAACCCTTCGGCAATCGGTTTTGTCGGTTACGCATTCCAGCGCGGGGCCAAGCCGATGTCCTTGGTCAATGCTTGCGGTATCGAAGCGACACCAGACGCGTTCTCGGCCAAGACCGAAGAATACCCCCTTGAGCGTCGCCTTTATGTCTACAACCGCGCGGACACAACCGACGAAGCGACGCAGGATTTCCTGAAATACGCCCTGTCTGAAGATGCTGACGGTGTGATCGCAAAGTCGGGCTTCATCGACCTCGGCATCAAGCGCAAGCCAATGGAAATGGACAGCAACCGCGCCAAGCTGTTGCTTGATCCGAGCGCAGATGCCTACGAGGGCGGTGTGATGCGCGAGATGTTGTCGGAAATGATTAACTACGATCGCTTGTCGACCACGTTCCGGTTCCGCACAGGCTCATCAAAGCTGGATGAGCGTGGCGTCATCGACATGCAACGGTTGGTCAACTACCTCGAGAAGGAAGCCGAGGGAACTGAGGTCAAGCTCGTCGGCTTCACCGATGACGTGGGCGCGTTTGACAGCAACCGCCAGCTGTCGGTGAACCGCGCGTCCGAAGTTCTAGACACCCTGATGCAGTTTTCTGAAGGTCGCCTTGAGAACATCAACTTCTCGGTGTCGGGCTTTGGTGAGGTTGCACCGGCGGCGTGCAACATCACCGACAAAGGCAAATCCATCAACCGGCGCGTTGAGGTTTGGATCCAAGCCCAACAGCAGGGCTGATCTCCTCCCTGTTTAATACCGGTTGGGGCGGTGCAGGACCAATGCACCGCCCGCCAACCCGAAATCTCAAGTTATCCATCCACAAAGCTGATGCTCGAGTATTCGTATCAGCCCCGAGGGCGTATTATGTTGGACTATTACAGAACTCTTCTTCCGCGCACATCCAACCTCGTGTCGGCCACACTCGCCACTATGGCGCTGAGCGGGACCGAGGTTGCCGTAGCCGCACCAGAGACGATCGTCGAAGTGCAACTTGTCGAGGACATTGGCGCGGCCGACCGGGTCGAGGCAGTAGACCGGCTTCGGACACTGAGCCAGGAAGTCCCTTCGGCAGCCTGCCACCTTTACAATTCGGTGGCTGTTGATGAGAGCCGCACATTGCTGAGCGAAGGCAGCGACGAATTCGACGCCATTCTCGACGCGCTCTACAACGGCAATCCAGCCATGAACATCATCGGCGCGGAAACCAATCGCAAAACACTTGCCGAATTGGACAAGGTCAAATCGATCTGGTCGGATATCCGCCCCGCTGTGGCTGCAATGCTTGCCAATTCCGATGACGCAGCCGCGATCAAGATCATCAAAGAACGCAACATGCCGCTGTATGAAGAAACAAACATTCTTCTCAGCTATATCTCTGGCGAATACTCCAACCCGGCCGAACTGCTGCAGGCGGACGCGATAATGATCGACATCACCGGTCGGCAGAGCATGCTCACACAGATGATGGCCAAGGATGCCTGCAAGATCTGGACCGGGACAGCAGACGACGCAGTGGTGGAAAACCTCGCCTCGTCCCTTTCCACTTTTGATCTCATACTGAATGCCCTGCGCAACGGCATGCCAGAGGCCGGGGTCAAAGCGGCTCCGACACCGGAGATTGCCGGCGTACTGGACGGAATCGCGGTAAGCTGGTCGATCGTGAAACCCAAGCTTGAGGGCATCCTCGCTGGCAACAAACTGAACGAAGACCAACGAACCAAGCTCTATACCGAGTTGAACAAGAAAATGTATGAGTTCGACGACCTCGTCCATCTCTACACCATTTACGCAAAGCATCAGTACTGATGCCCGGCCAATGATCGGAGAACCCGAGCAATGAAGTTATCAACCTCACTCATCGCCGGTGCTGTCGCGCTGGTTGTCTTGTCCGGTTCAGCCACCGTGGGATCCGCGGCAACCTCGGTGATCGACATCATGGTCGACACTGGTGCTGCCGAACGGATTGATGCGGCGGATCGGTTGCGCACGCTGACCCAAGAGATCCCCTCTGCGGCGTGCCATTACTACAATGGTGTTGCCCCTGATGAGAGCCGGCGCCTGTTGGTCGAAGCGCGCGACGACTTCGACAAGTTGCTCGACGCGCTTTACTTTGGCAACGTCGGTATGAACATCATTGGCGAAGAGACCAACCGCAAAACACTTGCTGATCTCGACAAGGTGAAAGCCATCTGGGCAGACATGCGCCCGGCGGTCGAAACGCTGCTAGACGCACCACGGGACGACGCGGCGATCGAGATCATCAAGGGCCGGAACATGGAGCTCTTCACTGTCTCTGCGCACCTTCTGAGCGAGCTGACAGGCGAATACACGAACCCGGCCGAGCTCTTGCAGATTGACGCGATCATGCTCGACATGACCGGCCGCCAAAGCATGATGACCCAGATGATGGCCAAGGATGCATGCAAGATCTGGACCGGTACCGCCAAGGACGAAATCTATGAGAACCTTCAGGCGACGCTCGACACGTTTGATCTAATCCTGGATGCTCTACGTTTCGGTATGCCGGAGGCTGGTATCAAGCAGGCGCCAACGCCGGAGATCGCCGCGTCGCTTGACGAAATCGCCGGCAGCTGGAACGTTGTCAAAGCCGATCTGGAAACCGCGATCGAAACGCACGACCTGGACGAACAGGCCCGGGTGCGCGTCTACAAGAACCTGAACAAGAAAATGTATCAGTTCGACGAAGTCGTGCACATGTATGCGGAATTCGCCAAGCATCGCTACTAAGCACTTCTTCTTGCCAACAGAACAGCCGTCGCCCGACGAGGCGGCGGCTCTTTTTTGTATCTGGAGGTCACAGTTATTCAGATTGCCACGAGGCCGCGCGACGATCTGAACGAAGGGCGATTTCTAGCCCAAAAGACGGGTCCCCTCGACCCCGGCGACCCGCGTCGTCAAGATTTGGCCGACCGGTTGCGGCGTGCTGAATTGCACTTCTGTGAATTGCTCGGTGCGACCCATCATCGGATTTTCGGTCAGGACCCGGTGTGTTTTGCCAAGTTGCGAACTTAAATGTGTATCGACGCGCGCAGCACCAAGTTGGCGCAAGCGCGCCGCACGTTCTTTGATAGCGGTGCCATTGATCTGAGGCATGCGCGCCGCCGGCGTGCCGAGACGGCGCGAATAGGGGAAAACGTGAAGCCAGGTCAAATCGCATTCATCGATCAAACGCAGCGAGTTCTGAAAATGCGCGTCGGTTTCTGTCGGAAAGCCCGCAATGATATCGGCACCAAAGACCATATCGGGCCTGAGCCGACGCGCCTCGTGTGTAAATGCTATGGCATCGTCGCGCAGATGCCGGCGCTTCATCCGCTTCAGGATCAGATCGTCACCATGCTGCAACGACAGATGTAGATGCGGCATCAACCGTGGCTGTGTCGCAATGGCCTCGAGCAGCGCATGATCCACCTCGATGCTGTCAATACTGCTGATCCGCAGACGGGGCAGATCCGGGACAAGCTTGAGAATGCGCATGACAAGATCGCCCAGCCGGGGCTGCGCCGGCAGATCATCCCCCCACGACGTCAAGTCGACACCGGTCAGGACAACTTCGTTATACCCGCGATCCACCAGCCGTTTGATTTGATCCACCACGACGCCGGCTGGGACAGACCGAGAATTCCCGCGCCCAAAAGGGATAATGCAGAACGTACAGCGATGATCGCACCCGTTTTGAACCTGCACATAGGCCCGCGATCGTGAGCCAAAGCCGTCAATCAGATGCCCAGCGGTTTCGGTCACCGACATAATGTCGTCGACGAGCACAGGCTCTGTATCACCAATCAGCGCAGACCATGTTGATGGCTGCATCTTTTCGGTATTGCCGATCACGACATCGACCTCATCCATATCGGCAAAGGTCCTAGGCTCCGTCTGAGCGGCGCAGCCGGTGACGATCAGCTTCGCGTGGGGATTGTCCCGACGTAGCCTCCGGATCTCCTGCCGCGCCTTTCGGACAGCTTCTGCCGTGACGGCGCAGGTATTAACCACGACGGCATTTTTTACCCCAGCCTTGGCGGCCAGTTCCTTCATCGCTTCGGTCTCGTAAGCGTTCAGCCGGCAGCCAAGCGTTGTGAATTTCGGAGCGCTCATGCATCGGCCTCCAGAAACTCACATGTTAATGTGCCGCTAAAGACATGTCGCGTCGGCCCAGTCATCCACACCCCGTCATCCCGCCACTCGACCTGCAATTCGCCGCCATCCAGATCGATGCGCACTGACCGCCCCGTCAGCCCGCGCCGGGCAGCGGCGGCAGCAACAGCACAAGATGATGAACCGGAGGCGAGAGTGATGCCAGTTCCCCTTTCCCAGACCCTGACACGCAGATGATCTGGGCCCGCCAGTTGGACAATCTGCACATTCGTCCGTTCGGGAAAAAGTGGGTGTGTTTCATGCGCCGGACCAAAGGTGGCGAGATCGACGGCATCAACATCTTCAACAAAGAACGTACAATGTGGATTGCCCATGCCTGTCGCTGTTGGAGCCCCTTCGATGGGCAGTTCGAGCGTGTCCATCGGCTTGGCAAGCGGTATGTCCGTCCAGTCCGTCATGGGCTGCCCCATATTCACCGAAGTGAGGCCCTCGCCGGCATCCGTCGCTTCAAGCATACCACGTTCGGTCACGAGGCGCAGGGGCCCCGCACTTCCATGGTCCAAAAGATATCGAGCAATGCATCGGGTCGCGTTGCCGCAAGCCGCCGAGACCGAACCATCAGCGTTCAGAAATGTCAGCCGCGCGTCGGCGTCTTCTGCTTTCTCAATGACAGCCAATTGGTCGAAACCCACGCCCCGATGTCTGTCAGCCAGGGCGCGCGCCAACGCCGGATCAACCGCAAAGCCCTGATCACGCATATCAAAAACGACAAAGTCGTTTCCAAGCCCATGCATCTTCATGAACGGTACGGTATGTGGCGTCAGCATTTGCATTGCGGGCATATAACGCCCGGGTGTGACCGAATCCAGAGTGTCGCAGCGAAACTTCCTCTCTGCTCCGGGAATCGGCTTGACCCTCGGAAACTTGGTTTCTAAAGAGGCGGTTCAGTGGGCCGTTAGCTCAGTTGGTAGAGCAACTGACTTTTAATCAGTGGGTCGCAGGTTCGAATCCTGCACGGCTCACCACTAAATCAAAAACGAAAACGAGAACTTGCGCGTCGGTAAGGTACGCGGGCAGATTTCGGCTAGAAGAAGAGCGTGTAAACCTTTCCAAGACGCCGATAGCCAGCCATAGGTCACAAACGGCTTGGGTTGCGCTGGCAATAGTTCGGCGACGTCATAACTCTCGGGACTGGATCAGACCAGACCCCATGAAGCTGCTTGAAGAGCCAGATCCGAAAGTCGCCGCGTAGTTGCCCGGTCTATTTCGACCGCTTGCCCCTGGCATGTTCGTGTCCGGTTTCGGGTCTCTTGCGTCTAGCTGGCTTTTCGGGCCGACCGGGCGCCTTTGAAGATCGATGATCTGGTGATAGCCTGTCCGGTGGCGCAAGTACGGGGCAAAAAATGACGAGGTTGGGATTGGTCGGCGCGGGGCTGGTAGGCCGCCGTCATGTCGCCGCGATCGAGGCGGTGCCAGGGGTTTCGCTAGTCGGCGTAGTTGAGCCCAACCGCGATACGGCCCTTGATCTGCCTTGGGTCGATGATCTGGATGACCTGCTGCCTCTTTGCGATGGCGTCATCCTGGCCGTCCCGAATGATCAGCACGCCCCGATGGCGCTGCGCTGCATTGCCGCCACTAAGCCAGTTCTGATCGAAAAACCACTGGCGGGATCATCCGAGGACGGTGCCCGCATCGTAGATGCGGCGGGCGATTGCCCGGTTCTTGTCGGTCATCATCGTCGTCATATGCCCCTTGTGGCCGAAGCCGGACGTTTGATCGCAGAGGGCGCGTTAGGTCGCCTGACGACGTTGCATGCCCAGTGCTGGCTGCCCAAACCGGATCGGTACTTTCAGCAGGCATGGCGCACCGGCAAAGGGGCCGGTCCGCTCTTCATCAACCTCATCCACGATGTCGATTTGCTAATGAACCTTTGCGGCCCCATCACCCGCGTTCAGGCAATGGAAAGCGGGGCCATTCGCGACAACGGGGCCGAGGACACTGTGGTCGTCGCGGCCTGCTTTGCCGACGGTCTCTTGGGCACCTTGAACCTGAGCGATGCGGCCGTCGGCCCGTGGAGCTGGGAGATGACGGCCCATGAAAATCCCTCTTATCCCGCCACCGATCAAACGTGTTACTGGATCGGGGGCACAGCGGGATCCCTGGCGTTGCCCAACCTTGCTCATTGGTCACAGCCGGAAGGCCCCGATTGGTGGGCTCCGATTTCAGCCACACGGATGCCTGTGGCCCGGATTGACCCTCTGCAAGCCCAGATTGCCCATTTCGCGGATGTTATCGCCGGGCGGGCCGCACCCCTTGTCACGACAGAGGACGGGTTGCGGGCTTTACGCGTTGTCGAAGCAATCAAAAGCTCGGCCGAGACGGGACACGGTGTGGACTTGGCATGATTGCCGCCGGGCAATCACTTCCAATAACCCAAGCGTCTGATGGCATCGCCATCGTGCTATGGACATTGAACCATTTGAACCCGCACAGGCCGATGTCATCGCCAAAGAGCTCGCTGCGCATGCGGGGCTATGGCGCAGCCCCAATCCTGAGCCATCCTGACCGACGGGGAGACCGATCTGCGCTTTGGGCGTGCCCGGCGGGCAAGTATTTCGTCGTCTTTTGCGACTGGGGGCATGACGTGTTTATTGCCGACTGATCACATGCCCCCAGCGATCTCCCCTGATGACTTGCCACTCAGAAGTCTGTGGCAGCAAGCTTGAATGGGAGGGCAAAGGGCGGTCTGTGTACTTCTCTGCTCAGCCGTCATTAGGCACTGCGGGGCGGAGGCGCACAACCAGCTCAAGGCATGGCCTTGGCCCATTTTATAACCACCGTATTTCGGTCTTCCTCGTCGCGACATCGCCACTTTTCAGGCTTGTCCGCGCTACGAAATACCAGTGAGATATGCGCGTGAAATCGAGCCCTATTCTTGAGACTCGGAATTGCGAACTTGTACTGTTGCCAAGGCCAATCGACGTTATCTGAAGGTAACTCTGGCCTGGTCCTGCCAAGGTTCCTCCAAGGGCGGGAAAGTAACCGCCATGCCCTCACGAATTCGGGTGGATCAAGCCAGACCAACGCGTCAGCCCGCTCAATAGCAACAGGTAGAAGGCTGGGCCCGCCTTCAAGTATCCATGCGTCCTTGTCCACCTCTCTCTGCAGGGAGCTGACGATTTCTGAACGCGGTCTTTGCTGCCAGTTCGTCCGGAGCTTGATCGCGTCGAATGGAATCACTGGAACCTCAGGCCGGGCCAAACCCAACCTGTTGGCAAAATGGCTTTTCCCAACGCCGTTTGCTCCGGTGACGATGATCTTCTTCAACCGAGCCTCGACTTCCGACGAACCTTGCTGCGTCCTAGCTAGCATGGCTAGCATCGCCAACGACAGCTTCGTCCGCGTCGTCTGAACCTAGAGCAGCAAACGCAAATAACGACGGGCCAAGACCTCGGGCGACCACCGCAAAAACCGCCTATTAATCTGCAAACCCCGTGCTAGGCTGACATTGCCCCACGGCAGGGGTGCTATGGGCAGGGGTGTCTACTGGACCCGCCCGGCGCATGGGATGCGCTAGAAACCCCATCTGAAAACAAGGAGGGAGGACCACCGCATGACGACGGTTGGTATTATCGGATTGGGTGATATGGGTTCGGGCCTGGCCAAGAACCTGCTCGCGAACGGCTTCGAAACGTGGGGATTGGATCTGCTCCCCGCCCGCATCGAGGCCTTCCGCGAAATGGGCGGCCAGGTCGCGGGCAGCGTGGCTGAAATCGGGGCCAAGGCAGATGCAGTTTTCGTGATGGTCATGCATGGCGCACAGGCTCGCGATGTGATCATGGGGCCGGACGGTCTGGCGCAAACAATGTCGGAAGGCGGAGTTATCCTGCTGACGGCGACGATAAAACCAAGCGAAGCGCGCGAGATCGGAGCGGCGCTAGAGGGTACCGGCGTCAGTATGATCGATACGCCGGTCTCGGGCGGTTACCCCGGCGCGCAGAGCGGAACTTTGACCATGATGGCGGCGGGTGCGGCCGACGTGCTTGATCGTATGGCGCCTTTGATGGATGCCGTTTCAGCCTCGATCCATCGCGTCGGAACCAAGGCTGGCGAAGGCCAGACCGTCAAGGCCTGTCTGCAATCGCTGATCGGAGCGCAGTTTTCGGCGACTTTCGAGGCCGCCGCCCTTGCCGCCAAAGCGGGCGTGCCAGGGCAGGTAATCCTTGACGTCTTTTCGACCTCGTCGGCGGGGTGCGGTGTGGTCAATAACGCCCTGCAAAAGATCATTGACCGGCAATTCGAGGGCACCGGCAGCCACATCAACACGATGCACAAGGATCTCACGATCTCGATGGATCTGGGCGAAGAGCTGGGCGTACCCTTGCATACCGCTGCGTCGGCGATGCAGATTTTTCACGCGGGCCGCACCCGCTATCCGAACGGCGACAACTGGGTTTGCACCCGGGTGATCGAACAGATCGTGGGCGCCGAGTTGCACCGCGAAAGCGTGCGGGAGACAAGGTCATGAAGCTGGGTGTCATTTGCGACGGCATCAGCCGCGATCTGGCCCATGCAGTTGATGTGATGGATGAGTTCGGGCTCGATCATGCAGAACTGCAATTCGTGGGCGACAAGGAGGTGGGTGATCATTCGGCCCAGGAGATCTCAGAGATTGACGCGCTGCTGCGCGATCGGGGCAAGCCGGTGTCCTGTCTGAGCCGCCATATTTTTGCAGGAATGACGACGGCCAACCGACCGGGCGATACCCTGCATACCCAACATATGGATGCCCTTAAGCGGGTTATCGACATGGCTCATGTCGTTGGCAGCCCCTTGGTGCGCATCATGACCCAGAAGAAAGAGCAGATCCTATGGGGCGCAGGAGGCGCCGAGGTCTGGAACGTGGCCAAGGGTGCATGGGATACGATGCCGCCAATTATCGCACCGGCCGTCGATCTGGCCCGGGCCGAGGGCGTTACACTGGTTGTAGAGACTGGGAACGGTACTATGGTGAATTCAAACTATACCGCGTGCAAGCTGATTGACGAATTAGATGCCAGAGACGCGCTGAAGGTGTTGTGGGACCCTGCCAACAATTGCTGGTGTCACGAACGTGCATGGCCGGAGGGTTATGACGAAGTGCGGGGCGGCTATCTGGGTCACATCCACATCAAGGACGTGCAGGTCGACACGCCGCGGGCAACGCTTGAGGTCAAATGCATGGGCGAAGGCCAGCTTGCCGATCAGTTCCAACCCATGGCTGACGCCCTGCGTGCTGATGACTATGACGGTGTCATCAGTTTCGAGAGCGTCTATCATCCGGGCAATGGTAATTTCGAAGATGGGTTCCGCGCGGGGATCAACCTCTTCAAGTCGCTCTTTGGCGACGCCTAAAGGTCGATCCTGCGCCCCTCTGCGGCAGAGCGGTAGGCGGCTTCACTCACATGCATGACAGTCAGGTAGTCGCGGGCTTCGTTTTCTAGAGGGGCGTTTCGTTCGACCGCGTCGATGACGTGGTTGATCAGCGCAGCAACACATCCGCCACCGAATGCTGCGTCGTCGACCGACCGCGTGATCGGTAATGTTTCGGCCTCGTCTGCTCCAAAGAGCCGGAACCGGATCTGGCCGTTCCCGTCCAGCGTCAGCTTCCCGCCTTCGCCCTCGATCATGAATTCGCCCATCGTATGCCGCAGGTTGTCGGCGACATGATCCGATAAACGGTTGCCGTCAAAAACCGTCGTGGGCCCGTCCGCATGGTGCAGCAGCAAGACCCCGGCATCCTCGCCCAAAATGACCGGGTTCAGCCGCCGCAGGTCGGCGTAGACGCTTTCGATCGGACCAAAGAGCCAACGGAAAACGTCAATGAAATGCACAGCCGTTTCGTGGATCAGTAAACGGGGCATCTTCTGAAATGCCGGTTGCCGGTCGAGATAGGCGGCCGGGCCCCGCCCATCACCGGGCCGAAGGTCAAAACGGGCCTGATAAACCGGCCCCATGCGGCCAGAGCCGAGAAACCCCTGAATCTCCCTATACCACGGCTGGAACCGGAAATTTTCATGTATGACGATGCGGGTCCCGTGCTGGTCGGCGAGATCGATGATGTCTTGCGCCTCGTCGACCGAAGTACAGAACGGCTTTTGACAGATGATCAGCCGCCCGGGTTTTAGGCAGCTGCGGATCAGATTGGCATGAGCGTGAGGCGGGGCCACGATGTCGATGACTTGCGGGTCCGTCTGGGCCAGCAGGGTTTCGGGATCAGTATAGCCCGGCACGTCGAATTCCTGCGCCTGCGCCTCTGTCCGGGCTTGGTCGCCATCGCAGACCCCAACGATATGCGCAGCGGGCGATCTGTTCCATGCGTCAAGGTGGAACTGGCTGAAATACCCAAGCCCAATGACCGCAACCGTCAGTGTCATGTCTGCCCCGCCTGTCTGTGCCGGATCGAGGCTAGGCGCAGGAAAGTGTTCCGTCAAACGCGTCAGCGTGTACCCTGACCCCATATCGAGGGAGGGAACGGTATGAGCGCAGCATGGCGCGTCTATGCGTTGAAATACGCGGAGCGGAACAACAGGACACGGGCCGAGAGCTTTCTTGACGACGATCATCCGGCCGCTCCGCATGGCATGGACTACTTTGTCTGGGTTCTCGACAACGGATCGCAGCGCATCATCGTCGACACGGGGTACGACAAAGCGGAGGGTCAGCGGCGGGGCCGCCCGATCCTGCGGGATCCAGCCAAGTCGCTGGAGGTGCTGGGGATCGAGGCGGAGACGGTTGAGGCTGTCATCGTCACCCATCTGCATTACGATCACGCCGGCGGTCTTGACCGCTATCCGGCGGCGCGGTTCCACATGCAGGCGGCCGAGATGGCGTTCGCTACGGGCCCCTGCATGTGCGACCCCGACCTGCGCCACCCTTTCACTGCAGACCATGTGTGCGAGATGGTGCGGCATGTCTATTCAGGTCGGGTCGAATTTTGTGAAGGCGAGGCAGAGGTCGCGCCAGGCGTCACCGTCCACAAGATCGGCGGGCATTCGCGGGGGCTACAGGCGGTGCGTGTGATGACGGAAAACGGGCCGCTGTGTCTCGCTTCGGATGCCGCTCATTACTATGAGAATTTCGAGCAGGGTCTGCTCTTTCCCATCGTCGTCGATCGAGAGGACATGGTGAAAGGGTTCGCGCAGATCCAGGAGCTTGCCGGAAGTCCAGGCCGTGTGATCCCGGGTCATGACCCGCTGGTGCAGGAGCGGTACGAGGCATTCGGATCGAGCGGGTTCGTCTGGCGGTTGGGGTGAGCGGTTGGGCGGTGCGCGCCTCTGTTCGTAGAAAGGGCCCGCTGTAGCATGGGCCGCGCCAACACTCAGGTTAACCTTTAACTTCTCGGGCCAAAGCCTCCGCATTCAAGCCAGTGCCTTTGCTCTGCACTGAGCAAGGCACTCATTCGGGCACCGTATAAAGATAGATCCGCCTCACTGAGGACACCGACCCACTTGTTCGAGGTTCCACTGTCAAAAAAGTCCGAGTCGTCCCGCCAGAACCCTTCGCCCGCGGACATAGCAAATCGCTCCGCGTTTTCCCTCATGTTTGCGAACCTTGCAGCGTCAATCAATTCGTTCATGACAGCAGGTGGGTGCGAAATTCCCACGTGCTCCGAAATGCTGTAAACAGCGGTCTCCAAATCCTCCGTCATGTCGGCGTAGTGCAGGCATAAGAAGTTCTTCTGGCCTACCAGCTCCAAGGCGCTGCGGTAATGGTCGATAATGGATTCAAGACTGGCGCCGTCGCGATGGTTGCCTTCAAGAAAAATGCGGAAACCTTCGTGAACATCGGGCGGGTAAATGTCTCTGAGCACTTCCCGCGTCATGTTTTCGACGTGGCGTCTAAATGAGAAGTGCACATCAATTGGATGTCGAAAAACAGCGATGTAGCGCAGCTCCGACCAAAGCGGGATCCCATCGAAAGGAGTATGGGTTTTTACCTGCCGACGTCCCCTTTGCGCATTGAGCGATGTAATGATTTCGTCCTGTTCCGCAGTGGCGATGTCGATCCAAGGTGCGTTTCGAGAAACGGCAGCATCCACTTCAGGATCACCAGAAAGCAGCATCGCCAGAATGCCCTGCGTCCATGTTGTTCCGGATTTTGGTGGTGTCGAGACCACAATGTCACCCGGACGCGGTCGATAGGAATACCATCGGTCAGGATCAGCGATTCTACCTTCATAGCGGCGGCTCGGTTGTTTGGGGTCCCTTAACATAATCCTCAAATACACACTGCCGCCAATTGGCGAAAGCAGGGGCTCCCATATAGCGGTCGACGTTCGTCAGATATGTATTGTCGGTCAAATTGGGCTCGGAGAGACCTCGCCAAATCGGGCGTCTGCAAGCCCTCATACGCTTCGGAAAATAGCGAGCGTCCACGCTACGTCATCATTGACTTGCTCCGTGGCAACCCCCGCTGTGTGAGACTGGAGGAAGAACAAGATGATACCGACCCTGCGTATCCTGATCGCCATGGGCAGCCTACAGCGGCTTTTTCCATTGTGGCTTGGTGGCTTGGCCGTCATGGTCTTTGTGTTTAGTCCAGGGATGCTGCTGGCCGTTGTCTACGGGGTGCTGCTGCAGTTCTTGGTCGAATACGTGATGCACCGCTTCGTGTATCACCGCGAACCGCCGAAGGAACAGCCCACATTCAACGCCCTTTATCGCTCTCATATCGGCCATCACGAGTTTCCAACCGATCCGGAGTTCTTTACCGGCGACGACCACTGGTTTCCTGTCCGCTTCGCTCTGATGTCTGTTGCGGGGCACACGTTGGTCCTTTGGCCACTGATCGGAGCGCTGCCAGCAGTTAGCCTCTCTTGCGTAGCCTTGTTTGTGGGGTCGATCTCGGCATTCGTATTCTACGAATACTGCCATACGCTGGCGCATCTGAAGGTTCCGAAAGGATGGTTCGGTCAGCGCGTCACCCGAAGCCATCTGGTCCATCACTTCCAGGACCACGCCGCCACCTATCATGTCAGCTTCGGGATGGGATGGATCGATCGGCTGTTTGGCACCGCGTATGATCAGGACATCGCAAAGGCGCGCTATGACCGCGAAACCATCCTGAGCATCGGGATGGACCCAGAGGATCTGCGGCTGGTCACGGCGCGGAAAGCTTACGGAATCACGCGAAAGCCAAGTGAGAAAGCGCGCGTTCGCGCCTCCGCTTCATGACTTTTTAGGTCGTGTACTACCCTGAAAACAACGCCAACATGACCACGATCAGCATCGAGCCAGCCATAGCGAAATTGATCCTCCGCTGGGTCTGAGGCGCGAGGTTCAGCCGCCTTACTGTCACGCCAGCCCGCAACCAAAGCAGGTGGATCGGCACCCAGATCGCGTTGAGTATCAACAATTTGATCGCGTTCTCGGCAAGCAGCGCCTCGGGCATGAACGCGAAGCCGGAAAACAGCGTGGTGTTAACCGCATAGGCTTTGGGGTTAATCGGCTGCAGCGCAACGCCGTTCCAGAACCCAAGAGGCACCTTTGGCTCGGCAAACCCGATCCGCGCGCCCGCGAACGCGATGCGTGAGGCGAGCCACAGCAGATACGCGACCGATCCAAACAACAGAACGGTCCGAAGCCAAGGCACAGCGAGTGCCGCGGCAGCGACGCCGGACAGGACCATTGCACAGACGAGATTGTTGCCCACGAATAGCCCGCCGACATAGGCGAGCCCGGCGCGGTAGCCGTAAGCAGCTCCTACTCCGGCCGTTGACAGCACGCCGGGCCCCGGCGTGATGATCAGGAAAAAGACCGCCGCCGCGAATTCGAGCATCAGACCGGGATTTCGAACGGCGTCAGCCTGTCCCAGTCGAACTGCACTCCGATCCCCGGTTCATTGGGTGCCAAGGCCCGCTTGTTCTCTATCACCAAGGGCCGTTCTGTATAGCGGTCGATAGGGAAGGAATGAACTTCGAGCCAGCCGGAATTCGACTGGGCAGAGACAAGGCTGACATGCAGTTCTTGCATCCCGTGGGAACAGACCGGAATACCGTGCTGACGGCTGAGTTGGGCGACTTGCAGCCATCCCGTGATACCACCGCAGTTCGACGCATCGGGTTGGACAAAGGCCAGATCGCCCTGATCAAGCGCCATTTCGAATTCGTGTATCGTGTGCAGGTTTTCACCCTGCGCAACCGGAACACCCCCATCGCGCGCTACCACAGCATAACCGGGATAGTCGTCGGGGATGATCGGCTCTTCGAACCACAGCAGGTTCTGATCCTTGACGGCACGAGCGAGCGAGATCGCCTGGTCCCGGCTCATCGAATAATTGGCGTCGATCATGAAGGCTGCGTCGTGCCCGATCAGGTCGCGGACCGCCCGAATACGTTCGATATCGGTCGCCTCGTTCGGTTGGCCCACCTTAATCTTGACTGCGCCTAGCCCCGCATCGAGGTAGCCCTGAATATTGCGCAGCAGTTTTGGCAGCGGAAAGGCCAAATCGATCCCCCCGCCGTAGGCATCGCAGCTTTGTCCCGCTCCGCCCGCCATCTTCCAAAGCGGTTTGCCCGCTGCCACGCAACGCAGACCCCAGAGAGCGATATCGACGGCTGAGATGGCAAAGCTGAGGATACCGCCCCGCCCTACATAATGCATATGCCACTGCATCGCATCGTAGAGCGCTTCAACGTCCTCGGCCTCCTGTCCAACCAGGAATGGCGCAAGGTCGTGTTTGATCAGGCTGGCGGTCGCATGTCCGCCTCGCCCGCCATTGTAGGTATAGCCGGTGCCGCTGCGCCCATCTTCGAGCGTGACGGTCGCCGTGATCAGATGGAAGTGGGAATGATCGCCATGCTTGGCGTCAACCAGAACCTCGTCGAGGGGCACGCTGAACAGCCGCGCCTCGACCTTGGCGATCTTGGTCACTGGCACTCGGGCACGGGTGTCAGAACCGTGCCGTCTTCGAGATGTTGCAGCAAGTTATCGACCGTCAGCTGGCCCATGGCCCCGCGGGTTTCAATCGTTGCGCTGCCGACATGCGGTAACAGGACCACGTTGGGCATCTTGCGCAGCGCTTCGGGCACATGCGGTTCGGCCTCAAAGACATCGAGCCCCGCCCAGCCGAGTTTTCCGACCTCCAAGGCCCCAATCAGCGCGGCCTCGTCCACCACCGACCCTCGGGCGACATTGATCAAGGTACCCTGCGACCCGAGTGCTTCGAGCACCTCCGCATTCACCAGATGCCGCGTACCCGTTCCACCCGGAGTGATGCAGATCAGCACGTCAGACGCCTTCGCCATCGCTACAAGGTCATCACAGTAGGTGTAAGGCACATCCTTCCTGCTGCGGCTATGATAGAGGATCGTCGCCTTCCAGGGCGCCAGCTTGTCCGCGATGGCCTGCCCTATGCGGCCCAGGCCGAGGATCCCCACGGTCTGGTTGTCGGCCGAGCGGGTAAGGGGTGCGTTGCCCTTTGCCTCCCAATCGCCGGACCGGACATAGGCATCGTCGCGCAAAAGCTCGCGATAGCAGGCCAGCATCAGCATGACGGCTGTCGTGGCGACCTCTTCGTTCAGAACGTTCGGAGTGTGGGTGACCATGATCCCCCGCCGCACGGCCTCTTGCGCGTCAATGGCATCATAACCGACGCCATAGCACGAGATCATTTGAAGGTTGGGCAGCGCTGCCATGACCTCGGGCTTGACACCGTCATGGCCGTTGGTCGCGACATGGGTAATGGAAGCGCCGTTCTCGGCCAACCAAGCCATGTCGAGATCGGCCCATTTGTGAACGCTGAAGGCGGCTTGCAACCGGTCCATCATCATATCGGTCGCGCCACCGATGAGCAGCAGATCAGGCATCTTGCCGGACCTGCTGACGTTGCTTGCCAAGGCCCTCAATTTCCAGCTCCATCACATCGCCAGGCTTCAGATAGACCGGGTCAGGCTTCATCCCCATGCCTACGCCAGGCGGAGTTCCGGTGGTGATGACATCACCCGGGTGCAAGGTGAAGAGATGGCTCAGATGTTCGATGATCTCGGCGACGGAAAAGATCATCGTGGCGGTGTTGCCCGTCTGCATCCGCTTTCCGTTCACGTTAAGATGCATGGCCAGCGCCTGTGGGTCCGCCACTTCGTCCCGCGTGACCAGCCAGGGGCCGGTCGGGCCGAACGTGTCGCAGGATTTGCCCTTAGTCCATTGGCCCGTCAGCTTGGTCTGAAAATGCCGTTCCGACACGTCGTTAACGATGCAATAGCCTGCCACGTGGTTCAGCGCGTCGGCTTTGCTGACATATTTGGCGGTCGTGCCGATAACGACACCCAACTCAACCTCCCAATCGGTCTGGGTCGATCCGCGCGGCATTACCACGTCGTCGTTGGGCCCCACGATGGCCGAGTTGGCCTTGAAGAACAGGATGGGGTGTTCGGGGATATCCGCACCGGTCTCCGCCGCGTGGTCGGAATAGTTCAGGCCAATGCAAAGAAACTTGCCGATGCCCCCCACACAGGGGCCAAGGCGGGGATTGCCTTCGACCACCGGCAAGGTTGCCGGATCCACTGCGCGCAGCTTGTCCAACGCCGCATCCGACAGCGTGTACGCGGTGATATCGGGGATAAGCCCCGACAAATCCCGCAGCGTGTCCTCTACCATCAGCCCCGGCTTTTCCGCGCCGGGCGCGCCGTAGCGTACCAGTTTCATCCTATACCCCTCAGTGATTGTCCCGCGGCATATGTTTCCGCGCAATATCTTTGAAATCTGACGCTCCTCTCAAGGTCATGCCCTGATCAAACCGCCCCACCTTTTCGCGGAAAAGTGCCTGCCATGGCGACTGGCTTTCCGGCGCTGCGTAACCGCCTGTTTCCTCTAAAGCGGTCCGGCGATCGGCAAGTTCGGCGTCGTCGATCAGCATGTTTACGGTGCAAGTGTTCAGGTCAATCCGTACCCGGTCCCCGGTTTGCAGCAAAGCCAGCCCGCCGCCATCCGCCGCCTCGGGCGACGCGTTCAGTATAGACGGCGACCCCGATGTGCCGGATTGCCGTCCGTCGCCGACGCAAGGCAAAGCGTCGATCCCCTGTTTCAACAGGTATGCTGGGGCACGCATATTCACCACCTCGGCCCCGCCTGGGTACCCCTTGGGCCCCGCGCCGCGCATGAAGAGGATGCAGTGTGCATCGATACCCTCGGCCGGGTCATCGACACGATGGTGATAATCCTCCGGCCCGTCAAAGACCACTGCCCGGCCTTCGAACGCGTTCGGGTCATCGGGGTTCGACAAGTAACGGTCGCGGAACTCGGCGTTGATCACGCTGGTCTTCATGATCGCGCTGTCAAAAAGGTTGCCCTTGAGGTTGATAAAGCCGGCTTCAGCCATGAGCGGATCCTGCACGCTCTTGATGACGTCCGCATTACCGGACCGGCATGACCCACAGTTCTCGCCCATCGACTTGCCGTTTGCTGTCCGGGCATCCGGGTTTGGTAAAAGGCCCCCCGCAATCAATTCACCAACGACCGCGGGAACACCGCCCGCCCTTTGATAATCTTCGCCCAGGTACTTACCGGCGGGCTGCAGGTTGACTAACAATGGTACGTGATGGCCCAACCGCTGCCAGTCGTCATTATCAAGCGGCACGCCCAGATGCTTTGCGATCCCGTTCAGGTGGATTGGCGCGTTGGTCGACCCGCCAATGGCCGAATTGATCACAATGGCATTTTCGAAAGCCTCGCGGGTCATGATGTCAGAGGGACGCAGATCCTCCCAGACCATTTCAACGATCCGGCGGCCCGTCTCGTAAGCCATCTGCCCGCGCTCGCGATAGGGGGCCGGGATCGCGGCGGAGCCCGGCAATTGCATACCAAGCGCCTCGGCCAGCGAGTTCATCGTCGTGGCGGTGCCCATGGTGTTGCAATAGCCGACGGACGGGGCCGCCGCCGCGGCGATCTTCATGAACTCCGCCGCGTCAATCTCGCCGGCAGCCATCCGTTCGCGGGCCTTCCAGATCACAGTGCCCGAACCCGCGCGCTTGCCGTCATGCCAGCCATTCAGCATCGGCCCGACCGATAGCGCAATGGCCGGAATGTTCACAGTGGCCGCCGCCATCAGCAACGCGGGCGTGGTCTTGTCGCAGCCGATGGTCAGGACAACGCCGTCCAACGGATAGCCAAACAGCGTCTCGACCAAGGAGAGATACGCAAGGTTGCGATCCAGCATGGCAGTCGGGCGTTTGCCCGTTTCCTGGATCGGATGGACGGGCACCTCGATACAGGTGCCGCCCGCCGCAATGATACCGTCGCGCACTCGCTTGGCCAGCTCGATGTGATGGCGGTTACAGGGGCTCAGATCGCTGCCGGTCTGAGCAATTGCGATGATGGGCTTGCCCGATTGCAGCTCAGCCGGGGTCAGGCCGTAGTTCAGATACCGCTCGAGATAAAGCGCGGTCATCTCCGGATCGTCTGGGTTCATGAACCACTTTCGTGATCGCAGGTCTTCGGGCTTCATCTCGCACGCCTTTCATTCATTGTCCCCAAAGTACGCCCGCCGGAGGCGTCCACCTTATCCGCTCCACCCGCCGTCGATGACATGCGGTTGCCCGGTGACAAAAGCACTCTCGTCGCTGGCCAGATACACGACGAGGGCCGCGATCTCTTCGGCCCTGGCCACCCTGCCCATGGGCTGGCGCGAAACGAAGGCTTCGAGCGCCGCCTCGTAGCTTCCCATCTCGACACCAAGTGCCTTGACCCGTTCGTGCCAGCTGGGACTTTCGACGGTGCCGGGGCAAATGCAATTGCAGCGGATCTTTTCGCGGATGTAATCCACCGCGACCGATTTCGTCATTCCAATGACGGCAGCCTTGGTCGTGCCGTAGATGAAGCGATTGGGCGCCCCGATTACCGACGAGCAGGCCGACGACATATTGATGATCGATCCACCGCCCCGCTCCAACATCCCTGGCAGGGCCGCCCGGATCGTGCGCCACATCGATCGGACATTGAGGTCGAATGCAAAATCCCAATCCGCGTCGGTCGCCTCCAATACGGTGCCGTGATGGACGAAGCCTGCGCAGTTGAACAAAATGTCCGGCTGCGCGTGGTCCACGCCTGCCGCAACAGCCGCATCGTCCCGCACATCCATCTGGAAAACGTCGAGTTGGCCGCTGGCCTCGGCTGCTAGAGTTTTGAGTGCCGCGCCGTCGATATCGGTGCCATAGACATGCGCGCCCTCCGACACCATCGCCAGTGCGCTGGCTCGGCCGATCCCTTGGCCTGCTGCTGTCACCAAGGCGCGCTTGCCACTCAGTCGACCCATACCAGTCCCTCCCCGACCGCGATGATCATTGGCCCTTCCGGGCCTCGGCTTTTCTGTTAGCGTAAGTCAGCAAAACGACAATGACCAGTGGATGCGAGACGTCGAATGACCAAAGTTGCGCTTCTCGGAACGGGGCTAATGGGGTTTCCCATGTCCATTAACCTGATGAAGGCCGGGCATGAGCTATCGGTCTGGAATCGGACGTCGGTCAAGGCCGCCCCGCTTGCCAATCACGGCGCACGTGTGGCGAAGGACACCCACGATGCTGTTTCGGATGCTGAGCTAATCATCTCGATGCTAAGCGACGGCGCGACGGTGCTGGACCTGCAGCAGACGATCATCGAGGCATTGCCGCAGGGCATGATCTGGGTCGACATGTCATCGACCAAACCGGAGGAAGCGCGCGCTCAGGCGGCGCTGCTGCGCGGGGTCGGTGTCGACCATCTCGACGCACCGGTCTCGGGCGGAACCAAGGGGGCAGAGGCCGCAAGCCTCGCCATCATGGCGGGCGGATCGGCTGAGGTATTCGACAAGGTCCGGCCGGTGCTCGCGGCCATGGGCCGCCCGGTTCATGTTGGGCCATCCGGCTCCGGGCAGCTCGCCAAGCTCGCCAACCAGACCATCGTCGCAATCACGATCGGCGCTGTGGCTGAGGCGATGCTGCTGGTCGAACAGGGTGGCGGTGATCCGGCAGCCCTGCGCGACGCGCTCAAGGGCGGATTTGCAGATAGCACGATTCTACAACAACACGGGGCCCGCATGACCGAAGGCAATTTCACACCCGGGGGGCTGTCGCGACTGCAACTGAAAGATCTCGACAACGTGCTTGGCGAAGCGAGGGGCCTCAGCCTGGAGCTCCCCATTGCGCAACACGTCCGCGACCGCTTCGATCACTTCGTGCACCAAATGGACGGGGCCGAAAAGGATCATTCGGGCCTTTACCTCGAACTCAAGGCGCGCAACGGGTTGCAGACATGACTAGGATTCTGATTTTAGGCGGTGGCGGCATGGTCGGGCAGAAACTGGTGCGCAGGCTGCTGGACCATGGGCTACCCGGCCGCGACGATGTGCAAATCACGCTGCATGACATCGCATTTCCGCCAGACGGGGCGCCGATCGACGACCGGCGGCAAGGCGATCTGTCATATCCCGCCGAAGGGGCTGCGCTCGCGGCAGAGCGCTTCGATATCATCTACTTCCTGGCCTCCATCGTCTCGGGCGAGGCAGAGACAAATTTCGACAAAGGCTGGACGACGAACCTCGCGGCGATGTGGCATTTCCTCGAAGAGCTGCGGGCTCAGCATGCCGCCACCAAGGGAGCCTGTCGCCCGCGCCTGATCTTCACCTCGTCCATCGCCGTCTTCGGTGGTCCCTACCCCGACAAGATTGACGACGAGTTCCTGCAGTCGCCCCAAACCAGCTATGGCGCTCAGAAGGCGGCCTGCGAATTGCTGATCCAAGACTACAGCCGCAAGGGTTTCGTTGACGGGATATCCTTGCGGCTGCCAACGATCTGCGTGCGGCCGGGCAAACCAAACCTTGCCGCATCATCGTTCTTTTCAGGCATCATCCGTGAACCGCTCAATGGGCAGCGGGCGGTTTTGCCCGTCAACGACACCGTACGACATTGGCATGCATCGCCCCGATCTGCGGCACGGTTCCTGACCCATGCGGCCACCATCCGCGAAGAGCAGCTTCAGGGGCGCCGTGCTCTAAACCTGCCAGGGCTAAGCTGCACTGTCGCTGAACAGATCGAGGCGTTGCGGTCGGTCGCGGGGCAAGAGGCCGTCGACCGGATCGATCACAAGCCCGATCCTGACATCATCAAAATCGTGTCGGGCTGGCCCCGCGATTTCGCGCCGGACCGGGCTCGAGCACTGGGGTTCGAGGCCGAGAAGACATTTGCCGAGATCATCCAGACCTATATCGACGACGATCTGCCGCGGGCCTAGAGATTGCGTTTGAGGTGATCGTAGATCGCCGCGTTACAGCGGATTTCGTCGCGTGCCAGAGCAGCGTCAAGAATAGCCTTATGTTCGGCGATGATCGCGCGGAAGTAATCTTCACCAAAGTCGCGTTCCTGCGATACCATCTGCTGCCGGAACCGGGCGTAGATGTTACTGTAGGTCTCGATCAGGATCGGAGAACCGCAGGCGGAAATAAGGCTGAAGTGGAACTCCTTTTCGGCGTTCGACCACAGACGCATATCTTCGCCCGGGTCCCCCACCCGCGCAATCCGCGTCTCAATATGGCTGAGCTTGTGATGGGCGGCGGCCAGCCCCGCTTCCCATTCCGTGCCGCCTTTCTGCATCGAAAGGCGTGTTCCCTCCCGTTCGAGCAGGACGCGGAACAGCGTTATGTCGCGCCGCGCCTCGGGTGAGCTTTCGCTAGCGCGGAACCCTTTCTGCATTTCGAACTCGACAAGGCCGACCTTTGACAACCGCAAAAGCACATCGCGGATCGTGTTGGCTGAACATCCGTAATGTCCCTGAAGCTCGGCCGGTTTAAGCTTTTCACCTGGCGCGAACCGGGCACTCATCAGGCGCACGCGCAGATCTTCGTAGATATCCGGTGTTTCAATGCGTGGGGTCATGTCATCAAGGCTCTTGCCTGATCGTGCGGCGACAATTCTGCGATTACAAGAAAATTTCGAAATTTACGCGATTTTCAAATTTATGTTGGCGTTTCTCCAACCCGTTGCTACGCTCGCTCCCATCTGGCGTGAAAAAAGATGGCTACCAAGGTCACAAGCCGCGCTTCGATCCATGGGAGGAAAAATATGAAGCTCATCAAGTTGGCGGCTGCGGCTGCCAGTTCAATTGCGTTGCTGGCCGGCGTTGCATCGGCCCAGTCGACAACCCTGCGCATTCAAACGCACTATGCCCCTGAGACTGTATCGGGCAAACTGGCCGCTCAATACGTCGAAGACATCACGGCCATGTCCAATGGCGAGATCCAGGTCGAGATGTTCTACAGCTCGTCAGTCGTCAAATCGGTCGAAACCTTTGATGCAGCGGCGACCGGCATTCTGGATTGCGACATGACCGGCGGCGGCTATCAGACCGGCAAGAATAGCGCGTTCCAGTTCGTTGGTGACATCATGGGCGGGTATTCGACCCCGTACCAACAGCTGTCATGGTTGTATTTCGGTGGTGGCCTCGAAGCGGCGGCACCGCTCTACAACAAGTACGGGATGGAGCTGATTGGCTGGTGGGTTTATGGGCAGGAGAGTTTTGCCTCATCCAAGCCAATCGCGACAGTCGCAGACTTCAAGGATTGGAAATTCCGTTCGCCCCCGGGCATGGAGACCAAGATCTTTGAAAAGCTGGGCGCCAAGCCCATCGTGATGGACTTTACCGAGATCTTTACAGCGCTTGAAACCGGCATCATCGACGGAGCAGATGCATCAGGCCTCGCGAACAACGTTGGTCTGGGCCTTTATGACATCGTGAAGTACGCCAACTTCCCCGGCTTCCATTCAATGCCGTCTGACCACCTGGCCTGCAACAAGGCGGTGTTCGATGCGATGCCTGCGCATCATCAGCGCATCATGAAGGTGGCGATGGAAGCTCTGGCTCTGCGGACGGCTCTGACCTTTGAGAAGGCCAATGCAGAGGCGGCAGCCCAACTGCGCGCTGACGGCGTGACGCTCAGCCAATGGGCACCGGAAGAGCTGGCCAAGTTCCGCGCAGCGGCGCAGGCCACGTGGCCCGAATTCGCGGACACGCCCGAAGCCAAGGCGCTGGTCGACAGCCACATAGCCTACTTGGGTCAGCTGGGCCTCGTCTCAGAGTAATAGTAATGGATGCGGGGCGCCGTTTCGGGGCCCCGCTATCCCGGCCCGCCTAGACCGGGCCGGCTTTCTTTCAGCGAAGGGATGATCGAATGCGGGAGCGTTCCGGCAGCCTGATCGAATGGCTTGTGCCGCTGGCGTTTATCGTCTGTGCGGGATGGGTGGTTTGGCACATACCCGCCTTTACGCTCGACTTCGCGCCGCCACAGGACCCTTCGCAATACGACAAGCTTTCGGCGCTGTTCAAACGCAACGATGTCTCGCCCGGGATGGGCGGATTGTTTGGCGGCTTCGCCGACGTGCTCGATTGGGCCGCGCTGATCTGCCTGCCGCTTCTCGCCGTTGTGGGAGTTCTGACGGTGCGCAGAGCCCCGATGGAATTCGAAAGCTGGCGGACAGCCGACCGCCTTGCCGTTTTCATCGGCCGTGTAACGATGATGCTGGTGCTCTGCCTGTGCGGCGTAATGCTGTACGAGGTTTTCGTTCGTTACATCCTCAACGCAGCGACCCTTTGGGCGAACGAGTTGTCGTTATGGATTGCGGGTTTCATCTTTCTCTGTGCAGGCCTCTACGCCATGCAGCAGCGCAGCCATATTCGCATCTTTCTGCTTTACGACGTCTGCCCGCGCTGGATGCAGCGGCTGTTCGACACGATCTCGACCATTCTGATCGTCGCCTTCGCATTCTTCCTAATCTACGGCGGCTATGGCGAGGCATTCGACAAGTTCTATCGCTGGGAAACCTTTGGAACTGCCTTTGACCCGCCGATTCCCGCCACCATCAAACCCGCCGTCCTGATCATCATCGGACTGGTTGCGGTGCAAGCCGTTGTGAATCTCATTTCCGATTGGAACGCCGAGCCGGTGGTGCACACCGCCGCCGACGACATTGATCAGGACGAGCTTGAAGCGCTGCGGATGGCCGTTGGCGACGAAGGGACGGGCGATCTTGATGTCACCCGCGGCGCGATCCAGTCTGACACATCGAGGAAGAGCTGATGGACGTCGGCACTATTTCACTGGTCCTGATGCTGGGCCTGATCATCCTGCTCGCCATCGGGATGCCCTTGGGCTTTGCTTCGGCTTTCATGGCCGTCGTCGTCCTGTTCATGAAGTTCGAGCCAGCGGTGCTGATGGACCTGAGCCTGTGGGGCGAGGGGTTCCTGACAGGGCGCCCGGGAAGCGGGCCGCTGAATATTCTCAGTCAAAGAATATACGGCGATGTGATGACGAGTTACGTCCTGATATCAATCCCGCTCTTTATCTTCATGGCTGCATTGCTGGAGCGGTCCGGAATCGCAAAGTCGATGTATGACAGCCTCAACGTCTGGCTGAACCGCACGCGCGGTGGCATCGCGATCGTTACCTCAATCATGGCTGTGATCATGGCAGCGATGTCTGGAATCATCGGAGGCGAGGTCGTACTCTTGGGCCTCATCGCACTGCCCCAAATGCTGCGGTTGGGCTATAATCAGAACCTCGCCATCGGAACGATCTGCGCCTCCGGCTCTCTGGGCACCATGATCCCACCCAGCATCGTGCTCATCATATATGGCCTGATCACCGAAACCTCGATCAAGGCACTGTTCACCGCCGCCTTCATCCCTGGCTTTATGCTGGCGAGCTTCATCATCATCTACATCGTAATCCGCACCCAGCTAAACCCGGATCACGCCCCTCTGCCCGAGCCGGTCGAGGGAGAGCCGGTAGGCAACGAAAAACGGATGCTGTTCCTGGCGTTTTTGTCCGTGCTGGTGGCGGGTTTCTGGTCATTCTTCGCGCTGCGGGTTCTGTTCTTTGAATATACCGGTCAGAATGCTGCCCAAACTGGCGATCCCATCCGGTTCGGAACCATGGACTATCTGCCATGGTTCGTGGGCACAGTGGCAGTGGCGCTGGCACTGATCTTATTCGTCTTCGGGCGCGCGCGCACGGCACTCGGCTGGAACATGGGCAAGGGTCTGGTGCCGCCCATCGTCATCATCGGGGTGGTGCTGGGCTCGATTTACATGGGCATCACCGGCATCACCGAAGCCGCCGGCATGGGAGCGCTGTCGGTACTGGTTCTTGCGATTTTCCGCGGCGAGTTTTCTTTTGATCTGCTGTGGGACGCGCTGATGCGGACCCTGAAATCCACCGGCACGATCATCTGGGTGACCATCGGGGCAACGGCGCTGGCCGGGGCATATACCATCGCGGGCGGGCCGACCTATGTCGCCAACCTGATCTTGGGCACGGATTTGGCGACCATGGGTATCATCCTGATTATGATGCTGATCCTCCTCTTCATGGGTGCATTCATGGACTGGGTCGGGATTGTCCTGCTGATCATACCGGTCTTTCTGCCCATCGTGCAGCGCCTGCCGATTGAAGAGATCGGATTCCTCGGTACGATCGAGCCGCGCTATTTGGCGATCTGGTTCGGGGTGGTCTTCTGTATGAACATGCAGGTCAGTTTCTTGTCGCCACCCTTCGGGCCGGCCGCGTTTTACCTGAAATCCGTGGCGCCGCCACACATCTCGCTGACCGACATCTTCAAGGGCTTCTTGCCGTTCATCGGCATTCAGCTTCTGGCCCTTTCGGTTTTGCTGATCTGGCCGCCGATCATCACGCTGTTGCTATAGAAAGGGGATGACGATGCTGACCGAACGCCAGATCACGCAGTTTCATACCGAGGGCTATCTGGTGGTCGAGGACGTGCTGCCCAACGAAACGCTGGATGCGGTCCGCGTGGAATACAGCAGGCTCATGGACGGTCTCTATGCCCGTTGGGAGAACATGGGGGCTGTGCCGACCGGCGAAAGGATGAGCTTCTGGGAGAAGCTCAGCGCGTCGTATGCCGCCGGGTGCGACTGGTTCCAGCCGATGGATATCAGCTTGCCCGGAGACGAAATCGCACCAGATACGCCGATGCATTTCGGACCGGCGGTTTTCGCGATGATCCGAAATGCCCGCACCCTTGATATCGTCGAGGCGCTGATCGGGCCCGAAATCACCTCGAACCCCATCCAGCATGTGCGGATCAAGCCACCCGCCCCGCAGCTGGCCTCGGATGAGGTGCGGGCCCATGTCACCAGCACCGACTGGCATCAGGATCGTGGCGTGGGACTGGAAGAGGCAGACGAAACTGAAATGATCACCGTCTGGGTTGCGATCACCGATGCGACCCAGGAAAATGGCTGCCTGCAAGTTGTGCCGCGCATTGATGATGGCCTGCTGCCCCATTGCCCGCAACGTCAGACAGCCATCGCGCCGGGTCGGCTGGACACGTCGCAGGCCGTCCCATTGCCCGTGCCATCTGGCGGTGTCGTGCTGTTCCATCCGCTGGTACCACATGCATCGCTGCCCAACCGCAGCGACGGGTTCCGCTGGTCATTCGATCTACGCTATAACGTGACGGGTCAGAATACGGGGCGGGAACAATTCCCCAGTTTCGTTGCCCGCAGCCGCGGCAAACCAGAGACTGAGCTGGCCGATTGGCGCGCGTGGCGAACGATGTGGGAAGAGGCCCGCGCGCGTTTGTCTGGCCACACCCATGTTCCGATCCACCGATGGCAATCCAATGCCCCTTACTGCGCTTGACCCATGGATTTCGTAAGGCTCGATCCAGCAGACACCGTCGTCACCGCGACCCGGGCGCTTGAAATCGGCGCCGCGGTCGAGGGCGCCGCAACGCGCACCCTGATCCCGTCGGGCCACAAAATCGCCACACGGGCCATCGCCAAAGGCGCACCCATTCGCAAATACGCGCAGATAATCGGTTATGCCGCGCAGGACATCTCAGCAGGCGATCACGTGCATACCCACAATGTCGACTTTCGGAACACCGCTGGGGACTACGAGTTTTCAACCGACCTGCGCCCCGTCGACCCCGCAACGACCCATGACACGTTTATGGGCTATCGCCGCCCCTCGGGTCGGGTGGGCACCCGCAACTACATTGCGGTCGTGACTTCGGTGAATTGCTCGGCTACGGCGGCGCGCCTGATTTCGGATCACTTCACGCCGGATCGCCTCGCCTCCTACCCCAATGTCGACGGGGTCGCGGCCTATGTGCACGGGACGGGCTGCGGGATGGCTGGCGACGGCGAAGGGTTTGAGGCCCTGCAGCGGGTCATGTGGGGCTACGCCCGTCACCCCAACCATGCGGGTGTTCTGATGGTCGGACTGGGCTGCGAGATGAACCAGATCGACTGGTTGCTCGAAGCCTACGGTCTGGAACAAGGACCGCTCTTTCAGACCATGAACATCCAGAACGTCGCGGGTCTGCGCAAAACCGTCGAGACGGGGATCGCGAAGATCGAGGCGATGTTGCCGCTCGCCAATCAGGCGACGCGCACTTCCTGCCCCGCCTCCGAACTGACGGTCGCCTTGCAATGCGGCGGCTCTGACGCCTGGTCCGGGATCACAGCGAACCCGGCGCTTGGCTATGCGACCGATATGCTGGTGGCCCAGGGCGGTACGGGTGTTCTGGCCGAAACACCCGAGATCTACGGTGCCGAACACCTGCTGACCCGCCGCGCGATTGACCGGGCGACGGGCGACCGGCTGGTGGGTCTGATCCATTGGTGGGAGGATTATACGGCCCGCAACCATGGAAGCATGGATAACAACCCAAGCCCCGGCAACAAGGCCGGTGGACTGACGACCATCCTTGAAAAGTCGCTCGGAGCGGCAGCGAAGGGTGGCACGACACCCCTGACCGGCGTCTACAAGTACGCGGAACCGGTGACTACGCCCGGTTTCACCTTCATGGACAGCCCCGGCTATGATCCGGCGAGCGTGACTGGGCAAATCGCAGGGGGCTGCAACCTTGTCTGCTTTACCACGGGACGCGGGTCAGCCTTTGGCTCCAAACCGGCACCAACGATCAAGGTTGCCACGAATTCAGAGCTGTTTAGCCGGATGTCCGATGACATGGATGTGGATGCGGGCGCGATCATGAGCAATGGCGTCAGCGTCGAAGAAAAGGGCCGCGAAATCTACGGGATGTTCCTGCGTGTCGCATCGGGCGAGGCGACGAAATCCGAAGCGCAAGGTCTGGGTGACTATGAATTCGTCCCGTGGCAAATCGGAGCAGTGATGTGATGGAGTGTCTCAGCCCCGCGCAGAAGGCATCATACCAAGCCAACGGTTATCTTTTGCTTGAAAACCATGTCCCGCCGGTCTGGCTGAACCAGATCCGAGCGGAAATTGCACGGTTCGAGGATGAGGCGGCCACCATGACTGCGTCCAACGACCGACTGGATCTCGAAGACAGCCACACCCAGCAAGAGCCACGCCTGCGTCGCATCAAGCTGCCCCACACGATCAGCGACGTGATGCGGGATCTGATGTACTCCAACCTGATCCTCGGCCCCGCACGGGATCTGATCGGCCCTGACATTCGCCTGCACACCACCAAACTGAACATGAAGTCGGCAGGCTATGGCGCGGCGGTTGAATGGCATCAGGATTACGCATTCTATCCCCACACCAACGACGACATCCTCGCCATCGGCGTTCTGATCGACGACATGGCGCCGGAAAACGGGCCGCTCATGGTCTTTCCCGGCAGTCACAGGGGGCCGGTCTACGACCACCATGTCGACGGGGTCTTTGCCGGAGCAATGCTGCCCGAAGAAAACGGGCTTGATATGTCAGATGCCGTACAGCTGACGGGGCCAGCAGGGTCGCTCAGCATCCATCACGGGCGTATCGTGCACGGCTCGGCTCTGAACCGTTCGGATCGGCCCCGTCGCATCCTGTTTTATGAGATGATGGCAGCCGATGCCTTTCCGATCATGGGGTCAATGACCCGGTGGGATGGAATCGAGGATTACAACACCCGGATGCTCTGCGGTGAACCAACGCTCACGCCGCGCCTCAAAGACATTCCTATCCGCATTCCACAGCCCCAGCCGAACGTGCCGATCTCGATTTACGAGATCCAGAAGGGACTCAAAACCCGCGCGTTCGACACCATCCCGAAAAAGGAGTCGCAGTTATGACCCAGCCCACAATCGGTTTCATCGGTCTCGGCCTCATGGGTAGCGCCATGGTCGGGCGTCTGCTGGACAAGGGCTATACCATGCGGGTGATGGCTAACCGATCGCGTGCGAAAGTCGACGCTGCCGTGGCCCGTGGCGCGACCGAAGCTGCAACGCCACGGGAACTGGCCACGGGATGCGACATCGTGATGCTGTGCGTCGATACTTCGGCCAGCGTCGAGGGGCGGATGCGCGGCCCGGATGGTGTGATCGCAGGGATCAAAGACGGCGCCATCGTCATCGATTTCGGTACCTCCCTGCCCGCATCGACCCGCGAGCTGGGAAAAGAGATCGCTGCCGCCGCTGGCACTTACCTCGACGCTCCGCTGGGGCGGACACCCGCGCACGCAAAAGACGGATTGCTGAACATCATGTGTTCGGGCGACAAGATGGCCTACGACAGTGTCAGACCCGTGCTCGAAGACCTGGGGGAAAACGTCTTTCATCTCGGCGCGCTCGGGACAGGCCACACGATCAAGCTGATCAACAACTTCTACGCTCAGGCCTGCGCCAACGCGATGGCCGAGAGCTTTGCGATCGCTGATGTAATGGGCGTGGACCGGCAAAGCGTCTACGACGTAATGTCAGCCGGGCCCCTCAAATCGGGGATGATGGATTTCATCGCCGCCTACGCCCTTGAAGGCAATGACCAGAACCTCGCATTTTCGATTAAGAACGCCGCCAAGGATGTCGGATACTACGCGCAGATGTGCGAAGAGGCCGGGGTTAAATCCATGATGGCGGGCAGCACGCTGCAAAGCCTGCACGGCTCGATCGATGCGGGCCGAGGTGAGGAAATGGTACCGCGACAGGTCGATTTCTTCTCGGATCAGTTCAAAGGCTGATCCGTGGCCATTGCCGCCCGCGCAACCGAGGACAGGGCTGCCCTCGGCATCCTGATGACGCTGGGGGCGTATCTGTTCTTTTCGCTTATCGACACATCGGTCAAATGGCTGGTGTTGGCTGGCCTACCTGCCTTCCAGCTCGCGTTTATGCGATATCTGCCCCATTTCGTGATTTCTACCGCGCTGGTTTTGCGACAGGGCGGCGGCTGGTCGGCCTTTGCGACCGAGCATCTGGGCCTCGTACTTTTTCGCGGTTTTCTCCTGGCATCCGCGACGATCTTCAATTTCATCACGCTCAAATACCTGCCACTAACAGTGACGGGCAGCATCATGTTTTCCGCCCCGATCATCGTTTGTGCGCTGTCCTGGCCGCTTCTGGGCGAACGGGTCGGACCGTGGCGCTGGTTTGCGATCATGCTGGGATTCATCGGCGTCCTGATCGTGATCCGACCGTTCGGAGCAGAATTCCACTGGATCGCCCTGCTCAATGTCTACAACGCCTTCTCACTGGCGCTTTATTCCATAATCACCCGCAAGATCTCGGGCGTTGTGGCTGCTGAAACGATGCAATTCTACATGGGGGCTATGGGGGCCGTTGCCCTGCTGCCTTTTGCGGCCTGGGTTTGGGTCACACCGGAAAACGCGCTGCAATGGGCGCTCATGATCGGTCTGGGCCTCTGGGGTTGGGCAGGGCATGAACTGTTCTCGCGGGCCCACGGATTTGCCCCGGCGAACACTCTGATGCCCTATACCTACAGCTTCCTGCTGTTCCTCGCGATCGGCAGCTATCTGGTCTTCAACGAAATCCCCGACGCCTGGACCCTGACCGGGGCCGGAATCATCGTGATCTCGGGTCTCATCATCTGGCGCCGCACTAACATAGGGGAGCAGCCAGCATGAAGGTCGCAGCAATCGGCGAGGCGATGATCGAACTGGCCATGACCGGCGATGACACATCGCATGTCGGTGTTGCGGGCGATACACTGAATACCGCAATCTACATCAAGCGGAGCGCGCCCGAGATCAGCGTGGATTATATCACGCGATTGGGTGGTGATCCATTTTCGCAGCGGATCCGAGACTTCATCTCAGCGGAGCAGGTCGGTACTGGCCAGATCGAAACCGATCCGAACGGCTCGCCTGGCCTTTATGCCATCATGACGGATGAGCGCGGCGAACGGTCATTTACCTATTGGCGTGGCCAATCTGCCGCGCGGTCGATGTTCCAGACGGACGATGGGCCATGCTTTGACGCACTGGCGGGTTACGACTTGCTCTATCTTTCAGGCATCACGCTCGCCATCCTGCCGGCGGCGACGCGCACCGCTCTTTTGGGATGGTTGCGGCAGTTCACGGGCAAGGTCGCTTTTGATGGCAACTACCGGCCACGCCTTTGGGCGAGCTCCGAGTTGGCCCGAGCAACCATGAATGCGCTCTGGGAGCGGGCGGACGTCGCACTACCCTCGATCGACGACGAAATCGCGATGCGGAAAGAGAGCCACGAAGCCATCATCGCCCAGTTCCACGCCCTGGGTGTGACTGGAGCCGTCAAATGCGGTGAAGACGGACCCATTTCGCTGGGGGAGCCTGTGACCCAAGACTACCCGGCAGCGCCTCATGTGGTTGACACGACAGCAGCGGGCGACAGCTTTAACGGCGGGTATCTCGCCGCATATCTTCAGGGTAAGAACCAACGCGACTGTCTGATGACGGGCCACGCCCTTGCCAGCAGTGTGATCGGACACAGGGGCGCGATTATCCCGACTTAGGCTGGATAATGCGGCGCAAGGCGGTCTGGGGCTCAGGATCGTTGCATGCCTCGACCAAGGTGCTGGCCATCGGATCGTCCAAGGCCCGCCCCGCCGCAACCTCGGCCTGAACAAACGCAATCCAGGCCTCGACCGCGGCCGCCAGGGCGGGGCTTGGCCGCCCCGCCCTGTCACGGATCGTCTCAACAATCCGGATCGGCATTTTCTGACTGCCATCCATCGCGATCTGGCGCAGCCTGTGGTGCAGGTTGGGGTTTTCAAATCGGGCGATCAGCGCCTTGGCGTAGGATTGTGCGACAGCCCGCACCGCATCAGGCAACGTCTCCGCCGCCTCGGACATCAATGCCCGTGCCCCGGAGCGCAACTCGGGGTCGGCGATCGCCTCATGTACATATGTATGTCCGCGTCCGACCCCGGCATAGGCAAGATAAGAATGCGCCCCGTTCAGCATCCGCAGCTTGCGCATTTCATGCGGAGCCACGTCATCGACCCATTGCACGCCGGGCCAGTCGGGCCGTAGCCCGGCAAAATCGTTTTCGATCACCCATTCACTGAAGCCTTCGGTGGGCACCGCCATCGGGTCATCGGCTTCGGCTCGGATCTCGTCGGTGGTGGCGGGCGTGATACGGTCGACCATCGAGGAGGGAAAAGTCACCGGCGCGGGCAGCGGCAACCCGGCCAGTTGGGTAAAGTGGCGGATCGCCGCGCCAAGCTTGGCGCCATTGCCCGGTAGATTGTCACAGCTCAGCACCGTGGCGGGCGCGGTTCTGCGCGACAGACCATGCGCGAGGGCACCGATAGCCGTGACCGGCGCGCCGTCGAAGTCGGCGACGACGGTCGGATCCCTCAGATCAAGGGTGCCATCGGGCCCGAGGTGATAGCCCTTTTCGGTGACGGTGAGCGTGACCACAGCGACCTTTGGGTCGGCGATTGCCGCGACCACCGCCTCGGGGTCTTCGGGACCAACGATCATCCGGTCGATCGCAGCAACGCGGTCGATCCGCGTGCCACCCGCATCCTTGATGACGACGCTATAGGCATAGTTCCGGGCCGCAAGGCCGTTGCGCACCATCGGTGAGCGCAGGCTGACGCCGGTGATCCGCCAGTCGGCCAAATCCCGCGTGTACCAGGCCCCATGGGCGCGAAAGAAGTTGCCGACGCCAAGATGAAGGATGCGGTTCATGGATGGCCCAGCTTATAGGCGGCGCGCGCCAGATCAGTTGCCAGAGCCTTGTTTAGCACTCGGGCGTCTTCGGTACCAAACAACCCCTTTTTCACCTGCCCGGCCAGATGCTCCGCTACCGCCCTTCGCCACAGATCATGCCGTGCGGGAATCGATAGAAAGGCGCGGGTATCATCGTTGAAGCCTGCGAGGTTCCAATAACCCGCCGTCTCGACCACCTGATCGAAGAACCGCGCGATCCCCGCGCCACTGTCGTGAAACCACCAGGGCGGCCCGATCCGCAAGGCAGGCCAATGCCCGGCCAATGGGGCCAGCTCGCGCGCGTAGGTCGTCTCGTCCAGCGTGAAAAGGATAAGGGTCAGATCGGGGTTGTTGCCGACACGGTTCAAAAGCGGTTCAAGCCCGCGCACCCAGTCTACGGTGATGGGGATATCGGCACCCTTGTCCCGACCAAAGCTTGCAAATATCTGGGCATTCGTGTTGCGGCGGCTGCCAGCATGAAGCTGCATAACCATCCCGTCTTCGGCAGACATCTGCGCCATCTCTGTCAGCATATGGCCATAGAACGCGCGCGCATCGCTGCCCGACCCAGATCCTTCCCTAAGTCGGGAGAAAACACTCTCCGGCGCGTCTAACCATACAGTCACGGGCTCTTCAATCGCGTGATCCGTCGCAGTGGCGCCCCGGTCGCGAAAATAGGCGCGGCGGGCCCGCAGCGCGGCAAGAAAGCCGCCATAGGTACCCGTGTCGTGACCCGTCATAGCGCCCAGCTTGTGCACCTCGTCCAGCCAGTCGGGAAAGGTCGGATCCAGCACCGCATCCGGGCGGAAGGTCGGGATGACCCGCCCGCCCCAACCACTTTCACGGATCGCATCATGCGCTGCCAGATCATCAAGCGCGCCATCTGTGGTCGCCAGAATTTCGATGCCGAAGCGGTCAAAAAGCGCCCGGGGGCGATGCGCTGGATCGGCCAGCCACTCCGCGATATGGTCGTACACGGCATCTGCAGTGTTAGAACCAAGGGACAGTGTGCAGCCGATCGTCTCTCGCAGCACATGCTCGATCCAGACACGGGTGGGCGTGCCAAGAAACAAATGCCAATACTGGGCAAACAGACGGAAGATCGCCCTGGGGTCCCGCTGAGTCTCTGGCACGCCGACGCCCAGATCTTCCATAGGAACGCCCTGCGAATAGAGCATCCGAAAAACATAGTGATCGGGAATGACCAACAGCGCCGCCGGATCGGGAAATGCAGCATCCTCAGCGAACCAAGCCGGGTCACAATGGCCATGGGGCGAGATGATGGGGGCCTCCCGCACGGCTTCATAAAGCTCTTCGGCCAGCCCCTTGAGGTTCAAAACCATTTTCACCCTCCCCATCGGCAAGCCTAGCACAAATAGCCCTTGGCGCACCCGCGAATTGCCGCCAATCTGAACGCGGGAGGAACGGCATGAACGCCTTGTTGATCGGGATGGGGATGGTTGCCCAAACCCACCTGCTGGCCCTGCGCGACAACGGTGCAGGCGTGCAGCTGGGTGGCGTCGTAGGGCGTGATCCTGCGCGGACGCGCGCCTTTGCCGATCAGGCGGCAGATCTGCTGGGATACCCTGTCGACACCCACACGGATATCGACGCGGGCATCGCCACCAAGCCGGACGTCGCGATCCTGATCACCCCTCCCAATGCCCGCGTCGAATATGCGCAGGTCCTATCAGCAGCGGCTATCCCCACGCTGATGGAAAAACCCGTCGAACGGACGCTGGAGCAGGCGCGGGACGTCGTTGGTCTCTACCACAACCTCCCTCTCGGCATTGTCTTTCAGCACCGCACCCGCGCCGCGTCCCGGACCCTAAAGAAGCGGCTCGAAAGTAACGATCTCGGCGAGATCATCCATATCGAAATCAGAGTGCCCTGGTGGCGCGATCAGGCCTATTACGACGAACCAGGGCGCGGCAGCTATGCCCGGGACGGCGGCGGAGTGATGATCTCTCAGGCGATCCACACGCTTGATCTGGCGCTCTGGCTTTGCGGCCCAGTCGAAGAGCTTCAGGCCCGGATGCGCACCAGCCCGCTGCACCGGCTCGAGGCCGAGGACATCGCAACCGCGCTCCTTACTTTCGAAACAGGCGCAACGGGCCTGATCAGCGCAACCACCTGCGCCTATCCGGGCGGTGCTGAAAGCATCGCGCTGATCACCACCAAGGCCCGGGCGCTTCTGGAAGGGGATGCGCTGCGCATCGACTGGATCGACGGCGAAACAGAAGTGCTGGGAACCGATCAGAGCACGGGGGGCGGGGCCGACCCGATGGCTTTTACGCACGGCTGGCACCAATCCATCCTAGAAGACTTTGCGCAAGCCATTCGTGTCGGCTGTGCGCCGCTCGCAACCGGGCAGGAGGCCTTGCAAGTACACGCGGCAATCGACGCGATGACGCGGGCCAGCGCCTCGGGCCGAACTGAAAAGGTGTGCGCATGACAATCGCTTTCATCGCCCTCGGCCTCGACCATCGGCACATCTACGGCATGACGGAAAACATGCTGGGGGTGGGCGCGCGGTGCCTTGGCTACTGGACGGAAGGATCGCCGCAACCCCTGCCCGGCTATGCAAAACGGTTCCCGGATCTGCGCCGATTTGACAGCCTCGACGAGGCACTCGGCGTAGGGGCCGATCTTGCCCTGATCTCGAACATACCTGCGGACCGGGCGGCTGTGGCGATCCGTGCAATGGAAACCGGGCACGATGTAATGACCGATAAACCGGGCTGCACCGACCTGACCCAGCTTGCCATGATCCAACAGACAGTTGCCGAAACGGGTCGGATCTGGTCGATCAACTTTTCCGAACGGTTCGAGGTGCCGGCCGTGACACTGGCCAGCACGCTGGTCGCGGACGGAGCCATCGGGCGGGTCGTCCATACCTGCGGGCTGGGGCCGCACCGGCTTAACCGCGCCACCCGGCCCGACTGGTTCTTCCAACGCGGTCGCTACGGTGGAATCCTGACCGACATCGCCTCGCACCAGATTGACCAGTTTCTCTATTTCACAGGCTCTGACACGGCGGAAATCGCCATGGCCCATGTGGCAAACCACGCGAATTCCGGCGATCCCGGCTTGCAGGATTTCGGGGAAATCGCCCTGCGGTCGCCCCATGCTTCGGGCTATATCCGCGTCGACTGGTATACGCCCGATGCGCTGCCAAACTGGGGTGACGGACGGCTGACGCTGCTGGGCACGGAGGGATACATCGAGCTGCGCAAGTACGTCGATGTTGGGGGGCGCGAGGGAACGGATCACGTCGTTCTGGTCAACGGCAGCCGGTGTGAAAACATAGACGCCCGCAAGGCCGGATTGCCATATTTCGACCGGCTGCTCGACGACATCCAGCACCGGACCGAGACCGCGATGCCCCAGACGCACTGCTTTGCAGTGATGGAACTGGCGCTGAAGGCCCAGGAAATGGCCGAAGCATGATCCGCGTTGCGATCCTTGGCGCCGGCATCGGGGCGCAGCATCTGGCAGCCTATCAGGCGCTGCCTGAATTCGACGTCGTCCTGGTTGTCGATCAAGATGCGAATCGGCGCCAAGCCGTGGCGCCTGATGTCCCCGGCGCAGAAACGATCGAGGCCGCGTTAGAGAGCGATGCAGACCTGATCGATATCTGCCTGCCACCGCATCTGCATGCGCCCACGGCTATTGCCGCCCTTGAGGCAGGCAAGCACGTCATCTGCGAAAAACCGCTCGCCACGTCAATCGGTGATGCAGACACCATCGCCGCCACTGCCGACAAAGCAGGGCGCGAAGTCTTCCCCGTCTTTCAATACCGGTTCGGGCCTGCCTTTACCCAGCTTCAGGCGCTGATCGACGCGGGGCTGGCGGGCAGACCGCACATTGCGGCACTTGAAACCCACTGGGCGCGGGGGGCTGACTACTACGCCGTACCATGGCGGGGCACGTGGGCAGGGGAACAGGGCGGGGTGGTTCTAGGACACGCGATCCATGCGCACGACCTGCTCGAACACTTCTTTGCCCCTGTCACCCATGTGACGGCGCGGTTGACCACCCGGATCAACCCGATCGAGACTGAGGATTGCGCGGCGCTCACCTTCGATCTAGCGAACGATGCGATCGCCACCAGTTCCATCACACTGGGTGCCGCGCGGGACGAAACCCGCCTGCGGTTGGTCTTTGACAGACTGACCACGACATCGGGTACCCTGCCCTACACCCCGGCAGAAGACAGGTGGACATTCACTGCCCGCGACCCCGCCGATCAGGTCGCAATCGATGCCTGTATCGCCGCCGTGCCCGCTGACCCAACCGGGTTTACCGGCTTTCTGGCCGAAATCGTAAAGGTGCTAAGCGGCCAACCCAATCGCGCCGTCACGCTGGCCGATGGTAGGCGGTCTATCGAGCTTGTCACCGCGATCTATGCTGCACATCGCAGCGGGGGCCGCATCTCCCTGCCCCTACCCCCGACCCACCCGATGCGGAAAGGATGGCAGCCATGAAGGAATGCTGGCGCTGGTTTGGACCTCATGACCCTGTGATGCTCAGCGATCTGCCTCAGGTCGGCGCCACAGGGGTGGTGACAGCGTTACACAACTATACCCCTGGCGCGGAATGGCCCGCCGATGCCATCGCCGAGCGGAAGTCGATGATCGAGGCGGCAGGGCTCCAATGGGCCGTTGTCGAAAGCCTGCCAGTGTCCGAGGCAATCAAAACGCAAGGGCCCGAAATGGCCCATCATCTGTCGGCCTACAAACGCAGTCTCGAAGCATTGGCACGGAATGGGATCGAGACGATCTGCTACAATTTTATGCCAATCCTCGACTGGACCCGCACGGAAACCCATACCCTTCAGCCACATGGCGGCACGGCCATGCTCTTCGACCTGACCGATTTCGCAGCCTTCGATCTGTTCCTGCTGAAACGTACCGCCGCGACCGACGATTACGATGAAGCCCTGAAAGTCGCTGCCGAGGCACGGTTGGCAGCGTTGTCCGAGGCAGAACAATCCCGGTTGATCCGCACGATCATCATGGGCCTTCCTGGGGCCAATGACGGCTGGACGCTGGATCAGGTGCGCGAACGGCTCGCCACCTACGATGGGGTTGACGCAACCCGGCTGCGGCAAAACCTGATCGACTTTCTGGGTGAAGTGGCACCAGTGGCCGACAAGCTCGGCCTCCGGCTCTGCTGCCATCCTGATGATCCACCCTTTCCGCTCATGGGCCTGCCGCGCGTGATGTCATCAACCGATGACTACGCCGCGACACTCGCAGCCGTCGATGTGCCCGCGAACGGGGCGACGCTCTGCACCGGATCGCTGGGCGTAGCCCAAGGGTTCGACGGGGCGGAGTTTGTACGAAGGCTGGGCCCCCGCATCCATTTCGTTCACCTGCGGAATACAAAGCGGCTGGCTGGCCCTGACCCCCAGCGACCCAGCTTTTTCGAGGCACCCCATCTTGACGGTGATACCGACATGGTCGGCACGATCAGGGCGCTGCTTAGTGAAGAGGCGCGGCGCAAATCCGAGGGGCATGCCGATTGGCAAATCCCCATGCGACCTGACCACGGACAGGAACTGTTGATGGACAGCGACCGCGACGGCCTGCCTGGCTATCCTCTGATCGGACGGATGCGCGGCCTAGCCGAACTGCGTGGGATCGCAACGGCGCTTTCAGCAGATACCTAGCCGGCAGCCGCCTCCAAACCGTCGGTTAGGGCGGCAATTGTCGCCTGGCTAGTGACCACGTCACCGTATCGCCGGTCGATGTCGCGCAGTGCCTGATCGTGCGGGCCTTCTTCGACATCGCCGCAGCAGTCGCGGGGCAGGATAGTACGGAACCCATAGGAAAACGCATCAACGGCAGAGGCCCTTACGCATCCGGATGTGTTGCATCCGACGATGATCACCGTATCGATCTGATGCTTGGTCAGGATCTGTACCGCCGGTGTCTGAAAGAATATCGACGGTGCGATCTTGCGGAACACCACGTCGTAGTCAGGATCGTGAATGCGAGGATCCAGTCGGGTGCCCTCGGTTCCGTCCATGAAATCGGTACGCACGGCGGGGATCTTCCAGTTCAGCGCATCATGATCGCAGCAATGGCCAACATAGGTCTGCAATACCGGCACTTGTGCACGACGGGCCGCGGCCAACAGACGGGCCGTATTCTCGACCGCCGCATCGACCATGGCGCTACCGCCCAAGGGTTGGTCGGCGCTGGTGAAACCCAGTTGAAAGTCGACCACCAGAACTGCTGGGCGGGCACCGAACCCGATCTGGATCGCGCCGAACCCCTGCTCTTCATAGGCATCATTCATCCCTAGGCTCCCTCAGGCTGCTGTTCGGTGCGGCAAGTCGTGACCGAAATGGCGTTTCAGGATATATGCAATGTCTTCGTAGCAAGAACCCACGCGCAGAATCTCGAGCGTTTCTACGTTCAACAGGGTCGAGGATTGGCCATAGTGGTGAAACGGCTGCAAGCCATGATCCACCACCTCATCGGCGATGGCGATGATCTCGGGCTCGATATCCTCGACACAGAACTTGGTGCCGCCCATCGACAAGTTCGCGGACGACCCGAACAGAGGTACGTTGTGCGCATAGCTCAGCGCCGTCAGCGCCGCGTGATGGGCACCGGCATTCATCAGCATGACGATCGTTCCTTCGCGCGATGAACGAGGGATCATCTCATCATCGAGGGCGGTGATCAGGGGGTGATCCATGTTGGCCGGGGCGACGCAACCCAAAGGCAAATCATAATCCTCGGTGATAGCCTCGACAATATCGCGACCCCGGGGCGAACAGGCATGCACTTCGTTGTGTATCTGCCGGTTACCAATCATTGCATTCAACTTGGATGCAGCGCGTTGCTTGGTGTTGAAGATCGTCATCAAGGCTTCGGTCGACCCACCCAAAGCGGCATAGCCGATATTATGCGGTACGATGGCGACGCCACCAAGCTGCAGGGCACCAAAGGCCCGTCTGGCATCCCCCTCAACGTCGAATCTCGGCATCCAGTTCTCCCCTCAATCCATCGGCTGACGGCCCCGGATCAACTGCGAAACTGACACCGCCAAGATCAGACCACCGCCGTAGAACAGGTTCTGAACAAAGCTGTCCACACCCAGGAAATTCAGGCCCATGATCCCCGTCGACAAAAAGAATACTGCAATAAATGCACCCGGCGCATTGAAACGGCCCGGATAAATAGTTGTCGATCCAAGAAAGGCGGCGGCAAAGGCTGGCAACAGAAAGGCCAGCGCTGATGACGGGTCAGAGGCGCCGCGCATGCCCGTATACAGCACTCCGGCGATCGCGGCGACAGCGCCCGAGGCGACAAAGGCCCCGGCCCGCAGCACGACAACATTAACGCCCGACAACTTGGCAACCTCGCGGCCCAGCCCGACAAACAGCAGGCGTCGCCCGAGGCTGGTGTACTGAAACACATACCAGATGACGGCAGTCAGGGCTGCGGCATAGTAGAACGCAAGGGGCACACCCAGAAGCCGGGTCAGGATCACGGCATTGACCAAATCCATGGAGATGCCTGCGATCGTGTTGGCCCCCGAAACCCACAGGATCAGACCGGCGACGAAATAGCCGGACCCAAGCGTGACGATCAGAGAATGGATCCCGAAGTAGAGCGTAAAGAATGCGTTGGCTGCCCCAACCGCCGCCCCTGCAGCGATGGCGATCAGAACGGCTGGGCCAATCTCGATCCCCGCCTTGACATTGAGGACCGCTATCAACATCGAACTCAGGCCCATCGTCGCCGCGACAGACAGGTCGAAATCGCCTGCGACCAACGGGATCATCAGGGCCAGCGTCAGCACCACAATCATCGCGTTCGATCCCAGCATGGTCGCATAAGAATTCCACGCAAACATCTGTTCGGGCCGAAACGCGCCGAGGATCAAGATCAGCAGCCCCCAGGCGATGACCAACCCACCGCGTTCGAGGATCGTGGCCCAGTCGCGCGACGGACGAGCCTGCACCTCTTCAAACGCAACCAGCTTGGCCTCAAGCGCCGCGATACGGGCCGTCAGTTCGTCTTCATCGGCGCGGGGTGGTGGGTCGGTCGGGGACATATTCACGCCGCTTTCTCCGCACCGAAACATGCCTCGGCTATCGCGTCCTTGTTCAGGGCGGCTCCACTCAGTTCCCGGCGGATCTGTCCTTCGGAAAAGACCAGAACACGGTGGCAAAGGCTCGCGAGCTGATCGTAATCGGTCGAGGCGACAAGGATCGCGGTGCCATCCGCACGCGCCGCGGCGTCCAGCGCATCCCAGATTGCCTGCCGCGCACCCACATCAACGCCCTGTGTCGGCTCGTCCAGCAGCAATAGCCGGGGTTTCGTCTGCAGCCACTTGGCCATCAGGGCCTTCTGCGCGTTGCCGCCCGACAGAGCCGAAAGTGGTAATTGCGGCGCGTTCGGCTTTACGCCCGCGTCCGCACCCAGCTGCGCAGCATGGTCATTGATGGCACGGCTCGTCAAACCGAAGCGTCCGAAGAGACGGTCGAAGACAGGCATCGCGACGTTGTCACCCACTGGCAGCGCGCCCACGCCCGCCTGCCCCAGCCGATCGGCGGGCAGATACGTGATGCCGTCCGCTACCGCAGCTCGCGGTGTCGCCTTTTGCAAATCAAAGCGGCGTCCAGCCACGCGCAAAACGCCCGTTGCGCCCGGCTCGGCGCCGAAGAGCAGACCGGGCACACGTTCGGCCCCTGCACCGATTAGCCCGGCAAGACCAAGGATCTCGCCCTCGCGCATCTCGAAATCTATGGGCCCCAGTCCGGGCGTCGCCAGCCCCTCGACCATCACCGTCGGCTCACCGCCGCGCATGACCTTGGCCGCACCTTCATATGCGGTCAGGTTGCGCCCGATGATGCGGCTGATGAAGCCGCTATGCGATGTCGTCGCTGTCTCGACAGTATCGATCAGCTTGCCGTCACGCAGAATGGTGGCACGGTCGGTGATGGCGCGTACCTCGTCGATGTCATGGCTGACGAACAATACGCTGGCGCCCGTGGCCGTGCAGGCCCGCATCAGACGGAAGAGGTGTTCGACCTCGGACCGAGGCAGAAACGGCGTGGGCTCATCGAGGATCAAAACACCAGGGCGGCTGGCGTGATCTTCCGCCGCCTCCATCAGCTCGCGATAGGCTCGGACGATGGCCAAAAGAGCGCGTTCGACTGCCGACAGTGTTGCCACCGGAGCAGTTGGGGCAATAGATAGGTCAAAATCGGCGAAGATCTCCCTTGCCCGCGCATGCATACCACGCCAGTCAAGGTGCCAGTCCTGCCCGGTGGTCATATCGTGCATGAAGAGGTTCTCGGCCACCGACAGCTCGGGGATCAGACCAAGGTTCTGGTGGACAAAGGCCAATCCCGCCGCCTTGGCCTCTGCCCCGCTCATCGGCAGAGGCGTCGGATGGTCGTAAAGGCGCAGGCTGCCACCGGGCTCGGGGGTGTGAAAGCCTGCAAGGATCTTGATCAGGGTCGATTTGCCCGACCCGTTCGAGCCGAGCAAGCCATGAACCTCGCCCCTTGAAACACGTAACGATACGGCGTCTAGGGCGGTCGCCGCGCCGAACCGCTTGGTCAGGGCCTCAGCCTCAAGCGCGGGACCAGCCCCTTGCATTACTTGAGCTGCCAAAGCTGCTGAAAGCCCTCGATGTGCACGTCGCCATAGCCATCGTTAAAGTTCGCCGGATTGCCGGCGGTTTCGACATTAGAATCGGTGAAGATATAGGCTGGGGTGTTGAGGGTGCCGACAGGCTCCAGCCCGCAGAGAAGGCGCATATTGGCATCCGCGCCAGCCATACCGACCCAGCCGAGGCTTTCGCCCACATTCATCTCGACCACATCGCCCTCGCGCATCATATCGAGGACGAAGGGGGTGCCGTTGTAAGAGACAATCTTGGCCGATGATCCTGCAATCTGGATCGCCGGCATCGCGAATTGCGACATCGAGTCGTAAACCGGAATGACGTAGTTGATGCTGGGATCAGCCAAGAGCGCGGTCTGCACCGTCGTCTGGATCTTGGTCGCCCAATCGCTGACGGGGACGTTGAAATACTTGGTCTTGGCGTCGTCGCCCAGCTCGGTGATCGTGTCGATGATTGCGTCTTTGAGGGGGGCCGTCGGCGTAACCTCGTCCGACCCGATAACGATGGCGTTCACCTTCCCTTCGGTCTGGGTGACAGTCCAGGCGCCGATGACTTTACCCACGGTGACGTAATCGGTGTTGGCCGCCCCGTCGAGATAATCGGGTGCAGTCTGAGTGGTTGCATCGTAATTGTGGGTAGCTGTGACCTTGAGCCCGGCATTACGGGCCTCAGTGATCTGCGGGACAAGGAATTCGGGCGGAACGCCCCCCTGCAGATCGATCAGGTCATAGCCTTCCGCAACGGCGGTGTTGATGCCCTGGATCCAGCCAGCGGGATCAAGCTGGGTTTCCCAGGTCCGGATCTCGAAACCGACCATCTCAGCCGCGTCGCGAAACCCTTGGCTGATCGCCTCGTTGAACGGATTGGCCGAGGTCAGCGGAATGACGAACATCTTTTTGTCAGCCATGCAGCCGCGGGCATCGAATGCTTCACCGGGGGCGTCAAATGACGGCAGTTGGCTGTACTGTTCCACAATCTCTTGGGCGGCATGGCCACCGGCGAAACCGGGCAGTGTAAGGGCGAATACGGCGGCTCCGATCACGGACCCTCGCAGCAAATAAGACTTCATCTTCCACACTCCTCTGTTAAACGGGCTGCCTTTCCGGCTTTGCCGCTGATATCTCTTGAAAATAGGAAATTGCCCCGTCTGTGCTGACGAGATCGGCATATTTGGCGCTCATGTCGAAAAGGTTGGCGCGATGCGGTTCCTCCGCCCTGTCGCCGACAGCGTCTTCGATCACCAGCGTGACAAATCCGTACGAAATGGAATCGATGCAGGTGGCACGTACGCAGCCCGAAGTCGTAACCCCCGCCAGCAGCAGCGTGTCGACTTTGAGCCAGCGTAGGGTGGCGTCGAGCGACGTGCCGAAAAACGCGCTTGGATATTGCTTGGAAATCAGGATATCGCCGGGCTCAAGCCTCAGCGGTGGGGCGAGTTGCTGGGTCTCTTGCCCAGCGTCGAAACACGAAAGCGCCGGGACCTTGGCATAGAACGCGCCGCCATCAGCGCCGCCCGGCTGATACTTTACCTCTGTCAGGATCACCGGGATGCCAGCAGCGCGGGCCACTGGCGCCAGACGCGCGGCGTTTTCGAGCGCCGTCTGGCATCCTTCACCGCCGTAAAGCGGCGCATCAGGGTCAAAATAGGCCTTGGCAAAATCGATCAGGAGAAGGGCCGGGCGCTGGCCCCGGCGTTGCGCCGCGTGATAGCCCGCCCGGGCGTAATTATCGTCGAGCGTCTGGTTCATGACCAAGGCCGGGGGCGCTGCCCTCGGACCCCCGGAGTATTTCTGGAATAGTGAAGTAGCATGGTCTATTCCGCTGCTCTTTGAAACGCGCTTTGAAAGACGGGGGCGGCGGGCGGTTCGAACCCGGTTTCTTCCCGGCAACGGTTTTTCAGCTCTTCGATACTGTCGAACCCTCTAGAGAAGAGCGGGATCTTGGTCTGTGCCGGGGCCATCTTGTCCCGCAGTGCCTTGGTGGCCGTGGTATCGACCGCTCCGGATTTGACCACGACCCCGTAGCGGGTAGCCCCGTCGACTGTCACCAGGCCCCGTTCGACATCCGTCATCACCAGTGCAGGGTCGCGATCAAGCGGGTTGCCCCAACCGCCGCCGCCCCAGGTGTTGAAGTAGAGGATGTCGCCCGGAAAAACCTTCACACGGTCGCATTTGGAGGGGATGTTTTCCTCGGATCCATCGACCCGCACCAGCCGCTTGGTCGACCGCATCCCGGGCTCACCCCCGTTCACGCCCCATGGATAGGTCAGCCAGCGGTCGTCATGGACCGAAATCTCGCCCTCTTCGAGAAACTCATACGCGATCTGGATCCCGTTGCCGCCCCTGTGCAGCCCCGCGCCGCCGCTGTCGGGTATCGTTGAATAGTCGCGGATCCGCAGCGGCATGTATGCCTCTAGGAATTCGTTCGGCACATTTGTGAAGGCTGGCCAAAGCGAGTGCCCGTCAGGCCCATCCCCGGCAGGCCGTCCGGGGATTCCACCAAACCCGATCTGGTAGAGCTGGTACCATTCCCCGTCCTTGTCATAGCCCGCATACATGAAATGCGGTGAGTCCGAGAAGCCGGCCGCGTTCAGCGCATCCGGAGCCCCCTGCCCCAGAAGACCGCCCATCAGATCAAAGATTCGACCCAAAAGATGCGTCCGGCACGAAAGCGCCGCTGGCTTTTTCGGTTTCAGGATGCAGCCTTCGGGGATACGCACATCGACCAGATCGTAGAACCCGTCATTGAACAGGATCTGGGGATCAAAGAGATTGATCGTGAAGGCTCCGAAGAACATTTTGAACATCTCTTCGTTCAGGATGAAGTTGATCGAACTGAGCGATTGCGGGTCGCAATCCGAGAAGTCGAAAATCGCCACATCGCCTTCGCGCCAGAGCGCGCAGGCGATCTTGTAGGGACCGTTACCCATGCCGTCATCGTCGATCCAATCCTCGAAATGGGCCTTGTGACCGCCTTCGGGCACGATCATCTTGATGATCTCACCCATGGCCATCTTGTTGCGGTCCAACATGTCCCACATGGCCGAGATGTAGGCGTCCACGCCAAAGCGGTCGATGTTTTCGCGCACCCGCCGTTCGGCCAGCCGCATCCCTGCCATGATGGCGAAGAAATCCGATCGGTTCCATTCCGGCATGCGGCAGTTGGCCAGCAATATGCCAAGGATTTCGTCCGCCAGTTCCCCCTTGCGGTAGATCTTGGTCGGCGGGACGATGATGCCTTCTTCATAGATCATCTTGGCGTCCGTCGGCAGTGATCCGGGCACCTTGCCGCCCACGTCGGTCATGTGGCCGAACATCGCGGCCCAACTGACCAACCGCCCTTCATGAAAGATCGGCATCATGACCAACCAGTCGTTGAGGTGGCTCACGGCCCCACCGCAGGAATAGGGGTCGTTCGTCATGAAAACGTCGCCCTCTTCGATCGTGCCGTCATAACCCTGCATAAAGCCGTACAGGAATGACCCGAACTGGCCGACGACCATCTTGCCTTCGTGATTGGCGATCATCGGAAAGGCGTCATGCTGTTCGCGGATGGCGGGCGACATGGCGGTGCGAAACAGTACGGCATCCATTTCGGCCCGGGCGTTGCGCAGAGCATTTTCGACGATATCGAGCGTGATCGGGTCAACCTCGACGCGGGAAAAGGGCGTGCTGTCGGTCTGGATGATCTGTGCCGGCATGATGCGCGCTCCCTAGCGGCTCGGGGCCGAGGCGCGCGGGTCGCCTTCAGGCCAGATGAGAATGTTGCCGACGCTGTCTACGATGCCGACATGCCCAGGCAGGACGACACTGGTCGAATCCATCTCGGTCACAATGGCCGGGCCGGTGATGCGGTTGCCTGGCCTGAGTTTGCCACGGTCGTAGATTGCCGCGTCGTGCCACGCGCCACCCTCGAAAATGCGGGTTGTTTGCACCCGGGCTGCGCTGGCATCGGCACCGCCCGCCGCAATTGCCTGCCCAACACGGCCGGCATCGGGGCCCTGCACCACCGCTCGCAGGCCGACCAGCTCGTGCTCGGCCTCCAGCGCAAAGGTAAAAAGCTGGGCGTGTTCGGCGTCAAAGCGCTTGCCCAGACCGCCAAGACCGTCGCGGGCAAAGGCATCGGGCGTTATGTCGATGGGCAGGCTGGTGCCCTGCCCGCGGTAGCGGACATCGATCTGGTACACGACTTCGTGATCGGCAGGAGGCACGCCTTCGGCGGCCAGCGCCTCGCCCGCTGCTTCGCTGAGCTTGCGCAATAGATCCGACACCTCAGCGTCGGATGTCTGCGACATGCGGCTGACAAAAGTCTGGCTGGCCTCGTTACGCAAGCGGGTCGTCGCATCACCATAGGCGCACAAGACGCCCGGACCGGGCGGCACGATGGCAGGCCATGACTGCACCAGTTTGGCCAGCGCATTGACGTGCAACGGCCCCGCCCCGCCAAAGCCGATCAAGGCAAAGTCACGTGGGTCGTACCCCTGTTCGACCGAAACAAGGCGCAAGGCACCGGTCATATTCTCGTTGACGATGCGAATGATGCCTTCTGCTGCCGTTTCGAGATCGACACCGAGGGCATCGGCCACCTTTTGAACGGCCTCGGCAGCCAGATCCCGGCTGATGGCCATGTCGCCGCCCAGTTGGGCATCGGCCGGCAGATATCCCAGCACCACGTTAGCATCGGTCACCGTGGGCTCTTCGCCCCCCTTCAGATAAGCGGCGGGGCCCGGAGCCGCGCCAGCAGACTGGGGGCCGACGCGCAAGGCCTTGGTCAGTTCGGGGACATAGGCGATCGAACCGCCCCCCGCCCCGACCGAGCGTACGTCGATCGAAGGGGCGCGGACAGTGACATCACCCACGCGGGTCTCGCGCCGGGTACGGGCAATGCCCTTTTCGATCAAGGCCACATCGGTCGAAGTACCACCCATGTCAAAGGTCAGCAGGTTCTCAAAGCCTCCACCGCCAGCCACCCACAACGCACCGGAAACACCCCCTGCGGGACCGGACATCAGCAGGTTTACGGGCTGATCCATCGCCCCCTGCGCCGATGACAGCCCACCATCCGACCGCAGGATCTGCAGGTTCACGTCGCCCATTCGGGATTTCAGTTCGGACTGCAAGTTGTCGATGTACCGCGACACCACCGGACGGACATAGGAATTCACCACGGTCGTCTCAGTCCGCTCGTATTCGAACATCTCTGGCATGATCGCGGCCGAGGTCGAAACCGGTATATGCGGCGCCATCTCGCGGGCGATCTCTGCGATCCGCAATTCATGGGCATCGTTCGTATAGGCGTTGAACAGAGCTACGGTCAGGGCCTCGATCCCACCGTCGATCAGCTTTTTCAGCTCGGCCCGCACAGCCGCCTCGTTGAGGGGTACGACGACCTGACCATCGGCACCGATACGTTCCTCAGCCTCAACCGTCAGTTCCAGCGGAGCCAGTGGCGGGCGCTTGTTCCAGATGACCCAGCCACCCAGACCGCCCGGCACAAAGGACCGCGCGATTTGCAACACGTCCTTGTAACCCTTGGTCGTGACCAGCCCGACCAGCGCGCCCGATCCGGTCAGAACCGCATTTGTCGCAACGGTCGTGCCGTGCATGACCTCGCCAATATCCGACGGCTTGATGCCGTTCTGCACGCAAATCTTCTCGATGCCGTTCAAAACGCCGATGGAGCTGTCCTCCGGCGTCGACGGAACCTTGGCCGTCATCCGTCGGCCCGTATCGGGGTCGATCAGCAGGAGGTCAGTAAAGGTCCCACCCACATCGACACCCAACCGCAAACCACCTCGTTTGGCACGGCGGAACTGGGCCGGGCGACTGCCGGACTCCATACGGGTCAGACGATCCTCAAGGGCGGCCAGACGTTCTTCGTATCGGCGGATCAGTTCGTCAGTGTCACTCATGTCGGCGCCTTTCGTCTCAGGATTTCGGGGGGCGTTTGCCGATCAGGCGTTGCCAAAGGGTGGTTTTCGAGCCGGGCTCCATGGCCGAAAGGCCGCGTTCTGCAAGATTCAGAACCCTCTCAAGTGCTTCTTCACGATGCGCAAGCTGAGCCTCACGCTCGGCCAGCTTGGCCTCCATCCGCTCGGCAGCTTCAATCGCGCGGGCGAGCAGAGGCTCGACGGCGGCCGCATCGCCGCCCTGCTCTGCCAACCGTTCGGCGGAATCGAGGGTTCGGGCCAACAGCGATGACAACGTGCCAACCTCCGCGTCCCGCTTTTCCAATAGGGCAAGGGCTCGGTCCAGGGTCTGATCCTGACGCTCTATCACCCTCTTCATCGCATCAAGGTTCTGATCACGGGCGGCCAGCGCGTCGTAGAGCTCGTCAATCTCGTCGAAAAGGTAATCGACCACAGCATCAGGCGGTGGCATGCCTTCTGTTAGTTTCACCGGCCCTTCCGGCAGATCGACACGCAACCGGCCAGTGTTGTCTGTCCGGCCGGTCAACTCGCCCCGGGCCACTGCCTCGCGGATACGCAGACGGCTGACGCTCAGCATATGCGCGGCCTCCTCGACTGTAAGAAACTGGCGATGTGTGCCCCTGTCCTGTTCATCGGCGCTCACCAGTCCGACCCGTGATCTTTTGTTTGCAAGGATCGGATCATCGCGCGCCCTCAGATGATGCCCTTGGCGGTCAGGTCGGCCCGCCGGTCATGGCTGAGACCCAAAATGCCGCCATAGACATCGTCGTTGTGCTGACCCAGCTTCGGCCCCACATGGCGCACGGAGCCAGGTGTTTCCGACAAGCGTGGGGCCACGTTCTGCATCCGCATGTCGCCAAATTCCGGATGGTTAACGGTGACGATAGCATCCCGAGCCGCGAAATGCGGATCGTCTATCATGTCGCTCGCAGTGTAGATCAGACCGCAGGGCACGCCATGATCGTTCAGCAGTGTCTCCAGATCGGTCAGTGCGATGGTTTTGGACCAGTCATTTATCAGGCCATCAAGCTCGGCCTGGTGGCGACCGCGTGCGGAATGGGTGGCATAGCGCCGGTCCTCCGCCAGATCCGGGCGCTCCATCGCCGCCGCCAGTCGCTTGAACACCGTGTCCTGATTGGCCGCGATGAGCAGCAGCTTGCCGTCCGCAGTCTCAAACACGTTCGAGGGGGATACATTGGGCAAGATCGGCCCCGTGCGTTCGCGCACATATCCAGCCACATCGTATTCGGTGACGAGGCTCTCCATCATGTTCAGGACAGCCTCGTAAATCGCACTGTCGACGATCTGACCCCGGCCGGTGCGTTCGCGGGCATGGATGGCCATCATAGCGCCGAGGGCCGCATGCATCGCCGCAAGCTCGTCCCCGATCGAAATGCCCATGCGGCTGGGCTGGGTTGACGGATCGCCGACGACATAGCGCAAGCCGCCCATGGCCTCGCCAATCGCGCCATAGCCCGCGCGCGCGGCGTAAGGGCCAGTTTGGCCAAAGCCGGTGACGCGGACCATTACGAGCCTTGGGTTGATCTCGGACAGCACCTCATAGCCCAGGTTCCACCGCTCCATCGTTCCAGGGCGGAAGTTCTCGATCAGGATGTCGGTGGATTTGATCATTTCGCGAACCAGCGCCTGACCCTCTTCGGTGCGCAGGTTGATGGTGATGGACTTCTTGTTGCGGGCCACCACGGGCCACCAAAGTGACCGGCCATGTGGCTTTTCACGACCCCAGACACGCATCGGATCGCCGACGCCAGGCTGTTCGCACTTGATCACTTCAGCCCCGAAATCGGCCAGCATCTGACCACAAAACGGGCCCGCCAAAAGCTGCCCCATCTCAAGAACGCGCAGGTCCGCCAAGGGGCCCTCGCGGCGTGATTGTGCCTCGGTTTGGTTCATCTTCCCCCTACACCCATCAGCCGACTATTCGCAGCGACTTGGCCTTACCGGCTACGGTCATTCTATGTTAAGCCTAGGTCGATTCGGATACAAAACAAAGAAAGAGATGTGGCGTGGCGTCGCAAAACGTTGGATTAGTAGAGGTTTCAGCCCGAGATGGGATACAAAATGAGCAGAATATTCTCTCGACCGATGACAAGCTCGATCTGCTGAACCGTATCTGGAACGCGGGGATCCGACGGGCCGAAGTAACCAGTTTCGTCAACCCGAAACGGGTGCCACAGATGGCCGACGCGACCGAAGTGGCGACCGGGCTTGGTGACGAAATGCGGTGCGGGGCAATGGGGCTGGTACTCAACGAAAAGGGGTTTGAACGGGCACGCGCCGCGGGGCTGATGGAGATCAACGTGGTGGTCGTGGCGACCGACACGTTTTGCCAGCGCAACCAAGGCACAGATGTGGCCGAAAGCATAGCGGCCTTCGGGCGCATCCGAGCAGCGGCCAAGGGCAAAATGCGGGTCGGTGTCACCATCGGGGCGGCGTTTGGCTGTCCGTTCGAGGGTGAGGTACGACTGGCCCGCTTGATGCAGGTGATCGACGGCTGCGCCGCCCACGACCCCGACGAACTGGCACTGGCGGACACGATCGGGGTGGGCACGCCAGCTGATGTGATGGAACGGGTCGGGGCCTTACGCGCTGCCTTGCCTCACCAGAAAACGAGGCTGCATCTGCACAACACGCGCGGCACCGGGCTGGCCAATGCCTGGGCAGGGATCGAGGCCGGGATCGACGCGCTCGATTCCAGCCTCGGCGGTGTTGGCGGCTGCCCCTTTGCGCCCAATGCGACGGGTAATATCGCGACCGAAGACCTGGTCTACATGCTGGAACGTTCAGGCATCGCCACCGGCGTTGATCTTGACGCCGCAATCCAGACCGCCGAATGGCTTGAGACCAAACTCGGCATCCGCGCACCTGGTAACGTACTGCGGGCCGGAGGCTTTCCAAAGGGTCAGGCGGCATGAACATCTCGGACAAACCTCAGAGCGCTGAGACGGCCCAGCCCGCCTCGGAACTGGCGTACAAACGGATCCGCGACGACATCCTCAAAGGGGCGCTGCGAGGGGGCGATCGGCTGATCGAACAGCGGCTTGCCCTCGATCTGGGGATCAGCCGGACTCCGGTGCGCGAGGCGCTTCGGCGGCTGACGCTCGAAGGGTTTGTCGAACGCGGCAGCGGTTACAGCACGCGGGTTGCCCATCTCGACACCAGCGAGGTCGATCAGATCTTTGAACTGCGCGCGCTGCTTGAACCCTATGCCGCCCGTGGCGCGGCCCGGCACGCGACCGACGGGCAGATCGAAACGCTGCGCACCCTCGCTCAGCAGATGCGGGATCTAACCCCGGCCCGGATCGATGATGATTACAACGCGATATCCGAGATGAACGAAATCTTTCACCGCACGATCTACGAGGCATCCGGCTCACCCCGCTTAGTTTACATCATGGCCAGCGTGATCGACATCGGGACAGTCGCGCGCACCTACCACCGCTATACGGACCGCGACCTTGAACGCAGCGCAGCACACCATCAGGAAATTGTCGAAGCCATCGAAGCGCGGGCACCGGATTGGGCCGCCAGCGCGATGACCTCGCACATCCTTGCCGCGCAGGCGTGTCTGCACGGGATGATGCGTTAAGCCACTTGTTCGATACCTGCGCCAACCTTCCGAGCACGTGAGATCGGGCCGTAAAGTCACCAACCCAACAGACAGATGTCATGCTGCCTGCATCCCGCCAGTATGTGCGAGGTCTTTCATCGCCGCATGGGTGCTGAGATAGACTTGGCCTGAACCCAGAGTGTCTAGGAAATGGACCCGCTCCAGGCGGTCCATGACCGGCCCCTTTACCTCGGCCATGTGCAGGACCACACCAGAATCGCGCAGCCGCTCGATCAGGGTCTCGAGCGTTTCAAGGGCGCTGGCGTCGATGAAGTTCACCGCGCTCATAATCAGCACCAAATGATCAATCTCCGGCCGCTCGGCTACTCGGGATAGCAGCGCGTCTTCCAGCTGCGCGGTGTTCGCGAAGTAGAGACTTTCGTCCACCCTGACGGCCAGAATTTTTGGATCAGTTTGAACCTCGTGGCGCAGGACATTTCGAAAATGCTCTGTTTCGCCCACGCGACCAACCTCTGCCATGTGCGGACGGCTTGTGCGCCAGAGATAAAGCACGATCGACAGGCCTGCGCCGGCCAAGATACCCATTTCGATACCGAGTGTGAGCACGGCGAAAAACGTGGCGATCAACGACGCGGCATCGGCTTTGTTGTAGATCCACGCTTCGCGCAAGGTCTTGAAATCGATCAGATTGGCCACGGCCAAGATGATGATGGCCGCCAGCGTAGCCTTTGGCAGGAAATAGAGCAGGGGTGTAAAGAGCAGCACAGTCAACGCAATCAGCCCGGCCGTGATGATGGACGCCATCGGCGTGACCGCACCGGCCGTGAAGTTGACCAGCGAACGGCTGAACCCGCCCGTAACCGGGTAGCCTCCTGTAAGCGCGGCGCCGATATTGGCCGCACCAAGCGCGATCAGTTCCTGGTCGGCATCGATTTTCTGGCGGCGCTTGCTGGCCAAGGATTTTGCGACCGACACACTTTCAAGAAAACCCACGACCGAGATTAGCGCCGCAGCAGGCAAAAGCTGTTGGATCAAGGCCAGGTCCAAACCGGGCATCGTCAGCGGCGGTAGGCCCGCGGGGATATTGGCCACGATCTTGACCCCGGCCGTTTGGTCGAGCGCGAGCAGCCAGACAGCGACTGTGCTGATCAGTACTGCTGCCAGCGGACCGGTCTTGGCAACGGCGTCAGCAACCGCTGCACTAAAACCGGCACTTTTTGCCCATCCGGCAACTCGGGATCTAAAGACCAAAAGCAGCACCAAGGACACGACAGCAATGCCGGCGGTGACGAGGTTCAACTGCCTGATATGCATTGCCGCGTGAGCGATGGTTTCGGTGATTAGGTGACTGCGGGGAATATTGAAGCCCAATAGATGTTTGAGCTGCGAAAACCCGATCACCAACGCGGCCGCGCTGGAAAAGCCGGAAATCACTGGGTGACTGAGGAAGTTCACCAGGAAGCCCATCCGCGCCAAACCCATGGCAAGCAGGATCGCGCCGCTGAGGAAGGCCAACAATACGGCACCCGCGACATAGCCCGCGCCGCCCGCTTCGGTGATCTCGCCCAGTGTCGTTGCTACCATAAGCGAAACGATGGCTACGGGCCCAACGGCCAGAGCACGACTGCTGCCAAGAAGCCCGTAAAAGACAAGAGGCACGATGCTGGCGTAAAGCCCTACCTCAGGGGGCAAGCCCGCCAGCAGGGCATAGGCCATGCCCTGCGGCACCAACATGATCGCCACGATCAGCCCAGCCATACCGTCGCTGGCTAGGTCAGTACGATTGTAACCGGCAATCCAGCTTAGGATAGGAAGAAACCGCCCGAGGCGCGCAGCGTCCACAGCTTAGATCGCCGCTGGGTTGGCCACTGCCTGCTGGCCACTGATGACTCGGTTCCACGGCATGTGTTTTAGCATCGCCGCCATCGCGCAGGTGCCCGTGATCCCAGCCTGTGTCAGGCCGGCGCCAACAAAGGCGCTGAGAGCCGCAAACCATGGGTTGATCAGCACCGCGAGGACAATCCCCAGGACCACAAGGCCGCCAGTAGTGATCTGGACCTGGCGCATGATGCTGATCGGCGCCTTGGCGTTTTCATTCACTTTCAGCCCTGCCTTACGCCAAGCTTCAATGCCACCTTCCAGCTGATATACCTCGCGGAAGCCCGTCCGCAGGATCTGCGGTGCAGCAGCTTCGGTACGTCCGCCGCTCCGGCAGTGGAACACAGCAATCTTGTCGTGATCTTTGGGGAAGTCGTCGGCATTGAAGCCCGATAATGGCACCAAATGCGCCTCTGGCACGTGCTCTTTGATCCATTCGTCGGGTTCGCGAACGTCGATCAATACAGCCTTTCCCGACTTCACCCAATCATGCGCCTTGGTCGCGTTAATCTTCTTCAGGGTCATTTGCTCGTCTCCTGTTTTGGCGCGGTATCACCGCAGTATTTCGCATAGAGAAACTCTAAGAGCTCGGCGACGTCAGGCCGGACGATACCGTAGAATATCGTTTGTCCCGCGCGTCGGGCCTTCACGATCCGCTCGCGCCGCAAGACCGCAAGCTGCTGCGATACGGCCGTGTCTCGCGCTCCGATGGCTTCGGCCAGCTGCCCAACCGATTTTTCACCTTCGGTTAGCAAGCAAAGGATCATCAGCCGGTTTCGGTTCGAAAGAAGCGTCATCAATTCACAGACATCATCAGCGGTCGAGTGCATCTCTTTTATATTCATACTTGCGCATATATGAATGTAGACCTATCTGGTCAAGAGGAACGCACCCCTGTCTGAAGGCCAACCGCGACACTCCGGCCACGACTTGAGCACAATCAAAGATCGGCAACGGCAGGGCGGATAATGGTACGGCAACTCGCAAGGAGCTTAGAATGAAACCAGATGTGAAAGCGTTTTTCGACGAGGCGACCTTCACCGTCTCTTACGTGGTCAAGGACCCAAACAGCGACAGCTGTGCAATCATCGACTCGGTTCTTGACTTCGACCCCAAATCAGGCCGCACCGACACCGCTTCTGCCGATGCCATCATCGAGCACGTCAAGGATAACGGCCTGAAAGTCGAATGGTTGCTGGAAACCCATGCCCATGCAGACCACTTGAGCGCCGCACACTATCTTCAGAAAGAGATAGGCGGAACCACGGCAATCGGATCGCACATCACCGAGGTACAAGAAGTCTTTGCCAAGCTCTTCAACGTCGAGAAGGGCTTCCAAACCGATGGGCGGCAATTCGAGCATCTGTTCACGGATGGTGAGGAGTTTGTCATTGGCGGCTTGACCATGCGTACCATGCACACACCCGGCCACACACCCGCCTGCATGACCTATGTCACTGATGGGGCCGCGTTCGTCGGCGATACACTATTTATGCCGGATTTCGGTACTGCGCGTGCCGATTTTCCCGGCGGCGACGCTCGGGTCATGTATCGATCTATCCAGAAGATCTTCACACTTCCGGATGAGACAACGCTCTACATGTGCCATGACTACAAGGCACCGGGACGCGATGAGTACAAGTGGGAAACCACTGTGGCCGAAGAAAAGGCTTCCAACGTTCATGTTGGCGCGAACAAGTCCGAGGACGAGTTCGTGGCGATGCGGGAGGCAAGAGATTCCGCACTCGACATGCCAACGCTGATCCTACCCTCCGTGCAGGTAAACATTCGGGCCGGTGAGATGCCGCCAGAGGAAGACAATGGCGTGTCATACCTCAAAATCCCGATCAACGCGCTTTGATCCAAACGCGACCGGCTGCAATTTGGCCGGGCCACCCACCGTCGCAAACGGGGCCCGCTATGACCAATACCGTTGACCAACGCGCGCCCGAGCCCGTCCCTACCGCCGAAGCGCTGGTTCTGAACTGTATGGATCACCGCCTGCTTGACGCGGTGGCTGCCTACCTTACCGGGCGCGGGCTGAATGGGAGATACGACCAGATCACGATGGCCGGCGCGGCTATTGGCGTCATGGCCGAACCGATGCCAGACTGGACGGGAACCTTCTTTCAGCACGTCGCTTTGGCCCGAAAGCTGCACGGCATTCATAAAGTAATCGTCATTGATCACCGCGATTGTGGGGCTTGCAAAGCGTTTGTTGGTAAAGACTGCGCGAATGATCCCGAAAAAGAGCGCGCAGTTCACGCGATGCGGATGGAGCAGCTGGCCGATGCGATCAAAACCCGCGAGCCGGACCTCGAAGTCGAACTGCTCTTGATGGATCTCGACGGGAGTGTCGAATGGGTCGGTGGCAGACCGACACAAAGCATCGCAGTTTGATGAGATAGACTAGCTCTTGCGATGCACGTGCACCGCACAGTTTGCGTGCCGCACAACCCGCGCAGCCGTTGAGCCGATGAGATAATCGCTGGGTCCCGGCTTGTGCGAACCCATTATAATACAATCCACGCCTTGTTGTTCCGCAAAGTCGAGTATGCTCCGATAAACATGGCCTTCGACGACATGGGCCTTGATGCCGCCAACACCCCCGATGCGCTCCTCGATCAGACCGCGCGCACGATCGAATGCTTCCTGAGCAAACTCCTCGCTTTGGGTCGCATGAGCTAGTCCGTAGGCAGCCTCGACAACATGCAGGGCGGTAATCTGTCCTTCCGGCCCGCAAAGATGCCGGGCGATGTCAAAAAGCGTTCGCGACAGACCATGGTCAAGCGCCAATGGAACAAGGATGCGTCGATACAATCGAATGTCCTCCGGGTTTGTCCCCGATTAATGCCAGGGGGAGAGAATGATCTTCGGTACCGCAACCTTGTGCGATTGAATGTCCCTGAAGGCCTGCTGACCCTCTGCCAACGGTCGTTGCTCGACCCAGTCCAGTGGGCCAAGACGGCCGGAAAACATTGCGGCAGCGGTATCTCGGAAGTCCTCGGCTGTATAAGTATACGTGCCGATAAACGTTATCTCTTGAAGTGTCATACGCCGAATGTCGAGGCCACCAGCGTCCTCTCCAAGTCCGATATGCACGATCACACCGCCAGGCTCGCTCAGCTCCGACGCAGTGGCTCGTGTAATGGCATAGCCAACAGCATCCACAACCAGCGGCCATGAACCTTCGGGTTTGGTTGTGACCTTCTCTCCAAGTGTTTCAAGGAATGCGGCACGCGCAGCATTTGGTTCTGCGACGGTTACATCGGCAACACCCATTGCCTTCAGCGCAAGTGACGCGGCAAATCCGATGGTACCCCCGCCGATGACAAGGGCGCTGCTTCCTGATCCCTCGGAAAGGGCCGCTAATCCCAAACGGACCGAATGCCAGCTAACCGCGAGGGGCTCGGTCAAAGCGGCTTTCTCGAACGAGACGTCGGCAGGAACCTCAACAAGGTTGATTGCCGGGACCGACACATATTGTGCAAAGGTACCCTCACGCGGCTGCATCGAGATAATCTGACGGGCGGGACATAGGTTTTCGCGACCGCCTTTACAGGCCGCACATCTTCCGCAACTGACCAAGGGGTTGATGGTAACCCTAGAACCGTCACGTGGACCGTCAGTTATTGTTCCGGATGCTTCATGCCCAAGGATCAGCGGCGGGGGGCGTCGCGCGTCATGACCAAGAAAGGCATGCATGTCGGAACCACAGATGCCCGCAGCCTCCACACGAACCAACTCCTCGCCGGCAGAAGGCTTTGGCTCCGGCACATCGCGGAAAGCCAGCGTCTCATTTCCCTGGTAAACCAACGCCTTCATCTTTGTTCGAGCCGATCGCTTAGTACCTGTGTCCCTGACGCCCTGGCCAATATTCTCATGGCATCTTTTTCAGCCAAAGACCTCTGAGGAGGTAACGTATCGGCCTATTCAGCTCCGCGAATACGACGGCTCTTGTGCTGATCACCAGATTAACCATTTGCGGTCAAATCGAATTCTTCGTCTGGGAAGTATTTGGCAAGCCGGACATCGGCGGCGCGCGCATGGCCCTCCATCCCCTCGAGACGCGAGATACGGGCGGTCGCCTCTGCCACGGGCTTGGCACCCTCACGGGTTGCCCGCTGCCACGTGACGATCTTCATATACTTGTGCACGCTCAGGCCACCGGTATAGGCGGCGGCGCCCGATGTCGGCAGGACGTGATTGGTGCCCGACGCCTTGTCGCCATAGGAGACGGTCGTTTCTTCACCAAGAAACAGAGAGCCATAGCAGGTCAAACGGTCGAGCCACCAATCCAGATCCGCCGCCTGGACAGTAAGATGTTCGGGCGCGTATTCGTCCGATGTCGCCGCCATCTCTTCGCGATTGTCGCACAGGATCACCTCGGCATAGTCGCGCCATGCTGCGGCTGCGTTCTCGCGATTGAGCTCGGGCAGGTCATCGATCAGGTCCGGAACAATCCGGATGACTTCGTCGGCAAGGGCCCGATCGTCGGTAACAAGCCAGACCGGAGAATTGTACCCGTGCTCCGCCTGACTCACCAAATCGGTGGCTACAATGAAGGGATCGGCGGTCTTGTCGGCAAGGATCAGACTATCGGTCGGACCAGCGATCATGTCTATGCCCACCCGGCCGAAAAGTGCGCGTTTGGCTTCGGCGACAAACTGGTTTCCCGGACCTACGAGGATGTTAGACTTTGGTTGGCCGAACAGACCAAAAGCCATTGCGGCAACGGCCTGCACCCCACCAATCGCCATGATCTTGTCGGCACCGCAGATATGAGCCGCATAGGCGATCGCGGGCGAAACTCCCTCACCCGGCTGTGGCGGAGAGCAGACCGTGATGTGCCGACAACCCGCGACCTTTGCTGTTGTCACGGTCATGATCGCACTTGCGATGTGCCGATAACGACCGGCGGGAACGTAGCAACCAGCGGCATCGACTGGGATGGCCTTCTGTCCGGCTGTCATACCCGGCACGACCTCGTATTCGATGTCTGCGACCGTTGATTTCTGCTGCTCGGCAAAGCGCCTCACGTTGTCATGCGCAAACTGGATGTCTTCTTTCAGCTTGTCCGGCACCTTGGCCGCCGCTTCGGCAATGTCCTTCTCCGAAAGCAACAGATTTCCATCGTATTTGTCGAATTTCTTGGTGTATTCCAACGCGGCGGGGTCACCCCGCTCGGCAATGTCGGCCAATATGGCCGCCACGGTTTCGCGAACCTCGCCTGCGTCTGACACAGAGGTACGGTTTGCCCTTTTCAGATATAATTTTGGCATGGTGCGATTATCCAGTTTCCGGTTTTCAGGCCTTTGTTTCGCGGCGATTGTGCCGGATCGATGAGAAGAAAGCATAACCGATGAAGGCCACGCCAAGCGTTCCGGTCAGAATTTCGGGTACGTGCGTGAGCGATTGTAAGAACATCACAAGCGACAGCGCGAATATCGAATAAAATGCGCCGTGTTCGAGGTAGCGGAACTCCTGCAAGGTTCCTTTCTCGACCAGCATGATTGTCATCGACCGCACATACATCGCACCGATGCCCAGACCTATCGCGATCAGTAGAATGTTGGTGCTCAACGCGAAGGCTCCGATAACGCCGTCAAAGGAAAAGCTGGCATCGAGAACCTCAAGGTAGAGAAACGCGCCCAGCCCGCCGCGCGCTCCCATCTGGGCCATTTTGCTGGAAGTATGGTCCAGGTAAGTGCCAAGCCCGTCCACCAACGTGAACACCAGCAGACCCGCGATGGCTGAGAAAAGGAATGTTGATCGGTATTGATCGGGCAACATCTGCGAAATCGTCATGACGATGGCGAGGACTAGGGCTATCTCAAAGCCCCTGACAGAGCCGCACTTCCTCAGTCGGCTTTCCAGCGCCTCGATCCAATCGATGGATTTGTCTTCGTCCACAAAGAACTTGAGCGCAACCATCATTAGGAAGGTCCCGCCAAAGGCCGCGATCGAGCCATGAGAGTGTTCGATGATGCGTGAATACTCGTCCGGTTCCGACAAGGCCAGCAATACGGCCTCCAATGGGTTGATCCATGCAAAAATGGCAACAATTGCTAGCGGGAAAATGATCCGCATCCCGAAGACGGCAATCAGGATGCCCCATGTCAGAAAGCGCCGCTGCCAAACCGGTGTCATATCGACAAGTTTGTTAGCATTTACGATGGCATTGTCGAACGACAGCGCGATCTCAAGACAGGCCAGTACGGTGCCGATCATCAAAAATGACAGTACCCCGCTGGCAGTCTCAAAGGTCACCCAGCCCAGCCATGCAGAAAGGAACAGGCCCACAAATGTGACGATCAGCGGCCAGCGAAGATATGATAGAGTGGCGCGGTTTTCTGTCATCGACTATTGCCCATACACATAGCTGGGCAGCCATAGCGCGATCTGCGGGAAGACGAATACGAGGGTAAGCCCGACCAGCTGAATAACCATGAACTGCATCATGCCGAGGTAGATGTCCTTGAGGTCCCATTCGGGCACGACGCCCTTCAAGAAATAGGCCGATAAGGCAACCGGCGGACTGAGCCACGCCGTCTGCAAACAGACCGCCACTAGGATTGCGAACCAGGTCAGATTGATCTCCAGCGCGACCAGGGTCGGCACAAGGATGGGTACGATGATCAGAACGATAGGCACCCATTCGAGCGGCCAGCCCAACAGGAACACGAGCGCCAGGATGATGATCACAATTAGTGTCGGCGCCATGTCCCACTGCAACAGCATCTCGGTCAGCATTGTCGGCGTACCAAGACGGCTGAAGACTGCTCCGAAGAAGTTTGACGCCGCGACGAGGAACATGATCAGTACCGTGATCTCGAGGGTCTTGATCAGCGCATCATAGAAGTTGCCTATGGAGAACCTGCGATAGGCCATCGACAGCAGGATGGCGCCAAACGCACCGCATGCTGCCGCTTCAGAGGGCGTGGCCAGACCGGCGAGGATCGAACCAAGGGCGGCGGCAATCAAAGCCGTTGGCGGTACAAGCCCAAGAAAGAGCTCCTTGATGATGTAACCCATATCATCAACCCGGTCCTCCTCAGGCAGCACAGGCCCCAGATCCGGGTCGATCCAACACCTGATCAGCGCATAGACCATGTAGAGAACAGCCAGCAGAATGCCGGGAATTATCGCGGCCTGGAACAGCTCTGTGACCGGGATTTCCAGAACAGGCCCCATGACGACCAGCATGATGGATGGCGGAATGAGAATGCCCAACGTTCCGCCAGCAGTGATGGACCCAGCCGCCAGTCTGACGTCATAGCCCGACCGGTTCATAGTTCGGGCGGCCATAATACCTAGGATCGTTACCGATGCACCAACGATGCCGGTTGCCGCAGCAAAGATCATCGACACAAACAGAACCGCTACAAATAATGCGCCACGGGTGTTAGAGAACATCATCTGAATCGCGAGAAAGAGACGCTCCATCAGCCCGGCTTTCTCCATCACAATACCCATGAGAACAAAGAGCGGCACCGCGACCAGCTGACCGTCAAGCATGGTTGCGTTGAACTGAAGCGTTTGCAGATAAAACGCCATCTTTGCCTTGAACCCCCATGCGCCAAACGCGAAGGCGAGGAAGATCAGGGTGAAGCTGATTGGAAACCCAACGAAGATCGCAAACAGCATAACGGCGATCATCAGAATGCCGATTGTCGAGGATGGAAGGCTGAAAAGACCCGTGAATTCGATCGCCCCCCGCCAGATCGGACCAAGCGGAATTGCATTGGGATAAAGCGTCGCCACGAAGATCGTTGCGAGAATAACGAGATATGGAACAAGAAGGCGAAGGAAGAACCGACGCCGTCCCTCGGACATTTCGTAGAGTGATTTCAGGAACTCGGACACACCCTGCAAAAGCAAGAGCGCGGCACAGATCGGCATCGCCGTTCGCGCAGGCGCAAGCGGCGCCATAGCACCTGAAAACGCACGTTCCCAGTTGATCCAGGCCTTGTAGGTGTAGTCGAACGAAACCCACAGGAAAAAGAGCATCGCTGGAAAGTAGAAGAGCAGATAGAGAACGCAATCGACTGTCATTTGGCGTTCGACAGACCAGCTACGATATAGGAAATCGGCCCGGATATGCACCCCGCGCATCAGCGCATAGCCGGCACCGAGCATGAATAGGGCCCCGGCGATCATCGCAGAGTAGTCGAGTACCCATTGCGTGGGGCCAAGCCCGATACTGCGGGCCAAATCGGCAGCGCCATAACTGGAGAAGATGGCAAAAGCATTTCGGCTTGCCACCTCGTAGACAATGAAGCCCATCAGTGGCACCGACAAAAGGCAGGAGATACGCCCGACCCAAAGGTTCAACAGGTCGATGTTCGCCACAATCGGCCGCATCCACCATGTCATGTCGTCGGGGGTCTCGCCCGGTTGACCAGTCCGACGCTCTGCGATCAGTTCGTCGGTGATGTCCAGCTCGTCTGCCACGACCTCATCAGCCATTCTATCCGTCCCTGCAGCCGTTTTATTGTTATCAAAGCCCCGGCACTAAGGCCGGAGCTTTCTTATTGTTGTCGGACTTACTTGAGGCTATCGGCGAAGGCCCTGCCGAGATTTGCGTTCGACGTCTGTGCACCTGCCCAGAACGGTACAGCAATCTCCGCAAAATCCCTCTGGCTTTGCCAAACTTCCGCAAAGAAGGCGTTCTCTGCAGCGTTCTTCTCAAGCGACGCCTTTGCAGCCTCCATGTACTGAACGAAGTAATCCTCGGGCGTGTCGTGAAGGATAACCCCGTGGTTCTCGGTCAGGTCTTTGAGCGCCTTGCCGTTCTCGTAGATCCGATACGACATTGCCTTGGACAGGGATGCGTTAGCGGCAACCTCAAGCGCTTTCTGCTGCAGCGGCGTGAGCGAGTTATAGACATCCTTGTTGATATAAAGGTCAGCATTCACTACGACCTGGTGCAGACCCTGCAGATAGTAGTGCTTGAGCACTTTGTGGAAGCCGAAGACCGAATCCGGCTTTGGGCAGCACCACTCGGCCGCATCGATCGTGCCTTTCTCAAGCGCCGGGAGGATATCCCCGCCACCCATAGCGACCGATGCCACACCGATGTCTTTGTAGGTCTGACCCGGAATCCCCGGCGGTGTCCGGAAACGATACTTGCGGAAGTCATCCATCGACGCGATCGGCTCTTTGAACCAGCCCAGCGCCTCTGGGCCCACAGGCTGCAGCATGAAGCCTTTGACATTTACGCCCATCTCATCCCAAAGCTGGTCATAAAGCTCTTTACCGCCACCGTACTGGAACCAGCTGATAAAGGCGATGTTGTCGATGCCAACACCGGCACCTGCCACCGGCGAACCAAAGAGCATGGCTGCTGGATGCTTACCCGACCAATAGTGGGTCCAGGCAAAACCACCTTCGATCAAACCGCTGTCGACAGCGTCAAGCGTTTCGCGAACACCCACAACGGCACCAGCGGGCAGCACCTCAATTTTCACCTCGCCGTCGGTCAGAGCCGCAACATCAGCAGCAAACTCGTTGAGCATGGTAACTTCGTCCGCCTGCGCCGGGATCACCGACTGCACGCGGATCACGGTCTCGGCCAAGGCGCCCGATGCCGTCATTGCGAGAGCAAGTGCCCCGCAAGCCAGAGTTTTAAGATTCAACATTCAGTTCCTCCCTGAATCGGTTGCCTTCTGTCTTTTTGTTTTCTCTCCCAAGGGCGAAGGCGGGTCCCCGGGCGAAGTCGTGTCAGAGGTGCTTTTCGATCTCCTCTCCGATGATCGGCTCGCTTGCCAATGTTTTGGTCATGCGACCGCATCCTCCAAAATCATGTCACTTGCTTTCTCGCCAATCATGATGGCCGGCGCGTTGGTGTTACCGCTGGTAATGCGAGGCATGATAGAAGCGTCTGCAACTCTCAGGCCCTCGATGCCGTGCACGCGAAGCCTTGGATCCACCACCGCCATGCTGTCAGTCCCCATTTTGCAGGTCCCGGTGGGGTGATAGATCGTGACCGCTGTACGCCGGGCCCAATCAAGCAATCCTTCCTCGTCGTCGATTGCGACGCCCGGTCCCGGAGAATGTTCTTCAAGGACGTGGGATTTCAGGGGATCGTACTGGGCGATGCGCCGTGCCACCTGGATGCCCTTGACGATCGTCCGGCAATCGGTGTCAGTCGCCAGATAATTCGGGTGGATCGCAGGATGATCCTCCATCCGGGCCGATTTCAGCTCAAGATGGCCTGCGCTTTCCGGTCTGAGCTGAAGGACCGACGCTGTGAACGCGGAAAAGGAATGGGGTCCCTCGCTTGGGCTTTCGGCGCTAAAAGGCTGTATATGAAACTGGATATCGGGTGTTTCCAGGTGCGGTTCGGTACGCAGGAACCCTGTGCCGAGGCTTGCAGCCATCGTCATCGGGCCAGAACGGGTAAACGCGTATTGCGCTGCAATGGCCGCCTGCTTGAACAGATTGTCGGTTTCCACATTGATAGTACTCAGGTCGGTCTTGAAGACCGGGCGCGCCTGCAAGTGATCCTGCAGGTTCTTTCCGACGCCTTTGAGCTCTTTCACAACATCGATGCCGTGCGGCTTGAGTTTGGCGGCGTCACCGACCCCCGACAGCATCAGAATTTGAGGTGAACCGATTGCGCCCGCACTCAGGATGATTTCGCGCCGGGCCTTGATATCCTTTTGGACGCCGTTGATCTTCGCGCGCACAGTTTCTGCTCTGCCGTCAAGCAACAGGATCTTTTCGACTTGGGCGTTGGTCAGGATTTCCAGGTTTTGCCGATCCCGGGCCGGCCTCAGATAGGCGACGGCCGATGAACAACGGCGCCCACCAGTCATTGTCAGTTGGAAGTAGCCAACGCCCTCTTGATCGTAGTCGTTGTAATCTTCGGTACGCCGGTAACCCGCAGCAACTGCTGCATCTACCCAATGGTCGACTATTTCGCGACGCAACCGCGAGGTTTGTACCGAAAGTGGCCCGTCAGTGCCGCGCAAATCGGTACCGTTTGGGCCCTTCCATGTCTCGGCGCGCCGGAAATAGGGCAGCACACCGTCCCATGACCATCCGGTGCACCCCATCTGGGCCCAGCCATCGAAATCCTGGGGTTGGCCTCTCACATAAAGCAGCCCGTTGATAGAACTCGACCCGCCCAGCACTCGTCCTCGGGGCCATGGGATGGATCGGCCCGCAATCCCGTCATCGGCTTCGGTCCTGTAACACCAGTCCGTGTTGGGGTTTCCCATCGTGCGGAAGTAACCGACCGGGATATGGATCCAAGGGCTCCGATCGGGCGGTCCAGCCTCAAGCAAAGCGACAGTGAATCGTCCATCCGCTGACAGCCGATTTGCCAGTGCGCATCCGGCGGACCCGGCACCGATTATGATGAAATCGAACTCCATGAACACAAAATGTCAAAAAATGAGACTTTTCCTCTCGATTTTTACCGATTGGTTACGCTACATCGATTCTCAATGAAAACAATCGCGAAATCACAAACCGGCCGGATCCGGTGAACGAGCCCGATAGGATACCGACAAATCTGCGAGCGCTGCTGATCCTCGAAGTGCTCGGGCGCAGCGACCAGCCGCTGACGGCGACCGAGATAAACCAGAGCCTTGGATTGCCAAAACAGACCGTACATCGGCTGTGCGCCACGCTTGAACGCGAAGGGTTCCTGTCACGGCATGGTAACTCGAAACGGTATCAGGCCGCGCGGCGCTTGCGTAACCTAGGCGCGGGCCTGCTGCACAATTCCCGGTCCCATATCTCCCGCCACCAGATTCTGATCGAAGTCGCGAGCGTGGTTCGCGAGACGGTCAACTTTGTCGTGCCTGAGGATGATGGCATGAGCTATCTGGATCGGGTCGAAACGGATTGGCCCTTTCGTGTGCAGCTGCCTATCGGTACGCATGTGCCCTTCCACTGCACAGCAAGCGGCAAGTGTTTCATGGCGAGTCTGCCCCCACGCGCACGACGAGAGTTTGTCATGTCTATCAAGCTTGAAGGTCTGACGACCCACACCCACACCAATGCCGGGGCCCTGCTCAAGGAACTGGCCGAGATCGCCAGCGTGGGTTTCTCGCTGGATCGCCAAGAATTCGTGGAAGGGATGGTGGCGATGGCGGTTCCGGTGACGGACATAAGCGGCCGCTTCGTAGCGGCTTTGGCAGTTCATGGGCCGATACAGCGGATAAGCATGGCCGACGTCGTCGGACACAAAGAGGTGCTGCAGGATGCCGCGCTGCGCATACGCAGCGCGCTGTTCGCCGAAGACCACGTTTGAATTGGTCTGTCCTTCGCCGGGTCAGCCCCGGAGTATCCTGGATGAACCCAATCCGCTGCTCAGCAAGAACAAACCCGCCGCACAGCACACAATCGTCGGCCCAGCCGGTGTGTCGAAGTGGTAGGAAGCCTGCAGGCCCGCCAAAACCGAGACGCTGGCAATGGCCGTGGCGACAATCCCCATCCGTTCCGGTGTTTCCACAAAGGGGCGCGAGGCAGCCGCGGGGATAATCAGAAGCGCGGTAATCAAAAGCGCTCCGACCACCTTGATCGCAACAGCGACCACAAGAGCAAGGGTCAGCGTAAGCACCAGCTTTTCGTGGCGCGGGTCGATACCCGCCGCTCGGGCAAGATCGGGATTGAGCGTGGACGCCAGCAAGGCCGACCATCGCCAGGACAGCAACAAAAGAACGGCCAGCGCCGCGCCCCATATCACCATCAGATCGGACCGGGTGACGGCCAGAATGTCACCGAATAGGTAAGCGTTGAGATCGACGCGGACCCCGGACAGGAAAGAAACAGCGACCAATCCGAAGGCCAATGCGGAATGCGCCATGACACCGAGCAACGTGTCCATAGCAAAGCCGCGCTCCGACAGGCTCACGACGACCATCGCCATCACTAAGCATACGGCGAGCACGCCAAAGAAAACCGAGGTTGAGAATGCCAGAGACAACGCGACGCCAAGGATGGCGGCATGCGCCGTTGCATCACCGAAATAGGCCATGCGGCGCCACACCACAAAGCATCCAAGCGGTCCGGCCGCCAAGGCGACGCCGACACCCGCAAGCGCGGCCCGAACCATGAAACTGTCGAGGATGCTCACTCTGCGGCCTCGTTCAGATGATCATGGCTGTGGTTATGTTCGTGACGGTAAAGGGCGAGCGCACCCTGCGTTCCGGGCCCGAACAAGGCACGATACTCTGGCGCCGAAGCCACATGTTCTGGGGACCCCTGGCAACAGACGTGACCATTGAGACAGATCACACGATCAGACGCCGCCATGACCACGTGCAGTTCATGACTGACCATAAGGATACCGCAGCCCATTTCACGCCGCACGTCCTCGATGCGCCGATAGAATGCGACGGCTCCGGGCTGATCCAGTCCCTGGGTCCCCTCATCCAGGATCAGAATATCCGGTGTGTTCAACAATGCCCGGGCGAGGAGAACGCGCTGGAACTGACCACCCGAAAGGGCCGACATCTGTCTGCGATCCAAGCCCGCAGCCCCGGCCTGTTCAAGCGCGTCGGAAACGGATTGAATGCTAACCCGGTGTGGCAGATTGAGAAAACGCGCAACGGTCAAGGGCAAGGTGGGATCGATGTGCAGCATCTGCGGCACGTACCCGATCCGCAAACCGTCCTTGGCCCAAATCGTCCCCTGCGTTGGAGCAAGCGCACCGACAATCGTGCGAAGCAAGGTGGATTTTCCAGATCCATTTGGTCCTACGATCGTGACGATTTCTCCGGCATTGACCGTCATGCTGACATCGGCCAGCACACTGCGCCCGCCGACCTGAACGCTCAGATCAGTCGCGCGAATGAGCGCTGTCATTTCGGGTCATCCAGCTGGCACTTGGGGCAAAGCCCTTCCGCTTCAACGACCGCCCGGTCAAGCCGGAAACCCGCATCACGCGCCGTTTCGTCAAGATCGCTCTTCACAGGCTCTATTTGGGTCTCTGCCACCGCATCGCATTCCTTGCAGATCAGAAAGGCCGGATCATGCGCCTGCCCGGGATGGGTGCAGGCGACAAAGGCATTCAGGTGTTCGATCCGGTGAGCAAACCCGTTGGCGATAAGAAAATCCAAGGCGCGGTAGGCCACCGGCGGCTGCGACCCAAGCCCATCCTTCCGAAGCTTGTCGAGGATATCATAGGCACCAAGCGCCCGATGCTCGGCCAGCAGGTACTCTAGTACTCGTCGTCGTGCCGCCGTAAGCTGCAGACCCTTCGCTGCGCACTCTGCTTCTACACTCGCAACGCTCTCCGCGATGCAAGACCCATGGTCGTGTTCCGTGAAACCGATAGACATCTTCACCATTCTCCGATAGCGCTTGATATGATATAGTATAACAATTAACAACCCAATCTATTCTGGTTCTGGACGAGGAATTCCCCGATGTACCGTTTCATTGCGACACTCTTGGCGTTGACGCCAGCTATTGCCCTGCATGCCGGCCCGCCGAAAGTTGCCACCGATATTCCTCCTGTGTTCTCGCTCGTCGCTCGAGTCATGGATGGAATTAGTACACCCGACCTGATCCTGCAGCCGGGCATGTCACCTCACGACTACTCTATGCGTCCTTCCGAGGCGCAGATGCTTGAACAGGCAGACCTAGTTTTCTGGATCGGGCATGACCTAACCCCATCCTTGGAAAAGCCGCTGGACGTACTGGCGGCTAGCGCTGTGGTTATTGAGCTGCTTGACGTAGATGGTATCAAAACCCACGAATTCCGCGACAATGCAGTATTTGACGAGCACGATCATGACCACGAGGACCACCATGATCATGGACCTACGGACCCGCATGCATGGCTCGATCCGGAAAACGCAAAAGTCTGGATCGCCGTCATTGCCGAAGCGCTAAGCGAGCAGGATCCAGAAAACACCGCGACATATCAGGGGAACGCGCTGGCTGCCCTGACCGAGATCGATGCAGCGTCGACCGAGATCGAGGAAATGCTCGAACCTGTGCGCAACCGAAACTTCGTCGTCTTTCATGATGCCTATCAGTACTTCGAAAAGCGGTTTAAAATTGCCTCAACCGGTTCGATTGCTGCGGGCGACGCGGTTGATCCAAGTGCCGCGCGCATTGCCGAGGTCTCGGAACGGGTGCGGGCGCTGGACGTAGACTGCGTCTTTTCGGAACCGCAATTCGATCCCGGCATCATCGCTGCACTTGACGCTTCCACCACGCTGAACACAGCAGTAATCGATCCCCTTGGAGCGTCCCTGCCAGTAAACTCGAGCCTCTATACATCGCTCCTGATCAGCATTGCAGACAAGATGTCGGCGTGTTTGTCCGACCGGTCGGGATGAAAAAACCCCGCCTGCGAACAGGCGGGGTGAAGTGAGTGCCTTTGGTTTAGGCCACAGGCACCGGCGGTGTTCGAAATTCAGTTCTGCATCTCTGACCGTATTTGCTGGCGCAGAACGTCAATTGGTACGGTCTTGCCTTCGCGTTTGAAGTGCCAATACGTCCAGCCGTTACAGCTGGGGGCACCTTCAATCGCAGCGCCAACCTGATGGATCGAGCCCTTGATCTCGCCCCCGATCAGCGTCCCATCAGCACGCACCTTCGCGATGGCGCCGCGAGGGGAGTAGAGTTCTTCGCCCGGCCGCAGCATCCCGCGTTCGACCAACTGGCCAAAGGGCACGCGCGGTTCAGCCCGCTTTGACGCGCTCACCTGAAGCGCCTCGCGGTCGAACTTGCGAACCGATGCAATCCGCTTTTCAGCGACCTTCCGGTAACTCGACTCGCGCTCGATCCCGATGAATTCCCGGCCCAGCATCTTGGCTACTGCACCTGTCGTGCCTGTCCCAAAGAATGGGTCAAGAACAACATCACCCGGATTTGTTGTGCCAACCAGTACACGATGCAACAGACCTTCGGGTTTTTGTGTCGGATGCGCCTTGTCGCCTTTTTCGTCCTTGAGACGCTCATGGCCGGTACAGATCGGCAGAACCCAGTCGGACCGCATCTGGATACCTTCGTTCAGCGCCTTTAACGCCTCGTAATTGAAGGTATATTTCGCAGCCTCATCACGGCTGGCCCAGATCATAGTCTCGTGGGCATTGGTCAGGCGTTTACCGCGAAAGTTCGGCATCGGGTTCGATTTGCGCCAAACCACATCATTCAGAATCCAGTAACCCGCGTTCTGCAGCGACGCGCCAACCCGAAAGATGTTGTGATAGCTGCCGATGACCCAGATCGCCCCGTTCGGCTTGAGCAGCCGCCGCGCCTCGTGAAGCCAAGCCGACGTGAAATCGTCATAGGCGCGAAATGACGTGAACTGATCCCATTCATCATCGACAGCATCGACCTTGGAATTGTCGGGGCGATGCAGGTCGCCCTTTAGCTGCAGATTGTAAGGCGGATCGGCAAAGATCAGATCGACTGACGCTTCTGGCAGCGACTGCATGACCTCGATGCAATCACCTGCAAGAATACTGTTCAAAGGAAGCGCTTTTGCGCCCTTTCCGTCTTTCATCATTACTGCCTCTGTCCCGGCGCATTTGGAGCGCTCGTTCGTTGTGGACAGGATGAGTCAAAGGCGATTCGTGGTCAAATTCTTTTTTGAATCAATCGCTTAGCATTTCTTCTTGATACAAGATGTTGTGCACCGGTCGAAACGAGCGTCTATGATGTGGGGTCACACCAAGATTTTGAAGCGCCGATTTGTGGCTTTTCGACGGATACCCCTTGTTGGTTTCCCAGCCATAGCCCGGGTGCTGTTGCGCCAAATCCACCATCAGCGCATCCCGCCTGACCTTCGCGACGATTGATGCGGCTGCGATCGACTGCGATCTCGCGTCGCCCTTCACAATGCCGTTCGCGGGCAGGTTCAAACCAGCCGGAACAAGATGCCCGTCGATCAGAACATGATCAGGCGGCTCAGCCAGACCGCGAATGGCGCGCAGCATGGCAAGATGAGAGGCGCGCAGAATATTCAGGCCGTCGATTTCCTCGACACTGGCCTGTCCGATTGCCACATCGGCGCAAGAGACGATTTCAGCGTAGACTGCCGCGCGCCGCTTCGGGCTCAGCTTCTTTGAATCATCCAAACCTTCGGGGATGTTGCTGGGGTCCAGCACCACGGCTGCGGCCATGACAGGGCCAGCCAGCGGGCCGCGCCCTACTTCATCGACACCGGCGACACGCAAGCCGTGCAACTCCGTTTCCAGCGAAAAGTCGGGCACACCTGATCCTCGCAAACCCATGCATCATATCATCAGGTGGATCCAAACGTTGCAACACCAGCGCCCACAAAAAAGAGGAGGATGCCCGAACATCCTCCTCAAGTGTCCCCACGTGGGACGAGTGGCCCTTATTAACGGTGGGCCAACTGGTAACCTTGGCGGCGAAGGCAACGAGCGCCGTAGCCATAACGTGAGCCCCTATCCGTCCAGACACGACGCAGGCAGGATTGCGGCAGGCTGTTTACATACCGGTAGTTTCTTTCAAGGCAGCGCGCGCCAAAGACGCGCGCGCGACCGTCTCGTGTGTCAAAGCTGTAGAGGCATTCACCCGGCAGGAGGTTGCGGCGCGCCCGATGCGGCAGCGGACGCGGGTGGATTTGGTGCGGTTTCTTGACGTGGTGGTTTTTGTGAACCTTCTTACGCGTGACTGTCGCCTTCTTCTTGCGGTCATCGCGCGCCTCGTTGATCGCGGCACCAACGATGGCGAGGCCAACGATTGCGGCAAGGGCGCGGGCGACGTCGTCGTCCCCCGCACGTACTGGCGCAGCAGAGATACCTGTTATGAATATTGATGCGGCTGCGATGGCAGCGATAAATTTGCGGTGCATGGGTCAGCTCCTCTATCGGGTTTTCCAATTGGCCGACCATTGTGCGGTGGCTCTGGATTAATGATGGAAGCGAGGTGACAGGACAGGCAATAACAGCGCCCTGATATCTAATAACAACTGCATGAAGTGCTTGTGGTTATTGAATATCTGCGGTTTCAGGCACATGAATACTGTATGAGAAAACTTGCGCTGATTATCGCTGTTGCCCTGACGCTGCCCATGGCCGCGCATGCGCAGTGCTATGCCGATTACAAGGCGAAACAGGACAGTCCCCTGCGCCTGCACTACGGTGTGGCGCAGATCCGCGGATCTTGTGACCGGGGCACGGCACAATCTGAGCTAAAGCAGCGGCTTGCCTCGCAGGGTTGGACGTTGCTGCAGGTCATGTCAGTCTTCGGGCCCGAGGGTCTGGGACAAAGGAAAGACAGTGCAGGACGATACTACCTCCGCTACTGAGCTAAGACGATCCGGCGAACGCATTGTCGTCATCGGCGTCGCCGTGATCGTCGCGGTATTGATCGCGTCAGCATTGTGGCTGTTCCTGACCCTTCCGGATGCGGGGGCGTTCGATGCCCGTGTCGAACGGATGTTCATTGAGAACGCTGATCTCACCAGCCAGGCCGAGATCAAGCTGCTTGAGATCCTCGCGCAATCTGGCACCGCGTTCTCCGATACACTCGCAAGCTATCGCCTGGTCCTCTTCGTACTGCTTGTCTTTTCAACGGGTATGATGATCGCCGCGCTTGTCTTTCTCGTTATGATCGTCGCCATGAACCGACGCATGGCGCAGATTGAACGTGCTGGCATCCAAGTGAGTTCACTGCTGATCAGCCGCGAGGAAAACACTGTCTATCTGAACGATCTCGGCTTCAAACTGACGGATGCGGCGATGGAAACCCTTTCGGTGCTGGCCGAAGCGCGGATGGACGATGACGTGCTCAGCGGTGCCGAGTTGGAGGGACTCATCTCTGGCCGCTCCGCCGCCGATTGCGAGGAGGCGGCAGGCGCCACCCGCATCAAGCGGTTGCGAGACACGCTCGGCAATCAGATCGTCAGTGAGTTGCTGGTCAAGAACATCGCGCGGCGCGGATACATGCTGGCCGTGGGTAAGGATGTAATCAAGGTTGTCTAAGCAGGTTCTTTTGCCCGAAGCTTTGTCATGTTGGATAATAGTTATTTCCAATAATCAAATAAAGCAGGCCTATGTGCATCTAAACTCCGCTGGCGTTTCCGGCTCCTTCCGCTCTAGGGTCCGGGCAAGAGGGGGAAAACGACAATGCCAGCACCGATTAATCCGTTCAAGAAAGCGATCCTTGAGGGCCAAACGATCTTTGGCTGCTGGAATTCCCTGGGCACGCCGATGGTGTCGGAGTTGCTGGGAACAGCAGGCTTTGACTGGGTTCTGATCGACGGCGAACATGCGCCCTATGATATCGCAACGATCCGCAATCAGCTTATCGCGCTTGAGAATAGCGACAGCGCTGCCGTCGTCCGGGTCCCGATTGGAGAGACCTGGATCATCAAGCAAGTTCTCGATTGCGGCGTTCAGACCATTCTTGTGCCGATTGTCGAAAGCGCGGCCCAGGCCAAACAGCTTGTGGGCGCCTGCCGCTATCCCCCTGTCGGCGAGCGCGGCGTGGGCTATTCACTCGCCCGTGCATCTTGCTACGGTGAGATCACCGATTACGGGACCAGCGCCGATGATCAGATCTGCCTTTTGGTTCAGGTAGAAAATCGCGCCGGAATGGAGGCGCTGGACGACATTCTTGCCGTTGAAGGCGTTGATGGCGTGTTCATAGGCCCGGCGGATCTGAGTGCCGACTATGGCCACATGGGCGACATCATGCACCCCGAGGTGCAAGAGATGATCATGGGTGCGCTTGAACGGATCAAGGCCGCTGGAAAGGCACCGGGCATCCTTTCGACCCGCGAGGACATGACCGAGGCGAGCCTCGAAGCTGGGGCGCAATTTTTGGCCGTTGGTTTGGATATCGGGATGTTGGCCCAGGCGGCCCGCGCAACCGCGAAACGCTGGAAAAGCAGCGGCGCATGACGCCCAGCATCGTTCTGCTGGCGCTTTCGTACGTCCTGAGCCAGTTCTTTCGCGCCTTCCTCGCCGTTCTTGCGGGACCGCTCGAAGCGGATTTGGGAACTGGACCGGATGCGCTGGCCGTGGCCTCGGGGCTTTGGTTCGTGTCGTTCGCGCTGATGCAATTGCCGGTTGGTTGGGCGCTGGATACCATTGGACCCAGACGAACGGCGGCTGTCCTATTTGGCATTGGTGGCGCCGGCGGCGCTGCCATCTTTGCGATCGCCACCGCCCCGTGGCACATCCATTCCGCGATGCTGCTGATCGGGATCGGGTGCTCGCCCGTCCTTATGGCCAGCTATTATATATTCGCCAAGGACTATGCCCCTGCTCGCTTCGCAACGCTGGCTGCCCTCATGATCGGTGTGGGTACAGTTGGAAATCTCGTGGCCTCCTACCCGACAGCACTTGCCGCCGAAACGATAGGATGGCGAGCCACGATGTGGGTACTGGCGGGACTAACAGGGGCCGTCGCACTAGGCATTCTATTACTGGTTCGCGATCCGTCGGAAGATCAATCAGGCGACAACAGCGGGTCTTTGTTCGATCTCTTGCGGATGCCGGGCCTTTGGCTGCTGTTCCCGATCATGTTCACCAACTACATACCCGTCGCCGCGATCCGGGGTCTGTGGATCGGTCCCTATCTCGACGACGTGTTTGGCATGACAACCGATCAAGTCGGTCAGGCCACACTGGTGATGAGCGTCGCCATGATCGCCGGCGTCGTAGCCTATGGCCCACTGGACCGTTTCTTTGGTACACGGAAGTGGGTCGTCGTCGTGGGAAATTTGTTATGCACTACGGCAATCCTTTTCCTTGCGGGAATGATCACCCAAGGCGCAGGACTGTCGATTGCCCTGATGGCGACAATCGGATTTCTGGGAGCCAGCTTCCCGGTTATCATTGCGCATGCCCGCAGTTTCTTTCCGCCCAATCTGATCGGACGCGGGGTCACGCTGATGAACCTCTTCGGAATCGGCGGGGTCGGGGTTGCCCAATTCGCCTCGGGCAGCTTGCATCGTGCGGTCAGCGACGGGCCAGACCCGGCAACGCCTTATGCCATTATCTTTGCGGTCTATGGTGCTCTGCTTTTGATCGGACTTTTGATCTATTTATTCAGCAGCGAAAGGGCGCAAGACACAGTCCCCCTTTCGCCCGGAAAGCAACGGGTATAAGAGGCCTGAGCCATTCAAAAGGAGTGAAGGAATGGGCTATCGCGTCGTCGTCGCGGGCGCCACCGGAAACGTGGGCCGCGAAATGCTGAACATCCTGGCCGAGCGCCAGTTTCCCGTTGATGAAATCGTCGCTTTGGCCTCGCGTAAATCGCTGGGTACGGAGGTCACGTTCGGCGAAACGACACTGACGACGAAAGATCTGGACACATTCGATTTTGCGGGATGGGATATTGCGCTCTTCGCGATCGGATCGGACGCCACAAAGATCTATGCGCCCAAAGCCGCCGCGGCTGGATGTGTCGTCATCGATAACTCATCGCTCTATCGATATGATCCTGATGTGCCCCTGGTCGTGCCCGAAGTGAACGCAGATGCGATCGAAGGCTATTCCAAGAAGAACATCATCGCGAACCCGAACTGCTCGACAGCGCAGATGGTCGTCGCCTTGAAACCGTTACATGACCGCGCCCGCATCAAGCGCGTGGTCGTCAGCACCTATCAATCTGCGTCAGGTGCTGGGAAGGGTGGTATGGACGAGCTTTGGGATCAGACCAAGGCCGTTTACAACCCGACCGATGACGTGCCGCCAAAGACTTTCCAGAAGCAGATCGCGTTTAACGTGATCCCGCAGATCGATGCCTTTATGGAAGACGGGTCGACCAAAGAGGAATGGAAGATGGTCGCCGAGACGAAAAAGATCGTCGATCCTGCCATCAGGGTAACCGCAACGTGTGTCCGCGTTCCGGTGTTTGTCGGCCATTCCGAAGCGCTCAACATCGAGTTCGAAGACTTCCTCGACGAGGACGAGGCGCGCGACATCCTACGTGAAGCGCCGGGCGTGATGGTCATCGACAAACGCGAGCCCGGTGGATACGTCACCCCGATCGAATGCGTCGGAGATTTTGCGACGTTCATCAGCCGCATCCGCCAGGACTCGACGATTGAGAACGGGCTGAACCTTTGGTGCGTCTCGGACAACCTTCGCAAAGGGGCCGCTCTGAACGCGGTTCAAATCGCCGAGGCTTTGGGAACGCGCATCCTGAAAAAGGGGTGATCCCGTCCCGGGGGCCGCGGACTCTGTTTGAGGCCGGCGGCAGGCTTCAGCGCAGCGCTATTCTAGACCGGCAGGTCATCGTCTGCTTTTGCCGAGCCATGCAATAGACCTGCTCAAGACCAGCCGAAGGCGCAACTTTCGAACAGAATCGCCGCCGAAAGCGACCGAATCTCTTGCGACAAATTGACATAATCTGGACCGCTTGACTGGTGATTTGGCGGGATTTGCACAAAAAAGACGCAAACTATCCACAGGTTTACGCAACGTCAATCGAGATGAGGAGCTTATTGGGCAAGAGATGTTACCACATCGAAGCGACCCCTCGGCGACATTTCGCTTATCTAATTAACCATTTGTTCATAAACAGGAAAACTAGCGTCAACCAGATATTGCGATAATCTCACCTGCAAGCAGTTGCGCGAAATTAAGCCGGGGAAGACGAAGATCTTATTCCCCATGACCCACACGTCACAGTTGCGCCGTAATCCATTCATCGCCAAACAAGAGGTGTCCAGCACGGACACGGGGATGAAATCGGGCCGCAAGGCCTTTACGCTGCCAAGTGCTTGGGGGAAGCCATGTTACGGATCTTTGCGTCGCCGATGCGTCGCCTATCGGCCGGTCGTAGACAGGACAGAGTTGAAGACCAGAACGCTGTAACACGTGCACAGCTGTTGGAGTTGTTCGAAGAAGAACTTGGGCGAAACACGGTGCGCCGTGAGCCTGCGAAGCCGGTCGGGGCGCTGCGCCCGATACCTATTACCGATCTGAGAACTCAAATCCGCTGCGGCGCGGGCAAACACTAGTTATTAGAACCTGTCGGCTCGCAGGACTTCGACGTCGCTGACTGTCACTAAACCGATGTGGCGTTCGACTAGTTCGAACGCCGCCTCAAGCAGTTTATCGAGCCGCTCGGGCCGAATAACACAAACTACCTGAACCATGCCCCCAGCCCGCGAGACCTGGCCTTCACGGCTCCACTCGCCCGATCGGCCGGATCCGCCTAGCACAGGAAACACCGTGTAACCTGTTACGTCGGCACTGTGCATCGCCTCCGCCAGCCGACGCTGCATCACCTGCTCGATGATTATCGAAACCCGTTTGGCCTTGTGTGTCTTCATGGATCAACCTCCGGTGATTTGGCTGGCAACGGCAACATAAAGCGGGATGCCGATGGTCAGGTTGAATGGGAATGTAATGCCGAGTGACAGCGTCAGGTATATAGATGGGTTGGCTTCGGGAAGTGCGACGCGCATCGCTGCTGGCACGGCGATATAGCTGGCAGACGCAGAGAGCGCCATGAAGAGCGCGACGCCGCCCGTCGACAGTCCGAGCATTAAACCGGTCCCGAGGCCTAGTACAGCGCCCGTCAGCGGCATCAGAGCGCCAAAAGCAACCAGCCCCCTCTTCAAAAAGCCACTACCCTGCCGGAGGCCACGTCCGGCGACCAAGCCCATATCGAGCAGAAACAAGCAGAGCACACCCTGAAACGGCGCGTCGATAAAGCTGGCAATGCGATCGAAACCCTCCTGACCCGTCGCCCAGCCGATCAGGAAACTGCCGATCAACAGCACGATCGACCCGTTGAGTAATATCTCCTGCATGAAATCCGCATCGCTCTCGCGCTTACCATTCTTTGAAACCAACCAGAGCGCTGATAGGATCGCGGGTGCTTCCATCGCGGCGGCTACGGCCACGACATAGCCTTCGAATGTTATCCCGGCGGCGTCCAGAACGGACGTGGCTGCGACGAAGGTCACGATTGAGATCGAACCGTAATGCGCAGCTACGGCCGCCGCATCCAGGCGGCTCAGTCCGGTCATGACCCGCAGCAGCGCGAAAGCAATGAAGGGCAAGCCCGCCGATAACAAGATGCCAGCAAGCAGCGACAGCGCAAGACTTGCATCTATGCCATGCGCCGACACGCTAACGCCACCTTTGAACCCAATGGCAAACAGGAGGTAGATCGACATTCCCTTTGCTACCGCCTCGGGAATGCTCAGGTCAGATCGCGCCAATGCCGCAGCCAAACCGAGCGCGAACGAAAGAATGATGGGCGAAACAAGATTGTCGACCGCCAGGGAAAGGATCTGATCCATCGGCATCCCTTAAATGAACTTCTGTTCATTTAAGGGATGCAAAAGGAATGGAAAGGGTCAGACCGGTTGAAAACTGCGACTATCGCCGTCGTAGAATTCAAGCCCACCTTCGCCGATGTCGGTCCAAAGACCATGGAGGCTGAGTTGCTCGCTTTTAACGCGCTCGGCAACGAACGGGAAAGTCACCAGGTTCTCCAAGGATGCGACGACCGCGGCCTTCTCAAAGGTACGCGCCCGTTCGACCGGATCCTCGATGTCCTTAACAACGTCGTAACTGGGGCGGAGGATATCCATCCAGCGCCCGACAAAGCTTTCCTTGGCTTCAAGCTGTGGTGCCTTGCCCTCGCACATGTCCAAGCAGCCCTGAACGCCGCCACACTGCGAATGTCCGAGGACGATAAGATGCGGCACCTTGAGAGCCGTGACAGCATATTCGATCGCGGCACTCGTCCCGTGATAATCGCCGCTTGGCTCGAACGGGGGGACGAGGTTGGCGATGTTGCGGTGGATAAAAAACTCACCCTGATCGGCACCGAAAATCGACGTGACATGCACGCGGCTGTCGCAACATGAAATAATCATGGCCCTGGGTCTCTGGCCTTCGCTCGCGAGCCGTCGAAACCACGCCTGGTTTTCCTGGTAACTTGTCGCTTTCCAACCCTGATAGCGTTGCAGCAGATAAGCCGGCAGAGGTTTGCAATCGAGCATCGGCGGTTCATCCCTTATTTCTTGAGGCGCGGATTAGCCCCAATTGTTCTCGAATTCGAGCGAAAAAGCCCACCCCCAATAACCAAATAGGAACCCAGCCCGCTGATAACCGGTCCGCCAAGTGGGGGCACGTTCGAAACTGTCGTGGGGTAGTGCGGTGGAGCAGGTTACCAATTTTAGGCCGAAAGAAAGGGTCGCAGTCGACTCTGAACGCTTGTCGGCGCTGTATTCAGAGCTGGGGCACAATGCGGCCGAAGACGTGGTGTGCCGCGCCATGGAAGAGCTGGCATTGCGGTTGTCACATTGCGATCGGCTGTATCGGGCGGCTGAGCTGGATAAGCTGCGCAAAAGCAGTCGCTCCCTGATCGCCATTGCAGAGCAGATCGGCATGGCCGAATTGGCCCAGGTCGCCGAATATGTAACCCGATGTATCGATGCGCGGGATGATGTGGCACTCGCCGCAACGCTGGCTCGCCTAATGCGCATCGGTGAAGGATCATTGTCGGCCATGTGGGATTTGCAGGACATAACGATCTGATCTAAGCAGTCTGCGAAGGTGTCACCGACAATTTCGGGGCGCCACGTGGTACAGGCGGGATCATGACGTTTACATTCGCGGCTTCGGATGCCTCTTCGATCCCTCTGACTCTGCTCGCCGAAGATGACCTTGACGGCTGGCTCGGCGATCAAGCCAACGATGTGAAAGCATGGGTCGAAGCACACGGCTTCAGGGCCAGCGTCGGCCAGGCACTCGCCCTGCCCGGCCCCGATGGATTGGCTGGCGCGCTTGTCGGCTATGGCAACGCAAAATCGCGCCTGCGCGGGCGGTTCCACTTGGCAGCAGGCGCTGCAAAGCTACCCACTGGCACCTACAGTCTGCAATCGACGCTGGACAAGGCTGCGCTGGAAACGGAAACGCTCGGTTGGCTGCTCGCTCAATACCGTTTCGTCTGGTACAAGGATAATCCGGCAACGGCCCGCGACTTGATCGCGCCAGACGGTATCGACCCGGACCGTGTTTGCCTTATCGCCAGGGCCGAGGCACTGACCCGAGATCTGATCAATACGCCGGCCTCTGATATGGGCCCTGCCGAGCTTGAAGAAGCTGCCAGAGACCTCGCCGAGGCCCATGGCGCCGCAATCCGCGTGACTGTCGGTGACGATCTGTTGGCCGAGGGTTTCCCTATGATCCACACGGTGGGCCGCGCGTCTGCAACGCCCCCGCGCTTGATCGATCTGGTTTGGGGGAATGCAGGGCCTAAGATAACCCTCGTTGGCAAAGGCGTATGTTTTGATACGGGTGGGCTCAACCTTAAACCTGGTGCATCGATGGGCCTCATGAAAAAGGACATGGGCGGTGCGGCAGCGGTTCTGGGCCTTGCCAAGATGCTGATGGGAAGTGACGCGCCGATCCGTCTGCGGGTTCTAATACCTGCCGTTGAAAACTCCGTCTCGGGCAACGCGTTCCGGCCACAGGATATTCTGACATCACGCAAAGGGCTTACGGTCGAGATCAACAACACGGATGCTGAGGGCCGTCTTGTATTGGCGGATGCACTCGCGCTTGCCGACGAGGACAGTCCGGACCTGATTGTGTCGATGGCGACACTGACAGGCGCGGCGCGGGTAGCGGTTGGCCCAGATCTGGCCCCGTTCTACACGGATGACGCAGCGAAAGCGGCCACGCTCACCGAAGCCGCAGATCGTGTCGCGGATCCGGTCTGGCAAATGCCATTCCATACACCTTACGAAGCGATGATCGAACCCGGGATCGCGGATCTCGACAACGCGCCGAAGGGTGGCTTTGCCGGGTCGATCACAGCGGCCTTGTTTTTGCGTCGCTTCGTGACCGAAACGCCCGGTTATCTCCATTTCGACATCTACGGATGGCAACCAAGCGACGCCCCCGGCAGGCCAAAGGGCGGGATCGGGCAGGGAACCCGCGCACTTTTTGAGGCTCTTCCAACCATGCTGGACCATTGACTGACAGGCGCACGACACCTGACCCATCGGTCGTTGATGGGGCAACACCTGCTCAGGTTTCCGTGCCGGTTCTCGATCTGTCAACTCAGCCGAATGGTCCGCGCGATAGGCAATTGATCCTTGGCGATACGATTACCGTGCTCGGGGCACGGGACGAGTTGAGTTATGTCCGATCCGATAAGGATGGATATGTGGGCTATGTCGCGCGGCGAGGTATCTGCTCCCGGACGGAACCGACGCACCGGATCAGTGCGATCGCAACCCACGTTTACGAAGATCCGGATTTCAAATCGCCAGATCGGATGAGCCTGAGCTATGGCAGCGTCGTCACTGTCATCGGCGGCGCAGGTAAGTTCATCGAGACGGCTCATGGCTATATCCCCGCTCAGCATGTTGCGGAATTGGGCTTTCACGGATCGGACCCGGTTGCAGTGGCATCACTGTTTCTGGGCACGCCATACCTTTGGGGCGGCAACAGCAGCTTTGGGATCGATTGTTCGGGGTTGATACAAGCGGCGCTGATCGCGTGTGGCACCGAATGCCCCGGTGACAGTGACCAGCAGATGCAGGCCTTCTACAGATACATCGTGACCGACGGAAGCTTGCGACGAGGTGACTTGCTGTTCTGGCGCGGCCACGTGGCCCTTGCCTCGGGGCGCAATGCGCTCATCCACGCCAACGCGCACCATATGGCGGTGACCATTGAAGACGCTGGGGCAGCCATCAAACGGATTGCAGAGCAAGGTGATGGGCCGCTATTGGCGCATCTGCGACCAGTTCTTCCTGCTTAGTCGACCGCGCGGATCAACTTGCGCTCAAGAACACGCAAGACGCTCTTGAGATCGTGGCCCCGCCTCAAAACCTGCCCGTCCATTCCAATTATGGCGTACATCCCCTGCTTGGATCGCAGCTTTGGCCGCTTTTCAATGCGATAGAGCGGGTTTTCGGCCGTCCGACGAAAGATCGAAAAGATAGCCACATCCCGCAGCGATGATATCCCATAGTCGCGCCATTCACCCGCAGCGACCATTCGTCCGTAGAGCGAAAGGATGATGCTGAGTTCGGTCCGGTGAAACGCTACCGTTGGGTTTGGAATTTCGCGCAGGTTCGACGGAGTTGGGTACACAACAGTCATGCCGCAGACTTGCCTGTCTTTATGGCCAAATCAAGTCCGCAGTCAGACCCTTGACATGTTACAGATTCCGCGCAGTCTGGCGGCAAATGGAAACACAAAGTTCAAGAATGACGCCGCAGGACCGCGCAGAGCGCAGCGCCGCCGCGATGATGAAAGACGACGCGGCCAGTCAGGGGATCGGAGCAAAGCTCGACGCGATCGGTCCGGGAACAGCAACAATGACCATGACCGTGAGGCCCGATATGCTAAATGGGCACGGCATCTGCCACGGTGGATACATCTTTTTGCTGGCCGACAGCGCCTTTGCCTTTGCCTGCAATAGCTACAACGCGGTGACAGTCGCGCAATCGAACCAAATCACATACCTTTGCCCTGTGCGGCTGGACGCTTGCCTTTCCGCCAGGGCCGTCGAAGTAGCGCGGGCGGGTCGGTCAGGCACCTATGATGTTACGGTAACTGATGAGACGGGAACGAAAGTCGCTCTTTTCCGGGGCCTGTCCCGGATCGTGAGCGGCCAGCACTTTGACGAAAGCGGACACTCGGAATGAAAGACCTGACCCCCGATCGTTCAACCCTCGACCCTATTGAAATCGCCAGCCGCGACGAGATTGAGGGGATGCAGCTTGAACGCCTGAAATGGTCGCTGCTCCATGCTTACGAGAATGTACCGCACTACAAGGCCAGCTTCGATGCTGCGGGCGTTCATCCCGATGACCTGAAGCAGTTGGGCGATCTGAGCCGTTTTCCCTTCACTGTCAAACAGGACCTAAGGGACAATTACCCGTTCGGCATGTTCGCCGTTCCACGAGATCAGGTCGCGCGCATACATGCCTCTTCTGGCACAACCGGCCAACCAACAGTCGTCGGGTACACCAAGAATGACCTTGCCGTCTGGGGTTCGGTCGTCGCCCGTTCGCTGCGTGCCTCAGGCTTGCGCCCCGGTGATCTGCTGCACAACGCATACGGCTATGGGCTCTTTACAGGCGGCTTGGGTATTCATCTGGGTGCGGACGCGCTTGGCCTGACTACCATTCCGATCTCTGGCGGGATGACACCGCGGCAGGTTCGGTTGATCGAGGATTTCAAACCCAAGGGGATTACGATTACGCCGTCTTACGCCCTTTCGGTACTCGATGAATTCGCCGCGCGGGGCCTCGATCCCCGAGCGACGTCGTTGGAGGTCGGCATCTTCGGGGCCGAGCCATGGACAAATGCGATGCGCCAAGAGATCGAGGCGGCTTTCGACATGCACGCGGTCGACATCTACGGCCTGAGCGAGGTGATCGGCCCCGGCGTCGCGAATGAATGCGTCGAGACCAAGGACGGGCTGCATATCTGGGAAGACCACTTCTATCCAGAAATCGTCGACCCGGAAACCTGCGAAACTGTGGCCGATGGCGAGCGGGGCGAGTTGGTGTTTACCTCGCTGACCAAAGAGGCCTTTCCGATCATCCGCTACCGCACCCGTGATCTGACCCGACTGATGCCGGGGACGGCCCGCTCGATGCGACGGATGGAAAAGGTGACGGGCCGGTCCGACGACATGATCATCCTGCGCGGCGTGAACGTCTTTCCAACCCAGATCGAAGAGGCAATCATGGCGACGCCGGGGTTGGCACCACATTTTCAAATCGAGCTCACGCGTCCGGACCGTATGGATCAGATGCATATCCATTGCGAGATCTCCGAGGTCACAACCGAACCTCGTGGCGCTGCCTCTGACCTTGCCAGCCGGATCAAACAAACCGTAGGCGTATCGGTCAACGTGATCGTAACCGAACCCGGCGGCGTGGCCCGCTCGGAAGGCAAGGCGGTCCGCATCATTGACCGTCGCAGCAAAACCTAACCGCTGCCGATCAGGACCCCGGCGGCAAAGACCAGGGCGCCACCCAGAACCACTTGAAGCGTGGCGCGCCAGAACGGCGTATCCATATACCGGTTCTGGATCCAAGCGATCGCCCACAGCTCGACAAAGACCACTATTATGGCGGTTATGGTGGCGGTCCAGAAGTCAGGGATTAAGTAAGGCAGGGCGTGACCGAGTCCGCCGACTGTCGTCATGATCCCGGATGCAAAGCCCCGCTTTACCGGTGAGCCACGACCGGAAAGTTCGCCGTCGTCCGATGCAGCCTCGGTAAATCCCATCGAAATACCCGCGCCGACCGAAGCGGCCAGACCCACGAGGAAGGTCGTCCAGGTATCCTGGGTGGCAAACGCCGTGGCAAAGATCGGTGCCAGTGTCGAAACCGATCCGTCCATCAGGCCGGCCAAGCCGGGCTGGACATAGGTCAGGATGAATTGGCGGCGCGCGGTGTGATCCTCGTCGTCACGTGCATCGGTATCAAGGTGCTGCGCAGCCAGGTCGGTCGCCCGTTTCTCGTGCCCCGCCTCGGCCGCCGCAAGATCACCCAACAACTTGCGTGTCTCGGCATCTGTGGTTCTTTGCGCCGCGTTCAGATAGAAGTTTTCCGCCTCTTTCTCCATCGCTTCGACTTCCTCACGGATCCGCTCGATCCCGAGGTTCTCGACCAACCAGATCGGCCGCCGGGCATAGTAACCCGACACGTGCTCGCGGCGGATCAATGGAATGGTTTCGCCAAAGCGTTCCGTATGCAGATCAATAAGGCGCTTGCGATGCTGGTCTTCCTCAGACGCCATTCCAGAAAAGACAGCTGCCGTCTGCGGATAGTCCGAACGCAGCCGTTCAGCATAGCCTCGGTAGATGCGCGCATCGTCCTCTTCGGACGAGATGGCGAGCGCCAGAACCTCCTGCTCTGTAAGATCCCTGAACCGTTTTCTCGCAAATGAATAGCGCATGCAAAACTCCCAGAACTTTAGAATCAATCTAGATGTAACCTAGCGAGCCACGCGTTTTGCAAACACCCGCTATGCGTTTTTCTTGGCGTAACTGAACGAAGCGGTTTATATTTACGGCCTGCGAAAGGAACCTTGATGAACGATCAGTCCCCCATCATCCGGAAAGGCCGCAAGTTTGACCAGGTCCTGGAAGGGGCGCGCACGGTGTTCATGGCAGACGGTTTCGAGGGGGCAAGCGTCGACGATATAGCCCGGGCGGCAGGGGTGAGCAAAGCGACACTATATAGCTACTTCCCCGATAAGCGTCTGTTATTTCTGGAAGTTGCAAAATCCGAATGCCGCCACCAGTCACTGATGGCAACCGATCGCATCAACGAGTTTGGTCCGCCGCGCGAAGTGCTGGGTCAAGCCGGTCGTCATTTTTTGAGATTCCTGACATCAAAGTTGGGCCAGCAGATTTTTCGCATGTGCTTGGCAGAATCGGATCGGTTTCCGGAAATTGGTCAACAGTTTTATCGATCCGGACCGGAGGTCATGCGTGCTGAAATGGTGAGCTACTTTCAAGCTGCGGCGGACCGTGACGAGCTGAAGATCGACGATTTTGACCTCGCAGCAAACCAGTTTGGCGAGCTGTGCAAGGCCGATATCTGGCCCCGCATGATCTTCGGTATGCAGGATACCGTGACCGACGAAGAGATTGACCGAGTCGTCGACGGCGCGGTCGAAACGTTCATGGCCCGCTACAGCGTCTGACTATTCTGCAGCTTCCACTTTGTCCTGCGTCATCGTATCGAAATCCGAAGCTGAATGCCGTTCGTGGAGCTGCAAGGACAGTTCGCCAAACGTCCGGTTCACCATCCGGCCACGCAGCGTCGCAGGCCGCGTATCAATTTTCTTGGCCCATGCGAAAACGTTCTCGTAGCTCTCAACATCGAGAAAAGTTCCGGCCGAATAGAGCCGCCCCAGACAAAGCTGACCATACCAAGGCCAAATCGCCATGTCAGCGATCGAATATTCGTCCCCAGCGATGAAAGGTTTGTTGGCCAACTCGCGATCCAGAACATCCAACTGCCGCTTGGTCTCCATCGCGTAGCGATTGATAGGGTATTCAAACTTTTCAGGAGCGTACGAATAGAAGTGCCCGAACCCTCCGCCAAGGAACGGCGCGCTTCCCATCTGCCACATCAGCCAGTTGAAAACCTCGGTTCTACCGGGCCCCGAAGTCGGCAAGAATCTACCAAACTTCTCACCCAGATGGATAAGGATCGACCCGCTTTCGAACACCCGCAACGGCTCGGGGTGTGAGCGGTCTAGCAGCGCCGGGATCTTTGAGTTCGGGTTAATCTCGACGAAACCCGAGCCAAACTGATCACCCTCGCCGATATTGATCAGCCAAGCGTCATACTCGGCCTCGTCGATACCCGCTGCAAGAAGCTCTTCGAACATCATGGTGACTTTTACACCGTTGGGGGTCGCCAGCGAATAAAGCTGAAACGGGTGTTCACCGACCGGCAGTTCCTTATCGTTCGTCGGCCCCGCAATGGGGCGATTGATGCTGGCAAATTCGCCGCCATTCTTCGCATCCCATGTCCAGACCTCGGGGGGCGTGTACGTCTCAGCCATCGGGCAAGCCTTTCTGTGCGTGGTAAACACCGACGACACTAAAGTCGGCTCCACCCGTTGCAAGGGCGGAGCACCCTTAGGTCATTCAAGTTGATCTGTGCGTGAACGCAGAGCCTAACGAAGCTGCTTGAGCAACTTCAACGAGGCATAGCCATCAGGGCGCAAGCCTTGCGCGCGCTGATAAGCCCGTACCGCTGTTATCGTTTTTGGACCGATCTTGCCGTCGACGCCCGCCGTATCAAAGCCGGCGCGGGTCAACCGCTGCTGGAGTTCCTTTCTTTCGCGAAAGGTCAGGGCGCGGTCGTCCCGCGGCCAGTCGGACTGGATCTTGGGGCCGCCCGTTATGCGGTCTGACAAGTGGCCGACACCAATCACATAGGCATCAGCTGGATTATATCGCTCAATGACTCCGAAGTTCTTGAAGATCATGAAAGCGGCGCCCTGGCTGCCCGCCGGAAGCAGAATTGAAGCGGAACCGTAATTAGGGACCGGGCGGCCCCGCATATCGCGTACACCCAGTGCTGCCCAATCCGCCGGACTTTTGCGGATCTTCCTGTTCGCTTGCGAGAAATCGAAATTTGCGGGCAAGCGCACCTCAACGCCCCAAGGTTGGCCTTTGACCCATCCAAACCGTTTCAGATATGCCGCCGTCGAGGCCAACGCATCGCTGGGGTCGTCATCCCAGATATCGCGGCGGCCGTCGCCGGTAAAGTCGACCGCTAGATCCAAGTACGATGTGGGCATGAACTGGGTATGCCCCATGGCACCAGCCCAGCTGCCCTTCATGTTGGCTGGAACCGTGTCGCCGCTCTGAAGAATGCGCAATGCGGCGATCAACTGCGCCTCGAAAAACCGCGACCGCCTTCCGTCAAAAGCGAGCGTTGCCAGCGCCTGGATCACGTTGTGACTACCCCGGAACGACCCATAGGCGCTTTCCAATCCCCAGATCGCGACCACGACATCCTGGTCGACCCCATAGCGTGCCTCGATTGCCTCAAGGGTTTTTCGGTGTTTGCGCAGGGCATCCTTGCCATTCTGCACGCGCGTGTCCGACGCGGCGCTATCAAGGTAGTCCCAGATCGTCTTGGTAAATTCGCTCTGATTCCTGTCGCGTTCGATCACCTCCGGGTCATAGGTGACACCGCGAAATGCACGCTCAAAAACCGACCCGCTAATCCCAGCCGCCATAGCGCGAGGCCGGAATGCCACGATCCATCGTTCAAACCGGGCATTGGCCGCGACAAGGATCGGCTGGGACGCTTCTGGGCTTTGTGCGATTTCGGGCCGGATTTGCGGCCGTAGCACCGGAACTGTCGCAACCAAAGCGACGCGGACCGCGTTATCGGGCCGGACTTGCGGCCTAAGTGTTTCTTCAGATGTCGCAGCAGCAAATCCGCCCTCAACACCAAATAGTACAAAAACCAGTCCTATAAGATACCGCATCGCCTGTGCCTCGTTTTGCGTTTCCCGCTTTTCGCGTACCATACCTCGAAACGGGCAAGCTCAAAAGACAACTTAGCAATCAGTGGTGGTGTGAGCCGTATTTTTCCGTCTCGGCGCGGATCCGTTCGAGATGATCGCGCAACAAGGCCACCCGATGCGGCCTGAAGCTGAGGTCGGTAACCTCGAGTTCCCGCATCCGGTCAAGACGAAACACCCGAAAATCCTCGCGCAAGTGGCACCACGCGGACAGCATGCTGGTGTTTTCGAGGTAAACAATGCCAAGCGGTTTAACCATTCGCTGGGTTTGCCGCCCCTTTGCATCCTCGTAATCAAATCGGACGCTGAATTCTTCTCTAGTTGCACGACGCAGACGTGCGACGTCGATCGTTGGAGCGGTTGGGCGCGCAAATCGCTGTGCGTCCAGAACGGCGTGCTTCAGCCTTTGGGCCTGACTTGCCGGAACCCGTGCCTGGATCTTGGCAAGGGCAGAGTTGGCTGCCGATGCCAGCGCTGGATCGCCTATGATCGTGACCTCCCGAAGGCCGAGAACCAGCGCCTCCAGTTCATCGTCGTCGAAGGCCAAGGGCGGCAGGGCCGCATCCTCAATAAGCGTGTATCCAAACCCTGCTTCGCCGTCGATGACAGCCCCAAGCCCTCGCAACGTTTCGATATCGCGATAGATCGTGCGCAGCGATACATGCATCTCGTTTGAAAGCCGTTCAGCGGTAACCGGTGGCGCGAAGCTGCGAAGGCTCTGCATCAATTGAAGGAGTCGGTGGGTACGGGACATAAACATATACTACCACACGTCCTGTCAGATTTTGTCACTAGGCCGATCTAAGAAACGCCGGGTAAAGGAGCCTGATATGATTACGCTGATCACCTATCCGCCCGCCTTTGGCGAACCCGCACCCAGCCCCTTTTGCGTGAAAGCCATGTACTTACTCAATGCGTCTGGCTTTCAGTGGCAACGCCAAGACACCAAGGATCCGCGCAAATGGCCCAGTGGAAAACTGCCTGCCATCTCCGTCGATGGACAGGTCATAGGCGACAGCGACAACATTCGGGCGTATCTCGAAGCCAAAGGCACAGATTTCGACGCCGGTCTGAGTGATATCGACAAGGCAACGTCGCGCGCGTTTATCCGCATGGCCGAGGAACACATCTATTTTCATATCCTGCTCGATAGGTGGGACAACGACGCTGTCTGGCCAGTTATCCGGGATAACTACTTTGACGAAATGCCAAAACTCATCCGGGGTGCCATTGCAGGCAGCATTCGCCGTAACGTGGTCAGGGGTATGCATGCACAGGGCCTTGGCCGCTTGAAAGCAGATCAGCAGCTTGCCCGGCTGGAACCCGATCTCAAGGCCATCGCGAGCCGGTTATGGCAAGGTCCGTTTCTTTTCGGACAAACAGCGACCGCGGCGGATGCAAGCGTTGGCGCCATGTTGCGCGGCGGGCGATCGACCCCAGTTGAAACACCGCTCAGCCGCCGCATCGCCGATGACACGATCCTATCGGAGTACGCCGACCGGGTAGCCGAACAGATGGGTTAGCGTCGGCTGCGGGTGACCTTGCGCCTGGTCTTGTCACCCTTGCGCTTGGCGCGAATGGCTTTCTTGCGAGGGCTTCGCCGGGCGGGAGATGGCCGCCCTCGGGGTAACGATTTTCCGTCAATCTCCAGGAGCTCCAGGGCAATGCCACCAGTCACTGGAACAGCTTCCGTCAGCCTAACCGTCACCGCCTGGCCGAGCGAAAGTGTGAGGCCGGTGTCAGACCCCATCAAAGTCCCGGCCTCGCGGTCGAAATGGAAATATTCACTGCCGATCGTCCGAATGGGCACCAGGCCGTCTGCACCGGTACCCTCGAGTTTGACGAATATGCCGAACTTCGCGATCCCGCTGATCCGCCCCTCAAATTCCGCGCCCACGCGCTCGTTTAAATAGCTTGCGAGGTACCGGTCGGTCGTGTCCCGTTCGGCCACCATCGAGCGACGTTCAGTTTCCGAGATATGTTCGGCGGTGCGTTCAAGCTCGTCCACATCAGCTTGGGTCAGCCCGTCTTTGGCCCAGCCATGTACCGAAACCAGCGCGCGATGGACAACCAGATCGGAGTATCGCCGAATAGGCGAGGTGAAGTGCGCGTAGTTCTTGAGTGCAAGGCCAAAATGCCCGAAATTCTCAGGACTGTAGTAAGCTTGAGTCATCGACCGCAACGTCGCCATGTTGATCAGTTCGGCATCCTCTGATGCTGCAGCTTGTGCCAAAAGCCGGTTCAGATGAGACGTCTTTAGCACTTGGCCCTTTGCCAGCGTCAAACCCGAAGCAGCAGCCGTCTCTCGCAATGCATCAAGCTTGTCCGGATCCGGTTCTTCGTGCACCCGAAACAACAGCGGTGACCGCTTGGACAAGAGTGTTTCAGCCGCCGCGACATTCGCGAGGATCATGAACTCTTCGATCAGGCGATGCGCGTCGAGCCTATCCTTGAAGGCCACCGACACGACCTTGCCACTCTCATCAAGTACGATCCGCCGTTCTGGCAAATCAAGGTCGAGAGGCTGCCGCGCGTGGCGGGCCTGAGTCAACGCGTGATAAGCTTCGAATAGAGGTTTCAACAGCGGCTCGAGCAGCGGTCCAGTGCGCTCATTGGGTTCACCGTCAATGGCCGCTTGAACCTCCTGATAATTCAGAGATGCGACTGACCGCATGAGTCCGCGAACAAACCGGTGACTGACCATATTGCCACGCTCATCAATCTGCATCCGAACCGCGATGCAGGCACGCGGAACGCCTTCGTGCAGGCTGCAAAGATCCCCCGAAAGCCGGTCTGGAAGCATCGGCACGACCCGGTCGGGGAAATAGGTAGAGTTGCCGCGCTTGCGCGCCTCTCGATCCAGGGCCGACCCGGGTTGAACATAGGCCGCGACATCGGCGATCGCGACCCAGATGACGTGGCCGCCCGGATTGGCTGGATCATCATCTGCGTGTGCATAACATGCGTCGTCATGATCGCGGGCATCGGACGGATCGATCGTGATCAGGGGCATTTCGCCAAGATCCTCGCGCCCCTTCAGGCCAATGGGCTTCTTGCTGTCGGCCTCGACGATCACGTCGTCCGGAAAGGCATCGCGTATCCCGTGTTGGTGGATCGCGATCAGTGAGACTGCCTTGGGGGCTGACGGATCGCCCAAGCGGTCGGTGACGCGGGCTCGGGGCAAACCCAGGCGACCCTTCGGGCCGGATTGCTCCGCCTCGACCAACTCGCCATCCTTAGCACCGTGTGTCGCACTGGCTGGCACGAGCCACTCTTTGTCGTGACCCTTATCGATTGGTACGATCCGCCCGCCTTCGGCTCCCGCCCGAAAGACCCCCAGAACCCGGCGCGGGTTGGTGCCAATGCGACGGATCAGACGGGCCTCATAATTGTGGCTGTCTTCCTTGACCAGTGTCAGTCGAGCCAGAATCCGGTCGCCCTCGGCCAGGACCGGATCGGATGCGCGGGTCAGCATGAGTACACGCGGTTCGATCCCTTCACCCTGCCATTCGACCGGGCGGGCAAACAGATCACCGCTTTGGTCGGGTCCCGTGACCTGCAGGACACTCACCGGCGGAAGTCGATCCGGATCCTGATAGCTGCGCTTGCGCTTTTCGATATGACCTTCGGATTCAAGTTCTTTCAGCAGCCGCTTCAGATCAATCCGGGCCGCCCCCTTGATCCCGAACGCCTTTGCGATGTCACGCTTGGCCGTCTGAGTCGGGTTGGCGGCGATCCAGTCCAGAATTTCGGGTTTGGTCGGGAGACGGCTCATACCCGGTCACGTATCACGGGCCTTGGTGCGCGTCATTGCCAAATCTTCGACCGTATCGATGTCTTGCAGCATATCCGTTAAGGCAGTTCGTCCCCCAAGCCTCTTCACCGTATCCATCAGGGCGTATGGCGATGACCAGCGTGCACCGTCCAGACAATTCACGGGGTGCCGACGCGGATGTTTTAGCCCCAACAGCCAGAACCCACCATCCGGGGAAGGGCCGATCACAGCGTCGTTTTTTCCAAGCGTGCGCCACGCGCGTGTGATGTGTACGTGGGTTAGACCGTGGATGTCCGAACCTATCAGCAAAGAAGGTGAGCCCGCACGACGCAGCATCCGCATCATTCGGCGCCCGAGATCGCCACGACCTTGGGGCCAGTGATCACGAACTTCACCCGGCAAGGTTCTCGCCCGATCCGGCGCAAAAGCGGCAACGCTTCGCCAGCGCGGATCCTTGACGTGCGACAGCAACCTGCTCATGTGGTGCCGGTACCACCACGCGGCCTCGATCATGCCGATCTCACGGCCAAGCCGGGTTTTGACGCGGCCTGGGCGCGGCTCCTTGACCATCACGATCAGCGTTGGTTTCACAAACGCCGCTCCATATCGCGGTGCGGGATGCCGGCATCATCGTATTCCGGGCCAAACGCGCGGAAGCCGAGACGCTCATAGAATGAGATCGCCTGGGTCTGGGCACTCAGCTTCGCGGTAGACAGCCCGGCCTCTCGCGCCCATTCGATTGTCGCGGTCATTAGAGCGACACCAAGACCGGTACCTCTCTGCGATTTCGCTACGCATACCCGACCGATCGTTGCGGTTTGATCGCGGACCAGGACGCGAGCCGTACCAACAGGCTCACCGTCGACGGTGGCGAGGAAGTGGATCGCTTCGCCGTCGAGATCATCCATCTCGTCCTCAACGCTGACGCCCTGTTCGTCGATAAAGACACGCCTTCGAAGCGCGTGACAGGCCTCGATATTGTCGGTGACGACGATCTTCATGCGAAATAGTCTCGGAGGATCCGCGAATAGATGGCTTTGAGCTGGTGGATATGCGCGACTTCGACATGCTCGTCCACCTTATGCATCGATTGGCCGACAAGGCCAAACTCAACCACCGGGCAATGATCCTTGATAAACCGCGCATCTGAAGTGCCACCCGACGTGCTGAGTACCGGCTTGCGCCCGGTTTCTACCTCGACCGCGTTGGCCACAAGATCGGAAAGCGGTCCGGGCGGCGTCAAAAAACTCTCGCCCGATATCGAAACGCCAACGGCGATGTCGACTTCGAACTCGGCGGCGATTGTCGCAGCTTGATGCTCCAGCCACTGGCTCAAGCTCTCCCCCGTATGCGCATCGTTGAAACGGGTATTAACGACAGCCGTCGCTTGCGCGGGGATGACGTTCGTGGCTGGGTTGCCCGTGTCGATTGAAACAATCGCAAGCGTGGATGCATCGAAATGGTCCGTGCCCTCGTCAAGCGTTTGGCTTGCAAGTTGGTCCATAAGACGCACAAGCGGCGGCAGCGGGTTCTTTGCCCGGTGCGGATAGGCCGAGTGCCCCTGAACACCTGTCACTGTGAAGCGAGCCGTGAGTGAGCCGCGACGACCGATCTTCATCATCTCGCCCATTTCGTTTGGGCAAGTCGGCTCCCCGACCAAACAGACCGACATCCGCTCGCCGGTACGCTCCATATGATCAAGCAGCGCAACCGTTCCATCGGTCGCGACCCCTTCTTCGTCCCCGGTGATGGCAAGAACTACAGCACCGTCGGGCTTGGCCTCCTGAACAAAGTCGATCGCTGCACACGCAAAGGCAGCGACTCCCGACTTCATATCGGTGGCCCCGCGGCCATACATCACTCCGTTTTTCGTCTCTGCCGCGAACGGCGGCGCTGACCAGTCTGCATCGTTTCCGATGGGCACAACGTCGGTATGACCGTTGAAGCCAAAGGTTCTCGGATGCCCTTTTTCGCCCCAGCGAGCCAAGAGGTTGCGAATGCCCGCGCGGTCCGCCCAAGCGCATTCGAACCCGGCGTCAGACAAGCGATCATGCAGAATATCCAAAGCGCCTGCATCAACCGGTGTGACGGACGGGCAGCGTATCAACGCGGCGGTAAGCTCTGCTGGATCCGTACCGTTCATCGTTCACTTTCCTAGCGCATGATGTTGAAACATGTGGCGAAAATGGCGCGCTGAAGTGCAGTCGCGGCTCAGCCCCGATTCACAGCTATCAAGTCCTTATGCTAGGGTTAACCCCAAAATAAGACCTGAGGCAGGCATTCGAGCATCGCACTTGCACATCCGGGTTGACCTAATGCGGACCTGATCGTCGCTGGGTAACCGGGTGACGGCGTACGTTCTGCCAAAACGGTAGGGTGGGCAAGTAATGGTCGCGGCATCGGAACTTCCGATCACGACGGTAAGGCAGGGAACAACTGCGCTGGACATGGCCGAAACCATTTTCGGCGATGGAGTCGTCGTTGTGGACGCATCCTATACAGGCGACAACAGATCGGCCGGGATTTTCCGGGACGGGTCGAGCATCGCGCCGAACGCAACACCATCGGACACGGGTGTCATACTATCGACCGGCAGGGCCGACGATTACACCAACAGTTCTGGCGACGCAAACCAGAGCACCGACACCACAACCAACACACGCGGCCCGAACAACGACCCGCTGTTTAACGCCGCGGCGGGTGTTCGTACCCGGGATACCTCGTTTCTCGACGTTGATTTCGTGCCGGACCAGGATGTGATGACGATGCAATTCGTCTTTGCTTCGGAAGAGTATCCGGAGTTTCAAACCACGATTTATCAGGACTTTATCGGCGTCTGGGTCAACGGAACGCAGGTGCCGCTGGCTGTTGGCGATACCGGCATCGACCCGGGGAACATCAACTCGGTCAGCAACAGCAACCTTTACGTCGATAATGCCGCCAGCGCCGTGAATACCGAGATGGACGGGCTGATGCTGACGCTGTCCTTGACCATCCCAGTCGAGGCGGGATCACTGAATTCCATCCGCATCGGTGTCGCCGACGTTTTTGATGCGCGGTATGATTCCTCCCTTCTGATCGCGGCAGACTCGCTGCAAACAGATCTGGTTGCCGAAACCGACGCCCTGAGTATGGGCGTGAATGACATCGGCAAGGTCGAGGTTCTGAATAATGACATCAACAACAGCGGCGGTGCGCTGACGATCACCCACATCAACGGCGTGCCGGCGACAACGGGCACGATGGTCACACTAAAGTCGGGTCAGACCGTCGTCTTAAACCCCGATGCTTCGATCGAAATCTTTGGCGATGGCGATGTCGAAGACTTTAGCTTCACTTACACGGTCGACAACGGCGCCAACACGGATACCGGGATCGTCAACGTCAGCACCATCCCTTGTTTCGTTGTCGGCACCCTTATCAAAACTCCGGACGGGGAATGCCCGATCGAGAGTTTGGATGTTGGTGATCTGGTGCTGACGCAGGATGATGGCCCTCAGGCCATAAGGTGGATTGGGCGGCGTAAGGTGCAAGGCACTGGGCCCTTTGCACCGATACGGATCAGGGCCAACACCTTTGGTAGACACCGACAACTGCTCGTGTCGCCCGAACACCGTATTCTAATCAGGGACGGGCTGGCCGAATTACTGTTTGGTGAACCCGAGGTCCTTGTACCCGCAAAGGCGCTTATCGACGACCTCAGGGTTCGGCCGGTTCCCGGTGCGCAGGTCGAATACGTGCACATTATGTTCGACCGGCATCAAGTGATCTTTGCAGAGGGCCTGCCAGCGGAAAGCTTTCTACCAGGGCCCCAGACGACGTCGAGTTTCGAAAGCGCGATCATTGACGAAATCTGCACAATTTTTCCTGAGATTGATCCCTGGACTGGGCACGGTTACGGGCGCGCCGCACGTCGGACACTCCGACGGTTCGAAGCGGATCTACTCCAACAGACACGCATTTCATCATAACAAAAAAAGGGGGAGGCTATGACTTGGATTGCACTCACAAACCCGGCCGATGGCCGTTTCCGGGTCGCCAAGGGGACTGCAGAGACGAGTTTATCATGCGGCACTCTGGTCGCTGAGGCGCGGCCGACAATGGGCGCCGACGGTGAGACACTGCTTTCGCTTCAGGCACCGTTCCGGTCGTCATTACGACTTCGTGTTCTACCCAATGCCGCGTTCGCGGTAGTCCGTTCAAGCGGTCAGCAGAGCGATACGTCGTCAATCGAGTGGCCCGATCAAGACCCTCCAAATGTTATCCGGTTCAGCTATGCGTGGGACAAGGACCTGAATTGGGCGCGCATTGCTTTGCAGGACAATCTCGGACGGACGGTGGTCTTCAAAGAGACGATGTGTCATGGACCTTTTGACCTCGCACTTCTCCACTCCGCTGCTGGGCGACTTTCCGACAACATGATTTCCTGTGCGATCTCCGACGCAATCGAACCCATCGGACCGCTTCCGACACTTCATGGTGAAACACCGATCCTAACGCCAGACGGATTTCAACCGGCGCGCCGCCTCAAGCGTGGCGATCTTGTAGTGACTGCTGATGGCCAAAGCGTGCCGGTTCTGCACCGGATCCAGCAATCCATGCCAAACATAGGCAGTTGGCGCGCCGTCAAGATCCGCGCGCCCTACCTGGGTCTGGAAAGCGACCTAATTGCCGCGCCACACCAGACGGTGGTGATACGGGGTGTCGAGGTCGAGTATCTCTTTGGGAAAGAGGCTGTTCTGGTCCCTGTTTCGCACCTGACCACCGGCAACATCGCAGACTACGACCGCACCAAGAACCTGATCGACTATGTTCAGTTGGTTCTGCCACGCCATTCCGTTCTGCAAACAGCTGGTGCACAAGTTGATAGCCAGTTCGTCGGGCGCTGCCGCAGAAAACAGGATCTCTTGCCACACAGCGTTTTCCGTGACGTTGACCGGAACAGCCTGCCCGAACATGCGGGGCTGGGCTACCCGATACTACGGCCGTACGAAGCGATCAGTCTGTTCGACAAACGCGCCGCCTGAGCCTAGTCGAAGAACGGATTGACCTGGGCGACAATGACTGCGTTTTCGACTTTGGCGCGCTCCATCAGTGCCCGCTCATCGTCAGAGATGTCCTGGCCAGCCGCCTCGCGCTCCGCAAGCGTCCCATAGCCGGTCACGTCAAGCGGTGCCGTATCGGCCTGCTTGAGAATGGCAACCGTCTCGCGAACAGCTTCCGCCTCATCCACGCCGCTCGCGTAACACATCAGCGCGGCACCGGTGGCGTCTTTCGGCAGACCATCACCTTGTTTCCGGCCGATCTGTACAACGAGAGTATAGATCTCTGACGGCTTTCGTTCTTTCTTGGCCATCATGGGCTCCGAGACTTTTGTGCTGCATCAGCCCTAATAGAGACCCATCGGTATCGCAATGAGTGGCCCGCGCGCACCTGCGCCAAATGGGTCCCATTTCTGGTCCACCTCATACAGATATCGAAAACCCGCCCACAGTGCGGAACCGACGGCGCGGTCCAGCCCAATCAGGCTAAAGCCATTCCTGCGCCAGAACTGTTCGGCGACACCAGCTTGATCCTGGGCCGGCAAGGCATGGATCAGGCACTGCCGAGCACCTTCCGCCTTGCTATCCGGTATTGTTACGGTCGCGCGGACGGATGTCAGAACATCCCGCCCGTCTCTGGTCAGGCCATCCTCGACTTCCGGAAGTGGATCGAGATCACAAAGACCCCGTGATGCCGCTGCCAGATAGCCTTGAACGATCGCTGCCCGGACAGGACCCGGCTCGTCGCGATAGGTTTCGACAAAGGCGTCCCAATAGTCTTCGAGGCCATCCTCGCTATGGCCATCCAGAAGACGATCAATCAGTAGCAATGCAGTCGCTGTCCGAAATGCGGCGCGGTTCGGCTGTGGCTGGGTCGCCGCAAAGAGGAGCCGCGGATAGAGCTCGTCGCCAACTTCCTGCTTGAGGGCCTGACCAAAACGCGCAGCATCCTGGAGTTGCGCCGTCATCTCGATTGTTTCGTCGATATCTGCCGGAATCGACTCCGCGATCGTTCGATAGGCCGCCGCCCCTCCGGCAGTTGCCAGCTGGGAAAGATCGCTGATGGCCTGAAAACGACGGAAACTCGAAATAACACGCACCTTCTTCATTGGTCCGCGTTAGCCACCGAATCGGGCTAGTCATTGGCCACGAGGCGGCGGCGCTAGACCCATTTCAAGGCAAATCGCGGTTAGTCACGCAAAAGCTCGTTGATTGACGTCTTTGAACGCGTCCTTTCGTCCACGCGTTTCACAATGACCGCACAATACAAATGCACACCGTTCTTAGACGGCATCGAACCCGCCACAACGACTGATCCCGCTGGAACCTCACCGTACATGACCTTACCGCTCTCGCGATCCACGATCTTGGTCGACTGACCAATAAAGACGCCCATTCCCAGCACTGAGCCTTCGCGGACGATCACACCCTCAACAACCTCGGAGCGCGCACCGATAAAGCAGTTATCCTCGATTATCGTTGGCCCCGCCTGCATCGGTTCGAGAACGCCGCCAATGCCCACCCCCCCGGACAGATGAACATTTTTGCCGATTTGGGCACAGGATCCCACGGTGGCCCATGTATCGACCATCGTGCCGCTATCGACATAAGCCCCCAAATTCACGAACGACGGCATCAGCACGACGCCGGGTGCGATGAATGCGGACCGCCGAACCACGCAGTTGGGCACGGCACGAAAACCCGCGGCGCGCCACTGATTGTCGCCCCAGTCTTTCCACTTGCTGTCGACCTTGTCCCACCAGGAACCGCCCTGCGGGCTTCCCGGCTGCTGCTCCATATCCTTCAGGCGGAACCCCAGTAGAACGGCCTTCTTGGCCCATTGGTTAACGTGCCAGCTGCCATCGGCCTGTTTCTCAGCCACACGAAGTTCGCCAGCGTCGAGCGCCGAAAGCGTGCCTTCAATGGCTTCCCGCGTCTCGCCTGTCGTCGCTGGCGTGATTGAAGCTCTGTTATCCCAAGCGGCTTCAATTGCCGCTTCCAAAGGATTGCCGGACATGCTGCCCTCCCACAAATCTTGTTAGGCTCTACGCTTTCAAGGCCTTAGACGCAATCCGCGAGGGTTTTTCAACGCTCGCTTCCGCCACGAAAACACATTTGGACTGGAGTGGCTCAACCTTGGCGGGATTCGGGGGCGAGATCAGCAGATTACAGCACTGTGCCGGATGGATCGACCCGCGCTGCACACGCGATTGCACATGGCGCTCAGCCGCACGCCGACACACTGGTCATGATTGGCAACACATTGTACGGCTGGAAGCTGATATCAAAAGGATCGCCCATTGATGAGAGACGACCGCAGCAGCCCGTTCAGAGATGCCCATAGCGACATCGAGACCGTCGAAGGCGTGCCCGATACGCCGCAGACGCGATCGCCTGCCTACCGCCTCGCATTTGCGGATGAAGCCTTTCTTTGCCAGCCCGAGCTGCGGCCCGTCCGATTGCAGTTGGAATTGCTGAAACCGGAACTGGCCCTCGAAGAGGAGCAAATCGAGTCAACAATCGTTCTGTTCGGCGGCGCGCGGATCCCGGCGCCTGCGGACAAAGCCAAAGCCAGAACCCAAACTCTTGCGGATCTGTCCCGCTACTATGAGGAAGCGCGCCGGTTTTCGCAGTTGATAACAGAAAAGTCCATCGCGACCGGTGGGCGTGAACATGTGATTGTGACAGGCGGCGGCCCCGGCGTGATGGAAGCTGGCAACCGCGGCGCTGTTGACGCTGGAGGGCGGTCAATTGGACTGAACATCGTCCTGCCGCATGAGCAGGCACCAAATTCCTATGTAACGCCCGAGCTGTGTTTCAATTTCCACTACTTCGCGATCAGAAAGATGCATTTTCTGATGCGGGCAAAAGCCGTCTGTGTCTTTCCCGGCGGATTTGGAACGCTGGACGAACTCTTCGAGTCGCTCACGCTCATCCAGACGGGCCGGATGCAGAGGGTTCCGGTGCTGTTGTTCGGACGAGCCTTCTGGGAATCGATCATCAGTTGGGATGCCCTCGCAGATGCGGGCACGATATCTCCGCAGGACCTCGACCTGTTTCGGTACGTCGAAACTGCCGAGAACGCACTGCATCTTATCCAGAACTGGCAACCGGGACCGCCGCGTGACCAGATCCCCGGCCGTTAATGAACTGGTTACTGCGACAGCTCTGCGGGTAGTGGGCAGATTTCGACGCCATGGGGCAGCGTTTCAATGATCATGCCCTGGGTGGTTTCTTTGATCCCGTAGCCAAAACCGGCGAGGCGATGCTTCCATTCTCGATGTGACAATGCAACTTTGCGTTCCCGCACGACCAAATCGATAATCTGAGAGTTAACCAATGTTCCGTTCCTTACCTTAGTCTTTTGATGCTTCATCTATGAAAGCAAGCGCACGCTAGACCTTTGACATGGCGGAATTTGCATCGGATTCGGGTCATTACTGGGCTTTGTCCGGGCAACGAAACCAGAAAAGACCCGCTTGAGTCGAAAAACAACAACCCAAGCGGGATTTGTTAACTCAAGCCTGCCTCTGCGTTAATCTCAGCGCGGCTTTTTCGTGACCGCTCGGTCGCTGATTTCAACTGTCCACAGGCTGCGAGAATGTCCTCCCCGCGCGGTGTGCGGATCGGGCTGGCATACCCAGCCTTGTAGATGATGTCGGCAAATGCTCGGATACGATTGTTAGACGATCGCTTATAGGGTGCGCCCGGCCATTCATTGAAAGGGATCAGGTTGACCTTGGCTGGGATACCTTGAATGAGCTTGATCAGCCGCCGCGCATCATCGTCCGAGTCATTCACTCCATCGAGCATGACATATTCAAATGTGATCCGTTCCGAGTTGGTCAGCCTGGGATAGTCGCGAAGTGCCTCAAGCAAACTCTCGATGTTCCAGCGCTTGTTGATCGGCACCAGCTTGTTGCGGACTTCGTCTGTCGTCGCGTGGAAGGATACAGCCAGCAGGCAACCGATCTCCTCGGCCGTGCGCGCAATTTCCGGCACCACACCGCTTGTCGACAACGTGATACGGCGACGGCTAAGCGATATACCCTCCCTGTCCATCGCGATTTTCATCGCATCCCGAACGTTCTCGAAGTTGTAGAGCGGCTCGCCCATACCCATCAGAACAATATTCGACAGCAACCTTGTCTCGTCTTTTGGGGCACCCGGCACCGGCCACTCGTCAAGGTCGTCGCGCGCGACCATGATCTGGCCCACTATTTCACCAGCTATCAGGTTTCTAACCAGCTTTTGCGTGCCGGTATGACAGAATGAGCAGGTTAGCGTGCAGCCGACCTGCGAAGAGATGCAGAGCGTGCCGCGACCTTCTTCGGGGATATAGACGACTTCGACCTCGTGCCCGCCAGCAATGCGGACGAGATATTTGCGGGTCCCATCGTTGCTGACCTGTTTCGTGACCACCTCGGGAACTTCGATGACGAAGTGTTCGGCAAGCTGAGACCGATAGGCCTTGGACAGGTTGGTCATGTCCGCAAAGTCGCGAACCCCCCATTGATAGATCCACTGCCAAATCTGACCGACCCGCATCTTGGCCTGTTTTTCGGGCGTGCCATGCTCTATCAGTACTGTCAGCAATTGCGGGCGCGTCAAACCAACGAGGTTGACTGGCCCCTCAGGCAACCGCCGGGGGATCGTCAAAACATCTTGGGTTATTGGCGCGTCAGCGGTCATGGCACATCTCGGATAGCGATGCGCCTCTATATAGGGACGATGCAGAAAGTCAAAATGCGCGTGAGCAAGGCACTAATGTGCGTAGCGCATAAGAACTCTTGCTCTTTCCCTGGAGAGTTCGACCCGGCAGCTTCGAATGGCGATCCCCGTGCCCGAGCCTCCGCCAAATGTCGCCCCGACAAAGTCGCAGTGGTGATCACGATACTGAAGCCACGCTTCCTGTCCTGCTTCAAGTGCGGTGACGCTGGATACATCCCCACTCGATACGTCATCGAGTTCCTTCGCCGCAGCGAGTACAAAGGAGTAGGCTTGGTTTACCGACAGGTCCGTAACGCGTTCGGCTTGGGCCACACAATCGGCGATTTCGACCTGTGAAGCATTGGTAAAGCCGCACTCGCTGGCCGGATCGGCCAAGGCAGCGCATCCGATCGGCCACACTAAGACGACACAGCCGGTTACGGCTCGGATCATTTGCTCACCTCACATGCAGCGACTGGATTGGACCAAGGAACCAAAGCTGACGAAAATCTTCTTTCGCTACGACCATGTTGAACAGGCCTATGAGGTAAACCGTCAATGGTTCACGAACACACTGCCAACCCGGTCACTGCAAAAAGGTCGTTCGACAACGCCAAGGGATGCCAGAGCAGTTCAAAACGGTCCCGCGAATTGCTTCTGCGCGCCTGATCAATCTGCACCGAACAGATCGCGGGTGAAAACTTTATCCGCGACGTCCATCAGCTCCTCGGTCCGCCGATTGGCGATAATGACATCACTGGTCGACTTGAGTTCGTTCAGATCATGGGTGACTTTCGAGCCATAGAAGTCAGGCTCGTTCAGTTCAGGTTCGTAGACGATAACCTCGATACCCTTGGCCTTGACCCGCTTCATGATGCCTTGGATCGAGCTTTGGCGGAAGTTATCGGATCCCGCCTTCATAACCAGCCGATAGATGCCGACACGTTTGGGATAGCGCGCGATGATCTGGTCGGCGATGAAGTCTTTTCTCGTCCTATTGGCCTCGACGATGGCCTGGATCAAGTTCTGCGGGACAGTGTGATAGTTCGCCAGCAACTGTTTGGTGTCTTTGGGCAGACAATAACCGCCATAGCCGAAAGAAGGATTATTATAATGCTCGCCGATCCGGGGATCGAGCCCAACGCCTTGGATGATGTTCCGGCTGTCCATCCCATGAACCAGCGCATAGCTGTCCAGTTCGTTGAAATACGCGACCCGCATTGCAAGATAGGTATTGGCAAAGAGCTTGATCGCCTCGGCCTCGGCCGCGCTAGTGAACAAGACGGGCACATCATCGTCCAGCGCGCCATCTTGCAGCAACCGGGCAAATATCTTGGCCCGCTCTGATCGTTCACCGACGATGATGCGGGAAGGATGCAGATTGTCATGAAGCGCCTTGCCTTCACGCAAAAACTCAGGGCTGAAGATGATCTGCTGGGACCCGAGCTTTTCCGACAGCGCATCTGTAAAGCCAACGGGGATCGTTGACTTGATAACGATCGTCGCACTCGGATTGATGTCGATGACCTGTTTCGCGACCGCCTCGACCGAGCCGGTATTGAAGAAATTCGTGTCGGGATCGTAGTTGGTTGGCGTGGCGATCACCACGTAATCGGCACCTGCATAGGCCGCTTCCGCATTGGTCGTCGCGGAAAGATCAAGCTTGTGGTTCGCGAGGTAGTCCGAGATTTCCGGATCGACGATAGGGCTTTGACCCGCATTCACCTGCTGGACCCTGTTCGAATCGATATCGACCGCCGTTACCCGGTTTTTCTGGGCGAGAAGTACAGCTACTGAAAGCCCGACATAACCAATGCCGGCGACTGCGACGGAATGCTGTTTGAGCTGGCTGCCATCCACTAGATCAACTCCTGGAATAGACATCTTCGTAACGAATGATGTCGTCTTCGCCCAAATAAGATCCCGTCTGCACCTCGATCAGGACCATGGGCACCTTGCCGGGGTTTTCCATCCGGTGGACCGCCCCGAGCGGTATATAGATGCTTTGGTTTTCGCTGACGAGCCTGACATCATCATCTACTGTCACCTTGGCGGTCCCTTCGACAACGATCCAATGTTCGGAGCGGTGGTGATGACTTTGCAGGCTGAGTGCGGCCCCGGGGTTCACGACAATCCGTTTGACCTGGAACCGGTCACCGATAACCAGACTGTCAAACCAGCCCCACGGTCTATGATCACGCGGAAACTCCACTGCCTGCTTGGCATGCTTCGACTTGAGCGCGGAAACGGCTTCCTTGACCCGCTGGCCTTCACTCTTCTTAGCGACGAGAACCGCATCTGGCATGGCAACAGCCACCACATCGTCAAGCCCGATGCCCACAATCTCGACGCTTGGCGCCTCACTTCTGAGCAGCGTATCCGTGCAGTCGATTGCGGTCGCTCCGTCAGAACAGACATTGCCCTGCGCATCGGGACCCGTTTCCTTCCAGACGGCATCCCATCCACCGAGATCAGACCAACGTCCCTTGAAAGGCATGACCGAGAGGTTTTGCGCCTTTTCCATGATAGCGTAGTCAATCGAGGTGTTCTCGAGATTAGCCCAAGGAGATGGTGCAAGGCGGGTAAAGCCCAAGTCGCTTTCGGCCTGGCCGACGGCCTGGGCTACGCCATCCATCATGTCGGGCTGAAGGGATTTATAGGCATCGAGGATGGATTTGACCGAGAACAGAAAGATCCCGGCGTTCCACAGGTAGTTGCCCTGCGCCAGCATCTCGACCGCTCTTGCGTGATCCGGCTTTTCAACAAAACGTGCCAGTGGCTGTGGTCCCGGGCCTTCTGATGAGCCGGAGAGCTCCAGATAGCCGTAGCCCGTTTCAGGCTGATCAGGTTCGATACCAAATGTAACGAGGTCGCCAGCCGCCGCCCGTGGCATCGCCTCATTGACGGCGGCCACAAACGCAGCGCTATCGGGGATCACGTGGTCAGAAGGCGCGACAATCATCTGGGCATCAGGCTGTAGTTTTGACAACCACACAGCGGCGGCGAGAACTGCAGGAGCGGTGTTTTTGCTCTCGGGTTCGATCAAGATCGCCTTGGGAGCTTGCTCGATCGCAGCCAGTTGTTCAGAGACGATAAAGCGGAATTCGTTGCCGGTGACAATGACAGGCGCCTCGAACGCCGGTCCGGAGAACCGCCGGGCCGAACCCTGGAACAGGCTCTCATCACCGATCAGTTTGGAAAACTGCTTGGGGTAGCTGCGCCTCGAAAGAGGCCAAAGACGCGTCCCCGAACCGCCGCACAAGATAACGGGATAAACTGGCGCCATACTATACCTTTGCAGCTCGAATCCGCTTGGCCTTGCCAAATGTTAAACCGCGACGTCATTTGTCACGATCTCCCGCCCTGTTAAGACGATCCTCACCGTTATCGCAAGAGTTCATGACCAAAGCCCGCAACGCACCGGAGCGGGATTGCCGAAAAGCCGACGATTTCCGGTACCGCTCCGCCCATCGGCACGATCCGCCGACGCTTCAGAACCGTTTCTGTCTGGTTGAGTTCGAATTAACGGGTGATGGCAGCGAGCAGCTAGTGGTCGTAGCAATCTCAGGATCGGAATGGGTTGAAGATACGCGTATCCGGGATAACCATCTAATATCATTGGGCTTCTTTCTAGCGGTTAAAGAAGTATTACAGCACCGCAGGCTGACTTATCGCTTTGTTAGACCCAATAAAGAATTCTCGGTCCATCGCTGGATCAGAGGTTCAAAGCTCATGCGCTCACCCAATTTGGATATGCCGTTCATCGCGCCGGCGCAGGCGCAAAAACACGTTACCCATAACGAAGCAATTTCGCGTCTCGATGCGGTTAGCCAACTTGTCCTTGCAGCGGTCGACGCCGATGTTCCCCCTACCAATCCAGAAGAGGGCGCGATCTATGCGCTATCGGCAGCGCCCTCTGGCGTTTGGTCAGGATCGGCTAATCAGCTGGCGGTCTGGATCAATGGCGGTTGGGACTATGTTGTACCGCGGATCGGGTGGGTGGCATATTCGGCATCAACCGCTGACCAGTGTGTTTGGGATGGGAGCACCTGGGTTGAACTGGTCCCTGCTGATCTTTCCCAACTTCAATCCGTTGGCATCAATACCACCGCGGACACGATAAATCGCCTGTCGGTATCAGGCGACGCGACCCTATTGTCGCACGACGGCGGAAGCCACCGCGTGGTGGTCAATAAGGCATCGGCAGGAGAAACGGCGTCGCTGCTGTACCAATCCAATTGGGCAGGGCGGTCTGAGATTGGCCTGGCGGGCGATGACGATCTGCAGATTAAAGTGAGCAGCAATGGCACCGACTTTGTCGAAGCGATACGGGTATCAAATTCATCTGCCACGACGGCTATCCGTTGTTCGCAAAGTGGATCGGCTCAGATCGCGAACGATGCTGTCACAGCCATAGAACTACCTTCATCCGCCGGCTTCGTTCTTATCACAGCAGTTCAAGGTGCGGCTGCGGATGCGCACGCTGGCATCTTTACCTATGATGTGAACACTCCGACCCTGCTGACGCTGTTCGCCGCCGGGCAAGTGAATAATGCCGGGACCATGGCGCTTGACGGGCAGGTCGGCAATGCGGGGCAGACGTCGGTTTCTGTTTCTGGCTCCACTTTGCAAATCGAAAACCGATCGGGCGCGCCTGCAACTTTCAGCTATACCTTTATCGGTGGGCTCTGATCTGCGTGCAGCCCGTCTTACAGCGCCAGCGCATCAAATCTCAACCGTACCTCCAATACGGCCAATTCAGGCCGCTTCCGCAGATCCAATTCCGCCCCCGGGGTGACAGCGCATACTTCCATTGATAAGCACCGCTCGTGGGGCTTGGTTTGGCGGGATTGGAGTAATGCATATTGAGAAGACGGCCTTGCCCGGCGTGCTGGTTTTGACCCCGGCACGGTTTGGCGATGATCGGGGTTTCTTTTCTGAGAGCTGGAACCGCAAGCGGCTTCAAGACGCGGGTATTGATATCGAGTTTGTGCAGGACAATCATTCGCTGTCAGAGGCAGTCGGTACCGTGCGCGGACTTCACTTTCAAGCGCCGCCACATGCGCAAGCCAAGCTGGTTCGATGTGGCAGTGGTGCCCTATTCGACGTTGCGGTCGATATTCGAAGGGGATCTCCGACCTACGGACAGTGGGTTGGCGAGGAACTAACCTTTGAGAACGGCAAGCAGCTCTTGGTTCCCGAAGGCTTTCTGCATGGTTTCGTCACGCGCGAACCGGGGACCGAAATTATCTACAAGTGTTCGGACTACTACGCGCCCGACTGCGATGGCGCTGTGCGGTTCGACGACCCTGACATAGGTGTTGATTGGGGTTTTGATCACCTTGCCGCCGTGCTCTCGGCAAAGGACGAAGCTGCACCGTTCCTGAAGGATTTTCAGACCCCATTCGTCTATGAGGCGGCGGCATGAAACTGTTGGTGACAGGAGGCTGCGGGTTCATCGGCTCGGCTGTGGTTCGGCAGGCCATTGAGGCGGGACACCATGTGGTGAACGTGGATAAGATGACCTATGCGGCGAATTCGGAGAATGTCGCCGTGGTCGCTTCCTCCAACCGATATGCGTTCGAAAAGTCAGACATTTGCGATGCACAGTCGATGGCTCGCATATTTGATCAGCATCAGCCCGACGCGGTTATGCACCTGGCAGCCGAAAGTCACGTGGATCGCTCGATCGACGGGCCAGGAGCGTTCATAGAGACGAACTTGATCGGCACTTACATCCTGCTGCAGGCCGCTTTGAAGTATTGGGAAGCCTCGGGGAACGAAGGCTTTCGTTTCCACCACATCTCGACCGATGAGGTCTTTGGCTCGCTGGGCGCAACTGGGATGTTCACCGAAGAGACGCCTTATGATCCGCGCAGCCCATATTCAGCGTCGAAAGCGGGAAGCGATCACTTGGTTCGGGCGTGGGGCGAAACCTATGGTCTGCCGGTGGTCCTTACGAATTGCTCGAATAACTACGGCCCCTACCACTTCCCCGAAAAACTCATCCCAAAAGTCATCCTGAATGCACTGCATGGATTGCCGATTGGCGTCTACGGTTCTGGCGAAAACGTCCGCGATTGGCTTTATGTCGAAGATCATGCGGACGCCCTGTTGACCGTGCTTCAGCAAGGTACGATCGGGCGCAGCTACAATATCGGCGGTGAGAACGAAGCCCAAAACATCGAGATAGTTCGCAAAATTTGCGCGCTGCTGGACGAACGCCGCCCCGAACAAGCGCCCCATAGCAGGTTGATCGAGTTCGTCGCAGACCGCCCCGGACACGATATGCGCTATGCAATCGACCCGGCCCGCATCCGAGACGAACTTGGTTGGCGGCCTTCGGTGACCTTGGACCAGGGGCTGGCGAAAACCGTTGATTGGTATCTGGCCAACGACAACTGGTGGCAGCCATTGCTGCAGAGCGAGGGCGTGGCATCGCGCGTTGGAGTGCGGAGCGTCGCAAAATGATCCTTGTTTTTGGCCATAGCGGCCAGGTCGCAACCGAACTGCAACGACAGGCGAAGGTGGTGACCCTTGCGCGTGCCGATGTTGATCTGACCGATCCAGCGGCCTGCGCCGCTGCAATCCAGGCGGCGAAGCCGCACGCGGTGATCAATGCCGCGGCCTACACAGCCGTGGATCGGGCTGAAGAAGAAGAGGGCCTTGCCACCATAATCAATGGTGGGGCGCCAACGGCGATGGCGCGGGCCTGCGCTGATATGCAGATCCCCTTCATTCATATCTCGACGGACTATGTCTTTGCCGGCAGCGGTGATCAGCCTTGGCAACCGGATGATCCGGTCGGTCCGCTTGGCGCATATGGCCGAAGCAAGCTTGCAGGCGAAAAGGGGATTACGTCAGCGGGTGGTATCTCGGCCATCCTGCGCACCAGCTGGGTTTTTTCGGCCCATGGGAACAACTTCGTCAAAACAATGCTGCGGCTGGGTGCAGAGCGCGACAAGCTGACGATCGTCGCTGATCAGATCGGCGGACCCACACCCGCCGCGGGGATAGCCGCCAGCTGTCTGCAAATCGCAGCGCATCTGGCCCAGAATCCCGAAGCATCTGGGATCTATCACTATGCTGGTGCTCCAGACGCCAGTTGGGCCGACTTTGCACGTGAGATTTTCAAGCAGAATGGCATCGTTTGCGACGTCGAAGATATTCCGACCGCCGCCTATCCCACACCAGCCATGCGCCCGCTGAATAGCCGGATGGATTGTTCCTCCTTGCAACAGGTTTTCGGGATCGAACGCCCCGATTGGCGCGCGGCACTCAAAGATGTCTTGGAGGATCTTGGTCATGAGTAATCGCAAAGGTATAGTCCTCGCCGGCGGGTCGGGCACACGGCTGTATCCGATCACGGCAGGTGTTTCGAAACAGCTGCTTCCGATCTATGACAAGCCGATGATCTACTATCCGCTTTCTGTCCTCATGCTGGCGGGGATAAAAGAGATCGCCATCATCACGACCCCCCATGATCAGGAGCAATTCAAGCGCCTCTTGGGCGACGGATCGCAATGGGGCATGGCGTTCAGCTACATAGTTCAGCCCTCGCCCGACGGTCTGGCACAAGCTTTCATCCTCGCCGAAGACTTTCTCGATGGCGCGCCCAGCACGCTGGTCTTGGGCGACAACATCTTTTTTGGTCATGGTCTGCCGCAACTTCTGGAACGGGCCAACCAAAAGCCCGAAGGCGGAACCGTCTTTGGCTACCGCGTGGCCGATGCTGAACGATACGGCGTCGTGGCGTTTGACAATGAGGGTATGGCTAAGCGGATTATCGAAAAGCCCAGGGTGCCGCCATCTAACTTTGCGGTGACCGGTCTTTACTTCCTAGACGGCAATGCGCCGGAACGCGCCAAACAGGTGCAACCATCAGACCGCGGCGAGCTGGAGATTACAACGCTTCTGGAAATGTATCTGCACGAAGGCAGCCTCAATGTCGAACGCATGGGCCGCGGCTATGCCTGGCTCGATACCGGGACGCATGCAAGTTTGTTGGATGCTGGCAATTTCGTTCGCACGCTTGAGCAGCGACAGGGGTTGCAGACCGCGTGTCTGGAAGAGATTGCCTTCGATGCTGGATGGATCGACGCGGCTCAGCTCGAAGAGCAGGCAAAACGCTATGCCAAGAACGAATACGGCGCCTACCTGAGGCGCGTCTTGTCTGAACGGGCCTAGACCGACGCGGCCAAAGCCGAAACCCCTTGCGCTTTGCCGTATCGACCCATCTGAATGCGCGCCTTGTGATCCCCGGTCGCTGGCAGGATGTTGTTCATTCGTACATTCTTCGCTGCATAGGCATCCGCGAACAACTTGGCAAAGCTTGCCAAGCCAACACGGAACACGCCACTGGTCGAAAAGAGCGGGTCGGGTTCAAACGCCGCAAAGGTAGAGGTGTTGATGATCGCACCGCCACCTCAATCGACCATGATGGGCGCAACCATTCGCGTCGTTTGGATAACATTCAGCAGATATTTATCCATCCTGCGATGCCAGTCTTCGTCGCTGATCTCGGGAATGCCGACCTCTTAGCCATGTCCGGCGAGGTGGCGCGGGGTCAGCACCGATCCTGCTGCCACCAGCGGCAATCAAAGCGACACGATCCGTCATGGTGTCCTCCCTTTATCAAGGGGAGTGCGTCGTCGCCTGTGTGAGGTAGGACAAGTGGATCAAAAAGGCGCTTCGCCGATCAACTTGCGCAGCGTGCCTCGGCATCTTCAACGGCGGCGGTGAAACCAAGCAGCGAAAAGGTATCCTTGGTCGTCGTGCCGCGGCTCGACAATCCTGTAACGACAGCGGACGCGCCCTGTTTCATGGCGGTTACGATCTTAGTGTCTTCTTCCGGGCTGGTGGGCCATGCCCATTCGCCTTCAGTAAAGAGTTCGAAATCCGTGCCACCAATATTGAGGGTGACCGAAGAACCGCTGGCAAATGGGTAGCCACCGGTAAAGGCGACCTGACCGGTCGCACCGGCGCTCGGACGATAAAATACCATAAGCAGGATCTGCCCGCGTGTCGCAGCAACGACATTGCCGTCACGGGTGTTGACGACCTCTTTGGGCATCGACACGCTCCAGCACTCTTTTGGGTCCTCTTCGGCAAAGACATTCCAGTCCGTCTTGACGGCCACGCGGTTGGAACTCTGCTCCTGCGCTGAGGCAGATGTCATCATCGACGCCGCAAAAATTCCGACTGTTACCTTCGACACGAAATTCATACTTCGACAGCCTCCAAGCCGTGTTTACCTCAAATCATCTGGGCCAGATTAAGCGCCTTGGTAGCGCCTTTTCGCGCCAGCCCCTTGTTTCTTCTCGACAACATGCACATTAGCGCACAAGGCGCGAGAGACGAAAGGCGAAACCGCGAAAATTCGCCGGATTGTGAGAGAGAAAAATGACCGACCCCGTCGTGATGGCCGAAGTCTGGAGAGGCCCGTTTTTGGAAAGCGCCCACCGGGGTCATGCGGTGGTTTGTGACGAAGCCGGGCAGATCGTCGAGGCCTGGGGTGATCCGGATCTGGTTGTGCTGCCCCGAAGTTCGGCAAAGATGATCCAGGCTCTGCCGCTGATCGAAACAGGCGCGGCCGATGCCGCAAAGCTGGGATCCGAGCAACTGGCGCTGGCTTGCGCATCGCATGTTGGGGCCGCGATCCACACCGACCGGGTGCAAAAGTGGTTGGATGACATGCAGTTCACAGATGCGCATCTTCGGTGCGGCGCTCATATGCCAAAGGACAAGACCGCGCGTGTCGCGTTGATCAAATCCGACAGTGAACCCTGCCAGTACCACAACAACTGCTCAGGCAAACATGCCGGGTTCCTCACGCTCGGGCGGCACTTGGAGGCAGGCCCGGAGTATCTGGAGATCGACCACCACGTTCAGATAATGGTCAAAGACGCCTTTGAGCGCATCACGGGGATGGACGCGCCTGGATATGGCATCGACGGGTGTTCAGCACCCAACTTTGCAACCACGATGCATGGGATGGCGCGTGCGATGGCCCACTTTGCCGCCGCGCCTGCCAGTTCGCCCGAACATCGGCTTGTGACTGCGATGGTCGCTCACCCCGAGCTTGTTGCTGGAGAGCGGTCCGCCTGTACCCGACTTATGCGGGCAATGGATGGTCGGGCAGCCGTAAAGACAGGTGCCGAAGGCTATTACGTCGCGATCATTCCAGGCCGGAAGCTTGGTGTCGCGCTCAAGATCGTCGATGGCGCAACCCGGGCCAGCGAATGCGCAATCGCAGCCATTTTGGTCAGGCTTGGTATCCTGGACTCACGCCACCCTGACGCGATGGCTTACACGAACGGATCCATTCGGAATTGGCGCGAGATCGAAACGGGCCATTTGCGCGCGGCGCCAGCATTGATCTGAAAGGTTGCCGTCAGGCCGACGCTTTTTCGGGACCGTCATCGCCCTTGTCCGTCGGTTTCAACGCCACCACATTATCGTCAGGCTGCTCCCCGGCATCGTCATCGCTGGAAGTGATATCGCCCTCAACGAAATCCGTATTTTCCACGATCTCAACCACATCCTCGACCGAAGGGTCATCTCGACCAGCGACAAGGAGAGGCAGCAACTCGGCCCCACCCGGCAGTGACACTGCCGCCTCCTGTGGACGCGACCAGCTGAGGGTGTCAAATGCCTTACAGTTCTCGCAGACTGGGGCCCATTCGGCGTGACTGTGATTACAGTTCTCACAGACCCAGCTTGGGCCCCGAGGCGCAGTAACAGCGCGGGCAAGCCATCCCTGAACGACGGCATCGCTTGATCCCTCGCCGCGTTCGATCGCCGCCATGAGGGTGGCTGATCTAACGGTCAGATCTGTTTCAACCAGATCACCCAAGGCGCGGCGCGCCGCGGGGAAATCCTCGTCAGCGATATAGAGCTCCGCAAGCAGTTGCTTTGTCTCGGCGTCCTCGGGATGCGTTCTGGTCAGCACCGCAAAACGTTTGACCCTCTCACTTGTAGACTCATCAGGCTCGATCTGTGCGAACGCTGCGGCAAGGTCGGGATGTGCCGCGACTTCCCACGCCTTCTTTATGACGCGGGTCGCGTGGCGCTTTTGCCCCTTTTCGAGATAGCCAAGCGCAGCCATCACGGCCGCAGGCACCAGATCCGGCGACTGCTTGTTGGCTGCAATCGCGGCTTCACGGGCCTCTATCGTCTGATCTTCGGCAAAGATGGACTTGGCTTGGGACAGGGCCAACACGGCGTCGCGGCGGCGGAAGACGTCACGCGGCAGAACACCGTGCTTGAGCTTGGCACTCAACGTTTGGCGGGCTCCCTTCCAGTCGGCCTTTTCGGCCTGCAGCCGCAGCAAAGTATCCTGAACCTCTTCGTGCCTTGGTTTCAGCGCAAAGGCTTTTTCCGCCAGCTTCAGGGCCGTATCAGTATCACCGTCCGCCAGCTTTTGTTTCATGAGGCCACGGACACCTACGAAGCGGGTGGATTTATCTTCAACGAGCTTGCGATAGGTAGTTTCGGCCTTTTTGCGGTCGCCAACCAGTTCAGCCGCCTCTGCCATAAGCAAGTTCGTCAGATCGGGACGGCCCAGATACTTGTTGGCCTTCTCGGCCTTGGCCATTGCAAGGCGACCCTCGCCCGACGCAAGCGCCATCAGCCCCTCTGACAGCGCATCATAGCCTTTCGAAAGACGGTTACGGGCCAGATAGCGCGTTATCGCCGTTTCATCACCATTAATGAAACTCCATGTCGCGAAGAGCAGCCCAATAAGTTTGAGCAAGATCCACAGCACCAGCATCAGCACCAACAATCCGATTACGGATTCCAGCGGCCCGAGGGTATATTCCTGCCCGGCGACGATGATTTGCACACCCCCTTCGGATTCAAGCAGGTAACCGGCACCAAGCGCCAATGCGGCAACGAAACAGACAAAGAAAATGACTTTTCCCACGGACCAGATCATTGGGCGCCCCTCACATCGACGATAATTGCTGGGTCAGCGCATCAAGCGCTGACTGAGCGTTGTGGCGGGTTTCAGCCGCACCAAGCCACCCTGACATGGCGCCTCTGGCTTTCTCGGGCAGGCCAGAGGCCTCATCCAGCGCGGTGCCCAGGTCACCCGATCTTACCGCGGCCTCCATGCGAGACAGCACCGCGTCGGCATCATCACCCTGCTTGGGTGTCACAGACCGAGCACCAAGCTGGCGCTGCAAAAACGCACCCACACCGCCGGTTCCCTGTTCGTCGCTGCGAACCACCGCCAGGGCAGACCGCGCCGCGTCGGCAACCTCGGCCTGCAATTGCGCAAGCGTAGTGACGCCCTCCTGCGCAGCGGCGGTCAGACCCTCGGGCACACGATCCAGCGCACCGCTGTCTTGCAGCGCTGATAACGGCCCCTCGAACGGTTCGCCGGATCCGATCGCCGAATTGATCTGGGCCACCGCAGTTCGCGCAAGTGCCACACGCTTGGCCTGTGCCGCGGCTTCTTCGCCCTGTCGAACATTGTCCAGCAGTCGCTCAATCTCGGCCTGCTGGGTGGCGGCCGTACTCAGCAACTCATCAACAGCAGCATCGACTGCGCTGTTATCGCCTTCAACCACCGCAACGGGACGCTCTTCGAGGGCGGCCACCCGCCCGTTGAGAGTTGTTAGATCATTGGAATAATCCGGGATCTCCGGCGGCGGTGTGTCCTGCAGCGCAGCAACGCTGACACCAAGATCGGCAAGTTGGTCTCTAAGCGCATTCACTTCGATCTGGAGTTCGGACGCGACGCTCGCGTTGGATCGAAGTTGCTCCGGAAGATAGGGATCAATCAATTCAAACCGGGCGGCAAAAAAACCTGCAATGGCCGCCGCGAGGCCGCCAACAAGCATCGTGAAACCGCCCGCCTTCTTTACGACGACCTTAGGTTCGCTGATTGGCGACTGCTTTACCGCGGACGCTTCGATATGCGCGTCGTCGGCTATTTCGTCAAAAACAGCGTCTTCGACTTCGTCCGGCTTTTTATCGATGTCGGTGGTGTCCGGTTGGTCATCCGCCGCAATCTCGTCACTGGCGCGCTCATCTGTGGCGACTTCAGTCTCTTCCTCGAGCGTGCTGCCAGCCTCCTCGTCATGCGCGCTTTCCAAATTCTCGGCGGTTTCCTCAACGCTGGACTGGTCATCGCTGTCGGGCTTATTGCTCTCAGCCTCGGTCGGCTCGACCGGCTTTTCGTCTTCGATTTCGTCCGGGGACTTTTTGTCCGTCACATCAAGCCCCTTCCTGATTCTCACCCAAGGCGTTGCCAATACAACAAGGTTTACTCGGGCCGCATCGGGCTCTCAACCCGCGCTTATGCGATCCGCCAGTTCTTGCAGGGTTTGTCGCATGCCATTCGCCGTCGGTTCAGGCGCAATTGCGACGTTGGCATTCAGCGGTTCGACCGCACGCGCAACACTGTCGCTCATTGCGATCAGACAGAGCTGATCAGTCGGAGGGCATAGGGAAGCAAACTGCCTGGCAGTCCTGGGCGAAAACAGCGGGACAATCTTGGGGCCACGTTGGCGCAAAACGGCATGGCCCTGCTCGGTCAGATCGAGAAGGCGCTGATCATAGACAACGCGGCGTTCGACCGAACGCCCCAATTCGGTAAGTCGTCCAACGAGGTCGCCCAAGGTATGCACCCCGGAAATGTGGAGGATACGCCCATACTGAGGCCTCCTAGACAAGTAGACGATCAGTTCATCAACAGTTCTGCCGCCACATTCTGCCAGCCATCCCCGGGCCTGCGCTTTCGCGGTTGTCGTTTGGCCAACACAAACGGCGCGCCTGCCCTCACCTTCCGGCCCGCATGCGACGCCATTTGAGGAGGTGAACAGAACCACGTCGACTTCAGGGAAAGGTTCAACGGACGGCAATGGGACAATCTCAACTAGCTGGGAGAAAAATGGGGTCAGTCGGTCTTGAAGCGGGGGCTGCAAGCTGGACCAAAAAGCCTTCGATGCCGAAATTGGCCGCGTCAGCAGCAGGGGCAGCTTGGTCTTCGGCGCGTTGTCAGTCACATCTACAGGTGTTAACCCGCCCCATGCCCATACGCAACGGAGGCCGCATTGGCCAAACCAGTCACTGTTCTCGGCATCGAAAGCAGCTGTGACGATACGGCGGCCGCCGTCGTTGCGCGCGATGATGATGGGCCGCATGTTCAGTCGTCGGTGGTCTATAGCCAAACCGATCTGCATGCGCGTTTCGGCGGGGTTGTCCCAGAAATTGCTGCACGGGCCCACGCCGAACGCCTCGATTTGTGCATCGAAGAGGCTCTGAAGGAGGCCAAAACGCCTCTGTTCGAGGTTGACGCAGTCGCCGTGACGTGCGGGCCGGGGCTGATTGGTGGTGTCGTCTCCGGCGTCATGACAGCCAAAGGTATCGCTGCCGCAACTGGCCTGCCTCTTTACGGGATCAATCACCTGGCCGGGCACGCATTGACGCCGCGGCTGACTAACAACGTCGAGTTCCCATACCTGCTGCTGCTCATTTCAGGGGGCCACTGCCAGTTCCAGATCGTTCACGACCCGCTGACCTTCGAACGCTTGGGCGGTACGATCGACGATGCACCCGGCGAAGCCTTCGACAAGGTCGCGCGTCTAGTCGGCCTGCCTCAGCCGGGCGGCCCGGCCATTGAGGTTGCAGCTCAGTCAGGCGATCCCTCACGGTTCCAGCTGCCACGTCCGCTGCTCGACCGGCCAGGCTGTGACATGAGCTTTTCCGGGCTCAAGACCGCCGCCCTGCGGGCCCGGGACACTCTGATGACCGACAACGGCGGCCTGAACGAACAGGACCAGGCCGATCTTGCGGCATCGTTTGAGGCGGCTGTTCGTGACGTGCTGGTCGAGAAGGGCAAGCGCGCGCTTGAAATCTACAGGCAATCAGAACTCAGACAGGCCACGATTTGCGTCGCAGGTGGTGTCGCCGCAAATCAGACGATCCGCGCAGGCCTTGAACAAGCAGCATCGGAATACGAGGCACGCTTTGTCGCGCCGCCTCTGCGGTTTTGCACGGACAACGCGGCCATGATCGCATGGGCCGCCATTGAACAGATGGACCGGCGCGCACCCGATGGCATGGACCTTGCAGCGCGGCCGCGCATGCCGCTTGATACGCAAAGCACCACGATGCTTGGCAGCGGCAAAAAAGGGGCAAAGGCCTAAAGTTTCGAATTAGACCGAGGGGGATTCACATGCGGTATTGGCTGTTCAAATCGGAACCCAGCACATGGAGCTGGGATCAGCAGGTCGCCAAAGGCGAGTTGGGAGAAGAGTGGGACGGTGTGCGGAACTACCAGGCCCGCAACTTCATGCGCGAGATGAAGATCGGTGACCGGGGCTTTTTCTACCATTCCCAATCAGAAAAGGCGGTCGTCGGTACAGTCGAAGTCATTGCCGAAAGTCACCCCGACAGCACGACCGACGACGAAAGATGGGATTGTGTGGACATCAGGGCCCTTCAACCTGTCAAATCGCCCGTCACGCTTGACCAGATCAAAGGCGATGAGCGGCTGGCCGAAATGGTTCTGGTCCGCAATTCCCGCCTATCGGTACAGCCCGTCGCCGAAGATGAATGGCAGATCATATGCGCCTTGGCTGGCATTGATCCCTAGTCAGGCGTAGCATTCCCCCATCAAAGAGGGGGGAAGATCATGTCAACTCTTGCAGTCATTGTTGCTGGGGTGGCGAGTTTTATGTTCGGCGCCATTTGGTATTCTTTGCTCGCAAAACCGTGGATGGAAGCTTCGGGCGTGGTGCTGAACGAAGACGGCGCCCCTGCGAACCGGTCAAACCCATTACCCTACATCACTGCCATCTTGGCAAGCATAATTGTGGCGGGAATGATGCGACACGTATTTGTACTGGGGGGCATTGATACGGTCGCGAAAGGCTTGGTGGCGGGCGCCGGGATCGGGCTGTTCCTGGCAGCGCCGTGGATCGCGACGAATTATGGTTTTGCGGGGCGGCCCATGCGGCTGACTCTGATTGACGGTGGGTATGCGGCCATCGGATGCACCGTTATCGGCGTGGTCCTGACACTGTTCTAAAATGACAGAAGGGTTCTGGCAGACCATTGCCAGAACCCTTCATCACCCCACGTGCTCCCAAATCCACCGCACGTAACTCTGATAAGTTCTGGCCATACTAGCCGGATGTTCTTGTTATATCCGTACAGGGCTTAACAATCGATTGCCCTGTATTTCAAATTCGATCGAAGCAAGAAAAGGGGGCACCTGCCGATCGCAACTGCCCCCGCATGACGAGCCTTGGCAGCGATTAGCCGTAGACGCTTTCTTTGCCGAAGTGTTTTGTCAGCATGTAATAGACAACCGCGCGATACTTGTTGCGTTCGGACTTGCCGTAAGTTTCGATCGCTTTGTTGATGGCATCCATAAGCTCTGGACCATCGGAAAGGCCCAGCTTCTTCATCAGGAAGTTCTCTTTTACAGTCTCAAGCTCTGATGCCTGGCTGGACGCAACAGTGGAAGCGTCAGCGTTGTAGATGGACGGGCCACAGCCGATTGTAACTTTTGTGAGAAGATCCATGTCGGGAGTCATCCCGCACTTGTTCTTCAGATCATCCGCGTATTGCGCGATCAGATCGTCACGTTTGCCCATATCTAGTCTCCTACCTGTTGTCGCGGCCTATCTGTCGCTTTTGCCGCAAAGAATTGAAACGGTGGAGGCACGTTAGCGATAATTGTTGCGCGAAAAAACAGGTTTCATCGCCGGCAAGACGGGGAAAAACAACGCTGTGGTCCCACAGAGACGGATCAATCAGGTTTTTTCGAGCAATTCGACCGTTTCGGGCAGTCGCGAAAGCGTGCCGATGATGTGCGACTGCCAAGTCTTGCCACGCCCGAGGGCCTCTTCCAACGTCTCGCGCAGCCCAACGGGATCGACATCGTTCAGCACCTCGATCAGGGCTGCGGCCTGCCGCGCGTCCCTGAGCGCCGTTTCCGGGTCCTCATGTTTGCGGCGATTGGCCAGGATCAGCTTGTGCACCGCGAAACGGTCTGGTCGCGGCGCCTTAATTCGAATACCGCTACGATAGGCGCAAACGACGTCGATGGGATCTTTCATCAAAAAGCGCAGATATCGCATCATCCGCAATTCTGCGCCCGAGGGACCTACGGGCAAAAACCCCTCGGTGCCGCTGACCGAGGCTCCGAAGAACCGAAACTGAACGGCCTGCCGTGAGTGGGTCCAGAGATATGCGTTTGCATCATCATCGGTAGCACGAAAGCAAAAATCGCAGAAACTGTCGGTAAACTCTTGGGAACCAGGCGCAGCGATCGCCAAATCGACCCTGTCTAATTCCGATAGGCCGAGCGCCTGTTCCTCGGATTTGTTGAATATGAAGCCGAGGTGGTTCTCATAACATTTGAAGGCCTGCGTCCCGATCACCATCAGGCCATGCTCAAAAAGATCGGCGGAAGATGCCGCCGTCAGAAAACTGCCGATAGCAGATCCAGGCCCCCGAAAACCTTCCGCTTTTAGCAGCTTGACCCTCAAGCTACGCGCCTTGGCTTCTCTGAACGCTCGTGCGCGATTTGCTTCATGCACCCGAGCTTGGCTCTGTAGCAGCGGACTGTCTTCGCCCACGTACCTTTTCTTGACCACCGTCCCGATACGATAACTGTCATACCAGTAGGTTTTGTTGTGGCGCGAGACACGGGTTAGATTGCCCCGAAACGGCGGTCTATGCGCGGTGGATAGCGACGCGCGGAGATCTTCGTAAGCTGCTCGGGCGAGTGATGAAGCCTTGGTTTTCATTTGTGTTCAACAGAACATTCTTTGTGTGACAAGACTTGGACGGATCCAAGGTGTTTGGGCGTATCTGCTACGAAATCATAGAGCATCGTCAACCTTGAGAACGCGCAATCCTTCACTTTGGTTAACGACTGTTGCACAGCGTTAACTCCTCAGATGCCAGCGGTCGTGCGCCTGCCGTTGACGACCACCCTCTGTGGAAATCTCAGAAAAAACCATGGTTAGCGCCAACAATCGGTAAGAAAAACTGACCAAAAGCCGAATTTCATTGCCTTCCGGATACGTTACGTTAAGTTCGCGGCCACGCGCCGGCCTGCCGCGGTAAGGGGTACCGCTTGACTAAGGATCGGCAAGCGACTGGGAGGATCAAATGACAGTTGAGAAAAATCTAGGCCGCCGCGCTTTCTTGAAGCGGTCCGTAATCGGGGGCGCCGCGGCTGGCGGTCTGGCAGCTCCGGCGATTGCACAAGGCGCGCCTGTCGTCGTGAAAATGCAAACGTCCTGGCCTGCCTCGAATATCTGGCAAGAGTTCGCGCAGGACTACGCCGATCGGGTCGAGGCCATGTCCGGCGGCCGTCTGAAAGTCGACCTGCTGCCAGCTGGTGCCGTTGTCGCGGCATTCCAGGTTCTGGATGCTGTGAACGACGGGCTGCTCGACGCCGCGCATTCGGTGCCGGTGTATTGGTACGGCAAGAACAAGGCAGCCTCACTTTTCGGCACGGGTCCGGTTTTCGGCGGCTCGGCTACCACGATGCTAAGCTGGTTTTATGAAGGTGGCGGCAAGGCGCTCTATGACGAGCTAACCCAAGACATCATGGGGCTCGACGTCGAAGGCTACCTTGGCTTTCCGATGTTCGCTCAACCCTTCGGTTGGTTCAAAGGCGAGGTAAACACGGCCGCAGAGCTTAATGGCTTCAAATATCGGACGGTGGGTCTGGCCGCGGACCTGCTTCAGTCGATGGGTATGTCGGTCGCTCAGCTTCCGGGTGGTGAAATCGTACCCGCGATGGAACGGGGCGTGATCGACGCGTTCGAATTCAACAATCCAACGTCGGACAAGGACTTTGGCGCGCATGACGTGGCCAAGAACTACTATCTGTCGTCGTATCACCAAGCGTCGGAGTCTTTCGAATTCCTGTTCTCGAAGATCTTCATGGAAGACCTCGACCCCGATCTACGGGCCATCCTCGTGCACGGCGTCGAAGCAGCCTCGACCGCGAACACTGCCAAGGCGATGCGGAAATACTCCGCCGACCTGCAGTGGTTGCAGAACGAAGGCGGCGTGACGGTGCACCGAACGTCCAAAGACATTCTCGACGCCCAGATCGAAGCATGGGACGGCTTGATCCCACAGCTGGAAGAGGATCCGTTCATGAAAAAGACCCTCGACAGCCAGCGCGCCTGGGTCGAGCAGGTCACGTTCTACGAACTTATGAACGCACCAGACTATGCGCTTGCCTATAACCACTACTTCCCAGGCAAATTGAAACTCTGATAGTCTGTGGTCCCGGCGCTGTAGCTGTGCCGGGGCCCACAAAATAAGGGGGAGGGAGCAGCCGTGATCGGCTTCATCCGTTTTGCGGACAACCTATCGGCAGCGTTCGGCAAAGCATTCGCGTGGTTGATCGTCCTGATGGCGGTCGGAACAGGCTACGAAGTGTTCGTCCGCTACGTCTTGAACAATCCGACAGCGTGGGCCCTGGATGTATCGTTCATCATGTACGGGACACTGTTCATGATGGCTGGCGCCTACACGCTTTCGCGCGGCGGCCACGTACGCGGCGATTTTCTTTACCGTCTTTGGCAACCGCGCACGCAGGCCAAGGTCGACCTGGTCCTCTACATCTTGTTCTTCTTCCCCGGCGTGTCGGCCCTCATCTTTGCAGGTTGGAAATACGCCGCGCGGTCCTGGCAGTATCAGGAGGTGTCCGTTAACTCACCCGCCGGCATCCCGATCTTTCAGTTCAAGACCGTTATCGTCGCCGCAGGAATTCTGTTGTTCATCCAAGGCATCGCCCAGGTCTGCCGCTGCATCCATTGCATGCGCACGAACGCGTGGCTCGAAGCCGAAGAAGACGTTTTCGAAACCGAAGACCTGCTGATGAAAGAGGCCGCCAAGGCCGAAAAGGATCACCACATATGACGGATCCCCAAGTTGCCCTGATGATGTTGGGGCTGTTTATCGTTTTCGTGTTTCTGGGATTCCCGATCGCGTTCACGCTGATGGCCATGGGTATCGGGTTTGGGTACTACGCCTATTTCGACGCCCGCCGGATGTGGCGAGAACACAATCGGCTGGATGAGACTGCCGGCTGGTGGGATAGCACCAGCACCTACATCGAAGGGTTCTTTAACAATCGAATATTCGATCTGTTCATCAACCAGACGTATACGGTGATGTCGAACGAGGTTCTGACGGCCGTGCCGCTGTTCCTCTTTATGGGCTACATCGTCGAACGGGCCAACATCGTCGATCGGCTGTTTACCACCCTCAACATCGCGTCAAAGAACATCCCGGGGTCTATGGGCGTTGCCGCATTGATCACGTGCGCCCTGTTTGCGACGGCAACGGGGATCGTTGGTGCGGTCGTCACGCTAATGGGGTTGCTCGCCCTGCCCGCGATGCTCAAGGCGCGCTATAGCCATTCCTTTGCATCGGGGATCATCTGCGCGGGCGGTACGCTCGGTATCCTGATCCCACCGTCAATCATGCTGATCGTTTATGCGGCAGCCTCGAATGTCTCTATCGTTCGGCTTTACGCGGGGGCGCTGCTGCCCGGCCTGACGCTGGTCGGGCTTTACCTTGTCTATGTGATTGGGCGGTCGATCCTACAACCAAGCGTCGCGCCTCGTCCGTCCGACGAAGACATACCGGATGTCGGACGGGGCGAGCTTGCGCTGATGATCCTGACATCGTTCCTGCCGCTGGCCTTTTTGATCCTAGCGGTGCTTGGATCGATCCTCTTTGGCCTGGCAACTCCGACCGAGGCGGCATCGATCGGTGCGCTGGGTGGTATATTCCTGGCTTTTGCCTATCGCGCGATGAGTTGGCAGAGGATGCGAGAAAGCGTCTACCTAACCGCGCGAACGGCTGCGATGGTGTGCTGGCTGTTTGTGGGCTCTTACACGTTCTCGTCCGTCTTTTCATATCTGGGCGGCGAGCATGTGATCAGCGAATTCGTTCAGGGCCTGGATATGTCGCCGATCATGTTCCTGATCCTCGCGCAATTGATCATCTTCCTCCTGGGCTGGCCGCTCGAATGGTCCGAGATCATTATCATCTTCGTCCCGATCTTCCTGCCGCTCCTGCCTCTGTTTGAGATTGATCCGCTGTTCTTTGGCATTCTCGTCGCGCTGAATCTGCAAACCAGTTTCCTGACGCCACCGATGGCGATGTCGGCCTATTACCTTAAAGGGATTGCACCGCCGTCCGTACGCCTTACGCAGATCTTTTCGGGCTGCATGCCTTTCCTGTTCTGCGTAATCCTGTCGATGGTACTGATGTATACGTTCCCTCAGATCGTCTTCTACCTGCCCGAGCTGATCTATGGCGGCTGACATTCGGGCATTGGACGCGCTGACCCTCAGGGACCGCCTTGCCAGCGGTGCTTTGCGCGCCGTCGAGGTCGCTGAAGCTTATCTCGCGCGGATTGTTGAGCGGGAGCCGGAGATCAATGCATGGGCCTGGCATGATCCGGAATTCGTTCTGAAACAGGCAAAGGAGCTCGACACGCTGCGGGGTCGCGGTCGCGGAGTCGGGCCGCTACATGGCATTCCGGTCGGCCTGAAAGATGTGATCGATACGGCGCGGATCCCGACAGAAAACGGCTGCCCGGTTGATCAAGGCCGCGTGCCCAGTCATGACGCCTTTGTGGTCGAAGCGCTGCGGCGGGCCGGCGCGATCATCATGGGCAAGACCGTTACCACCGAACTGGCCTTCTTGTATCCCGGTGCCACCAAGAACCCACACGCACAAGATCACACAGCCGGCGGATCATCATCAGGCTCGGCCGCAGCTGTGGCCGATGCCATGGTGCCCCTGGCCATCGGTACCCAAACCGGGGGATCGGTCATTCGCCCCGCAGCCTTTTGTGGCGTCACCGGCTTTAAGCCGACATTCGGTGCGATCCCAAGGCGCGGCGTTCTGCAGCAATCGCAGTCTCTCGATACGCTGGGCGTTTTCGCCCGTAGCCCTGCAGAGGCGGCCCTGGTTGGCGATGCACTTTTTGGCTACGACGCCGCAGACACGGCAACGACCTTTGCCCCGCCGCCCGATCTTTTGGGTACCTGTCAGAGCAAGCCACCCTTTGAGCCGGTCTTCGCTTTTGTGAAACCGCCCGGCTGGGACAATGCGGACAAAGACACGCACGACGCCTTTGCCACCCTCTGCGAAGCATTGGGAGAGCAGGTGTTCGAGGTGCCATTGCCTTCGGCCTTCGACAACGCGGCGGCTCTGCGCCAGCGGATCAACTACGCAGAGATGGCCAAGAACTATTACCGGTATGCACGGCACCTCGATCAGCTGGGCCCACAAACGCGTGAGGCGCTCGAAGAAGGCGCGGTGATCCCGGCCAGTGATTATCTGGCTGCGCTTGATTGGCGCGAGGTGCTCTATTCCGGTCTAACCGAGATCTTTGATCGTGCCGACGCGATCCTTTGTCCCGCGGCCCCTGGTGCAGCGCCCAGGGGTTTGGAAAGCACCGGAGACTCGATCTTTAACGGTCTTTGGACCTATTGCGGGACGCCATCGATCACAGTGCCCATCCTATCGGCAACCAATGATCTGCCGATGGGCGTTCAGCTTGTCAGCGCCCGGGGTGACGACGCGCGACTACTTAGAACGGCGCAATGGCTTTATGATTGGGCCGGAGATGACGGAGGTGAAACATGAAACTGCTGCTATCCCTGGTCGCGTTCGCCGTGTTTATCGGGTTTGTGGGCATCCTTGGCTGGAAGGTGCAGGAGCCCGATCTGCTGGTCGTTATTGCCTTTGCAACGGCATTGGTCGGATACGATCTGCTGACCGGCAACGGCAACTCAAAGAAATAGCCTGGGATTTCAGATAATGTGCATCTGACGGGTCGTAATGGCATAGCCAAATACAATCAGGTTTGCGACAGCATGTGCCACGATCGCGTCTGTTACCCGATTGTTGCGGCGCATTACCCAAGAAAAGGCGAGCCCGGCGGAAAACGCCTCGATCCAACGGTCATGTAGCGCTGCAAATAGGGATGCCGTGAATATCGCCGCGACGATAGACCCGCAAAATGGCCGGATCTTTCCTTCGAGATAATCGCGGAAAAACAGCTCTTCGATGATGGGGACCAGAACGATTGTTCCGATGCCGCGCGCGACCATCCAACCAATCAAGGCAAGACCGGTAAGCCTGGCATATGCCGGCGTTGCGTCCTCGACAGAGTACGGGATCAATACCCAGCCCAACCCGACAATCACACCAACAATCAACGCATCAGGCGAGATGCGCCATTTCGGCTGCGTAAGAACCGATGCGAACGCCAACAAGGCAGCCGCCATGGCCAGTGCCCGGAGAGGATAGACAACGCCCGGTGCCTGGCTGAATGCCTGGACGAGCAATGCGCTGAACATGAAGATCGCAAAAGGAAAGATCTTGGCGACCTGCGGATCACTGAAGAAAGCCAGTGCTGGTCGATGATCTGACGTAGTAGCGACACCCGGCGCCTGCTTTTGCAAAGCCGGCACAGTCCGGGCACCGATGACAACCCCAAGGGCAATCAGTGTGAACATCAGCCAACCCGCATGGCTGTGAAAGCCGCCAACAGCCAGTTCCGGATACCCTTCGAGCCCGAAGATCAAGAGGACCGAGATCCGCACGATGTTCAGCGTAGCGCTCACAAGGATCCCGATCGGATAGATCAGCAAGGCGGCTGGGAACCGAAGCTCAGACCGGAACAAGACAAGGTAAAGGGTTACAAAAATCGTGACGAGGGCAATCCCCTCGACGCCCGAGCAGACAGGCGCGACGCTGACAAAGAAATCGCCAAAACCAATGACCTTGTTGGCCGGATAGGCCTCGACCTGATAGCCAAGCGTTTCGATCACCGACGCAACAGCCCGAAACGTAAGATCGGCAATGGTATCCAGCCGCCAGATGGGACGAATTGTTCCAGCAAGAAGCGGTGCGATAATACCGACCCCCAGAACCATCAGTATTGCAAGGCCGCGATCAGCCAGCAGCGCCATCCAGCGCGCAAGGGGCGCGATGTATCGGAGGATACCGAGGGTCAGGACGGTCAAACCAACCGCCCAAAGCCCCAGGACAACGTTGATTGGCGCCCCTCCGGTTTGGTTGTGCAGAATAATAGCGGGCAAGAGCGTAATCACCAAACCTGACACATTCACGGCCAGCGCTTTCGCCGACGTTCCGGCCTCGGCGATCAGATTCCTTAAGGCATCCGGGAAGAGGGCGAACATAAGCCCGAGCGCGGCAAGACTGACATAAGCCGAGACGATCACTCCGCCCGCCCCGCTGCATATCGTGACAGGCCAGTTAGCCCGACATTCGAAGTCGATCAGGTGCTTAAAAACCGCACCAATCGTTATCAACTCGATCAGAAACAGCCCCAAGGCGAACCGGAGATTCCAAATTGGCCGTCTAATCGACTGAGGCTGGGTCGTCAGATCCACTGGCATCAAATGTCTCGCGCAAGGGTTGGCAAACAGGCCCGAACCCCAGCGGGAACGGGCCTGTTCTTGGTATCAGAGAAACTTACGCCGAGCGACGGCGACGCTCCCAAGCCAGAAGAACGATAGCAGCCACGGCGGCCAGAGCCGCCGTGCCTTCCAAGGCACTGATTTCTGGAACGGCTGTCGCAGGTGGTGGAGGCGTGTTAACGGACGCAAACGCCGGAGATGCCATCACCACTGCGGCAGCAGAGATTAGAAGCTTATTCATCAAACACTCCTTACGCTTCTGTAGAAATTACCACCCGACGACCAGAAGCAATCATTCGTGTGGTTCATCTGCGCGTTAGACGCACAAATCTCGGACCGGGGCGCATCGGAACGCGCCCCGAGGTTGTTTCGGATCAGCAAAGGCAATCGTTATCGTCGAAGCCGAAGGCGACGATGAAAGGCTGAGAGTTAGTCGACGTTGCCGGGTTCGGATCGATGATCAGGCTGGCGATGCCGCCGGGTCCGGACATGAAGTTGGCATTCGCTGGATCAGCCAAGGCCGCGTTGACAATGAAGTCCACATCGGCATCGTCCCCATAACCCGCATCAAAATTCGACAGATAGTCGGTATCGAACTGATCCGTGAATTCCCAGATCGCCCGCTGGATCTCCCAACCGGTGAACTGTCCGTCAACCGACCCAGCCCCATTTGACTCGAAGTCCTCGTTGAGGATCCAGTTGATATAGCCAAGGTTGTCCACTGCTGAGCCCCCGGTCGCAAAACTCGACCGACCTGCGAGCACCGAGCTGTCCTTACCATCGAGAACGTCGCCAGTCAGCGTCGGCGCATTCGTCAGCAGTTCGGCACCATCGGCCGGGTCAAGCAGGCTTAGACAGTAAGCCTGTTCAAAAACCACACCGTCAAAGCGCGCATCACCGGTGTTGGACATTTCAATGGTGAACGCATCTGGTTCGATCGGGCTTTCTGCATCTGTCGCAGCGATCTTGTAGGTCGTGGATTGCGGAAGGCTCGCAAAGAGTTCCTCCAGCGTCTCGGCGACACCACAGAACGTCACATCAACGTCTGCCATCGCCTCGCCGCCAAGCCCGTCAGAAACGGTGTACGAGATCGTCTCGATCGCTTCTTCTCCAATGTCGAGGCTTTGGTATGCAGTCTCGCCATCAAACACGAGCTTACCGCCAGACAAGGTGACGACGGTGCCTATGGCCGTGGTGATGCTGACGCCTTCTGTGATGGCTTGACCATCAACTTCCGTGATTGTCAGCACCTGACCCGGACCGTCGGTGTCGTTCGCCAGAACGTCGATCATGATCGCCTCGTCAGCACAGGTTTTGCCCATGTCGTCCAGAAGCGTTGGATCTTCGCTGATAACTCCGGCATCGATGGTCAGGTTGCTTTCACCGATGGCAAGCGAGATCGTTGCCGTCTCACCCGTGATCGGATCGGCATCGCTGTCGAATGTATCATCGCCGATATCCTGAGCGGTGAAATCGAAACCATCCGGTTCGCTGAAATCGACCGTGTAGTCACCCGCATCCAGGTTGTCGAAAAGGTACAGACCACCGCCTGCCGTGACGACCGTGCGCGTGTTCCCGGTGCTGTCGCGCAGCGTCACGGTAACACCATCGAGACCGACCTCGCCCGCATCCTGCACGCCGTTACCGTTGGCATCGATGAAGACACGATCGCCGATTTCCGCAGTGCCCGGATCTTCGATGCCGGCATCGACATCCGTCACGGCATCGCCGATGTTCAAGGTGATCACCCCGGTTTCACCGGTACCTTGATTGGCATCGCTGTCGACCGTGTCGTTACCACCCACATTGGCGTCGACGAGGATCTTGCCGTCGACGTCGGTCGGGAAATCCACGACATAGTCACCAGCATCAAGATTCTCGAAGATGTAAGAACCATCAGCCTCGGTCACGGTCGTGCCGACAACAAGTCCACCGCTCAGCAGCGTGACGGTCACGCCGCCAACGCCGGGCTCTGCATCATCGACCGAGTTGTCGTTCTCGTCACAGAAAATCCGGCCCGCGATCGACGCGGTGCCGGGATCAACGACGCCAGCGTCCACATCGGTCTTGTTCTCACCAAGCGCAAGCGAGAAGGTCGCGGTCTGACCCGTGGCCGGATCGACATCCGAGTCAACCGTGTCATCGCTACCCACATCTTGAGCCACGAACGCTTTCCCGGTCGGTTCAGCAGCAAAGAGAACCGCGTAGTCACCGGCATCAAGATTGCTGAAGCTATAGGATCCATCAGAAGCCGTCACCGTGGTGCCGACGACTGTGCCACCCTGGACCAGCGACACCGTTACGCCGCCAACGCCCGGCTCTGCGTTGTCGATGTCATCGCCATTGTCATCACAGAAGTATCGGCCCGAAATGGACGCGGTTTCCGGATCTTCTACGCCAGCATCGACATCTTCCTTGTTCTCGCCAAGCGCAAGCGAGAAGGGCGCGGTCTGACCCGTCGCCGGATCGACATCACTGTCAACCGTATCGTCGCCACCCGCATCTTGGGCGACAAAGACCTTACCGGTTGGCTCGGCCGCGAAGAGAACGGAGTACTCGCCCGCGTCAAGGCCGGTGAAACTGTATGATCCATCCGCCGCCGTGGTTGTCGTGGCAATAACGGCACTGCCCTGCAGGAGAGACACCGTAACACCGCCTACGCCTGGTTCCGCGTTGTCGACATCATCGTCATTCTCATCGCAGAAGTACCGGCCCGCGACCGAAGCCGTGCCCGGATCCTCTACGCCTGCGTCCACATCGGACGTCGTCTGGCCCGCGATGACCGTAACGGCGCCGGTCTCACCGGTGTTCTGATCGGCGTCGCTGTCGATCGTGTCGTCACCGCCAACATCGGCTTCGACAAGAACCTTACCGTCGACCTCGGTCGGAAACAGGACGGAATAGTCGCCTGCAGGTAGGTTATCGAACAGGTACGATCCATCAGCCGCGGTTGTTGTCGTGTCGACCACTGCCCCGGTACTGTCGAGCAAGGTGACCAGAACACCGCCGACACCCGGCTCTGCATTGTCGACCGAGTCGTCGTTGTCGTCGCAAAAGATGCGGCCCTCGATCGCGCCCGGCTGCGGCGCCTCGCCCGGCTTCCAGCACAGATCATCCACCGCGCCGGACCCGACCAGCGTCACCTTCATCGAGGTAACGTCCTCGGCATCGAGAAAGATGGTCTGGGCCGAATTGTCGCCCGCACTTGGGATGGCAACGGTTTTGATCAGGGCGCCCGATGCATCGAAAAGTTCGATCTTGCCGCCATTCTCTTCGATGTCGAGCAGGACGATATCGTGAACCGCCGAGGGCTGGTCAAAGTCAAAACAGATGACACCACCCCCCGCATTGTCATCCGGGTCGCTGCTGTCGTCGTCTTCCGAGATGATCAGGATGTTCCCCCGACCATCGTATTCAAGGTCATGATCACCGCCTGTCGGATGATCGCTGTCAAAGATCATTGCGGCGTTGGTGCCCGCATCCCCGTCGCGGGCCGCGGTGATCGTGACACCGGGAACCTGGGTGTCGACGATGTCACCTTTGTCGAGGCCTTCGAAGTCGAGCTTCAGGAAGTCTTCGGGACAGGGCTGACCATCCTGGCACAGTTCGATCTTGTCGATCCGCGCGTATTCGCAGCCGTCTTTGCGGCCCTTGATCTTAATCTCATCGCCCGGGTTCAGGACCAGATCCTGCACTGTTGCGACCGAAAACGCGCTGCTGCTACCAGCCCAGCCGCCGCCGTCGGTGTCCTGGTTGAGCTCGATGCAGTATACAAACGTCCCGTTGATGAAGATGTCGATGAATCCCTGACCGTCGTTCTCGTCGAGATAGCTGAGGTTCAGGTCATAGGTGCCTGCAGGGCCATCGAAGTTGGTGGTTGCAAACCCCTTGTAGTCGGACAGCTTGATATTTTCTCCGCCCGAGGCGGCATCGCGGTGTTCGACCCGATAGCCGCTCAGATGCATGTCTTCTGCTTCGATCACGATACAGTTGCCGGGCTTTGGCGCCGGCTCATCAACGTCCTTGACCTTGACCCACAACGCTTTGACGTCATGGCCACCCTTGCCGTCAGAGACTTTGACGGTCACGTCATAGGTGTTGTTGTTGCCGCCAGATTGCGGGTTCTCGTAGTCAGGCGGAGCGACAAAGGTCAGCTCACCCGTGCTGGCATCGATTTCAAAGAAGTCCTTGTCGCGACCGCCGACGATCTCATAGGTGACGGCATCGCCATCCGCGTCGTTAGAATTGACGTCGATAACGAGCGTCGTGTTTTCGTCAATGCAAAAAACCCCGTTCTCAGGCAAGTTCGTGAAGGTCGGAGGGGTGTTCGATGGTGCCGCGTCCCCGGCGGTCAGACACTTGTAGTCGACCCAATTGCCTCTGACGTTGCACGAATGCGAAACGTACAGCTCAACACCTGCCGATGGGATGTCGCCGTAAAACGAAAAGAAGTCATCGCCCTTGCCGGGCGCATCGTAATCCTCGATCTCGATTTCGATCAGGTAGTACTTCTTCCCATCTGAGCCGTAGAGAACATGGTACTTCTCGGCATACATTTTGCCGCCGACCCGTTGGCCATCAACGTGCGCCTCTTGGCCGGTGCTGTCTAATGCCTGATCGTCATCATCGCCCGAAAGGTAACGGCCGTTGTCGGATGTCGACATGGTGACACTGGCCGAACCAGGCATCGTGAATTTGTCGCCGGACCCGATGGAGCTGCCGTTTTTACCTTGCAGCAGATCGGCTTCGGTATATGCCGTGAATTGGTAGTTCTGATATGTCATTTCCCAGTTCCCTCGTGCCGAAAATACGGCCAGTGACGCGCCCGCCTCTTGCGGCGGACATCTTGTTTTCACGATTGCAGAAGAAACGGCAGGGCCACGCCCCGGCGATTATCGGTGCCAGAAATGTGCATCTTGCTGAAATTTCATCTCGAAAATGTCACACACCGAACAGCACAAACATCGAGCAAAATACGCCCGCTTCCTCCACTTTTCCCCTTACCACTAAGGTTTATAGCGAGATTTCGCCCATCAGTTCCAGCAATTAAAACAAGATGCTGGCAAAAAATTTCCCTGCAAATGCCATATTCTCGCCCCAATAGAAAACTGTTTCTGTTTGGCGTCAAAAGTGATCTTGCAGCTCAGATTTTTTCGATTTGGAGCTGAGTCGAAACAGCAGAACGAAGCCGAATCAGACGAACAAGGCCGGGCTGAAGGCGCGCGTTGGCCAACTTTTGTGGCACATAAACTAACGGGCACCGTCGCGACACCAGATCAAACCGGGCAGCGTCTAGACGTGTTACCAAAAATGTCCCGAAGCCCTAAAAGTCGTAACATATTTATTGAACCTGTGTGCGATCTGACTTAAACTTCGACCCAAGTTGGAGGAACACACGTGCAAGCTCTTATCTGCGATGCGCAGAGAACCCCGATTGGCCGGTACGGCGGCCAGTTGTCGACCGTCCGCGCGGACGATCTTGCAGCGGTGCCCATCAAAGCGCTTATCTCGAGAAACCCGCAGGTCGACTGGTCGCGACTGGACGACGTGATCCTGGGCTGCGCAAACCAGGCTGGCGAAGACAACCGCAACGTTGCTCGCATGGCAGGTTTGCTTGCCGGTCTGCCGATAGAGGTTCCGGGTTCGACCATCAATCGGCTCTGTGCCTCGGGCATGGATGCGGTCGGTCTGGCGGCACGTGGGATCAAATCGGGCGACATGGATCTGGTCATAGCGGGCGGTGTCGAGAGCATGAGCCGTGCGCCCTTTGTCATGGGAAAGGCACAAACGGCATTTTCCCGAGCGGCGGAAGTATTCGACACGACCATTGGCTGGCGTTTCGTGAATTCGAAGATGAAAGCGGCATATGGCACCGACTCGATGCCGGAAACGGCCGACAATGTCGCTGACGAATACCAGGTTTCGCGCGCAGATCAGGATAGATTTGCCGCCCGCTCACAGGAAAGATGGGCCGCTGCTCAAGAAGCTGGGAAATTCGATCCCGAGATAGCGCCGGTGGCGGTCGCGCAGCGCAAGGGTGATCCGATCATCGTGTCGATAGACGAACACCCCCGCCCCGGCACTGATGCCACGAAACTTGCCGGGCTGCGTGGTGTGAATGGTCCGGAAAAGACCGTGACGGCGGGCAATGCATCAGGTGTGAATGATGGCGCCGCTGCGCTGCTAGTTGCATCCGAAAGCGCAACCGCAAAGAATGATCTGACTCCAATTGCCCGGATCGTGGCGATGCAGGCCGCTGGTATTGCACCGCGCGTTATGGGTATTGGCCCCATTCCGGCCGTTGAAAAGGTGCTGGCGCGCACGGGTCTAACGATAGACTCAATCGACGTGATCGAACTGAATGAAGCGTTCGCATCGCAAGGTCTTGCCGTTCTCCGCGGTCTTGGCATTGCGGATGACGACGAACGGGTGAATCCGCAGGGCGGAGCCATTGCCATCGGACATCCACTTGGGATGTCAGGCGCCCGCCTGGTAATGACGGCTGCTTATCAGTTGAAACGGAATGGCGGACGCTACGCGCTCTGCACCATGTGTGTCGGCGTCGGCCAGGGCGTTGCAATGATTTTGGAAAGGGTTTGAGACGATGTATGCGCAAATGGTCAAATCCACGGGTTCTCTCAAGGATCGTCGTGACATGTCACAACAAGAGGCGGCGTTTCAGGATCGGATCGACCGGGGTGACAAGATCGAGCCAAAGGACTGGATGCCGGACGGTTATCGCAAGACCCTGATCCGTCAGATCGGCCAGCACGCCCATTCGGAGATTGTCGGCCAATTGCCCGAGGGCAACTGGATCACGCGCGCACCAACGCTGGAACGTAAAGCTATCCTGCTGGCCAAGGTGCAGGACGAGGCGGGGCATGGTCTTTATCTCTACTGCGCGGCCGAGACGCTTGGCATATCCCGCGATGAAATGACCGAGATGCTACTGGACGGGCGGATGAAGTATTCGTCGATCTTCAATTACCCGACGCTGACCTGGGCCGATATGGGCGCTGTTGGCTGGCTGGTCGATGGCGCGGCCATCATGAACCAGGTCCCGCTGCAGCGCACATCGTATGGTCCCTATGCCCGGGCGATGGTCCGCATTTGTAAGGAGGAGTCTTTTCACCAGCGCCAGGGCTTCGACATCATGATGAAGATGGCCAATGGAACCGAAGCGCAAAAGAAGATGGCACAGGATGCACTGAACCGCTTCTGGTATCCGTCGCTGATGATGTTCGGCCCGTCCGACGCGGAAAGCGTGCACTCAGCACAGTCGATGGCGTGGAAGATCAAGATGAACTCCAACGATGAACTGCGCCAGAAATTTGTGGATCAGACCGTGCCACAGGCCGAGTTTCTTGGCCTGACGATCCCCGACGAGCATTTGGCGTGGAACGAAGACAAAGGCGGCTATGATTTCTCTGAGCCGGACTGGGATGAGTTCTTTGCTGTGCTCAGGGGTAATGGTCCCTGCAGTGCGGAACGGATGGAAGCGCGCCGCAAGGCATGGGACGATGGCGCATGGGTTCGTGACGGAATGATGACCCATGCCGCAAAGAAGCGCGCTAAAAAGATGGCGGCCGAGTGAAGTGCGAACGCCAAATTTCTTCAAAGAAATTTGCACAGAATTTTTAGTTCAAAATTCTGTTTCCCGCTTAGCAACCAAAGACGCGACAGGAGCATGCAATGAAATCTGAATGGCCACTCTGGGAGGTCTTCATCCGTGGACAGCACGGCCTGAGCCATCGCCATGTCGGATCGCTGCACGCACCAGATGCCGAACGCGCGATCAAGAACGCGCGTGACGTCTATACCCGCCGAAAGGAAGGCGTCAGCATCTGGGTCGTCGAAGCATCCCAAATCGCCGCGTCTTCGCCTGATGATAAAGACAGTCTCTACGATCCGGCAGACGACAAGGTCTACCGTCATCCCGGCTTTTTCGACATTCCGGACGACGCGGGCGCGATGTGATGCTGTTCGAATTCCTTCTTCGGATGGGCGATAACACATTGGTGCTGGGCCAGCGCCTTTCGGAATGGTGCGGTCATGCCCCGGCACTCGAAGAGGACATCGCCCTCGCCAACACCGCCCTCGATCTGATTGGCCAGACGCAGCTCTGGCTTGGCTTGGCCGGGGAAGCCGAAGGCAAGGGTCGGACGGCGGACGATCTGGCATTCCACCGCGACGTTTGGGACTTCCGGAACCTTTTGCTGGTCGAACAACCCAATCACGACTTCGGCCACACCATGATGCGGCAGTTTCTGTTCGACGCCTGGCACTTCGAGATGCTCAAAGCGCTGAACGATGCAGACAACGATCGAGTCTCGGCAATCGCGCAGAAATCGATAAAGGAGGTCACGTATCACAGAGAACGTTCGGCGGACACGGTTGTGGCCTTGGGCGACGGGACCGAAGAAAGCCATCAGCGCATGCAGTCAGCCCTGGATCGGCTTTGGCCCTTTGTCGGTGAGATGTTCGATGGTGACGACATCGATGCAGCAGTGATCGATCTCACCAAGCAGCGCCCCGCATTCGACACATATTTGCAAGACGTCCTTAAGGCTGCGACGCTCACAGCGCCCGGCGACCCGTTTTATCTCCGTGGCGGGAAGACGGGGCAGCGGCATTCCGAACATCTGGGCCATATGCTGGCTACAATGCAGTTTCTGCCGCGTGCCTATCCGGATGCGAAATGGTAACGACCCGCCCCGCCATAAACGACGTTTGGTCGTGGCTTGACGAGGTGCCGGACCCGGAAATCCCCGTCATCTCGGTGGTCGATCTTGGCATCGTACGGGAGGTGGCCTGGCAAGGCGAAACACTGGAGGTGACCGTCACCCCAACCTATTCGGGCTGCCCAGCGACGTCAGTTATCAGTTTCGAAATTGAATCCGCCTTGCGATCAAGGGGGGTGGAGCAGGTTCGGCTCAGGACGCAGATCGCGCCGCCATGGACGACCGATTGGCTATCGGACAAAGGGCGGAAGAAACTCGAAGCCTACGGCATAGCGCCACCCAGACCCGCGGGCGGGCCGGAACGCTGCCCACTTTGCAAATCCCCCGACGTTGCGCGCATCAGCCAGTTTGGCTCGACCCCCTGCAAGGCGCAGTGGCGCTGCAATGACTGCCTCGAACCGTTTGACTATTTCAAGTGCATCTGAGACATGGCGCAGTTTCATCCCCTAACGATAACCGACATTCATCACACGATCCGCGATGCAGTCGTGCTGACGCTGAAACCAGACGACCCTGATGTATTCCGCTTCAAACAAGGCCAATACCTGACCTTCCGCAAAGAGCTCGACGGCATTGAGTTGCGGCGCAACTATTCGATTTGCGCGGGGCTTGATGATGCAGCCCTGCAGGTTGGGATCAAGCGCGTTGACGGCGGCGCCTTTTCAACTTTTGCAAACCAAGACCTGAAGGTTGGTGACCGCTTGGAGGCTATGGCACCCAAGGGCAACTTTCGCACGCCAATCGACCGGTCCGCGGATAAGAACTATCTCGGATTTGCCGGAGGGTCCGGCATTACGCCCGTTCTATCGATCATCAAGACCGTTCTGGCCCGCGAGCCCGGCAGTACCTTCACGCTGGTTTATGCCAATCGAGCCGTTCACACGATCATGTTCCGCGAAGAGCTGGAGGACCTGAAGAACCGGTATATGAACCGGCTCACTCTTCTACACGTGCTTGAATCCGGTCAGGATATCGATCTTTTCAGCGGCCGCCTTGATCAGGATAAATGTGCTGCTCTCTTCGATCATTGGATTGACGTCAGGGCCAGCGACACGGCGTTCATCTGCGGGCCGGAACCGATGATGCAGGCCATTTCGGCCGCACTGGAAGCGCACGGAATGGCGACGGATGACATCAAGGTCGAACTGTTTGGCGCAGGCCAGCAGGGGCGCCTTGCACGCCAAGCCATTAGCCAACGCGCCGAGAGTGCAGCCGGAACCGAAGCCATTGTCACGCTTGAAGGCGCATCGCATCACTTCACGATGCGGAAGGATCAATCGGTTCTCGAAGCGACACGGGCGCAGGATATCGACGCACCCTTTGCCTGTAAGGCCGGTGTGTGTTCGACCTGCAAAGCAAGGGTACTTGAGGGCGAGGTTGAGATGATCACAAACCATGCGCTTGAGGATTACGAGGTCGAGCGTGGTTTTGTTCTGACCTGCCAATGCTACCCTGTGTCGGACATGGTCGTGATCGACTACGACCAGCACTAACGGGGGAAAGATGAGGGCAGTTCATAGCTATGCGGCGGGGGAATGGGTTGGTCCGGGGACAGACGCACGGCCCATAGAAAGCGCGATAACCGGCGAGGTCATAGCACAGGCAGGCAACGGCAACCTCGACGTCGAGGTAATGCGCGCCTATGCCCGCGATGTCGGCAGCCCGGCGTTGAGGGCGATGACCTTCCATGAGCGGGCCCGTATGCTCAAGGCCTTAGCACTCCATCTGCAAGAGCGTCGCGAAACGCTTTACGAGCTCAGCTACGACACCGGCGCCACGCTCAGTGACCACAAGATCGATATCGATGGCGGGATTGGCACGATGCTGGTTTACGCCTCGAAGGGGCGGCGCGAGCTGCCCGATGCTCAGATCTATCTCGATGGCCCACCCGAGCAGCTTGGCCGGGGTGGGCAGTTCTGGGGTCGCCACATCTGCGCGCCGCTGCAAGGGGTTGCCGTCCACATCAACGCCTTTAACTTTCCCGTCTGGGGGATGCTGGAGAAACTGGCGCCCACCTTTCTGGCGGGCTTACCCGCCATCGTGAAACCCGCGACTGCGACGTCCTATGTGACCGAGGCCTGTGTTCGCATGATGGCCCAAAGCGGCTATTTGCCCGAGGGGGCCTTACAGATGGTGGCAGGTGGTTTGGGCGGCTTACTCGACCACCTTGATTGTCAGGATGTGGTGACCTTCACAGGGTCCGCCGAAACGGGGTTGAAACTGCGCCGCAATGAGAACTTGCTCGCGAACGCCGTTCGTTTCACCGCAGAGCAGGATAGTCTGAACGCCTCGATGCTTTGCCCAGACGCGGCGCCGGGTAAGCCGGAATTCGACCTATTGATCGCAGAGGTCCTGCGCGAGATGACAGCCAAGGCCGGGCAAAAATGCACCGCAACCCGCCGCGTCATCGTGCCGAACGACCGCGTCGAAGCGGTTACGGAGGCCATCGTTTCCGGGCTTCAGAACCTAAAGATCGGTGATCCGCGCGACAAAGACACGAACATGGGCGCGTTGGTTTCGAACACCCAGAAACAGGACGTGATCAATAAGTGCGAATTGATCGGAAAGGCGGCGGAGAGGGTCTTTGGCGATCCGGCTTTCTCGATCGGGAAGGGCGCCTTTGTTCAACCTGCGCTCTTCCGGTGCGATGATCCGGACACGGCCAAAAGCATCCACGATGTCGAAGCGTTTGGCCCCGTCTCAACGGTCATGGGCTATCGGGATCTGCAACATGCCGTCGCCCTATTGAACCGCGGGCAAGGCAGCCTTGTCGCCTCTGTCTTTACACAGGATCCCGATGTCGCGCGCGAGGTGGCGTTGCATTCCGGACCATTCCACGGACGCCTCTATTTTAACAATCGAAACAGTGCTGATGAGGCCACTGGGCACGGCGCACCGCTGCCCCACATGACCCATGGCGGCCCCGGTCGGGCAGGTGGCGGGGAGGAACTGGGCGGTGTGCGAGCCGTCCTTCATTACATGCAACGCACCGCAATTCAGGGCGCGCCCGACATTCTGACGGCGATCGGCGATCAATGGGTGCCCGGCGCAAAAGAGATTACGGAACACAATCACCCGTTCACGCGCAACTTTCACGCGCTCAAGATTGGCGAGACGCTGCATACCCCACCGCGTCAGATCAGCCTCGAAGATATCGAACACTTTGCGTCCTTCACAGGCGACGCGTTCTACGCCCACATGGATGACGAAGCCGCGAAAGCGAACCCGTTCTTTCCCGGCCGGGTCGCCCACGGATACCTTTTGCTTAGCTTCGCCGCGGGCCTTTTCGTTCAACCGGATCCTGGACCGGTGCTGGCCAATACCGGCCTCGATAGCCTACGCTTTATGAAACCGGTGGAACCCGGTGATGCGATCAAAGTGCGACTGACGGTCAAGCAAAAGACCCAACGCAACGACGAGTACGGAGAAGTCAGGTGGCATGTCACACTGACCAACCAGAGTAATGAGACAGTGGCCGAGTATGAGTTGCTGACAATGAATGCTATCTGACCCCTACCAAGACGCCGTCGAAAACCTCCGTAGTCTCGCGCCGATCCGGGTCTGGTCCATGCTGGTCACGGTTTTTGGCGATCTGGCGCAGCCGGATGGTAACGCGGTCAGCGGACCGGTCCTGACCGACCTGATGCACGAAATGGGTATCAAACCCGAAGCAACACGCACCGCGCTGCATCGACTTCGGTCAGATGGCTGGATCGTCTCGGAAAAGTGCGGCAGAACGAGTAGCCATCGGCTTTCGGGCATGGGCTTGGCGGAGAGTGTCAAAGCGACGCCGGTGATCTACCGCGACCCAAAGGAAATGCCCCACGACTGGATGCTGGTTCTGATCAAGGAACAAACCGCCGCTGCAACCGAGACCTTGCGAAACGAAGGATACATGCCAATCGGAAACAGGCTGTACGTCGGTTCTGCCCCGGCCCCGAACACGATCGATGCTCTGATAATGGCACCGCAGAACTCGGTTGGCTGGTTGAGCCACGCTCTTGAGACAGAACAGCTTACGCAAGACACCGACGCACTCTTCGGCGCAATGACCCGGATCAGCAGTTCGGCCGACGAATTCTCTGATTTGCCGGCACTCAAACAAGCCGCGCTGCGCTGCCTTGTCGTGCATGTTTGGCGCAGGATCGCATTGAAGATCCCGGAATTGCCCCGCGAACTGCATTCGAACCGCTGGAAGGGCCACGATTGCCGACAATTGGTCTTCGACTTCCTGCAGGCCGTCCCACGGCCTTCGTTGGACGAACTCACACAGGAATGACCTGACTTTCGCCTCGTGCGATGCCGCGCTATAGCGGAGCCATGACAAATCATCTCTACAAGTCTGACCTGCCCGACGGGCTTGATCTGGGACCGGTCGTGGCCATCGATTGTGAAACCATGGGGCTGAACCCGCACCGCGACCGGCTGTGTGTCGTGCAACTTTCAGGCGGAGATGGCGATGCCCATATCGTTCAGATTTCGCAGGGCCAGACCGAGGCGCCAAATCTGGTCACCATTCTGAGCGATCCAAAGGTGCTCAAGATATTCCACTTTGGACGGTTCGATATCGCCGCTATGATGCATGCATTCGGCGCGCGGACCGCGCCGGTTTACTGCACCAAGATCGCGAGCCGCCTTGTTCGAACCTACACGGATCGCCATGGCCTCAAGAACCTGCTGCAGGAACTGCTGAACATCGATATCTCGAAGCAACAGCAATCCAGCGATTGGGGCGCGGGGACTCTCAGCGAAGCGCAGCTGGACTATGCCGCTTCCGACGTTCTTTATCTGCATCAGCTAAGAGAGGCGTTGGACGAACGCCTTGCACGTGAAGGCCGGACCGAGATGGCGCAGGCTTGTTTCGACTTCCTGCCGATGCGCGCCAAGCTTGATCTGGACGGCTGGCCCGAAACCGACATTTTTGCGCATTCATGACCCGGGCAGAATTCATCGCATCGGCGCGGCGTGTTATCCAATGCGAAACCCGCGCGCTGCAACTCCTCGACGAGAGCCTCGACGAGGCGCTGGCGAACGCCATAGACCTGCTACTCACCGCAACTGGCCGGATCATTGTCAGCGGCATGGGCAAATCGGGCCACATCGCGCGCAAGATCGCGTCAACCCTGGCCAGCACCGGCACACCCGCCCACTTTGTACATCCGGCCGAGGCGAGCCATGGCGATCTTGGTATGATGGCCAAGGGCGATGTCGCACTGGTGCTGTCGAATTCAGGTGAGACGCCCGAGCTTTCAGACCTCATCAGCTATACCCGACGGTTTGGCATCCCGATGATCGGCGTGGCAAGTAACCCGGCCTCGACGCTGTTACAACAAAGCGATGTGGCGCTGGTTCTGCCCAAGGCTGAGGAAGCGTGCGGGAGCGGAATCGTCCCCACCTCATCGACGACCATGACCCTTGCCCTGGGCGATGCAATTGCTGTGGTTCTGATGGAACACCGGGCCTTTACGCCGGAACACTTCCGAACTTTCCACCCCGGCGGCAAACTGGGCGCCCGTCTGAGCACGGTACGCGATCTGATGCACACCGGAGATGCGCTGCCACTGGTGACTGATCAGACGCCGATGACAGACGCACTCCTGGAAATGAGCCAGAAGCAGTTTGGTGTGGTTGGTGTCACCGATGCGAATGGTGACCTTACGGGCATCATTACGGATGGCGACCTTCGAAGGCATATGAATGGCCTCTTGGATCGAAAGGTGGACGAAGTGATGACCGTTGGCCCGATGACGATCAAACCGGATGAGTTGGCCGAGACCGCCGTACGCGAGATGAACGGGCGCAAGATCACCTGCCTCTTCGTACTCGAAGACCACGCCAAACCGCTCGGCCTGATCCGGATCCATGATTGCCTGCGCGTTGGTCTGGGGTGAGGGCGCTGTGGATTGGTACTCGCGACTGATCTCATGGCTCAAGGTGTTGCTGCCGCTCGCGGCGCTGATCCTGCTGTCCACGTTGTTTCTCTTGTCGCGGGGCAGTGATTTCAGCTCCCGAATTCCATTCGCTGACGCAGAACTGCAAGAACGCCTGCGTGATCAGGTCGTCCGGGCACCGTTCTTTTCGGCCGCGACACGTAGCGGCGACCGGGTCTCGGTCTCGGCCAGTCGTCTTACAATGATGCCGGAAGACGACAAGTCGCGGGTCGAAGTCGTGCAGGCTCAGATCGATATGGTCGAGGGAAACCGGATAACCGTACGGGGCGATCTCGGGGTCGCTGATACCTTCAAAAACACGCTTAGCTTGACTGGGAATGTCATTGTCACCACTTCGAACGGATACGAGATCATGAGCGAGCAGCTCGACACCAACCTCGGAGAAGCGACATTGGAATCACCGGGACCTGTCACCGGCCAAGGTCCACTGGGCACGCTGGATGCCGGATCGATGATACTGGAAAACCCGCCTGACGGTCCCGGGGGCCGAATGCTTTTTACAAATCGGGTCAAACTGATATACGACCCGCAAAATTTGGAAGAGTAAGTATCTGTGAAGCCGCTTCAGCTTTTGATCGCAATCGTACTGACAACAGTTGCCACCCTTGTTTCTGCACAGGGTGCTAATGTTGCTTTCGGCACCATCAAACAGGACCCTTCCGCCCCGGTCGAGGTAACCGCCGACAATCTGTCAGTCGACCAGGAGACGGGTACGGCGATCTTCGAAGGAAACGTGCTGATCGGTCAGGGGGAAATGCGATTGTCTGCCCCCCGCGTCCTCGTAGTTTACGGAACCGGACAGCGGCGTATTGAACGGCTTGAGGCGACCGGGGGGGTTACCCTGGTTTCCGGACCCGACGCCGCCGAAGCCGACCGCGCCGATTACTCGATCGATACGGGCACGATTATCATGACCGGTGAGGTGTTGCTGACCCAGGGTCTGAGCGCGCTAACCTCGGATCGCATGGTCGTGGATCTCGATGCCGGTACTGCGCAAATGACCGGTCGCGTGAAGACCGTCTTGCAGACGGAAGATGGCGGATGAACGCGCCAAAGCTGCATGTCGAGGACGGCCATTCGGGTCTTTACGTCACGCACTTGCGCAAGTCGTACCGAAAGAAAGTCGTGATCCGCGACTTTTCGATGGAACTGCACCGGGGTGAGGTGGTCGCGCTGCTGGGCCCCAACGGATGCGGGAAAACGACAACGTTCTACGCTATCGCTGGCCTTGTTTCTGCCGAGGGTGGGTCCGTCGTGGTCGACGGAACAGACGTGACCACCCTGCCGATGTATCGGCGCGCGCAGATGGGTATTGGATACCTGCCGCAAGAGATGAGCATCTTTCGCGGCCTGAGCGTACAGGACAACATCCTCGCGATTCTCGACATAACCGAACCCGATCGCCACAAGCGCCGGGAACGGCTGGAAGAATTGTTGAGCGACTTCTCGATAGAGCATCTGCGTCGGGCGCCCGCGTTGGCCTTGTCCGGCGGCGAAAGACGGCGTGTCGAAATCGCGCGCTGCCTCGCGGCCAGCCCAAAATACCTGCTGCTTGACGAACCCTTTGCTGGGGTCGACCCGATCTCGGTCGCGGACATCAGGACGCTGGTTACCGACCTCAAGAAGCGGGGCATCGGCGTACTGATCACCGATCACAACGTCCGCGAAACGCTCGAGATCGTCGACCGCGCATACATCCTCCACGAAGGGCGTGTCTTGATGGCAGGAACACCCTCAGAAGTTGTGCAAAACGATAACGTCCGGCGCGTCTATCTGGGCGAAAACTTTCGCATATCCTGACCCGGCATTTCGACAAATCCTCCCGCTTTTGATTGACTCAACCGGCGCTTTCGATGTGCAATGAGGTATGGCATGTGTCTTGACACGGTACGCGGCGGTGCTGGCCTTGGGGCAAGGGCCGTTGCGTTCATGGTTGTCAGTCGGCCTCCCCTAGCAGGTGTAGTGCACCGGGACGCGGCCTCTCCAAATCCCCGCTCTGACCTCATCTGTCGAAATCGTGAAGGAGCAGTAATGCGTTATCAAATCAGCGGCAAACAGATCGACATCGGCGAAGCACTCCAGACCCATGTCAGGACCGATTTGGACACCGTCGTTGAGAAATACGCCGAACGACCCACCGACGCGACGATCGTTTTTTCCAAGTCCGGCCACGAATTCGTTTGCGAGGCTACGGTGCATCTGTCGACGGGTTTGACAGCACAAGCCAAGGCGCATGCGCCCGAAATTTATGCAGCATTCGATACCTGTTGCGAGAAGATGGAAAAGCAGTTGCGGCGCTATAAACGCCGGCTCAAGGATCACCATCGAAGTCGGGCCGAGCCTGTTGAACTTTATGGAGCGGCCTCGTATATCCTCGCGGCGAATGATGAGCCGGGCGATTCCGAGCCCGAAAGCTTGCAGCCCATGATCGTGGCTGAGATGGAGACCCAGATCCCGTCACTATCGGTGGGTGAGGCTGTAATGCAAATGGAACTGGCCGGGGCTCCGGTCCTGGTGTTCCGGAACGAAGGAAAAAATGGGTTAAACGTCGTTTACCGCCGCGATGACGGCAATATCGGCTGGATTGACCCGTAACCATAAACGGCGCCGCTTGCGCTAGGATGTACAGGCACGATGGATTTTTCAAAGCTCCTGAAACCGGAGGCGGTCAAGGTTTTGACCTCAGCTTCCAGCAAGAAGCGCTTATTTCACGATTTGGGTGACCTGGCAGCTACCGCCTACGATCTGGAAAGCAGTCAGGTGATCGAAGCGTTGATCGCGCGCGAAGCGCTGGGGCCGACCGGTGTTGGCAATGGCGTTGCCCTGCCCCACGCCCGCGTCGAAGGTACGTCTGATGTCATTGGAGCATTCGTAATGCTGGACAAGCCCATCGATTTCGACGCCGTCGATAGGCAGCCCGTGGACATCGCGTTTGCGCTATTCGCGCCCGAAGAGGCCGGCGTCGAACACCTCAAGGCGCTGGCGCTGGTCTCAAGAACGCTGCGCGACAAGAGCATTTGCACCAAGCTGCGGGCGAACCGCGATCCCGGAACGCTCTACGCCATCCTGTCCGAAGCCCAGTCGGCGCAAGCGGCGTAGTTATCGCCAGCGATCAAATCCGAGCAACATGTAATCACGCTGATAGGCATCGCGGCCAAAACGCTCGATTTCATCGTCGTAAATCTGCTCAAGCAGATCTGAGCGCTCGCATCGCACTTGCGGGTCAAGCGCGGCTTCGGGATCATCCTGGCGTTTGAGGATTTTGGGCAGGTCCGAGGCGAGCTCTTCTTCGCGGAAGATGTGGTCGACAGGCATAAAATCAGAAAAGCCGCGGATGATCTGCGACTGACTGGCCCATGCCAGATCGATCCTGATGTTGGTTTGGCCGGAAAGATTGGCCTTCACGAAACTTAGAAACGCACGGAACGCAGCGCGATGTTCGGAGATATCCAACAAACCCGCGCTAAGGGTCACCTTGTGTTGCCGTTCCAACATCTTCCGGATTGCGTGAAAGCCACCGTCATCCCTGCTGAGCACGCGCTGGCAAAACACACGGTGCGCCCTCTCAATCGGATGCGAGACAACCGTGAAGCGACGGTGACCGGGATGGGACTTCATCCATTCGCGCAATTCACCCTGTTTCAACCCTTCGCGTACTCCGCTGGTTTTGGAAGCGTCGATGGTACTCAGCCAATTGATCACCTCTTCATCCGCACTGCCGCGAATGGGTAGATAAACCAGTGGCGGCCAGTCACAGACAACGTAAGTCGGCACGGCTGGCCCGCGTCTTGGCTCAAAATTTGGTGTTCGGCTGAAATCAAAATGCCCCGAAATACCCAGAGCGGTCTGCATCTCTGCGAAGTTGGTCACCTTCTCTTCCAAGGGTGCCGGGTTCTGGGGTTTCAGGCTTTGGTCAAGAGCCGGCAGGCGTGAAGAAACGCCCAGGAACTGCGCCAAGCCGTTGATAACCTCAAGATCCCGCAGATCCTCATAATCGAGGTAGAATGCCGTCTGACCGTCTTTTTGCATGCGGTTCAGTATGTCCACCTGAAACCCCTGCAAGATGCTCAGGCGGCTCTCGAACTCCTGATCATCGAAGGCTATCCGAACGTCCCGGCGCCGCTTTACATCGGTCAACTTCCACTGCCCAGTCGCAACCGCGATCTTGTGCGAAACATAGCTGTCAACGGCGTTGCGGGTCAGGATGATTTTGGCGCACTTCCGATCAGAAAAGATCGTTTCAAGAAGGCGCGGATCGTGATCGTGAAAGTATCGAAACCCCCCAATCTGGTCGTTGCTTTCGCGGATCGCACGAAGCAGCTCCAGCGGATTTGCATCGCGCTCGTCCTTTGTAAGCCCAAGCAGTTCCGTTCTGTTTGGATAGGCAATGAAGTTGGGGTTGAAGGCCTCCCCGTAGCACGCAACCCCGTCGAGAGCGTTGAGGTTGGCCTCCAGGAAGTTAGACCCGGTCCGCATCTCGGCAAAAACCACGAAGTAATCGAAGGCAGCCATACCGGTTTATCGCACTAAGTACGGTTTGCGGGGCAGTGGCCGATCGGGCTCTGGCTCAAGCGAAACCGGGAAGTCTCCCATCAGATAGGGATGCATGCCCTGGTTCTTGAGGTTCTGCAGGAACTGCCCAAACCCCTTGAGATCCACGAGGCGCGGCACCTCGGACAACCGGTTTTGTGATTGGGCACCCATCTCGTCGAGGATCACCTGCAAGGCTTCCATCGGCGCTTCAATGAATTCCGCCATTGTCCAGATTCTGACCCGGGCCTTGGTCTTGTTCGATCTCAGCAGCTTTAGATGTGCGCTTTCGATTTTCTGCAGAGTGGCGGCCTGCTGTCGAATATCCATGAAATTCATGTTCGATCGGAACAGGGCCACAGCCCAAGCCCCACTGACAACAGAGATCTGCGCGTTCTGATCGCTTGCGACCAGAGCGTTGATTTTCTGATTGTCATTCGGGCCGAACTGAAAGCATTGGCGTTCGCCACGTGTATTCCAGATCAGGTTGGTCAGAAAGGCCTTTGGGTTATAGTCCCTCAGCGTGGCGCTATCGCTTAGTCCACCATTCATGATGGTCTGGCCATCCGCAAGATGCGCACGATCCGGCGCGAAGAGATGACCATGCACCCGCATGCCGGTGGCCTTGGACAGCCACGGTTCAAAATCCTCGAAAAGTTCGGCAAATCCATGAAAGACCGAATAGGGACCTGCGGTTATCCCATTTTCATGGTCACGAGCGGGAAATCGGCTTTGCATATACAATCCGGGCCGTCCCCGGGTGCGGCGTTCGACAGCCTTAGCAAACACCCGGTCGATCTTCCCGGGGTTCGGCTCGGCCCGCTTTTGCTCGTTGCCAGCCAGAGCCAGAAACGCATCATAAAGACGACCTGCATGGGGCCAGATCTTGCGTGCCACAAAGCAATCGGAGCGCCGCAACAGCTGAAGGTGGTCGTCGTAGAAGACATGCGGTTTGCCCTGAAAATCAAATTTGCTCAGCGTCAGAGATCGGCTTTGGATGTCGACCGAATACTGACGTGCCATCGTCTGAAAATAGCTCTCATCAGGGATCCAGACGCGCCGGAAGTATCGCTCGATCTCCGGCCGATCCGGATCTTGAAGGATTGCTGACAACGTCTGCCTTGTGAGACACCACCACTGGCTGCCCATATGGGGAACAATCCCCTTTGGGATCTTGCGCTTGATCCGGAGGCGCCTTTGCAGGGCGACGTATCGGTCAAATAGGTGTTTCTGCCGCTTCCATGAGAACGGAAACCGGAGTGTGAACCGCTCGTGATCCAACCCCCCAACCGTCCACGGTACATCGGACGTGGTCGCACTTTCGATGAAATCCGTGTGCGGGTGCGCGGCAAGGTAGTCGATCAGTTCCGCGACGGGTCGCAACGGAAGACATGCACCGGACGCAAGATAGACGTGACGGACCTCAGGAAAGCGATCCAAAATCTGCTCAGACGCCGACTGGGTGGCTGCAACGATACCCCATGTGCCCCATTCGCAGCGAAAGCGCTTTGAGAACTGGATCGTTGGAACATCCTTCAGGGCACCGACGATTTCAGAATACTCTTGTCGGTCAACATTTCGGTCGACGTGGATCACGACGGGGCAACCGCTTGCAGCCCAATGGCGTGCGGCCTGCTCGACCCGGTCAAAGGCCTTGTGAACCAGCATGACGATTCCGACGGTCATGCCCAGTTGCCCTTTGACATAAGCCCAAGGATCTCAAGCTGCCGCCAGTTGATGTACTTTTCGGACCACTTGCACCAAAGATCGGCGCCCTCTCCGACGGCATCGGCATAGGCACGGTATTGCGATGCGCTGGTGTAGTGCTGCGACCGGGCGGCTTCTTCTTCAGCCTTGGCTTTGAAGGTGCTTAGAAACTTGGTGTGAAGCAGAATGCCGCTGGCTTTTTCGCCGCCCGTCGCATCATACACCTGGTTCAAACCCCGAGGCAAAAGCATATGGGTCGAGCTGACATAGGCATACCGGCGATCCCACTTAACCAAAGGTATCTTGTTCAGCGCCGGGGATTTCTTTGGCTCGTCCGCAAAAAACATTCGCGCACGTGGCCCACCCTGAATCCAGAGGTTCCCGTAGGTCGGATTGTGCGACATCACATAATTACCACTGTCGAACCAGCAGGCGATTTCCAGTGGATCCTGGCCCGGTACATAACGCACCGCGTCGACCGGGCCCTTCGGATACACATCCAGCAGCATGGCACCAAAGCTGCGTATTGCGGAATCTTCCAGCCAGTCCGTCAACGCAGACAAAGACCGCGTATCGCAATAGGGATATACGAAGAATTCGTCCGTATCGACCACCAGCGTCCAATGGCCATGGGCATACCGGCGCTTTAGCCCGTTCATCCAGTCAACGCCGTAAGACGCCCTCTTGTAACTCCCTCGGGCCAGCCAGACCGAAACATCGCGCTGACCCGCCAGATAATCCCGGGAACCGTCGGTGCTGCCGTTGTCGACAAAAAGGAAGTGGTTCACGCCCAGATTTCGGTAGTAGTTGAGGAAATACTTCAGTCTGGGCAGCTCGTTGCGGACAGTGCTGAACAGCAGAATGTCATCGTCGTGGATCAAACGGGTCTTGTCGTCGACCGCACGCAGTTCGGACGTCTTCCGCAAAGCGCGCGCCAAGCGCTGCTTGCGTCGCAGTCTCATGCGATAAGAGTCCCAAAGGCTCACGTCTTTATCCGATCTCAGATGTTGGAAGGAGTTGACCTTCCGGACGCGTGCGTCCTGCTACCTCGATATTTTCAGGCAAGATGTCACATGAATCTTATTGAAATCAACGGATTTAGAAATCGTTGACCCGTCACAGTCTTTGGGTCGGGTTCACACAGCCCGCGCGATCGGTCAGATTGCAGACATCAGACCAAGATCAATCAGCTGCTGGGGGCCTTCGTACCGTTCTGACTGATCATGCCACAAGACCGGAGCGGTTCCGATCCGTTCATAATAACCACTGAGCTTCGCCGGGTTCGTGAAATGCTCTCCTCGTTCCGCTTCAATGGCCGAACGGGTCACAATGTCAGGCAGGAACTTCGTGTGAAGCAATACGCCGCTTGGCCTTGGGTCACCGGGGCCGTCATATTCGGCGTTTAGCGCGCGTGGCAGAATTGAGTGGGTCGAGTTCACGAAGGCATAGCGCCGGTTCCAAAACACCAATGGCAGCTTGTTCAGGGTCGGTGCCTGAGCCGGGTTGTCATCAAAAAAGACGCGGCGCCTTGTCCCCCCTTGCACCCAAAGATTGCCAAGCGGATTCTGGCGTGCCGCCGTGTAATCCCCCGCGTCGAAACAGGTGAGCACCGACAACGGATCGTCACCCGGCGCATAGCCCTGCTTGCCAAGCGATCCCTCGGGAAAAAGGTCAATCATCAGCGTACCCATCGCATTCTGCTGGCGCGCCTCCAGAACCTGGGTCAGCGACCTCAGCGAGCGGTCTGGCATTCCGCTAAACACCAGCAATTCGTCAGCATCAACCGTCAGGGTCCAGTGCCCGTGGGCGTAGCGCATTAAAAGCCAGTTAACCCAATCAAGGCCAAACCGCGCGGATCGATAGCTCTGATCGGTCTGCCAAATTGACACATCAGGCTGCTTCGCCAGAAACTCGCGGCTGCCGTCTGAACTATCATTGTCCACTACCAGAAAGTGATCCGCACCAAGTTTGCGGTAATACTCAATAAAGTGGGGAAGGCGCAACGCCTCGTTCCTCTGGGCGAGGGCCACGAGAATATCACCAGGCTTAATCTGCTTGGTACGGTTCGCAACCACACGCAGTTGATGCCTGCTGCGGAATGAGCGCCATAGCAACCTGCGGCGCTTCCACCTCAAGCGATATGCCTGCCAATATGGTATCGGCATCAGTTGTCGTAGTGACCCGACCGGTGCCATCGCCAAGCGTCACTGATCATCGTTTTCAGGTCCGATCGCGTCGGGGCCCAGCCCAGTTCGGTTTCGGCCCGCGAGGATCCGGACACAAGCTTGGTGCAATCACCGGGACGCCGATCCCCCTCGACATAGGGGACTTCCTGATTGGTCACGGCCCGGGAATGATCGATGACTTCGCGCACGGTGAAGCCGCTGCCTGTGCCAAGGTTAAAGACGCGGCTATCTTTCCCGTCTGCCAGCCATTTTAAGCCCAGAACGTGCGCATCAACCAGATCGCAAACATGAACATAGTCACGGATGCAAGTCCCATCATGGGTCTCGTAATCGGTGCCGAAAATGGTCAGCGCATCCCGCTTGCCTGCGATGGCGTCCAGCATCAGTGGGATAAGGTGGGTCTCTGGCTGATGGAACTCGCCTATCTCTGCCTCCGGATCCGCGCCGGCAACGTTGAAGTACCGGAAAATAACGTGGCGCAAACCATGCGACGCTTCGAAATCGCGCAGGATCTCCTCGATTGCCCGTTTGGACGCACCGTACGCATTGATCGGATGCTGCGCACTACTTTCATCAAGTGTCACGCCGTCCTGGTCGCCATAGGTCGCACAGGTCGACGAAAACACGAAATCCATGCACCCCGCCGCAACCGCCGCCTCGATCAGGTTCAGGCTGCCCAGGACATTGTTCCGCCAGTACTTGCCAGGCTCCTTCATGCTTTCGCCAACCTGACTAAGGGCGGCAAAGTGCATGACCGCCGATGGCTGATGCCGTTCAAAGATCTCGTCGAGCCTTGCGCGATCCAGCAGATCGCCTTCTTCGATCGGCCCGAACTTGACGGCGTCACGCCAGCCAGTCGCGAAGTTGTCGAAAGTGAGGGGACTGTACCCGGCGTCTCTAAGGGCCTTGCAGGCGTGCGAGCCAATATAGCCCGCACCACCAGTCACGAGGATTGTCTTCAAGCGCCCAGTTCTCCAGAGCTGCCTTATTCGGCCGCGTTCTCCATGCTGACGATGTCACGGATATAAGTATAGAGATCTTCACGCAACTCTTCGCGGCCAAGCCCGAACGCAACGGTCGCCTGCAGGAAACCGCTTTTGGATCCGCAGTCAAACCGCTGTCCGCGGAAGCGATAGCCATAGACGCCGCGCTCGGTGTTGATTTCGTCGGCGATAGCGTCTGTCAACTGGATCTCACCACCGGCGCCGGCCTTGATCTTGTTCAGGTTGGAAAGAACCTGCGGCGCAAGAATGTAGCGACCGATAACCGCCAGGTTTGACGGTGCCGTACCCTTTGCGGGCTTTTCAACCATGCCTTTCACACCGACCATGTGGCCCATGTCATCCTGCACGTCGAGCACACCGTAGGACGATGCCTTCTCCGGCGGCACTTCCATCGCGGCGACCATGTTGCCGCCGGTCTCTTCGTAGGCCTCGACCATTTGCTGAAGGCAAGGCTTCTCCGCCGCGATCACGTCGTCCGGCAAAATCACGGCAAAGGGTTCGTTTGCAATGAGGCGGCGGGCACACCAGACCGCATGACCAAGCCCAAGCGCCTTGTGCTGACGGATATACGCGATCGCGCCGCTGTCCATGTTCGTTGTTTCAAGAACTTCGAGGAGTTCATCCTTACCCTTTTTCCGAAGCTCCTGCTCAAGGATAGGAGAATGATCAAAATAGTCTTCAAGCGCACCTTTGCCGCGCGATGTCACAAAAATGAATTCCTTGATGCCGGCTGCACGTGCTTCGTCGATCGCGTACTGGATCAGCGGGCGGTCGACCAATGTCATAATCTCTTTTGGTACGGATTTGGTTGCCGGCAAAAACCTTGTTCCCAAACCTGCCACCGGAAAAATGGCTTTGGTAACCTTTTTACGCATTTTCTTACCCCTTGCTTTCACCGAGCTGCCTCTAGGGCGCCCCTTATGCACTTAATTGTGGACAAATCATGATAGAAAGTGTCCGCGTAGTTAAAAAATTTTATCAACACCCGAACTCTTCCCGCTTTTCTCTGCATTCGCAAGCAGCGCGATCGCCGCATCGCAGAAATACAGTGAAAATTCTCGTATAGGTAGAGGTGACTTTGTGGCCGTCCCTACCATCCAACCTCGGCAAAACTGTCCTCACAGCAAGAAGGTACTTACCCGCCCTGCTCTTTGCTCAGAATTTATCCTTTTTTTGTCAAACGCTTAGCTAGCACCGGATCCCTTTTTGACTGCTGAAATTGAGCTTGCCATACTTGGTTCATCCTCTGAAACGTCGGCGGCTCGCCGCCGGAACCGGTCGTTGTTGCAAAAAAATCGCGCAGCGTTTTGCCCAAACGATTGGCAATGCGAAGTCGAATCGGATGTCACTGACCGATCACCGCTAGGCCAGGCCCATGTCGAGCATCATGGCCTCGATCTTCTCAACATCTTCGGGGTTGTTCAGCTCCCAGAAACTCCGCCCTCGTGCGCTTACCTCGACACAGCGGACAGAGAGCCCGTTTTCGAGGAAACGCAGTTGTTCAAGCCCCTCCAACTCTTCGAGCGGCCCGCATCCCAGATTTTGGTACTGCTGCAGCGCCGCCGACCGGTAGGCATATACACCCACATGGTGAAAGACCGGGGTTTCGGCCGAGTTTTCGTAAATTGTGTTGGTGAACGGCACGACCTCTTTGGAGAAATAAAGGGCGCGACCTGTCCGATCAAAAACAGCCGTCGTGCCGCCAACCCGCCCGGCTTTTCGATCGGCAACCAACGCCGCAAGCATTTCGCCATCGCAGCGCAAGACAGGTGTTGCAACGCTCATATCCGGATTTTCGCGCAATGCCGAAACGAGATCATCGAGGAACCAGGGCGGGGTCAGAGGCGCATCACCCTGCAGGTTCACCACGATATCGAAACCTTCGGACAGCTTCAGAGCTGCCTCCGCACAACGCTCGGTGCCGTTCGCGCAGGTCTCAGATGTCATGACGACCTCTGCGCCGAACGCATTCGCTGCGTCGCTGATCCGCGCATCATCCGTCGCGATGACCGCCCGGTTCGGAGATCCGACTTCTTGAGCGGCCAGCCACGTTCTCTCGATCAGGCTTCGCGCCTCTCCGGTTGCCCCCCGCAACAAGGCGAGGGGCTTTCCCGGATAGCGGCTGGACGCATATCGGGCCGGAATAACGATTAGAACCGACATCAAGCCTTCTTAAGATCCACGGCTGGCGCATAGGCAATGAAGAACGGATTAGCGTAATCGTCCTTGCCATATTGCAGCGGGGTCAGATCGTCGAAGCGCACGACGGCACCGCCCGCGCCAGACAGCACAGCATGGCCGGCGGCGGTATCCCATTCCATCGTTCGGCCCAACCTTGGGTAAAGGTCAGCCTCACCCGTCGCAACAAGGCAGAACTTCAGCGACGACCCCGCGCTTTTCATATCCTTCACAGCATACTGCGCGATGTAGTCGTCGGTGGCCTGATCGCGGTGAGACTTCGATGCAACGACCATCAGGGATGCGTTATCACTGTCGGCAACGTTGATCGGCTTCGTCTCTCCAATCGCGTCCGGAGAGAACGGCCCGGCTTCTTCGACCGACTGACCGTCAGGCAAGGTAAAGAACATCCGGTCCCGTGCCGGTGCATAGACAACGCCCCGTACAGGAACGCCATTCTCAACCAAAGCAATGTTCACCGTGAAATCACCCCGGCGGTTGATGAATTCCTTGGTTCCGTCGAGCGGGTCGACGATCAGGAACGTGTCGGCACCGCTTTTGTGTGTCTCGGCCTGCTCTTCGGTGATCAGCGTGATGTCGGGGAATGCCTCTCGAAGCCCCTTCGAAATCAGCGCGTCTGCACGTTCGTCCGCTTCGGTAACGGGGCTCTCATCTGACTTAACTTTGACCCCAAAATCGTCAGAATCGTAGATTTGCATGATCGCGTCTCCGGCCTCGAGGGCCAGACGCCGCATAACCGGTACAAGAGAGTCGTACATCGATAAGAACCTTCCCAAGCGCGTTTGTTGCCAAATAAAAACAACGGCCTTATGGTCCGCCGCTAACGGAACGGCAAGAATTCCCTGCAAATTGTCGCTCATCACGGGCAAAAGCGATCATGTTCCAGTCAGTTCGTAAGCCAAAGTCCAGCGTCGGCAGTGCGCTGTCGATGAGTGAAGTCGTCTATCACTCCATCGTCCGCAGCGTTCGGAAGACCCACAACAACGCCTTCATGGCGATTGCCATGAACTTGCTGCAAGCCGTGATGCTGGTGCTGATCTTCTATTTCATGTTCTCGATCCTTGGCTTGCGCGGGGCAGCGATCAGAGGCGATTTCCTGATCTACATCATGTCGGGTATCTTCCTTTACATGACGCACACCAAAACTCTGGGCGCAGTCGTGGGATCCGAGGGGCCAGCAAGCCCGATGATGCAGCATGCGCCGATGAGCACGGCGGTCGCGATTTTGTCTTCGGCACTGGGCGCACTTTATATTCAGGTCCTGTCCTGTGCGCTAATCCTGTTCGTTTATCACGTCGCCTTTACGCCGTTCGAGATCCTGGATCCGCTCAGCGCCTTCGCGATGCTTCTACTGGCCTGGTTCTCGGGTGTTGGGCTGGGCATGGTCCTGCTTGCGCTCAAGCCGTGGGCGCCCACATTCGTCAGCATCTTCTCGACGCTTTACCAGCGCGCCAATATGATCGCGTCCGGAAAAATGTTCGTGGCGAACACGTTACCAAGCTTCATGTTGGCCATGTTTGACTGGAACCCGCTGTTTCATGCAATTGACCAGGCGCGGGGCTATGCCTTCATTGACTACTATCCGCGCTACAGCAACTGGGAGTACGCATTTTGGGTTGGCTTGGTCTTGATGACGATCGGAATGATGGGCGAATTCTACACCCGAAAAACCGCCTCGCTCAGCTGGGGCGCGCGGCGCTAGCCTTTTTAGCGATTTTATGGTGCGGCGCTGCTGCAGCATTCGAATTTCCGGCCCTCTACAATGTTACCGGCGTTGCCGAGAATGATAGTCTGAATGTCCGGGCCGAACCGTCGACCGATGCCGATATCATTGGATCACTGGCGTACAACGCACGGGAGGTCGAGGTTGTCGATCAATCTTCAGACGGGCTTTGGGCGCGCGTCAACGTTGGCGAAGGGTCGGGTTGGGCAGCGTTCCGGTATCTGCGCCGCGACGTAGAGTTGGTGGTCGGACAGACACCGCTGACCTGCTTTGGAACCGAGCCCTTCTGGGCCGTCGCCATCCGCGATGATGATCAGATCGTTCTCCAAACGCCGTCTCAGCCCGAACTGGTGCTTGATGTTCAAACACAATTCTCGTCCATCAACCGAACGGACCGCGTCGCCATATCGGCTGCCAACGAGCAAACCCAGATGACAGCGCTGATCGCCGGTCACCAGTGTTCGGATGGAATGTCGGATCGGCTCTTTGGACTGACGATCGACTTTGGACTGCAACGATCGGATGTCGACCCGATACTACTCTCGGGCTGCTGCACAATGGTGCCTTAATCCACCACCCGAAGCGTGAGGTTGATCCGTCCACCCTGCGGCAACAGGGTCGACGAACCAAACCGGATACGATCGACCCCGTGATAGGTCAGCCGCGCTTCCCCGCCCATAACCACGACATCGCCCGAGCGCAGCCAGATCGACTCGGTCTTGCCGCCGCGTGTCGTATTGCCGATCCGAAACAAACCCTCATCACCCAGCGAGACCGAAACGACGGGCCACTTGAAATCAGCCTCATCCTTGTCCTGATGCATCCCCATCCGCGCATCCTGACCGTAGAAGTTGATCAGGCAGCAATCCGGTTTCCGTTTAAGGCCCGTCACCGCATCCCAAATTGACAGAACCTCGTTAGGTATCGGTGGCCATGCCGTTCCTGATGGATGGTGCGGCACATAGCGATAACCGGAACGGTCCGCGTACCAGCCGTATCTGCCTGCCGAAGTTATTCGGACCGACATTGGCTTTCCATAGGGGGTGTCTGGTGAAAACAGGGGGGCCAATTTCACGACGTCTCGGATGCGGCCCACGAGGGCAGCCTGCTCTTGGGGATCCAGATGCCGCTCGAAGATATCAAAGCCTCTGATGCGCAGAACCATGCGAGATTAACCTTTTCTTAGGCCGCAAATTGCAAGTCAGACGCGTATCTCCACGCTTGCAGGGCCTATGTCTGCTCCTTATATACCCCCCGAAGCGCGGGTCACCGTGCAACAATTCGTGGCCACGATGCCATACTGGGTCGGGGTCTCGTGCCATCGCCTTTTAAGAAAAGAGGGATCGAAATATGGGTAAAGTCATCGGTATTGACCTTGGGACAACCAACAGCTGCGTCGCGATCATGGACGGCAGTCAGCCCCGGGTTATCGAAAACGCCGAAGGCGCGCGTACAACGCCTTCTATCGTAGCGTTCACAGACAACGAACGCCTTGTTGGACAGCCCGCCAAACGGCAGGCGGTCACCAATCCCGACAACACCGTTTTCGGTGTTAAGCGTTTGATTGGTCGTCGGTTTGACGATGAAGATCTCGCAAAAGACAAAAAAAACCTGCCCTATGCCGTAATCGACGGCGGCAATGGCGACGCGTGGGTCGAGGCAAAGGACGACAAATATTCGCCCTCACAGATCTCCGCCTTCATTCTGGGCAAGATGAAAGAAACCGCTGAAAGCTATCTCGGCGAAGAGGTGACGCAGGCGGTTATAACCGTACCCGCGTACTTCAACGACGCACAGCGTCAGGCCACGAAAGACGCCGGCAAGATCGCGGGTCTCGAAGTGCTCCGCATCATCAACGAACCGACAGCAGCCGCGCTGGCCTACGGTCTCGACAAGGAAAATACGCAAACTATCGCGGTTTATGACCTTGGCGGCGGTACCTTTGACGTAACGATCCTGGAAATCGACGACGGCCTGTTCGAAGTCAAATCGACCAACGGTGACACGTTCCTTGGTGGCGAAGACTTTGACATGCGGATCGTGAACTACCTCGCGGACGAGTTTAAAAAGGAAAACGGCGTCGATCTGACCAAAGACAAGATGGCCCTTCAGCGCCTGAAAGAGGCAGCTGAAAAAGCGAAGATCGAACTTTCATCTTCCAGCCAAACCGAGATCAACCAGCCGTTTATCTCAATGGACCCGAATGGCGGCCAACCGCTGCACATGGTTATGAAGCTGACCCGGGCAAAGCTGGAATCGCTCGTCGGTGACCTGATCAAGAATTCGCTCAAGCCCTGCCAGGCTGCGCTGAAAGATGCGGGCCTCTCGGCAAACGATATCGACGAAGTTGTTCTGGTCGGTGGCATGACCCGGATGCCCAAGGTCGTCGAAGAAGTTACAAAGTTCTTCGGCAAGGAGCCCCACAAGGGCGTGAACCCGGATGAGGTTGTCGCAATGGGCGCCGCCATTCAGGCCGGTGTTCTGCAAGGCGACGTAAAGGACGTTGTTCTGCTCGACGTCACACCGTTGTCGCTAGGTATCGAAACGCTGGGTGGCGTATTCACCCGCCTGATCGACCGCAACACGACGATCCCGACGAAGAAGTCTCAGATCTTCTCGACTGCGGAGGACAACCAGAATGCCGTGACCATCCGGGTTTTCCAGGGCGAGCGCGAAATGGCGTCGGACAACAAGCTGCTGGGTGCCTTCAATCTTGAGAACATCCCGCCCGCCCCGCGCGGCATGCCCCAGATCGAAGTGACCTTCGACATCGACGCCAACGGCATCGTGTCTGTGGGCGCTATGGACAAGGGCACAGGCAAGGAACAGAAGATCACGATCCAGGCCTCCGGCGGTCTCTCGGATGAGGACATCGACCAAATGGTCAAGGACGCCGAGGAAAACGCCGAAGCCGACAAGGCCCGCAAGGAACTGGTCGAGGCCAAGAACCAGGCCGAAAGCCTCATCCACTCGACAGAAAAGTCGATGGAAGAACATTCGGACAAGGTCGACCCGACCACGATCGAAGCGATCGAACTGGCCATCGCCGCGCTCAAGGACGAGATGGAAACGGAAAACGCCGACAAGATCAAATCGGGTATCCAGAACGTGACCGAAGCGGCCATGAAGCTGGGTGAGGCGATCTACAAGTCGTCGCAGGAAGATGGCGACGAAGAGCCCGATGTCGACGCCGGTCCGCGTTCCGATGATGACGATATCGTCGACGCTGAGTTTGAGGATCTTGACGACAACAAGCGTGCCTAAGGCGCACGCCAAGGAACCAATCATCGGGCCGGTCCCTACGGGCCGGCCCTTGACGTTCCGGACAGGAGACTGATCCCATGGCGAAACGCGACTATTACGATGTTCTCGGCGTCCCTAAAGGAGCATCAGCCGACGAAATCAAGAAGGGCTTCCGCAGCAAGGCGAAGGAGCTTCACCCCGATCGCAACAAAGACAACCCCGAAGCCGAAGCGCAGTTTAAGGAAGTAAACGAAGCCTACGAGATCCTTAAGGACGGCGAAAAGAAAGCCGCCTACGATCGCTTTGGTCATGCGGCATTCGAAGGCGGCATGGGCGGCGGGCACGGCCCTCGCCCAGGACAGGGATTTGGCGGCGGGCAGGACTTTGGTTCGGCCTTTTCCGACGTTTTCGACGATCTCTTCGGTGACTTCATGGGAGGCCGTGGTGGTGGCCGGCAGCGCGCCACGCGCGGGTCTGACCTGCGCTACAATCTGCGGGTGTCGCTGGAAGAGGCCTATACCGGCCTTCAGAAGACGATCAATGTTCCGACAGCGGTTGCGTGTGGATCCTGCAATGGTTCCGGCGCTGAAGGTGGTGCCGAACCGACAACCTGCCCGACATGTTCAGGTATGGGAAAAGTACGGGCCCAACAGGGCTTCTTTACGGTTGAGCGCACTTGCCCCACTTGCAACGGCCTCGGTCAGATCATCAAGAATCCATGCAATTCATGCGGCGGCGCGGGACGGGTCGAAAAGGACCGTTCGCTTAGCGTCAATATCCCGGCCGGGGTCGAGACAGGCACCCGAATCCGATTGGGCGGCGAAGGCGAAGCAGGGCTGCGTGGCGGCCCATCGGGCGATCTTTATATCTTCATCGAGGTGGAAGACCACAAGTTGTTCGAACGGGACGGCGTAAATTTGTTCTGCCGGGTCCCCGTGGCGATGAGCACAGCAGCCTTGGGCGGCAACATTGAAGTACCCACAATCGATGGCGGGCGGGCCCGCGTGCAGATCCCGTCAGGTTCGCAATCCGGCCGCCAGATGCGTCTGCGCAGCAAGGGGATGCCAGCCCTGCGTGGCGGCGGACCAGGCGACATGTTTATCGAATTGGCGGTCGAAACTCCGGTGAACCTGACCACCCGGCAAAAAGAGCTGTTGCGCGAGTTCGAAGAGATTTCGGAGCAGAACAACAACCCCGAAAGCCATAGCTTCTTTTCTTCGGTCAAAAGCTTCTGGGACTCGATGAAGGGTTAAAGACAGGTCAGGCCCTCGCGCCGAACCGTGCCTGTGTGGCCAGGTACTGCCCTATTCGCGCGATACAACCACCCGTACGGGGGCTCGGATGCGGGCGTTAACGCCTCCTAAACCTTGCTGACGCAAGGCTTCCCCATGGTTCACTTTCGCGAACAGCCGCAGCTTTTTGATCCGGACGAGGCCACGCCGGTTGCCCTGCCCCAAGGCACGACACCGTCCTATATCGCGGACCACCGCAGCCGCCTGCGGCAAAGGTTTTTGAAAGGTGGAGCAGACGCACTACCAGATTACGAAATGCTGGAGCTAGTCCTGTTCCGCGCCATCCCGCGCAGGGACGTGAAACCACTGGCGCATGAGTTGCTGAAACGGTTCGGCGACTTCAACCGCGTTATCACCGCCCCTGCCGACCGTCTGAGCGACGTCAAAGGGGTGGGTGACGCGGTCATCACTGAACTGAAGATCGTCGAGGCGGCCGCACAACGGCTGGCCCGATCAAAGGTGATGAACCGGCAAGTGATCTCCAGCTGGGACGCTTTGCTTGATTATTGCCACACCACAATGGCCCATCGGGAAACGGAACAGTTCAGAGTGCTGTTCCTTGATCGCAAGAACATCCTGATCGCGGATGAGGAACAGGCCAAGGGCACCGTCGATCATGTCCCGGTCTATCCGCGAGAGGTTGTCAAACGGGCACTGGAATTGAATGCCAGTGCATTGATACTGGTGCACAACCACCCGTCCGGTGACCCGACACCCAGCCAGGCCGATATCGACATGACGAACCAGATCGAAATGGCGTGCCAGTCGCTTGGGCTGACATTGCATGATCACATCATCGTCGGCAAATCGCGCGAGCTTAGCTTCAAGTCCGCTGGGTATCTCTAGCGCACCCAGACCTCCACACGCCTATTGACCCTGCGGCCCCACGCGGTGTCATCGCATGCCATTGGCAAGGCCTCTCCAAAAGCGTCCGCGATCATGTTGATCCTGTCGAATTTGGCTGTCTCAGCCGCGGACTGCACCGCGGCAAGCACGGCCTCGGCACGCTGCAATGCAATGGCCCTATTAGGATCGGCTGCACCTTGTCCGTCGCTAAACCCCACGAACAGAACATCGCGACCATCCAACTGTCCGCTTTCCAGCGTCTGTGCAAGCTGTTGGATGTTTGACCGCGACTGGGCATCTAGGCGCGCCGAGCCCGCTTCGAACCGGAACGAGATCGACAATCGCGCCGAATCCGAAAGAAATCCGACCATACGTTGCAATTCAGCGAGCGGAACCTCCGCACCGGCATTCATGATTGCATTGGTAAACCGCTGACCCTGCTGAGCCAGCGTCACACGCTCGGTCGCCCGATCGACCAAACCGGACCGGCGAATGACGGCCTGAGCAGCCATACCCCGTGTATAGGCAAGGAAATCCCGCGCAACCTTGGGCAAGCGGCGCACGGGGAGGTACAGAAACATGGGCGCCGTGAGCGGATAGTCTTCGGTCTTGATGGTCAGCCGACCGGCAACCGACTCAAAGCCGCAAGACCCCTCTAGAGTGAGAACCCGAGCCTCCCCATGATCGGAATAGCTTGCGATCCCGATGGCGAATGGATCGGCAAGAACCTCGGCAACAAGGTCGGCCGATCGATCGTGCAGCACCGCTGTTTCTGAGACAGTTGAACCAGCAGGTATGAGAACAAGGTCACCCAACGACTGCCCCATTCCTGTCATCGGGCCGGGAACATGGACTGAGATCGGCGCGTCTGGACCCCCAAGGACTGACCAATTCGTTACGGCCCCCGACAGGACCCGCGCAAGGGCCAGCGGCTCAATCGACCGAACGGGCAAATCCGGGTTTACGATGGGCACAAGCGCGTCGAGTGCTAGAACCCGGCTGCGGTTGGGGCCTTTAAGATCGCCAAGCGCGCTCTCAATGGCGCGCGTTCTCTCATCACCCCGAATTTCGCGCAGCGCCATGACGATATCGGCCTCATTTGCCAGTAGATCGGCAAAACCCTCATCGGTGTTCGTCGACCGGATCAGAAACTCGGCCACCGGCTTGTTCGTCGAAGGGCTGACCAAACGGTATGTCCTTACACCCTCCCGTTCGTCCGTCCGTTCTGATCGGTATCCCTCACGACGAGCAAAGCTCTCGATCAGTGCGGGGAAAAGCACACGGCCCATCGTGGCGGAGCCTGAGATCCCCACCCGCGCAACAAAGTCCTGCAGGTTCGGGCAACCGGGGCCCTCGCAGGTCACACCGCTGCCATCGACCGTAAGCTCGCCGTAAATGGTGTCGACACGATAGAACTCGCCATCAAAGCCAAGCAGTGTCCCGCTGAGTTCGACCTTGCCGTCTGGAGAGGAAAGCGTAACGTCCTGCGCCCAGACCGGACCGGCCAAAATAAAAAGTGCGGCAAACAATGCCGCACAACGATAGACCATCTGTAGCCCCAGTTGCGCGTTCTAGTTGCGCGCAACTTTTAAGTTAGAGACCAGATTGTTCAACACAATTGACTGACCGACCGCCTCACAGCCGGGCATAGTCAGCGAAAGGTCGCGGGAAAAGATCGCACCACCCTCGGCCATCTCAAGAGCGGACGCCCTGAAATCCCGGCCACAGCTTTCTTCGGTCACGTTGGCCTTGACCTGCAGCTCGATGGTGCCGGTCTTGGCGCTGCGGGCCGCGGGATAGGTATACACGTCGGCGATCATAGGGTCGGAAAGGGTATTGTCACCCAACCGCAATACCAAGCCGTTCACCCCATCCGCTACGCCGGCAAGGTTTTGTTTAGAGCCATGCCACAGATCGCTCGACCGGCCATCTCTTGCCCCAAATTCGCGAGCATGCAACGCGAGGCCACTCTGCCCGTGCCATTGCAGAACCGTGCGGGCATAGTTGCGCAGCCCCTCGACATCGGCCTGCACAACCGCGCCCTCGCCACTTTCGAACGCAATGATGAATACGGCCTTTTCCTGAAGCGCAGGCACAATCACACGCAGCGCGCCCTCCTCATTTGTAGCTTCGGTAAAGACGATCCCGTTGTGATGAACGGAAAGCTTTGTATCCGGCAGGCAACCTGCGTTGATCGTAAGGCTGACCATACCGCCGATGATCGGCTGAGCCTCGACGTGAATCGGGCAGTCTGGACTGCTCATGCTGGTGAACACGCTCGGGGATTGTGGCGCGCCGCGGGAGATACTTGCCAGCTTCAGGCTCTTGTCGATATCGCTTAGACCAGTCAGGGCCGATGTCAGTTCAACGTCTTTGACGTTTAGTGACGAACCATCCGCAAAGGAAAAATTGGGCGCTGCCGCAACCGCGGCCGAAACCGTATCCTGCACGTCAAAACTATAGCGGGCCTTTGCCGTTTCCGTGCTTTGCATCACGAACCCGATGCCAACCGCAATCGCCAGGGTCCCTAAGGCCGTGGCGATCTCTTTACTCTTTCCCATACCAAGCCCTTCTCCGAGTTGGTTGGTTAATGGAGTGTCAGTTGAATTTGTCCGAGTTGTGGCACGCTATGGGAGTCATGAAGGCATCCCACTACCGCCGATTGTTCAGACCAGTCGGCCGTGGCAATGTTTGAACTTCTTCCCGGATCCGCAGGGACAAGCGTCATTCCGCCCGGGATTTCCCCACGTCGATGGATCATTTTCATTGAATCCGGCGTTGACGGCATCTTCGGACGGATCCGGCAGGCTCGCCAGTTCGGCGGCCTGTTGTGCCGCTTTCTGCTGCGCTGCCATTTCGGCCATCATCTGCTGTTGCTCGGCTTCGGTCATCGGACGGATCCGGCTGATCTTCTGCGTCACGTCGTTGCGCAGGCTGTCGAGCATGCCCTCGAACAACTGGAACGCTTCGTTCTTGTACTCGTTCAGCGGATCGCGCTGCGCGTATCCACGGAAGCCAACAACGGATCGAAGGTGCTCAAGTGTCAAAAGATGTTCCCGCCATTTGCTATCGATCGCCTGCAAGAGCAGCTGCTTTTCGATGGCCCGCATGGTGTCCGGGCCAAAAGCCTCGGCCTTGTCGGCAATCATCTTGTCCGATGCCTCGACCAGGCGTTCGCGGATCTGTTCGTCGTCCACGCCCTCTTCGTCGGCCCAGTCGATAACGGGCACGTCCATGTTCAGGTTCTCGATGACAGCCGCATAGAGACCGTGCGTGTCCCACTGGTCGGCATAGGAATTGGGCGGCATGTACTGATCGATCAGGTCATCAATCACCTGATGCCGCATATCGCCCGCGATCTCGGACAAATCCTTGGATTCCATGATCTCGCGCCGCTGCGAAAACACAACCTTGCGCTGGTCGTTCATCACGTCGTCGAATTTCAGCAGCTGCTTGCGGATATCGAAGTTACGACCTTCGACCTTGGCCTGCGCCCGCTCAAGCGACTTGTTCACCCACGGATGGACAATGGCTTCGCCCTCTTCCATGCCGAGCGTCTTAAGCACCCGGTCCAGCCGGTCCGATCCGAAGATCCGCATCAGGTCATCTTCGAGACTAAGGTAGAAAGACGTGCGCCCCGGATCACCCTGCCGGCCCGAACGGCCCCGAAGCTGGTTGTCGATGCGCCGGCTTTCGTGGCGTTCAGAGGCGAGAACAAAGAGCCCGCCAGAGGAAAGGACCTTTTGCTTTTCGTCTTCGTGCTCGGCCTCGATCTTTTTGCGAACCTCGTCCGGGTCTGCCGTTGGGTCAGCGGTGATCGCCTCCAATACCTTCATCTCGACGTTGCCGCCAAGTTGAATGTCAGTACCTCGCCCGGCCATGTTGGTCGCAATGGTAACCGCACCCAGCTTGCCAGCATCGGCGATGATCTGCGCCTCTTTCTCATGCTGGCGCGCGTTGAGGACGTTGTGCGGGATCTTTTCAGCGTCGAGCAGCTTGCTAAACATCTCGGATTTATCAATGGACGTCGTGCCCACAAGAACCGGCTGCCCTTTTTCATGAGCCTTTTTGATCTCGCGGATCATGGCATCATACTTTTCGCGGGACGTCCGATAAACCTGGTCGTCTTCATCCACGCGGGTAACTGGCCGGTTCGTAGGGACTTCGACAACGCCAAGGCCATAGATTTCACCAAACTCTTCGCGCTCGGTCGCAGCCGTCCCGGTCATGCCCGCCAGCTTGTCATAAAGGCGGAAGTAGTTCTGGAACGTCACTGACGCAAGCGTGACGTTCTCAGGCTGGATTTCACAGCCTTCCTTGGCCTCGATCGCCTGATGCAGACCTTCGGACAAACGGCGCCCGGGCATCATCCGCCCTGTGAATTCGTCGATCAGGACCACGTCGCCATCGCGGACGATATAGTCTTTGTCGCGCTGGAACAGCTTGTGCGCCCGCAGGCCCTGGTTCACATGGTGAACGATCGTGGTGCTTTCAGGATCATACAGCGACGCGTCCGCCCCGATAAGCTCGCGGACACGCAATTGGTCCTCGAGAAACTCGTTCCCTTCATCGGTAAACGTGACGTTCCGGGTCTTTTCGTCGAGTTCAAAGTGGTCTTCCTCAATCAACGGGATAATCGCGTCAACCGTGCGATAAAGGTCTGAACGATCCTCTGACGGACCCGAGATTATGAGCGGTGTCCGCGCCTCATCGATCAAAATCGAGTCCACCTCGTCAACGATGGCAAAGTGGTGATGCTTTTGCAGCATGCTCTCGATATCGACCCGCATGTTGTCACGAAGGTAGTCGAACCCAAGTTCGTTATTCGTCGCGTAGGTAATGTCGCTTTGATAGGCGGCGACTTTTTCCTCGGCGCTGATGGTCGAGCTGGCAACGCCAGTGGTCATCCCAAGCGCGGCGTACACCTTGCCCATCCATTCGGCATCACGTTTTGCAAGGTATTCGTTAACCGTAACAATATGCACGCCCTTGCCCGTCAACGCATTCAGGTAGGCCGCAAATGTCGCGGTCAGGGTCTTGCCCTCGCCTGTCTTTTGCTCGGCAATGTTGCCACCATGAAGGAAAACCGCAGCCATTAACTGGGTATCAAAGGCGCGAAGGCCAAGCGCACGCTTCGCCGCCTCGCGACAGTTGGCGAATGCTTCCGGCAGCAGGTCGTTGAGGCTTTCACCCTGGTTCACACGGTCGCGGAACTCGTCGGTTTTGGCCTTGATATCCTCGTCGCTAAGCGCTTCGAATTCAGACTCCAAGGCATTGATCTTGTCGATCGTCGGTCGCAAGCTTTTGATCTTTCGATCGTTCGGTGTGCCAAAAACCTTTTTGGCAAGGGTCCCAAAACCAAGCATGCTTTCTCCAGCCGACCTTCAATTCCTGTTGTGCAGCATCTGCTTGCCCATATCAGGCCAAGCTCATAGATACATGGCGTAAGCCGGCCCGGGCCGCGCCCACAGGGCGATGTAAGGGTCACGTGAAACCGTGTCAATGCGCCCCTCGGTGTGCATCAACCCAAGGATTATTCATCATGCCCATTCGCTCTGCCTTCCTGCCTGCGCTGGCGCTCTCGGCTATCCTGACGCTGCCGGCACAGGCGGAGGACGTCGACGCCGGCACAGTCGTTGCCAGCGTGAATGGCGTCGACATCACCATAGGTCACATGATAATCGCCCGTGCCACCCTGCCCCAGCAGTATCAGCAACTTCCGGATCCCGTGCTGTATCAAGGCATTCTGGATCAATTGATCCAACAATCCGCACTGGCTCAGTCATACGAAGAAACGCCACCCGCCCGGGTCCAGCTATCCCTCGACAACGAACAGCGTTCTTTGCTTGCTGGCGAAGCTCTCGAAGAGATCCTGGCTGACGCGCTGACCCCCGATGCGATCCAAGCCGCGTATGACGCTGAATACAAGAACGCCGAACAAGGCACGGAATACAACGCCTCGCACATCCTCGTCGAAACCGAGGACGAAGCGAAAGCGCTGGTGAAGGAACTGGAGGGTGGTGCGGATTTCGCCCAGTTGGCACGTGACAATTCAACGGGGCCTTCGGGACCGGGGGGCGGGTCTTTAGGCTGGTTCAGCGACGGCATGATGGTCCCGACCTTCGAGGAAGCGGTCAAATCCCTCGAAGTTGGCGATGTATCCGCGCCGGTGCAGACCCAGTTTGGCTGGCACGTCATCACCTTGAACGAAACGCGGATCAAAGACATTCCCGCGCTTGACGACGTCAAGGCCGAGATCGAAGCAAAGATCAGGGATGAAGCCGTTCAGGATGCTGTGGACGCCCTTGTCGAAAACGCTCAGGTCGAACGTCCCGACAATGGCACGATAGACCCTGCAATTCTGAAAGACCTCACACTGTTGGACTAGGCTCTCATGGCAGACCCGTTGCCCATTTCGCCCCTTGCTCCGGCGGAGTTTCCAGACCTGCCTGTCATCGACGGTGTTCAGTTTGCAACAGCCGCTGCCGGAGTGAAATATACCGATAGGCCAGATGTGATGCTGGCCGAGGTTGCACCGGGGTCCGCTATTGCGGGCGTCTTCACCCGCTCTGCGACACGATCGGCCGCTGTTCTCGATTGTCAGGCGAAAATTCAGACCGCCAGTGATGCGGGAGCGGCGATCCTGGTGAATTCGGGCAACGCAAACGCTTTCACCGGAAAGAACGGGTTTGACGCTGTCAAAGCTCTGACGGCGGCCGTTAACAAAATTTGCGGCGTGCCGATCAACCGTATCTTTACCGCCTCAACGGGTGTGATTGGTGAACCGCTCCCAGTCGACCGCATCACAAGCGTATTGGCAGATCTCAAGAATTCACTAAGTCCTGATGCTTTGCCTGATTGTGCCAAGGCAATCATGACAACAGACACGTATCCAAAGGGCGCCGCCTGCACGGTGGATATTGACGGAAGCCCAGTGAAGATCGCAGGCATCGCCAAGGGTTCAGGCATGATCGCGCCTGATATGGCGACGATGCTGGTCTATGTGTTCACGGATGCCGATATCGCCCGAACGGACTTGCAGCACCTTGTGGCCGAACTCGCTGGGCGCACATTCAACTGCATCACCGTCGACAGTGATACTTCGACGTCAGACACGCTGATCATGGCTGCCACCGGAGCGTCCAGGGTCGACGTGAAAGGCAGTGCCGATTTCAAGGACGCCCTCGAGTCCTTGATGCTGGATCTGGCCCACCAGGTGGTGAGAGACGGCGAGGGCGCAACGAAGTTTGTCGAGATCGCGGTGTCAGGCGCCACATCCCCGCCCGATGCCCGAACACACGCGCTATCCATTGCGAATTCGCCGTTGGTCAAGACAGCGATTGCGGGCGAGGACCCAAACTGGG